>NC_018010.1:0-1200000 GCF_000265405.1 Belliella baltica DSM 15883 | reverse complement strand
TACCCGGCTTTCAGGAAAAATATTACCCTGTGCGAAAAATAAAATAATCGGAGCACCAATTACAAAAAAGAGATTATCCAAAATAGCAGTTACCATCACATAGGAAATGGCCTTTCCAAGCTTGATGCCTTCCTTATTTAAAATAAAAATGGCTACCGCCGAACCACCAACAACTGAAGGCGTAACTGCCGATGCAAATTCCCAAAGTATAATTACATAAATCGCCCGTGTCCACGTGAGCTGCTTATCTGTAACCGCTCTAATTCTATAAACATAGCCCAAGTCTCTAAAGAAAATAACTACAATAGCCACAAAAATAGCAATAAACGAAGCATCAAAAACACCCCTTAATGTTTTGGCATTGACACTCGGGTCAAGGTAAAACATTAGAAATACGATTCCCAAACCAATAATGACAGGAACCCAAATCTTATTAGGATTAAGCGTTTCAAAAATTTTCTTATTGTCTATCTTCATACACTAAGCCATGGTAATCGGCTCTGTTTTTTCTACCCAGAAATTATTAAATCCCTCTCCTATCCTGATTGTAACCAAGGAAAGTTGGAGAAGTTCCAAAATGGCTAAAAAAGTATAAATCACGAAAATTTTATCTGGTTTGTAAGAAATGAATTCAGTAAAAGGTACCTTATCTCTAAAGCTTATTCTATCCATAACAAAATCCTTTTGCTGTTCGATGGAATACGGATATTGAACAACCGTGTGCGTGGTTTCATCTGTTCTGGCAGCGAATTTTGACATTACTTTTTGATACACTTTCAGTAATTTGTACAAATCCAGATCTTGCATTTCAGCCTCTACATCATCTACCTTAGACAATTGCTTGAGCTCTGACAAGATATTTCCTCGCTTCTCTTTGGCAAGTTGGCTTTCTTCCAAAGTAGCCAAATCACCAATCACTGATTTATACTTTTTATATTCCAACAAATGTCTGATCAGCTCCTCTCTTGGATCGACCTCTTCCCCATGCTCGTTGATTTCGGGTCTTGGAATCAGCATTTTGGACTTTATTTTCATCAAAGTCGCTGCAAATAAGATAAACTCACTCGCCACTTCGATTTCCATTTTTTCTAATTGGTGGAGATAATCTAGAAAGTCATTGGTAATCTTAAAGATGGGAATATCATAGATATCCAACTCATCTCTCTCAATAAAGAAGAGCATCAAATCGAAAGGTCCTTCGAAAAGTGGTAATTTGATTTCGAAACTCACTGGATACTATTTAATTTATCTTAATTTTGCGGTGCAATAGCATTCAAAGATATCTAAATTAATGCTAAATTAAACGCCTGTTAAGATAAAAGCTTATTTGTGGATTTGCTTTGGCTTGAATCTTGACTTGTTCAAAACAATAGCCAATCAACAGAGTTAATTATTTTTAAAAAACAAAATATTCATAATGATAATTACCCCAGGTAAATTACTCGCTCAAATCGACTCCCCAGCTGATCTCAAGAAGTTTTCTAAAGATCAGCTTATCCAAATCAGCGATGAACTTCGCCAATACATAATAGATAATGTATCAATCTATGGAGGTCATTTTGGCGCAAGTTTGGGTGTTGTAGAATTGACAGTAGCACTTCATTATGTGCTCAACACACCTGAAGACCAATTGGTATGGGATGTAGGTCATCAAGCCTACGGGCATAAAATTTTAACTGGGCGAAAAAATCAATTTCATACAAACCGGATTTATGGGGGTTTATCTGGTTTTCCAAAAAGAAAAGAAAGCGAATACGATACTTTTGGGGTAGGTCATTCGAGCACCTCTATTTCTGCTGCTCTTGGCATGGCCATGGCATCAAAATATAAGGGTGATAAATTGAAGCAACACGTTGCTGTGATTGGTGATGGTTCGATGACTGGTGGGATGGCTTTTGAAGCTATGAACCATGCAGGTGTATCAGATACCAATTTGATCATTATCCTTAATGATAATTGCATGTCTATCGACCCAAATGTGGGTGCACTGAAAGATTATTTGACAGACATTACCACTTCACATACTTACAATAAAGTCAAAGACGAAGTTTGGAATTTGCTTGGAAAATTCAGCAAGTTTGGTACTTCTGCTCAGGAAGTGATCTCCAAAGTAGAAGGCGCGATCAAGTCCACTGTCTTAAAACAAAGTAATTTATTTGAATCCTTAAATCTCAGATATTTTGGTCCTGTCGATGGTCATGATGTCAATCATTTGGTAGAAGTGCTCTCTGACTTGAGAGATATTCCTGGACCAAAAATCCTTCACTGTGTCACAGTAAAAGGAAAAGGTTATGCACCTGCCGAAAATGGAAACAAAACCACTTGGCATGCACCGGGATTGTTTGATAAAGTAACAGGTGAGATTTATAAAAAAACTCCTACTGCTCCCCAAGCACCAAAATACCAAGATGTCTTTGGGCATACTTTGGTAGAATTGGCTAAGGAAAATGATAAAATTATGGGAATCACCCCAGCGATGCCCTCAGGTTCTTCTCTCAACATCATGATGAAAGAAATGCCTGACAGAGCATTTGATGTAGGAATCGCTGAGCAACATGCCGTGACTTTTTCTGCTGGCTTAGCAACTCAGGGTATGATCCCATTCTGTAATATTTATAGTTCCTTCATGCAGCGAGCTTATGATCAAGTTGTGCATGATGTAGCTTTACAAAATTTGCAAGTTGTATTCTGTTTAGACAGAGCGGGATTTGCTGGAGCGGATGGCCCGACACACCATGGTGCGTATGACATTGCTTTTTTCAGATGTGTTCCAAATATGGTCGTCACAGCTCCGATGAATGAAGAAGAGTTGAGAAACCTAATGTATACCGCTACGCAATACGAGGGTCCTTTCTCTATTCGATACCCAAGAGGTCAAGGCGTGATGCCGGAATGGAGAACACCAATGCGAGAAATTCCAATTGGACAAGGAAGAATCATCAAAGAAGGAGAAGAAGTAGCGATTTTGACTTTAGGACATATTGGAAATTATGCCGTAGAAGCAACAGAGAAACTTGCAGAAGAAGGTATAAATCCAGCGCATTATGATATGCGATTTGTGAAGCCACTGGATGCAGACTTGCTTCATGAAGTTTTTGGGAAATTCAAGAAAGTAATTACTGTCGAAGATGGTGCTTTAATGGGAGGATTTGGTTCTGCAGTTGTGGAATGGATGACAGACCATGGTTACACTTCTCAGGTTAAGAGACTAGGTATTCCTGATACCATCGTAGAACACGGTGAGCAAATTGAGCTTCACAGAGAATGTGGCTTTGATCCAGAAGGAATTGCAGATGCCGTAAGGGAGCTGGTTGAAGTTCAGGTTAGAAGATAATTTTAGACGAAGATATTTTAGTAGAAGCCTTGCTGTGATTCAGCAAGGCTTTTTTTATTTTTACATTATGATCTCTTTTACCAAACAAGGCGCTGGAAAGCCAATCATCTTACTTCATGGATTTTGTGAAACGAAGGAAATGTGGAAAATTTTTTCAGAACAACTTTCAAAAAGCCACAAAGTCTATTGTCTTGATTTGCCCGGTTTTGGTGAGTCATCATTAAAAGTTTCACAATTGAACCTTGAAGAAGTAGCAGTTACCCTTCATGATTGGATGGAAGAACAAGAAATCCAAAAACCTATCATCATAGGCCATTCACTTGGTGGATACGTTGCTTTAGCCATGGCGGAGTTGATGGGTTCGGAAATTGATGGCATAGGATTGTTTCATTCCACAGCGTTTGCTGATGACCAAGAAAAAAAGCATACCCGGAATAAAACCATCACATTTATCAAAAAACATGGTGTGGAAAAGTTCATAGACTCTTTTGTACCCCCTCTCTTCTCCGCTCAGCATCAAGAACGATTGGTGGAAGAAATCGCAACCTTGATTCAATATGGAAAAAAGACAGCTAAGAAAACTGTCATCGCATACATCCAAGCCATGCGAGACCGAAAAGACAGATTTGAAGTGTGGAAAACTTTTGGAGGCGCAAAACTGATGATCGCCGGCACCTTAGATCCTGCTATAAAAATAGAGGCAAGCAAAGAACATGAACCTTTCGCTACTGCCTACCATGAATTAGAAGGAGTTGGTCACATGGGGATGTTTGAAGCGAAAAAGCCGAGTTTGATATATGTTCTGGCTTTTTTGGAGAAAGGTTCAACTCAAATATAAAGGCAATGAAAAAGAAAAATTGGTTAGAAAAATTCCCAAACTACAAAAACTATCTTTTTAAGATTAGCCTTCCCCTTTATCTGATCGCTGGTATTATTCATTATTTACTTATGATCCGGTTTAACTTTGATAATATATCTCAACCTAAAGAGATTTACGGATCAATATTTTTTGCAATTTTTATGATAATCACTGATTATTTTACATTCTACAGACCCAATAGAAAATTTCATTTGAATAAAAAATGAATGAAGTTTAAATTCATCTTAATCACACCGCCTCTTTCTCAATATGTAATCTAATAGCCTCAGCTACTATATTATTCAAAGATGTTTTTGCCTCCATAGCCAAGAGTGCAGCTTTTTGGTGTAAGGTTGAAGAAATTCTTACATTAAAACTACCCTTAAATGGTTTCTCAGGAGAAATCCCATTTTGTTTACAATCTGATAAATAGCTCTCTACAGCCAACTTAAAATCTTCTTCTAGAAGCTTTCCAGTCTCTCCTTCATATGAAATAAGTCCCTGAATACCGATTACTTTTCCATATAGCATACTATCCTCAGGACTGTATTCGATACTTCCTGTATATCCTTTATGATTTAAGTGTTTCATAGTTTTAATAATTCCTTAATTTGTTTAAGTTGATACAGCTTCATAATCCCGTTTGGATGAGGTTTGTGTAACATAATTGGTGTGCCATGTTCATCTTGAAATCTAACTCTAGACCCAGATGTCTTACCAACTTTAATCTCTTCAAAACCAAAATATCAAAGAAGCTTGACAAGCTCATCGTAATGGAAGTCTGATGGCATGTTCAAAAACCTACTTAGAAGCTTAGCTTTTTTTGACATAACTCAAAGTAACCAAATATAGTTGCATTTTACAAACTGAAATGCAAGATTTTTAACAAGAAGATTATACTAACTTTGGATAAATAAATCAATAAAAATATTAAGGCTAGTTGCAAACTATGCCTAATGGGATTCTTCTTTTTTTATATTCCATTGCGTATCGTTGCGCCAAAAAACAATTAGCCGCAGAGGTAAACAGTTATAAACAGAAGAGAATTTACCATTGATGAACACAATTTCAACCAAATCAAAAACCCTGAAAGGGGTTAAAATTTTATTAGTCTCCGGTGAAACCGGGGGAGAAAATATGATTTACAACACTTTTCCCACGAATCAGAAGGAGTCGAATATTGTTCAAAATTATTCAACAATTTATGTATAAGAAAGACCCTGACGTTAATACTATTAAATCATAAAGATATTTTAGCGTAGTTTCAACCTACGCTTAATCAGAATCAACTTTCCATTGAGTTCCTCAGCTTTTTTCGCGGTTTAATAAAATTAAAACTTGGGTATATTGACAATGGGATGTGGATAAGTTCCCCCAAGGGAAATGCCTGATTCCTTCAACTGTTTTGTGGATAACTCGAAAGGTTGATGGATGTCAAATCCCTGAATCGGATCAAGTTCTGGTATCCAATGTCGAATATACTCTCCTTTTCTATCGTAATTGTGCGCTTGCTTAAGGATGTTGAAATACCTGTTCTCTCTTGGATCATTGCCAACTCCAGCAACATACATCCAATTTCCCCAATTGGAGCAAACATCATAATCTATCAATTGACTCTCAAAATACGCTGCCCCCCATCTCCAATCAATGTTAAGATCATTGACTAAAAAAGAAGCTACGATCTGTCTTCCTCTGTTTGACATAAAACCTGAGGAGTACAGCTCTCTCATGTTCGCGTCAATGAATGGAATTCCTGTTTTGCCATCAGTCCACTTTTGAAAAAGCTTTTCACTTCTGTTCCAGTTATCCACAGTGTTTTTGATACCGGATACTTGGAATATTTTGTTCCCGTGCTTCTTAGCAATAAACCTGAAATAATCTCTCCAAATCAACTCAAAAATCAACCAATAAGTAGACTGATTTTTCTTTCTTTCCTTTTCGTACCTTTTAACTTCTTCAAAAATATATCTAGGCGATAGACATCCTAAAGCCAACCAGGGAGAAAATTTACTGCTGTAATCAGCGCCTAAAAGACCATTTCTAGTTTCTTTATACGTTTTTAAGCAGTCATTTTTCCAAAAGTAAGTTTGGAGTCGCCTGATTCCTTCATCCTCTCCACCTTCGAACACCATCACAGCTTGAGATGAAATGGCAGGGTTCTCCAAACCATATTTTGAAAGAATAGGAAAATCTCCCCATTCTATTGTTGGTGATTTTATATTTTTTGGTGCTGGGAAGGTCTTTCTTACTTTTGAGAATTTCTCACATTCTTTTCTGAATTGTGTAAAAATTTCAGGAGTTTGATTTACGGGAAATGGTAAATCCTCTAAGTTAAATAAAGTGATTTGCCAAAAAGACGCTGTTTCTATTCCAAGTTTATAAGCTGCATTTTCTAATGCGTTTTCAACCTGTTTTTCTTCAGATGTTACTTCCTCTGAAAAATATATGGCTTGCACACCAAGCTCTTTTGCCTTTTGTGGAATTAAATCCTCAGGATAACCATGCAATATCAATAAGTTCGAGCCCACCTTCTGAAGGTTGTTCTTCAAGTTTTCAACTGCTTGCAGTAAAAATTTAGCTCTATGATTTCCAGTTTTCCTAAACCCTAGATTGGTTTCTTTAAACATCCTAGGATCAAAACAATAAACAGGGATAATCTCTTCCGATTTTTCTAATGCGGAAAATAAGGCTGCATGATCATGCAGCCTTAAGTCATTTCTAAACCAAACTAATAAACGCTTGTACTTCATTAAATAAATAACAGCCTGTTTATATAAAGTGTTTGGGCATTTCCGAGAATTTTAGCCTTATTGTATCACTGTAAATAATTGTCTTAAAAGAAATCACACAAATCAATTGTGCAAAATTTAAAAACATGAAAAAGCTTCTTATCCTAATTTCAATACTCATCAGCCTACAAGTTCAGGCTCAAAGGACTTCAGCACCAGAAGGCCCTGGATCATTGACTTTCTGGGAAAATCTATCCAAGCATTGTGGCAAATCATTTGAAGGCGAGATGCTAAATGCATCAGAAAATGACCAATTCTATGGCAAAAAACTTGTCATGCACGTGAGAACATGCGAAGATGGGAAGATCACTGTTCCGTTTCACGTTGGTGACGACCACTCTCGAACTTGGGTATTGACAATGGAAGAAGGAAACTTGATCAAACTCAAGCATGACCATAGGCATGAAGATGGAACTGAAGACAGAGTAACTCAGTATGGAGGATTGAGCAGCAACACGGGAATGGCTAAAGTTCAATTTTTCCCAGCAGATCAGGAAACTACAGATTTGATTCCTTATGCAGCTACTAATGTTTGGTGGATAACTTTGGATGACACTTCTTTTACTTATAATCTTCGAAGAATCAATAACAATTCTCCCATCATAGTTAAATTTGATCTGACCAAAGAAGTAGAAACACCTCCTACTCCTTGGGGTTGGGAAGATTAATTATAAAAAAAGGGAAGATTTAAGATTTCTTCCCTTTTTTTCCTTTTAGATAATTTTCAACAGATTTTTTGGAGGTGTACCATACTCGACCCTCTTTATAGGCTTCTATTTTTCCTTGACGTGCTAACAAGCTAATGTACTCCTGACCATAAGGCACATCAGGCTCTTTGACAATATTGGAAATAGCGTCAAAATCACCGGTAGTATCTTCCAAACTGTTTAAATAAATGGTAAGAGATCTGTCAATAGCTTGCACAATCAGAAACGTCAGCTTATCAAAATTACCTGTATTGGCCAGATTCAAAGCTTGGTAATAGCGCTTTCTATCTACACCTAATATCACCGCAGGAGGAAAACCTTCTTTCATTAGCAGTAAATTCATTATCAAGCGAACCGTGCGGCCATTGCCATCAAAAAAAGGATGAACCCACACAAATCGATGGTGAAATAAGGCGACTTTTTCAAGAATATCCATCGTACAAGTATTCTCCCAGTCAATCAATTCGGTAATCAAATCGGGCACTTTTAGCGCATTGGGAGGTATAAAATTAGCCCCTCCAATACGAACACCAGCCGTACGAAATCTTCCAGCAAAGTCCTTTTGGATTTTATTGAGCACCAATTCGTGCACATCCAAAACATCTCTTTCAGTAAGTTTATAATCTGATGATACCAAAGACTCTACATAGTTTATGGCCTCTCTGTGGTTTACAATCTCAAGATGCTCGTTCAAAGATTTACCACCCACGGTAATCCCATCTTCAAGCACCATTCGGGTCTCTTGCAAGGTGAGTGTATTCCCTTCAATATGATTGGAATTATAAGTCCATTCTATATTCAGGTTTTCTCTAATATTGGCCAGCAAAGCGTGAGGAATAGGACGAAACATATCCAATCTTTGCTTTTTATTATGCACAGATTGCATCAATTGCAAGGTATTTTCGCTCAACTGCCCTATATTAAAATCATATTTCATGCTTCAAAGGTACAATTTTTATTTTAAAATCGGTAAGGTCTATTTTTACTTTATCCGATATTTACACCTATTACCAAAGTTAAATACCATGAAATGTATCTTCCTGAGAAATAAAAAACATGCATTATATTGGAAAAAAATCCAAAAAACAGCAAGCATAATAAGCTCAATCAATTTGCCATTCATAAATTCAACCACAAAAATCTTGTTATCGAGCTGTAAAGGTGGAGTTATAAAGTATGATAATTAAGGTATAAGACTTACATTTATTATCAAGTCTTATACCTTTTGCTATGAATAAATTCACCCTAGATCACCTCTACTTTGTTTTTTTAGCCTTTCTTGTTTTTGGATGCAAATCTGAACCTCCCCAAACTAATTTACAAAATCTTATCGCTGATAGTCCTCAGTTGATTGGAAAAAAAGAATATCTCAACTCTCCTTTTGTTGCAGCAGGTGATCGTGTCTATATGGTAGGGCATCAAAATGGAACTTTCCCGGATTTAGGATGGCATGTCGAAGGTGAAATGGGGGGGATTTGGAATCATCCTATCAAATTGATGGATGGATTTACAAACTCGGTCCAAATAGACGGAAGTTCTTATTGTCTAGATCGCGCTGATCAGTTTGTTAATTTCCCATTTGGAAACAAGCATGTCTTTGAATCAACCATCCCAGATTTAGAAATCTCAAGGTTTCAATTTGTTCCTGATGCGATAGAAGGTGTCATCATAGAATACACTTTTACCAATAAGAGTGATCAAAAGCAGACTTTTGATTTTAATTTTTCGGGCTATACTGATTTGATGCCGGCATGGCTAGGTGAAAGAGTGGGGATGATTGATGATGTGGATAACTTAGTTTTTGATGAAATTAGGCAAGCTTGGCGGGGAAAAGATCAATCCAATGAATGGTACGTACTTTTTGGTTCAAATGAAATAGCAATACAATCAGAAGCGGCTGATCCAAACTGTAACTACACATCACAGGGAAAAGGAACTTCTGCCAATCTACAATACAAAATATCCTTAAAATCGAAAGAAGAAAAGACAGTCAAGGTTTTCATAGCGGGTTCTTATACTTCTCAGCAAAATGTTGAAAAAACCTATGATCTTTTGGCGCAACACTATGAAACTTACTTGAAGGACAAAATCAAGCATTATGGAAGAATCGCTTCCATGTCAAAGTTAACTATTCCCGATAAGGAATTGCAGGAAGCTTTTGAATGGGTGAAATATAACACCGAGTGGCTGGTGAGAGATGTGCCTGAAGTAGGTCGAGGGCTTGGCGCGGGGATGCCGGATTATCCTTGGTGGTTTGGTGTGGACAATGAATACACATTAAAAGGGGCTATAGCTACAGGAAGAAAGGATTTGGTATATCGCACTATTGAACTTATCCACAAACTCTCTGAATCTAACGGCAATGGTCAGGTTATCCATGAAGTCAGTACAAATGGTGTGATTTTCAATCCAGGAAACATCAATGAAACGCCACAGTTTGCCTCTCTGATATGGTGGGTCTATCAATGGACTGGAGATAAAGAGTTTTTAGAAAAATATTATCCCTTTATCAAGAAAGGTCTAAAATGGCTGATGGAAGAAAAGGACAAAGATGGAAATCTCTTTCCTGATGGTTATGGCATGATGGAAATTCACGGATTAGAATCCGAGATGATAGATGTGGCTGTTTACACTCAAAAAGCATTTGCTGATGCAGCAAAAATGGCTAAAGTGATAGGTGATGCAGAACAATCCGAAAGTTATCAACAAACAGCTGACCAGCTAAAAAGGAAAATAAACGAAGAATTTTGGGTTGAAGAATTCAGTTCGTATGCCGATTTTATTGGAACTACAGCCGAAGCTATGAAATTGATCGATGCTGCAATTGTAAGAGCTGATACCTTAAATAAACCTTGGGCTGTCGAAGAATTAAGAGCAACTAAAAGGAAGTTATCCACATACCCTAGAAATAAAAAGCAAGGCTTCGTCCTTTTTCACAACTGGGTTGTCAACACACCTATGGAAATGGGAATTGCTGAAGAAGAAAAAGCCATCAAAGCTTTAGATAAAGGGAGCAAGTTTGTGAATCCTTTTGGCGTATTTGTCACAGGAATAGATAGAGACGAGGTTTCTGAATCTGAGGATGGGAAGTTTGAAGGCAGCAAGGTTTTCTCTTATACAGGCGCAGTGATGACTTTGCCAACGGGTGTACAAGGTATCGCTGAGAACAATTACGGAAGACCCGATCAGGCCTTAGACTATTTGAAGCGGATGACCCGCTCCTTTGGCTTTGCCTTACCAGGCTCGATCTACGAAGTCTCACCTGACTATGGAATGATGGCACAAGCATGGAATTTGTATAGCTATGCCGTACCAATCGTAACACAGTTTTTCGGGATCAAACCTGATGTGGAAAAGAAAGTTATCCACATCAAACCTCAAATGCCAAGTGCTTGGAATGAAGCCAAGATCGAAAATGTGATCATATCCGACAACAGTATTTCTATGAAATTCAAAAAGGAGGGAAATGAAATTAAGATAGAAGTCACACAAGAAAATAGCGACTGGGAAATACACCTTGATCCTTTATTTTACAAAATAAAATCATTAAAAATAGATAATACTAAATTTGATTCTGTAGAAAAGGGTACCTATTCAAGTAAAGGAAAATCGATTATTTACACCCTAGAATTATAATCACACTCCAAAAGCAGTCAAAACCAGTTTCCTAGGCCCTCCATGGTCTCTGAATTCACATAGGTAAATTCCCTGCCAAGTTCCAAGGTTGAGTTTTCCACCAGTTATCGGTATTTGCAGACTATTTCCTAAAATACTGCTTTTCAAGTGCGCAGGCATATCATCTGAGCCTTCATAAGTGTGGATAAATCGTGGATAAGTTTCTGGAACAAGCTCATTAACAAAGGTTTCAAAATCTTTTCTGACAGTCGGGTCAGCATTCTCATTGATCGTCAGTCCTGCTGAAGTATGTTTGATAAATATCTGAAGCATTCCTGTTTGAATCTGACTGATTTCTGGAATCTTATTTTCCACAATCTCAGTAATCAAATGATATCCCCTTGGAAAACTTTTTAACTGAATTTCGTTTTGAAACAATTTCATTGTAGCTACTTATGTTATAAATTTTGATTCAATTGAAGAATATATTTTGAAAATTATAAAAGAAAAAGAAAAAGCAAAGCTACGACTCGTACTTAAATCCGTATTTTATCTATAAATTTGAAAAACATCAAAAAATGAAAAAGCACCTCACAGCCGCTATTTTTGCTTTAGCAATTGTCATTTCAGCCGCAATCTTGGGCAATTCTATTGTCAATAGGAACAAAAAGTCTGGTACAGTGGATGTGACTGGACTGGGAGAACAAAATTTCTCATCTGATTTGGTCGTATGGGAGGGAAACTTCAGTAGAGAAAGTTTCGAAATCAAAGATGCTTATGCTGATTTGGAAAAAGATCGAAAAGCAGTCACTGATTATTTGATTGGAAAAGGAATTCCAAAAGAACAAATCATTTTCAAAGCTGTAAACACAAATCCTCAATACCAGCAAAATTACAACAACAATGGCAACTACATGGGTCAGACATTTTTGGGATATCAGTTGAACCAATCCATTCAAATTGAATCCAATGATGTGGATAAAGTAGAGCAAATTTCCAGGGAAATCACCGAACTGCTGCTACAGGGTGTCAAATTCTATTCTCAGGCTCCACGCTATTATTACACAAAACTAGAGAGCCTCAAAATAGAAATGATCTCCAAAGCAACGGAAGATGCTCGTCTCAGGGCAGAACGTATTGCCGAAAACTCAGGCTCCAAATTAGGAAAATTGATCTCTGCCAATATGGGAATATTTCAAATCACAGGACAAAATTCCTCTGAAGACTACTCTTGGGGCGGAACTTTCAATACAAGTTCAAAAGAAAAAACTGCTTCAATCACGATGCGATTGAGTTACCGGGTAAAGTAAGTCTTAAAAACCCTTGTGCCTTAGTGTTCTTGGTGGTTAAAAAACACTTTGAAGAATTAACCACAAGGAGCACAAAGGTTATCACGAAGTTCACCAATTATTCCATGAGAAAAATATTGTGTTCTTTTGTAGTAAAATACCAAAATCAAAAACAAACATGACCAACAACGATATACTCCGAAGCTTGCGCTATACTTTTGACTTCTCTGATGACGAAATGATTTCAATCTTTGGGTTAGGAACATTAGAAATCAGCAGAACAGAGGTGAGCGACTGGCTGAAAAAAGATGATGATCCTGAAAGTAAGCCCATTTATGACAAAGATTTAGCTGCATTTTTAAATGGCTTGATAATCAAGAACAGAGGTAAGAAAGAGGGTGAACAACCTCTGCCTGAAAAAAGCTTAAACAACAACACGATTTTCAGAAAATTGAAAATTGCCATGAATATGAAAGATGAAGATATTCTGGACACTTTGGACTTGATCGGATTTAGGTTTGGCAAGCATGAACTCAGCGCTCTATTTCGAAAACCAGAACAAAGCCAATACAGACCTTGCAAGGATCAAGTTTTAAGGAATTTTTTGAGAGGTTTGCAGGAGAAATATAGACCTGCTGGAGGGAGTTAATTTTCCAAGCTAAGTATAACAAACCCCAATTCATCATCCACATTAGTAAAATACCAAAGCTTACCATCCTTAGCAAAGTACTTCACGCTTTCTGAGTTGAACTCAGGAACTTCCCCTTCACTGATTAGGTTAAAATCTTCATCAAAAACCGTCAGAAATACTTTAGTCTCTTTAATTTGGTGAAGAAATGAGTTCTCAGACTTAATATCAGTATAGACTCTCTGGGCAGATAAGCGCAGGTACCTCTTATTTACTTTATCCCAGACTGGAGGACTGAACTTTACTTGCTCTAAAAATCCCTGATAAGTATTTTGTAAAATATCAACCGATACTATCCCTTTTTTATCGAAAACTCCAGATTTGACAGATCCTTTAATAAAAAACAAATCATCTGCCAGGGCATAGATATAATTGATATGGCTTGTACCATTTGGTCCTTCCTTTTCAAAAGGAATACTTCTTACGTACTCCAGTTTTTCCAGATTGATTTCATCAATTGAGTGATCAAAACTATTGAACAAGTAGATAGTACTTTCTTCTACGTTTAAATCCGAATTGGTAATGTTCCTAGTTAGATCTAGGTTTTTTCCTTTGGAGTTAATCAGAACTGTATCCAATTGGTAGGAAAAGGTCTGTTGCAAATCATCAGTACCTTTTTGCCCGCAAGAGTAAAGGATAATTAAAAGTAGAAGTGAAAGAGTTTTGGTGTGTTTCATAAATTTTAGTTAGAAAAAATTAAAGATAAATATTTCAGCGAGGTCATAAAACTTATCTTTAGTTAATTAGCTTTAAGTTCAAGCCTAAAAACTCTAAAATAATCCTTCTCAACATCTGGATCAGGTTTTTCCATCGCCCAAAGCTGACCGTCACGAAGAATGATGCTACGAGGATCAAAGGTTGATGGGGCAAAGTCACTCACTAAGTTGCCAAGAGAATCAAAAATAGCAACACGATCTAAGTACTTTTTGCGCATCCTCTCTCCAAACTCTCGAGATTCTTCAGGACTCTTGTTTTCGGAGTATATAGCAAGGTCTTGTTTATCATAGCCTGGGAAATATCCGACTAAGTAATACCCGTCTACCCATGTAAGTGTTTGTATTGTTCCACTAGAAAACAAATACATCAAAGTGTTGGGATTATAAGATCTTTCACCTTCGAAGAAGTTATAACTTGGAATATTTAAAGGGATCTCTTCAATCAGATCAAAAGAGGGCGTATTCTCAAATACATATATCTTCGGGTCTATATCATGAACACTAGGGGTCCCCAAATACTCAATCTGAATACTATCCAGCTTTTCCATTGAAACCTGGATGTCTTTAATGATGATTTCTTCCTGCTTTCTGTTTTTTCGTTTATCACAGGAAAATAATATTATTGAAAGAATACATAAGAGTAGGAAATGTTTCGTCATGACTATGAAAATAAGATCAATAGATATGGCTAAATATATAATTGTAATATAACTAAAATCAATTTAATAAATAGGAAAAAGCAAAAAAACTCCTATCTAAACAAAAAACTTTATGGTAAAATAAAAAAATTGAGTCAAACTTGTTTCCTACGACCATCTAAAAATCTTCTCGCGACCTTGCGTACTTTGCAGTTAGAGCTTTGGTTGGGCAGATTTTCAAGCAGACTTACCTTTTGTTAAATTGAACTCTTCATTTGTTTTCTGCGGATGTCAAACCAAATAATACGATCATTGGATTTTTCTCCTCAGTTTCATCCTCATTCCTTAGGATAGAGTAAAACACATCCCCATCAAATTGCCTTGGAATGCTCTCTATGGTCAAATCTCAGTCAAATAATTGCCTTAAATGAGTTAGGGGACGATTGTTTTCCAAATCAATCACTATATAATAGGATTGGTTATCATATATAATACGCAAAAAAACAAAGCTATCGGACATCACCATTTGGCTTATCCCCAACTGAATTGTATTGTCAAATCCGGTTAAATTAAACAGGTATTTCGCTATCAAAGTTTTTATACTTTGTAAAAGCTAAGAATTCATAGGCTATAAACCAAAAAAAGAGGCTGTCTCAAAAGTAAATTTGAATAAATTTAAATTTTAAAAACAGCCTAATTTAGCAATAGAGGCCGATTTTCAACAAATCGGCTTCTTATTTTTTGAACTCTAGTCAAAAAGCATGGTTTATTACTCTATCTGATTTGGTGATGTTTCTCTTATATTTTTGATTTAAATCTTCCCGAAAATGATAATTATGCTGCTTTTGCTGCCTTTCTGGAAAGGTTGTGGGCGATTGCATGAAGACCTGTTTCAATTTCCACCTTTTCCAGTCCCCTGAGCACATACCTCTTCATCCCCTTGTTTTGCTTAAGGTGTCCGAATACAGGTTCGACGTCTGTGGCCCGCTGCTTTCTTTTTTGGATTCCCTCGGGAGAGGTCAGCTTTTGTTTTGCTTCTGATTTATACCGTTCCAATGCCCTGTTGACTTCAATGGTTTTGTTTCCCTTTCCCGGCCTGCAGGAAGCAGCCAAAGGACATCCCACACATTTTGATGCCGTATATCTTGCGTATTCTTGTTTGTATCCTGTCGCTGTTGTCCTGGTTCTGGTACCGTTCCTTTCCATTGGCTGTCCCATCGGGCAGATATACCTGTCCTTTTGGCTGTCGTAATACAGGTTTTCAAGTAGTCTGTATTCCCTGTTTTTCCTGTTTTCTTCTCTGAGTTCTTTATGGAAGTAATTATACTTTACATAAGCTGATGTACCGTTCTGCTCGAGGGCGGCATAATTTTCCTCGCTTCCGTACCCCGCATCGGCAGTCAGTGTTTCGGGGTAAGCTCCGTACATCTGCCGATAGGCATTCATATGTGGGATAAGTGTGGTGGTATCGTTGGGTTTTTGGTGCAGGGTATAGTTGACCACAAAGTGTCCGTGGGTACTGAGCTGAAGGTTATAGCCGGGTTTAAGCTGCCCGTTTTTCATGTGATCTTCCTTCATCCGCATAAAAGTGGCATCTTCATCAGTTTTTGAATAGCTGTTGCGTTCCTGTAAGGTCTCCTCCTTCTGTTCATATTCGGCAAGCTTTCCTGGCCAGTTTTTCTCTGCATACCTGAGCTTCTGTCTCACTTTGGGATCAACTTCTTTGCCCTGTAGTGCCGTGTTGATCTTCTCAACGGTTTCAAGTACTTTTTGGGGACTGGGATTCTCAAACTTCTCTTCGGGCTGTCCGAGTTCTTCCTTTGCCGTTTCGGCAGCGTAATCCCAGAGCTCCTGAAGCTGCTTTGCAATCCTCTCCCTGCTCTTCTTGACAGCCTTTCCCCAGACAAAGGTGTACCTGTTGGCGTTGGCCTCTATTTTAGTCCCGTCTGTATAAACGTCTTTTATGTCCAGAAGCCCTTCGTCGTAAAGCATGAGCACTACCTGCGAAAAAATCTCCCGGATCACTTCACGGAGCTTTTCCCCCCGGAAACGGTTGATGGTATTATGGTCGGGTCGCTGCATGCCCGAGAGCCACATGAAACCGATATTTTCACGGACAGCTTTCTCAAGCTTACGGGAGGAATAGCAGTTTTCCAGATAACCGTATATTAGTACCTTCAACAGCATACGGGGATGGTAACTGCTCGCTCCCATATTGCTGTACTGCGAAAAGATCGGCTGGATGTTTATCTTGTCTACGACCGTGCTGACTACACGGACGGGATGCTCTGATGGAAGAAGGTCACCCAAATTGTGGGGAAGGAGCATCAACTGGTTGTGATCATAGTCTTTAAAGACTATATTTGAGTTTTGTTTTTGCACACCTCAAAATAACAATTTTGAGTTAAACAAGAAAAAGGCTACCCGAGAAATTTGGTAGCCTTTCATTTTTTTAAAAAGAGACTTATGAGACAGCCTCTTTTACATTAAGTTCTATTTCTTCTCCTGAATCGTCCAGGAATCTGTACTCCGTCACTGGAAGTGATGAATCTTTGATCAATTTTACCCACTTGAAGTATTTGAAAAACCATCTTACCCTTTGTGATATAATACCATTCGTAAAGAAGGCATGCAGGTAAGGATGTAATCCAATGTGGATATTAGAAATATTTTGGATAGTAGCCATATGCTCTAGGTCTTTTTCCAGTTTATCTGCCACCAATATGGAAGCCTGGATCTTGCCTGTTCCGTTACAAGAAGGGCAAGTTTCTTTTGTGATGATATTGACTTCTGGTCTTACACGCTGTCTAGTGATCTGCATCAACCCAAACTTGGTCAAAGGAAGCACCGTGTTTTTCGACCTGTCGTCTTTCATCTCATCTTTCATTGCATCATAGATCGCCTTCTTATTGTCGGCTTTTTTCATATCTATAAAGTCAATGACGATAATACCTCCCATATCTCGGAGGCGTAATTGTCTAGCAATTTCTTTCGCAGCGGCCAGGTTGGTCTTCAATGCCGTAGTTTCCTGATCGCTTTCTTGATTGGATTTATTTCCACTATTCACGTCGATGACGTGTAGGGCTTCGGTATGTTCTATGATAACATACCCACCTTGGGGAAGACTAATTGTTTGACCAAACAAGCTTTTGATTTGCTTTTCTATTCCAAAACTTTCAAAGAGCTTTGCTTTACCATTGTAAAGCTTCACTATTCTTTCCTTTTCAGGAGCGATCGATCTGATATAAGATCGGATCTGATCGTAGATCAATTCATCCTCTACTGTGATTGCATCGAATGATTCGTTGAGTAGGTCTCTAATGATAGAGGAGGCCATACTCATTTCTCCGATTACCTTGTCTTTTGGTTTTGCTTTTGGAAGCTTTTTCATACCATCTTCCCAAGTGCTTACCAAGTTTCTGAGATCTTTGTCAAGTTCTGTGACTGACTGACCTTCAGCTACTGTTCTGATAATCACGCCAAAATTGGCTGGTTTGATGGAAGTGATCAAGCGGACCAGTCTTCTTCTTTCTTCTGCGCTTCGTATCTTTTTAGAAACGTTGACAGTGTTGGAAAAAGGAACCAATACCAAATATCGACCGGCAATGGAGAGCTCACAGGATAGTCGAGGGCCTTTCGTTGAGATCGGCTCTTTTACAACCTGAACCAAAATTTGGTTGTTTTTAGGAAGAACATTGGAAATCTTTCCAAGTTTTTCTATGTCAGGCTCTAGGTCAAACCCTTTTAAATTGTAGCTGGTGTAATTACCATTCTTGGCTAGTTTCGAAAACTTATTTAAGCTATTGATCTGCGGTCCAAGATCCTGATAATGCAGGAAGGCATCTTTTTCATAACCTACATCAATAAAGGCTGCATTCAGCCCATTGACGATTTTCCGAACAGTTCCAAGATAAATATCACCAACTTTAAACTGATTGTCTTCTCCATCGGAATGGAGCTCAACCAGACTTTTTTCTTTTAAAAGAGCGATACGACTACCGCTTTGAGCAGAATCGATTACTAATTCTGTGCTCAAATCGTGTCTCTGTTTATGTGAATGAACGTTTACTGTAAAAACTCAAAAAGAAGAAGTAATTAATTACTTCTTCTTATGTCTGTTTTTTCTAAGTCTCTTCTTACGCTTGTGCGTAGCGATCTTATGTCTTTTTCTTTTTTTACCGCAAGGCATAGTTTTAAAGATTTAAATGTGAATAATTATTTACAGCCTTTCTAGATAGCTTTCAACATTTGACAAAATCATAGGATCTGTTGTCATGCCTTTCACTTGTTCGAACTGCTTTTTTGCTTTATTAGTTTGCTTAGATTCAAAATAACTTACAGCAAGATAAAATTGCCCCTGAAGATTATTTGGATGAAATTTTATCAATTCCTCAAACCTTTCAGATGCTCTAATATACTGCCCAGATTGCATAGAAAGCACACCCATATTGAATAGTGCATCTTCATTAGTAGGTTCTTCTACCAATATTTCCCTTAGCATGGTTATTCCCTGCATTGGATTGGAAGAAGACACATACGTCATTGCAACCTTAGTTTTCAAATCCAGACGTTTCGGATCATTTTCCAAAACATTGTTTAAGTAGGTTCTTGTCTTTTCAGCCAAGTATGCTACTTTTTGCTCGTCCAAAGCGAACATATATGCTTCGTAATAAGCATTCCCTGTTTTCTCTATTCTCTCCAATGTGGAAACTCTTTCAGCAGCTTGTTCATAATAATAAGCAGCACTGTCAAATTTGTTTGCCTGGAAATACAAAGAAGCCAAAGAATCTGCGAAGTTAGCAAAATTTTCCTTATTATCTTCCGATTTCAATTTTGTCCTTAGCGCATTGATTTCTGTGAGGATAGACTCATCCACAGGAGAATCATGCAAGTCTTCGGAAATTGATGGGGCTGATTGCTCAGAATCGGTGATTTGTGTCCCTCCCTCTTCATTATCTACCATAACACGGGGAAGTGAAAATAGAATTGCTACAGCGACAATTCCTATAATAACGACTATGGTTTGGGATTTCTTCATAAAGGAAAAATAGTCCTCAGGACTATTCCTGAGGAGCTAATTCTTTAATTTTTTTGCTACTTTTAATCTTTTCAATAAACACTTTGGATGGCTTGAAAGCCGGTACATAATGCTCATCGATTACAATCGCAGTATTCTTAGAGATATTTCGGGCGATTTTTTTAGCTCTCTTCTTATTAATGAAGCTGCCAAATCCTCTCACATAAATGTTGTCTCCCTCTGCCATGGAATCTTTTACAACTTTGAAAAACGCCTCAATGGTCTGAGTTACATCGTCCTTCTGGATTCCAGTTTTGTCCGAAATCTTGGTAATTACTTCTGCTTTAGTCACTGTTGTATTAATTTAAATTATTATCGAATAAGCTTAACGACCTATTAACCAACTAATTTTGGGACTGCAAATTTACAAGAAGCATTTCAATATAAAAACAAATTGCATAAAATTAGCTTCATTTGTTTAACGAAAGATAAGTCATAAAAATTTCAACGTTTTGAATAACAAGCATTTTGCCTTAACAATATTAGAGTGGTATGAACAAAATAAGAGGGATTTGCCTTGGAGAAACACCTCAGAGCCATATATCATTTGGTTGTCAGAAGTTATCCTTCAGCAAACTAGAGTCGCTCAAGGACTCCCTTATTTTGAAAAATTTCTTGAAAATTTTCCGAAAGTTGAAGATTTAGCTCAAGCTCCCTCGGATGAAGTGATGAGACTCTGGCAAGGATTGGGATATTACAGCCGCGCAAGAAATCTCCATCAATGTGCAAAAGACATTGTCGAAGAGCACAACGGAAAATTTCCAAACAACTATAATTCACTGATAAAACTCAAAGGAGTTGGGAGCTACACAGCTGCCGCGATTGCTTCTTTTGCATTTAACGAGCCCGTAGCTGTAGTTGATGGGAATGTCTTTCGGGTTTTAGCTCGATATTTCGGGATCAGCACTGACATTGCTAGTAACTCAGGGAAAAAAGAGTTTGAGATAATTGCCAACGAATGTATTCCAAATGACAAACCCGCAGCTTTCAATCAAGCTATTATGGAATTTGGCTCTTTACAGTGCGCTCCAAAAAATCCAAAATGCGAGGATTGCCCATTAAGAGGCTCTTGTTTTGCCTTTAAAAATGAACTCACTGCTCAACTTCCAGTTAAAATCAATAAAGTGAAGGTTAGGAAGCGATACTTTACTTATTTTTATATTAAATGTGCTGAAGAAGTGGTGGTAAATTATCGCAGTGCTGGAGACATTTGGCAAGGACTCTATGACTTCCCATTACATGAGGTTGCACAAAAGCCACTTTTGGAACTCAATGAAGCATCTATCTTCCAAAGCTTGACACAATTTGACCCAGAAATACACTTTGATTCGGCAACTATCTTCAAACATATTCTGACACATCAAAGAATTTTTGCCAACTTTGTCACATTGATTATTCAAGAAAAGCATCGTAAAAATCTACATGATTGGGCTAAAAATTCAAATTATGAGCTAATCCATCAAGATAAACTCGATTCTGTGGGTAAACCCAGGTTATTATTGAAGTTTTTGAACGATGAAAAATAATCCTTAAATTTATAAGTAAACTTTTTGTCAAACATATAAACAATATCAATTATGGCTGGAGTAAATAAAGTGATTTTAGTAGGTAACTTGGGTCAAGACCCTGAAGTAAAGCATTTGGAAGGTGACAAAGTAGTCGCCAATGTAAGTTTAGCGACAACAGAATCTTATAAGGACAGATCAGGAAATCGTGTTGACAATACGGAGTGGCATGATTTGGAGCTTTGGGATGGACTAGCAAAAATTGCAGAAAGTTATCTCAAAAAAGGAAGTAAAGTATATGTAGAAGGAAAAATCAAAACAGATAGCTGGCAAGATGAGCAAGGAAATAACCGTAAGAAAGTTAAAATCCGTGTGCTCAACATGACTATGCTAGACTCTAGAACTGACAGTCCAAATACCGGTGGAGGAAACTCAAACTATGCTAACAATACTAGTAATAGTTCGCAATCTATGCCATCTCCAGCAGTCTCAGAAGGGCCGGGTGAAGACGATGATTTGCCGTTCTAACACTTCAAATATTCTGAATCTTAACCTTAACAGTTTTAAATTCTATTAGATCATTGACATCAGCAAAAATAATTTACATCTTTATTGTATTGTGAGATAAATCATTGAGTTGTTTGTCATATTTGGTTAATTTTGCAGAAATAATTTTATAATTAATGGACGACCCCTATCCGAGTATATTATTGCTAGCTGAAATTTCTGAGATTTCAGCTGGCTATCTTTTGACTAATGGATTGATTTTTATCCTATTACTCATCGCCTCAGGTTTGATCTCTGGATCAGAGGTTGCATTTTTTTCATTGACAACAGAAGACCTCGTGAATATCGATATTGAAGGAGAAAAGAATTCTGAAAAAGTAATCCAACTAATAGAAGATCCACAGAGACTGCTTAGCACAGTTCTTATTCTCAACAATCTTATAAATATTGGAATAGTCACCTTGACTACATTTGTGGCTTGGACAGTATTTGGTCTGAATGCTACAGGGATTCTCATAATATTGGTTCAAACAATCGGGGTGACTTTTGCAATTGTATTCTTCGGAGAAATTGTTCCAAAAGTTTATGCCACCAAGGCCAAAGTGGAGTTTTCCTTAATGATGGCGCCTATTATTAGCTTTTTTTCTGTACTTCTCAAGCCGCTTTCTCTTTTCTTAATGAGCATCAGCAATGTAATTGAAAGAAAAATTGAGAAAAAAGCATATTCACTATCAATCGATGAACTTCATCAAGCTCTGGAAATAACTTCTGAAGATACTACTGAAGAAGAAAAAGATATTCTTAAAGGTATTGTAAATTTCGGTACACTTTCGGTCAAGCAAGTGATGCATTCTCGAATGGAAATTACTGCAGTTGATCTGGAGACTGATTTCCATGAATTGATGGATAAAATCAATAAAAGTGGATATTCCAGAATCCCTGTTTACAATGAAACTATAGATAGCATAGAAGGAATTCTCTATATCAAGGACTTGCTCCCACATATCGAAAAAGGAGAGGAATTTGAATGGCAAAGTTTGATTAGAAAAGGTTTTTTCGTGCCTGAAAATAAAAAAGTGGATTCTCTTTTGAAAGATTTTCAACGAAAGAGAGTTCATATGGCGATCGTAGTTGATGAATATGGAGGAACATCGGGACTGATTACTTTGGAAGACCTGATTGAGGAGATCATCGGTGAAATCAATGATGAATTTGATGATGTGCAAGAATTCTACTTTCAAGAGATCGATCCACAAACATTTATTTTTGAAGGGAAAGTGTCACTGAATGATTTTTGTAAGAAGCTCGACCTTGACATTCAGATTTTCGACGAAGTAAAAGGAGAAAGTGAATCTTTGGGAGGTTTACTACTCGAACTCAATTCTAATCTGCCAAAAAATGGCACCAAAATTAATTTTGAAGATTTTGAATTTACCATCCTAGCAGTGGATACCAGAAAAATCAAAAAAGTGAAAGTAAAATTGATGTCTGGTGAAGAGAAAAATCTCAATTCTAATGAAGATTGAGATTTTCTAAAAAAAAGTGATAATAGAATATTCTTCAAAAATGACTTATTGCGAAACAAAGTAAATTTGATTTTCAATATGAAATCATAGAATCGTTTTGAATCTTAAAATTAAAGTAGAAAAAAATTTAGACTTTTTTTCATTTATTTTCAAGAAACCACTTTTTTAATTTTTTACATAAAAAATCATTTTATGAGTTAAATTTCAAACCAATTTTTTGTAAAATTTCATTTTTTGATCAAATATTAGTTTTTAGTTAAACCAAATGATATTTTTTATTTAAGGTAAATAAAGTGAATATTCAATACAAACTGTTCATTTAAACGGTCATTTAATTGCTTAAATTTTAATAGAAGGATTTTTTTTTGTAAATTTTGCAAATAAAATTGAAACCTATTAAACTTATTGATAATGAATAAAGGATTATATCGTGAAGAATTCGAACATGATTCTTGTGGTATAGGAGCAGTCATGAACGTCAAGGGAACTAAAACCCACGAGACTATCAGTGATGCTCTCTACATGTTGAGCAACATGGAGCACAGAGGAGGAAGAGGGAGTGATCCCAAAACTGGAGATGGAGCAGGAATTCTGATTCAAGTACCCCACCAATTCCTTAAAGAAGTCACCTCAAGAGCAGGATTTTCTATTCCGGATGCTGGAAGCTATGGCGTTGGAATGACATTTTTTCCAAAAAACAAACAGCTATACAAAAAGTCAAAAGAAAGACTAAATCAAATCATCAAAGAGCTTGGCTTCAAATTGATTGGCTATAGAGAAGTACCCGTTGATGAAACTGTCCCTGGATCAGGCGCATTAGATGTCATGCCTGTTATAGAGCAAGTGTTTGTAAATCATAGAGATGGACTTCAAGGTATAGATTTGGAACGTAAACTCTATGTTTTGAGAAATTACGCATCTAGTCAGATTAACAGTGAAATCGCTGGTGTGAACAATGCTTTTTACTTTGCCAGTTTCAGCTCCAACACCTTAATATATAAAGGACAATTGCGAACTGATCAAGTATTGCCATTTTACAAAGACCTTCAAAACAACAAAATCACATCGGGTCTTGCTATCGTTCATTCCAGATTCTCAACCAATACTTTTCCTAACTGGAGGTTAGCACAACCATTCCGATACCTCTCCCACAATGGCGAAATCAATACCATCAGAGGGAATCTGAATAAAATGAAATCTAAAATGTCTTTGATGCGCTCAGTGAATTTTACCGATTCCGAGTTATCGAAATTAATGCCTGTCACTAACAAGCAATATTCTGATTCTGCAAACTTGGATGCGCTCGTAGAATTATTGACGCTAAGTGGTAGAAGCTTACCTCACGTGATGATGATGCTCGTGCCTGAGGCATGGCAAGACAATCAGATGATGGATAAAGACAGAAAAGCATTTTATAAATTCCACGCTGCATTGATGGAGCCATGGGATGGTCCTGCTGCGCTATTATTTTCAGATGGAAAATCTGTAGGAGCTACTTTGGACAGAAATGGCTTGAGGCCTTTACGCTATTTTATCACCAATGATGATCGTTTAATCCTTTCTTCAGAAGCAGGTGCCTTACCAATTCGTGAAGCAACCATCACAGAAAAAGGAAGAATAAGTCCAGGGAAAATGCTTTGGGTAGATTTAGAAAAAGGAAAAATTTCCTTCGACGATGAAGTCAAAGCTTCTGTGTGTGACAACAAACCTTATGACAAATGGGTAAGAGAGGAAAGGCTAAAACTTAGATTGATGCCTGACCCTGAAAAGCTATCCAATCCATATACCACAGAGGGAATAAAAAGACGCCAAACAATCTTTGGGTATACTTCAGAAGAATTAAATATGATCCTTAAGCCAATGGGAGACACCTCTTACGAGCCTATAGGTTCGATGGGAGCAGATACTCCCTTAGCTGTTTTATCAAAACAAAGCCAACATATAGCCAATTATTTCAAGCAGCTTTTTGCTCAGGTGAGTAATCCACCGATTGATCCAATAAGGGAAAAATTGGTGATGTCTCTATTCACTAGAATTGGGGAAAGCCATAATATCCTAGACGAAAGCCCAAGGCATAGCAGACAAATTCATATTTCTCAACCAGTATTGCTCAACGAGGATTTGGAGAAGCTCAAACATCTCGAAGATCAAGGTTATAGAACCGTGACTCTGTCTGCACATTTTGAGGCAGATCATCAGTTAGGAAGACTTCTTGAAGCACTAAACAACCTTTGTAGGCAAGCTGAGGGAGCAATCTATGCTGGTAAGAATATAATCATTATTTCTGATAGAAATAGTACAGAAACCCAAGCTCCAATACCATCACTATTAGCTATAGGAGCCGTTCATCATCATTTGGTGAAAAAGAAATTGCGAACCAGAGCAGGTTTAGTAGTCGAAGCAGGAGATATACGCGAGACACATCACTTTGCCACTGTAATAGGATATGGTGCTTCTGCGATAAATCCATATTTGGCACTTGAAAGCTTGATTCATCTTAACGACAAAGGACATCTTTCTAAAGAAATCCCAACCAAACAGTTGTTTGCCAATTATCAGGCAGCAGTTGGAAAGGGCTTGCTGAAAGTACTTTCCAAAATGGGGATCAGCACACTACAATCTTACCAAGGTGCGCAAATCTTTGAGGCCATTGGATTAGGGCCTGAGGTGATTGATAGATGTTTCAAAGGAACAGTAAGCAGAATTTCAGGAATTTCATTTGATGAGCTGGCTGAAGAAGTATTAATCAGACATCATGCTGCATACCATACAGATAGTCCTGTTTTGGAGACAGGTGGAATTTATCAATGGAAAAGAAGAGGTGAAAAACATCTTTTCAATCCAGAAACAATTCATCTACTTCAGAAATCCACGAGATTAAACGACTTCGATCTATACAAGAAGTTTGCTGAAAAAATTAATGTTCAGACTAAAGACGCACTAACACTTCGAGGGCTTTTTGAATTCAAAAAACGAATTTCTATTCCAATTGAAGAAGTTGAGCCGATAGAATCAATTTTGAAGAGATTTGCTACTGGCGCCATGTCATTTGGATCCATTTCTCATGAAGCTCATAGCACTTTGGCGATTGCGATGAATAGAATCGGAGCAAAAAGCAATAGTGGAGAAGGTGGAGAGGATGAAATCAGATTTGAAAGAAAAGAAAATGGAGATTGGGAGCGTTCAGCAATCAAGCAAGTCGCTTCTGGTAGGTTTGGAGTAACAAGCAATTACCTCAGCAATGCTGCGGAACTTCAAATTAAAATGGCTCAAGGTGCCAAACCTGGTGAAGGCGGACAGCTTCCTGGCCACAAAGTAGATGATTGGATCGGAAGAGTGAGGCATTCAACTCCTGGGGTAGGATTGATTTCCCCACCTCCACACCATGATATTTATTCTATCGAGGATTTGGCACAGTTGATCTATGATCTTAAAAATGCGAATAGAAAAGCGAGAATTAATGTGAAATTGGTATCTCAAGCAGGTGTAGGAACTGTCGCTGCAGGGGTAGCAAAAGCCCAAGCAGATGTGATCCTGATTTCAGGTGCTGATGGTGGTACAGGAGCATCTCCTTTGAGTTCTATCAGACATGCAGGATTGCCATGGGAACTTGGTCTTTCCGAAGCCCATCAGACTCTAGTGAAGAACAATCTTCGCAGCAGAGTTGTGCTACAGACAGATGGACAGCTCAGAACAGGAAGAGACATTGCTATTGCCACACTTTTGGGTGCTGAGGAATGGGGTATTTCTACAGGCGCACTGGTAGTCGAAGGCTGTATCATGATGCGAAAATGTCATTTGAATACTTGTCCAGTTGGAATTGCTACGCAAAATCCTGAATTGAGGAAACTCTTTACAGGAAGTCCTGACCATGTAGTAAATTACTTTATGTTTCTCGCCCAGGATCTAAGAGAAATCATGGCTTCTTTAGGCTTTGCAACTGTCGATGAAATGGTGGGTCAGAGTGATGTCTTGAAAGCAACAGGAAATATGAATCATTGGAAGTGGGATAAAGTCGATCTTAGCCCAATTTTCCATAAAGTGGAAGTTCCAGATCATGTAGGAATCCACAAGCAGATCGATCAGGAATTCGAATTGAAAAAAGTCCTAGATAGAAAGCTGATCAAGCAAGCACTTCCAGCTTTGGAACAAGCGAATCCAGTTAGAGGTAAATTTGAAATCAAAAACACTGACAGAACAGTTGGTGCGATGCTTTCCAATGAAATTTCAAAAATATATGGAAGCCCTGGGCTTCCTGAAGACACCATTCAATACAAGTTTATTGGTTCAGCAGGGCAGACATTTGGAGGCTTTTTAGCCAAAGGAGTAAGTTTTGAGCTAGAAGGTGAAGCGAATGATTACTTTGGAAAAGGCCTATCAGGAGGAAAACTAATCGTCTATCCAAGCCGAAACGCCAACTTTGATGCCAAAGACAATATCATCATTGGCAATGTGGCTTTCTATGGAGGAACATCCGGTGAAGCCTATATCAATGGAAAAGGTGGTGAAAGATTCTGTGTAAGAAATTCGGGCGTTGAAACTGTTGTGGAAGGTATTGGTGATCATGGTTGTGAATACATGACTGGCGGATTGGTTGTGAACTTAGGGGAAATAGGTAGAAACTTTGCTGCAGGTATGAGTGGTGGAATCGCCTATATTCTCAAGGATTATCTCCACTTGATCAACCCAGAAATGGTCGATCTAGATCCACTCAATGAAGATGATTTTGTAACCATCAAAAACCATCTCAAGAAGCATAAAGCTTTTACAAACAGCAATCTAGCCACGGAATTCCTAGAAAATTGGGATACCTACAAAGAACAATTTATCAAAGTCATTCCTAGAGATTACAAGGAAGTATTGAAAAAAAGGGCTTTGGAACAATCAAAAACATTAGTCTAATATGGGAGCGAAAGAAGGATTTATCCAATATAAAAGAGAGCTACCCGAAACACGCTCTCCAGAAGAAAGAATTAACGATTACAAAGAGATATATCAGCCATTTGATGGAAAAAAACTCAATGAACAATCTGCCAGATGCATGGATTGTGGAATACCATTTTGCCATCAGGGATGTCCGCTGGGCAATGTAATACCTGAGTTTAACGATGCAGTGTACCATAATGAATGGGAGGAAGCTTTTCATATTTTACAGAGCACTAACAATTTCCCAGAATTTACCGGTAGGATTTGCCCAGCGCCCTGTGAGGCTTCATGTGTATTGGGAATCAACAAAGACCCTGTAGCAATAGAATTGATTGAGAAGAATATTGCGGAGAAAGCTTACGAAATGGGTTTTGTAAAGCCAAGAATTCCAAAAAGCCGGACAGGAAAAAGCGTAGCTGTAATTGGGTCAGGCCCTGCAGGACTTGCTGCTGCTGACCAGCTCAACCAAGCGGGACATGAAGTCACTGTCTTTGAAAAAGACAAAGAAGTGGGTGGATTGCTACGCTATGGTATCCCAGATTTCAAATTAGAGAAATGGGTCATTGATCGTAGAGTAAAAATCATGGAGCAGGAAGGAGTAATTTTCTCAACAGAAACCGAAATAGGATTCAATATAAAAGCAGAAAATATCCTCGCCAACTTCGATGCGATTATCTTGGCAACAGGTGCAGCACAACCCAGAGAACTCAAAATCAAAGGTTCTGATCTGAAAGGAGTTCATTTTGCAATGGAATTTCTTGGGAAACAAAATCAAGTAATTGCTGGAGAAATCAAGGAAAACCCTATTTCTGCTAAAGACAAAAACGTCATTGTCATAGGCGGTGGAGACACCGGATCTGACTGCATCGGAACTTCAAATCGTCATGGCGCCAAAAGCATTACACAATTGGAATTACTTCCAAAGCCGCCGCAACAAAGAACTGTTCTCAATCCATGGCCAGAATGGCCAATGACATTGAAAACTTCAAGTTCTCACGAAGAAGGCGCTGAACGCGTATTCTCTATTCTTACTAAAGAATTTGTCGGCAATGAAAAAGGAGAAGTAACCGGACTTGTCTTGGTAGATTTGGAATGGAAAGAAGAAAACGGAAGAATGCAGTTTGTGGAAGTTCCAAAAACTGAGAGAACCGTTCCTTGTGACCTTGCTTTTATTGCGATAGGTTATACTGGACCTGCACAAAATGGTCTTTTAGAAGTATTCAAAGTAGAAAAAATGGAAAATAGTCTTCCAAAATCCAAAGGCTACCAGTCAACATCCAAAAAGGTATTCTTAGCAGGAGATATGCGGAGGGGACAATCCCTCGTCGTTTGGGCAATTTCTGAAGGAAGAGAAGCTGCAGTGAGTGTTGATGAATTCCTGATGGGAAGTTCATCCCTACCTAGAAAAGATGAAGGCTTCTATCAAGTAGAAGAAGAAATCGCTTCCTAATTATTTAATAAAAACCACTAATTCAATCTAAACCGACTCGGAGTTTTCTGGGTCGGTTTTTTTATTTTCAGATTCTCAATCACGGAAGATACCGTATTTCTACTATCGATCTATGATAAATCAATTCAAGACTCGGTATCAGATTAATATATCATACATCTTTTAGATAATTTATAGTATCCCAATTTTTTTTAAAGTAAAAAAATAAAAAAAGCAGGCCATAAACCTGCTCTTTGTTTTTTCGCCTGATCACTCAGACTATCAATTAACCAACCTTCTATGAAAATTAATTTTGGCCTCCAGGGCCTCTATTCCCTCTTCTTCGTTGCTGAAATTTCTCCCGGTCAGGGTTTGTTCTAGCATCACGAATTGTATTCATTTTATCTCTATTTTCATCTCTAAGCTCGATAAATTTATCTCTTTGTTCAGGTGTCAAAACCGCTTCAATTTTAGCTTGTTGCTCTTTTTGATTGGCTTGCATTTCAGCTCTTCGGGCTTCCATCTCTGCTCTTCGGGCTTCCATTTCTACCTGTCTTTTGGTCGCATTTTCTAAGTGGATTGCATACACCTTTTCTTTCTGCGCATCAGACAATTCTAATTTTTCAGCCATTCTATTGGTCATTATTTCAGCCCTTTTTTCAGGATTAGCCATTTCGGCTCTTTTTTCTGATGACATTTGTGAGCCTCTAGGACCTCTTTGTGCTTCAACTGAGAGTACTCCTAAAGAAAATATTGCGATTATTACGATTAGCTTTTTCATAATTTTAGTCTTTTGTTTTAAGTGAAAATTTTAGAAAAATCCTCAATCCCGGGAGTGATTTTGATTCTAATTTAATTTCCTGTTTTTTTTGAAATCTAATTCTTAGACCAAAAAAAAAGGTGAGGGTTTAAGCCCACACCTAAAGAAAGTTGTTAACAAATCTTAAATTTAAAACAGTACTTTCAAGCACTGCAGAAAGCCCTTTTTATAAATTCCCGCCTCCTCTATTCATGCCTCCTCTAGTGGGGCGTTGTCCTCCCTGTTGTCCAGCAGGTCTTCTTTGTTGTTTTACTTCCTCCCATTTCTTCCGCTGATCTGGATTAAGGATTTTTTCAATTTCTTGATCGAAATCTTCCTGAGTTCTCACTTCTAATTCTTCGTCTACATTCTTTTGAGCGGCTTCTTTTTTAGCTTTTCCTCTTTGCTTCGCCTCAGCTTTTTTATTCAAAGCTTCAGCTTTTCTAGCTTCGGACTGCCCTCTTTCTGCCATCATTTCCATATTTTTGGCTCTTGCCAAGTTAACTTTGTAGATTTTTTCCGCTTGCTCATCAGAAAGCTCGAGACGCTCTTGCATCATATTAGTCATCATTTCAGCTCGTAACTCAGGGGTCATTCCTTGACCACGTTGCTGTCCTGCGCGCTGCGCTTGAGCTGTCAATATCCCTATGCCAAAACAGATCAATACTATTAGTAATTTATTCATGTTGTTTTTGGGTTTATTTTTGATTTATATTTTCTCTTTCAAGACTGAGTTTGTAAGTTTGATTGTGTAGTGTTTTAAAAAACTCACTGGTCTAATTTAAGAAAAAAAATCATGAAAAAAGAGACATTTCTATATTTCGGATATGCAAGTAATTTGGATATCAATACTTTAGAAGGTCGGCTAAACAATCCTCCTAAATTGAAAAGTCTTGCAGTATTGCCACATCATGGTTTTAGATTCAACTTCCCAAACCCAGATGGATCTGCCCGAGCAAATGTTGTAGAAAGCAAAAATGAATCCGTATATGGACTTCTTTTTGAAGTTGAAAATTCAGAATTAGCGTATTTTTTAAAATCTGAGCCAGGCTATGATTTTGTAGAAAAGGAAATCTTGACAAAAAAAGGAGCTACAAAAGCTAGAGTTTTTGTTTCTAAAACTTTGGTAGATGGAATATTTCCTCATCAAGAGTATCTTAATACCATCATCAGAGGTGGTGAGGCCAATGAAATTCCAAATGGCTACTTGGCAAGTATTATTAATCGAGCTGGCAAAATCCAGTAATTATTCTTCAATTAATTCTTTCTCTTTTTTGGTTTTAATCTGTCTAGGCTTGATCAATAAACGCAGGCTCGGATCAAAAGCTAGGTAATTCCATGACCAGTTTAGAAAAATGAAAAGTTTGTTTTTGACACCTAAAATGGCCATCAAATGAACAAATAGCCAAGTCATCCAAGCTAATAAGCCTTGGAATTTTATAAATGGTAAATCAACCACAGCGAGCTTTCTACCTATTGTCGCCATAGAGCCTAGATCTTTATATTTGAATCTCTTCCAAGGTTTATTCCTTTTCTCCGCCAACAAATTATTTGCAAGATTATCTGCTTGTTGTAAAGCTACCTGAGCCACCTGCGGATGACCTCTTTCAAATTTTTCTGTGATAGAAATAGCAATATCTCCCAATGCAAAAATATTCTCGCTCTCTTTTAACCGATTGAATTCATTAACGATCATCCGTCCATTTGGAAGTGTTTGACCTTCAATAACCCCCTCAATATGGTTTGCTTTGATCCCGGCTGCCCAAAGCAAGGTCTTTGTTTCGATAGACTCCTTTCCTTTCAGATCAACTTTATTTCCATCATAATCCAGTACCTGAGTATCTGTCATCACGATAACCCCAAGTTTTTCCAAATAAGTTCTAGCCTTCGTTTTTGCCTGCTCTGACATACTCAACAAGAGATGCGTTCCTGCTTCTATCAGAACTACCTTCATGTTTTTGAAATTTAATTCAGGATAATCTTTCGGAAACACATTGTTTCTCAATTCAGCTACAGCCCCAGCAAGCTCCACACCTGTAGGTCCACCACCAACAATTACTACATTCATAATTGGCTTTCGCTCATTTTCTTTTCCAATATTGATTGCCGTTTCATAATTGGAGATGATCTTATTACGAATAAAAAGCGCTTCTGAAACCGTTTTCATAGGTATGCTATGCTTTTCGATATTCTCCAGCCCAAAGTAGTTGGTGTCTGCACCCATCGCTAAGACGAGATAATCATAATCTACATATCCTACATTTGTATAAAGTCGATTTGCCTTTTGATCGATTTTTTCAGCAATTGCCATTCTAAAAATGATGTTTTTTGAGTTGTGGAATACTTTCCTTAAAGGAAAAGAAATAGCACTTGGCTCTAGCCCTGAAGTAGCCACCTGATAAAATAAAGGCTGGAACTGATGATAATTATTTTTATCCAATAAAAGCACTTGGTAAGAGCTTCCAATCAACTTTCTAGCTAATTTGAGTCCAGCGAAACCAGCTCCTATAATTACAATTCGTTTTGATTCGATTGGGGGAAGATTAGGTATAGGATTTTGATTATAAAAGCTCATTCTGAAATTACAAAAGGTTCAAATTACTATACGAAATGAAGAAATAAATGTCGGTATTTTTCCAAGATTTATTTAACCCCTTCTTTCTATCAAAATCGAATAAGTTTTAGGTTCCTAAACCAATTTATCATCCACAAAAACTTGATGAAATTTCAAATTCAAAACCACTTTATGAAGAAAAGCTCAATCACACTTAATAGGTGCTTGATATCTCTTTCCTAAGACATCTGCAAGTAAGGTCAATGTCAAACATTGGAAAAGGAGTAATTTTCGGAACAAACGGAGGTGTTAGAATCATGATAAATGGAAATTTAATCCAAGGACAACATGGAATAAACAAAAGATTGCATCCTATTACCTCCAAGCTTTTAAAAAGATTTGTTAATTTTGAGTCTTTAAAAATCAATTCAATATGGGAAGAGCTTTCGAGTTTAGAAAAGAAAGAAAATTTAAGCGTTGGAACAAGATGTCTAAGGTTTTCACCCGCCTTGGCAAAGAGATCGTGATGGCAGTAAAAGCAGGCGGTCCTGATCCAGTAAACAATACAAAGCTCCGCACTATCATCCAAAACGCCAAGGGTGCAGCAATGCCCAAAGACCGTATAGAGGCGGCCATCAAAAGGGCTTCCAATAAAGACGAAAAAGATTACGAAGAAGTATTGTATGAAGGTTATGGTCCACATGGAGTAGCAGTAATTATAGAAACTTCAACAGACAACACCAATAGAACGGTAGCCAACATCAGAAGCTACTTTTCAAAATCAAATGGCTCTTTGAGTACATCAGGCTCTGTAAGTTTTATGTTCAACAAAAAGGCTGTATTTAGATTTGCTCAAGGTGAATATGATATTGAAGAGCTAGAATTGGAATTGATTGACTTTGGATTAGATGAAATAGACCAAAATGAAGGAGAAATCTTCGTTTACACTGCATTTGAAGATTTTGGAAATATGCAAAAGGCCTTGGAGGACAAGAATATTGAAATCATCAATGCAGATTTCCAATGGTTTCCGACTACCACTGTAGAGCTACCTGAAGATCAAGAAGAAGAAATCAACAAGCTAATTGAAAAACTGGAAGATGATGACGATATCAATTCGGTTTTCACCAATATGGCATAAACTTTTAGAACCTGTGAAAGAGGATTTTGCAGGTTTTTACTTATCATAAATCAATAATGGCATTTCCTCAAAGAAAAAATATAAAAGAAGAGAAAAGACAGCAATTGGTCATAGTAGGGAGCAAAAACCCCGTAAAAATCAGTTGTACTGATGTGGGTTTTCATCATGCTTTTGATTCTGCATTTTTAGTAGAAGGTTTGAATGTGAGTTCAGAAGTCGAAGATCAGCCAATAGGAGATGAAGAAACCTATTTAGGAGCATTTAATAGATCAAAAAATGCCAAAATGGTTTTTCCTGAAGCTGATTTTTGGGTTGGCATAGAAGGTGGAGTTGATGAAAAGGACGGAGAAATGTTTGCTTTTGCCTGGGTGGTAATTCAAAATCGTAATGGAAAAATCGGTAAAGCTAAAACCTCCACATTTTTCTTACCTAGTGTAATTTCAGATTTGATCAAAGGAGGCATGGAACTAGGTGCAGCAGACGATCAGGTATTTAACAGAGAAAATTCAAAACAAGGGAATGGTGCTGTAGGAATTTTGACTAATGGCGCTGTCAATAGAAAAGAATATTACAGTCAAGCTGTGATTTTAGCATTAATTCCGTTTCTGAATGAAAACATCTACATCTAGCAGGTGTTTCAATGATACATTGAAAATATCAATTAGAAATTGGGAAAGTATCTTACTAATTTTGCAAACATAAAATTGATCTAAACAAAATAATATATGTTACAAGAATTAAAAACAGACACCTTACAGAATTTAATTAAGGAAAACGAAAAAGTCGTAGTTCAGTACGGAGCAACCTGGTGTGGCAATTGCCGAATCATGAAGCCAAAGATGAAGCGTCTTTCCAATGATTACGAAGGCATCACTTTTCTCTATGTAGATGCAGAAAAATTGCCAGAATCTAGAAAACTAGCTTCAGTAACCAATTTGCCTACTTTTGCAACTTTCAGTGGAGGTTCTTTGGTGAATCAGATCCAAACAAATAAAGAAGAAGCACTTAAAACCTTGATCGATGAGATTGCCAATAATTAAGCATGTTTTGGGTTTTATCGAGGCCAATGACGAAGATTGGGTCAATGAAGCTATTGAATTGCTAGAAAATATGACCGAAATTCCATCGTTAAAAGATGAGGAGCTGGAAGTCATGGGAGAATTGCTTTCCAATCTCTACGGTACATTAGAAGTAAATCAAATGATCAAAGGCGGCATGGACAAGAAAGAAGCGATGAATGCTTTTATGAAACGTGTTACCGGATCGATTGATAAGTAAAAAGCGAAAAGTTGGTTAATCACCCTTATACTAATTACAACGCTTTGACTATAGGGCTCTTTCGGGAGCCCTATTTATTTTTTCAGATTCTCCAAAAATTGTCTTAAAGCAACTCTCCAATTTGGATCTGCATCCCAGTCAGGACCGATGTAGAATTCGTTCCGTACGACGAGTTTTTTTAGCCAGCAAAAACTTAGCTTGTTTAAAATCATCAAGATCAAACCATTCTATGACTTGCGCTTCTATTAGAATTCCAAACTGTCGAGGAGTTAAATCTTATTATTATTAAGTACGGGGTTAATACGGAGTTGATATATGTTTGATACGGACTTGATACAGAGTTAATATATATATTTCTATTAGTAATGATTATAGAAGTAGATTTAAAGCATTTGCAGTTTCATAATTTACAAGCTTGCAAATAATCTTCAGGAAGTCTGATTGATATTACTTTTGGGATAAACAATATCAATTAGTTTTATGGAGGACCTTACTTTTATATCAACAAAACTTTCAAGAATCAAGAAAGAATTGAAATCTGAGTTTATCGGATTAGATGAGATAATCGATCAATTAATTCAAGCAGTCAATCCTTGGTGTACCATGTCTGCTAGCCAAAGTAGACCATTAGTTATCAACCTTTGGGGAATGACTGGAGTAGGTAAAACCTCACTTGTTAAAAGATTTCTCGAGTTGTGGGATAGGGAAGAAAGTCCTGTTTATTTCAATATGGGAAGCAAAAATTATGTGCGAGAGATGCTCAACTCCATGGAAAATATGTTTGCTCACAGTGGTAAACCGACTGTTTTTATTTTTGATGAATTTCAGCATGCCAAGACCATGAATGCAACATCTGGGGAAATAGAGAACCCTGTGGATCGGATGATCTGGCAATTGATGGATAATGGAAAGTTTAATTATGCAGTTAGCTGGCATGATTTCAATGAATTAAGTAATATTTCAGCAGGATTAGAGCTATGTCTGCAAAGGGGAGTTAAAGTAAAAAAAGGAAAAGTGGTAGAGGGGTGGACTACATTTCAAAATATTACCGCTGTAGACGACCCAAGGTATCTCCTTAGTGGAGATGAGAAAGATGATCAAGATTTCATTAGTAAATCAGAGATTCGGGCTTTGTATGATCATTATCGGTTTCAATACCCATTTATTTCTCTCTTTAGAGATTACATATATCAGTTAGATGGAGAAGAATTGGTTGCTTTTGTTAAGAAAATCGAAAAAAGAGCATCCATGTCCACAGAATTAGATTTTTCTAAAGCGATCATATTTGTAATTGGAAATCTCGATGAAGCTTATAGAATGAGTGATATCGTATCCTCAGACTGTGACCCAGACTTATTGTATGAAGAAAGTAAGAAAATAACCTTCAGTACGATTAAAGAGGCATTGAAAGAACGATTCAGGTTAGAGGAAATTGGCCGACTTGGAAATATCCACTTGATTTACCCCTCATTAAATAGCCAAGTTTATAGAGATTTTATCCAAAGTGAATTAAAGGAATTGAGTCAAAGGTTTGCGCTTACATTTGGATGCGAACTTCATTTTTCTAAATCCGTGGAGACACTTCTTTTCGAAGAGGGCGTGACACCAACCCAAGGTTTCAGACCTTTGAGATCTAGCATCCGCTATATCTTAGAATCATCATTGGTAGAATTACTTCAAAACATACCCAACGAATCAAGAGATAAAATCTTTGTGGACTCAAAAGGGGATGAATTGAATTTGTATAGAAATGATAATTTTATTGCCAATAAGCTATTACATCTTCCTGTCAGGGAGGCAAAAAGGAGGAAACTCAATCCTCAAGATATGGCAGTGACAGCTGTCCACGAAGCAGGCCATGCACTTGTGTATAGTGTCTTGTGCAGAAAATTTCCTAAGATGGTCACTATTGCTTCCTCTGATTTCAATACGGGTGGTTATATGGAAGGCGAAACATTTGCCAATTATGAAAATTATGATCAATTGATCCGGAGTGTGGCTATCAAGCTCGCTGGCAAGAAGGCAGAAGAACATGTTTTTGGAAGAGAAAGGATTACTCGCGGTTGTCAGACAGATTTGCTAAGAGCCACCCGTCAATTGGTCTTTGTTTCCCGTGAGGGGAGTCTCACCGGTATTGATCGGGCTTACGAGTCAAAATTTCACGGAGATGGGACTTTACTTGAAGAAAAATTAATAAATCAAGAATGGGTGGAAGACCAACTCGAAAAGGCAAGTCAACTGGCCGATATGCTGATCATCGATAATCAGTCCGTATTAAAAAATATGATTGCTATACTATTGGAAAGAAAATTTGTGAGATCAGATAGTTTACAAGAAGCATTGGAACTAGCTGGTGTCGATACTTCAGTGTTTTTAGAGAGTTATCCCAAACTCTTTGATTACCATTCCAAATTGAGTGACTTCTTAACGTCCTAAAAAGTAGTGTTTGATTTTTTTATACAAGACAAGCAACTACTTGTCAAAGTCCTTGGAAAATTACTCCAAGGACTATTTTTATTCACAAAAAAGGGAAAGTCTCTTTGCAGATTTTATCCGACCATTCTCTGTTTGATTTGAATATTGTGAACGAGGAATTTTCTATTGAGCGGAATATACATCAAACCATCCTGATTTTGAATATAAAGCTGTTCTTTGATCTCAGGATAATTTAGCAAAGCTTCTGCTAATTTTTTGCGCATTCTGCTTATCAGAGGCTCTAAACTCTTTCTGAATGTATGATCCTTAATTTGCTGTTTGGCTTGTCTATACAACTCCTCATAAGAGCCCTTGGAAACAAAATATCTAAAATAAAGACTTAAATAATCCTCCAAAACAGCCTCTTTTTTGAAGTCTATATATCTAAGACCTCTTTGATTGTGTAAGAGCAACATATAAAGTGTAGCTTCTCTTCCTTTTGAAATAGGCAAATTGATCCACTTTCCCTCAATTTCAAGTCCAAAGGTCATTCTTTCATTGACATGAAGCTTGTAAGCTAGATTTCCAAATAGTGATTTTAAGTCCACTTGAAATAAATTGTGACGGATAGAGAGGAAAGCATCGGTGACTCCTTGAAGGTAGTTCAGTGCTTCTACCTTTTCAGGAGCTCTTTGTTTGATAGACTCAAGACAATCTTTACAGATGTAAGCGGATTGAAGCTTATAGATTACTTCTGATTTGAATCCTGTAAAATCAAACATGCAGCCAATACTTTTCCCATGATAAAAAGTATTGGGGCTTTCCTCATTCCCAAAAAATTTCATTGCTGTCAACAAGGTTAGTAAATGGTAAGCAATAGCATACAGTGGATTAGAGAGCTGATATAGCTCCCAACCTGAGGTCTGAACAAAGCCTAAACTGGGTCTATGATGATCAAAAGAGGCAAACCAATTCCCTTCGTTTTTGCCTTGAAACAAAAATATAAAATATGATTCTTTTGCTTCTTTATTCCCAAGACTTTGTTCCTTATAAGAGACATCAAATAATTCATCCCAAGTCCAGTTTTCACGTGCTGTCTCCCGATTAGCGCAAAGAGTAAATTCGCAGCTTTTAGAAAAAAGTGGGCTAAGGTATGCTTGTAAAGCATTTGCCAACAAGGAAGAGGGATGATCATATATTAGGTAAACTTTCATAGGTAAACAAATTTAAAATTAGAGATCTTCATGCTAAAAAACCCTAGAAGGGGACCACGGTAGCAGCTACCATCTTGCTATTTTACTCAAAAAGAGTATTCATCAAATGATTTTAACTTTTCATCTGGAAACAAAAATAAACAGATAAGTCATTACTTATGTGAATGTTGACTTAAGCTAGGTAAAAGTGACACCTTTTGTCGCAGAATTTGTAGAGTCATAAAATAGTACGGAAAATGACTTTTACACAGAATTACAAAGTGGATTTGAGAAATAAAATTCAAGTCTTAATTGGCATGGTTTCATCAAATTTATCTAAGCTCCTTCTGTCAATTTATTTATATTAAAATAACCAAAAACTTCATCAACTAAAACACGTCTATCTAAACCTAAATTCATTTCTTCGCAAGCTGTTTCTGATACTAGAGAACAAGAAAAACAAGCAGATAGATTCAAGTCGAAAATTCCTTGTCCATCAGATTCCCAACATAATGGATCAGATGAACAGTTAACTGATCTTTCTAAACCTTTTTTAATGATCTCAAGCACCTTTTCAGGTTCTCCTTGTGAAACTAAGCCTCCCATACTACCTTCTGATCCTTCCGCTGTGTAAATGAGTAAACCTGACATTTCCTTTTCAGGGTTTGTAGAGATATAAAGTCTTTCTTTTAAACTAGCTGTTGGGTAGCCACAAGAGAACTCCAGTTCTCTCATCATCATATGTGAGAATGAATGAATTAAAAAGTGCTTGTATTTATTGTTGAAAATTTTCATTTTGGAACTTAGTCCTTGACTATTAGGGTTCGGAACTTCCTTTAAATATTTTTCAAATCGATTGGCTAAAACAACAACATTTTCTGAAATCCATTTATCAATAGATTCCTTAGAAAATTCAAAGAAAAGACCCTCTCCTAAAGACTCATTTGCAGGCAGGGTAAATAACTCTTTAGAATCAATTGAAAATATATTTTGACCACTCGAAGATTCTTTCACTTCGCCATTTACAACAATTCTTTCTTTTGGTTTTACTCTTGTGAAATCCATTTGAACATTTGTTGCTTTTAATTCTTCAACCTGCTGAATCTTTTTAAAAAGATTAATTAGTTCATTTGGTAGTTGAATGTCATTAAATCGCAATCCTTTGTTTATCTCAATATCAGGTAATGTTGAATGGTTTGAAAAACATCTGTATTCTTGCCATCTGTATTCTTCATGCTTGTCACTAATTTCAACAGCATTTGCAGTGTTTAAAAATTCTGATTCTAATTGGATTTTAAAGGCACCTTCATTTTCAGGATTAATATCGTTGTCAATCTAAAAGTCATTGAAGTCAAATTTTGAACTCCAGTATTCTTCCCGAGTAATTGCTGTTCGTTCAAAATATTTACTATATTTTTTCTCTAGAATGTTTAGTGCCTCAATTAGCTCTTTAGGTTTATTCTCTGCTAAGTGCATTGGAATAAATAGACTTGAAAATCCATTTGCATAGTAAACGTTATTTGCGGTTACCAATGCAATTCTCATTTTTTCACGACCATTTTTACTTTCGTTTCTAATGAAGCAGTTTTCATATGGAATAATTGAAGGATTCTCAATATCTAATTCCCAAGGTTTTTGACCAATGCAATATGGTTCTAAACTATTGATACCCTCAAGATTAATTTTAGGTTTGTCTTTGTCTGAGTTAGACCCTAAACCACAGCTATTGCATTCAATGTAGATGCTTCCATATCCTTCTGATTTTGTTTTACTTTCTGTCCATTTAAGTTTTGGATTACTACAACAAGGGCCAACCATTTCATTCGAAAAAAGATTTTCCCCTTTATCTTCCTCAGGTCGAAGTCTAAGATACTTTTCTGTTTTCCACCTTAAATAATTTGCCCAAGGAATATCTGATAGGTGTCCATTCGGACAAATCAAAATTAGATTAGTCTGTTCAAGAGTTTTGTATTCTCTAATTTTGATAGGATTGCCATCTTCATTTTTTGAATTCAATTCTCTGATAAATGCCTTTCTGCTTAATGCATCTCTAGGCGGGGCAAAATTATCGAGTTTTAAAGTGTCAGGATATTTACGACATTCTTTTTCCCAAATTGCAAACCATTCTCGAACCAATTTTAATTCACCATCAGAATTTTTAAACCATTTTGGGAAGTGAGTCCCATTAATCATATAATGGCTTGAGACTCCTTCATATTGTTCTCCTGTATTTTGTAAAGCAGTTCTAATTGGATGATTTTTCCAGTTTGGAGTGTTGAAAGATTCATTCAAGGCCATATGGGGTATACCGACCAAACAGACTAAGTTTTCAAGATTCTTTTCTGATTTAACGAACTTAATAAATCTTTGATCATCTATAAACTCCAAGCCTCTATTCAAAATTTCAGTTTTACTTAACTCATAAATTTTTCTGTCATCAGAGTTATTGGTTCTTATAATTTCGACTTTTGAATTTGCCCATTTAACAAATCTCCATTTATTGACATCTGAAATCAAGACATAAGAACCTAGTTTGGTCGTGATAATTGAGCCAACCCCTGATGTTGAAGAAAGTAGTTTGTTTTTCCCAACTCCTTGATTATATTGATTTTGCTTTAATACTTTCATTTTATAGAGAATTTATTTTGATAGCGGCTTCTGGTTCAATAACTCTCAAGGACATTGGTACTTGCCATTTTTTACTATGAATGTTTCCTTCATATTCCTCTATATCAACATAGAGTTGCTCCTGTGGTGGTGTTGACCTAGCCGATTTGTTATTGAACACAAATGTTTTGTTGTCTGCCAAATTCTTATTTGATTCTTCTTTCCATTCTGAAAACGCCTCTTCAATCCAACTTTTAATTTGTACAATATTCTCCTGTTTTAATAAGTTGCTTATTAAATTGTCATAACCAGACATTCTTATTTTTCTTTCTTCAAAATAGCTCGTCAGATCTGAAACTATATTTGAAAGTTCAGCTTCAGTAATTGATGAAATATCACTAGCCGAAACCCTTTCCGTAAATCTTGTGGTGTGTCGAATAATTGTTGCTAAATACAAACCCATATACCTTTCCACAGCTTTTTGTGTAAATGGAGTTATAGAAATTGGTTCAACGTAGCTATACATTTTTTCGTGGAACTCAATGAATTTTTCATAGTGAGAAATATCTCTTGCCCTGAATGGATGATGAACGGTTATTACAACTCCATAATCATTTCTAGCAACACGACTACTTGCCTGAATATATTCAGCAGTATTCCTTGGCATAGAGTTCATAATAATAGTATTGAATCTTGATACGTCAATTCCAACTGAAATCATATTTGTTGCGACAACGAATTCTGGAGGAACTTTACCTCTAATCAATTTATTATTTTCATTGCTTGCGAAACGTTTTTTAGCATTCCATTTAGTTTCAACATTTTTTAATTCATTTTTAACTTCTTCACCTGAAAGTCTTCCAGTTAATTCAGACTCTTGTATTGGTCCATAAGTGTAAATAGAATGCATTAATTTTTGAGGCCTTACAACTCTTGAAAATACTCTTCTCAATTCCTTCAAAATATATGTTTGAACTTGAGATTGAGTTTTTCCAACTTCTTTAAGACTGTTGAAATAGGATATTGTCGTATGATAATAATCCATTGCCTTTTCAAAATCATTGTATGCATCAAATTCAATCGGATGCTTTTCACCCAACTCCTTCAATTCAAAAATGGCTCTATGAGTCATTATGATTGCAGCCAATCTCATTTGCATCCAAATCTGTGTTCTTCCTGTAGGTAAAACACCAATGTATTTTCTTTTGGAAAGATATTCTGGAGTTTTGTCAGCAATACTTTTAAACGTTCTTCGATAAAATGCAAAGAATGAATCATCGCACTCAACCCCTGACTTTGGGAATAGATTGACTTTTCTATCAAAAAGTGCTGCAATTTGTAATTGTGTATTTCTTGTCGTAGCTGTTGATGAAATAATTTTAGGTCTTGTTCCATCTTCTCTTGTGCATAGTTGATCAACAGCAGATTCAAATAATGCTACTGCTGACCCAAGTGGGCCTAAAAGTAAGTGAAGTTCATCTTGTATAATTAAATCAGGAGGTAAGTATCCATCTTTAGGTTTTCCTTTCTCCCAATTACCAGTTCCAAATATTCTTCTTGAGTCAGCATTTCTTCCATTGTTTGTTCCATTAACCTTATGGGCCAATTGAGCAAATTTGTCAACTGTTCCGAAAAGTAAGGCTGGAGGATGTTGATAAATGGTTTCATCACATAAATTTAAAGGAATAGCTCCCCTAAGATTATCGTATTCAAAAAAATCAGGTTCTGAAAAGTTGCATTTAAGATTATCACAATAAAGATGAACTCTATTAAAGTTATATGTATCATTTACATCTGTTACTCTTGCACCTGTTGGAATTGGGTTCAATCTTGAGTTACACCAGGGACAAGATGAAAAAGGAATTTTGTTACTTCTTCCATTCTTAAGATTTTCATATTCAATAATTAAATCGTCAATTTTATTTGGCAAAGAATTATCACCAACCCATAAACCAATATTTACTGGCTCATCACCTAATTCGTAATTGCCCCATCTTCTAATTAATTCCAAAGCCATTATTACTAAACTTGCTCTTTGAAACTGTTGCATTGTTAATAATCGAAGCGTATATCGCATTATTGCAGCCGTACCACCACCTTTTTCTTTGAACTCTTTTCTTCTGTTGATTATTGTGAGAGCAATTAATCCGAGATAAGCCTCAGTCTTACCACCACCTGTTGGAAACCATACTAAATCAACCCAATTGTTTCTTTTATCCCAATCTGCATCGTCTTCTAGTTTAAATATACCATCTAAGTTTAACAGAATAAAGGCAAGCTGAAAGGCTCTCCAGCCAGCAGATTCTGTTTTTGAAAATAATTTATCGTCTGCTATTTCTTTATAAAAGGAAAAATTAAAATGTTCAAATGCTTCACCATTCATAAATGAATTAACTTCATCTTGTTTCGTTTTAACAGAATGCCACAACTGCATAAACATAGCTGCATTCATCAAGCGAAAAGAATCAAGCTTGTCTTTGTTTATTTGTCCTGAAAGAAAAATAGTAATGTTTTCTTTCATTCGTTTATAATCCTCCTATAACACTCCCCATTTGTTGGACCAAAAGTATCAGTTGCTAAGTTAATTTATTTATTTGTTAATACTTCTTTAGTTGTCCTATTTCCCAAGGGTACCCTTGGGAAATAGGACAACTAACTTTTACTTTATGCTGCTTTTCGGGTTGGCCCATAATATCTTTCCCCAGGCTTCTCCCTAGTGGTATGATGAACCTTTTGGTTGTAATATTCAATATACCATTTGACACCTTTGAGCAGGTCATAACCGTCCTCGCTTGGGTTCAGATAGATGTAATCATACTTGATCGACTTCCAGAACCTTTCAATATATACATTGTCCAAAGCCCTTCCCTTTCCGTCCATTGATACTTTGATATCCAGCCCTTCAAGGTAATTGATCCATAAGGCTGATGTGTACTGGCTTCCCTGATCGGAATTGACTATCTCTGGCTTACCATTTTCTCTGATGGCCTCTTCGATTACCTGCTTACACCATTTGGCGTCCTGACTGTTGGATATACCCCATGACAGTATCCTTCTGCTGTAAACATCCATGACTGCGGTCAGGAACATAAACCCCTTCTGCATCGGAATGTAGGTGATATCGGTTACCCACACTTGGTTGGGCCTTTCAATCTTTAAGTTCCTGAGAAGATAAGGCCTGATATATTCACGCAAACCGGATTTGGTAAGGTTCTTCCTCCTGTAAAGGGTTTCCCTGCCCATCAGCCTGAAAAGCCTCCTGATGCGCTTTGGGCCGACAACGAAGCCCAGTCCTGTCAACAGATAGACCATCGACACAACGCCTTCAGTAGGGTGATCGGTAAGATGCCTGTCCATGATTCCCATCAGTTTCAGATTGATCTCGTTTTCCCCTTTTGGTTTGTAATATAGACTGCTTCGGGGAACCTCCAATACTTCACACTGTTTCCTTATAGAAAGCCCCTTATAATCGGAACAAACCAATGTCGTCCGGTCTTTCATATCCCCAGTTTCTTGGGTAAAGGGCTGCTTTTTTGCGACAAGTTAAAAATAGAGTTTTAACTTTATAAATAGCAAAAAAGAGTATGAAAAAGTCAAAGTTTACAGAAGCACAGATCTTGAAAGTGCTAAAAACCCAAGAGGAGGGAAAAAAGGTAAGTGAGATCTGCCGCGAGTTCGGTATTTCAGAGCCAACATTTTACAATTGGAAGAGCCGATATGGCGGAATGACATTGTCTGAGCTACAGCGCGTTAAAGAGCTGGAGGCTGAAAATGCACGCTTAAAGCGGTTAGTTGCAGATTTATCTTTAGACAACCAAGTGCTTAAAGAGATTAACTCAAAAAAGTGGTAACGTCTTATCAAAAGGAGCAATGCTTAACTTTTGTGCAAGAAGTTTTTCCTAAGTTAAGTTATGCTAAGACGTGTAAGTTGGTTAGTTGCTCAAGAACAAATAAGTATTACAAAAAAGTAATGCCTGAGAAGGATGTCGTGGTTAAAGAGGCTATTTCAAGTGTGATTGGTACGAGTCGATTAGGGCGAAGAAAAGTAATTGTAAAAGTGCAAAAGAAGTATCCGGGTATTGGAGCAGCAAAAATCAGACGTGTTTACGAAAAGGAAGGTTTTTCACTGTATAAGCGAATGAAGAAAAGACGCATTGATAATCCTGCAAATCCGATTGAAGTACCATTAGCTGCAAATGTAGAATGGGCAATGGATTTCATGTCTGATTCACTGGCAAGTGGTAAAAAGTTCAGAACACTCAATATTGTCGATCAATACAATCGAAAATGCCTAGAAATAGGCATAAACTACTCACTTCCATCAAGAAAAGTGATTGAAATCTTAGAAAGAACCATTATTGAGCACGGAAAACCTTTAGGAATTAGAACCGACAATGGACCAGAGTTTACATCGTGTTTATTTCAAATCTGGCTAGACAAAAACGATATAGAGTGGATAAAAATCCAGAAAGGGAAGCCACAACAGAACGCTATCGTTGAGCGATTTAACAGGACTTACCGCGAAGACATTCTTGATGCTAACTTATTCTTTTCATTGGATCATGTCTATGAAGTAACTCAACCCTGGAAAGAAGATTACAACCAAGAAAGACCCCACGAGTCCCTGAACTATTGTACACCAAATGAATACGCGGCATGATGTGGGTTTTTGAAGGCATAGCAGACACTATCCCGATAAGTGTGTAAACTTTAAATTATGATTTTATGGTCAGGTTTCAAGAAGCCTGACCCTATCACCAAATATAAGCAGGAAACTGTTAAGAATAGTGCCCCAGTCCCGAATGGGCATAGTCCATTTTTTCGATGCTTCTCTTGCAGCGAGGAAAACAGACTTCATAACAGCATCATCTGTTGGAAAAGAGAGCTTGTTTTTGGTGTATTTTCTGATCTTTCCATTCAGGTTTTCAATCAGGTTGGTGGTATAGATGATTTTACGGATTTCAGCGGGGTAATCGAAGAAGGCGGTGAGTTCGTCCCAGTTGTCCCTCCAGCTTTTGATGGCATAGGAGTATTTTGAGTCCCATTTTTTGGCAAAATCGTTAAGAGCAGCCCATGCAGCCTCCTTGGTAGGGGCAGTATAAATTTCCTTCATATCCCTTGTAAAGGCCTTACGGTCTTTCCATACGACATATCTACATGCATTTCTGATCTGATGGACAACACATATCTGGGTGACGGACTGAGGGAAGGAGGCCTTTATTGTATCAGTAAACCCGTTCAGGTTATCAGTTGCTGTTATGAGAATATCTTCAACCCCTCTGGCTTTCAGGTCAGTGAGTACCCCCATCCAAAAAGCGGAAGATTCATTCTTACCAAGCCAAAGGCCGAGTATCTCTTTGAGGCCATTAGTTCTGAGGCCAACAGCAATATAAACGGTCTTATTAACTACTTTGGAGTTCTCCCTGACTTTGAAGGATATACCATCCATCCAAACGATCAGGTATACAGGGTCAAGTGGCCTGTTTCTCCATGCAACAATATCCTCCGCTACGGCACTGGTAACCCTTGAGATGGTGGAAGTGGATACATTGATGTCATAAAGCTCCCGGATCTGCTCTTCGATGTCCTGGTTTGACATTCCCTTAGCATACATGGATATGATCACGTTTTCAACGCCCTCTGCCATCCTTTTGCGTTTGGGCACAAGGGCAGGCTCAAAGCTGCCGTCCCGGTCTCTTGGGACTTTGATTTCAGCTTCTCCAAAGGAGTTCTTTATGGTTTTGCTGGAATGGCCATTTCTTGAATTGGAATTATCGGAGTTCTGATGCTTTTCATAACCAAGATGGGCATCTAACTCGCCTTCAAGCATTTTCTCGACAGCTCTTTTCTGAAGCTGTTGAAGAAAGGAATTGAGCTCCCCTGCAGTCTTGAACTGCTTGAGGAAATCATCATTTAATAGATCTTCTTTTTTCATTTTTGCAATCTGTGTGTTAAAGGTAAGAAATTGTCCACACACAGATCGGGTATTCGCCTACCGCGGGTTCCTCAAATTCTCTGTGCGATTTCTTCTAAATCACACAGAGAATTTCGAGGTATAACTTTAACTTCGTAAGTAGCTAAACCAACTTACACAGTTTTTGTCATAGTCCCGCATAGCACTCGGAAAATGGGTAAAAAGAAAGACGTCCAACAATCGAACGCCTCCCTTTCATTTTCGTCGGTCAATTTATCCCTGATGAGTTGCTCCCCAGCAGAGCTCATTTCCGTTTCAATTGAACAGTTCAAATTTCAATTTAATCAACTATATTTACAAACTGTCGAAAAAAGCAACCACTTACCATATAATAGTATTTTCATCATTCTAAAATTTAATTAATTATGAAAAAAATTTTAATTTATTGTTCATTTTTCACGTTACTATCATGTTCTATGGAATCTGATATTTATGGAGATAAAGAAAATCTCTTTAGAGGGGAACTTGGTGATAAGCCAGTTTTAGCGAAGTTAAACTATATTGAAGAAACGTTTAGAAAAGCAGACTTTTCAAACAATGACGCTGTTGAATATGGCTTAACATATCTTCAAGAACCAAAGTCTGAAAGAAAAAAGGTTTATGTTGAAATCTACAATGATTTAACATTTGGAAAGGTTGTTGAATTTTTACCTAGTAATTCTGATTATCCTGCTGACAAATTTGTTCCATCTGAGGAATTTAGTCAACTATCAAAACTAAGGTATAGCAATGGAATAATTCAGGGATTCGATAAAAATGAAAATATTATTCATACAGATACTTATGATGATAAATATATTAATCTTACAGACAATGAAATTAGTCTAGAAGACCTTTCAAGTCTTCTTCTAAGTTCTTTTAGTAATCCAGACGCAAGTGCTAGTTATTTCATAAAAAAAATAAGTGAAGGCAATGTTGCAAGGGAATTAAATGAAAAAACCATTGAAGTGACTAAGGAAACGGGTACAAACTTTAAAACAGATTCTTACAGCTTTGAAGTAGTTAAAGAAAAAATTTATTTAAACAAAGATAAAGGTGTAGTTACACGAATAGAAGGTTATACTCAGACAGACGAACTAAAAGATCTAGAAGTAAATTTTTACGGTTTAACTGAAGATGGTACCCATTATATGAAATCTTCACATTTTAGAAACAAACAATACTCAGAAGCCTATGATATATTCTATTTAGAATATTCTGATATTTTTATTAATGATTTTAAATTTCAAATAAGTAAATAAAATGAATATGAAAAATTTATTACTTACAACAGTTATGATTCTCATATCATTAGCATCATTTGGGCAAGAAAGGAATATTCTTTGGGCTCATGGATTAAACAGTAACGGTGACTTTTGGAATGACGAATATTCTAGGTCGCAAAGAGATTTCAGAGTTAGATCTACAGGATTTTCCTTTCCAACTAACGAGGGGGTTATAAATTATGCAAATAGAATTAGGAATTCTTCTATTGGAATTCAGGGAAATCAATCAATAGGTATAGGGCATAGTTTAGGTGGTGTCGCATTAAGAGAGATTGATAAACAAAATCCAAATTCTTTTGGAGGTTTCATTACTTTTGGAGCTCCTTTAGACGGTGCAAGAATTGCAAATGGCGTAATTCAAGGGACTCCTATAAATCAATTTGTTACACAGAGTGTAGATAACCTAAGAAGAGGACCTATTGCATCGTCAACTCGTAATGTTTGGCAAAAATTCCGAGATACTGTTAATGACGTTTTCAAAGGAGGTAAAGGGATCACTAGTATATTAATAAGATCAATAGCTTCACGACCTGTGCTTGATGTTACTAATGATCTAACTGAAGGTTTTGAGCAAACAATTTTAGATATCTATGATCCCAATGATCAAACAATTCAAGATTTGGCAGAAAACAGTAATTATTTTAATTCAATAAGTAATTTGTAACTACTCAGGTTGTAAATTAGCTATATGATTTAGATTTTCTAAGATATTTCCCGAACGTTTGATCAGGGTATCCACGACGGATCTTATAACACAGAAGTTTTCAGCTCCATTGTTGGATTTGAACTGTCCTGATATTTTTTGTTTCACCTTGATGTTGCGTATGGCTCTTTCAGAGGCATTGTTATCCGGTGGTACTTTTTGGTGATAGAGAAAAGTAAAAAGTGACTTTCTGTATTTCAGGAGTCTTTTTTGTAGGGATACTGCTTCTTTATGTTTTGACTCTACAGGTTGGGCGAGTAGGTTATCCATCTTCTCTTCAATGGAAGCAATACTCCTGCTATTCTCTGTATCCGGTAGTTTTTTGAGTTTTCTCTTTAGTGAGATAGCTTCCCTGAACAGGGCCCTAAGGCTGTCAGCCCATTTAGATTTATAGCGTTCAACAATGTAGTTGAGCTCCCTAAGCAGATGTGCACAACAAAGCTGGTGCAGATTTTCCGAATAGTTGAAGTACGCCCTCCATGCATCGTGGCACAATACTGCCTTTCCGAACCCATCGGGAAAATGTGTATTCATCGCCTTAAGTCCACGTGATTCAGATATAGCTAACAGGGTGAGTTCCTCGGTCTGATAAGTCCAGACCCACTGTTTGTTTCCATCCACTTTAGCCCCAGTCTCGTCAGCTCCTATCACAGGACTTTTAGAGACTGCCGTCTTTATCTTTGCATATATTGGTGCAGACTTGCGGGCAAACCTACCGATAATGTTATCGATACTCCCCTCGCTGAGATTAATACCGAAGCAGTCCCTGAGAAGTTCTTTCATCCTTCTATAGGGAACATACTGTCTGGCATGCAGATAACCGACAATGGTTTCAACACCGCTCCCGTACTGTATGGGGGCATTGATATTGTCAGGGAATGACCCACTGATCTTTTCTCCACAGGAACAGTTTTTGGAAAAGATTCTATGCTCGGTACATACCACTTTAATCACAGGAAGATCCAGGACCTGTCTTTTGGAGGACAGTTCTGCTGGAACCGCCGACAGATCACCACCACAGCAGGTACAGAATAAAGGGATGTGGTTTTCTATTATGTCCGGGGAGGATGTCATTTCAAGGGTATGGCCTTTGTGTCCAGGCTGACCGCCGGTTTTGCGCCCTGTATCCTGACGGAGACTCTGATTTTTTTTGGGGCGGTTCTCGTCTTTTGAAGGGGGAACCGAGCTGTTGCGGCTGTTTTTGGGATTACGGTAACGGGCAAGCTCATTTTCCAAATCGGATACCCTAGATTTTAAAGACTTGACCTGCTCCATAAGCTGGAGGTTCATCTTGATCAGTTCCTGAATAAGCGTATCCCTGTGGTCCAATATACTATAGAAATGTTTCCTGAATATCAGCACATAATCCCATGAATACCAATAATCCACGCTGTTTTTCCCCACAAAAAAATGTGGATAAACCAACTTTAAAGCTGATTTTCGTACATTCACATACAAATACGCATCAATACACCACAGAGGGCAACAAGACTCCAAATACTTGAATATTGGTCAGTAAATAATGTACCTGAGTAGTTACAGTAATTTTAATTCTAATCGCCCAAAACTGAAAGTTTTTGGAGAGGTTACAAGCCCTTCACATTTAAGACTATTCTTATCAACAATAACATTCGATACAAATTTCACAAATTTATTACTAGGCTCTTATAATCAGGTTGCAATTGCTTATAAAAGTGCAGCTGATGGAATTACCATTGGTGGATGGCCTTTCTGCAATAGTTCATGCAGAGACCGAAGAAGGAGGGAAAGAGATGCATGGAATGCAGGTAACGATTATTTAGTTAGAGGTTGGGAGGTTGCATGGAACAGGCTAATCGGAGCGAGTGAATTACAGACAATCTCAGTTACAGAGCCTGTTTATGTTTGTAATGGAAGAAATCCTTTGGAATTTGCCCCATATGCTGGAGATGATTGCTTTGATTTATATTGTGACGATTGCAGATGGGAATATCAAACATTTACATATCAAATTTGGGTTAATCAGTCTAGTGATGGATTTATCAAAAAATCTTCACAAGTAGGTCAATTGTCAAATTGGGGTGGAAGCGAATTACGTCTAACAGGAGCTAATCATTTGGAAATGGGTATACATCCAAATACAAACCTTTTATTAAGAAATGTTTTTGATGGAAATCATGGAGCTTTCTTTCAAACAAGTAGAAGATGATTAAAAGAACCTTAAATCAGTCCATAAAAATTATTTGTGGACTGATTTTTCTTTTTTCTTGCAATTTTGAGGATGATTTTGTCGAAAGGGTAAAAACAGATTCTGAAGGCTTAATTATCGGCAAAGAACCCATTTGGGAACATAATTCAGGAAATGGAAAGTTAATTTGGCCTGGGGTAGGTGCTGCTGTTTATGACAATCATGTTGTTGTGGCTGGAAACTCAGGTGAAAATGAGGATTTGTTACTTGCACTCGATCTCGATACAGGTCGTGAAAAATGGCGTTGGAATGAGTTTCTAGGTGAATGGCCTGTAGCGTCATTTAACAGAAGTGAATATGGCATAAATCAAAAAGATAATTTACTTCTTTTAAGTGATGGATTGTATTATATGTGCATTGATATCTCAAACGGAAAGACTGTTTGGACTGATGAAAGAAGAGGTATGGATATTACTCATGGGCTAAAGGTTTATGGTGAAAATTATTACTATGGATTCGGTAGATTAGACAACAATTTTCATATTCCGCAAATCATTGAAGGTCAGGCTTATACTTCTGATTGGCAAACTGTTCTAATTCCCGAATTAGACTCAATTCAAAACTTTCAAGAAGCATATGGATTTGTTGGAGAAGTTTTACTTTACGAGGAATTTGGTGATTTAATTATTAGTTTTGGTTTTACTGAATTTGTTGACATTTATCAAAATCAGATAGTTAATTATTTTTCTTCTTATAACCTTACCCAGAAAAAATATATTATTGAGAAATTAAAAATTGGAGAAATAAGTTATTCTCATGTCAATGCTAGACCAGTGTTATTTGGAAATATTATTGTTCTAAACAGTAATGCAACATTCTATGGAATCGATAAGAACACTGGAGAAATAAAGTGGATAAAAAATGATTTTGATATTTTTAATGGTGATGGAATTTTTACTTTTGAAAACTATAAAAATGAATTAATAGCAATCAATTACGCTGGTCCATATGCACGAGTGATGAAAATAGACCCTGAAACAGGAAAAACTATTTGGGAAAGGAAAGAAGAAGGAGGTCATGCCGAGAACATTCATATTTATCGTGATATTCTTTATTTTGTAGACAGAGGAACCGGGTATTTAAATGCTTTTGATTTGAATACTGGAAAGAGGTTGTGGAAAATCTCAAGTCCAGATGAAGAAGTTTTCTCAAGTTTTGGTAGTATGGCAGTAATTCCCTCTAAAGATAACAAACCTGGGAAATTAATAGTTAGTAGTTTTCTCAATACATATTGTTTTAAAACAGAACGTTAAATAATAATTTTATCTTATAAAATATAGCAATGATTAAAATCTTAAAAACCTTATCGATTTTTATAATCTTTATCTCTTTGAGCCAAAACTCATATTCTCAAGTTTATCTTGGTGGGTCTAGAGTAATCAGTCAATTTAGTCCTTCAGCACTCGAAGAATATAGGGGCTTTGGAGCAATTATTCAGCGTCAAATTTATCTTAAAGATAGGATTTCTTTAACACCTACTTTACAAGGAAATTTGTTAACAGATAAACAATATCTAGAATTTTTACCAGAATTCTACACCACGGTATCACTTGCAACTCATATTAATTATGATATTGTCTCTACAAAAAAGATTAAAATTTCTCCATTTGTTGGTCCTTCTTTTATTTGGGCTACTGGCCTCAGGTCTGGTGGTGTAGTCTTTGATGAAGAGCCAGTCAATTTTTACAGATTGGGGCTCGAAACGGGACTTTCCTTTTCTTATGTATATTCTGAAAAATTTAGTGTGAAATTTATACCCTTAACATATACTTGGGGAACTAAAGATTTTGTTCAGGGTAATGTGTTAAGCTTTTTATTTCAAATTATGTAGTATAATTCCAAAATAATAACTTAAATGATTATAGTCAGAATGGAGAAATCCAATCTGACTATAACCTAAATTCTCTCTAAATATTATTTTTTTCTAACTACATACTAAAATCTAAATGCACCAGCCATTTAGAGTCAATTTTGACTAACATCAGTTTGTCTTTGTTGCCTTTATGATCAATAAAAGTGACCCAAGCCTGTTTTTGAACTATAGAATCATTTACCATTTTGAATTTAAAATTAGGATCAAGGGGTATTGCTCCTGTACTCAAACCTAAATCCAACATAAATACCGTGGATTCAGTCGCATACTTTTTAGCCTCTTCAATTTTCCCTGTAAATAAATTTTCTGTGAAATTCTTTGCAGCTTTTTCAGGAGCACTTTTGCAAGCGCTAAACGCTAAAATGACAATTACAATTATTATAATTTTTGATTTCATATTCTTTTGTTTTTTATTGATTAGGCACACTTCTTCAATTGAGCCCCTCCCCTTCTTCCATCCATTTCACGAGTCTTTCTTGCATGATATCCAAGAAGACAGTTCGGCTTTTTTTCCTTCCTCTAATCTCTTGGAAAGTCCTGTAATAGTCGGTCAGTTTTTTATCAAAAAGACATCCTAAAGCATTTGCTATCTGTTTGATATCTGCATTTCCATTGTTGAAAACTCCTGATGCTTTGAGTGCATAAATCAATTCTATTAGCTGCACTTTTGGTGCAGTCCAAGTTAATCCTTGTTTTACTGAAGTACTGATTCCCTGTTGTCCATCAAGCAGTAAAATATCCTCCTGTAATTGTTCAACTACTTGAATCCAAGCATAAATTTTACCCAAGTTATAGCTCTGTAAAGTGACATATTTTGTATCCATATACAGGAGTTCTCCTGTTGGTTGTTTCAGATTATTTTCTGAATTTCTCAGAAAGTAAAAGTGATCGAACTTGCTTTCGTTTAGGTTGACATAATTATACAAATGTTTATGTTTCCCGAGCATCTTGACTATCCTTCTGATGGCTTTACTATAGTAAGACCTGATTTTTTTATTACTCCCTAGCGGTTTATTGGATTCAACTGCAAAGAGTTCTGCATAATAAAATGCTTCTTTGAGCAAGAGCGGATTGATCAGTTTGAAAAAAGAGATTTCTTCTTCTTCAGATTGAAATTTATAGGTGTCCAAATAGGATCTCATGGATATTACTGCCTTTTCGGCTAAATGAAAGGCCTTTTCCAGTTGTTGTAATCTATTGCTGTCCTCTAATGTCAGCATACTAATTTCCTGTTCAAGATTTGAAATCAAATCTTTAGCGTGTTCCCTCAACATAATTTTCTGCTTTAAATTAAACCTGTTTATTTATGATCTGAAAATCAATTCACCGATAGCAGGATTGAACCGATAACAAAACAAAACTTACAACTTGGCTAAGCAAGTCTTTTTAACCTCACTGGCTCATCCAATTTTTCTTTTTCAGGAAGATAGCGCTTGGTATCCTCCACAGACCAAGTTACGGCTCCACTTACCTGGAACTTAAGATTTTTGATTAAGGTAAGCATCAAAGCTTCTTCAGGTCTGTAATTCCCTGTGTAAAGTTTGATTTTGGATTCAAAAGTATGGAGTACTTGATCATGTCTTTGAAGTAACTCGTCCATGGCTTCATTTCTACTCAACTGCTGATGCTCCATCAACAACGCTATCCAGTTGTGAAAATCATTGATTTCAGCCTCTTTATGATAAGAAAGAATATCATTGCTGATAAAAATCAATTCAGCTGCAAGCTTTCTAAGTGTTTCCAATTTTTCCCAGGACCATTTTACATCTTCAGGATCTCCAGCAAGACATAAAGGAATCAACTCCAAAGCCATCCTTCCCCCAGAGAAATAGGGTCTTTTAGCTAAGTATTCTTCCAGAGGAGGTATTCTATCAAAATCTCTATTCCTAGCTTCCCAAAGGTTACTCACCAAATAGGCAAGCATTTCATTTCTCAAATGTGCTCTAAACCATTCTGCATTCAAATTTGAAAAAGCTTTCCACAAATCTTCAAAAGCGCTTATAAATACATTTTGATTTACTAACGGTGCCTGATAGTAAGGATCCATGATATTCCCTACCTCATCTCCCATTATGGCCCAAAAGTTCAACTTTTTCCCTTTGGGCAACTTGTCAGTGTAATCATCCATGAGGAAAAGCCATGCATACAATTTTCCTATCCAAATACTTTTTTGAGGAGAAGCTTCCGGATATAGCCTGGCTGCGAGGTAAGTCATTTTGTTCTCTCTAAATTTCCTGATTTGATTGGAGTTTGTGAGTAGCTTTTGGTTCTTGAGCCATGCGACAACTTTGTCTGTGATCAACTTCGCATCCAAGTGCAAAGAAGAAAAGAAGTCATAAGTCAGGATCTCCCCCATTTTGACTTTGGCAACAGGTAATTCTTTGATTTGATGTAGGTATTTATTGTGTCTGCTGATCGTCCTCTTGTCCAAGTTAAACAACTGGGCGAGCTGGTCCGGTGTAAGTTCTCTAAAAAATCCTTTGAAGTATCTATTGAGTAAAGCATAAGCATCTCTATAGTGCTTTTGAGAAATCAGAACCCAAAGGTCATCTGCATTTTTTGCTTTTTGCTGCAAAGCCTGAGATAGGTTATTGAATTCAGGGAGTTTATTCAACACCTCCAATTCATCATTGTGAGAGAGTCGAGACATGATTCCATCTTTGAGTGCAACAATACTGTATTGGCTTGGCAGGCCAGATTGGTAGGCATGTAAATCAAAAACAACCTGGTCTTCAAAAAATAGCCTTACCATCCTTTCATTCTTCTCAAATGCCAAGACTCCCTCAAAAAGATAGTAGGAATAATGTTCTTGCTCACCGGCTTTCCGAATCAGGTCTCCTTTTTTGAAGGCTTTAAATTCCATGAATTCCATCAGCTTTTGGTAAGCTTCAACATTTACTACAGCTAAACAGTCTAGCTTGGCTTTTAAATCAAGCATCATTTTTTCCTTCTCCATAATTTTAACATTAAATAATTGAATAATTGAACTTTAGAATGTCCATAGGGAAAGTCAAACCCTTCTCACCCTGATAAGACTAGAAAAACAGAAGGCCTACTATAAATTTAAAATCAAGAAATTGAAAAAGTCAAATTAATTTAATTTTTTTTATATGATAAAATCAAATAAGAGACATTAACCCCCTATTTAAATAAACAAAATACAATAAAATATAAATTTAAAGCAAAATTAAATTACATATAACCTAAATCAGGATTGGAACACCACTGTTTAAGTCATCGAGTAAATTTCAGTCCTTCCGTTTTCTCAGCCTTTTAAAAGTAGAAATACTGAAATTGAGTAATTCTGCCATTTCTTGAACTTTGAGAGTCTTTGCAGTTTTCCTATAATTGATCAAAAAAGTGTTGTATTTCTCAAAGTTAGACATGCTTAATAGTTTTGCAAAAGCTGCTTCTCTACTATACATAAATTGATTAATCAATGCAGAAAGTTGATTCATACTAGGATGTTTTTTAAGGAGAAGCAATTCATTCTTATTGGAAAGTTCTGCTAATCTCACTTTTGTATAAGCCTGAAACCTGATGGCAGAGGGATTCCCTGACCTGAGTGAGTCCAAGTCCACAACAATATCCCCTTCTTCATAAACTCTGTATATTTTCCAATCCAGTTCCCCTATCAATTCATAGGCAACTACCAACCCTTCTAATATCATCCTACTTTTCCTTTCCCTTTCCAATGAAGATTTGAGTTCTTCACCTGGAGGATAACTTTTATCATGCAAATGATTCTTCAAAGCAATCCAAGGGAGCTTCTTCATAGGTAGCCTGCTATTGGGAAAGTGATTGGATATGTTGGTACAGAATTTCTTGATTTCTTCCAAAAATTCCTTTTCCATTAAAGCATCCGTAACTACTCAGGTTGTAAATTAGCTATATGATTTAGATTTTCTAAGATATTTCCCGAACGTTTGATCAGGGTATCCACGACGGATCTTATAACACAGAAGTTTTCAGCTCCATTGTTGGATTTGAACTGTCCTGATATTTTTTGTTTCACCTTGATGTTGCGTATGGCTCTTTCAGAGGCATTGTTATCCGGTGGTACTTTTTGGTGATAGAGAAAAGTAAAAAGTGACTTTCTGTATTTCAGGAGTCTTTTTTGTAGGGATACTGCTTCTTTATGTTTTGACTCTACAGGTTGGGCGAGTAGGTTATCCATCTTCTCTTCAATGGAAGCAATACTCCTGCTATTCTCTGGATCTGGTAGTTTTTTGAGTTTTCTCTTCAGTGAGATAGCTTCCCTGAACAGGGCCCTAAGGCTGTCAGCCCATTTAGATTTATAGCGTTCAACAATGTAGTTGAGCTCCCTAAGCAGATGTGCACAACAGAGCTGGTGCAGGTTTTCCGAATAGTTGAAGTATGCCCTCCATGCATCGTGGCACAATACTGCCTTTCCGAACCCATCGGGAAAATGTGTATTCATCGCCTTAAGTCCACGTGATTCAGATATAGCTAACAGGGTGAGTTCCTCGGTCTGATAAGTCCAGACCCACTGTTTGTTTCCATCCACTTTAGCCCCAGTCTCGTCAGCTCCTATCACAGGACTTTTAGAGACTGCCGTCTTTATCTTTGCATATATTGGTGCAGACTTGCGGGCAAACCTACCGATAATGTTATCGATACTCCCCTCGCTGAGATTAATACCGAAGCAGTCCCTGAGAAGTTCTTTCATCCTTCTATAGGGAACATACTGTCTGGCATGCAGATAACCGACAATGGTTTCAACACCGCTCCCGTACTGTATGGGGGCATTGATATTGTCAGGGAATGACCCACTGATCTTTTCTCCACAGGAACAGTTTTTGGAAAAGATTCTATGCTCGGTACATACCACTTTAATCACAGGAAGATCCAGGACCTGTCTTTTGGAGGACAGTTCTGCTGGAACCGCCGACAGATCACCACCACAGCAGGTACAGAATAAAGGGATGTGGTTTTCTATTATGTCCGGGGAGGATGTCATTTCAAGGGTATGGCCTTTGTGTCCAGGCTGACCGCCGGTTTTGCGCCCTGTATCCTGACGGAGACTCTGATTTTTTTTGGGGCGGTTCTCGTCTTTTGAAGGGGGAACCGAGCTGTTGCGGCTGTTTTTGGGATTACGGTAACGGGCAAGCTCATTTTCCAAATCGGATACCCTAGATTTTAAAGACTTGACCTGCTCCATAAGCTGGAGGTTCATCTTGATCAGTTCCTGAATAAGCGTATCCCTGTGGTCCAATATACTATAGAAATGTTTCCTGAATATCAGCACATAATCCCATGAATACCAATAATCCACGCTGTTTTTCCCCACAAAAAAATGTGGATAAACCAACTTTAAAGCTGATTTTCGTACATTCACATACAAATACGCATCAATACACCACAGAGGGCAACAAGACTCCAAATACTTGAATATCGGTCAGTAAATAATGTACCTGAGTAGTTACGAAAAATCAAGTATTTTATTATTATCGGCCTCTTGAGCTAATTTTACCCAAAAAGCTGATTGATTATTAATATCATTGATTAAACAATCGGAGTCCACTTGATAAACTGTCAATCCCTCTACTATTTTTCCAACTTTTTGAAGTTCAAGATTTTCAATTGAATATAAAGATTCATCAATTAAAACTCGACAAACTAATTCCTTGATCTTCAAAGGAGCAGCCCCCTTAAAAACCCATTTGCCATTATTTTCTTCTATAAAAACTAGAGGCTCACTAGATTGAACCTTAAAATATTTTGCTATCTCTGATTCTACTCTCAATTCCATGTTTTCAGATGAAAAAGTCAGAACCCATTCCTTATTAATTACATCAAAAGGAAGTATAAATCCATCCAACCCTCTAGCCGATATTTTCCCACAATTAATCTTGGTGAAACTAGTCAAGGATTTAATCTTCCCCTCCACTTCAATATTTAAAGAGAAATATCCAGGAAGTGTATCAAACTCATCTTCTTTTAAACCAAAAGCTTCGTGGCTATAAACCCCTTTAGGAATTGACAGGAGAGTTTTAATGATAAATTCTCCATTAATTTCCGTTAAGATAGTCTCGAAACGTAAAGCCAAGGGTTCAATTTTCTCCAACTTAGAAATATCTGAAATTATCTTGTTGAAGAATTCATTCATTCGATCCCCTTCAATTTTCAGAGGCATTTCGGCTCTCCAATTAGTCCGATGATTCTGCAAATATTCAGTTGGATTACTTTTGCTCGCTAGTTCATATTTTTCTTTGAATTCTAAAAATTTGAAACACAGTTTCGTTACCAGTCCATAAAAATTTTCCTGTCTCAAAACCATTGGAATTGGATATTTATCAATCCTATCTTCTATGAAAGGTATTAGTTCGTCTTCACTTAGTCTGTAACTCTCTACAAGTTGAAAAGTGGATTTAATCAAAGATGATAGATTATTATTATCATGGAGAGAAGAGTTTGGCAGTCCAGATTCGAACCTAAGCGTTTCCAAAAACTCTCTATTTTGACCTTGAAAAATTTCCCTTTTCCAGTATTTAAATCCATTCTCAACAATTCTAGACCTAGATGCTGGAAAGTTTAAATTCCCTTTTCCAATTGAGTCAAAAATACAATCCCAATTTAAATGCCCCTCGCTAGATTCTGATCTTAAAAATTCAACAGAATATAAAACAAAACATGCATTGCACTCTTGACTATCTTCCCAATTTTCTTTTAACAAAGCTTTCAGAGCCTGGTACCTGCCATTGGATATTTTATACTCGTACAAAGGTCTTCCGTCAGGCTCCTTAAGTTTTCTTTTTTCAAGGAATCGAGTAATGAAGTCCATAAAGTTTTTGACGTTTCCCATAAATGATTTTTTTATTTATCCTTGCGAAGGAAATTAAACTTTGCGCAGTTGTCGTGCGCATTAATGTTTATTTTAAAAAGCCCGATGTTTATAATTACTATTCCTTTAGAGCATTATTTGATTTTTTAGTCTAATTGGGTCGACTATTTTAATTTTTAACAAGCTACGCCCAAAAATACAAGTATAAAATACCCAGTACCGGGTATTTTTTAAATCACCTTAACACTAAAAGTTATAGTATACAGTCAAAAATTAAAGTAAAATTTCATGGTAAGTGGTTGCTTTTTTCGACAGTTTGTAAATATAGTTGATTAAATTGAAATTTGAACTGTTCAATTGAAACGGAAATGAGCTCTGCTGGGGAGCAACTCATCAGGGATAAATTGACCGACGAAAATGAAAGGGAGGCGTTCGATTGTTGGACGTCTTTCTTTTTACCCATTTTCCGAGTGCTATGCCTTCAAAAACCCACATCATGCCGCGTATTCATTTGGTGTACAATAGTTCAGGGACTCGTGGGGTCTTTCTTGGTTGTAATCTTCTTTCCAGGGTTGAGTTACTTCATAGACATGATCCAATGAAAAGAATAAGTTAGCATCAAGAATGTCTTCGCGGTAAGTCCTGTTAAATCGCTCAACGATAGCGTTCTGTTGTGGCTTCCCTTTCTGGATTTTTATCCACTCTATATCGTTTTTGTCTAGCCAGATTTGAAATAAACACGATGTAAACTCTGGTCCATTGTCGGTTCTAATTCCTAAAGGTTTTCCGTGCTCAATAATGGTTCTTTCTAAGATTTCAATCACTTTTCTTGATGGAAGTGAGTAGTTTATGCCTATTTCTAGGCATTTTCGATTGTATTGATCGACAATATTGAGTGTTCTGAACTTTTTACCACTTGCCAGTGAATCAGACATGAAATCCATTGCCCATTCTACATTTGCAGCTAATGGTACTTCAATCGGATTTGCAGGATTATCAATGCGTCTTTTCTTCATTCGCTTATACAGTGAAAAACCTTCCTTTTCGTAAACACGTCTGATTTTTGCTGCTCCAATACCCGGATACTTCTTTTGCACTTTTACAATTACTTTTCTTCGCCCTAATCGACTCGTACCAATCACACTTGAAATAGCCTCTTTAACCACGACATCCTTCTCAGGCATTACTTTTTTGTAATACTTATTTGTTCTTGAGCAACTAACCAACTTACACGTCTTAGCATAACTTAACTTAGGAAAAACTTCTTGCACAAAAGTTAAGCATTGCTCCTTTTGATAAGACGTTACCACTTTTTTGAGTTAATCTCTTTAAGCACTTGGTTGTCTAAAGATAAATCTGCAACTAACCGCTTTAAGCGTGCATTTTCAGCCTCCAGCTCTTTAACGCGCTGTAGCTCAGACAATGTCATTCCGCCATATCGGCTCTTCCAATTGTAAAATGTTGGCTCTGAAATACCGAACTCGCGGCAGATCTCACTTACCTTTTTTCCCTCCTCTTGGGTTTTTAGCACTTTCAAGATCTGTGCTTCTGTAAACTTTGACTTTTTCATACTCTTTTTTGCTATTTATAAAGTTAAAACTCTATTTTTAACTTGTCGCAAAAAAGCAGCCCTTTACCTCATTATTCTCCAAATCCAATTTTAAATTACTAAACTTGAAACTATAAGTACCCGCTTTGGAATATTTAATTTGGTTTATAGGATGATCCATTTGAAGCAAAAGCAGAGGAATTGTTATTATATATTTTTTTGAAAGAATATAAGAAATCAATCTTAATTTTTTATTCCTATTTGAAGAAGGTCTATATTCTTCCATTTTAAAGTAACTTTTTCATCAATTGATCAAGGATCATAAACCCTTCAGGAGCTTTTTCGGAGCATTTTAAATGATAGGGAGAAATAAAAATGGTAGTGATTTCCTTACCTGTTTCATCATAGATTTTGTACTTATCTATTGGCATCTCTATGGAAGGGTTTGACATGGAGCCCATTCGCTCGTAGGAGGTGGGGCTTCCGTTACGCAATCTGAGATTATCAAGATAAATTCTTGAATTTGGTACCCCATGAATTGGTATTGGGTTGCTCGCTTCAAGACCAAACTTACCAATAGCACCAGGAATTTCATCCATATCTGTCGCTTGAGGATTATCAATAATGTCTTTTAAAAAAAAATCACCGTGTTCAGAAAGGTTGAGATAACCTAACTCGGATTGATCTGGAAATCTATTTTTGTCTTTTTTCATAATACTTTATAAAATTTTGGCAGTATCTACAATTAACATTATCTTAAAGAAGCGCTTTACATAATATTATACAAAACTTTTTCAGCTTTCCTCTAATTCCAACTTACCTAAAAACCATTCATTATCAATCTTTAATGCTAGCTCGAATAGGTTGAATTTAATATCATCTGGTATTACAACCCCACTCGCTATTCTCTGCTCTAATGTCTCTGGGTCTTCAAACTCATAGCCACAGAGAAACTCCATCAGCATATCCACTATCAGCCATGGGCCAATTTCGTAGAAATCAAAGCCAGCGTAAATGCTGCTTCTGATTTGATCAGTAGATTTACTCAAGCCCTCAAGCTGAGCTTTTGCGGATGTATAGTTGACTTTAAACTTTTCTTTGGCCTCTTTTATAGATTTGATTCCGTCCAATTTACCATCCAATAAATCAAACAAATTAGCAATCCCTTCCTCTCTATATTTTAATTGATAATACAGCAAATTATTAGTTGGGATGTCTGAATTACTAAATGCTGAAGCTTGGATCAATTGCCAGTGATCTATCATGTGAATGATTTCATGCTCCCAGATACTCATATTGGGTATGGCGTTTTGGTTCCCTTCCAAAAGATGGAGATAACGATTTAGAAGTCTTTGATTGATATGGAAAACATAGATTCCTTTGGCTGGATTGGAAGCCTGATGGTCATATCCAGCTAATGCAGTTGAATTGAAATAATTGAGGTAATCTATTGAGATCTGAATGTTTTTGAAATGAAAATCTTTCAATAGAGGAAACATTCGGGTTAGTGCCGCACGAAATACTTTTGTTGAAAGCTCTTCAATCCTATCATATAATGCAATGTTCTCATCATGATACTGTGAGGGTTGTTCCTCGTCAGTTTCGCCCTTGATGTATCCTGGTAGCCAATCTATCCATTCTTCTTCTAAGTGACTCTCGTCGTCTAGAGGATGTGGTGTGAGGTAAGCATAAACATTTATATTTTCAGCGTCTGACATGAGATTAAAGTTTGGATGTATTGATATTTAAATAGAGCAACAAAGGTAAAGGTGATAGCTTTTTCTTTTGATAAAATGCAAGCTTGCAAAAGAGCTAAGATTCCAAACTCTAACTAATTAAACTAGTTGATTTTAGCTTCTAAACCATCTCTACAAACCTACAGAATGGATTGGCGAGTTTGATCTGAGAAGGGCTTTTGCAATCCGGTTCAAGGATTAATGGAGAAGCAACAAGTATAAATAGTGCTCTTGCTCGAGAAACCGCTACATTGAAACGATGGGGGCTATATAGAAAATCCATTCCTCTTGGAGCATCCTGAGGTGAAGATGTGGCTACAGAATATATTACGATGGGAGCTTCTTGACCTTGGAATTTATCGACAGTTCCAATTTCAATTTCAGGCATAGCCCCTTTGAGTTTGCTCACCTGAGCATTGTATGGAGAAATGATTTTGATATCAGACGAGTCTATGGTTTTGGCTTCTCCTTTTGCATTGATATAGGTAACATCACCTTTGCATAAATCTTCAACTATGGCGGAGATTGCCATAACTTCTTCTTCTGAACTGTTGGTATTCCCTTCATGAAGAGTGGTTATAAAACGCAATCCCGATCCCGAATAAGCCGTATTTCCAGTGATTGCTTGGTGCTCCAATCCTTCAATAGGAAATAGTTTATTTTCATAAAACTGTTCAGAATCAAAAGTGCAGATATCAGGATGCATACGCCAAGTTTTGTCTAAGAAAACTCCTTGTTCTGGACGAATGGTTTGTTGTTCCTGAAGAATATGGGCAAGAGCCGAAACTTCCGTTCCCTCAGGGTGGACACCCTGCTGAGGTTGCTGAAGTTGTTGTGGGTCGCCTAATAAAATCAAGTTCTTTGCTGATTGTGCTACCGCCAAGGTGTCAATCAAAGATAATTGCCCTGCTTCATCCACGAATAAATAGTCCACTGCGCCTTCAAACATGGTTTTGGCCCACATAAAGGATGTACCTGCAATGATGTTGCTTGATGAAATTTTTGATTCGATGACTTCATTGGTATTACTCGTAAACCAAGGAAGTATTCCGTCTTCAATATCAATTTTTTGGGAAATGAGAATGGGAAAATTAGAATCATCCGCATGTTCCCACACCTTTTCTAAAAGGTTCGTGATGACTTTATGGCTAAGCGCCGTGACACCGATTTTCTTTCCTTGTTTGATCAACTCTAAAATCATTCTGCTGGCTGTATAGCTTTTCCCTGAGCCTGGAGGGCCTTGAATCGGCAGATAGCTATGATTCAAAGCGGCAGCCCAGTGGGTGGCAGTTTGCAAAAGATCACCGTCGTTGTTTGCCTGAAAGTCTGAGTCAGGCTTTTGTCTTAAAAGCAACATTCTTGCTGCCTTGTATGGTGTATCTTTCGAGTCAATTCCATTTTCCATGACCCAAATAGCGAGTGATATGATCGCTTCTTCTTTGACTTCAGAGGGAAAATCTTCCAACATCAAAATAGCGCTTGGATGGAGATCACTATTTGATGGGCCTTTTTTGATGCGGACTGTTCGTGTTCTCATGTCAATGCTGACCACTTCACCAAGGTTTTTCCCATCCATGTTTTTCACTTTTTTACCTGCTCGAATATCAGTCTCTTGGTATTCAAATCTATAGCTATCAATCACTGATCTCTTGACAGGTTCACGATTTCCAGTAAATCGCAACATGCTGAGTGCATTTTTTTCTTCCAATAACTCCTCTTCAGAAAGATCCAAAAGTCTAAAAAATTCCCACCAGAAAGATTTTTTCTCCCTTCTATACCAATCAAGCATATTTGCCAAGATATATTTCCCCTGCTGTTGAGACGTTCTTTCTTCCTGATTTACTGGCATATCAGCCATCAGAGCATCATAAATGGGTTTGATTCTTAGTTGGTGCTCAGTAATTTTTTCACTAGCGTCCATGGCTTTTGGTTCGGGTCTTAAGATTTCTACACCGAAGTCGATCCATTCCTGTCTCAGACTTTCTAGCCAAACATGAAGTCTGTGGGTACTTATGCAATCATCCTGATTGTATAGTCTGATGGCTTCTAGCATTTCTGGAGTAGCCTCGTCAGTTTTATTGGTTTCCAAGAGGAATTCATACATACTCTTATGCTTGGATACTTCCCTTAAATCTATCTCCCGCTCATATCCAAAAAACTTTTCCAAGTCCTTAATAGAATATTTCTCTACACTTGCGCGTACACCTTGCTTTACCACGCCATAGAGATCTACAAATGTTTCTGAGCGAAGCAACTGATCCATTTCTTCTTCAAAAGTGACATATTTCCCCATAAGCCTTTTGAAAGCAGTCACTTCATAAGGCGCATAGTGATAGATATGCATCTCTGGATGAGCTGCTTTGATGGTTATTGCTAGCGACATAAACTGCTCGAAAATATGCTTTTCTTCTACTTGATCTTTAGCCCAAAGTGCCTGATATTCGCCCAAATAATACCATCCAATCATATATTCTAAGCCTCCTGGCTCAACCAATGGGTCACCTTCTAAATCCAGGTAGATGTCATGCTCTGATGGTTCAGGAAGTCGAAAAAATCCTTTCTGCTCTTCAAGTTCCAACAATTCGTAAATTGGGCGATAATTTTCATTTCGGCTTCTATATTGGATATTAGCCTGATCTCGGAGTTTTTGATATGTTTGTTTGGCTCCTTTATTGGGTTGAAATGGTATGGGACTCGTTAGTTCCGCAAATTCTTGAAGCGTCTCAATCCCTTGATTTTTAACTTCCTTGATTTGCGTGCTCCCCATTCCAGCTACAAATCCAAGATGATCATCGTCCCTTCTTTTTTTGTTACAAACTTCCCACCAAGTACAAATATCACAATGCATGACAGGTTCGGGATAGGTATTACTTTCTTCTAAATTCACGGCTTCCAAAAATCTCTTTTTGACCAATCGGACATACGCCATAAAATCATCTGTGCGATAGCTAATATCCCCATCGGGTGTTTTGACCCACATCAATTCTGGAACTTTTCCTTGGAGAATAGCTACTGCCTCAGTGTATAAACTTATTTGAATGATAGTTGCAGCTTTTGTTTCCGAAGCCAATTTTGTGTCCATGACTTGATAAGAAAAATTACCCAAATCACTTGATTCCTCCACTTTGATTAAAAAATCCGCCCAACCTTGCCATTCATTCTCTTTACCAACTCTTGCTTGATAAATAATATCATAGCCCTGCTGCATGGCATGGCGAGTCTTTTCAAAAGCCTGATAATCTCCAGGCTCAATTGAATAGATATTTTTTCCTTCTTCTTGAAATTTGGCTAGAATATCTTTTTCAAAAGCTTCACCTTTTTCTCTTAAAGCTAACATCACCTTGTTGGTGTAAACAGGTTTTTCCAATCCTCCGTCTAGAGCCAGCTTATCTAGGGTGGTCAAATGCTTACAGTGAATAAAATTGGATAAGTCAGAAGGTGAATAAATAAAATCTTGGTTTTGCCTTTTCATAGCTCGAATATTCTGATTCAAATAAAATTAAAAATTATCTAAATTATGTGAAATATACATGTATCTAAAGTAACAAGGAGTACAATATTAGAGAAATAACCTTAGTGTAGTGTGGAATTGCAAGCTTGTAATAAGCTTAAACTATAATTTAAAAATGATGATTTTTAGCCCTATTTTTTTATCAGGGTTTCTAGAAACTCAAAAAAAAGGTTCGCAAAATTGAAAGGTTTTCTTATCAAGTAGCTCTATAAACCGATTAGATCAATTTTTAATTTCTTTGTCAAAATCATTTACGGAAGTCAGTGGCTTGAATTGAATTCACACGATAACCTACAGCTAGGATGGCTTCTAGACGATAATTTCGATTTTCCGAGAGACCTTCTTGCTCCCTTCTATTTGAACTGTTTCCAAAATGGAAACAGTTGATTTTGGTTCCAATTCTCATGATTCAAATATATTCTTTAGATGCTTATTTATAGTCGGAACATTTACTCCAAACAATTCTGCCATCCCTTTTTGGGTCAACCAAAAACTTCCATCCTGAAAATAAACTGATACGTTTACTTGCTGATCTTGAGTATGATATAGTAAAAGGTCTCTTGCTTTCATATCAATTATTTGAAGTAAAACTTTTTGAAATACTTTTTCCAGTCTGCTACAGATAGTTCAGTTGGGTAGTATCACTTACCAACTGACTATTTTCTTTTTTTAAAACCATGTAAAGTTTTTAGCCTCTTCCTCAGTATTTACTTCTTCAGATTCTCCAAAAATTGCCTTAGTGCAACTCTCCAATTTGGATCTGCATCCCACTCAGGACCGATGTAAAGTTCATTTCGAACAAGGAACTTGATGTAATATTTCACGACAATTCTAGATCCTTCTTCGCCCTCAGAGACTGGCAAACCCATACTGCTTTTGAGGTCGTTTTCTCTTCCTTCTACGCGCATTAAGACAAATTGAATTCTATCGCTAATCAATTCTGCTTCAGTTTTAGCAGCAGTCAAATACTCTACTTGATAAGGATAGCTTGATTTAAAGATCCCTTCCAATCCACTTTTCTCTGATGCTTGCTCAGCAGATATGGCAGCTTCAGATTTGCCAAGTAAGTCATAGCGGTACAAACTCAAAAAAGCAGACTCTCCCGCCGCCCCAGATAAAGGAACTCCAAGTTTGAAGACATCTAAGTTTAAAGGATTTCTGTTCAAAAATCTATTTGCTCCCCCAGCCAAAGAGCTTTCACTTGCAGGGAATTCAGGTACGTCTATAACCAATAAATTTTTTGTCCTGACGCTATTCCCTATTACTGACAAACTCTCATTCATCTCTTCAATATTTGAAGAAGAAAGCGCATAAATACCAGCGTTAGGAACGATATTCTTATTGTTAGTAAATGGAGCAATAGATAAAACTACCTCTCCAGATGACTTTCTGGTGACAATGACAATATTTTTAATCATTCTTTTGTTGAATGCTTCGGCATAGCCAGCTTGTGTTTCTTCTGAAAGGGTTAGACCCTCTAATTCATAGTATGCAACTGGATCTCCCCCAGCTTCGACTATCCCTTCATGAATCACTTCTGACAATGCTGTCCAGGTCAGAGAAGGTCTCGCTTGTGGGGAATTCGATATCAAGACTACGGACTTACCATTTAAAAACCCTTCTGGCAATCCTCCCTGTGAAAAGGATTCTGTAAATATTAAAAAAAACATCAGCGCTGCTGAGAAAATTTTCATAGTTGAATTTGTTTGAATCATTCGGGTAACACGAATATAATTAACGTCTTGATATTATTTTCATTATACGGCTGAATATTGAAGTCATTCTGATTTTGAAAAGTAAATTAATGATATCCAAAACTCGGGTACTAAAATCACATTTTTGCATAGCCATAAAGCAAAAATCAATTTAGATGAACATATTCTTAATTTATTTACATCAAAAATATTACTTTGCAGTAATCTTATCGATTTTAGGATTTCTAAAAGAGAAAGAAAAATTTAAAAATTGACTACACAATGAAATCATACTTAAAAATAGCTCTTTTCTTTTTCATCCTTTACTTTCCTATATCTTCTCAAGCTCAAAAAATAAATCAGGAACAGTTGATTTCAGATATCAAATACTTATCGTCTGACGAACTTGAAGGAAGAAAACCCATGTCTGAAGGTCATTTAAAAGCACAGGCATTTATCAAAGAACGGTTTGAAAAATTAGGCTTAAGTAGTCAGTATGATGATTTTACACAAAACTTTTCTTTTACCAACCGAAGAGAAGGAAAAACCTATGAAAGAGCTGCAAATATTGTTGGGTTTATACCAGGAAGTGAATCAGACAAAATCATTGTAGTCATGGGACACTATGATCATATCGGGAGAAATGGCGACGACATCTTCAATGGTGCTGATGACAATGCATCTGGAACCGTTGCTATGATGGCTTTAGCAGAATATTTCTCCAAAAACAGACCCAAGCATTCGATGATGTTTGTGGCTTTAGACGCTGAAGAAATGGGCATGCAAGGTGCACGGGCATTGGTTGCTGATTTTCCTTTTCCAATCGATCAGGTCAAACTCAATATCAATATGGACATGGTCAGCAGAAACGATCAGAATGAACTGTATGCTGTCGGTACACACCACTATCCCTTCTTGAAACCCAGTTTGGAAAGAGCTTCTGTAGGTTCGTCTCCTAAATTAATGTTTGGACATGATGTGCCCGGATCGGGAAGAGATGACTGGACCAATGCTTCAGATCATGCTCAATTCCATCAAAAGAAAGTGCCATTTATCTATTTTGGGGTAGAAGATCATGACGATTACCATACCCCTAGAGATACTTTTGATAATATTCAACCTGAGTTTTTCAAAGGAGCAGTAGAGTTGATTCTCGATTGTCTTATTACACTTGATACGGACTTGCTGAATTGATTTTCAGCAAGTCTTTTTTTTAAACTCTTGAAATGCGCTAAATTTACACTTTATATAAAATCTAAGGTTTGGCCAAAACGGACATCATCACTCGTTTTTTGATTTGGAGACTCAGACACCTAAGTACCAAAAACTTTGTTTTGATCTTAAGTGGACTGATTGGAATAGTTGCTGGACTAGCTGCTGTGATATTAAAAACGGCGGTACATGCCATCCAAAAATTTTTGACAGAAGATTTTAATGAAGCATATGCCAACTTTTTCTACATCATCTACCCACTAGTTGGAATTTCTCTGGCTTTTTTGGTAGGGACATATCTTATCAAAGATCAAGGAGGCCACGGTATACCGGATTTGCTTTACAACATTTCAAAAAAAAGCAGCTTAATTGCTAAAGTGAAAATGTATAGTCGAGTTATTACTTCGGCGATTACTGTGGGTTTTGGCGGATCGGTGGGATTGGAAGCACCAATAGTTGTAACTGGATCGGCCATAGGTTCGAATTTCGGGAACTTGATGCATCTCAATGCAAAAAAGCGCACCTTGCTTATAGGTTGTGGGGCCGCAGGAGCCATTTCAGCAATTTTCGGTGCGCCGATTGGTGCTGTCATTTTCGCTATAGAAGTTATCTTGCTTGAAGTGAGCGTGGGAAGTTTCATCCCACTTTTGATAGCATCAGTGGCCGGTTCTATTACATCGATGCTGCTTTTGGGAGAAGATGTGATGTTCACATTCAATCTCTCAGACAGTTTTTTGGCAGCACATATGCCTTATTATTTTCTCTTGGCTATTTTTACGGGAATCATTTCTCTCTACTTCTCCAGAGTGGTTTTGAAAACTGAAAATCTCTTAGGAATGATGACTAGCCCTTGGCTCAAACTCCTTTATGGTGGAGCTTTTTTGGGATTAATCGTATTCTTTTTTCCACCGATATATGGTGAAGGATATGACACACTAAACGCATTGATTGATGGAGATCCGCAGCGCCTGCTCGCAAATAGTCCATTCTTCTCAGAAATTAACAATCCCTATTTTATTATTCTTTTCTTGATGTTGATCATTTTCATCAAACCAATCGCTTCTGCAATTACAATTGGTGCAGGAGGAAGCGGAGGAATTTTTGCCCCTTCCTTATTTGTTGGAGGGATCACTGGGTTTGTGTTTGCTTATGCTGCGAATCTTTTTGGATTGCCAATCGCATTGCCAATCGCACATTTTACTTTGGTGGCTATGTGTGGTGTCATGAGTGGAGTACAACATGCCCCTCTTTCCGCAATATTCTTGATTGCTGAAGTTACAGGCGGCTATGAATTGTTTCTCCCTTTGATGTTGGTTTCTGCGATTTCATTCGTGACCACCACATACTTTGATAAGGATTCTTTATATGTGAAGCAACTCAAAGATACAGGGCGCTACCTAACTGAATCCAAAGATGAAGAAGTCTTGGATAATATCAATATCAAAAAAGTCATGGAGAAAGATTTACTTCCTATTGATCCAAATGCAAGTCTAGGAGATCTCTGTAAACTAGTAAGGCTTTCTAAAAGGAATATTTTTCCTGTAGTCAATGAAGATGGTGAACTCAATGGAATCATCACTTTAGATGATATTAGGGATATTATGTTTGATGAAAACAAACAAAAAGACATCAAAGTACAACAGCTCATGCACAGTCCACCGGAGGTAATTTTCCCTGATGAAAACATGCAGAAAGTAATGGATAAATTTGAAAAATCGGGAGCTTGGAATTTACCTGTCGTAGAAGCGGGGATTTATTTAGGTTTTATTTCAAAATCTAGGATTTTTAACGCCTACAGAAAGCGTCTGATGAGACAAAATTTGGAATAACTCTATCTATTTTCTTTATATTTTCCCCAATAGTAGGCTGGAAAAATCAACGCCTTGAGTTTCCAATCATTCTTTTCTTTGAATGAAAGGTTTGTGTCTTCATGAACAGTTCGGTACATTTTTCCAGCCATAAGTGCATGTGCGATCAGCAGTAAAAAAATAACTGCATATACGATTAGTTCTGTCATATTTTCTCGAAAATTAAAGCTGCCCAATTGTCCTTATCTTTTTGGCTTAGAAGTTTGAACCCAACAGATTTTGCCTTTTCGTGAATATCCTCAATATCGTGTGTGTAAAAACCACTAAGGAGCAAATTGCCTTGCTTTTTGACTAATGAAGCATAAATTTCAAGTTCGTCCAAAAGGACATTCTTATTAATATTAGCTAAAACAATATCAAAAGTACCTTGTGGAGCGACTTCACGAACCGTTCCTAGTCCCATCTTAACGTCTTTCATACCATTGAGATCAAAGTTTTCATTGCCATTGTCCACGCACCATTCGTCAATATCAAAAGCCTCCACTTCTGAAGCTCCTAGCTTGTGCGCCATGATGGCCAAAATCCCTGTTCCCGCTCCTATATCAATCACTCTCTTGCCTTGATGATCAATCGTCAATTGATGTGATAACATCAAGAAAGTAGTCGCATGATGCCCCGTACCAAATGACATCTTTGGATTGATCAGGATTTCATGCTTAAACTCAGACTTTGCAGGATGAAAAGAAGCTCTCACATAAACCTCTTCGCCAACTGCTATCGGGTCATAGTGCTTTTCCCATTCTTCATTCCAGTTGACTTTTTCCATCATACCTTCTGTAATTTCTAAATCAGCAGCATCTTGGTAGCGATTGACTACTTCTTGATAGCTTTCTCTTGAAAAAGATTTTTCTTCGATATAGGCATCAAGGCCTGTGTCCGTTTCCAAAAAAGAATCGAAACCCACCTCAGCCAGTTCAGCTATGAGGATTTCACGAAAATCTTCTTTACAATTAATTTTAAACTCTAAATACTGCATAAATTGGTGTTGGAAAGGGTATAAAAAGACCTGCCAGGTTTAATTTTGTCAAATAGCTATTCTATATCGATTACTAGGTAAATCAATATAGAATGAAAACCTGGCAGGTCTAAATTTTGGCAATTAGAATGATTTAATTATATCTACAAAATCTCTTGACTTCAATGACGCTCCGCCGATCAAACCACCATCTACATCTGCTTTGGAGAAAATATCTTTGGCATTGCCTGGATTACAACTACCTCCGTAAAGGATTGACGTATTATCAGCTGCATTTTGACCATATTTGCTTGCCAAATGATCTCGGAGAGCTTTGTGCATTTCTTGCGCCTGATCTGAAGAAGCAGTTTTTCCTGTACCTATAGCCCAGATTGGTTCATAGGCAATTACGATTTTTGCAAAACCCTCAGCACTCAAGCCGAATAAGCTTTCTGTTAATTGGTTTTTCACATAAGCCTCATGTGTACCAGCTTCTCTGATTTCCAGAGGCTCACCACAGCAGAATATTGGCGTAAGCCCATTTTCCAATGCTTGTTTTACTTTAGCAGTAAGGAGTTCATTACTTTCTTTGAAATATTCTCTTCTTTCACTGTGGCCAATGATCACATACTCGGCTCCAAAAGACTTCAACATAGTAGCTGATGTTTCTCCTGTAAATGCCCCAGAAGCTTTATCAGAGCAATTTTGTCCTCCTAAAAATAAGTTTGGAGTATTTCCGACTAATTTTTTGACAGGAAAAAGATGAACAAAAGGCGGGTTCAAAACCACGGTAACATCTTTGATGTTTTCATCTTTATACATATTGACAATCTCAGTTGTCAGTTTCTGACCTTCGTCAAAATTGAGATTCATTTTCCAGTTTCCTGCTACAATTTTCTTACGCATGGTTCTAAAGGTTTGGTTAATAGATTTGATAAAAATAACGTAAGTCGTTACTTTGTTATAAAATTACACAAAATGTCCTACCCACGAAAAGAATATGGTGCTGAACAGCCCAAAAAATACTGGAGCTTGGAAGCAGCAAAGCTGAAAATCGCATCATATTGTGCCTATCAAGACCGTTGTCAGAAGGAGGTTAGGACCAAGCTTCATGAAAAAGGAATCCATGGTGATCAGGCCGAGGAGTTGATTTCTGAGATGATTAGTGAGAATTTTTTGAATGAAGAGCGCTTTGCACGGTCCTTTACACGTGGAAAATTTCGCTTGAAAAAATGGGGTAGAAATAAAATTTTACAAGAATTAAAATTCAAAGGAATAAGTCCAAACTGTATCAAATCAGGAATGAAAGAGATCGATCCCGAGGAATATTTCAAAATACTCTGTCATGTTGCGGAAAGAAAATGGGCTTTGACCAAAGAAACAGACCCATTCAAAAAAAAATACAAGGTGCAGCAGTATTTGATGTCAAGGGGATTTGAGATGGACTTAATTTTGGAGGCAATGGATGTGATTGATAGCTAATACAAAAACCCAAATAACCACAGAGGTATCTTGCTTCCAAACAAATTGATTTGGTTTCAAATCAATTTTGATAGTTTTTCCATTTCAGTACAAATCAATTTGAACTGCACTAGGCTACATTCTCAACAGCCGTTGGCTACGCCTGAACGCAGGAATATCTACATTGGACATCTGTATTCTGCAGTGCAGATGATGATTAAATTTTTTAAACCGCACAATTCAAGCCTTTTATTTTAATAATCTATTGAAATCCCGTATTTTGCAAAATATTTAATGCAGCAATGATTCAGAAACTCTTTCCTTTAGACAAAAATTACATTCTTCGACAGGCGCAAACAGCTATGGAAGATAGAATGCTTGATTTAATGGTTTTTGAACTGAAGAGATCTTACACTTCGCTTTACAATCCACTGATGTTGATGGATAATACCTTCAATCAAATCTTGGATGCGTATGATTTCCCTAAGGATAGATTGAAAATTATCTATCACCAACTTTGCGGAGTTTACAGATACAAGTTCGGGTCTAATCAATTGGAATTGCTTTTTGATGGGAGAACACATTTGGATAAGTTCCAAGAAGATTGGTCGGGGCAGTTGACTGCATGGATCAGAGAACTCGGCCAACATGAACAATATGTGAAAACTATACTCCGCATGACTGTGCTTTTTGATACTGAATCAAGAGCAGAATGGTCAGAAAATCAATGTAAAGCGTTTATCAATCAATACTTTGATTTAAAAATTATCAAGAGAAAAGGTGAGCTGAAGCTCAAAACAGCCTAAAATTTAATTTCTCTATCTTATAAAAACAATAAAGGCTCCGAACATCGGAGCCTTTATTGTTCTATTCCACAGTAACTGACTTGGCCAAATTCCTTGGTTGATCTACATTACAACCTCGCATCACAGCTATATGGTAAGATAACTGCTGAAGTGGAATCACTGAAAGTAAAGGAACAAAAGCCTCTGCTGTATCAGGAACCTCCAAAACGTGATCAGCCATTCCCCTTACCACTGTGTCACCTTCTGTAACAACAGCAATGATCTTTCCTTTTCTCGCTTTTACTTCCTGAATATTAGAAACCACCTTTTCATAAGAGGTATCCTTAGTAGCAATAAATACTACAGGCATTTCTTCGTCAATCAAAGCGATAGGACCATGCTTCATTTCAGCAGCAGGATAACCTTCAGCATGGATGTAAGAAATCTCTTTCAACTTCAAAGCTCCTTCAAGCGCAACTGGGAAGTTATATCCTCTTCCCAAATAAAGGAAGTTTCTAGAATCTTTATAAATCGCAGCAATTTTTTCAACGTTTGCATTCATCTTCAACGCTTTTTCAACTTTGGCAGGAATACCTTCCAATTCATTGAGCAACTGCACATATTTGCTTTCAGTCAATGTCCCCCTTTGATAGCCAAGCATCATCGCCATCATAGTCAATACTGATATTTGTGCTGTAAAGGCTTTCGTTGAAGCGACTCCAATTTCTGGCCCTGCGTGGGTATAGCAACCCGCGTGTGTAGCTCTTGCAATAGAGGATCCCACCACATTACAAACACCAAAAATAGTTGCCCCTTTTGATTTAGCCAATTCAATGGCCGCTAGTGTATCAGCAGTTTCGCCTGATTGGGAAATTGCAATGACAAAATCCTTTTCACTGATTACTGGATTTCTATATCTGAATTCTGAGGCATACTCTACTTCTACAGGAATCCTAGCAAACTCTTCAAATAGATACTCTGCCACCAAGCCAGCATGCCAAGAAGTCCCACATGCAGTGATGATAATTCTATCTGCATTTTGAAACTTGTTCATATAGTCTCTAAGACCTCCAAGGACCAGCCTGCCATTTTTTGCATCTAACCTTCCACGCATACAATCTGCGATTGATCTTGGCTGTTCGTTGATTTCCTTCAACATGAAGTGGTCATAACCACCTTTTTCTATCGCCTCAAGCTCCATTTCAAGCTTATTGATATATGGATTAGTTTCCACATTTTCAATAGTCTTGATTTGAAGGTTATTGTTTCGAATGACTGCTATCTCGTAGTCATCTAAATAAATCACCTGATTGGTGTACTCAATAATTGGAGTTGCATCAGACGCTAGGAAATATTCCCCTTGACCAACTCCTATCACTAATGGAGAGCCCTTTCTAGCAGCAATTAGCGTATCAGGCTCCTCTAAATTCATGATTACAATTGCATAAGCACCGACAACCTTATGTAGGGCAAGTCTAACCGCTTCTTCTAGGCTACAGTCATTGTGTTTGTGGATATCCTCAATAAACTTCATAAAGACTTCAGAGTCAGTCTCACTATGAAATTGATATCCTCTATTAATTAAATCAGTCTTTAGGACATCATAATTCTCAATGATACCATTGTGAATCATGGCAAACTGCTCATTAGAAGAGTAATGCGGATGAGCATTGACGTCATTAGGTTCTCCATGTGTTGCCCAACGAGTATGGCCTATTCCAATTTTTGAAGTTAAAGACCCTTGGCTCGAAAGATGGTTTTCCAATTCAGAAACTTTCCCTTTCTTTTTATATACATTAAGGCCATCTTGATCTATTAGAGCTACACCAGCGCTATCATAACCCCGATATTCTAATCTTTTTAGACCTTTGATAATAATTGGCAGCGCTTCTTGCTGCCCAACATAAGCTACTATTCCACACATAAGTAAAAATTTTTAAAGAATAAAGGTAAACTTTTTCATAGCAAGAATGCAAAAACCCAACCGTAAAAATGACTCCATTTACAAATGGAAATAAATTTTTCGGTTTGGATACATTGAGTTTTCACCCACTAATGCTGATTTCTAAAATGCCCTAATTTTAGAATAATATATTTTCAATTTGATATTGTTTTGATCTACTGTAAATCCTCGAAATGATTTTTTGAAGATATCTCCACTTCCCTGTTGTGGTGGAGCCGCCGGAGTAAGTATTAAATCATTTCTTTGGAGACCTTGTCTGTAAACTGCGTTCATGTAAGAAGTCATTCTTTGACGGTAAGTGTTGATATTACTATTATAACCCATATATGCTGGTATATCAGTAGCTGGCTCTAAATCTCCATTCTCCTCTGACACCAATTGTGCTTGACCATCTTGTTGAACGGTCAAAAGCCTCCCCATACTGTTACTTAGAAATGAATTTGTCTCATCTGTAAAATACATTAACATCGACAAAGGGGGTCTATTCGTCTCCACGTGGTTCCCAACTGGACCTATTTCCATAGTGATTTCGTTAAAAGTCACATTTTGTAAAGTATCCAAAAACGCATCAATAGGACTTGTGTCAATTTTCATTACTAAACCAACATTTGATTTTATACCAACTCTATTTCCAACATCATATGATTGACCAGGTTGGGTAATCACTGCTGTAGGTGTCCCACTTCTGTCATTATTGACATAATTAAAATTCCTAGATTGTGCTGTGCTAATTAAATACCCTCTGGAAGCTGTATCTCCTTGGTTTTTGTAATAAATCACGATGCCAGTACTATTTCCTACTCTAATGGAGGTAGAAGCGTTTTCTTCCGTATTCCCTTGAAAAGCTATCCCTGGAATAAGATCTCTCAAAGTAAACACATCTCTAAATGCATCTCCCTTTTTCAATTCATCAAAAATAAATTGGGAGAACCCTGATTCCATTGGAACTGATACTATTGTATCTTGACTTGCAGAGAAATTAAAACTTCCTGTAGCAATCGGTTCTGGCTCAAAATCCAAACGATCATAATTATAGTAAATGGTATCTAATATCCTTTCATTTAACAAGTGTACAGAAAGTGTTTTGGGAGTGCTTAAATCATCTCCAATAACTGTTTCAACTTGAAAATTAAATTTAACAGAATCCAATACTGCATTTTCATCAGGTCGAATACCTGTAGGACTGATCGCCAGACGACTAAATCCAATTCCCTCAGTTTTCCCAAAGAAATCATCATTTAAACCACCAACGACCATAGAACCCGCATTAGTAGTTATAAATGAGTCCAGCAAAACCATAGAAGCAGAAAGGGGTATTTCCGTGTAGAAAACCCCTATCTGATTATTGTTCGGATCCAAATCTAACCCGAGGGTAGAAGGATCGCTGCAAGAACTCGCAATGGATAATGTAATGAAAAGACCTCCAACCAGCTTAGCTGGCAAGGTCGTTATAGATGTTGTAATAACTTTCAAAAAGTTGTTCTTCTTCTTCGCTGTTAATCTCACACTTCTTGTCTTTAGAGCAATCTTCAATTAATTGTGTTAATTTCTCTGAGATATCTTCGTTCTTGATGACTACGTCGGCATATTCCATTCCTATTTTAAGGAATCCTTCATAGTCTTTAGATTTCAAAGGAGCAAGAATGGCATCATCAATGTCCACCATTTTCACTTTCTCAAACAAATCGTCGCCAAATTTATGGCTAAATCCTGTATTATAAATAGCAAATACTGATTTTGTATCTTTAAATAAAGGTTCGTTTTTGTAGGTAGTCTTCAAATACATTGGTATCAAACTGGTCATCCAATCATTACAATGTACCACATCTGGAGCCCAACCTAGTTTTTTTACTGTTTCAATTACACCTTTACAGAAGAATATGGCTCTTTCGTCATTGTCTTCGTAGAACTTCTCCTGCTTATCGTGGAAAACGCTCTTCCTTTGGAAATAGTCTTCGTTGTCTATAAAGTAAACTTGAAGCTTCGCATTCGGAATAGATGCAACTTTTATGATCAAGGGTTTTTCTTCCTCACCAACAGCTATGTTGATTCCAGAAAGTCTCACTACCTCATGCAACCTGTTCTTTCTTTCGTTGATCAAACCAAATCTAGGAACAAGAATTCGAATTTCCATACCTTTCTCTTGCATAGCCTGTGGTAAGGCTCTTACAAAATTGGCAACTTCAGAAGTTTGTAGGAATGGGTTGATTTCGCTGGCTACGTAGAGAATACGAAGTTTAGACATATCTTGTTGTTTTTTGTTGAGGGATAATACGGGACTACAAACTTACAAAAAAAATCCTTCAAATCCATTGTTTTTATCTGGAATAACATAGCTTTGCGGCTATTTTACATTTTCCAAAATACACATATTGTGACAATCCTCAGGACCAAACAGGCTGTAAAATCAGCTTTACAGATTCTTAGAAATAGTCAAAAAACCATTGGATTTGTTCCTACAATGGGGGCTTTACATCAAGGTCATTTGTCTTTAGTAGAAAATGCCAAATTATCTTCTGACGTAGTACTTGTGTCTATTTTTGTAAACCCAACCCAATTTAACAACAAAGAAGACTTTGAAAAATACCCCATTACCATCGAAGAAGATTTACTACTCTTGGAAAAAATAGGTGTTGATTTTATCTTTTTACCAAGTGTAGAAGAAATGTATCCAAGTCCGATTTTGTTAAAAATGGACTTTGGAGACCTAGACAAAACGCTCGAAGGAACCTATCGCCCAGGGCATTTTAGTGGTGTTGGAGTGGTCGTATCTAAATTGTTAAACATTGTTAAACCTGATAAATCTTACTTCGGACAAAAGGATTTGCAGCAAGTTGCTATCATCAAACAGCTAGTAGCCGACTTATCCATCGATGTAGAAATAGTAGTAGTGCCTACAATCAGAGAAGCTGATGGATTGGCTATGTCCTCGAGAAATGTCAGACTCAATGCTGAAGAAAGATTGATTGCAACCATCCTATACAAGTGCCTGGTTTTTGCCAAAGATGAACTTTTAGCAGGGACAGATTGGTTTGTCATCAGAGAAAAAGTAACCAAAAGATTTCATGATGAACCAGAAGCAAGGTTAGAATATTTTGAACTGGTTCAAACGGAGTCTTTAGAAAAACTTGAGCGAATAAAAGGTCAAACTTCTGTATCAATCTGCACAGCAGCATACATCGGTGATGTGAGGTTGATAGACAACCTTTCTATAGTTTAATTACATTTGCAAAAAATTTGAATCATGCATATTCAAGTATTAAAGTCTAAAATTCATAGAGTAAAAATTACACAAGCAGAGCTACATTATGTGGGAAGCATCACAGTGGATGAAGACTTGATGGACGCTGCTAATATCATTGAAAACGAAAAGGTTCAGATCGTCAATGTCAACAATGGCGAAAGGATAGAAACTTACGTGATCAAAGGAGAACGAGGTTCGGGTATGGTTTGCCTCAACGGACCTGCAGCACGCAAAGCACAAGTTGGAGATATTGTTATTATTATTTCTTACGCTTCTATGGATTTTGAAGCCGCGAAATCACATCAACCCGTCTTGATTTTTCCAGATGATCACAATAAAGTAATATAATATTGAGACTTACTATCAAACAATGGATCCAGGTGGTGCTTTCCTTAGGGGTAGCCATCTGGATTTTTTGGTTTTTGTATAAGGACATCAGCTTTGCCGAACTTGCAGATGTAATAGCGGAAACATCCATGTTCTGGCTCGCTGCCTCTATCCTGATTGCAATCTGGGGTTTTTGGCTTCGAGCATGGAGATGGAAATTGTTGATAGATGCTGGTGAAAATCATCAAACCTCCACCTGGAGAGCGTTTTGGGCCTTACAGATTGGCTATTTAGCAAATTTACTTGTTCCTCGTGCGGGAGAAGTGGCTCGGTGTGGCGTTTTGAAAAAAACAGAAGGAATTGAAATGGGCAAACTCTTTGGAACGGTGATTTTGGAGAGGACAATCGATTTACTTTTTATGGCATCCACGATTTTTTTAGCCTTCTTCTTTGAAAGAGAGCTTTTTGTCAATTTATTTTCTGAACTCGTTTCAGTAGATGACCTCTTCGAGAAAATCAACAATGCGCTTCCCATATTTGTAGGAGGTCTAATCATTGCTATTGTTTTCTTTTACTATCTATTCAGAAAATATAGAGACAATAGCATCATTAAAAAACTGAGACATTTTATTAGAGACTTAATCAAAGGAGTGGTTAGTGTGAAGAAAGTAAAAAATCAACTCGGTTTTTGGGCTTCTTCTATTGCAATTTGGGTTACTTATTATTTTACCATGTTTTCTGTTGCTAAGGCAATTCCGGCCACTGCCAGTTTGTCACCAAGCGCAGTATTAATGGTGATGGTGATGGGAAGTATTGGCATGGTAGCGCCTGTTCAGGGTGGAATCGGAACCTTCCATGCACTTGTGGCTTTCATTTTGATAAGATATGGATTATCGGAAGAGCAAGGGAAAATCTTCGCTGCCATCATTCACGGAAGTCAAGTATTGACCATTATTGCATTGGGATTATTGGCTTTGGGAATTTTCTTTAAGATCACTGCCAAAAAAGAACCCAAATCTTCCTAAATTCGTAATACCAACAGTTAAAAAAACAAAGCTATGATTATACTTATCGTCGTTGTATTCGGAATCGCGGGATTCGTTGTAAGCAACAGGTTAAAAAGCAAATTCAAAAAGTATTCACAAACTCCACTTCAAGCGAATCTTTCAGGAAAGGAAATCGCTGAGTTGATGCTTGCTGATAATAAAATTTATGACGTGACAGTCAATTGTGTAGAAGGTCAGCTTTCTGATCACTACAATCCAGCAAATAAAACTGTAAACCTGAGCCCTGACGTCTATTACGGAAGAAATGCAGCTGCTACAGCTGTTTCTGCCCACGAATGTGGTCATGCGGTACAACATGCCACAGCATACTCTTGGCTACAAATGAGATCCGCCATGGTTCCTTTACAAAATGCAAGTGGCAAAATTCTTAATGTTGTCCTTATTGCCTCTTTGTTAGGCGGGTTTTTGATCAATCTTCCCTACGAGATAATTGGGTTTATAGTAGTGGGTGCTTACGGAATTATGACACTCTTCACATTAGTAACCTTACCAGTCGAATTTGATGCGAGTAGAAGAGCATTGGCTTGGGTCGATCAAAGAAATATCGTCACGCGCTCAGAATATGCAATGTCAAAAGATGCATTGAAATGGGCAGCAATGACTTATGTGGTTGCAGCTTTAGCCTCGTTGGCTACATTAGCATATTACATATTTATTTTCTTCGGAAATAGAGATTAAAAAATTCTGGAAACCAAAACATTGATTTTGAGTTTACATAAGAGGCGCAAGTAATTGTGCCTCTTATTTTTTTGAATTATCTTTCAGGCCGAAAACAAATAACCCAAATATTGATATGAATTTTGAATATACAGAGGAGCACTTGGCAGTGCGAGATGCAGCGAGAGAATTTGCTCAGGCAGAACTACTTCCTGGAGTAATTGAAAGAGATACTGAGGCGAAATTTCCCACAGAACAGATTAAAAAAATGGGTGAATTGGGTTTCATGGGTATGATGGTGGATCCCAAATACAATGGGGGAGGCATGGATACGGTGTCTTATGTCTTGGCAATGGAAGAGATCTCTAAAATCGACGCATCAGCTTCTGTCTCTATGTCTGTCAATAATTCTTTGGTGTGCTGGGGGCTTGAGAAATATGGAAACGAAGAGCAAAAAGAAAAATATTTAAAACCATTGGCATCAGGAGAAATCATTGGAGCTTTTTGTCTTTCTGAACCCGAAGCTGGATCAGATGCTACTTCTCAAAAAACTGAAGCCGTTCTAGATGGCGATCATTATATTCTCAATGGAACAAAAAACTGGATCACAAACGGAAACACTGCGAGTGTCTATTTAGTAATCGCTCAAACAGATGTTTCAAAAGGCCATAAAGGAATTTCAGCGTTTATCGTTGAAAAAGGTCTTGATGGTTTTATCGTTGGGAAAAAGGAAGATAAGCTAGGAATTAGAGGTTCGGATACACATTCATTAATGTTTACCGATGTGAAAGTTCCAGTAGCAAATAGAATCGGTGAGGAAGGCTTCGGGTTTACTTTTGCAATGGAAACTTTAAATGGAGGTAGAATCGGTATTGCTGCACAGGCATTAGGCATCGCTTCCGGCGCTTACGAATTGGCCTTAGCATATTCAAAAGAAAGAAAAGCTTTTGGAAAAACGATCAGTCAACATCAAGCAATCCAATTTAAATTAGCAGATATGGCCACAAGTATAGAAGCTGCAAGATTGCTAGTTTACAAATCTGCTGTTCTCAAAGACCAAGGAAAAGATTATGCTTATGCATCGGCAATGGCAAAATTATATGCATCGCAAGTCGCTATGGACGTCACGGTAGAGGCAGTGCAAGTGCATGGTGGTTATGGATATGTCAAAGAATACCATGTAGAGCGCCTTATGCGGGATGCAAAAATTACCCAAATCTACGAAGGAACTAGTGAGATTCAGAAAATAGTTATATCACGTAGTATTTTAAGATAATCCAATCAAACGTTTGAAAAGAAGGGTAAAAATTAAATTTTTTTACCCTTTTTCTTTTTTAGATGAAATTTTTATTAGATAAGTACAGTAATATCTGGAAATTTATCCTAGTTTTACAACAAAACCACAAAGACTTCTTTCATGGAATATTACAATAAAGTCATAGAATCCGTAGGTGTTCGCTTTTTGAAAGGCAACAATTATAAAATTGACAAATCTGTAAGTGTTGCTGATTTTAGCGACTCAGAAAATACTGTCATCTTACTTCATCAAGGATCTCTCAAATTCTCAGAAGATGGAGAAGGTGTCAATGAAGGTGAAATTTTATTCATTCCAGCTGGAAGAAAAAGCAATGTTACTTTTGGCTCAGTTACCAAAAAAACTGACCTAACCAACGAGGCTTTTTTAGACAACAAAAGAAAATACCTTCAAACAATTAGTTTTAAAGATATTAAATCCCTAGAGGAGGATTGTATCACAATAGTCAATTTTGACGCTAAGGTTTTTGATGTAGTAAATTTCTTTAATTCTCTTGGAATTCCACCATTTGTCATTCGATTCAATGACCGGATCGCTACTGTCATAGAAGATATTGTTAAAGAAAACGAACAAAGTACTCCAGGTAAAGAAAGAGTAATCAAATTGCATACTGAGCTTTTGGTAATAGAAATAGTCAGACACATTTTGAAAAATAGACTTTTTGTAGAAGAGCTATCTACAAATAGCACCTATTTCAAAGATCCTAGGCTTATAGACATGTTCAATTATATCAAAAAGAACATCGGTGGAGATCTTTCCAACAAAGTTTTGGCAAAAGTTGCCAACGTTTCAGAAGATTATGTTGGGCAATACTTCAAAATGCTAACAAGCATCAATCCTCAAGATTACATTGAATATCAAAGAATGGAAGCTGCAGTAGAATTGCTAAGGACATCCAAGAAAAGTATCCGTGATATCGGAAAAGAAGTTGGTTATAAAGACACCGCATATTTCTGTAGAAGATTTAAGATGATGTATGGACTTCCGGCTGGAAAAATGAGAAGAAGAGAGTCTCTAATTAATGTTCAGTGATAAATTCAAGACATGAATATATTCCAAAACCTCAGTCAACAAACTGAGGTTTTTTTCTGCCCCATTGCCAATCACTACGACATCTGCTCCAGCATGAAAAGTGTCTTTGACTTTTTGTAAAGTATCTAGCCCTCCACCTACAATCAACGGAGCTTGGATAGATTTTTTAATACTGTCGATAATCTTTGGTGAAACAGGGATTTTGGCTCCACTTCCGGCATCTAAATAAAAATATTGCAGACCCAAAAATGCTCCCGCTAAGGCTGTAGCTACTGCAAGTTCGGGCTTGTGATTAGGCAATGGAATGGTCTGACTAATATAATTTACACTTGTAGCCACCCCACCATCTACCAACATATAGCCGGTAGGCAAGACTTCTAATTTTGATTTAGCTAAAAGTGGCGCTATTGTCACATGCTGACCTATCAACAAATCAGGATTCCTTCCCGAAATAAGTGATAAAAACAATATTCCATCTGCATGATTAGAAAACTGGATCACACTCCCAGGAAACAAAATTACAGGCAAGTCCGAATCTACTTCCTTGATCATCTTAATAATCCTATCAAGATCATTTTTTTCAATCAGACTTCCTCCAATAAAAATAAAGTCAAGATTGAGTTGAGACATCTCTCTTACTTGCTCTAAAAAAGAGAAATCCTCGACTATTTTGTCGGGATCTATCAACCAAGCTAGTGCCTTTTTGCCTTCTTTGGAAAGTGCTTTTAACTTTTGTTCAATCTTATTCCTCATCTTCACTTTTCACTTCTTCGGAAGAAGAAAAATATCCTTTGATAAGCTGCTCTCTTCCATAACCTATAGCCATTGGAAGTAAGATTGCAGCCATTCTACCTACAAATCCAGATTGTTTTTTAGCATTCAGCTTTGCTACAATATCGTCATCTAGCAATCCTTCTTTTTCAAGAACAGACAGGATTTTTTTATTTTTGCTTTCCTTTTTGCCTTTGATCAATTTAACCAATCCAAATGCGAGTAAGCCTCCTGCCAAAATACCAGAACCTACCTTCAACCAATCTTGAGAGTCTGACTTGATTAGATTCAATTGTGCTTGCAGCGTTTCTTCTAGCTCTTCTGCTTTTTTCTTGAGATCTTCTTTCATAACACCTATTTTTTACCTCTGAAAATAAATGTTTTAAAAAATTGCTTAAAGGAATCAACCAAACTTTTTGATTCTCTTATCAAGTATAAAAAAACAAATAACAAGAGATAAAGTAAAGCTACGTAGAGAAACCCTTTGAATGGAGAATACAAAATCTCTCCAAGATAAAAAGCCAGTGAAATACTGGCAAAGAGCAAAATCATCAAAGACGCTAACCCCATCAATACCAAAATGAATATCCTAGAAAACATATCAGAAAAATGATCCTGGATTTCACTTTTTACTATTTCAACTCGAACTTCAATCAATTGCTTGATTGTCTGTATGATTTCTGAAACATTCAGCATAATCGTAATTTTAAAAATTCAATATTTGATTTAATATTACAATATACGGCAAAAAGCTGGCTACAAAAAGATTCAAGGGTCATACCTCATTGTTTTCTGTATAAAACATGTAAGTTAAGACTGCTTCCAATGCCTTTTTAATAGCAACATTGATTGGAAACTGCTCTTTTGTAAGCTGAAAATCTATATTATATAACTGGGAATAAGCGTCTCCACTTGATGGAACTACCGCACCTTCTTTGATAACTTGTACAGTTCTTTGGTATAGATCTGCTTTTTGTTCTTTGATGATTTTACAAGTAATCAGTTCCTTTTTCCCTTCTTTATTTCTTCTGGCAGCACTTCCAAAAAGTCTACAAATCATCCCCCTATTTGCATAATCAGAACAAAAACCAGATTTTGCATCTTGGCTGAAGGATTTGTAAATAATACAAAATGCCTCTTCGCCCACTTCTTCAAGAAGCTCAAGTGCCTTTTCTGCCTTGCCCTTTTCATAAAGGTCAAATGCTAAAGGTAAAAACTCCAACACTGAAGCATGTACATTTGGATTGGCACAGCATGCACCGCAGCCACTGATACAAGACAGTTGACTTTCCTCCATAAATACTTTTATTTCAATATCCAGTTCAGCAAATACCTGTCTGACTTCCAGCGACTTTTCACGTAAATTCATATACAACTCAACAAAAGTTTGCGAAGGTAACTCCAGTTCTGATCTAAAGCAAAAAGTTTTTTTCTGCAACTTTTTATTCGTGATATTGATTATTACTAGTGTAAATTTTCGATGTGTAAAAGAAAAATCTAACTTTGAAGGCTTAATAAAATTTTTAAGCCTTTTAATAAAATCGTTTTTTAGATAAAGTCAAAAAATATGAGTGATCAAAACGGAAATATCGATCCTAAGCAAGAAGAAAGAATAAGAAAAGCTTTCAAAGAAAGAGATTGGAATGAAATCAAAAGTGCTGATTCATGGGCCATTTTCAAGGTCATGTCTGAGTTTGTTGAAGGATTTGAAAAATTGTCAAGAATTGGGCCTTGTGTGTCAATCTTTGGTTCGGCAAGGACACCAAGAGAACACCGCTATTATAAAATGGCTGAAGAAATTGCTGCCAAACTCGTAAGGCATGGCTACGGTGTCATCACAGGAGGTGGTCCGGGCATTATGGAAGCAGGAAATAAAGGCGCACATTCAGAAAATGGGAAGTCTGTAGGGGTCAATATTGTTCTACCTTTTGAGCAGTTCAATAATATTTACATTGACCCTGATAAGTTGATCACTTTCAATTATTTTTTTGTGAGAAAAGTGATGTTTACCAAATATGCACAAGGCTTTGTCGTTTTACCTGGAGGATTCGGAACTTTAGACGAATTATTTGAAGCTTTGACATTAATTCAAACGAATAAAATAGGAAGATTTCCAATTGTCTTGGTGGGCAAATCTTATTGGTCAGGATTAGTAGATTGGCTAAAAGCAACCATGTTAGAAAATAAAAACATCAATGAAGAAGATTTAGAATTATTCTCTGTAGTAGAAGATGCTTCAGAGGCGGTAAAAGTGATTGACGAATTCTACAGTAAATACCTTCTTTCTCCAAACTATTAAAAACTTGCAAAAATTCCATCTCTATATCATATATGGACTTCTTCTCCTACTTTTCGGTTTATTCTTTCTCTATCAAATAGAGAGCAAACAAACTGATATCAATTATGATGAAGTTTTGGTTGAGCAAGAAGGTGGAGAGCATCTTCGAATGATGATTCCCGATAGTCGAGCAAAACTTTTTGCTCTTCCCGAAAAAATTGATTTTGCTGGAGAAAATGTCCCTCTTGAGATTGAAGAGGTTAGAGAAAGGTATGAGAGGGAAATCTATGTCAATGCCTATTGGCAGTCAAATATGATCCTTTTGATGAAAAGATCTGCCAAATATCTTCCAACTATAGAAAGAATATTGAAAGAGCATAACATTCCAGAGGATTTCAAATATTTAGCTATTGCTGAGTCAGGCCTACTTCACGTAACCTCGGCTGCTGGTGCAAAAGGTTTTTGGCAGTTTATGCCAGCTACTGCCAAAGAATATGATTTAGAGGTCAGCAATGATGTCGATGAAAGGTATCATTTGGAAAAGTCAACTCACGCGGCTTGCAAATACATCAAGGCAGCTTATGCAAGATTTGGCAGTTGGACTTCTGTAGCCGCAAGTTACAATATGGGTATGAGCGGACTCTCAAGAAGAAAAAATGATCAAAAACAAAGCAATTATTATGATCTTTTGCTTAATGATGAGACAAGTCGTTACGTATTTAGAGTCTTGGCATTTAAGGAAATTTTTGAACAACCCGAAAAATTTGGCTTCAATCTAAAAGAAGAAGATTATTATAAACTTCCAATAACCCGAGAAATAAAGGTTGATCAAAATATAAACGATCTTGCAGAATGGGCAATAAAGCATAACAGCAGTTACAAAGATTTAAAAATTCTTAATCCTTGGCTGAGGTCAGGTAAATTAAGGACTGCAAGAGGTAAAGAATACCTGATTCAGCTTCCTGTTTGATTATAGATCTAAAATGATTTTTCTTATTCGCTTTTTGTTGATATCTTAATCAGCACAATATATATTTTTCTTAAATTTTCATGAAGAAGATCATTATTGCCCTACTTGGACTTATTGTGGTCATTGTTTTAGTACTCAGAGGAGTTCCCCTACTTATCAACAGTTATCTAAACAACAATGCTGACAGAATCGTCAGCGGCATGATTACTCGAACAAGTGGTTTTGGTAATCACGAAGTGACATTCGGAAACATCAAGTTGGATTATAATTATTTCGGAACATACCTTGAGATTGCTGACATCAAAATTGAACCTACTGAAGAAATCCCAACTGATCAGGTCAAAGTAAATCTTCATCTGAAAGAAGCAAAAATCACAGGCTTCAGATGGGCAAGTTTTTTATTGGACAATTCTATCAAAATAGACTCAGCAAGCCTTGAAAACTTGGAGGTATTGACCTTAACTCCTCCAATAGATTCCCTGAACTTAGAAAAATCTGAAAACAAGAAGAAAAAGCTAAACAAGGATTATGATATCATTGGAGCAAAATGTATATCGTTGAAAAACTTCAATCTTGAAAATCGAGACAGCCGGAACGACTCTACTCGCCTTGATATTAATAATCTTTCAGTTACAGCTCACGATTTTGCTTTGAGTAAAGAAGACATTTTAAATCCAGCTTCGCTTTTTGATGTCGCACTTGTACATGGTGAAATTGATGACATTAATCTTCATTTTGACGATTTTAGACAAGTTGCTTCGCTGAAAAATCTAGTTTTCGATACCAAAGATAAAACAATGCATATCGAGAATTTCAATTTGTTGAACAAACTCGATAAATATGCCTACACCACTTCTTTCGAAAAAAGAAAAGGCTGGATTCAACTCAAAAATGGGAAACTCGAAGTAAAAGGGATGGATTTTGATTCATACTTGAGAGAAGGCATTTTCGAAATAGATTCATTGATTGCCAGCAATATTGAATTGGAATCTTTCACAAATAAAAGAGTCCCTGAAAATTTTGAAAAGCGACCAGCAATGGTTCACGAAATCTTTGAAAATGTCAACACCAGCATTCATATCAAAAACACCCAACTGAAAAATGCCCACATACTTATTGAAGAACGTCCCGATAATGCTGCACCACGATCAGGAACTATCTTTTTTTCTGACCTAAATGCCAGCATTGGAAGTATCAGCAATCATAAAAATGATGAACACCAAGAAGAAAATAATCTCAAAATAAATGCTGAAGCTATGTTGATGGGCAAAGGAAAAGTCAACATAGAGATCAATTATATTTTAGATGACTCCTTGGGAAATTTTAATATTCGAGGCAGTTTGGGAAGAATCAATCTCCAAGAAATCAATACGATGGTAGAGCCAGAAGCAAAAGTTCGAATCAAATCAGGAGTCATAAACCGTCTGGACTTTAACATTTTTGCAAACGACCTAGAAGGTGAAGGTGAAGTCATTGTTAGATATGACAATTTGGAAATCGAGCTACTAAACGATGACTTTGTAAAGGATAAGAACTTGTTAAGAAGAATTGGTTCCTTTATTGCGAGTAAAATGATCATCAAATCTCAAAACCCTAGGAAAAATGGCGACCTCCAAAAAGGAACTGTCTATGCCAAGCGAATTCAACATAAATCAGATTTTAATTATTGGTGGCAGCTGATTTTTTCTGGCATAAAATCCACAGTAACTGGCGAAGACAGAGAAGCCATGATAAAAAGTGCAAATGAAACTTCCGCTGCATCAAAGTAAAGTTAAAATATGAAGTTCTACCAAATCTGCCAAACCAAATAGGCTGAATCTGGTTTATGAATCTGTAATCCACTTGGGAAGCACCGATTTAAATCCCTATTTTTGCAAGCTTGATAAATAAAGGTTTAGCCCTCCATGACAGAACCAATCACCGAAAAACAAGAATACATTGAGATTTATGGTGCCCGCGAGCACAATCTCAAAAACATAGATATTGATATTCCACGTAATAAGCTTGTCGTGATCACAGGCCTAAGTGGAAGTGGAAAGAGTTCCTTAGCCTTTGACACCATTTATGCTGAAGGTCAAAGACGATATATGGAAAGTTTTTCCGCTTACGCACGTTCATTTTTAGGAGGAATGGAAAGACCAGATGTGGATAAAATCAATGGACTTTCTCCGGTAATCTCAATCGAACAAAAAACCACTTCCAAAAACCCAAGATCAACAGTAGGTACTGTAACTGAAATTTACGATTTTATGCGCTTGCTTTATGCAAGAGCGGGTGAAGCTTATTCTTATTTGTCAGGTAAAAAAATGATTCGTCAAACTGAGGATCAGATTGTCGAGCAACTTTTTGAAAGTTTTGGAGGAAAAAAATTATATATCCTTGCACCCGTCGTAAAGGGTAGAAAAGGACATTATCGAGAACTTTTTGAGCAAATCCGAAAAATGGGATTCTCAAAAGTACGCGTGGACGGTGTGGTGATGGATGTGATCCCAAAAATGCAGGTTGATCGTTACAAAATTCATGATATCGAAATCGTCGTTGATCGAATTATCGCAGAAGAGGAAGATAGATTTAGAATTACCCAGTCTTTGAAAACTGCACTTCAGCATGGAAAAGGAATCATCATGTTAAGAGACGAGGAGGGACATATCCACCATTTCTCAAAATACTTGATGGACCCGACAACAGGGCTTTCTTACGATGAACCTGCACCCAATACTTTTTCTTTTAACAGTCCCTATGGGGCTTGCCCTTCATGTAATGGGCTAGGAATCATTGAAGAAATTACCAAGGAAAATATCATTCCAGACCCAAAGCTCAGCATCAGTAGAGGAGGGATAGCTCCTTTGGGAGAATTTCGAGATATTTGGATTTTCAAAAAAATAGAGGCTATACTGAAACAATATAAATGCAGCATCACTACTCCTATAGGAAAGTTACCTGAAGAGGTTGTAGATATTTTGCTTTATGGGGATAAGATGGAGGTCGAAGTGAGTTCTGTCAAGTATCCTGGCACTACCTGGACGACAACTTTTGAAGGAATTGTCAATTTCTTAACCAAACAGCAAGAAGGGAGCTCTGATAAGCTTCAGCAATGGGTAAGTGAATTTACTACTACCAAAGTCTGTCCTGAATGTGAAGGATATAGGCTCAAAAAAGAAGCGCTACACTTCAAAATTGCCGAAAAGCACATAGGTGAGCTCGCTGTGATGGATATCACTACACTTGGCAATTGGTTTGAGGATATTGAGTCTAGAATGACAGAAAGACAAAATCTTATAGGCAAAGAAGTACTCAAAGAAATCAGAAAGCGAATAGGCTTTCTTTTGGACATCGGCTTGGATTACCTTTCTTTAAATCGTCCTTTGCGAACACTTTCAGGTGGAGAAGCACAGCGAATTAGATTAGCCACTCAAATCGGTACGCAGCTGGTAGGAGTACTCTATATTTTGGACGAACCAAGTATTGGCCTCCACCAAAGAGATAATGTCAAACTGATCAAAGCTCTTCAAGATTTGAGAGATTTGGGGAATTCAGTCATTGTGGTGGAACATGACAAAGACATGATGTTGGATGCAGATTTTGTAGTAGATATAGGTCCAGGTGCTGGTCGTCATGGTGGTCAAGTAGTAGCATCAGGAACTCCCACAGAATTTTTGAAGCAAAAAAGTATCACTGCAAAATATCTTTCCGGAGAGCTAAAAATCAAAACGCCTGAGAAAAGAAGAAAAGGAAATGGTGAGTTTTTAACATTAAAAGGTGCCAAAGGAAATAACTTAAAAAACGTGGATCTCAAACTCCCACTGGGCAGCATGATTTGCGTAACTGGTGTCTCTGGATCTGGCAAGAGTTCTTTGATTCACGAAACCTTATTTCCATTACTAAATCGACATTTCTACAACTCCAAAAAAGAGCCTTTAGAACATAAAGAAATAATTGGGCTTGACTTGCTAGATAAAGTCATAGAAGTAGACCAGTCACCAATAGGTAGAACTCCTAGATCAAACCCAGCAACCTACACAGGAGTATTTACCGATATCAGAGCTTTATTTACTGAGTTACCAGAATCAAAAATCAGAGGCTATAAGCCTGGTAGATTTAGCTTTAATGTCAAGGGTGGAAGATGTGAAGATTGTGAAGGCGCCGGCATGAAGCTTATCGAAATGGACTTCTTACCAGATGTACATATTCCTTGCGAAACATGCAAAGGGAAACGCTACAATAGAGAAACATTAGAAGTACGATTTAAAGGAAAGTCTATCTCTGATGTTTTGGACATGACTGTGGAGCAAGCAGTGGAATTCTTCGAGTTTCAGCCTAAAATTCTTAGAAAAATTCAGACACTTAATGAAGTAGGACTTGGATATATCACCCTTGGCCAACATGCAACCACGCTCTCTGGAGGGGAAGCTCAAAGGGTGAAGCTAGCCACTGAGCTTTCTAAAAAAGATACAGGAAAAACTTTCTATATTCTTGATGAACCTACTACTGGACTACATTTTCAAGATATTGAGCACTTACTCGAGGTTTTAAATAAATTGGTGGATAAAGGGAATTCTGTACTCGTCATTGAGCACAACATGGACATAATCAAAGTTGCGGATCATATCATTGACTTAGGACCTGAAGGTGGTCAAAAAGGCGGAGAAATAGTCACCCAAGGAACTCCAGAACAAGTTGCCAAACACAAAAGTAGCTACACTGCAAAATTCTTAAAAGAAGAATTATCCTAAAATAATGATTTAGCTATCAAACAGGCTATGTATCCATTGATATAATTGCTTTAAGGTCTTACTTTAGCATCATTATCTTTGATGTTGAACATGAACAAGACAAGACTATATTGGATACTTCAAGTGCTAGGTTGGTTAGGCTTTGCCTTGATCAACCTATTTCTTGTATCCTTAGAACGCGGTATTTCTTCTGTTCAGATTAGAGCCTTTTTTACTTTAGCCGCTTTTTATCTGGTATCGACCCACGGGCTGAGGTATGTAATCAAAAAATATGGCTGGTTCAACCTTTCCTTTGGTCAACTAATCTGGAATACTTTTCTAGCATTATTGGTACTAGGGTTTTCCAATACAATTGCTCAAATCATCATCAATTGGGTATTTGATATCCTAAATCCTTCTGCTGATTTCAGGCCAGCAAGTATTGCAGGAAATATTTTTGTCAGCTTTTTGTTTTATGCACTTTGGGTCATGCTTTATTTTCTTTTTCATTTTTTGGACAATTACAATCAAAGCTTAAAGTATCAAGCCAAAATCAACGAAATACAGCTGAATCATCTCAAAAGTCAGCTCAATCCACATTTTATTTTCAATGCACTCAATAGCGTGCGTGCACTTGTAGATGAAGATCCTAAAAAAGCTAAATCAGCAATTACCCAACTATCAAATATTCTGAGGTTTTCATTAATGATGGACAAAAAACGTGTGATTGATTTTGAAAATGAATTCAACACAGTTAAAGATTATCTTAATTTAGAGACGATCAGGTTTGAAGAGAGATTAAACGTAAAATATGAGATAGAAAATGAAGCATACGACTATAGAATACCTCCAATGATGCTTCAGACTATTGTAGAAAATGCCATCAAACATGGTATTTCAAATCGAGTAAAAGGAGGTGAAATTATCATAAAATGTTATGAAGGATTGACAGACGACTTATACATTCAAGTTAAAAACAGTGGACAACTTAAAAGTCAACCTTTTGCTAAGAAGAAAAATGGAGAGGGACATGGTATCGCAAACACCATTCAAAGGCTAAAATTGATCTATGGAGAGCGAGCAACCTTTAAAATATTCAATTCTGGTAACGATTTTGTCATAACTGAAATAAAAATTCCAAAACAAAACCTTACATTAGGTTAAAATTTAAAAACAATGAGAGCACTAGTAATCGACGATGAAAGATTAGCAAGAAAAGAGCTAATCAATTTATTATCTCAATATGATCATGTAGAAGTTGTGGGAGAGGCAGCCAATGTAGATGATGCAAAAGAGAAAATAGATGCGCTCTTGCCAGATGTGGTTTTCTTAGATATTCAAATGCCAGAAAAAACTGGTTTTGATCTTCTAGAAGAGTTGGATAATGTTCCTCATGTGATATTTACCACCGCGTATGACGAATATGCATTGAAAGCTTTCCAAGTCAATGCATTGGATTATCTACTGAAGCCCATAGAGCCAAAAAGGCTTTCTGAAGCTATAGAAAGGCTTCAAAAAAAGCTTCAGGATCAAACCCAAAAAAGCGAAGAATCCACAACCAAAGGAGGGGACAAAAAATTAACCTTGGATGATCAGGTTTTTGTCAAAGATGGAGATAGATGTTGGTTTGTAAAACTAGTCAATGTAAGGCTTTTTGAATCTGATGGAAATTATATAAAAGTTTATTTTGAAAATAATAAACCAATGATTCATAAATCTCTGAATGCACTTGATGAAAGGTTAGATGAAAAAGCATTCTTTAGAGCAAGCAGGAAACATATCATTAACCTTAGCTGGGTAGAAGCCATTGAACCTTGGTTCAACGGCGGTTTGGTAGTCACACTCAAAGGTGGCGACAGAATTGAAGTCAGCAGAAGGCAAGCAGCGAGATTCAAAGACATGATGAGTCTTTAATTCTTTTACAATATTTCAAAAGAGAATAAAAAAGTTCAAAATTATTGATTCTACAAACATATTTTTGTAAATAGAATCTTATAAAGGTTTTTATATACATAAAAACCTACTTGTTAATCCTAATAACGCAACATTTCCCATAAACCACTTATGAAAGAGGAAAGAATTCTGATCGTTGAGGACGATGTAAATATTGCCGAAAATATCGAGGAGATCTTAGAACTTTTAGGCTATGTCAACATAGATATCGCAAACTCTGCAAATCAGGCAATCAAAATTGTAAAAAAATATCGCCCTGATATGATATTTATGGATATCAAACTAAAGGGGGATAAGGATGGAATAGAATTGGGTGAGATTCTCAAACAAATGGTTGATGTACCATTGGTTTTTGTGACTTCTTATAGTGATCCTACGATCATCGAAAGAGCAAAAAGAATAAACCCAGCAGGGTTTATAGTAAAACCCTTCAATACCAATGATATCCATGCTATTGTTGAGATCGTTCTCTACAATAAGCGGATCAATCCAGTATCAGATCAAGCTTCTGTCAAATCAAAAGACGAAAGCCCATACTTAGTAACAGACGCAGTCTATATCAAAGCAGACAATGCTTATGAAAAAGTTCCTTATGTGGATATCTACTACGTAGAAGCCAATGGAAATATGGTGACCATCTTCACAAGACATAGAAACTATACCATTCGCAAATCAATGAAGGACATGGAAGAAAAACTACCTTCCAATCTTTTCTTAAGGGTTCAAAAATCATTTATCGTACAACTTGGTCAAATTGAAAATTTCAACACTAAAGAAATAGCACTTGAATCAGGTGCAGTAGTACAAGTCGGAAGGCAGTATTACAATAGCTTCTTAGCTAAGCTGAATACCATTACTGAAAGTTAAAAAAAAGGTGAGCATGACTCACCTTCTTTTTTATCGTTAAACCAAAACTTTTAATTATACTAGCTCACTAGATAAAATTCTTGTTTGCCTGATGCAGTCAAAAATTTACATTTTTTGAAAAGCTCAGAAAATTTGATTTCCAAATCTGATTTTTCTCCATAAAACTCGGCAATCACCTCTCCTTGTTTATTGATAAAAGTGGCAATTGGTTCAGCTTTTAATTCCGGCAATTCCACATTTACAATCATCTCTAATGCCTCTTTTTCCTCCGTAATTTCATTAGCAAGGACAGCTGTCAGTTGCTCACCAAGTACTTTGTTTTCTTGTGCACTCGCACTAAAAACAATCGTAAGTGCCATGATTAATCCTAAAAAGGCACACACATTTTTCTGAGTTAAAATTGAAGTATTCATATTTTTTTATTGTAAGGTTTTTTTAAGATTTGTCCAATTCAAATGCGGACAAATACCATATGCCAAAATTTGATCCTTTTTTTTTAATAATTTGATTATCAATTTTTTATGAAAAAACAACAAGGGTGGCACTGTTCGTTATTGAACAATAAATAATTGAGAATGATACAGAAATGAAGTAAATAGTTCGCTAAAAAGGTTGCTTCTAAGTATGTTAAAAATCCAAAAAAAGACCTGCCAAAACTTTAAGTTTTGTGGCAGGTCCGGGGCAAAAGATCTGAAAATATCAAAGTAGCTCGTTGGCTAAATTAGCCAAGTCAGAGCGTTCTCCTTTTTCCAATTTAATATGTGCATAAAGCGGATGTTCCTTTACCCTATCAATCAAATAGGATAGGCCGTTACTCTGAGAATCTAGATACGGCGTGTCAATTTGAAAAACATCTCCAGTAAAGATGATTTTGGTGTTTTCTCCAGCTCTACTGATAATCGTCTTGACTTCATGAGGTGTAAGGTTCTGTGCTTCATCGACTATAAAGAATATATTTGACAAAGATCTTCCTCGAATATAGGCCAATGGCTGAATCACCAACTTCTCTTGATTGACCAATTCTGTGATTTTCTGATATTCTTTGTCTGATTCTTTGAACTGATTTTGGATAAATTTCAAATTATCCCAAAGTGGCTCCATATAAGGATTCAGTTTGGATTTGATATCGCCAGGAAGAAATCCAATATCTTTATTACTCAAAGGTACGATTGGTCTTGCTAAATATACTTGTTTATAATCTCTTCTTTGCTCAAGTGCTCCTGCTAAAGCTAATAGTGTTTTTCCAGTACCCGCAACTCCTTGGATAGAAACTAACTTGACTCTAGGGTTCATGATTGCATGAAGAGCAAAGGTCTGCTCTGCATTTTTTGGTTTTACATTATAGGCAAGTTGTTTATCCACTCGCTCCATGGTATTGTCTTCAGAGTTGAAATAGGTCAACACGGAGGTTTTCTCATTTTTCAGAATATAGTAACCATTTGACTTGATTTTTTTTCTTCCGAAAATCAATTTCCCATCCACATGGTGCGCATCATAAAGCTTGTTGATGACGTCAATATCTACATTTTCGATTAAGAACTTTCCGGTATTTTCTAGTTCGTCAAGGTTTTTAATTTTGCCTGTTTCATAATCCTCTGCATAAATATCGAGTGATTTAGCTTTGAGACGAAGATTGATGTCCTTACTTACTAAAATCACTTTTCTTCCTTTTTCTGTTTGCTTGAGATGAAGGGCTGCATTGAGGATTTTATGATCATTTTTTTCCTCACCAAAAATCTCGTTAGCATTGATATTATTATCAGGATTCATCAATATCCTAAAATAGCCTTTTGTTTTTCCATTAAGTGGAGTCCAATTGTGGATCATATTATCTTTGGATAAATTATCCAAAAGACGAATGAATTCACGAGCTTCAAAGTTTTTGGTATCATTTCCTTTTTTAAACTGATCGAGCTCTTCCAATACGGTAATCGGGATGACTACATCATGCTCTGCAAAATTCATGATGCTGTTGTGCGCATACAAAATAACTGAGGTATCGAGCACAAAGATTTTACAATCTTTATCGGATTTAGCTCTAGGCATAGGTTGAAAATTTTAATGGTTGTTAGCTGTCAATAAGTTAAAAAAATAATGGTAGGATTACCATGCATTAACAAAAAAATAGTGCCCCCATTTTAGAATACTTTTGTATCCATCTGATTCTCAGTTTTATATTTTAATTAAAGACATTGAGGTAGAGATTTAATCCATAATCAAGTTTTTAAATGAAAATTTTGACTTAAAAGAACTCATTCGTATTCCCTTCAGCTCTTTTTATGAAGAGCTTTACAGCAATGGTTGGATTGGCATCAAGAAAATCCCTAGATTTGGTTGAGAACATGATACATATGAAAAATACAATATTTCTAGGCTTTGCCTTCTTCTTCCTTTTTTCCTGTAGTGGAAATAAAGAAACAGCTGATAAGGTGTTTGTAAATGGTTTTATCTACACTGTAGAAGACGATCAACCAACTGCTGAGGCAGTAGCTATAAAAGATGGAATTATCCTAGCTGTAGGTACTACTGAAGAAATTGAAGCTTTCGTAGGAAATGAAACAGAAACAATTGACCTACAAGGTAAAACTATGACACCAGGATTGATAGAATCTCATGCACACCTGATGGGTATAGGTTACAATAAACTGGATATTGACCTGATGTATGTAAAAACCTATGACGAGCTGGTCGAAAAAGTAGCCGAAGCTGCAAGCAAAGCTGAACCAGGAGAATGGATCACGGGCAGAGGATGGCATCAGGATAAATGGATAGAGATGCCTAATCAAACCGTAAATGGTTTTCAAACGCACGATGAACTGAGCGCAGTTACTCCTGAAAACCCTGTTTATTTGGCACATGCATCAGGTCATGCGTCTTTTGTAAACAAAAAAGCTATGGAACTTGCTGGCATTACTCCATTAGGAAGTGAAAATCTTAAGCAAGAAGTGGAAGGTGGAGAAGTCATCCGTGATGAAATAGGAAATCCGACAGGTGTTTTAGTAGAAAGGGCTTCAGGGTTAGTCAGCAGATTAATTCCAAAAGACACACCCGAAAGAGCAGAAAAAGCATTGGAATTAGCTTTGAAAGAATTGGCGGAAAAAGGAATTACTTCTTTTCATGATGCTGGTGGAAATCAAGATTTAATTGATTTATTAGAAAAATTCAAAGCTGAAGGTAAGCTAACCGCAAGAATGTATGTCATGCTATCCAGCAGAATTCCCGAACTTATCGAAGCCTGGTACAAGAAAGGCCCAAAAATAGACCCAGATCACATGGTGACTGTGCGCTCTATTAAACTCAACATGGATGGTGCTCTTGGGCCATGGGGTGCGTGGTTATTGGAAGACTATGAAGATAAGCCAGGAAGTCGAGGGCATGAAACTATGCCAATAGACTTGGTTACTCAAGTTGCTGAAAAAGGCTTAGAACTTGGGTTTCAAGTAAATTCGCATGCTATAGGGGATAGAACAAACAGAGAAGTACTAGATAGATATGAGGCAGCTTTTGCAAAATTTCCTGAAGCAAAAGATCATAGATTTCGCATAGAACACGCACAGCACCTCCATCCAGATGATATCAGTAGGTTTGGAGAACTAGGAGTAATCGCAGCTATTCAAGCAATTCACTTAAGCTCTGATAGGCCTTGGGCAATCGGTCGTTTGGGAGTAAAAAGAATCAAAGATGGAGCTTATGTATGGCAAAAATTGCTTGGTTCAGGTGCTGTGATCTCCAATGGTACTGATGCGCCAGTTGAGCCAGTGGATGCCCTGCCATCCTTCTATGCATCTGTTTCCAGAAAAACATTGAAAATGACGCCTGAAGGAGGCTACGAACCAGATCAAAAACTGACCAGAGATCAGGCTTTGAAATCTTATACCTTGGCAGGCGCTTATGCAGAATTTGAAGAAGACTTTAAAGGCTCAATTAAAGTTGGCAAAGCGGCTGATTTCACGGTTTTTGACCAAAATATCATGGAGATACCAGAAAACGAAATTCTCAACACCAAGGTAATGATGACCGTAGTAGGTGGGAAAACCGTCTTCAAGGCAGAATAATCACATCATACAAAATTGATTTTAAGGGGGTTCTAATCAGACCCCTTTTTTCATTTACTTGATTGAAAGGTACTTAAAAATCTACTCCTTACCGGATTTTTGATTTACCAGTCTCGTTAATCTTTCTTTGATAAAATACGTCCAGCCTGCTTGGCAACTTGCTCTACTAAACTCAGGAATCTCATCATTAAAGTCTTCTAGAACTTCATGTGTCAAGCTCAACTCGGTCTTACCACCCAAATCTCTCAATTCAAATGTTACAGTGGAGTCACCTGCAAACCCTTTATATTTCCAGTTATAGCTGATTTTCCTGAAGGGAGTTACTGCCATTACCTTCCAATTATGTGGAAAAACCCTTCCTTCGTTTTCAACCTCAAATTCAGTCTCAAATCCAAGCATTGCTTGAAATTCTGGTATGTTTTCGAAATACCACTGAATCATCAATTCACGCTCGGTCAGGTATGACCAAAGCAGCTCAATTGACAGATCAAAAGTTTCTCGGACTAGGATGGGGGCCTCTGATTTTTTCATGGTTGGGAATTAATTCAGCTATAATAGGGCTGGTCTATATTACAGCAGTTAGGCATTCGGAGCACTTCTCTTCCAGCCTACTCCTAACTTTTTAAAGATACTAAACTTTCTATTTACTCGGAACCGCCCGCTGTATCCAAGGTGATGTTAGAGTGCGTTATTCCTTTTTCAGAGTTCAATGGAGATTTTTACCTTCCCACCTAATCCCTTTTCAACTATTTCATAAAGGGTTTTCAGTGTCAGATTACTTCCATTGTTTTCAACTCTTGAAATATAAGTTCTCTTTTTATCAACTAATTCTGCTAATTGCTCCTGTGTTAGATTCTTATCCTCTCTTGCCTTTTTTAATAGCAAACCAATTTTGAAAGACTCAAAATCCCTTTCTAATTCATCCCTGCGTTCGGTTCCTTTGACTCCATACACATCATCTTTGATATCTTTCCAGCTCTTAGTATTCATTTCTTTTTCTTTTTACCTTTTTGAACTTCCTTTTCAGCATAATATTCATCCATCAGTCTGGCAGCCTTTTCAATTTCCTTGGTTGGTGTTTTTTGGGTTTTTTTTTGAAAGCCATTGAGCAAAATCACCAATTTGCCTTCATCAAAAAAACAAAACACCCTCCAAATGTTACTTGCCAACTGAACCCTGGCTTCATATAGGCCTTTCTTTGTTTTTATGGGTTTTAGGTAAGTCTCCGGAACTCTTTCAAAAGTTTCAATAGCCTCAATGACTTTTTAAATCTTGTTTTGAACTTTGACTGTTTGCTTTTTCAGAAAGTTCTCAAAGTGGTCTTGATAGGCTATAACTTCCCTGATTTTATCGATAACGTAAATGTAACTTAAAAGTTACTATTTTCAAAATTAAAAAACTGATTGTGCTAGGTTTGGGGTTCTTAATATGCACTATAACGCGTGTTGGTGGCTGGCAATTAATACCTTTAAATAATTCTCCGGAGTCATAACTCCTAATGCACTGTTTTTAAAATCTTTAGTATTCCGGGTGACTATCACATCTATGTCTCCAATCATTTCTGCGGAGAAGTTCTGTAAAGCATCTTCAAAGTCTTTAAAAGGTGAGTTTAGGGCTCGCAAAATTGCTTCTTTATCGGTAGTCAATACTTCAGTAATGGATATTAATTGATTCAATTTATCAACAACTTTTTCGTGCTTAGCATTCTGTCTCAACAAATAATAAACATTACTTATAATCACTGAAGTAATATGGCCCGAAATAGCTTTAGATTCGCAAAGGGCTAATACTTTAGCTGCATTGTCTGAAAATGGTTCTCTGTCGAAAAAGAAATCCAGAATAACGTCGGTGTCAATCAATATTCTTTTCATTCTTACAGGTGTTTTTCTGCAAGTCTCTTTGAGAGCTCCGTTTTATAATCAAAGTTTCTGGGTTCTTTAAATGTCCCCTTTAGAGATTTCACAATGGGCGTCAATTCAACCTCCTTGGCTTGCTCTTCTTTCGTTATAATTTTCAGATAATTCTCAATTATATCAGAAAGACTTCTGCCTTTTCCTGATGCGTACTTCTTTGCTTTCTCAATTATAGATTGCTCTATTGTAAGTGTCAGTTTAGTATTCATTTTACACTCCTCCAATTTAAAGTTTTTATACGTGTAAAATTAATCCAAATTTATAGCACGTGCAAATAAAACATGAATTGCACGTGGCAGTTTTTTTGTTTTGCTTGCCACTAACGGTCTCGGCTATGCGTAGTGCGGGATTTCAAGGCACTTCACTGTCCGCTTACCGAAAGGCTTGTTTAATGTAATTACTTTCATATCAGCACTTTAACCCGCATTACGTATAACCATTGTTGGCATTTCGTTATTTTTTTTCGTCCTCTATTAATTCTTTTTCTAGATATGTTGTTTCTACTTTATCAAAACTCCATTTTTGGATTGCAAAATCCACTATTTTCTTATGTCGTTTTTCGATTGATTCTGTTTTCCAAAAAACTGCTTCATTTTCAGAATTTGCAAAATCTTTAATCTCTGCTTGTTGATTTAAAAGAGGATTTGCTTTGTATGAGTCAAGTTTATCTTTAAATGCCTTATTTCCAATTGAAGCATTATGTGAGCCTGAGATTAACATTAGATTTCCCAAGCTGTTTAAGTGCTCAGACACAAAATCTTCAGAATATTCGCGGTCTTCATTCAGGTCATAGCCTGTCGCTATTGGCTCTCCGTCTGTTGGTGTTTGTGGTGAAATATGCTCTATTTGTTCATTCTCTAAGCTAAAGTTTTTGATACTATACCCTTTATTCTGAATTGAATTTTCATACTCCCAAAGCAAATAGTTTAAAACCTTATTTCCATACATTCCACCATTCAGATAGTTTTTTGTGTTTGTATCGCTCCAATACCAAGATTCATTCAATTTGCTTTTAATCTCTTGTTTAAGGTTTATTAAATCTCCTTTAAAATTGAGAAGAATTGAATTTAAACGCTCTTGAATATTGGCTCTGCTATTTATCAATCTTGCACGAAAGGTTAAAACTTCAAGTATATTAAAAAGTGTATTCAGTTTCTTGCTATCATCTCCAAAGTATTTATATCCTCTAATTACAAAAGGGTAGATAAAGGCAGGTGCATTTATTTTAGAAAGTTTTTTTGCATAAAAATTATCTGAGCTTTCAAACTTCTTCATATTTGAGAAGGAAGTATGAAGTTCAGAAATGTATTTTTTAATCCAATCTATCTTGTCTTCTGATTTCTTGAAAACTTCTTTAACATCTTCTAGTGTCCTGTAATTATAGCCTTTGATATAAGCGTTGTTGTGATAGATTAGCACACTATCTTCGTTGAGTCTTTTGAAATCATTGATTATTAAATAAATCAGCTTGAAAATATTTGACACATTTTCAATATTTGATTCTGTTTGTTCAGGGTCGCTGTAAACGTACATTTGATACATAAAGTAAGATTTGATTTTTTCCATATTTGTCAAATCTTTGCCTCTATTATTCTCCAATTCAAACATTAACGCAGAATCCTTTTTGCCCTCTAGTTCGATAATCGTTAGGTCAGTCGTCTCAATTTTTGTAAGAACTCGTAGCAAAATATCTGTCTTCAACTTTTCCAATTCTGTGACAAAAAATGTTTTAGCCTCCTTTATTCTTACTTGTGATGGTGTATTTGTTTCAAATTTCTTCTGATTGTCAATAATTAGTGAATCAAAGCAAGCCCTATCATATTCGACTGGGCGTAATTTTATATTCCCACCGTTTTTAAGGAAAATGTTTTCTTTAGTTTGAAAGTCGAAATCTTCTAGCTCTTTTTCTCGCTTTTTCAATACGTTCAGAATTGAGCGTATGAAAATGGTCAAAGTAGTTAATCTCTGTTGTCCGTCAATAATTTCATACTTAACATCTTTCTTGACAGTTTCTAAAAGGATATTTCCATAGAAGTAGTTATTCTCTCCTTCAATTTGTTCCAACAAGTCGTTAAGAAAAGTTTGCCACTGGTCTTTCTCCCAAGAGTAGGCTCTTTGATATACTGGTATTTCAAATGATTTTTGCGAGCTATCAAAAAGCCCTAAAGTTGTTTTCCTGTAAAAGTCCATATTTTATTCGTGTCGTTTTTTTATAATGAATGCCAACGTACTGTATAAGAGCAGTAGCAGGATTATTAAACTTACCTTTCGAATTATAATATACTTATTTAAATGCAAATCGGTTTGAGTTTAAACCCAAACCGCTATTGCTTTTATACCTTGTTACCTGCTTTTTTTTATCCAAATTTTACACTTGTCATAGTCAGAGAACCACCTAAAGGATTATCATTAAAGATTGTGGTATTGTCCTTTTCGTCTTTTAATCCTAAGGTGTATAATAAGGGCAAATAGTGCTCTGGCGTTGGAATCGCTAGGTTAAAAGCTTTACCTTGCTTATTAAAGTCAATTAAATTTCGGTGATTTCCTTCCAAAATCCACTTCTTCATTTTGCTATCAGCTTCTATTGCCCAATCATAGCCGTAGTTTTCATTAATTTTTCTAAAATCAACTTTTCTTAAATTATGAACCATATTACCACTACCAACTATAAGCACGCCTTTTTCCCTTAGCTTTTTTAATTGTTGTGCCAACTCGTAGTGTTGCTGTGGCGTCATTTTATAATCCAAACTAAGTTGAATAACAGGTACATCTGCTTTTGGAAATAAATGCTTAACTACAGTCCAAGCTCCATGGTCTAATCCCCATTTATCATCTAAGTGAACGGTTCCTGCTGGATTAACATATTCTGATATCTCTTTAGCCAGTTCTGGGTGTCCAGGTGCTGGATATTGTACCTCATAAAGCTCTTTTGGGAATCCACCAAAATCATGAATTGTTCTTGGGTTTTGCATGGCTGTTACAAAAGTTCCATTTGTTTCCCAATGAGCAGAAACCACAATAATAGCATTGGGTTTATCCAATTGTTGTCCTTGTTTTTTAAACTCTCTAACAAATTCATTGTCTTCAATACCATTCATAGGCGAGCCATGCCCTAAAAATAGGACAGGCATTCGCTTAGAAGATTCAAAAGAATCTGTTATGTTTTCTAATTTGTTTAATGTTGACATCATAGGAATACTTAATGTGGTTAGTCCAGCTACCTTTAAAACTCTTTACGCTGCATATTAAACGTATACTTTGGTCAAAAATTCTTTAGCGGTTGTTGGTTTTCTTCCCAATAACTTCTCTAATGAATTGTCTGACATTTCTAATTCGCCATTGGCTTGTGCTACCGAAAATGCGGTAAATAATCCAATGTATTCATCTGGAACACCATACGTTTTTAGTGTAGCCTGATACTCTTCTGGTGAAGGCGATTTATAGGTGATGTTTTTACCACTTATCTCAGCAATTAGTTCAGCTACTTCATTGTATGAAATCGCTTGATTGTTCACTAGTGGATAGGCTTTATTTTCATGCCCTTCAGAAGTCAATACCACAGCTGCTGCTTCTGCCAATTCTTGTCTTAACACTGAACTGGATTTTCCATTTTCTGCTGGTTGCATAATTACACCGGTCTCCAAAACTTGCTCTCCTATAAAAATAGGTAGCATATCCAAATAAGTGGCATTTTGCAAAATTGTATAGTTTATACCACTATCTTTTATCCAGTTTTCGGTTTTTAGATGCGAATCCATTAAAAATGCAATTGCAGAATTATCGGTCTCCTGTTTTCTCATAAACGAAGTATAGACAATATTCTTTACTCCAGTGGCTTTTGCTGCTTTAACCACATTTTGATGTTGCTCTGCTCGGTTTTCTATTTCGCTGCTAGAAACAAATAACAGTTTATCTACGCCTTCAAAGGCTTTTACTAAAGAGTCATAGTTGGTGTAATCTCCTGTTTTTACGGTTATTCCATCTTCTTTATAGCTGATTGCCTTTTCCTCGCTTCTAGAAAGTACCGAAATATCAGAAGTGCTTACACCTTTTTCTCTTAATTGCTGAACGGCATGTTTACCAAATTCGCCTGTTGCTCCTGTTACTAATATCATGTTTTAAAATTTTTGATCGTTAATAATGATACAAAAGTATTACATTTGCTATATAAAGTATAGTTGGTTGTTAATTTATATTGATATACTTTTGTATAGTAAAAATTTAAACTGCATGATAATGAATGGTTTACAAAATATTTCTGAGATAAAAAAATGCCCTGTACAATATGTTTTGGCGATTAATGATACTTTGAACGTGATAAGTGGTAAATGGAAGTTACCTATACTTGCTTCTATTCTTTACGGTAATTATAGGTACAAAGACATACAGGCCAATATCGATAAAATTACACCTAGAATGTTGTCTAAGGAGTTAAAAGAATTAGAACTAAATGGCGTTATAACAAGAAACGTTTATGATTCAACGCCAGTTCGTATTGAATACAAAATGACCGAATCAGGTAAAAATATTCTTACAGTCCTTGATGCAATGGTTGATTGGGGTGTTTCTCATAGAAAATCTACATTCAAACATTCGGATTAAAAGTATTTTTTCTGCAAATTGCAGCTAACGGTTTGGCGCTTGGCGAAGAAGCGGATTTCGAAGCACTAGACTGTCTGCCAGCACTGAACTTGATACGAAGAACAAAGCTTCATTTAACCACTGAACCTGCTTTTTTGCCAAACGCCTGTTGAACTGACACCCTACGGGTGAGCGATTTACCTAAATTCTGCTTATTTTTATTTATATCAAAATCTTAGATCATGAAAACTCAAAAAAAACACGCTGGGCACTGTTGCCCTCAATGATTCCGCTAAGGAGTATTTGCTAAAACTATCTTCTTTCCTAGAAGCCAAAGCATATTCCCATATGACCATCCGCAACTATATGGCCGAGATGCGCTATATTTTCGCCTATTTCAATCACCTTAATCCTGAGCAGCTCACCCAAGATCACATTGCCTCTTACATCAATTACATCAAAAAAGAGCATGCTGTCGGTAGGGACAAATGCAGGATGACGGCTCAAAGCTGTAGCTTCTTTTTTAAACACATTTTACCTTCACCTTATGTAGTCCCCCACGCACTTTATCCCCGGAAAGACTTCAGACTTCCGGAAATTCTAACCCAAGATCAGATCAGCCATGTAATCCAATCCACAACCAATATCAAGCATAAAGCCATCATTGCTTTGTTTTATGGAACAGGTATCAGGTTGAGCGAACTTCGATTCTTGGAAATGAAACATATCTCAAGAGCCGAAATGCAGCTCAAAGTTGTGGCAGGAAAGGGTAGCAGGGACAGATTTACTATCCTTCCAGCTGCTGTTCTCCCTTTGCTTGAAGCTTACTACAGAGTACACAAGCCGAAAGTTTTTCTCTTTGAAGGACAGATCCCGGGAAAAGCTATGAACGACCGCTCCATACAGCACGCCATCCGCATGGCCATGAAACAGGCGGGCTTTGAACAGTATGGTTTTTCCGCACATTCTATCAGGCATTCCTTTGCCACACATCTGCTTGATGCGGGAACAGATATTCATACCATCAAACAGCTTCTTGGACACTCAAAGATAGAGACTACTATGATCTATCTTCACCTTACCAAACAACGTAGGGAAAAACTAGTATCTCCACTTGATTTGCTAGCTGATGGAAACTGACTCTTCTTTCCAATCCCTATTCAGACATCAATCCATCCACAGCTTCAATACTTATAGCAAAGCTGTTTTTGCTGATCTTGTAGCATGTCATACCGCTGCTAAGGGCTATCACATTAGCAGATGCAATGATCAACAATGTGGCAACATCGCCCATCGCTACCATTGCTGCGGTAACAGACACTGTCCCAACTGTGGAAGTATGAAAAGGGACGCTTGGATTCAGGGAAGGATGGACGAACTACTACCTACAGCATACTATCATGTAGTATTCACTTTGCCCCATGAACTCAATGTTGTGATCATGGGCAACAGAAACAGGCTATTTAACTTGCTGTTTCAGGCAGCTTCCCAAACATTACTCAAACACGGTCGAATGCCTGAATTCCTGGGAGCTGAACCAGGTATTACAATGGTTCTCCACACTTGGGGACAGGATCTTTCTTTCCATCCACATGTACATTGTATCGTCAGTGCAGGTGGCTTCGACGGAAAGCGTTGGGTAGATGCCAAACGCAAAAACAACCGATTCCTTTTTCCTCAAAAAAGTCTGGCAAGTATGTTCAAAGCCATATTCATGGAAGGGATGGAAAAAGATCCCTCAATTAGCTGGATTGGCAGTAAAAACAGCGTAATTAAAGCTGTAAGGTTCAAAAAATGGAACGTATACGCCAAAGCTCCTTTCGGTTCACCCGATAGAGTCGTCGAGTACCTTGGACGCTATACCCACAAGATTGCCATCACCAAACACCGAATCCTTGAGGTCAACGCAACACATATCAAGTTCAGCTATAAAGACTATGCAGACGGTTCCAAAACAAAACAGATGTGGCTTACTCATCAGGAATTCCTTAGAAGGTTTGAGCAGCATATCCTACCAAAAAGGTTTGTCAAGATCCGCCACTTCGGATACTTGAGAATACAGGGCAAAACTGAACGGTTGGCTATGATACGGTCTTCTCTCGATATGCAACCAACCAAACCCAAAGTCACAATTCCATTCCAGATCAGAATGCTCGAAAAATACGGCAGGGATATTTTAAAATGCCCTTGCTGCGATCACGGAAGAATGGAAACAATCTTTGATACAAGGGATAGATCAGCCAGAAAACAAAAATCTTTCAATCCAAATCCAGCCCCTTCCTGACATGTATTCAGGATCTAAGAAAACAATGGTTGGGTCCAAGACATCTCTAAAGCAGAATACCCCAATTTTGGGTAGGGGATTTTATGCCTTTTCCACAAGGATTGGTCAAATAATAGTAGAAATCGTAACTAATGAAAAATAATTAAACCCATAAAAAGAGTACTAATACACCTAGCAAACACTTCACCCTCCAGTTGTCAGTCAACAGCCACTAGCAAAAAGCCCTGATAGATTTTACATCAATCAGGGCTTTTTTTCAAAGGGCTTTTCTCTAGTGGGCTTAATGTTATCGCTTCGGTGTTCTTTTTCGTCCGTTTGTTTGTTGGTCATTTTGGTCGTGTTGCTGTGAAGGGTTGGCATTTTATACTCTTGTTAATTCGTCCATTAATGCTTTACGCTGTGGGTATTGCTTTCTAAACAATTCGATTAATTCATTTACTTTGTCGTTGCCCCCAAGTTTTTTCATTCTTCGTAAATACCTGCAAGCCGTTTGATAATTATTTCGACCGACATATTTTTCAACATAATTCGTTAGTCTTTCACTATACAATTCAATTAGTTCAGCGGAATAATCTTTAGCTAAGTACTGTTCGTTTTCCTGAATGTTCTCTAAAGACAAATTCTGTTTTAGCATCAAAAACAACCTGTCCCACCATTCCTCTTTAATATAAACCTTGCGTATTAGCTCCGTATAAGTCCATCTGTTTTTAGGTGTAACCTCCTTGATTATTTCTTCTAAAAAAGGATGCCATTTTTCAGGTTCAATATTGTTTTTCAGTATCTGGTAATAATCTTGTGTTGCCCCAAAATTTTCAATCAGCCTGAAACGAGCATATTCAATAATCTTGGGCTTGTCATTCTGAACTAATGCAATTTTCAACAGCCAATCATACCAATCTTTTGCTAAGCCTGGTTTGCTTTGTTCATCACAAGTAATTCCGTCTTTAGCTAATGCTATTGCTCTTTCAAAGTTTTGGTTTTCAAAGGCTTTTTCAATTTCTTGTTTTCTGATTTTTGAATTTGAAATATTTTTATTGATGAATTCCTCTACATCTTTTTGGTTTTTATACTGCCTTAGTAATTCCAATTTATATGATTGAGCGTATTCTCGTTCATATTCTCCATTCACAGATTCCAAACAATTCAAAATAATATCGGCTTCATTTTCATTATCTATTAAATCGCCTGCAATGTGGAGTATGCCTAAATGCCAATCCCAACCTTCAAAAAGTTTTTGTTTAAAAGCTGAAATACAGTATTCAAAAGTTTCTTGTTTTAGTGCTGATGAAATTTCCTCTTTTGATAGTTTTGAAAGTAGCTCCATTGCCGATTCAACAAAATAGCCTAAATCACCGTTACTGTCATCTCCAAATTGGAAAGCTTTGGTTATTTCTTCCAATAAAGCAGTACTGATGAAAAACACATTTTCAAAATTCTTCTTTTGCAAATATTTTTCGGCATTTTCTAAAAATGGCTCGGTAGCTTTCACCACATATTTCATATCAGACCAACCAATCCAACCGTCTCTACCTGCTGCTGTTTGCAGTATAGAGTGGATTTGTTTTTGATAAAATTCTTTTGATTGATTTTGATTTAAATGCCCGAATGATGCTAAAAAATAGTTTCTAAATTTCTTGTCCTTTTTGCAGTTTTCTTCTACAAACTCTATCAATTCATTGTGCGAAATAGCTTTTAATAACTCTTTGACTTGTTGATTGACAGACTTTGTTTTTTTCTTCTTCTCCGGACTATTGGGAGAGGATTCGTTTAACTCCAATTCATCTTGTTGCAAATGGAAGATAACCGCAACTACGTGTTTACAAACAGCCCCCATATCATAAGGACAATCACAATTGTGTTCAATTATTGCGTTGTTTTCAACTTCTAATTGAACAGTGTAATCCTCTGTACCTGATACAATAGCTTCATATTCTCCATTTGAAATTTCTGAAAAATCGGTTATTGCACCGCCCTTAAAGTAAGCCAAGCCTCTTTTGAGGATAGTTTCATCTATTAATTGCTCAAATTCATTTAAAGGGATTCGCATTAATTACTTCTATTTAAGAGGTTCATCTTGTACGTTTGGCATTTTATTTCTGTCTTTCATTTTATTCACTGTCGTTGTTTTTTTACACTGAGCGATAACGTTTTGCAGCTATACGTCAGGCAGGGAATTATTAGCAAGAATGTTTATACGAAGAACAAACAATTGATAAACCACAAAACTGTCCTACGAGAGATGAAACCCCTGCTTGCGTATAGGTGCTGTTATAGCCCGTTGTTATTGTCTTTCGTATTGTTAGTCAATTAGTTAAAATTAAATTAAATATATAAATTATGAAATTAGATTTTAGTGAATTATTAACCACACTCAATAATGAGTTCGGTAAAAATGTCGGAATGAGTTCATACTACGTGAGGTCTGATGTGACAAATAGTAAATTTCAAATTCTTTTACAACATTATCTTGACCCATTATGTGTTGAGGAATTTGAATTTGTTGTAGTTCCCAATGATGGTGTTATTGTTAAGTCTTTCAAGTATAACGATAAGATTGGTGATGGTAAAATGTCACACCCTTATGATGTTATATTAAAAGATGATACAAAACCTATTTCATTGAAAAACATTGATAGTATTAATGTTAGACTCACATTTTAAACAATATTTCAATCCATTTTCGTAGATTCAAATCGGTCTTTTCAATTTCTGTATTAGTTCTTTCAAGTCGATAATATAAATCATTTTCTTCGTCATGGATAACAAATACTAATTGATTGAAATCTGATTGATAGATTTGATAATTATCAATTATTTTATATTGTCTTAAGAGACTGTTCATTTAAGTGTGTCTGCTAACTTTACACAAGATGAACAAGAAAAAGACAATTGAGGATTTATTAAATGATCCAAAGATGAGTGACCGTCTAAAAGAGCGGTTATACAGCAAGAAGGGCTTGCTGGGCAAAGAGAGCCCCTTTAGTGAGATTTTACAACAAATGGTGAATACCATGCTTGAGGGAGAGATTGAGAGTTTTCTATTAGAAGAGCGGGCCTCTGGCCATGTTAATAAGCGTAATGGCAGGACTCCCAAGCGAGTGGTGAGCGATGCCGGTTTTCTGGATATTTCTACTCCCAGAGACCGTAATGGAGACTTTGAGCCCGAACTGGTAGGCAAACGTGAACGTGAACTGAGCAGCGGCCTTGATGATCAGATACTGGCGCTGTATGCGCAGGGTAATTCAGTGGAAGACGTAAGACGTCTGCTGGAGGAGATTTACGGGGTGAGTATCTCAGCAGGCCGTATCTCCCAGATTACCGATAAGGTGCTCCCTGAGATTCAGGAATGGCGTACAAGAAGCCTTCAAAGCTTTTATCCCATCGTGTACCTGGATGCCATACACTTCAAAGTACGCCAGGAGGGCAAATACATCAGTAGCGCCTTCTATACAGTATATTCGGTGGATTGGGAAGGGAATAGGGACGTATTAGGTCTTTACATCAACTCGGGCGGAGAAGGAGCTAAAAAATGGGGCCTGGTAATGGAAGATCTTAAATCAAGAGGAGTAGCCGATATTTTGGTGGTCTGCACGGATGATCTACAGGGATTTTCCGAACAGATTCAGGAAGTGTTCCCTGCTTCAGTTGTCCAAAAGTGCATTGTTCATCAAATGAGGAATTCGCTGAAATATGTGGATGAAGCTGATAAGAAGGCTTTAATAAAGGACTTACGTCAGGTATACACCTCCACCACTGAAGAAGGTGCGAAAACAGCATTGTCAGCCTTTGAAGCCACATGGGGCAAGAAATATAAGTATATAGTACGGCAATGGCGTGACAACTGGACTGAGCTGATGGCATTCCTGGATTTTCCTGTAGGGATGCGGAAGATGATCTATACAACAAATCCGGTAGAGGCCCTACATCGGATCATGCGAAAACTGATAAAAAGCAAAGCTGCATGGGCATCGGAAACAGCACTGTTAAAGCAGCTCTATTTATCGATCAGTCGGAACGAAAAGTCATGGAAGAAAAATGCAAGGGGATGGACTTCCATCCAGCGTGAAATCATGGAGCTGTACCCGGATAGGGTGCCACAAAAAAACTGAATTTTCAGCCTACTGTCTTAGTTGCCTTAAGGCAACTAAGACAGTAGGCTGAAAGAAAGATTAAACCTTAGACACAGTTTAATGAACTATTCCTGTCTTAATTGTGGTGGTCTTTCTTTTGTTGGGTCACTATGAAGTCTTCTGAATCCAAAAATGTTTTGATTGTTCATTGTTTTTATGTTTAATCGTTAATATTTCGGTTGTCGTTCTCACAATGGGCTATAACGGTCTGTGTATGGTTAGTGGCGGATTTATAGGTGCTTAATTTTCAGCTTGACACTTGGTTTGTTTTTTTGTAAAACTTTGAATTTTAACACAAAACCGCCATTAACTATACACTTTGTTGTGCTTTCGTTACTTTTTGTCAAGATTAATGTATAGTCATTCCACCATCGACTATATGTTCTTGACCTGTAACAAATGAGGCTTCGTCTGATGCTAAGAAAACAACAATACCTGTCAGCTCACTTGTTTCAGAAATTCTGCCTAAAGGAATTTCATCCAATGCATTTTTACCTTCTTTAGATGCGTCTTCATCGGTTGCTTCTATCATCATAGGAGTAAGTACAAAACCTGGGTGCATAGAATTTACTCTAATGTTTTTGGGCCCAAATTCAAAAGCCGCAGCTTTTGTCATTCCTCTGATAGCAAACTTACTCGCCATATAACCCACATTTGGGAAACCAAAACAAGCTACAATACCAGCAATTGAAGAAACATTAATAATAGAACCAACACCTGCTTTGAGCATAGAAGGGATAACCGCTTGCATACCTAAAAGAATACTGTGCTGATTAATATCTATTACTTTTAAATAATCTTCGTGCTTTATTTCTAACAATCCAGCTACTGGACCCAAAATACCAGCATTGTTCACCAATACATTTACATTTCCAAATTTACTTTCGCCTGCTTCAACAGCATTTTTCCAATCATCAGCACTTGCAACATCTAATTTTACAAACAATGCGTTTTCTCCCAATTCGTCAGCTAAGGCTTGTCCCATTTCTACACGAATATCGGCTAAAATTACTTTAGCGCCTTGTTTTACAAATTCTCTGGCGTGAGCTTCACCCATACCTCTTGATGCACCAGTGATTAATGCAACTTTGTTTTCTAATCTATTCATTTTTCAATTTTTTTAATTGTATAATGATGCAAATTTCCATATTTAAGTTGGATATTTACTTGTCAGAAAACTTGTATTTTTTGTCAGTTTTGATTACGCCATAGTTCTAAACGTGGTAGGAGATAAGCCAGTTTCTTTCTTAAAGAATTTACTAAAAGTGTAGATGTCGGCATAGTTCAAGGTGTAAGCGATTATGCCGACAGTATCGTTGGTGGTTTTTAATAATCGTTTCGCTTCATTTATTAAAAGAGCATTAATAATTTTTTTAGGGCTTTTTCCAGATACTCTTTTTATTATAACACCCAATTGATTATGATTAATATTAAGTTTTTCGGCATAAAACTTTAAACTTCTTTCTTTTGTAAAATTTCGCATAACTTCATTCTTAAACAACCTAAAAATCATCTCATCTTTGCTAATATGTATTTTTTCTAAATCAATATATTTTTTTAAAATAAATTCTGTTTGAAAAATTAATGCGGAAGTCAAATTTCTTGCCATGGATTCCCATTGTGGTCCCATAGGTTTGTTTAATAAGAAGAATATAGTGTTAAAAACACTTAGTAAAGAATCTCTATCGGTATTATTTAAATTAAAAAAAAACTTTGCCCCATAACTAAGAAAAGATTTGTTTTTCAATGTAAAAATATTTTCTGCTAACTTATTTACGAATTCTTTGGTGAATAAAACAAAAACACCTTTTGTTTTAGGGGCTATGTCAACAAGTCTAAATATTTCTTTTGGCCTATAAACCATTAAGGTATTTTTTGTTAAATCACAAACGTTACTATCTATCTCAATCGTTAATGAGCCTTCTGTAATTAAGCCAAAGCTATAATAATTAGGATTGATAGAATAGGGTTCGAAAATGCTTGGGATTTCCGACAGGAAATAAAATTGATTCGTTTTAGATTGGTTTAACGATCTAAAATCAACAATATCAATTATTGAGCAGTCTTTTATTTCTTTTTCCTTCAAGGTCGATTTTTTTCTAATGAAGCACAACGTTTTGCAGCTATACGCAGGCAGGGCATTTTACCACTGAACTTCCTACGAAGAACTGAACTTCAAATATACCACTTTCCTGTCCTACGAAGTACGAAACCCCTGCTTGCGTATAGGTGATGTTAGGCAATCGTGCTTCTTCTTCGTCCGCTCGATTTTCTGTCGGTTTTGTCGAGCGTTGGGACAGACACACTCTTTGCCAAGCTTGGGTATTAGCGTTGGCTTGTGCGGCTTGGCAATGTGTGTGGCTGTAAGGGAAGGGTATTTTCATTTATGTCTCATTATTTCATATAGAGTATATAATTTTTGAAACTCCTCTAATATAGTCTTTGATATGTTGCTACTTGAAAGTCTTTTGTCTAGCCAATTGATGTCACATCCAATAATAAAGTATTCATCAATAGTTTCTTTTTGAGTTTCTTTCCAAAGCTCATCAGTAGTATTTATTTTGTCAAGTGGTGTTTTAGAAACATTTAACCAATAATCACTACCCAGTTTTTTTACACCGTCAAAAAAGTCGTTTCTGATTTTTAGATTAGTCATTTGTTTTCTGAAATGATCTCTGTCAATTTTGCTTCCATTGTTTCTGCCTAATACAAGCCAGATTCCTAAACTGTCTTCATGAATGATAACCTGAATGCGTAAATTATTAATAAATGAGTCAGGCTTGTTTATTGACTTGTCCTTTGTTGCATACTTTTTCAATTGTTGCAGAGACTTACCATAGTGAAGCCACATTGCATTTATATAATTACCGCTATACTGGTTGAAAAAGTGTCTGCTTACTACTTCTCTTGATTGATGATGACACTGCAAATCGGTTAAACCGCATGCGGAAAACTGAGGATATATATTGAAATGCAACTCACGAAATTTATCACGAACCTCTTTCCTGATTCTTTGTAAATCCAAGCTGTTTACTCTGTGGAATTTCTCCTTAAATATTTCGTGATGATTTTTCGAAAAGAATTGTCCTTTGTTTTTTGAAATCTCTTTTTTAAAGTCCTCTGCTTCTTTCTTAATTTCTTTGACCTTGATATTTGTCTTGACAAAACGGGCTTTGTAATCTTTGATGAAATCATCAGTAATGATGTATCCATCTATATAAAGACTATTAAACCAATCAAGAAGTTTACGACATTCTTTTTGGTCATTTACCTGAAAGTTCATTTCAACATTCTTCTCCAAACCCCATTTTGTAGTGTTCGATGAACCTATGAATGCTGTGAATGTGCCATCAATTTTTTTAATAAGATAAACTTTGGGGTGAAAAGTGAATTGAGATTCATATATTCTTGCATTTATTTCTGACTTTGAAAGAATCGATTCAAAAACCTTCGGTTCTGTCGCCAAATCAATACCTATTAAATAAAACTGAGTTGCTGTGGGAGGAATAGCTTTTTGAATAAAATCCCAACCGCTATAACTTATCATTGCTGATGCAATCCAAACAGATGATGAATTCTGCAATTCAATTTCTAATTGTGATTTTATGTTAGCATGAACAATCATTAGGCGGCTGCATTTACAATTTCCAAAGCCCAAGCATAGGTAGAACTTTTTAAGCAGAATTTTACAGCCGCAGAAAATTCAGAGTTCTTAGAACACATCTGAATTAACTCCCTAAATCCTATTTCAATTTCATTTTCTCTTGACTGATCCCATGTAACAGATTGCAGTTGTATTTTTTTATCCAATTGCATTAAGAGAATTGAAGCTTTTCTAAATTTATCCTTTCGCTGATCAATTAAACTTGGTGCGTTGAGATTTAGTCTTCGGATTGAATAATCTGCCCGCTTATAATTCCTTGCAGTTTTAACTGTTTCCTTGGGTTTTACTCTACCCTCATTATCAAAAGCTAGGCATTCTGGATCACGTACTTTTATTGGGTCAATAAATAATATATCCTCTATGTTGCAATTGTCTCCATAAATTAATGCTCTATTAGCAACGACCTGAAAATATGACCTTTTCCTCACATTTGGAGCAGGGCCAGAAAACCTATAATTCATCCAATCAAAAGCAAGCCACCAATACCCATCTGTTATATTGCCGTCTTCTTCAACTACTTCTTTTTTTGGACGAAAATGGTCAACATGGCAATGAGCACCTGCATTAATAGATTCTGTATACCAACATTTCTGATTACTTAATGCAGACAAATGATCTTTCAACTCATTCCACAAGGCTTGGTTTGCATCAATTATTACGTTTTTAGCCACAATTGTCGGTGCCGCTATTAATTGTTGAGTTAAAGCATCTGCTCTGTCTATCCAATCTTGAGGTGGTGGATTGTTTTCTAAATCAATAAAAATCATTTCTCTGACTCATTAATTATTCGTTTCAAAATGTCAAAAGCTATTTCGTTTTGCTTTTTCAACTCAACAGGAGAGCTTTTTATGTTCTCTGGTTTCTCCAATTTTGACAAAGCCACAATAAATTTCTCATAGAGTGGGTCTCTGTCAGTTGTATTAATTCCAAGATTGTTTAGATAATAAAATATTTCTTTAAGCTCTAAAGACTCTTTATCAGTTAGTTTGTTGTCATCTTGCTTAGCGATTAACTCATTTCTTCTATTTAAAATATCAAGAGTATCTTCATCAAGAGTACTTGGCAACTTAAAAAACTCACTCGTTAAAATTCCGGCAACACCCAGTCCTTTCGGGTCAAAATCGGGTGCGATTGTTTTGACAAGCATAATGTCTTTACCTTCTTGGTCTTTACCTTTCTCGGTATAGAATATTCTGATTTCTTCTTTGGTTAGCCCCCCAATTACCAATGGGTCATGAGTGGTCATGATGATTTGACTTGTTTCGGGTCTTTCTACCACATCTTCCAACAAATTCATATATTTCCATTTCCACAAAGGATTAAGATGAGTGTCAGGCTCATCTAATAGGATTAAGGATTCCTCTTCTTTTGTGAATCGCAACAAACCCAAGACAGTCAATAACTGTTGTTCGCCTTCAGATAATTCTTTAAAGGTTATTTCACCATCAATATTTTTCTTCTTGACTTTTACTCGTACTTCCTGAATTAAATCTGATATGTAAGTGCTTTCAAGACTTTTAAAGAATTCTGTATTTGTCCCATACTTCTCAGCTATTTTTTTTAGTTTTTCTTCATTGGAAATGTACAAATACAAATGTTCTTGGTCTGGATGTTTGTTGAAATCCTCTCTTACTTTGTCTCTATGGTAGATTGGAGCAATTGAGGCATCCCACAAGTCATTTAGGAATTCTTTTACTACTCCTTTTGAATACCAAAATTTCGGGTCTCCTTCTTCTGTATCTCCTTTCCAATTCGGCTTTTTCAAAACAAACAGTACTGATTCTAGTCCAACGATATTCAGATAATCTTCTAGGAACGTATTGATTTTTTCGTTGGGGAATCCGTAAAAAGCCATTAACACGAAATGGCTGTGAATTAGTCTAGCATAAAAAAGCGGGCGAGGAGGGGAATCTATGCCTTTTAAAAGGTCTCTATAAAACCTGAATTGATGTTTGTCAAAATGTTCTAATAGTCGGTTGCTAACTCCTGAGTAGTATGAAAAAACATATTTTGGCAAATAAAGCTCCTTATTCTTTTTGACCGCAGCCTTGGATACAATTGTGGAGTAAATAATTTCATCTCCTTTATTCTCACCAAGGAATAAACCATACTTGTTTTTAACATCTGGACCACCATTTACTTTTATCAAGTTGCCTTTGCATTTGTATTCAATGGTGTAATTGAAACTTGTTTGTTCCTCAAGGTCTAAATCTCTAAAGATAATTACCAAGGCTTCCAAAAAGTTTGATTTACCAGCAGCGTTTTCACCCAAAAGCACTGTCTGCATTTTGGTCTCATCCAAATCAATCGTAAATTGATTCAGATTTTTAAATTGCTCTATATAAACCTTGTCTATTCTCATACTAATTCCAAATAGCCTTTTTCGGTTTCTTTAATCAATTTATCTTTCTCGATTAGTTTTTTTAATTCTGCATAAAAGCCATCAATATTTCTTTCTTCTTCGGACTTGCCATAGAATTTGGACATTTGCCAAAGTTCCAATGCTTGGAGCTTGCCGTGAATTTTTAAAAGTTCTTGTATTTCCATTAGGAGTGTGTTTGAATCAAATTTGGAATGGACATTCTTTGATTGTATTGGATTATTATTTTCGATTAGTTTTTTAGAAGGATTTATACCTAGAGCTTCTCGTAAAGTTTGTTGCAAAAGTGATTCACTCTGCATTTTAAATTCTCTGATGCTTGCCTCCATCTTGTCACAAATATGCATTAGCTCTTCCAATCTGGCGACAATCCTTTCTAGCTCTGCCTCAGGAGCAATTGGGATTAATAAATTGGTTACATGCTCTTTTTTTAGATTTGGCTGTTGTCCCTTACCTTCAAACATCGATTTATAACGCTTCAAAACAAAATCAGACTTCAAAAAAGTGAAGATGTAATCAGTTTGCGATTTTAAAAATGGTCTAATAACTGCAACCCTTTGATTAAGTAAGGATTTGTCATATGATTGAGGACATTTACTTATTTTTAGACCATCTGAAATGTATGGTCTAGTCAAGGCTAAAACTAAGTCACCTTCATAAACAAGATATTGAGAATATTTACTTACAAAAGTTTGTGGCAAAACATCGTCTGTTTCAATAATCTCATTTACCCCTGCATTTGTAATTTTAATGCACTTTACACCCGCTCCCTTAAAAAAGTCTCCACTATTAAAATTATTTCCTGAAATAAATTCTGAAATTGAACCTAATCTACACCAAGCCCACTTCTCTGGTATATCAAAAGGGATTTCTTCTTCTAAGATAGCAGGTGGCTCTTTCTCTTTTTTAATTTTCTTTTCCTTAATCAAACGTTCTTTTTCGGCATTGATTCTTTCAAGAAGACTCGATGCTGGTTCATCATTGGGGTCTTGTTCCACCAGCTTACCTTGCATAGCATCTTTTAAAAAAGCTTGTCGAAGATTTTTGATTAATTCTAATTGATTGGAAAGCTCTTTATCTAATGATTGAGACAGTTCCTGTGCTTTCAGGAATGCTTCTTTAGTATTTTGCTGTTTTTCAATTTCAAAATAAGGTAGTTTGTAATTGCCAAAAACAGTTAATCCGATAGCTTCTTTTGATGTGCCTGATTTGGTATTGCGTACTATATCGTCTTTAAATGCATTAAAAATCAGGTGATAAAACTTTATGTCTATTGGATATTTTTCTTCGTCTTTTGGAGTAAGAATGAAACAAAGATCACTCGAAATGAATTTGCCATTTACATAATGTGTTCTGCCCAATGAACCCGAAGCAGCTGCCGCAAAAATCAATGCTTCACAATCATGGGTATATTCATTATGTGTTTTCCAATCAGCTGCTGCTGTTATAAAGTCATACTCACCAGGAGTTGCCTTGGTGCTTTGAAGCGTTCCCTTTTCAAAGTGAAATAAGTCTTTAATTTTGACTAAACTCATTTTACCGCAGCTTTTAATTGATTAAACAATTCATTGCTTTTTTGAAAAGAAGCTTCAAGCATCTTTATCAAATCTTCGCTGCTATGTTCAACGCTTTCTTCAACCTTAGTTGGGTTTTTGATATCTAAATCATAATTGCGTTCAATAATGGTTTTAATATCCACCTTCCAACTGATTTCACTTTCCTTTCTATCATTCCACCAAGTTTTGATAGGGTCAAGTTCATCTAATTGCAAAGGCTTCGTTTTGCTGTATGCTTTTTGATCTTCAGGTAATCTGTGCTCGTAATACCAAACTTCTTTGGTTTTTTCACCCTTGGTGAAAAAAAGCAAGTTGGTGGCTACGGTTGCATAAGGTTGAAATACTGAGTTAGGTAATCTAATTATTGTATGCAGATTGCATTCTTCCAAAAGTTTTTGACGAACTCTTTCTTTAATTCCGCCACCGGTTAAAGAACCATCAGGTAAAACTATACCAGCCCGACCAACTTTTTTCAAAAGATGAACCATTAAAACCAAAAACAGGTCAGCACTTTCCTTGGTACGATAGTTTTGAGGAAAGTTTTTTTCGTTGTTATTGGCTACTATGCCGCCAAATGGTGGATTGGCTAATATCACATTCACCCTGTTCTTTTCTGTGTAAGCACTCAGGGGCTGTTCTAAAGAATCTCTAAATGTGATGTTGGGCACTTCAACATCATGGAGAATCAAATTAGTGGTTGCCAACAAATAAGGAAGTGGTTTGTATTCCCAACCAATGATGTTGTTTGAGATACTTTCTAATTCCTCAACGCTGTTGGCTTGTTTTTTCAAATGCTCTATAGCAGCTGTTAAATAACCACCTGTACCACAACTCGGGTCTAAAATCTTTTCTCCCAATTGCGGGTTAATCATTTCTGTGATAAACTCGGTAATCGCTCTAGGCGTGTAGAATTCGCCACTTTTACCAGCACTTTGGAGTTCTTTCAGAATGGTTTCATAAATCTCACCAAATGCATGGCGGTCTTTGGCAATATTAAAATCTATTTCGTTGAGCTTGTTCAACACCTTGCGGATATTGATGCCGCTTTTCATGTAGTTGTTATTGCCCTGAAACACTTCACGAACAATTAAAGCTCGTTTGTTGGGCAAATCATTCGTTACACCAACTTTCAGATTTCTGAGTTTTGGAAAAAGTTCACGGTCAACGAATTCTTGAAGTTTATCCCCAGTCATCCCCTCATCATCTCCAGCCCAGGCATCCCAATGAAGCTCAGCAGGTATGGGGCTAACGTAATCATCTTTTAGAGTTTCAAGTTCTTTGTCCTTATCAGAGAAGATTTTTAAAAACAGCATCCATCCCAGCTGCTCAATTCTTTGTGCATCACCATTCAATCCTGTGTCTTGCCACATGATTTTACGAATACCATCTACTATTCCTTTTATGTTCGCCATTAAGCTCCAGTTTTATAAAGTTCTTGTTCTAATTCTTTGATTGCTTCCAAGTATTTGGCTTTACTACCAAATTCTTTGATGATTTCAAGGGGTGAACCAAATTCATTGAGTGGTTTGACTTTTAGTACATCCATGCTTTCAATGTTCGTTACGCCCTCATCGGCATATTTGTCCAAAAGTGCTTCCAAGACTTTTTTGGCTTGGTCACCGTACTTGGTAAAGTAATTTCTTTTTTTCACGTTGTTTGCACGTTCCATTCTTGTTAGTGGTGGTTGGTCAAATGCAACGTGACAGATTAAATCAAATAAGTCAACTTCCCAGTTTACTGCATCACGCAAAGCTTCAACCATTACACCTTGTTCTTCAAGTTCCTTGATTATGACCTCTTTCTTATCACTGCTATTCCATCTTGTCAAGAAGTCGTCCATTGAAGCGTATTGGCCTTTTATCAGGTCTTTTGTATGGTCTTTTAAGCTTGTTGTAATCGGTTTTCCATTGTTGTCAAAATACATTTCCCGACTTATCAAAACTGAAACATCAACACCATTTACATACACTTTTTGCCTTGGTTCACTCACCATTCCGGGTTGAAATTCAGTTTCAGGATATCTAATTGTTGGTTTAATTTCTATTTCCTCTCCAGATTCCTCATCAATAATGGGTGTTTCAATATTTTCTTCTTCGTCAACAATACCACCCAAGTCTGTATCTTCCGAAACTGGTTTAACTCGAATGGGGTCTCCATCAAAATCTTTATCAGCAAATAAGTCTGTGACGTTTCTGAAATCAAGAATGGTAAAGTACATTTTCCCGAACTCTTCATTTATTCTAGTGCCACGACCCACAATCTGTTTGAATTTTGTCATTGATTTTATTTCTGCATCCAACACAATGACTTTGCAGGTTTGGGCATCCACACCAGTGGTCATTAATTCGGATGTTGTCGCAATAACGGGATAAATTTCTTCTGGATTAATGAAGTTGTCCAGTTCTCGTTTACCTTCATCATTGTCGCCTGTAATCTGCATGATGTATTTGTGGTTCTTTGAAACCAAATCAGCATTCAGGTTTGATAAAGCTGTTCGCATTCGTTCTGCATGGTCAATGTCTGAACAGAATACTATGGTTTTTGCAAAGCGGTCATATCCTTTCAAAAACTCAGTAAGCTTTCTTGCAACCGCTTGTGTTCTTTCTTCAATTACTAAGTTTCTATCAAAGTCTTTACGGTTGTAAACCCTGTCTTCAACCTCATTTCCATCTTTGTCTTTTTTACCTACCTCAGGTCGCCAGCCTTCTGCATCTATATTCAAATTCACTCGAACTACACGGTAAGGGGCAAGAAAGCCATCATCAATTCCTTGTTTTAATGAGTAAGTGTAAATTGGGTCTCCGAAATATTCACTGTTAGAAACTTCGTTTGTTTCTTTCGGAGTAGCCGTTAAACCAATGTGAGTAGCTTTTTTGAAATAGTTGAGTATTTCTCTCCAAGAACTATCTTCTTTGGCACTTCCTCTGTGGCACTCATCAATTACAATCAAGTCAAAGAATTCAGGTGAAAACTGTTTGTATGCATTGGCTTCTTCATCCGAACCAGATAAACCTTGGTATAAAGCTAAATAGACTTCATAGCTTTTGTCAATCATACGGTTTTTTACAACCGTCATTTTATCTTTGAAATGTTTAAAATCTCCTCTTCGAGTTTGGTCAATCAAAGCGTTTCTGTCTGCAAGAAAAAGGATTCGCTTTTTCGCACCACTTTTCCAAAGTCGGTGTATGATTTGAAAAGCTGTGTAAGTTTTGCCTGTTCCTGTCGCCATTACGAGCAAAATCCTGTCTTGACCTTTAGCTATTGCCTCTACAGCACGATTTACAGCAATTTGTTGGTAGTATCTTGGATTTCTTCCGCTTCCATCAAAATAATAATCTTGACCAACAACCTTTTCCGCTTCTTCTGTTACTATACCTCTGAATTGGTTTAATTTGTTCCACAAGGTTTCAGGTGATGGAAAGCTGTCTAAATCCAATTCGGTTTCAATGGCTTCACTTTGCTTGGTCTTGTCGTGGAAAACAAATCCATCTCCATTGCTACTGAACACAAAAGGGATATCAAGAATTTTTGCATATTCTAAAGCCTGTTGAATTCCAGCTCTAACAGTATGTTTATTGTCTTTAGCTTCAATTATAGCTATTGGAATATTGGGCTTATAGTAAAGAATATAGTCTGCTCTTTTTCTAGCTCCTCTAGCAGTCAATTTCCCACGAACATAGATTTTACCATCAGTAAAAGTCACTTCCTCTAAGAGCTGAGTCAGCCTGTCCCAGCCTGCTTTCTCAATGGCTGGAGTTATGAATTTTGTACATATGTCCCTTTCTGAAAGGTCTTTTTTATTCATTCTTTATCTTTTCTATGTCGTCCGAGCGTTGGCAAAAATTCAAGCTCTTTTGGTTTTTTGTCAGGGCTTTGCGTGTCGGCAAAAACCAAATGTGCTTGAATGTGCGTTGGCTCTTTTAGCATGTTGCCTAACGTTTTGCGTGTACGAGAAGTAGCGGATAAAAAAGCACTTCACTTTCAGTTTGGCATTGACATTTATTAAAAGCACTGACCTTTGATTTAGCACTTTTCCCGCTATTTTTCATACACGCTGTTATCGCTTCGGTGTTTTTCTCCGTTCATTTACTTCTCTTTTTTGTTTTGCCCTATGAGCCAATTGAGCCAATTATGAGCCAATCAAAACATAGGTTGTTCCTGCTCCAACTTCTCCACTTCTGACCAATACCTTGAATTTTTCAACAAGTTCAGTAAGGTCTCTTGTGGCAGTTGCTTTTGATACATTATTTAAAGTCTGGTAGTCACTGTTATTAATTTTACCATTCTCCTTTACGAAAAGTACAGCTTTAATCTGTCGTTCATTTAGCCCAAGCTCTTTAAGTTGGTCGTATGTATATATGTCTTTTCTAAATTCTACCCAAAAACCCGAACTTTTAAAAAAGAACAAGGGCGCAGGGAGTCCAAAATTAAAGCACTGCTCTGTCATTTTCGAAATACCCCGACCCCAAGATTCAATGTATCCGCTGCGAAAAAGTGCATTTGCAATATCTGGGTTGAATGGCTTTGATGAGTGCTTATCTAGAAGTGTTTGAATGGTCCAATCATCAGGAAGATGCCCTTCATTCCAAATCATTAACTTATCCTTATAAACACTTATTTGAATGGGAACGCCACCCGAATAGTCTTTATGGGCAAGAGCATTCAATAATGCTTCTCTAATTGCTTCTCTCGGATATTCATAGGTCTCCACTCGATTCAAACCTTCATAGCTAATAAATGCCTTGATGTACTTTGTGAATAATAATTCTGTTGTTTTTTCAATTTGTTCAAAAAGATTTCCGTGGATTTCGTCTTGATATCTCAAATCACTATCACTTTCGAAAAAACCTATTTTTATGTAAGCTCCTGTTATATATTTTTCAGGATTAGGGTGAAACAGCAGAATAGATGCCCGCTTAAGAAATTTACCTTCTTTGAGTTGAAGGTTCTCAATAAGGTGTTCATTACTATCAGCTAAACTTTCTTCATCAATTCTTTGGCTTCTGAAAGCTCGTTTACGAAAAAAATCAAATGTTTCTTGCTTAAGGTCATTTGTTGAAACATTCGGAACAGGTACCCCATCCCATCTTTTCCCTTTTTTCTGAAGGAGAAACTTGTCAAGTGAAGGACCTTTTAATTCTTGTTTGGTGCTTCCACTTCTATAATGATATTGTCCCTTATAATTGACAGGGTAAGGGTATTGCTCAACAAGAATTTCAATAAAACTTCCTTGGTCATTTTGGTGCAGATTAACATCGACCAAAATCCCCAAAGTGTCTCTAACCTTGTTAGGGATTTCTTCTAATAGTTTTTTAGCATCTTTCAAGTCAACCACATTTCCTGCATCATCTTTTCCAATGAAAAGAGTACCGCCATAGGCATTAGCAAAACCACAGATCCATTTAAGATATTCGTCTCTCCAATTTACTTTGAATTCAATATTTTGCGATTCTGATGTCACTACCTATAATTAATTGTGTCTTAGCTTCAAATTTACTCTTTTTCCCAATGTCATATTGTTGTTCGGGTTTTTCTACACTGAGCGATAACGTTTTCGGGCTTTGCGTTCGGGCGGGTTTCGGAGCACAAAACTGTCAACCTGCACTACACTTGATACGAAGCACAAAGCTCCAAGTTTGCACATCACCCCGCCTGACGCAAAACCCGTGTTAGCAGTTCGCCCTTATGTTTATTTTAATAGATATTTTTCAATTTCTTGTCGTAAACGTTCGTAAGCTCTGTAATGTCCTAAGTCGTTAAAATGTGTTCCGTCTATTGTCGCTTCGTGGTCTTGTCCAACAAGATTATGATTACTAACGTAGATTATATTTTTATTCGTTTTTGATTTTTTTTCATAGACATCTTTCAACGCTTTGTTTTGTTCGTTTATGAATGAAATTGTTCCAAAAACTGTTTTGTCGTCTTTTTTGAAGAACGCAAAATCTCTCATAATACTTTCTACAAGTATTATTGGAATTGTATCATTTAAGGAAAGAATATAGTCAAGAAGTTCGGGAAGATTTTTTCTGATAGTGTCGGCAGGTGAATTTGGTGTGCAGTCCAAAACAATTACAGAAGGTTTAGAGGTCATAAAGTATTTGCCAATTTCCTTTTCAAATCTGCCGTTACCACTAAACCCCAAGTTTATTACTTCTTTGTTAAAATGTCTTTCTAATAGTGCTGCGTATGTTAATCCCGGACGTGAAGCCGATGCCCCTTGTGTTATACTTGTTCCATAAAAAACGATAGGGCTTGAAGTGTCAATGATTTTTTGAGTTGGTTTGTCAATAGAAGTTCCTTTATCAATACCGATTTCAAGCGAACTAATTCCGTTATACAAAGGTAAGTTTAATAAGTATTCACGATTTTTCGCCTCCATTCCGACAATTACAGTCGCTTCATTTTGAATTGTCCCTTTTGGCTGTGCAACACCTACAAATTGCCATTTGCTTTCCACATAAGCATACAAGTCAAAACCTTTGGAAGCAATAGGTGTCTGATTGGTAGCATTTGAATTACTGTTTAAAGTCCAACGAATTTTAATTTTAGAAGAGTTGGAAGAAAAACGAACAGAAATTCCTGCTGAGTTTTTTGATAGTTTCCAAACAGGTTCTCGAACAATTTTCTCAGCATTATCTGGAAGTCTTATGTACGTTTTTGTGTTTGGCAGTTGTCCGATGATTTCAAATTCAGAAGCATCATAAAAAACTGTCGGAATAGTGTCCGTGTCTTTAAGTTTTGCTTCTTGAATAGCTGTGATTTCTTGTTTGTTTGGAAAGAAATTTGATTTGATTTTTGGATAAAATTTATACGCAATAAAAATTGTCCCACAGATGAAAACAATATTTATCGCTAAAGAAATTTTCGTGAGTATTCGTCTGCCTTGTTTTAATTCGTTCATACTTATTAAAAGTTACTTTTCATTATTTAGTGTCAGTTTTAGGGTGACTGCTAACGGTTTTCTTCACGCAACCATTGCGCTATTTGTTCCATATGGAATGTATTGCGCAACTGTTGCGTATATTTTTAAATTATCTAAACATAAAACTAATTTCTAAATATCCAATCCATCTAAAGGACTTTTAATTTGATCAAACCCTTTGGTAGTTATATGAGTATAGATTTGAGTAGTTTTTGGGCTCTCATGACCTAACAAACTTTGAATATACCTTAAGTCTGTACCATTTTCCAAAAGATGGGTAGCAAAAGAATGGCGTAATGTATGAACTGTGATCTTTTTCTTAATTTCTGTTCTTTGCAATGATTGTTTGAGAATACTTTGAATACTCCTTGCAGAGTATTTAAGAGGTTTCTCAATTTTACTTCCCTGACCCTCAAATAAATAATAATGGGGCCGTTCCTGTTTGATATATATGCGCAAAATTTCTAACGCCTTCGAAGATAATAAAGTGTATCTATCTTTTTTACCTTTTCCTTGCTCTATCCTTATCTGCATTCGATTAGAGTCTATATCTTTAATTTTAAGATTAATTAATTCGCTAATTCTCAATCCCGCCGAATAAATTGTCATTAATATTGCTCTGTGCTTCAAATTAATTGTTGCTTTTAGAATTGCCGAAACCTCCTCTTCACTCAAGACCTCAGGCAATATCTTTTCTCTTACTGGCCTATCCACATGATAGTATTTTCGCTCTCCTCCTTTTACCTTCTCGAAATAGAACTTAATAGCATTAATAGCCTGATTCTGATGGGAACTAGATACTTTTCTCTCCGTCACTAAATATCTTGAAAACTCCATCACCTCTTTTTCACCCATTTCTTCAATTAATGTTGATGGAAAATGATTGATAAATTCTTCAAAAAGGGGAACATATGCCCTAACTGTACTTGGACTATACCTCCTTTCTTCCAACTTGTAGATGTATTCTTCGGGACACTTTCTATAGTTCGGTATCTTCTCTTGGCTTTTTCGCTTAACTCTATCTTCATTCTTTTCTTCCTGATAAATCAATTCCATCCCAAATTCTACAATCCTTTTTTTTATCTCCTCCAAAAACTGCTCAGAATAAGGAATACTCCAAGACTTGCTCTTACTGTCCCACTTATAATACGGAAAGCTCTTAAGCACTTTCATCAGCTCAGCATGAAATCCAAAATACAAGCGAAGTCGCGCCTTAGCTGTCTTGACCATCAATACTTGGTTATTATCTAATAAAACTACCTCATCTTTCTGCGGAATTTCAATCAATGGTCGTTCGGTGATTTGATGCAAGCGATCTCCAAGATATCCTTTCAACAGCTCAACGTTTCCGGGATAATGGGGAATCTCCCAAAAAAAACCCTCCTTATTCCAGCGAGAATATCGGATACTGCGAATAAATTTTATGTCATCCTCATTCTTGGGAATCCTTAGAATTATTTTTCTCCCAATGATTTCGATTGATATGGGTCTTTGCTCCATAAGCGCTTATTTATTGCCAAAAAAACAAAAGCTACTTTCTAAAATACCTTAAATCAAAACCAAGTAAAAATGATTGATCTAAATTAAACGTTTAATATCCGCCTAGGCCTCTCTCTTACACCTCAACCAAAAATAGCCCCTGATCTCTCAGAGGCTATTTTCATATACAATCTTTGTGTCTTAGCGCCTTCGTGGCACAACCACTTACTTAAGAAAAAGGATATTTCCCTTTCGCAATCATATAGTCTGCTATCTCTCTTCTCAAGGTTTTTGTATCTACCAAATCCATCTTGGTAAAGCGCTTCAAGCCCATCAACATCACTTTCTGCTCGTCGCCTTTGGTGAAAGAACCAATTGCTTCTTTGGCAGCTGCATTGATTTTATCTACTGCAGTAGAAAGATAAACTTGTGACATAGCTATCTGATTTTTACAAGCTTCCTCGCCTTTCATACTTACCAATTTTTCGGTTCGAAGAATAGCTGATTCTGCTGCATAGATTTCGATCATCACATCAGCTAGATTCATCATGATCTCTTGCTCCGATTCGATCTTATCCTGCAATGCCATGGCAGCTTTGCCACCGACCATTAAGAAGACTTTCTTCAGTTTCTTGATTACTTCTTTTTCCGCTGCAAAAAGCTCCGAAGTATCTACCGTTTCGAAACTTGGAACTGAAGTCAGTTCTTGAGAAACTGCCATTGCCGGCTCAAAAAGGTTAATCTCACCTTTCATTGCTCTCTTGAGAACCATGCCCACCATCAGCATTCTGTTGATTTCGTTGGTTCCTTCGTAGATTCTTACGATTCTGGCATCTCTATAAGCACGCTCCATTGGGGCATCGGCCGAGTAGCCCATTCCTCCATAGACTTGCACACCTTGATCCACCACATAATCCAACACCTCTGATCCATGAACCTTAGAAATTGCACATTCGATCGCAAATTCTTCCACACCTTTCAGCTTGGCTACGGCATCTTCCATTCCTCCTGATACCAGGTCATTGATTCGGTCTTCTATATCTTGTCCAGCTCTGTAAGTCAAAGATTCTGACACATACGTTCTGATCGCCATTTCTGCCAATTTGGATTTGATCGCTCCAAAAGTATTGATGCTCACGCCAAATTGCTTTCTTTCTGTAGAGTATTTGATTGCTTGAGATATCACTTCTCTTGCTCCATTCAAAATACCTGCTCCTAACTTGATCCTACCGATATTCAATATATTCACAGCGATCTTGAAACCATTGCCTCTGTCAGAAAGCATGTTTTCTACTGGAACCTTACAGTCATTGAAGAATACCTGACGGGTAGAGGATCCTTTGATACCCATCTTTTTCTCCTCCTCATTCATGCTGATCCCACCGAAGCCTTTTTCTACCACAAAGGCAGTTAGGTTCTTATCATCCTCTATCTTGGCAAAAACAATAAAGATATCTGCAAATCCCGCATTCGAAATCCACATTTTCTGACCATTGATCAGATAATGTTTTCCATCTGCCGTCAGGGTAGCTTTGGTCTTGCCACTATTGGCATCTGAACCGGCATCTGGCTCAGTCAAACAATAGCAAGCGGCCCATTCACCTGTTGCAAGTTTAGGAAGATACTTCGCCTTCTGCTCTTCTGTACCATAGTACAAAATCGGCAATGTACCAATACCTGTATGGGCTCCGTACGTGGTAGAAAAAGATCCTGCAGAACCGATGATATCTGCCATCAGCATAGAGGTATTGAAGCTCATGCCCATTCCTCCATATTCTTGAGGTACTGCAATACCTAATAGTCCAAGATCACCTGCTTTTCTGAAAATATTTGGGATAATTTCAGGGTTTTTCATGCTGTCAATTTCCTCGACATTCGGAGTGATTTCCGTATCGATAAAATCTTGACAAGCCTGCGCCATCATCTTTTGTTCTTCATTAAATTCCTCAAAAATGAAGATCTCCTGGGCCTCAGTTTCTTTAATTAGAAACTCACCCCCATTGATTGATTGTTTTGTTATTGTGTTCATAATTTTAGACGTTAGACCCAAGACGTAAGACATAAGACAAGCTTAAGCCCACGACCAAGTCACTATTTTTTTTCGAATTTTAGAATTAATGCGTAAAGCATTCTTTGTAGTTATGCATGTTTTTACATTTTGATTTACTAAAAACTAAAATACTTAATGCTTTCTTCTTATATCTTGTGTCTTGAGTCTTAAGTCTAAAAAACAATAAGGATCAAGACAATCTCATACCTACCTCAACAACTCAAACACTCCCGCTACTCCTTGTCCTCCTCCGACGCAGGCGGTAACGAGACCGTGTTTTTTGTTTTGACGACGAAGTTCGCTGAAGAGCTGAACGGATAGTTTTGCTCCCGTGCAACCAAGTGGGTGACCTAAAGCCACTGCACCACCATTGACATTGACGATATCAGGATTCATGTCGAGTGATTTCATCACTGCCAATCCTTGCGCAGCAAATGCCTCGTTCAGTTCAATCAAATCAATATCATTCAAAGTCAATCCAGCTTGCTTCAGTGCTTTTGGAACAGCTTCTTTTGGACCAATTCCCATGATACGCGGCTCTACACCTGCTACAGAATAAGACATTAATCTTGCTATTGGCTCCAAATTCAATTCTTTTACCATTCTCTCTGACATCACTACTACGAAAGCAGCTCCATCTGAAGTTTGCGAAGAATTCCCAGCTGTAACTTGACCACCTTGCTTGAAGGCAGGTCTTAGATTTGCCAAACCTTCAAGAGAAGTGCCTTTTCTAGGTCCTTCGTCAGTATCTACTACATGTTTTCTTGTTTTTCTTTTCCCATTTTCGTCCAAGTAAGTTTCTTCTACTTCGATTGGTACGATCTGATCTTTGAATTTACCTTTGGCAATAGCAGCCAAAGCTTTATCATGTGATCTTACTGAGAATTCATCTGCTTGTTCGCGTGTGATTTCATATTCCTTGGCCAATTCCTCAGCAGTCAATCCCATACTTAGATAGTAATCAGGATTCTGTGAAGCAATTTTCCAATTCAATGCAGTTTTGTAGCCCATCATCGGGAGTAGAGACATCGATTCTGTTCCTCCTGCAATGATGCAGTCCGCCATACCAGCTTTGATTTTCCCTACTGCCAAGGCAATCGCCTCCAATCCTGATCCACAATATCTATTGATGATAAAACCAGGATTGTCAACGCCCAAAGCCAAGAGAGAAATCATTCTTCCCATCTGCATGCCTTGTTCTCCTTCAGGTATTGCATTTCCAACGATCAAGTCATCGACCATTTTGTTTTCTAATCCAGGTGTGTTGGCAACAAGATGCTTGATCACATCAGCAGCCAAATCATCCGGTCGATAGAATCTAAAGCCACCTTTTTTGGCCTTTCCTACCGCCGATCTATATCCATTTACTATATAAGCTTCCATTTTTTTGTTTCTTTTAATGATTTTTTTAATATGATATCCTTGAGGTCCTAAATAGTTAAGAGTCGAGATGCAAGATGCGAGAGATTAGACTTAACCTTAGTATGGATTAGACTCAATACTAGATTTTAGACCTATGATCATTTTTTGGATTTCATCAAGGTCTTTATTGAGAGATTCAAAATCATTGAATTTTAATAAACCTACTCTACTAGCTATGATAGCTTGTGTTTCTAGCTCAAAACTTTCACCCAAACTAATGTCTAAACAATTTGAAAATGCTTTAGACGAATTTCGTGCTGAACCTTCTGCAATGTTTGATGGTATTGAAACACTAGCTCTTCTCATTTGAGAAGTCATTCCGAACTTTTCATCAGTTGTAAATGACCCAGTAGTTTCATATACTTTCACTGCTAAGTCAACTGCCTTATTCCATACTGTCAGATTTTTGAAATTATGTCTTAGTTTCATTGAGTTGCTGTTTTTTTGAATATTCTGAAAATATTTATATTTCGTATCTTGTTTCTCGCTTCTCGTCTCTCGCTTCCTATTTCTTTGACCACGTCTAACATCTCTAATTCCTCAGCGGTTTGCCTTTGAACAGAATACTGTGTATTCTTTCGAGTGTCTTTTTCTCGCCTGTTAAGCTTAAGAAAGCTTCTCTTTCGAGATCTAGAAGGAATTGTTCGCTGACAAGTGTTGGTGCTGATAGATCACCGCCAGACATCACCCAAGCTAATTTTCTTGCAATCTTCGCATCATGGTCAGAGATGTATTTTCCATATTGCATCCCTGTAATTCCAGCTTCAAACAATGCCAAAGAGGTTTTTCCTAGAACCTTAATATCCGTTTGCTGAATAGGTTGAGTGTATCCAGCATCATACAATGACAATACTTTAGCCTTGGCTTCTGCCAGTTGACGTTTTCTGTTCAAAGTAATGGAATCTTTGACTTGTAGGTATCCCAATCCTCTTGCTTCTTCTGCTGAAGTGGAAACTTTAGCTGTTGCGATATTCATAAAATACTCTTGAAGTCTATTCAACTCTACATCACCATCTTTGATATCTTTTGAGAATCTCAAAGTCATCTCCTTGGTACCACCTCCTGCTGGAATCAATCCTACACCAAATTCAACCAAACCCATATACAATTCTGCATGTGCTTGAACTGCATCAGCATGAAGTGACAATTCACATCCGCCACCCAATGCCATATTGTGCGGTGCAACAACTACTGGAATCGATGAATATCTTGCACGCATCATCGTATTCTGGAATCCTGCTATCATCAGATTGATCTCATCATATTCCTGATCTCCTGCAAACATAAACAGCATTGCAAGGTTCGCACCTGCGGAGAAATTAGCACCTTCATTTCCAATGACCAATCCTTTGTAAGATTTCTCGGCCATGTTAATGGCTGTATTGATCCCTTCGATTACTTCTTGACCAAGAGAATTCATTTTGGTATGGAATTCCAAGCCAATTACATCATCTCCGATATCATAAATAGTCGCTCCTGCATTGCCCCAAATTTTCTTATTTGCCGCTTTGAGCGTGTCAAGGATGATAAACTCTTCTTGTCCAGGAATCGGTAAATAAGCTTTAGACTTGACATCGTAGAATTTCTTCTGTCCAGCTTCTACTTTATAGAATGATTCATGTCCTGCATTGAGCATATCATGAACCCAAGCTGCTGCCTTTTCGCCCGCTGCCTCCATTTTCTCTACAGTCTCCTTTACTCCAAGAATATCCCATGTCTCAAATGGTCCAAGTTCCCAACCAAAACCAGCACAAACTGCCTGATCTATCCTGTATGTTTCATCGGAAATTTCCGGGATTCTGTGTGAACAATATTTGAAAAGATCATAGAATGATGCTCTATAAAACTCTCCTGCTCTGTCATCGAAATTGACCAAAAACTTGATTCTCTTCTTCAGGTCCTCAATTTCTTTGGAAGCTTCCAAAGCTTTGAATTTTGGTTTTTCTGCATCCTTGTATTCAAAAGTTTTTAGATCAAGCTCTTTCAATTCTTTTCTTCCATCATCATGACGGATCATTTTGAAATAACCTTGGCCTGTCTTATCTCCCCACCATTTGTTGTCATAAAGTACTTTGACAATATTTGGTAATTTAAATTTGTCTCTGGATTCATCATGTTCGAGTGTTTTGTAGAGATTGTTGGCAACATTTACTGTCGTATCCAAGCCAACAACATCCATAGTTCGGAAAGTAGCAGACTTTGCACGACCGATAATCGTACCAGTTAATTTATCTACCTCAGAGACACCCAATCCCATTTTCTCAATGGCATGCATTCCTGAAATTATCGCATAGACACCGATTCTATTGGCAATAAAAGCAGGAGTATCTTTACACAAAACGGTTTCTTTTCCTAAAAATCTATCTCCATAATCCATCAAAAAATCGATGATTTCAGGATTGGTTTTTGGCCCAGGGATAATTTCCAATAATCTCAAATACCTCGGAGGATTGAAAAAATGCGTTCCTGCAAAATTGACTTGAAAATCTTCTGACCTACCTTCACACATTAGCTGCATTGGAATTCCAGAAGTATTCGAAGTAATCAATGTCCCAGGCTTTCTGTATTTCTCTACTTTTTCAAAAAGTGATTGTTTGATATCCAATCTTTCTACGACAACTTCCATTACCCAATCATAATCTTTGATTTTTGGCAAATCGTCTTCAAAATTTCCTGTTGTAATTCTTTCTACATTGGCTGAATCATAAAGCGATGCCGGCTTATTCTTCAGTGTAGTTTGCAAAGCGGTATCTACAAGCCTATTCCTTACTACTTTGTCCTCAAGGCTGAGTCCCTTTTTCTTTTCATCATCAGTAAGTTCCCGTGGAATGATATCAAGAAGCAAGACCTGCACACCGATATTGGCGAAGTGGCAAGCAATCCTCGATCCCATCACTCCTGAACCTAAAATGGCAACTTTTTGAATTGTTTTTTTCATAAGATTATATTGGTTTAGAGTTCGTACACTTTACTCTTGTACTGATTTGGGTTTATCGTTTCTAATTGAATTTTTTCTATTGTTTGATTGATTTTATGGAAGACTTTGAAAAATGTATCTAATTCTTCTTCAGTGACTTCTTCTCTAACATGAACGTTGAAATTCTTTATGGTTTCAACAGAGATTTCTTTCTTTCGTTTTCCTTCATCAGTCAAATAAATTCTGACTGACCTCATGTCCACGGGATCCTGCTTTCTATAAATCAATCCTTTTTCCTCCATGGTCTTAAGCATCCTAGTCAAGCTACGAGCTTCCAGTCCCATCAGTGGAGCGATTTTAGTTGCAGGTGTTCCATCTTTTGAATTGATATTGATCAAAACATAGCCGATAGACGCAGTAAAATCCTCTAAAGCTGCCTTCTGATTGTACATTCTAGAGATCGCATGCCAAGAGCTTTTAATATGGAAATCTACCGTTTCTTCACGTTTCATAGGCATATTGATATTTACATGTACAATTTAGGAAAAATTTGTTATGCATACATACTATTTTTCAAAAAAGTTATGCATGCAGAAGAAATATAAAAATGTTTTATTTTACTATAAAGAAATATTATTCTGATTTAATATTATTTACTACGAATTTTAATATAAAATGGTATAGAAAACCGATCATACCAAAATAAGTTTCTTAAAAAATTTGAATCTTTACTAAATAGAAAAAGTGATTAAAAGATTATGTTGAATCTTTTAATCACTTTTTTAACTATTCAATTGATAACTCAATTAACTATATAGTCCCTCGATCTCTTTTTCAAATTTACTGTGAATGACTTTTCTCTTCAGTTTCATTGTAGGCGTCATTTCACCAGATTCTATTCCCCAAGACTTTGGAAGTAATTTGAATCTTTTGATTTGCTCCCATTTTCCAAAATACTTGTTCAATTGATCGATCTCTCTTTGATACTTTTCAATCATATCAGGCTTTTGGATCATTTCTTCGTCAGAAGTATATGGGATATCCTTATGCTTGCAATATTCTCTCAGACCATCGAAGCTAGGGACAATTAATGCAGCAGGATAATTCTTATTTTCTCCAACCACTATCAATTGCTCAATAAGGGAAGATTCCTTGAATTTATTTTCCATTGGCTGTGGCGCAATGTATTTTCCACCAGATGTCTTGAACATCTCTTTTTTCCTATCGGTAATTTTCAAGTAATCTCCTTCGTGAAGCTCTCCAATATCTCCAGTATGGAACCAACCATCTTTGATGACATCGTTGGTCATATCAGGCTGTTTGTAGTATCCTTGCATGACATTCGGTCCTTTGACCAGGATTTCTCCGTCTTCAGCGATTTTAACTTGAACTTCATTGACTAATTTCCCAACATATCCTATTCGAATATCTCTCAGATTACAAACAGAAGCTGAAACCACAGGTGAAGTCTCTGTCAATCCATATCCTTCACAGACTGGAATCCCGGCACTCCAAAAAACTCTTGCCAAACGAGGTTGCAAAGCTGATGCTCCAGAATTGATTTGTAAGATATTACCACCTAAAGCTTCTCTCCATTTGCTGAATATGATTTTATTTGCCAAGTTTAGTTGGAAATCATACCAAAATCCTTGGGACTTATTGGGTTCGTACTTTAATCCTAAATTTAATGCCCAAAAAAATAATGACCTTTTTAAACCTGTCAAATCATAACCTTTAGCGACGATTTTATCATAAACTTTCTCCAATAGCCTTGGCACTGTATTGAAAACTTGAGGCTGAACTTCTTTGAGGTTTTCACCAATTGTTTCCATGCTTTCAGCATAGTAAATGGAAACCCCCATATACATAAAACAAAATGATCCCGTACGTTCGTAAATATGACAAAGGGGTAAAAAACTTAATGCTTTTGATGTTCCTTTTGGAATAACTAATCTATCTTCCACAGCCATTAAGTTGTGAATGATATTTCTGTGACTTAACATAACTCCTTTTGGTCGGCCAGTCGTACCAGAAGTATAAATGATAGTAAAAAGATCGTCAGATTTGATTTTTTCTTTTTTGGATTCAAGATCAGCCAAGTTTCCAGATTCTCCGGATTTCATGAAATCTTCCCAATTCTGACAAGCATCCAATTGATCAAAAGAAAGAATTTTGATCTCAGTATCTTCTGTAGCAATTTTCGCTTTTTGGTAGATTTCATCGTTTCCAACAAATACCATTTTCACTTCAGCATGCTCAAAAATATATTTATAATCATCAGCAGAAATTGTCGGATACATGGGGACGGATATCGCTCCGATTTGCTGGAGTGCCAAATCAATAAAATTCCATTCAGGTCTGTTGTCTGAAATAATAGCTACTTTTTCACTTGGTGCTATTCCAGCAGAGATAAAAGCCAAACTCAAATTGTCTACAATAGACTTAAATTCCTTAGAAGAATAGGTTTTCCAAGCTCCATTTAGTTTTTGAGCCAAAGCTATTTCTTTGTCATAAGTTGCTATCTGGTAATTGATGATATCAAAAATTCGATTAATCTGCATGATCCTTTAGTTTTTGGGTTTGTTAGGGTCATTCAAATTATAAAAATGTAGTGAAGAAAACAAGGTTCGTTTTTTTATGAGTTATCCACCGTTCTTTATCTTCAATCGGTTAATTATTTAAAAGAAATAGTTAAAGGTATTAAGGTGTGGATTTGTGGATAATAAAATGTCTTTTATTTCCCCACTGAGGTAAGTGCTCTATAATTGATGTTATCCACCTTTTACCAACAAAAATAATTTGTTTAAAATTTTGAAAATGAAGTTTATACGTATTTGTTATGATTTATATGTTTATAATTTTTTATTGCTATTTGTCTATATCTTTATGTGTTTGAAAATGTGGATTTCTGTTTATAATTTTAGACTTATCCTCATTTTGTTTCAAATATTTTATTTGAGATGTTTTATCTGTGTATATCTATTAAGTTATTAAAATGTTATTGACAGTTATTCACATTTCGACTTGATATTATTCACATTTTAACGTTTGTCCAAAGAGCTTTCTGCTCTAGTTTCTTTCGTTTTCTTCTCTTATTAATTTGATATCTTCTGTATTTTCGGTAGTGTCAGATGGTAGATTATTAATTGATTTTGTTATTACGAGAATATCATTTGTCCATCCTGCTTTTACGATGATATCCATTGATTTAGTGTCATTTGGATTTCTATAATAATAGACTTTCTCAGCTTGCTTGTTTTGTAGCATATTAGAAGGATCCCATCTTTTATTTCCATTCTCGTCAAGTATAACTCTTAATGTGTATGTTCCTGCTTCAAAATCTTTAAATGAATGTTTATTTGTTTCTTCTAGATATGCCTCTTTATAAACTTTTGATCCATTTTTATCTAAAAGTTGTATTAATAAAGGTCTGAAATCAGTATCTATTGTTACGTCCAAAGATGTCACTAGTGTTTCTGAAGCTAATTTTTTATAATTAGCTTCTATTTTATTTTCATTGTAAAGTCCTTCAACATCTTTAAAAGTAGAATCTGCTGCAAATATTGTAAATGTAGAATTCGTTAAACTATCTGTGATGGGGATATCAATATTGATTTTTGTGTAATTTGTACTATCCTTTAGATAAATCCAATCTCTTTCTATTTTAATGATAGATGCTGTATCATATTTGACAAAAAGCGAATCTAAATTGATTTCTGAGATAGGTTTGTTAAATGTTAATTCTGCTTTAATTTCATTAAGAAATCCTAATCCTGAATTTATAGATTGCTCTAATTTTTCTTTAATTCTATCACTTTCTTCAAATTTAAGATAGACCATTGTATCTAATGAAAAACCAACAGAATCTTTAAGTATTATTCTTGCTTGTATGCTGTCATTTCTTAATTCTGTATGATATAGTCTAAGATTTTTTTCTGTTTGTCTATAAAATAGTTTCTGATTTATATCCTGATGTTCTATTTTGATATCTGTAGGATATTTGCTTAAAACTAGGTCGTAGTTTTGTCCTACTGTTGATGATCTGTTAATTTTTAATTCTGAAATATCTGCTTTTGATAATGTAAATTCTATTCCTTCAAGATTATCTTTAATCGTTATTGTATCTCCATAAAAGGCATAAGGTTCGGATTTATCTTCAGCTTTAAGGTTGTTATTTGAATCAAACCAAGCATATGCTCTATATTCACCAGCTTTGATATTGGTGATCTCAAAATTGCCAGAACTATCAGCTGCTGCTATGTAATAAGGTGCTGCTGTGAGTACGTCTGTTGTATCATTTTTTTCATAAAGACCTATTAATACATCTTTAATGAATTTTTCTTTTGGTGGAAATGTGTAAGTAACATTTCCCTTTAGTTTTAGACTATCAATATATTCACCTGTGGAAAACACAAGCTTCAAATTCTCTGCAGGATTGCTTTCTGTAATATCTTGAATACTTTTTTGAAAATTGAATACGTATGTTGTACTGTCTTCAAGTTCTTGATTAAGTTTGATAACTACTTTATTTTTTAAAGCAGTTACAATCATTTCATCTTTGTTTATTCTTGGTGTGACAATAATTAGTTTATTGGGTGTTTCAATTTTTATAAATTCGTTGAATTCAAGTTCTATTGTTTCAGGTTTAATGTTTGTTGATTCATTAATTGGTTTGATAGAAAGTAATTCTGGTGGTGTTTCATCTTTATCTCCACCCATTGGAGTGTTTTGTTTTGCACAAGAATATAAAATTATAATGATAATTATTGAGAATATTTTAATTAATAATTTCATTTCTTCTTTAAAATATATAATATACTAGAGTAATTATTTTCATTAGATTTTGCCCATTTGTTTGAAATGAAACCATTCTTTACAGCTTTTAGGTAAGTTTTTAAAGTACTTTCATTTGGATGAATATGTTGCTCTGATAATATGGAAACATAATAGCTGTCAAATGGCATTGGTTTTTTATCAACGATAGAAAGTTTCATTTCTTCTGCTAAAAATGACATACTTTTTTGATTAAAATGATACAGATGTCTTGGAACATCTAATGCTGCCCAGTTTTCTTTGTAGTGTTTTGCATCCCATGAATCAATGTTAGGAACTGCAATAATTAATGTACCTTCTTTTTTTAATTTTTTTAGTAGACTTTGAAGTGTTTTTCTCAAACCATGTATATGTTCCAACACATGAAATAATGTAATGGTATCAAATTTTTTAGAATCTTCTATTTCATCTATTTGCTTTGATATCTTCAAACCAAGTGATCCTGCTATTTCTCTTGCTTTATTGTTAGGCTCTATTCCATCTATTTTATAACCATTTTCTTGTGCTTTTTGTAGAAAATAGCCTGTTCCACAACCGTAATCAAGAATATTAGAATTGGATAGCGTGTATTTTTTTAAAAGTTTAATTTTACTGTTAAGTGTTATTTTTCTTACTTGTTTATATAATCTATTGGTAATATTATTTGACTTGTCTTGGTGAGATATATAGTCTTCAAATTGATAATATTTTCCTATTGATAATTTGTCTGGTCTTGGGTTTGTAAAAATTAATTCACAGTTGCTGCATTTACATAGACGAAAAATTTCCTTGCTTACAGAATGATCTGTAGCATAGAAATGATTAAGAAAAAGCCCACTTTTACAGAGTGGGCATTTGGTTAATCTTTTGTTCATATTATCTTCCTAAATAAACTGTCAATATCGATAAATCGGCTGGAGATACACCACTTATTCTTGATGCTTGACCTAATGTTTCTGGCTTTACTTTATTCAGTTTTTGCTTTCCTTCTGCTGATAATGCCGTTATAGATAAGTAATCAAAACTTAAAGGAATTTTATAATTTTCCATGTTAGAAAGTTTTTCTACCATTTGTGATTCTTTTTCTATGTAGCTTTCATATTTGATTTGAATCTCTGCCTGTTCTAACACTTCTTTGCTGTATTTTGATAGATATTGTTTGAATTCGTTATCAAACTCCATGATATCTTTTAAACCTAATTGAGGTCTTTTTAACAATTTATCAATAGTTACCTTTTCTTTTATAGTTGCTGTTTCTAGATTTTCTAAACCTTCATTGATTATTTCAGGAGATAGTTTTTTCTGTTTGAGGTCATTAATTAGCTTTTGAGTATCTGATTTTTTGTCTATCATTTTCTCCAATCTCTGATCACTTGCAAGACCTATTTTGTGTCCGAGTTCAGTTAATCTCAAATCTGCATTATCTTGTCTTAGTAGTAGTCTAAATTCTGCTCTTGATGTGAACATTCGGTAGGGTTCCTCTGTGCCTTTATTGATTAGATCATCTATTAGAACTCCGATGTATGCATCAGATCTTTTCAATAGGAAGGGATCTTTTTCTTCCACTTTTAAAGAAGCATTTATTCCTGCAACGAGACCTTGAGATGCTGCTTCTTCATATCCTGTTGTCCCATTGATTTGTCCAGCGAAATATAAATTTTCAATTAATTGGGTTTCTAAGGTTAATTTAAGTTGAGTGGGTGGGAAGAAATCATATTCAATCGCGTAGCCTGGTCGGAACATTTTAGCATTCTCAAATCCAGGGATTTTCCGCATGGCTTCATATTGTACATCTTCTGGCAGGGATGTAGAAAATCCGTTGACGTACATTTCTACTGTATTCCATCCTTCTGGCTCAACAAATATTTGATGTCTTTCTCTTTCAGCAAATCTATTGATTTTATCCTCAATAGAAGGGCAATATCTCGGCCCTAAGCCTTGAATTCTACCATTAAACATTGGTGATCTATTGAATCCAGTTTCTAGGGTGTTATGTACTTCTTTATTTGTATAAGTAATCCAGCAGGTATGTTGTTTTTCTAAGGGTCTTGTTTCGTCAGAATAGGAGAATTTTTCGGGGTTTTCGTCACCATATTGAATTTCCATTTTCGTATAATCGAGAGATCTACCATCAACTCTTGGTGGCGTTCCTGTTTTCATTCTTCCTGCCTCGAAACCGAGTTGAACCAATTGTTCTGTTATTCCTCTTGCTGCTCCTTCCCCTGTTCTTCCTCCTCCAAATTGCTTCTCCCCTATATGAATCAATCCGTTTAAAAACGTCCCGTTTGTAAGTACTACTGATTTAGCAAGAATTTCAAGACCTATGCTTGTTCTTACTCCTGTTACTCGTTTATCTTTTACAATTAGACCCGTAATCATTTCTTGCCAAAAATCTACATTTGGTGTATTCTCTAAGGCTAATCTCCATTCTTCTGCAAAGCGCATTCTATCATTTTGGGTTCTTGGTGACCACATTGCAGGCCCTTTTGATCTATTTAACATTCTAAATTGAATCATGGATTTGTCTGAAATTATCCCTGACATTCCTCCAAGAGCATCGATTTCTCTTACAATTTGTCCTTTTGCAACCCCTCCCATAGCAGGATTACATGACATTTGGGCAATAGTGTTCATGTTCATAGTACACAGAAGTACCTTAGAACCCATCTTTGCTGAAGCATGTGCAGCTTCGCAACCTGCATGACCTGCCCCTACTACTATTACATCGTATTGTGGAAACATAATTTGTTTTTGATGTTCCACGTGAAACAGTTTGGAATCTTAATTCTAAAACTCTACATGTTTCACGTGGAACGTTTATATATTTTTATAAAGAGAAATAGATTGGTCTTCCATTTCTCTCATCATTTTAATATCTTCTAGGCTTTTGTCTTTGTATCCCATCAAATGCAAAACACCATGACTCATTACTCGGTGAAGTTCTTTGTAGAATTCTATATCTTCTTTTATGGCATTTTCTTTTACTCTGTCTATACTGATGAATATATCTCCTTCTATCATTTCTTCATCTTCTGAGTTATCAAAAGTGATGATGTCTGTATAAGTATCGTGATTTAGATATTCTACATTGATATTGAATAGGTATTCATCTGTACAAAATATGTAAGTAAGTTCTCCGATTTGGTAACCTTCTTTTGCTGCTATTTCTTTTAGCCACTTTTTATGAAGGTTTTTATCTTTCAATTTGAAACCTGAATCTTCATCAAAGAATTGAATTGCCATTTTAATACATATAAAATTTTAAAATAGTTTTTCTTCCTTCTTCTTCAAAACTCACATCATCTGCAAGATGCTTCATGATAAATATTCCTCTTCCACCTGCTTTTTCCAAATTTTCCGGAGCTGTTGGGTCTTTCAATTCATCAAATTCAAATCCACTACCTTCATCCTTGATGATAAATTTTATTTCTTCTTCATCAAAGTGTAGCTCCAGATCTACATTTTTAGAAGCATCTCCCTTATTTCCGTGAAGAATAGCATTACTCACGCATTCAGTAACGGAAATCATAATATTTCCATAGATATCATCATCGATGTGGAATCTTTCTTTCGCATTATCAATGAAGCTTTCTATGATTTTAATATTCTCTATTAGAGAAGGGATTGAAATTTTTATAGATTTCATGAAGCTTTTGTTGTATAATTAATGTTTTACTTAAATATTCTTATCTAAAGTTCGATCATAATTGGACAGTGATCTGAGTGATGTGCCTCTGGTAATATGATTGCTCTTTTTACTTTTGATGCTATTGATGGCGTCGCCATGTGATAGTCTATTCTCCAACCTAAGTTTTTGGCTCTTGCTCCTGCTCTGTAGCTCCACCAAGTATATTGATGTGGTTCTTGATTATGTTCTCTAAAAGTGTCTATAAATCCACTTTCAGTAAATTTGTCCATCCATGCTCTTTCTTCTGGTAAGAAACCAGAAGAGTTTTTGTTGGAGATAGGATTGTGAATATCTATAGGCTTATGACAAATGTTATAATCTCCACTTATTATCAAATTAGGAAATTTTCTGCTTAAATCTTGTGTGTAACCATATATGTCATCCAAAAACTTATATTTGAAATCTTGCCTAATATCCCCTGTAGTTCCTGAAGGAAAATAAGCAGAGATAAATGAGAATTCATCAAAATCTGCTCTAATTAATCTTCCTTCATCATCATAATCTTGATAGCCTATTCCAAATTCTACATGCTTTGGTTTTTGTTTGGAAAGTATAGCTGTCCCACTATAGCCTTTTTTTACTGCAGGAAACCAACTTATTTGGTAGCCTAGATCTTCAAATATGCTTTTGTCTATTTGATTTTCGAGTGCTTTTACTTCTTGCAAGCCTATGATGTCTGGATCAGTTGCTTTTAGCCAATCTGCGAAGCCTTTGTTCAAGGCAGCTCTTATTCCATTGACGTTATAGGATACGATTTTCATTGAATTTAGATTTTATTTGATCTCTATTTCAAATTCTTGTTCAAAATATTCCAATACATGAAGCTTTAGAAGTTTTTCTTGTTCTAAAACATCAAAATGAGGGAGCTTTCCCACAAGTTTCCAATGTGGCCAACCATCTTGGTCTATATAATCCAATTCATAAAAGCCAGCTGAGCTGAGTACTTTACAAATTGCGATATGCATCAAGTCTTGTTTTTGCTCTTTGGTAAATGTCTTATTTCCCTGTCCTAACTCTTGAACACCAATTAAAAACAAAACACCATTAAGATCGGCAGGCTTTTTTCCTACTAGTTCTTGAATACCAACTAGGAGTTTGGACCAACGTTTTTCAAGATCAAGATCTTTTTTATACATGCTTTTTTCCTTCTTCTTCTAACAGTTCCCAATATTCTGCAGCTCTTCTCAAATGTGGGATTACAATAGATCCACCAATGAGTGTAGCAATCGAAAATACTTCAAAAACTTCTTCTTTACTTAATCCTGCTTCATAGGATTTGCCAAGATGATATTTGATACAATCATCACAGCGGAGCACCATTGAGCAAGCAAGACCTATCATTTCTTTTGTTTTGACATCTACAGCTCCTTCTGAGTAAGCATTGGTATCAAGGTTAAAGAAACGCTTTATGACTTTATTGTCAGCCGACATGATTTTTTCATTCATTCGACTTCTGTAATCGTTGAATTCTTCTATTAAATTCATTAACTTTTAGATAAGTATTTATATAACCAGCAAATATAACAGGTATTTTGCTGTCATTCAGTTCTAACAAGCCTTTTTGGATATGCGTTTCACTTTTTTTGAAGATTTTTTGGCTCTGGTTTTTCCGAAAACCTGCTGCGTCTGCAAAAGAAGTCTATTTGACTTCGAAAATCAGCTCTGCAAAGTCTGTATTGGTTCTTTGCCTATTACCAATTATCACTTGCAACCACAAAATAATGATTTGGTAGTTAAAGTGATGGGCTTAACAAATCCAAACTTGGTAATGTCATTTCTTAGATTTACAAAACATGGAATGAGTCAAAAACTGCTACATCAATTGAAGTATAAAAATAAACCAGAAGTTGGTTTGGAATTGGGAACAATTTATGGTCATTTACTGAAAAAACATGGTTTCCACGCAAATTGGGACATGGTAGTGCCTGTGCCCCTACATCCTCAAAAACAAAGAAGGAGAGGGTATAATCAAAGTGAACAATTCGCTCAAGGAATAGCGGGAGTTTTGGAAATCCCTATGAATCTGGGGTTAATTAGGACTCAGTTTACTGAAACCCAGACAAAAAAATCGAGAATAGAACGGATTAAAAATGTATCAGAAGTATTTTCTGCAAACAAATCGATTGATTTAAAAGATAAACAAATCCTCTTGGTAGATGATGTAATGACTACAGGGGCTACATTAACATCATGCGCCAATGTACTTTTGGCAGCAAATGCTAAGTTGGTTGATTTGGCAGTAATAGCCGCTGGTCGATTCTGAATAGACTTTATTTATAATTCATTAATGATCAAATAACCAGTATATAAGAGATAGAATAGTACTAAAATAGCTGCCTCCCATCTGTCAAGTTTCTTTCTTTTTCCAGTGAACATAGCTACTATAAGAAAAAGAGTACCTCCTATCAAAATGAAAAAGTCCAAATTGAATTTTGAGTTGTATGCGATTGGGTTTACTACCCCACTTATTGACAGTATTAATAGAATATTGAAAATATTTGAGCCTATTACATTTCCAATTGCTATATCACTATTTTTCTTTGTTGCTGCTACTATAGAGGTGATAAGTTCTGGTAAAGATGTTCCCGCTGCTACAATTGTGAGTCCAATGATTTTTTCACTTACGCCTTAGCTGTTTGCAATATTTACACTGTTGAGCACTACAAGCTGTCCTCCCAGAATCAAGCCTGCTTAACCAAAGATTACTAACAGAACCTGAACTACCATAGAGACATTTTATTTGACTCAAATGTAAATGTTTGTAATTAATCATAATCTTTTTTCGTCCTATATTTCAGATGGTATTTTCTAAAGAGACATTATTCCAATAAGCTTTAAGGAGATTTTTTAAAAAGAAACTTTTTGGTGCTTTAACTTATAGCGATGATTTCATTCTGCAGGGTTTATATTGACAGAAGGTACAGTAGCGGGTGGGTTAATATCAAAAGGCTCCGAAGAAGATTGTGGTATGGGAGCATTAGAAAATAACCCCAAATTCAAGTTTTTCACTTCTGTAGCATTTCGGATTCTAACAGTTACTCTTGGTAAATCTGAAGTGGATCCATCCATCCGTCTTGTTACATTCAGCACATCAAATGCTACTATTCCTAAATTTGAACCTTGAAGATTTCCTACTAAAGGACTATAATTTATAGAAATATCGCTGTCATAAACTAGAGCGTACACTGTTTCACCTTCCAACATCTTCAATCCTGTGGCTCTAAGTGGTGTTACATTTGGGATTTCATCCAGCAAAACTTCAGGATCATCGCCTGAAGCTCCAAGACCAGGTCCAGGCGTTAAATAATTTTGTAAGCCATTTTTAGTTGGCCCAGCATTGATCCAACTACTGGGGATACTTTTTGGAGCAAACCAACCTTCATCACCAACTTGTCCAGTGAAAAGATCAATTGTCCTCCCAGTATTTTCAAGAAAATATTTTAGAATTTGTCTCTGTCCTATTTCTGCAATATTATCATTGACCTCGATTTCTGAAAAATTATTTGGTTCATTTCCATTATCAATGCTGCTTTCATCTATCAATAGAAATATAATTTCTGAATTATTGAACCTACTTTCATTTTCTGAATCATTTGTAGATTCATTTTCTATACAGGAAGAAGCAAGAGAAAAAGTAAGTGCAAGTGAGAAAAGGGCTGATAATGAGCGAGATTTTTTTAGAAAATTCATAAAATAATTGATTAAGTACTGCTTTAAGATAGGTAATTTTAATCTTAGTCGTATCTGAAATGACTATTGTAACTCAATCTTTTCAATTTCTAATTTAAAGCTTTCTGCTTTTCCATTACCAATCATAAATCTAACTTCTTGAATTTGATTGGCATTAAAATTCGGCTGATTCAGCATATTTCCTCGGAAAGTGGGTTCCATTTTGTTAAGAGGAATTTCTATGGTTTGCCATTCTCCAGTTGTTTGAAAAGTTTTTACATAGGAGGCTCTTTCTTTCAAATTGGCTTTTATTCTGAATTGATATTCTTTTCCATCTCCTTTTAATCTGATGATGACCTTTTCAAAACCACTAATGTCCTTGGGATTAAAATGATATTGCATTGACGCAAATCCACCATTATTGTCCAAGGAAACATCTCCAGTAAAAATAGCATGACCGGATTGACTTCGTGAGATTTTACTTTTAGATTTTCCACCCATGACTACGTCATTCTCTATTTCCCAGACAGTCCAATCTTTAGAAGAAGCAAAATCAAATATTACTAAACTGTTCATCATTAAAAGTGTCAAAAATATGGATTTCATTGCTGTTGTTCGTTAATCAATTTTAAGTTCTAAATAATTAACTTACTCAGCTTCAAATAGTTTTTAATCTAAATAGACTTCAATTTAATGAGAGATTTTCTTTATTCGATACTGTCCGTATTATATTTCTCTTTGAAGTTTCTGACTGCTTCCCTTTTTTCTTCTTTTGTAAAATTAAGGTTGTCTTTATTGAAAAACTTGTCTTTCAACTCTTTGAGATCTTTAATTCTTTGATATTCGAACTCCTTGTCATAGATTTTATCAGTTGCAAAAAATAAGTTGTTTTCGTGGAAGTAATAAAGACCCCAATTAAGTGTCTCATCAAAAATCAGTAAGTCGTCTGCAAAGAAAAAATCTTTCCAATATTTAATGATCATTTTCCATGTCAGCGTTGCAAAATGGCCATTGCTTTCATTTTGAAGATAAACAAACTTGTCAAAACGAATTGGCTTATTATAAAGCCATTTTTTAATTTCATCATCACTATTTTCATTTACCTGAAATTCCTCAATGGTGTTGAAATATTTATCATTAAATGGTTTCCAACTAGGTCCGGTGGCCATTTTTGAGCTGCTGATATAATTTTTAAGGAATTGACCTGCATCTTCATTTAGAAAATAAATCTGGTCTTTATGTTCTTGTGGTAGCTTTTCGACTTCTTCAGGTGTCCATAAAAAACCATAAGTATCTGGAATCTCAGAAGAAAAGGTCTTTATATTCTCAAAATTTATCATTTCTGGCTGAATAACCTGTTTATAGATGTCTTGTATCTATTTAAAGATTTTTTTTCAAACATCATTGTGGTTAGATCAAAATAAAAGGAATAAATCTATTACCAACTTCCTCCAGCACCGCCACCGCCAAAGCTACCCCCACCAAATCCGCCGAATGAACCGCCACCGCCACCAAAACCTCCTCTTCCTGAAGAAAAGTCTCCAAATTTACCTCTGCTTCCACCGCCTAGCATATTTGCAAGCATTATGGTTGTGAAAAGATCTACTCCGCCACCTTTACCACCCATGTGGTTGTCATTGTCCTTGCGGTTTCTGATGAGAGGTAGTATCACAAAAACGAAAATAAAAAACAAAAACATCAGTAAAGCTCCACCGGAATTTCCTGAGGAAGTTACTTTTTCTGCCTCGTATTCTCCAGATGCAAGCTTAAATATCATATCTGTGGCTTTATCCAAACCTGTATAGTAATCTTCCATCCGGAAATTAGGCACGATTAGTTGATCCACTATCCTTTTCGCCAAAGCATCTGGAATTGCTCCTTCCATACCATATCCCGTCGCAATAAAGACTTTTCGATCTTTCATAGCGGCTAAGATTAAAATACCATTATCAAGGTCTTTTCTTCCTATTCCCCAATTTTCTCCCAATTGAAAAGTATAATCACTGATATCATACGGACCAACAGAATTGATCAAGACGATGCTTACTTGAGAGGAAGTACTGTCATTGTACGCGACAAGTTTACCTTCCAGTTGCCGAACTTCTGTATCGGAAAGGGTATTCGAAAAATCATTTACTAAGCGAGGAGGGTTTGGTTTTTCTGGAAAATCACCCTGTGCCAAGCTTACAAATGAAAGAGTAAATAATAGAAGAGTAGTAAAGAGATGTTTATTGGTCATGATGTCTTATCCAAAGGATATTTCGTCGGGGAGTTCATTGATGTCTCCTTTTTGTTCATATGGAAAATGTTGCTGAAGTTGTTGTCCAGACATTTCTATGCCTTTTCTTAGTCCTTCTGTAAAAGCCCTAGTTTTGAAATGGAGCAGCATTTCTTCTTTAATATTTTCCCAGAAGTTTTCAGGGACTACTTTATTGATGCCAGCATCTCCAAGTATGGCAAACTTATGCTCTTCGACAGCAAGATAGAAAAGCACCGCATTGCGGTGCTTTGTCTTATGCATCTTGAGCTTTTCAAATACTTCAGCAGCACGGTCTAGCACATCACCTTTGCAGTGGTTTTCGATGTGAACTTGGATTTCTCCCGAGGTTTCTTTTTCTGCGGCTTTAATTGCCTCCAATAGAATACCCCGATCAGAATTACTGAATAATTTTTCGGCCATGTTTATTTTTTTAGAATTCTACAGTTGGGGCATTTTCAGCTCCTGCCGAAGCTTCGAAATAGCCTTTTCGCTCAAAGCCATACCAACCAGCAAAAATATTATTTGGGAATGTTCGAAGATTGGAGTTGTAGCTTTGAACTGATTGGTTGAAGTTTCTTCTTGCTACAGCAATTCTATTTTCTGTGCCTTCAAGTTGTGCCTGAAGTTCAAGGAAGTTTTGATTTGCTTTTAGGTCAGGATATCTTTCTACAGCAACTAGAAGCCTGCTGAGTGATCCGCTTAATTGATCTTGAGCTTCTTGGAACCTTGCAATATTCTCTGGAGTCAAGTCATCTGCTTGGAGGGTGATGGAAGTAGCTTTTGCACGGGCTTCGATTACTCCTGTCAAAGTTTGCTGCTCAAAATCAGCATAACCTTTTACTGTATTGACAAGGTTTGGGATGAGGTCAGCTCTTCTTTGATATTGAGTTTCTACTTCTGCCCATTCACCGTTGATAGTTTCTTCGGTTTGTACGAATGTGTTGTATACGCCAACAGCTTTGGTATAAACGAATAGCCCGATCAGCGCAATGATGATAATAGGAATTAATGCTTTTTTCATAGAATTGGTGTTTTTAAAAACAATGCAGGTATTTGACGTAAATTTACGAGAGAGGTTTATTATAAATGGGGTTTTTTTCAAATATCTTGAGTCTTCTCTTCTTTTTAAGACAAAATCTTAAGTATTTCCGATGAGGTTTTTAAGATAAATATAAAAGGTTGTGCCTTTCCCCACTTCACTTTCTACATGTAAGTTGCCATCGTGTGCTCGAATTTGTTCCCTGACCAAATATAGACCTAAGCCTTTTCCCTCCACGTGGGAATGAAATCTCTGATAAAGACCAAATAATCGATCACCATACCTTTCTAGGTCTATTCCTATGCCATTATCTTTAAACTCGATTACAGTGAAATGCCCTTCTTCGTAAGTTTTGATACTTATATTTAGGTTTCTTTTAGGGTGCTTATACTTGATGGCATTTGTAGTCAGATTGATTAAGAAATTTTCCAAATGTGAATACACATAATTGATGTAAGATTTTTTTGTAAAGTCTTTAGAGATTTTTGTTTTAGCTTCTTTTAGTTGTTTTGAGAGGCTCTTTTCTATGTTTCCAGAAATTGTCTCAAAATCAACTTTTTCAATTTTCGGAAGCTTGTTCTTTTTTATAGCGACTACATCAATAAGGTCTTGTAAGGTGTGGTTTAAGATCCTAGTTGAAATTCTTAAATTATCGATAATCTCAATATTTTCATTATCAGCAGGATCAAGGCTGTTGTATAATTCCAAAAGAGAAGTAATATTGACTATTGGGGCTCTTAGGTTATGAGAAATGATATAGGCAAAACGCTGAAGTTCTTCATTCTGAGATTTGAGGTCTTTGATTAATAGGTTTCTTTCCTCCTCTGCATTTTTACTTTCTGTAATATTTTGGGTAACCAAGAGAATTCTATCAATTTCTCCTTGATTATTCACCAGCGGAACCCCACTTTTCAGATAATATTGGTCACCGATCACAAGCTCAAACATCACTTGTTCTCCTTTCAATACTTTCTTCAGCTGAAGGTTGACTTCATTAGCGATTTTTGGAGTGTACTTGGCAATCAACGAAGTGCCAATTAAATAACTTGGATCAATATCTTGTTGTCTATATTCTTTGCCGTCTGTATACACATACATCAGGTTTCTATCCAAAACTTCTATTGTTCCTTTCGGAAAATTCTCCGCTATACTTCTAAATAGTTGTTCTGATGATAAAAGTCGTTTTTCGTAAGATAATCTACTCAATTCAGCACCAATTCTATCAGCAAGCACATTCAGTACAGCAGAATAAGCTGTGCTGACTTGAATTTGCTTGGTATTCATCAATACCAACATCCCGAGTTTATTATCATTGATATCCAAAATGCTTACTCCCATGTAAGCAGAAATGTCCATTTTGACCAAATCTTCATCTAGTGGGAATTGTTTTTGGACATCTTGCAAAATTATTAGTGGGCTATTACTTCTTAGACATTTTTCACAAGGAGAATTGGCAATATCATAGCGGAAGTTTTTGAGTTTTTTCCCGTTTTTAAAAATTGAAATAGCGGATGCTTTTTCATTGTTCTCTTCCACTTCAGAGATAAAGCAATATTCCATTCCCATTTTCTCAGATAGAAATAATGTAAGTGCATCAAAAAATTCCTGTCCGCTAAACTTGGAAGTCCGCTCAGTAAGTTCAGCCAGGACATTATGAACATATTCTTGCTCGTTGATATCTTCTATTATGGCTTCAAAACTGTTGTCACCAATTGCTTTTGCGCGGACTCTTATGTGGAATAATTGCTTGGAAAAATAACTAATATAAGGACCTTCATAGTATCCTGATCCCTCGTTGATTGTAGATTGATAAGTATTTGATATTGGGTGATTATCGACTAGATCAAAAAGGTTTTTCCCTATGATTTGATTTTCCTCCTGAACTCCGAGGCTTAAAATAAATTGTTTATTTGCTGCAATGATTTTACCAGTCTGATCAAAATGAAAAATTGCTAGTGGGTTTTCATCAAAAAGGGATTTATATTTCAAGAGGTTTAATCGAGATTCTTTTTCTTTGATTTTGCTTTCTGTAATATCTATGAATATACCAGCCCAAATAGATTCTTTTTGATACTTTTTTAATCTGTTTGAAGCGCCATAAACCCATTTCTCCTTGCCGGAGGTAGTTTTGATCCTAAATTCACACGAGAACTTTTGGTTTTTGGTGTAGGCATTTCTGTCTGCAGCTAAAACGGACTCGAGGTCTTCGCTTAAAATTAAATTCTCAAATGTTTTTTCGTCCTGTATGATATCCCTTGGTTCTATTTCAGCCAATTCTTTACTGCCTTCACTTACAAAAATATATTGATGTGTGCCATCCGGGAATGATTTCAACATATAGACTATTCCTGGTACAACGCCCGTTAGCTCGTCCAAGATCGTCTTGTTGTCAATTAGTTCTTTTTCTATTTCTTTCAATTCAGAAATATCTCCAATCACTCCCAAGATGATGTCAGAGTTCAAATCATCTCCATTGAAATTTCGAATTTCATCTTGTAAGAAAATATAATTGCCATCAGCATGAAGAAATTTATAAATAATGGTGTTGCTATGTTCAAACCCTTTTTGGAAAACAACCCTGTCATCGAGGTGGATCAACTCTTCCCAATCTTTGATAGAGAAATCTACAAAATAGGAAGGGTCATAACCTAAGACATTTTTTATCGCTCCAGAAATAGAAAGTTCGTTTTTTTTGCGATCTAGTTCGTAATAAACCAAATTCCCATTTTGATTATTGGAGATATTTTCGACGAGCTGTTTTTCTACTGCTGACTGTGATGTATGATATTCTAGTTGAATCAAAGAAATATCTCCTTGAAGCGTTTTTTTTGTTAGGTACAAGCGGTTTGGAAAAATAGTGATAAATGAATTATCAGATTTTTTTCCGAAATTCTGAAGCGCTTTTTTATCTACAAATGAAAATTTTGACTTGATCAATTGCTGCCAATTTTCAAAAGTTCTAGACTCACTGCTTTCTTGTAAAATTGGGTAATGATTGGTGCCTTCTACGATCCAGGCATATTTGATGCTACTTGCCGTCTGTAAAGGAGAAATAAGTGCATTGATAAGGTAAGAACCGTCTTCTTGGCTTATCACATAGCCTTCAATTTCTACCCAAAGAAAATGGTTTTCTTTGAGGATAATTGGACAAATAAATTTATCTCCATTTCCCAATGCTTTGAATAGGTAGTCAAAAATGGGCCTTTTGAGTGTCGGAAAGATTTTTTCAAAAAAATGTTCTTTATAGAACTTTGTATCTCCATTGATTATTTCTCGGATTTCGGAAGAAATATAAAGAAGTTCAAATGTACTGTCTTGGTATTTTTTCAGTGTAAGAAGAATATTCTGAAATCTTGATCTTGGTTGTTCAGACATCTTTTTATTAGATTAAAATTTTACTTTGTTTACTGTAATTCACTAATTTTTTAAAAATTTAACCTATCAAAGATACTAATTTCATAAGAGAAATAAGAATATGTAACCTTAGAACTTTTTAATGTTGGGTGAATTAAACGTTTGTTTTTGCTTGAAATTTTCTACTTCCTTATCCACTTATTAAATCTGTCTTCTCAACATAAATTTAAACTCAAATTCATTAAAAATTTCTTCATTTTCAGTTGATGGTCGTAATACTTTGATTGAAATTACCCGGCCTACCTCGGATCTAAAAACTTTGATAATATCTGAAAGCTCCCAAAAACCGATTGGTATTTTATTGATTTCGATTATTTCATCAAGTACTCTAACACCAGCATTAAATGCGGGAGATTGTTCTTTTAATCTCGCTACATATACTCTTCTGATATCAGAAGGAAGAATTTTAGGCGTAATTCCACTCATGTCAAATTCAAAAGGATTAGTAAATGTCACTGACCTTTTGAATAGAAAACGTTCTCTTGGGTAATCAATAATCAGCTCAAGCCTTCCAAGAAGTTCAGAGCCAATACTCCCCTGCCGACCTGTTTCTTTGATGATGTAGCTGTATTCAGTTTCAAAAGGATATGAGGTGATTATGTTGTTGAATCGTAAGCCATTGAGAGATAAAAATTTCGATCTTCCGACTACTCCAAATAAATCTCCTCCAAGTGATCTTCCTAAGTCTGTTTCGAGGTTGACTGGAGGGATGACAATTTCCTCGGTGGATTCCTTATTGAGTAGCAGACCATGATTTGCCCCTGTGTCTATCAAAAGTTTTGTATACAAATCTTCACCAGCGACTTGCTTTACTTTTGCGTTGATATAGGGTTTGTTGTATTCAATGGGCATTTTCAATTTCCTAAAACCGATTGGTCTCCACTTCAAGGCATCTGTTTTATAGAAAAACATCTTTCCTCTATCATAATCGATCCTGACTGGATTAAACTTGAAAAATTCGTAACCTAGTACCCCATATATTGGTATGCCAATGACACTTTCTAATTCAAAGAAATCTTCATCAAGTACTAAAATAGTCTGAATTTTTCCCTCAACATTACCAAGGTCAAAATGATTATTTGGGGATACTGATGCCGTCAAGACTGTCTTGCCATCTGCGCCTACTAGGTTTAGACTTCTGGTATATTGTAAACCAAGCTGATTCGCTAGAGTTTTGCTAAAGAATATGTTTGTTCTTACGCCAGTATCAACAATAAAATTGACAGGTTCATTACCGTTGATTGAAACAGGGACGATGATCAGATTATTGGAATTGATAAATGGAATTTCTGCTTTTCTGGATTCTTTTTTCATAAAAAACCCAGGAACTTGTGCAAAGCATGCCTTGCTGAAAATAAGGCAGATTTGGGCGATTGTTAAGAACAGTACTTTGGGCATAAAATCCTTAAGGGCTGATTTTTTTCATTCATTAATATAAGAATAAATAAAATCAAAATATGTTTTCGATCAGCTTTAAATATCTGAGAAATTTACTGATAATCAGACCCTGAAAGACTGTTTGATTCTTGAATTTCGGGATTTGACTTGCTATTAAGTTGAAAATATCTAAAAAATCCTGCATCTTAGATTTTTAGAAGCATTTGATATGGCAGAAAAGTCGGTAGTAGATAAAGCAAAAAAAATTTTTGAAAATTTCCTCTCAAGACAAGGAAGCAGAAAAACTCCAGAGAGATTTTCTGTGATAGATGAACTCTACGCGCTTCCTCAAGATGAGCATATTGATGTGGAGGGACTATTTCTATTAATGAGAAATAAGGGATATACAATCAGCAGGGCTACAATCTATAATACATTAGACCTTTTGGTGGAATGTGGCTTAGCTGTCAAGCATCAATTTAAAGATAAAGTTGCACTCTACGAACAAGCTTTGACTTATAAGCACCATGATCATCATGTCTGTAATCAATGCCGAAAAATTCGTGAATTCTCAGACGAAAGGCTTAATCTGATCAAAGAGGCTATGGGAAGAGAATTTCGATCAGCAATCAGCAGTCATTCTTTGGTTCTTTATGGAGATTGTCAAATTCAAAATTGTGAAAACCTACAATTTGGTTGATTTACTTTTTGAAGATCTTCTTATAGATAGGTTTTCTATAGAGAAATTGTAAATATATTGCAGGGTATAATAGTAAAGTCATGATCCCCAATGGCCCTTGGTAGGTAATTTCATCTCTAATGATGGATCCCGTTCCATTTTTAATAATTCGATGTTTGTGTTGCCATGACTTGAGGAAAAACGGAAGCTCTACTCCTTCATCGATAAAGTAAAACTCCTTATCATTTGTCTGATCATCAGTGATTTCACTAGTCCACTTTTGTTTAAAAAAAAGGAAGTTTAATTCTAAAGTAACCACATCACCTTTTGCAGATCCATCAAATCGCAATAACTTGACAGGAGGAAATGGAGGACTTAATTTTGAAAAAAGGGTTTGATCGAAACCACTTTTTACTTGAAGGTAATCTTGCTCAACTGATGTTTCTATGATTATTTTCATTTGGATTGATAAGCGTGTTTTGTAGAAAAATGTTTGAACAAGTATCACTCTAGGAGTGAGATTTCTTACAAGTAAGAGTTAAAAAAAAGAGGAAGTTAGCAATGACTTCCTCTTTTTTTACAAAACTTTTAATTCAATTTTCTAAGATATTTGAAGAATTCGGAATCTGTCGATAAGACAATACTTGTATTTTCATCCATGGATTTTTCAAAACTTTCCATAGTTCTCAAAAACTTATACAATTCTATAGACTGTCTGTTTTTGTTGTAAGCATCAGCGTAGATTTTTGTAGCCTCAGCGTCAGCTTTACCTTTGATTTCTTCTGCTTCTTTGTAAGCTTCTGATTGGATCTGAGCCAAATCTCTTTCTTTGTTTCCCTGTATCGATCTGGCTCTTCCTTGACCTTCGGAGCGGAATTGGTCGGCGATTCGGTTTCTTTCAGAAATCATTCGATCATACACTCTATCCCGAACTTCATCCACATAATTCATTCTTTTGAACCTGAAATCCAAAATTCTTACACCTAGATCAGTCGTCCTTTCGTTGGCTTTCTCTAGTACAATGGCTTCAATCTTGTCCCGACCCACTGAGATATCTTCTAAAATCTCAATTTGTTCCATAAAGTCTTCCGTGATTTCGGGAGCTCTATTTGTAGATCTTACAATATCTAGAAGGTCATGACTTGCAATAGCATTTCTGGTTTCTCCATCAAGGATATCATCTAATCTGGATTGTGCTGAGCGCTCGTCTCTCAATCTTATGAAAAATTGTAATGGATTAGTAATTTCCCATCGCGCATAAGTATCTACAAAGACGAATTTTTTGTCTTTGGTAGGCACTTGGTTTTTATCTCCATCCCATTCCAAATAGCGCTTATCGAAGAATTGTACTTTATGTAAAAATGGTGTCTTGAAATTGATTCCAGGAGATGTTCTTGGTTCTCCAACAGGTTTACCAAATTGTGTGACAATGGCCTGTTGAGTTTCATCCAAAATAAAATAACTATTGAAGAGCAAAAGAGCTCCAATGGCAGCAAGTACGATATATCCTATTCTATTTTTTTTCATTGCTGTGGTGTTTTTACTTTATCAATATTCAAAAGAGGTAATACATTGTTTCCTTTTTCATCCACAATGATCTTATTTCCAATTTTTGGAAGGATTTTCTCCATAGTTTCGAGGTAAATCCTTTGTTTGGTAACCTCAGGAGCTTTCATGTAGGCTTCATACAAAGCTTTGAATCTCTCAGCTTCACCGATGGAGCGGTTGACTCGATTGAGAGCATAGGCCTCTGCTAGTTCAATGGTCTCTTCTGCTTCACCTCTAGCCCTAGGAATTACCCTGTTGTACTCCGCTTCTGCCTGATTGATAAGCGTTTCTCTTTCTTGCTGGGCCTGATTTACTGCATTAAAAGAAGGCTTGACTGGCTCTGGAGGATTTACATCTTGCAACACTACTTGATCTATGCGGATACCATTTTCATAATCATCACACATTGACTGTAGCAAAACTTCCACGCTAGAAGCTACTTCTTGTCTTCCAACGGTCAATACTTCATTGACTGTTCGGTCACCTACGATTTTTCGCATAGCTGATTCGGACATGTCTCTCAATGTCTTATCGGCATTTCTGACTTTAAAGAGATATTTGAATGAATCGGTAATTCTGTACTGTACGACCCATTCAACATCCGTTAGGTTAAGGTCTCCAGTGAGCATCATACTTTCATCTCCATAGCCTGATTTTACATAATCCGAACTTCTACCAGCGTTAGTCGTACGAAAACCAAATTCTTGTTTTAGCTGTCTTTGAACAGGGATTTTATACATCTTTTCGATTCCAAAAGGAAGCATAAAATTCAAACCAGGTTGTACTGTTCTATTATATTCTCCAAGCTGTACGACGACACCTTCTTCCTCAGGACCAACAGTTCTCAAACTCGAGAAGATAGCTAATAAGAGAAATATGCCAATGACAATCTTTCCCAGATACTTTTTGATCCAGTCTGGATTGATATTGATTTCATAATTTTTTTCTGACATAGTTAGAAATATTTAATTTGATGATTTTTAAAAGTGTTCGAAATTGGATGAACTAAGTTTCAATATGAGAAGAATACGGTTAAAAACCATAAGGAATTTGATTATTCAGTCTTTTGCTACCCTGAGAATTTAATAAAAAGTATTTTACAGAAGCATGGCAAAATCTATTGGTGATTTTTTGCTTCAAAAAGAAATCACAAAAATTAAAAAAAGTATCAACCAGATAAAATCCATGAAAAACCAATATTTTGAGAATAACTCAATTCTCATTTTTTCAAAAGGATTGGTGAGCATTATCAGTTTTTGAATAGCATCTTTTTCTTTTTTATTATACTGTACTATCATAATCAAAGCGAAAATCATCGCGCCGAATAAGTGAAAAATATGGATCCCACTCAAAATGTAGAGAAAACTTCCGCTGGGAATGCCTCGAAAATCAATACCCATATTTGTCAATTCCTTCCAACCAATTATCTGAAGAGCAGTAAAGATAAGGCCTAAAAGAAAGGTAGTAAAAAGACTGTTTTTTAATTTTGCTGTAGCTTCTTCTTTGTAATGTAAGATCATCTTGGAGCAGGTATAGCCAGAGAAAATGATCACAATCGTGCTTAGAATAAAAGATCTTGGCATTTTAAATCCTAATCCATCAAGATTACCATAGCCAGAAGCTAAGAAGGCTAAGGTCATAAACAAAAATATCAACCCGCTTCCAAACATGCCCAAATACATTAAAGTCTGATAGGGATGCATGTTTTCTATTTTTTGAAACCAAGTTTCTTTCTCTGTTTTCATTCTTTCTATTTGATCAACTGCCTTCTAAACATTTTAATGAGACATAGGTTCAAGGAAATGCCTTCAAATTCATAAATGTCTCTTGAAGCCTTAACAAATCAATTCCTTAACTTGCAAAATATTTCATATTAGTAATCAAATATTATTTTGGACAAAAAATCATTCTTATCCCTCTACGAAAAAGATCCTTTTGTACTGACTTTTTCCGAGCAACTAAAGTACCGAAAAAACAGAAATTTCCAGCTAAAGGGAGTTTCAGGAAGTTTGGATATGGTCTTGTTTACGTCGGTTTTCAACAGTATTGGTGGGTTTCATTTGATTGTGGCCCATGATAAGGAAGAAGCTGCGTATTTAAATTCTGATCTTCAAGAATTGTTAGGAAAGAAAGATACTTTACTTTTTCCTTCAAGTTATAAAAGACCTTATCAGTTTGATGAAGTAGAAAATGCCAATATTCTGATGCGGGCAGAAATTTTGAATAAGATTCTAGCCAAAGAGAATAAAAATGAAGTGGTGATTACCTACGCTGAGGCGCTTTATGAAAAAGTGATCAATAAGAGATCTTTGAAGGAAAATACTTTTATAGCCTCCGTTGGAGAAAAAGTCGATATGGAGTTTATCGCTGAGATTCTTTCCACCTATGATTTTGAAAAATCTGATTTTGTCTACGAGCCGGGACAGTTTTCTATTCGAGGAGGGATTTTAGATGTGTATTCTTATGCCAATGATCTTCCTTATAGGATTGAGCTTTTTGGTAGAGAAATAGAAAGTATCAGAACATTTGACCCAGAGACCCAGCTATCTGTAGATCAAATTGATTCTATCAGTATCATCCCTAATGTGCAAACCCGATTGCTTCAAGAAGTGAGACAATCATTTTTGGAGTTTTTGCCTAATGACACTGTACTTTGGTTGAAAGATCAACAATTTACTTTTGATGTATTGGATCAAAATTTTGAAAAAGCGACCAAGCATTTTGACCAAATTGTGGACAACACCAATAATGATAAACTGCTTCCCAAGCCAAGCGACTTGTTTGACAATTCAAGTACTTTTGAGACTTTGAGCAATTCTTTTGTCAAAGTAGAGTTTGGTCATAAGTTTTATGGTCAAGATAGTCAAGTCATTCAATTTGATACTCAGCCGCAGCCTTCTTTCAATAAGAACTTTGATCTCTTGGTTGAAAACCTGGTAAGCAATGAAAAAAATAGCTGGCTCAATATCATCTGTTCTGAGAATGACAAACAAATCAATAGACTAGAAAATATCTTACATGAATTGGATCCAACGCTTAAGACCCAGTCATTACTTATTGGTCTTAGAGAAGGGTTTGTTGACAAAACCTTGCGTGTGGCTTGCTACACCGATCATCAGATTTTTGAGCGATTTCACAGATACAAAACCAAAGCTAGATCCAGTAAATCAAAAGCACTAACACTTAAGGAAATCAAATCTCTTCATCCGGGAGATTATATAGTGCATATTGACTACGGCGTTGGAAGGTTTGCAGGATTAGAAAAAGTTAATGTGAATGGAAAGCTTCAAGAGGCAGTTCGATTGGTTTTTAGAGATGATGATTTGCTTTATGTGAATATTCATTCACTCCATAAAATATCGAAATATTCTGGTCAAGAAGGCACTGCACCCACGATGTCCAAACTTGGTTCACCAGAGTGGGATAATAAAAAGCGGAAGGTCAAAGGGAAGGTCAAAGACATCGCCAAAGACCTGATTGCTTTGTATGCTAAGCGAAGAAATGCGCCTGGATTCCAGTTTTCGCCTGATTCGGTATTGCAGGTGGAATTGGAAAGTTCCTTTGTCTTTGAGGATACTCCGGACCAAGCTTCTGCTACGGCAGATGTCAAAGTAGATATGGAGAAGCCTTATCCGATGGACAGGTTAGTGTGTGGTGATGTGGGTTTTGGAAAGACTGAAGTTGCAATTCGTGCTGCATTTAAGGCGGTAAATGATAGAAAGCAAGTGGCTATTTTAGTCCCAACGACCATTTTGGCTATGCAGCATTTTCATACATTTCAGGAGAGGTTGGCAGATTTTCCAGTAAAAGTGGACTATATCAACAGGTTTAGAACAGCGAAGGAAATCAAAGAAATCACCAAACAGGTCACCTCTGGAGAAATTGACATTTTGGTGGGAACACATAGAATTGTCAATAAAGATATCAAGTTCAAGAATTTGGGGCTTTTGGTCATTGATGAAGAACAAAAATTTGGAGTAAAAGTCAAAGATCAGCTCAAAGAAATGAAGCTGAATGTAGATGTATTGACCTTGACAGCCACGCCTATTCCAAGAACGCTGCACTTTTCACTTATGGGAGCAAGAGACCTGTCTGTAATAGCTACACCACCACCTAATAGGCAGCCTGTCACTACCGAAATTCATACCTTTCAAGAAGAGGTTATCCGTGATGCTGTTGCTTATGAGTTACGACGTGGAGGTCAGGTTTTCTTTGTTCACAACCGTGTTGGAGAAATTGATACTATTGCAAATATTATCATGAAGCTGGTTCCAGATGCGAGAGTTGCAGGGGCACATGGACAGATGGATGGAAAGGCATTGGAAAAAATCATGGTGAAGTTTATCGAAGGCGAATTTGATGTTTTGGTGTCTACCAACATCATTGAATCTGGATTAGATATACCAAATGCAAATACCATTATTATCAACCGAGCTCACATGTTTGGTTTGAGTGATTTACATCAAATGAGAGGAAGAGTGGGTCGAAGTAACAAAAAAGCTTTCTGTTATCTTTTGACAACGCCAACGACTGGGCTGACCACAGAAGCAAGAAAGCGTTTGCAAACTTTAGAGGAGTTTTCTGACTTGGGTGATGGTTTCAAAGTAGCGATGCGAGACTTAGACATTCGAGGTGCAGGAAATCTACTGGGGGCTGAGCAAAGTGGGTTTATCACTGATTTAGGATTTGAAATGTACCATAAGATCTTAGATGAGGCAGTTCAGGAATTGAAGGAAAATGAATTCGCAGCCTTGTTTGAAGATGATTTGAAAGAAAAAGTAGAGATCTTAGTTCAGGATTGTGTCATTGAGACAGATATGGAGCTTTTGATTCCTGAAACCTATGTAAGTAATATTTCAGAGCGATTGAATTTGTATTCAAAGCTAGATAATATAAAGAAGGAAGAAGAGTTATTATCCTATATCAAAACTATTCAAGACAGATTTGGTCCAATACCAGAGGTTGTTGAGGATTTATTTGAAACTGTCCGGCTAAGATGGCTTGCTGAGCAGTTGGGATTTGAAAAATTAGTTTTGAAAAATGATGTGATGAAATGTTATTTTGTCCCATCTACCAAAGAAAGTTACTTCAAGTCGGAAGTCTTTGGGAATATTTTGAAATATGTAGGAACACAGTCTAGGCACTGTAAAATGAAAGAGCATAAGAGCCGTTTGATACTCACTATCAGTGGAGTAAAAGACATCAGTCGAGCTAAAAAATGGTTAAATGATATGAAAATCCAAAAAAATTAAAAATTTTTGGTAGGTCTAAAACTGTCACTTTGGAGATATTTTTTGTATAATATCTCTGATTTCGGACAGATTCGTAATTAGAGTGAGAGCAAAGAGAAAAAATAATATTGTGTTAGGATATTATTGATTATATATTAGCGTTCTATTTGTGCACAAAAAACACTAAATGTCATATGGTTTTTGGAAAAAATAAATTAGGATTAGTCGCTGTTGCAATGCTTTTTGTAGCGACTGGCATCTTATCATCATGTAATAAAACACCTGGGTACGGAAGAAGGACTGCGGCGAAGCCAGGTAAGGTAAGTGCTACTACAGGAGCAGAATTCAGTTTTGATGCCAACGATAGTACCAACTTTGTCGTGACGAAGATGGCAAAACAGATTGTAGGGCCAAACTTGAAATATATCCAAGGTGGGCGTGCGGTCATTGGTTCTCAGGAACAAGACATCATGGCTTTTCGTGACAATGTGGAAAGAACAGTCACCATTGCATCTTTTTATATGGATGAAACTGAAGTGACCAATAATGATTACAAAGAGTTTTTGTTCAATATGCGGAAGAATGTAAGTGCTGATTCTGTATTGAAGTTAGAGCCATCTGACAAAGTATGGGCTGGAGCAATGTCTTACAACGACGTATATGATACTTACTATTTTAGATTTCCAGGATTCAATTTTTATCCTGTAGCTGGTGTGTCTTGGGTACAAGCAACAGCCTATGCTAAATGGAGAACAGAATATGTAAGTAATCTGATGAGAGAAAGAGAAGGAATAGATAGTACCTTGACTAAAAATCAACTGATTGAAAGAGGTGTTGCCATACCTGAATATAGACTTCCAAACGAAGCAGAGTGGGAATATGCTGCCAAAGCAATGATTGGTACTCAGTATATGGATGAAAACCAAGAGTATGGTAGAATTTATCCTTGGGATGGAAGAGGTGTAAGAAATCCTTATAATATCAAAAGAAAAGGAAAGCAAGGTGATATGCTTGCTAACTTCAAAAGAGGTAGAGGTGATTATGCAGGTATAGCTGGTGGCATTGCAAATGATGGGGATATCATTCCTACCAACGTTTATAATTATCCTCCGAATGACTTTGGATTGTACCAAATGGCAGGAAATATGAACGAATGGGTACAAGATGTTTATAGACCACTTTCATTTACAGATTTTGATGATTTGAATCCATTGAGAAAGGATGGAATCTATGACGAATCTGAGGATTACAATACCACTTTAATTGACGATAACTATAGAGTTTACAAAGGAGGTTCTTGGAGAGATATGGCTTATTGGTTATCTCCTGGTACAAGAAGGTTCCTTCATCAAGACTCTGCTACTAACCATATTGGTTTTAGATGTGCTATGATTTCTGTAGGAGCAGTTGGGAATTAAAAACTGTAATCTGAGACCTTGACAGAATTAACAGAAAGGTTTTTAGGAATAAGTAATAAAAAGGAGCTTTTGGGCTCCTTTTTTATTTTTTAAGCATCGGATTTGACCGTTTAAATTCAGAGAGTACCTCAAATTCAAAAATTTGTAAGAAACTGAGTAGAAAGGGTTAAATTTCTCTAATAAAAAGAACTTAAACTATGCTATACTCATTACACAAAACGATGCGCCTATCCTTGATAGTTTGCTTGACATGGTTCGCCATTAGTCCTGCGGTATCCCAAAGTGCGCTAACTTATCAGACCCCACCAAAAGAAATAGCTGACTTGGTAAAGGCTCCTTCTACGCCTTCCGTCAGCTTCAGCCGTACAGGTGATTTTATGTTGCTTCTAGAGCGCTCAGGAAATCCATCTATAGAAGATTTGGCTCAGCCGGAATTGAGAATTGCCGGTATGAGAATCAATCCTGCTACCAATGGTCCTAGCCGTAGTGGTGCTGTAGAAAATGTAAAAGTAAAAAACACGAGAACAGGTGTAGAAAATCAAATCACTGGACTTCCTGCAAATGCAAGATTAGGCAACCTATCTCTCTCTAAAGACGAGAAGTATGCTGCTGTTACAAATACGACAAACACAGGTATTAGCCTTTGGGTGGTTGATTTGAGCACCTTTGAAGCTAAGAAGCTGACTGACGAGATTGTCAATGATGTGATGGGTGGAACTATGACTTGGACACCAGACAACAAAATCTTATTGAAAGCCATCAACCCAAAAAGAGGTTCTATGCCAGTTGCGCCATTAGCTCCACTTGGTCCTACGATTCAGGAAACTTCAGGGAATGCGGCTCCTTCCAGGACTTATCAGGATTTATTACAAAATAGACATGATGAAAATTTATTTGCCTACTTCATGGATTCTCAACTAATGATGGTGGATCTTGAAGGCAATAAAACTCCTTTTGGTCAGCCAGGCATGTATTCTTCTGTGAGTCTTTCTCCAGATGGAAACTATGTGATGGTAGATAAAATCAAAAAGCCATTCTCTTATTTGGTACCAGCATCAAGGTTTCCTTATGATGTTCAGCTTTGGGACATGACTGGTAAAAATGTTAAAACTTTCGCTGAAATTCCTTTGGATGAAGTAAGACCGACTGGATTTGATGCTACTGTAACAGGGCCAAGATCTATCAATTGGAGAGCGGATAAGCCAGCGACATTATACTGGGTAGAAGCTCAGGATGGTGGAGATGGTAGAGTAGAGATTGCTGAAAGAGATATTGTTTACACATTAGATGCACCATTTACAGGAGAGAAAGTGAAATTTGCAAGTACTCCATATAGATACGGTGGAATCTCTTGGTCTGATGATAGCTTCGCATTATTTAGCGAAAGATGGTCAGCCACTAGAAAGCAAATTGTAAGAGTAATCAACCCTTCCAAGCCAATGGATAAAGGAACTGTGATCATCGAAAGATCTTCTGATGATATTTATAATGATCCAGGAAGTCCAGTGTTTACTACTAATGAATTTGGAAGAGGTGTGATTCTTAGAAAAGGAGACGATGTATTTATGACAAGTGAAGGTGGTTCTCCACAGGGAAGTATGCCATACCTTTCTACTTTCAATGTAAAGACAAAAACAGAAAAAATAATCTGGAGAAGTGAAGCACCTTATTATGAAAGAGTAGTAAAAGTCTTGAATGATAATGCTACGGAATTTATTACTTCAAAAGAAGGTGTTGAAATACAGCCTAACTATTGGTTGCTAAGCACAAAAAGAAGAGTTGCTCCTGTTCAAATAACTAATTTTGAACATCCATACGAATCTATAAAAGGTATCAAGAAGCAATTGGTAAAATATAAGAGAAACGATGGATTGGATCTTTCAGCTGTACTCTACACGCCTGAGGGATATGACCCTGCAAAAGATGGTAGGCTACCTGTGTTGATGTGGGCATATCCAAGGGAGTATAAGTCTGCTGCGGTAGCTGCTCAAGTAAGAGGTTCACAGTACCGATTTACTAGATTAAGCTGGGGTTCTCCATTGTATTGGGTGACTCAAGGTTATGCTATTATGGATCAGACAGAAATGCCAATTGTAGGTGAAGGTGACTTAGAACCAAATGATTTCTTCTTGGAACAGTTGGTTGCGAATGCTGAGGCAGCAATCGACTTTGTGGTAGAGTCTGGAGTTGGTGATAGATCTAAAATCGCTGTAGGAGGTCATTCTTATGGAGCATTTATGACAGCAAACTTACTTTCTCACACCAATCTATTTGCTGCGGGTATCGCAAGATCAGGTGCTTATAATAGAACGTTGACTCCATTTGGATTCCAATACGAACAGAGAACCTATTGGGAAGCTCCAGATGTGTACAATACGATGGCGCCATTTATGCATGCTGACAAAGTAAAAACTCCAATCCTATTGATTCACGGAATGGCTGACAACAACTCTGGTACTTTCCCAATCCAATCAGAGCGTTATTATAATGCCTTGAAAGGACATGGGGCTACTACAAGATTGGTGTTTTTACCTCACGAAAGTCATGGATATTCTGCTGAAGAGTCTATTCTTCACACCCTGTATGAACAACATCAGTGGTTGGAGAAATATGTAAAAAATAAATAATATTGTCAACAGTCCACAGTCAACAGCCCACTGCTGATTGAAATGAACTTCAAACACGACTGTTAAGAAAGTTGATTAAATTACAATTAATTGCCTCAATAAATAGAAAAAGAGCCTCCATTAGGGGGCTTTTTTTGTTTTTTGCCTTAATCGCTTTAAAATTAGATTTTGGAATTTAAATTTTACAAAAGAGAAAACTTTCACTCATCTGCTTAACTTTCTTTATTTCTAGGAATATAAATTATATTAGCCAATATGAGAAATTCAAGTAGTAGTCTTATGAACCTGAAACATAGCTTAAAATCTTTCCACGAATTGAGTATAAACGAGCTTTATGATCTACTTCGTTTAAGAAGTGAGGTTTTTGTGGTAGAGCAAAACTGCGTTTTTTTGGATTTGGATGATAAGGATCAGAAATGCTTTCATCTGCTTTTATACCAAGAAAATGGATTGGTTGCCTATACGAGGATTGTTCCAGCAGGTTTATCCTACGAGGAGGTTGCCATTGGCAGGGTTGTCTCTTCTCCTGCTTTTCGAGGAAAAGGACTAGGTCGAAAAGTAATGGAACTTACTTTAGATGCTTGTTATCAGCTTTTTGGTTCCTGTGATATTCGCTTAGGTGCGCAAACCTATGCTTTAGGATTTTATGAATCTTTGGGATTCAAGTCAGATGGGGAGATCTATGATGAAGATGGGATTGAACACATAGAAATGGTACGAAAAGCTTAAAGCTCTCCTTTCCCTAAAAAGGAGTTTCACTTTTATTCAATAATCTTGTTTGGTGCTTCATTCGACTCAACTTAGAGCCTTCGTGGCTTTTTTACATTTTAGCCACAAAGACGCTAAGGCACAAAGGGCTTCTTACATCCTTTGAACAAACTCCATGAAAACTTCTTTATGTCGCTCTAAATCTATATTAGGGGAAACTGAGGCTCTGACAATGTAATCTTTGTCGCCTTCCTTGGTAGTCCCTTGGGTGGATGTGGCTGGAATGGTCCAGTAGCAACCTTTCAATTGGCCGTAGCTGACACAGAATTTGCTTTCATCTGGAATCTTTGTGATCATCAAATCAATCAATTGTAGATTCAATTCCCTTTTATGGGCCTCCTTTTCCTCCGGCGTATTTCCTTTGGTAGGAAGATCCAGTGAAAATACAGAAGGAGTGAAGCCTCTTTCTGCCAGTTCTTCTGAGACAAAGTTGATCTTGGCTTCTGGCAAATTCGCTTGAATGAAATTGACAAATTCTCTGGTATTGACATAGGCATCTTGAATTCTTTGATTCATAGAAGGCAGCTGTTTGGCCAAAATCTCGTACTGCTGTCCCGTTGCTTCATTGTCACATAGTGCCAAGTGAAGCCCGATTTTATCCATCAATTCCTCAGCTTTTTGATTGGCCACGCAATAGCCTGCCGTGCATTCTCCCCCACTTGGAAACTTAGACCCACTGGCGTAAGCAATCGCTGGGACAACTGAAAGCGTATTTTCTTCTCCCAAAAAATGCACATTTGGGCAGAAAGTCTGATCTAGAATAAAAACAGGTTCAATGGCTGTTTCTCCGTTTTTTGTTTGACGAGTTTGGCTTAAGACTTCTTTTAGGCGATCCAAATCAGGAACTTCCACTCTTGGGTTGGTTGGAATTTCTGCTATGATAAAGGGTACTGCGTCTTTCTCGGCCAGTTCGTTCAATATCCTGTCTAGGCTTTGGTTCATGTCGTTGCCGGCATCCACGGGTAAGTCTACGATCTCTACATGAGACAAAGCAGCAGCTACTCTCCTCGCTTGGTCATTGGTCCCCCCGTAGCAGTTGGGCGGAACAATAAATTTGAGTTCCTTTCCCGGGTGTTTCTCCATGGCATCGTGGATCAATCCCATCATGATGGCATATTGAATCGATAAGCCACTGGAGGCAACTAGAGGTTTGACATCTGTACTTGTGATGTTGGCGATGGATACGAATACGTCGTCTTTGTAGTTGACGTCTCGATCATCTTGCGGTATTTTGATTGTTTTTCCTGCTAAAATTTCCAAAGCCATCAAGCAATTAGCTGGCGTCATGGCTATCGTTTCCCTTCTTCGTACATGCTGTATTTCACCAATATATGAGGCATGCTCTTTTTTAGTGACATGAATAATACTTCCCAAGGATCCATGCGTGGTAATCACAAAATCGCTGTTGAAATCATCTTGAATTTCCCCGATAGCGCTGGATTGAGAAATCAAAACTCTGCTCCCTTCAAAGTCGGGAATTTCCTCTTCAGCACTCACCTGTTTCATGTCAAATTGATACCCATAGATCTCACGAATCAATTCAGCTCCGAAGAAATTAGAAATATCTTCTGTGTAGAGTAACTGTGTTTTTCTACCGAGGAATAGGTTTTTTCTGAGCACAGCCAAAATAGGGGCTGTTTTGGAAGAAAAGCTAATGACATGGTCAAAGGGCAACTGATTCAATTCGGCAATGGCCCATTCCAAAATACTGGACAATGGATGACCGAGGCGGATGTAGTCATAGGCTGTGGGTAATTGATTGAGTTGCTCTGCGTCGATAGAATTCGACTTTAACAAACTTTCAAAATGCTCTAAAAATTGGGATTTGGCTAGCTTTTCATTATAGATATCTAGGCGATGCGTGGTGAGCTTGAGCCAGTCCACTGGCATATTTGATAAAATCGTTTGAAGATGCTGTTTAATTTGGGTTTGATTCATAGGATGTTTTGAATTGGGTGGCAAGATAGTTTAAATAGGAATATAATTATCCGCAATTACACCAGTAACTAAGTTTAAAATCTGAATTATAACGAATTGTCAACAGTCGGCGGACAACGGTCAACAGCTGATCTAAATCTGATAATTACATTATTTTGGATGGCTACTGGCATGAAAGCGGATATGCATAAATAGGAATTTTAATTTCCTTAAGGATTAACAAAATGGCATATTCATCAATATGATTATCTGCAATGACAGAAGTATGTGAAGATTTCATTTATAATTATGCTAATAATCGCCAACAGTCCATAGTCAATTGACCACAGCTGATTGAAATGAACTTCAAACAATATTATAAATGGCTGCTGGTATAAAAGCGGTTATTCATATTCATCAATATTTAAAGAAAGTAACAACAAGAAGGTATTTGAGTTCCTGAAAGCAAAGGAGAATGAGAAATTTAGAGGGATGAAAAAATGAGTGTTTAGTGGATTGGTTATTGGTTAAATTAGGCTGGGTAGTTTTATAATTTGATGTTTCTGTGAATGGGATTGCAAATCCCTTTTATCTGGTTTCGAGATTGCAAATCTTGAAAAGCCGGCAGATATCGAGTGGGGGATTGCAAACCCCTTTAGTCTGGTCTTGAGATTTCAAGTATTGTAAACCGGCGCTATTTTTTTTCTAGATGGGCATTTAGCAGATCTAGGAAATAGAATTCATTCTGAGTTTTCCTCAACTCATTAGATTTTTTCCTTGGTTCAATTTTTTGTGGGAGGTGTTTGGTGTCCTGTAGGCTACTTTTGAATCATCAATCATTCAAAACAAAAACCAAATCAATATGAACAAGGAATTAGTATTACTTAGGACTTTTGCAATAGCCATGGCGGGTGGAGCAATTTTACTTACTTCAGTTGCCTTTAAAAATAATGGTAACCATCATTTTGAAGAAATCGATGTACAGAGAATAAACATCGTGGAACCCGATGGCACGGTCAAGATGGTCATCACTAATGTGGATAAATTCCCAAATGGGGACACTAAAATCAACGATCGACCAACCAATGCAGAAAGGAAAAAGCGATCAGGGATGTTATTCTTCAATGAAGAAGGGATAGAATGCGGTGGACTTATTTACGATGGTGCACTCACCGAAAACGGCCACAGCGCTGGATTATCCATGACATTTGACCAGTATGATGGAGATCAAGTGATGCAGTTATTGACCACAGATTCCAAGCAAGGAGATAAAAGAAGGGTAAGCAGTAGTCTCGTGTTTATGGATCGAGCTGAAAAGGAAACCCAACTCAAAACGATGGAAATCATGGCAGAGGTGCAGGAATTGAGGAAAACCGATCCAGCGGCAGCTCGTGCCAAAATGCTAGAATATCAAGAACAAGAATTGATTGGTGGAGCTCCTAGAGTGATGTTAGGCAAATCAGGAAGTCAAAATAACGGTCTTTTTCTATTCGATGATCAAGGCATGCCGCTGGCGATGTTCTATGTAGATCAAGCGAATCAAGCCAAACTAGATTTCTTCAATGAAAAAGGTGAAGTGCTCTACTCCTTCCCTCCTGCAGCAGAAACAAATTGATCCATTAGTTTATTAGCCCTTTTGAAAGAAAGGGCTATTTTTACACCCTCCTAGTTCTTAGCAATGAAAAAGTTTTTCCAATCACTTTATTTAAGCAAATACTTTTTGGCTTTCATAGTCATCTTTGCCTATTTGGAATCCATACAGATCAGGTTCTACTTTAGTAAATCCTTCCGTTGGTTTTTATTTACTCCAGACGCAGCCATAGGTCAGTTGATCAATGCCATGCTTTTGTTTGTCATCATTGGCTTGGTGATCCGAAGGTTTGAAGAGAAGCTGACACTTAGCCATGCGCTTTCAGTATTCACTATTTCCCTTGTTGTTTATGTGATTGGTAATAATATTCTGTCCTTTTTGATCTCACTTGCTTTCAATACTGTAGCGCGTAATTTCAATTTTAATTCCTTGGCAAGCTCAAACATCAAATATGTAGTTGATGTATTTGTCTATGGTGGATTCTTCTTGGCGCACTATTATTTTCACAAAAATCAAGAAGACAAAAAGAAAATTTCCGAGCTTGAAAAGGCTCAGATTGAAAGTCAATTGTCTAAGCTCAAGGCACAATTGGATCCGCATTTTCTCTTCAACAACCTGAACGTGCTAGATCAATTGATTGAAGAAGATCAGAAACAAGCGTCGGCATTTTTGCATGATTTCTCGGATATCTACCGCTATGTGTTGCAGTCTTCCGATAAGCAACTCGTAAGCTTAGAAGAAGAGTTGGATTTTGCACAGCGCTATTTCCGATTGATGCAGCAGAAATATGGGGATGCTTATATTTTGAAAGTTGGTGGTGTGATTTCGAAAGGAGCTCTTTTGCCCGCATTGAGTTTGCAGGTGTTGATTGAGAATGCTATTGAGCATAATTTGGGCACAGAGAAGGATCCTGTATTGATTGAGTTGGATTTTGAGGAAAAGTCACTTTCTATCACCAATTCACTCAAACCCAAGAAAAATCCTAAAAAGAATGGAGCGCTATGGGAAAAACAATTTGGCTATTCAGGTTGTAGGTTCCGACAAAAAGCTAGTGACGAGTCAATCCAGTACGGCTGCATTCCGAGAGTGGGTGGAGCAGTGAGATAGAAAAGGAGGGAAATCTCGCTAAGACCGCTGAGGAGCAAAGGCTGCAAAGTGATTTTTCCACGGATGAACGCAGTGGGTTTTAGATTTTTGGGTTGCACAGAGTTTCGCTGAGGATGCACGGAGGTGCGCAGAGGAATTCTTTCACATGTAAAGGGAATTCAAATAGCCGTGTTTTTTGTGTTTATCCGTGGGAGAAATTTATTTAGATCTGTAAAAAGATATAAAGGCGTAGTTTCAAACTAGGCCTAGTTGGAGGCGAATATTAAAATTAGAATGGCACTGTTTTAAGCAAATGGAGGTAAAGCAGCCTCGTTTTTGTTGGATTTAAAAACTTAATCTTTAAATTTAAAATATACGAAGCAGCAACTCTCAGTAAATTGAAATCAAACCAATCGACACTACTCAAAAAAGTAAGAATTCTAAAGACCTTTTATCGGGCTTTTTCTGCGGCTAGTCTTACGCTAACCGTTGTGAGTTGGGGGATCATTTGGACTTCTGGAAATGCAGCTTTTGCCCCATTGTTTTGGTTGAAAATATTAACTTCTGCGGGGATTATCTTTTTCCTCCAAGATGATATGAGGAAACAGTTTTACTACTTTCAAAATTTGGGTTTCAATAGAAGACAGCTTTGGTCTTGGACCATTGGGTTTGATATTTTCTTGTTTCTATTTGGTTATTTTTTGATCCTAAAGTTTTTATGAAGCATACTTTAGAAGTGGACGGTGTCATGCTGAGTTTTGGGCAGAATCGTGTGTTGCAGAACATCTATTTGAAATGTGAATCAGGTAGTGTGACGGGTCTTCTAGGAAGAAATGGATGTGGAAAATAAAGGGATATTGATATCTGATCATCTTTACCAGCATATCATGGAGGTCTCTGATCAAGTGTACATGATCAACAATGGCAGAAGTTTTCCAATCCAAACTGCTGAAGAGCTTCATGAAAATGGGTATATCAGGCTTAGATAGGTTTGCCATAGATTTAATTGCACGCGGAGCCTCGAAGTGATTCTGCCACAGAACCTGTCCCGAGACGATCGCGATGAACACTGGTGGATTTTAGATTTTAAATTGTAGAATTCAGATTTGGGGGTGTGTAGTTTTATGGGGTTTGGTTGAATTCATTACTTTTTAGGGACAGTAGGTTTTTTGGGTTGCACAGAGTTTCGCTGAGGATGCACGGAGGTGCACAGAGTTTTTTTATTTGGGAAAAGCACTCGGATCCATCCCACCTTCGGCAAAAGGCATATTTTGTTTGAATTGATTTAGCACTAACAGCGATAGAAATTTCTAATTCTTGAATAATGAGTACTAAATTTGCTAAATTAGGTATAAAAAGCTTTAAATATGAAATAAATGACTTTAAAATAAATTAAAAGTTAAAATAATAATAAGAAAAATTATAAAATAACTTTAGTATATGTTGGATTATTATTTTTTTTATCTTATGTTTAATATATAAAGATTTCTAAACCAGTTGTGAAAACTTTTAAGGTTATCTACACTACCTTTTTAAAGTGTATTAAGATTAATTATTTTAATTTATGAACAGATTTAAAAAAATGATTGCTTTTGTAGCGCTGTTTGGAACACTAGGTGTATTAAATTACAGTTATGCATATAGACTAGCTTTTGATGTAAGGAATACCTCCGGTGAGTTAATTTATACCACTTGTTTTCTTTCAGGTGGAACATGTCTTCCTACTGTTGTTGTTACTCCTGGAAATGATGACTTAGAAGAAGGAGTAGGATGAGCAACTCATCATTTCAAAAACAGTTAACCAAGGCATTCAAAAATGCCTTGGTTTTCTTAAGTTTTATATTTACCGGTTTAAATTGCTCTGGTCATAAAATTTCTAATTCTGAATTTTTAAATTTAGATTTCAAAGAATTTATAACAATCTCTCTCAACAATAACGCTACTAATAGTTGGCTTTATCATCAAATTTTTAATCTAAATAATGGGAGTAAATATATGGTTATTCAAAATCCATTCCCAATGAACCCAAATCGGTTATTTCTGAATTCGCTTGAAGAAAAAGAAAAAAATATCGAACTGATTTTTGATGTAGAAGGACCTAATGGAGTTGGAAATGTAACAGATTTTTATCTTCACAACTTCGATTCCATTTTTCTAGTAGATAGATATTCTTACCTTTTATCTTTAGTCGATTCGTCAGGAAAAGTAAAACTCAGTTATCGTCTTAAAAAATCAGAAGGTAACAAGCCCGATGAAGTCTCTAGTTTACCATTCACTCTTAAAGGTAGAGACATTAGATTAGCAGATGGTTCCATTTATATACCTACAGTTCCTGATATTGATCCGTATCAAAATGCATATAAAAATAAAAATTTAATTGTTAAAGTTGATTTAAGTGACGGGAAAATCGAATATTTATTAGGATATCCTACAAGTTTTGGAAATGAGTTTCTAGGAGGTCCAGATCATTTTTTACCCAGTATTACTGCTTTTCGAAATCCAAATGAATTTCTAATTAGCTATCCTACAAGTGACTCTGTTTATTTTTTTGATGCAAAAAATGATGTTTTAAGAAAAATGTTTATTTCTAAATCAGATTTTGTTGAAAATATCAAAAGTCCAAATCCTCAAAATTGGGAGTATGAAGATCGAACTCGGCATCAATTAGAAACTCCTAGGCATGCTTTAGTAATTTTCGATCAATTTAGAGAGAAGATTTATAGAATTTCTTTAGGGGGATTTGATGATGAATCAGTTGATAAAATTATGAAAAATAGCAAAGTTACACCTAGAAAAGCTTCATTAAATGTTCATGATATCACTGGTAGGTTAATTAGTACTCATGTTATTGACACACGGAATTATGATCCTTTTGATATTATTGTTTTAGAAAATGGATTGTATTTAGGAGAAAATTCAAATAAGAGCGAAAATGAAAAAACTTTTTATAAAATTGCTTTTGATTAATATTTTATTCAGTTGTAATATCCACTCCAACGAAGAAGGCTATAAGCTTATTGAAATTAGTTATGAACAGTTAAATGAAATAAAATGTGATCATAAGTTGATTATAATCCCTTCTGTGGCTTGCTTTGAATGTCACACGACAGCATATTCATTAATAGAAAGATATGGTCAACATTTAGATTATCAGATCATTATTTCTGGAAGTTACAATAAGAATTCTAGAATTATGTTTGATGAAAAAGTTAGAGATTTTAAAAATGTAAAATTTGATAGCTTAGGTTTTTGGACAGAATATACAAGGCTTAATCCTAGTAAAATCATTGTTGTTTTTGTTAACGATGAATTTAGAACCCAAAAATTATTAAAATTAGATTCGAATAATATAGAAATATTAAATGCATTAGATTCTCTATGTCAAGATTGATTATTATAATAATTCTATTATTTCCTAGTTGTATTGATAAAACGACTTATCCAATAAATGAACTTGATGTTTTACCTGAATACCCCCAAGGCTTAGATGCTTTTTATAAATATCTTAAAAATGGACTTATACTTTCAGATAATCTAGAACCAGTAGAATTAGTTTTTAGGTTAGAAATTGACCTTGAAGGAAATGTTCGCAATCCACGAGTAATTAAAGGAAATTTCCCATTTTATGAAGAACAGATTGTAAAGAAGTTAATTGATTCTGAAAAATGGATCCCAGGTAGGTAAAGGGCTGCTTTTTTGCGACAAGTTAAAAATAGAGTTTTAACTTTATAAATAGCAAAAAAGAGTATGAAAAAGTCAAAGTTTACAGAAGCACAGATCTTGAAAGTGCTAAAAACCCAAGAGGAGGGAAAAAAGGTAAGTGAGATCTGCCGCGAGTTCGGTATTTCAGAGCCAACATTTTACAATTGGAAGAGCCGATATGGCGGAATGACATTGTCTGAGCTACAGCGCGTTAAAGAGCTGGAGGCTGAAAATGCACGCTTAAAGCGGTTAGTTGCAGATTTATCTTTAGACAACCAAGTGCTTAAAGAGATTAACTCAAAAAAGTGGTAACGTCTTATCAAAAGGAGCAATGCTTAACTTTTGTGCAAGAAGTTTTTCCTAAGTTAAGTTATGCTAAGACGTGTAAGTTGGTTAGTTGCTCAAGAACAAATAAGTATTACAAAAAAGTAATGCCTGAGAAGGATGTCGTGGTTAAAGAGGCTATTTCAAGTGTGATTGGTACGAGTCGATTAGGGCGAAGAAAAGTAATTGTAAAAGTGCAAAAGAAGTATCCGGGTATTGGAGCAGCAAAAATCAGACGTGTTTACGAAAAGGAAGGTTTTTCACTGTATAAGCGAATGAAGAAAAGACGCATTGATAATCCTGCAAATCCGATTGAAGTACCATTAGCTGCAAATGTAGAATGGGCAATGGATTTCATGTCTGATTCACTGGCAAGTGGTAAAAAGTTCAGAACACTCAATATTGTCGATCAATACAATCGAAAATGCCTAGAAATAGGCATAAACTACTCACTTCCATCAAGAAAAGTGATTGAAATCTTAGAAAGAACCATTATTGAGCACGGAAAACCTTTAGGAATTAGAACCGACAATGGACCAGAGTTTACATCGTGTTTATTTCAAATCTGGCTAGACAAAAACGATATAGAGTGGATAAAAATCCAGAAAGGGAAGCCACAACAGAACGCTATCGTTGAGCGATTTAACAGGACTTACCGCGAAGACATTCTTGATGCTAACTTATTCTTTTCATTGGATCATGTCTATGAAGTAACTCAACCCTGGAAAGAAGATTACAACCAAGAAAGACCCCACGAGTCCCTGAACTATTGTACACCAAATGAATACGCGGCATGATGTGGGTTTTTGAAGGCATAGCACTCGGAAAATGGGTAAAAAGAAAGACGTCCAACAATCGAACGCCTCCCTTTCATTTTCGTCGGTCAATTTATCCCTGATGAGTTGCTCCCCAGCAGAGCTCATTTCCGTTTCAATTGAACAGTTCAAATTTCAATTTAATCAACTATATTTACAAACTGTCGAAAAAAGCAACCACTTACCGGTAGAATTAATAAAAAAAATGTTAATACATATTTAGACTTACCATTTTTATTTTTACCAGATAAAAATCCTGAAATCTAATTATGTATTTTAGTGGATATTCCAGAGCATATTGACCCCTCAGAATCGGAATGTTTTTGTTTAGTGAAAAGGAAATGAATGGCAATATTCGACTGATATTCCGGAGCATGTTGCCCTCTCTTTGGTCAAAATTCAGGAGCATATTGACCTCTTTGATTAATGGTTTTAGTTTTTTTAGCGGATACTTTTGTTAACTGCTGATTATAATTCTATGGTTTGAAAAAAAAACCAATAAGTCAGATGAAGCAATTGATATTACTTAACAGACAACTTCAAGTCATCTTTTCATAATATTCATAAGATTTAAGAAAAAATCACCATAGAGGCAGAATCTCAAAACATAGAATATAAAAGCACTTTGAGGGAGGAATACCTTGCGTTCCTTTATTGATAAAAATATTTTTTACAGTGGATTAGGATTATCGGGATTAGTTGATTGTGAATATTGATTCTCACGCGGATCCTCCCTAAAGTGAGGTAAACCTCCCAGAGGGAAGCAAGTGCGTGGATTTTTTACCACGGATGAATATGGTGAATTTTAGACTTTAGATTGTAGAATTCAGATTTGGGGGTGTGTAGTTTTATGGGGTTTGGTTGAATTCAATACTTTTTAGAGACAGTAGGTTTTTTGGGTTGCACAGAGATTCACAGAGGAATTACGGAGGTGCACTGGGTTTTTTGATTAGGGAATTGCACGTGGATCTTTAGAAGGAGGCAAGTTCGGGGATTTTTATTTTACCACAGATGAACACGGGTGAACACAGTGGATTTTAGAGGGTAGATTTTAGATTTAATCAAATCAAAAACTGTGTTATTTGGCTTTATCAGTGGCTTTCTGGTTTTTAAATTTTCCTGTTTGAAAAATAAACCAGACCTTTTAACTTGTGAGCTATGAAGATCAATTTAGAAGAAAAGTATTCCAAAATAGCCGGTTACTGGCATCCGCATATCATCGGCGAACTGAATGAAAACTATGTCAAACTTGCCAAGCTAAAAGGTGACTTGGTGTGGCACAGTCATCAGGAGGAAGATGAGATGTTTGTGGTGATTAGTGGTACTTTGATGATGGATTTCAGAGATGGCAAGACGATTACAACCAAACCTGGAGAAATCTTGATTGTCCCCAAAGGTATAGAGCACCGCCCTTGGACGCATGATGAAGAGGTTCGGGTGATGCTTATCGAACCTAAATCAACTCAGCATACAGGTACTGTCAAAGTAGAGCAGACTGTAGAAGAGTTGAAGTGGATATAAATTTTACCATAGGTGTTTTCTCTCCGCCGCAAATGTTTTAGCCGCAAAGGAACGATAGGGAACGCAAAGAAAAACTGTGTTTACCTGTGTTCATCAGTGGTAAAATACCTCTGCGATTCACTGCGCTCTCCGCGGCAAATATTTTTAGCCGCAAAGGAACGCTGGGGAACGCAAAGAAAAATTGTATTCATTCGTGTTCATTTGTGGCTAATTAATTCCTAAACCTCGAATGTAAAACTTCGAATTATGAATTATGAAGGAGTGGGAGAAGTGAAAATTGAGAGAGAATTTATGTTGAAAAGGCAAATAGATCTCTCTAAAACAATTGAACACAAAAATATAATTGGCCTATATCTGGTGATATATCTTTTAAAAAAATCAGGGGAACAAAGCTCCCCTGATTCATTCAATTATTCACTCGTAATCTGGCTAATACTTGCCAGAACGGTACCCGCGGTTAATAAATAACCAGCTACGTTTGTCAAAACGAGGGGTAAAGCTACAGGAGCTGTTAAGATTGCTCCGCCAATTCCAGCTAGAATCAATCCGAGTTGACCCAGTTTTTGGAATAAAGGTGGTGTTGGTTTCTTCCACCTTGTCTTCAATTCAGAGATTAATTTGTTTACTTCCATGGTAAATTTAGATATGAGATTTGAGACGTAAGACATGAGACTTGAGCCTACTTAATGATAGGCGGGTTTAAGTCTTGGAAATCTTGTGTTCTAAGCTGATCTGCTTGGCTTTGAGCCAAATGCAGAGTTCTCTCAGGTCACCGTAATCTTTTCTAAGATCCCGGATATCCTGAACCAAAAGCTTGAGGAAATATGCGATGATAGAGAGGAGGAGTGACACCACCCCTCCCACTCCTATTATTATTAAACTAATCATCTTCCAAGAAATCTTGGTCTCCCTCCGTAATTTCAAGCCATAATCTGTCACCTGATGCAAATACTTTTTCAAAAGCTTCCAATACTTTGAAAGTTGCCAACCTTGAGAACTTTGCTTTCCTATCCCAATGCAGAACAGGTGCTATTCCCAATAGCGGTATAAACTTCCCTTTTTGTAATGGGCTGATGATGTATTTGTCAGGTCCTTCATTGCGAAGCTGAAGGAACCAACCTCTTCTTTCATTGTGCTTAAGGAGAAGTTCGTACTTTCCTTCTTTGATACAGGGAGTTGGAAACATCCTGATTTGTTCGATGGTTTTGGAAATTACTTTTCCTTCGCACATCAAATACCCTACGGTCATCTCAGGCCTGTATTTCCTAAAGAGCTGCACTGTCATGGCTTAGTCTCTTTCAGCTGTAATGATTTTCGCAGCATTAAAATCACCATTGCTGAGTGCATAATTTATTCCATTAGAAATCTGGAGAAATTCTACACCAAGCAGGTAAACTTTATGCGGGTCTACCAAGGTTGCTTTAGGAATAGTTAGCGTCAAAGGAGCTGACACATCCCCGATTGGGAGTTCTGTCGATGCTTCCATGATGTAGTTCCTTTCTGCTGTTTGGAAATTGACCGATGCACCTACTGCGAATACTCTGAAGTGCGTGGCACCTTCAGGAATCATCAGAAAATCGCTAGGCTGAAACTCCGGAACAGACACTGACCAATCCGCTGCTGAGTTGGCGAATGTGAGTTCTGGTTTGAGTACCGTCGCCAAGTTGGCTTTGATATTCATTTCCAGTCCCTGCATCATCAACCAGTCACCTTCGGCTACCTGTCGCTCACCTCTCACGTTGATTGGGTCAGTACGGAGGACTTCCAGCATTCTCTTGATCATTCTTTGATGCAGTCTAGGATCAGAGATTTTGATGATTGCCGGTCTGACTGTATCCTTTAGCAGTTTGACTGCTACAGCATTTGTCTTGAACTCGGCGATATTTTCTCTGGTTCGTGCATATCGAGGGTCAGTCATGATTCTGGATTTTGTGACCCCACCTTTTTCTCTGGCCTGGTAGCCATCGCGGTTTTTGAAGAAGTTCAACTTTCCAATGTTACCGCTGAGGGTTATTATACCTGTTTGTTTTGCCATTTTGATATGGTTTTAAGTGAAACATGGTCAAATATGGCTGGTAGTCAGAAGGTTTGGAAATGAGTATGCGGATTCTGCGGGTTTTGCGGAAAAGGGGGTTATTTGCCAAAGATGGACGCGGATGGACACGGTTGATTTTGTTATTGGTTGAATAAGTTAATTGGGGGATTGAGGGATTGGATTATAGGGATTAAGAGGTTAAAGGGGTTAATTGGATTGAATGAGGGAAAAGGGGAAAAGGAGAAAGGGTGTTTGTACTTCCCTAAATAGCGTTGACCGTTTGGTTCAACATTCATTAAGTATTTCCATCGGGCAATCATGAGCCAGAGGTTCTTCTCTTGGGCAAACTTCGTAGGGGCTCGACGCCCCTTCGAAGTTTTTCTTTCCTTCGGTATAAACAATCACCGTCGGTCTTTCTTGGGCAGATAAATGTACTAATTTTTGATAAAATCCCATAGGAGTAAATTTCATTTTGAAAGCTCTGTGTAGTCTTTTTGTATTGTAGTGTTCAACTGCTTTTCCCACTTTTTTCTTCAGGTCTTTTAAGTCCTTAATCTGCCATCTTTTGAGGTATTCATTTTTAATAATTCCGTTGATTCGTTCAGCATAAGGGTTTTCCCATGCAACTGTTCCCATACTGATGTGAATATGGTTTTCTTTTAGTAAACAGGTATATTCCTTACTACTATACTGGGATCCTCTGTCTGAATGATGGATCAAGCCCCAAGACTGGTAATTCATTATCTTGAGAGCCATTTTCATAGCCGCTATATTTCCTTCTGTCCTCAGATTTTCGTTGACTGCATATCCTACTACCAATCTGGTATAAACGTCAATGATAAACACCAAATAATAATGCTCACCGTTTAAGTGAAAATAGGTTATATCGCTTTGGATTACCTGAAATGGCCTTTTTATTCCCATCCCCTCTATCAGGTTGGGATAAATATAAGCCCCGCTATAAGTAGTTCTATGATAATTACTTACACGTTTGACTCCATAACCTAATTCCATGAAAATCTCACAGAACTGATCCCTACCCATAAAGGATGGGCGCAATGTATAATACATCTTTTCAACCCCACAACCAGGGTGTTCTTCCTTGAGCTTATCTGCTAAGATTACCAATTCGGAAACCTCAAGATCAAAGGCTTCCTGTCTTTTCTTAGCCTGATGAACAGCTTGCTTGCTCACGCCTACGACCTCGTAAAGTGAATTGAGTGAATAACTCATAGCTTGTCGGTTGTCTTGGAACCACCAGAGTGTGGGGTGTTGGAGTTTTTTTTAATATCAATCGAATAGTTCTCCTTGGCCAGATCAATCATCTTCTCTAAGTAATCAATCATTATCTGCTTCTGACCTACTGCGCGTTCCAATTCCTTGACCTTTTCTTCCAGTTCCTTTAGCTTGTTTGTCTGACTATCTTTCATCTCAACTATCCTAACATTTTTTTCATTATACGTCGAATACTTATAAATCCAATTGTAGATAAGACCATTTCTAATATTATAAAAACGCTCCATCTGAGCAACAGACATTATCCCTTTCTCATAATCATCAACCAATTTACGTTTAAACTCTTCAGAAAATCTCCTTTGGGAATTAATCCTTTTTCCAGTCTTTAACATCTAATTTAAGGGTTAAAAACGGTCAACCTATTTCAGGGAATGACAGGAAAAAGGGTGACCACGGATTTTACGAATTGAACGAATTAGGGATTTGTGGGCTGATTTGGGTTTAAACTAGTATTTATTTCTTTAAAATCATTTTGAATTTTGCGCCAGAGCGCTTCAAATTTTGCGAATTGAAGGAAAGGGTTGAAAAGGAGGAATTATGAAGGATGAAATTAAAAAAGGGAAAAGGGGAAAAGTGAAAGGTTAAAGGGGAAAGGATTTGAAAGGATGAAATTAAAAAAAGGTTAAAGGAAAAAGGTTAAGTAATAAAATTAAGAAAAATAGCTGCCCGATTCTATGGGGATTGAGTACTAGGTAGAATCAGCACAAGACCCAGGCAGTATGAAGGAGAAAGCCGAAAATCCTTATTTAGAGTAGGCATTTTAACCATAAACGTTTTTACTGTCTTTTTTGATTGTTAAAAAAAGGAGAATATTATGGAAACTTTATTGAAAAAAGTACCTCTTTTAGCTTTCATGGTTGCAGCTGTTTTTGCTTTTGCATTTACGCAGCCGAACCATGCACCCATTTTTGCGTTCAATCCAATGACGCAACAATGGGATAATTTGACAGAATTAGAATTTGAGTTGGGGACTGATTATATCTGCAACGAAAGTTCAAATGTATGTACTGCAAGTTATACCAATGATGATCCTGAGAACGAGAATCCTATCCCTGCCACAGTGGTTGATGGAGATTACATCAGGTTGACATCGCAATAAAATTGTAGTGATTCTGTTTAAAAGTAAATAAAATCAAAGGGTGAAGCTATTGGCTTCACCCTTTATCTTTTGATTATCTCGGATTAGGGGATAGTCCACTTCTTTGGAGTTCATCATCTGGGATTTGAAAAGCATACTTTGGACTGTTTATTGGCAAAACATAACTTTCCCCTGCAATTTCTTTGTTGAGCTCTGTAGCTGTTATTGGACTAGATGCAAGCCTTCTGATATCCGACCACCTGAGTCCTCGAAAAGCCAATTGTTTTCTTCTTTCTAATAGTATTCTTTCCAACAATTCCATATCGGAAATTCCATGGACTTCTTGAAAAGAACCGTTTTCAACTCTATTAGACAGTAGATAATTTAATAGTTCAAGAGCTTCTTCTGATTTACCCGTTCTTGCTTTTGCTTCTGAGGAAATCAGAACCACCTCATCAACAGCAATCCCAGTAAAGTAAAATAAGTTTCCCATGTAAGACCCTCTAAAGACCCTCCCAAACACTGTAGGTTGAGCAAAGAATAAATTAGATCTTAAATCTTCCTCTTCGTACAAAGAGAGTAATTCCGGGTTTGCAGGAATGGTCGGGAAAACTGAAAAAGTATATATAACCGAATTGGCATTGAATATCACTTCGCTGTTGAATCTTTGAAAAGGTCTTGCAGGAGAAGGGTTGATTTCATTATAATCCATCAATGTATCGTCGATTTCCAAACATAAATCTGCATATTGTTCTGCATTGGGATAGTCGCCCATCGCCAAATAAATTCTAGCCAGCAAAGCGAACGCAGCTTGTCTGGAAGGCCTGTTTTTGAATTGTGCTATTGAAGGTAATAATTCCATAGCCTCATTTAAGTCTTGAAGCATAAATTGATATGTTTGCTGTACTGTGGATCTTTGAGCAATAGTTGAAACATCAGAAAAATCTCTCAAAGGCATACCCAATGGTTCATTCGCAACATTTGTGCTGTAAGGTGGCATAAACATCTGCGATAACTGGAAATAGGCATGGGCTCTAAAGAACAAAGCGGCACCTTTGATTTCCTCTTTCCAAGCTTTTTCATTGGGCTTGATTTGAACTTGCTCTAATCTTTCCAGAACCACATTTGCATAGAATATTTGCTCAAAAGGCCTATTCCAGTCACCAACTAACGCCCCTTCATACATATCATCCGCCCAAATGAAGGCATTTCGTTGGATTTCCGGAATAGCATTCCACCCTTGTGGCGAAGGGAGTAATTCATCAGCTGCGGCAATTTGGAGCGCCGGTGTAATGTTCATCACCAATGCATCTGAATCCAGTAAACCTTGCAAGTCAGTGAGTGTTTCGGGTAATAGCAGAGACTTTTCTGGCTTGACATCTAGAAATTCCTCACAAGAAGTAAGGAGGATTAGGGATAAGAGGAAGTATAATTTGTTTTTCATGATTATGTAAATTTGAAGTTTTAAATAAGCTCATCCATAATACTTTTAGCATCAAAATCTGTCGACAGTTGACAGTCGTCTAAGCGTATGAGTATTTTCTTTTTGTTGTGGATAGTTATCAGGTATTTTATCATTTGGGAATCCATCTGTAATGATCAAAATATCGATTAATGGTTTGGGATTTGGGTTTAAACTTGGAACTGAAATTAGTTGCTGCATGATTGTTTATTTAAAAGTCAATTCTAAAACCTAGAGAAAGGCTTCTCTGCGGAGGCAATAATCTAAAATCAGGGTCTATTGGTTGATCTGTCGCTTTCCATAATAGGCCTATGTTATTGATGTAGGTATAGATCTCAGCTCTTTGAAAAGGAAGACTTGAGAAATTTTTCCTATCAAGTGTATAGGCGATGCGAATATCTTGCAGTCTGATGTGATCACCCTTTTCGACGAGTGCGGATGAATTGCTGTAGAAATTATCTCTTTGCGCATTATTTGTCAGTGGCCTTGAAGGAACGATAGTGGTGAGTTCATCTCCTGGCTGTTGCCATCTGCTTGCGTAATCTCCATGGAGTGGGTTCCCGCTAAACATGATGCTATACCTTACAGACTCTCTTCTAAAGTAATAGCCCAATCTATATGCGATATTGAAAGAAAGGGAGAGGTTTTTCCATGCGACATTATTTCTCAGGGCTCCAAATGCTGTTGGGGTAGCACTTCCGTGAAATACCAGCGATTCGGGAGTCACAGCATTCATTACAGCAGAATAATTTGAGCTTGGTTCTCCGTCTAAAAAGCCCATTGGATCACCCGTGGCCGGATCTAAGCCTGCAAATTGATAGCTATACACTGCAAATAATGGATTGCCTGTCAATGGTACAGGTGGGAAATTTTGAGCCCCAGCCCCATTCTGCACATAGGAAGCTACTGCTGCTTGAAGTTCATAATCCAATACCTCTTCTTTCAACGTAGTCAGGAAAAACTCCGAAGTCCACCTTACTCCTTTGTCGACAAGTGTTGATCTCAATGTGAGGTCAAGTCCTCTGGTCAGCGTAGAAGCTGTATTGCCTCTGAAAGTAGTCACCCCTGTAGAAGGCGCATAAGGGATGCTTCCTATCAAATCAAGCCCTTTTTTGCTAAAGTATTCGATAGAGCCTGAAAGGATGCTGTTTTTCATTTCAAAATCTAGGGCAAGGTTTGTCGTACTCACTCTTTCCCATCTTAGGTTAGGGTTTGGTGGGTTTTGAATTCGGGCAAATGGCAGGCCTGTATTGGTGCTCAAGCCAGAGAATGCAGAAGTGATGTATGCAGAGATCGTTCTATCTAGGTTGCCATTGTACCCATAGGTTGCTCTGACTTTGAGGTATGGGAGCCAGCTGCTATTGTAAAAGTCTTCTTCTTGAACTTGCCAATACCCTCCAACTGACCAAAGCGGGACTCCACGCATGTTTGCATTGACACCAAATAGGTTAGAAGCATCTCTTCTTGCGCTTACGGAAAGGCCGTATTTATTATCGAATACATAGGCCCAGTTGGTATAGTAAGAAAGAAATCTATCCGTTGTACCAGATAAACCCTGAAGGTTAGGAATTCTAGATTGGGTAGCTCTGTTTACTGAGAGCGGGAATTCGGAAATTAAATTAACGGGTTCGGAGAAAGCCAACTCATCTCTATATCCAAAGTACCTTGTTCTGGATAAGCCAAAAATCACATCTTTGATTTCCGTCCCTATGATTCCAGTGACTTGATGTTTGTCTTGGAATGTTCTATTGTAGTTTATTTGAAATCTACCATTGTGACCCCTAGAGTTTCCTTGTGAAAAATCTAAGATTCCACCCAGTGGAATTGGTCTTGTCAAGGTTCCATCTGGGTTTTCTTGGGTGTATCTATTGATGAGGTTTCTTACAAAGTAACTTTCAGCAGAGCGATGATGATTTTGCGTGTTTTGGCTTCCCCAATATTGGTAGCTTAGCTCAGCCTGAAGGCCTGGAAGAATTTCATAAGACCCTCGAAAGTTAATTCTATAATCATTGAGCGTACTTTTGTTATCAATTTCATCTAGGTCTTTCAGTGGAGCATATCTCCAATCTAGGTATCCCAAGGCTTCTTTTTCCTCGATAAATTCTTTTCGGTAATCCTTGACAATATGGATAGGGTTACCCATATCATCTACCAAAGCTGCATAAGGTGAGAGTCCTAGTCCTGATGATGAATTCATTTGGGATTCGCCTTGGTTGTCATTTTGGGTAATGGCATTGGCATAGTAAATCCCCGTATTGATCTTAAGCTTATTGTTGGCTGATTTGAATGTATTGGTGAAGTTTACTGAAGTTCTATCTCTTCCATTACCTATCAGGTTGTTGGCTACCCTATCATGTCCTAAAGAAATTGCGTAATTGTGGTTCTTTGATCCACCTGAGATATTGAAACTATGCTGCTGGTGTGCGGAGGGTCTATAGAAATACTGCTGGAGGTCATTCCTAACATCTCTTTGGGCGAGTAGTGCCAATTGACTATCCATAGTATTTTGATCAATAAGGCCATCTCTTTGGGCAATTAAAAGTTCAACGACTGGTGAAACTGGGGCTCTCACGATGGAATTCTCTACATTGTTGTAAATACCCTGAGCAAAGAGTTCCTTTTCTAGAGTAATAAAATCAGCGGGACTGATCTGAGGTCTAAAAAAGAGGTCAGGTCTTTCACTTGAGGTAAAATTACCGTTGTAAGTCACTTTCATCTTTTTGTCAAAAGCACCTTGTTTGGTAGTAATGATGATCACACCATTGGCAGCTCTTGCTCCCCAAATAGAAGCTGCTGCGGCATCTTTTAGGACAGTTATACTTTCTACATCATTGGGGTTGAGCGTTGAGATATTTCCTTCATAGGGGAAGTTGTCAATGACGATAAGTGGCTGGTCATTGGCAAAAATGGTACTTCTCCCACGGATACTTAGGTCAGGTCTATCTCTGCCTTGCACCCTCCTATTGAATATTAAGCCAGGAGTGACATCTTCAAGCCTGTCTAGGATATCTACAGACACTCTTCTGTTGACAAGTTCCTCATCGATTTGTACAAAGGATCCTGTAGCTCTTTCCTTGGGCAACTTTTGGTATCCTGTAGACACCAATTCAAATTCCTGCATAGCCAAACCTTCCCCCGTCATTTTGACAAGCAGGTTTCCATCATAAGGAATTGTAACGGTGACTATTTGGGTTTCAAAGCCGAGGTAGCTGAAGGTCAATTCGACTTTACCTTCTGGCAATTGAATTTGAAATCCCCCATTTTCATCAGTGACTACAGCCCTATTTTCATTTGCATAGATGATGGTACCTGGAAGTGGTGTGTTATCTGATTGGCTTAATACTCTTCCTTTGAGGAGCGCTGTATTCTGCGCAAGGGTGCTGAACTGTATTGCTAAGGCTAGCATACAAAAGAGTAAAACTTTTTTCATGGCTGATGTTAGTTTAAGTGTGACAATTGATTCATTTGGTTAAAGTGATGTTGGGATTCTATTAAGATTATCTGAGATAAGGAGCACTGGTACTTTTTCTTTTTGCGGTATAAAATCAAGGCCATAAGGTTCCAAGGCTTTTCTGATACTTTGTATATCTGTCATATTTCCTTGAAGAAGCAAATCGATATTATCTTTCAATCCAGTCTTATCAACTAGGGTAGCATTTAAGTCTTGGAGGTATTTGATATTGAGTATGGAAATCAGCCAACTTACTTTCCTATTTGTCATGGAGAATTCCGAGAAGCTGTCTTTGAGTATGGATTCAGATCTCTTGGTTTTCAATTGTGCTGCTTTTTCTTCATCTGTGATTACAAGGGCCCAGATATCTATATCTTCCATGATTACCTGGGCTTTATATTGTGGGAAGAAGCGATTGAGGTCATCCCGCATGATTTCAAAAGCTCTATCTCTAAAATATTCACCTAAAAAGAGCTCGTAGCAAAATGCATTGCCTTGTTTTTTCCAGTCAATAAATTTTTGTCCTGAACCATCGAATTGGATAGAATCTAAATGTTCTACTTCAATTCGGAGCCTATTTTGAGAAAAAGTAGAGTTGAGTTCTCCATAAGCTAATTTGTAGAGTTGAATGATGCCTTGGTTATTAACAATAATTCGCTCAACTTTTTTATTCTCATCAAAATGAACTTTATAAGCTCCCAAAAGTCCTTCAGTATACCCAGCTATGGAGCTTTGAAAAAGCAAGGTCTCTGGTTTAATGATTTCCGAGTTAAAGTATGACTTTTCGAGAATGGTGGTTTTGTAAGTCATATCTTTTTGATTTAGGGAAGTATTATTGTCTTCGAGAATTTTCTGGATGTTTTTGGTTGTTACTTCAGAAGACTCTGTAAAAGCCAAGACTTTACCCTCCTGATCTATCCATACATAATGGGGAAGTATTTTGTGGGGAAATATGGAGCGCAGGATATTATCTTCCACTATCATGGGTTTGCGGATATGCTTAATGCTCTCCATGCGGTTGAATAAGTTTTCGACTGGTTTGACTTTTTCGTATGTGGCAGGAATAATGGCGAGTTGGTCACCAAAAGCTTTATCGAGGCTATCGAGTCTAGGGAATGAAGCGATGCATGGTGCGCACCAGGTAGCCCAGAAGTCAAGGATCAGGATTTTGCCTTTGTAGTCAGAGATGCGGATGGGCTCTCCCTCGGTGTTGAGGACATTGGAAAATTTGAAGTCGGGGATTTGGTCGCCGATTTTGAGAGGAACTAGCTTCTGCTGAGCGGAGGTGTAATAAGCGAACAGAAAGGTAAGTAGGAAGATTATTCGTGTTTTCATAGATATTAGTTGATTAGGTTATTGGTTGATTAGAGGTGAAAGGGAAAAGGTGAAAGGTTTGGTTAGTGGTTGAAAGATGAGGTAAAAGGGCAAAGGTTAAAGGCTGGGTCTGAATAGGTTATTTCCGCCACGGCGGACAAGTGGTTAATTGGTTAATTGAGTTAGGGTTAGTGGTTGAGATTTCGTTTTTTAGTCGTCAAATCGAACAGAGTGAGATATCTCGTCTTGGTTACTAGGTGTAGATTATTTAGAACTCCTCTTCTGTTTTTGTCTAGATGAGATTTCTCCGTACCGTCGAAATGACGAAGTAGAAAAGGGAGGCCGGCGGGTTGTGAGTGGAATCGTGTTTGCCGGCCTGGGGAGTTACGGTGAGGCTCCCCCACTCCGCCGTCCAATAGTTTCGTCACCTTCTGTGTCTCCGAACTATTTGGGTCTATATTTATCGTTTAACCTTATGAGAAAAGGTGGACGGGGAGGCCCTGGGTATTGGTGATTTTAGATTTTAGAATTAAGATTTGGGGGACGGGTTGGTTTCATGGGTAGAGTTATTAGTGGAATAGGTTGAATTGTTAATCGTTAAATGTTAAGTGTTAAATGTTAGGTTTATGGTTGAGATGGTATACTTGAGTCATCATATCAGGATAGTTTATTGGGTTATCAGTTGAATTGTCATCTTTGAGTCGTCACATCGAGCGAAGGGAGATGTCTCGAACTAATAACTACATCTTAATTGCATCTTTCCTGAATTGCTCTAGATGAGATTTCTATCCCGAAAGCTTTCGGGATCGAAATGACAGAGTCTCGAAAGAAGGGTAAAAACCCCAGCGCGGTGGGCAGCAATGTGTTCGCTGCAAACCAGTTTAGCATCACTTGTTTTTAGGTTAGACATGGATTCCACTGGCTGGGGGGTACTTGATTTATTGGGGATAAGCAACCTTTACTTCTATCCATAGGGTTTCAATCATAAGTTCTGGTTTAGTCCGAGTTCAGCATTTGTCGGGAAAAAGAAGGCATAGGAATCCCATGGTGATCCATTTTTATGGATGACGTGTAAGGTCATTTGACAAATGGACATACCTCTTTCAACCCAGTGAAATACTGGTCAATGGCATATTAGAAATTGATTTGAATTGTAAATCTTTTATAGCTTCTGCAGCAGCTATATAAAGATTGCGAGCTCACTTAATTGCGTAACTACCTTGGAAAAACGTATCTCTGTCAGTGGCTCGACTCGCATGTAATAAAATAGGTTTAAATAGGGTTTTTGGGTTTGAGTGGAAATAGCCTATCATACGCTGTAAGCGCTATTTCAAAGCTCAGTACCAGCATGCCTAGCATGCCAATTTTGGACTCGAAGGCTACCTTTCTCAACAAGAAAGACAATACGATTCCGAGCTTCTCAGAAATAAACATTCTGAAATCTAGAATATAAAGCTGGATGGTGTTGCTCGCTTTCATGTTTTTGAAAAGTTTTTAAACGAGTCGGTAGTTGAAAAAGGAGTTATGGAGGGCTCCTTACAACCAAGCTGCTGGCTTCTGACGGCCTACGGATTGGAATTACGATAAGGAACCCATAACATAACTATACAAATATAGCTTGCTATGGGCATTTCCCTATCGTCTCGTCCGATTTAAGTGTCAGAATTTGCAGCCGAGACTCTTTAGAAATACCTTTTTGTATTAACCTTTGGAATAAGTAATTTATTTCATTTGGTTCTTTGAATCTGTTTCTAATTCTAAATTTGTCGCTACTAATATAATAATCAAATAAATATAAACAAATATAAAATTCCTATTTTAATAGATTTTATTAATTTTTCTTTGTTTATTCTTTTATGAATGCGAAATGAGGAGAGCAATTCAAAGGAATCAAACAAAGAAGAAAGACTTTTAAAGTTCAAAAAAGAGCTATCTGAATTTTTTTTAAAAGCCAGATTAGAGCTTGGATATAAAACAAAAGATGACTTCTCAGACGCAAAAAATATAGTTAGATCGCAGTATTCGCACTATGAAAGTGGCAAAGCAAATCCAACTATTGAGACGGTTTTTAACTTATTAAATGATCTTGGCTTAGACTATACTGATTTATTTAAACTTCCTGTGAATTCCGAAAAAGATTGTAAAGAATTTGATCATGATTTGTTATTTGAGTTCATTAAAGAACAAGTATTAGAACAAGTAAAAAGACTAAAGGGTAATGAATTTGCATCAAAATTCTCTTCAATTAACACAATTAGAATTTTAAAAACACTCACATTTTGTATAAAGCCCAAATCCAAAAAAGAAATACTTGGCAATCTTGGGTTAAAAAACACAACAAATAATTTTAAAAGAACAATAAGTATTGCTTTAGAATTAAATTGGCTGCAAATGACTGATCCTATAAGCCCAAACAATCCTCACCAAAAATATTATACAAGTGAAAAGGGCAAGAAGATCATATGATTTTTTAAGGTGAAAAATACCCAGTTGGGGGTATTTTTTGTTTGTGGGGGAATGGGTAGGTTTGAATGTTATAATAATTCAATTTCAAATAAAACTCTATAGAAATTTTTAAACCATCATTTATCATATACTTTGCTGATATAAGCTTTGGTATAACCTCAAAACAGTTGTCTGACTTTCACTAATATATTTAATTCAAGTCTTATAATTTTAAGTCTTGAACTCATACTTTTCAAAGAAATTTGTTACTTTGAATAAATTATCATAAAAATTTGAAGTGAAAACTTATGTTACTCAATCTAAAGGAATTAGAAGAAGAGATAGTTAGTCAATATTTTGAAGATGATGGGAATCGCCCTTGGATTATTGGCTTTAGTGGAGGTAAGGATTCTACAATGCTTTTACAACTAGTTTGGAACAGTGTTAGACAGCTTCCACAGGAATTGAGAAAACGAGAATTATATGTTGTTTGTAATAACACTCTAGTAGAAAATCCAAAAATTCTTAATTATACGGAAGAAGTTCTTGAAAAAATAGAAAAGGCTGCTTTTGAGCAATCTATGCCGGTTTTTGTGGTAAAAACAACACCAAAACTTGAAGATAGTTTTTGGGTAAATCTGATAGGTAAAGGTTACCCCGCACCAAATAATGCATTTAGATGGTGTACAGAAAGATTAAAAATCAATCCGACTACTGAGTTTATAAAAAATAAAATCAGTGAAGTAGGTGAGGCCATCATTTTGCTAGGAACCAGGAGTGAAGAAAGTGCAAATAGAGCCCGAAGCATGAAGAAACATGAGGTAGATGGTCAAAGGTTAAGGAAACATGTTCTTCCAAATGCGTTTGTGTATGCTCCTATTAAAGATGTTTTGGTAACCGAATTATGGCAATATCTAAATCAAGTTCCATCACCTTGGGGAGCAAATAATAAAATGCTAAATGCATTGTACAGAAATGCAAACAGTGGTGATTGTCCTCTAGTAATAGATGATACCACTCCATCATGTGGAAAAAGCAGATTTGGTTGTTGGGTTTGTACAGTGGTTAGTAAAGATAAATCTATGGATGCTTTAATTCAGAATGGTGAAGAATGGATGGAGCCCATGGCAGAGTTGCGAGACATGTTGGTAACCTACAGAAATCATCCAGAATGGAGGCAACCTACCCGGAGAGATGGGTCAGATGGCCCTGGTCCATATTTTATACATAAACGTGCATTAATTTTAGAAACGTTACTCATGGCTCAGAAAGAAGTTAATGAAACTGAGCCTGAGATTAGCTTAATCAATTACCAAGAATTGGTTGCAATTCAAGTAACTTGGTATAGGGATAACCATTTCAATTTCAGTGTAGCTGATATTTATAATAAGGTTTATGGAACTGAATTAACAGACCGTGACTTCAAAGATCACTTGATTTTTGAAAAGGAAATTTTGAAAGAATCATGTACGGAGCATCCTGAAGATTATCAGTTGATAAATGAACTTTTGAAGCTTCAAAAGGCCAAGACAATTATGGTCAAAGCGAAGGGCTTACAAAACGACTTGGAAAACAGACTTGATCAATTTGTAAAAAGCCAATAAGATGCTTATAGATAAAATTACATTAAAGGATTTTAGAATTTACCAAGGCGTTAACGAGGTTTCATTCCTTCATGCACCTGAAAAAAATGTTACTGTTATCGCTGGCAACAATGGTTTTGGTAAAACAACCTTTCTCACTTCATTGGTCTGGTGTTTTTACGGAAAACTTATGGTCGATGTGGATTATAGGTACAAAAGAGAAATTTATGAAAGTGGAGGCTATAAGCGTTTTTGTAGGAAAACTATAAACAAAGCTACTTGGGAAAGTCCTTCAAAAGAAAAATTGAAAAACGAATTAGAAATAAGTTTTGGGAAGGAAAAATCCAATATTCAAGAGCAATTAGACTTGCTCAATACCTTTAGTGTAAGCATATTGATTTCTGACATCTTTATTCCCTCTGTACCATGTAACAAGGTAGAAATTAAAAGATCATTCAATGTAGAGACAGAGGATGAAAAAGTTGAAATCCTGATTGATGGTAGAGTAAATGAATTAACCAAAGAAGTAGGGTCAGAGATTTTTATTCATGATTTTATAATGCCCAAAGAGATTGCAAAGTTTTTCTTCTTTGATGCAGAGAAAATTGTATCGTTAGCAGAAATTAGAACCGTGGATGAAAAAAGAGAGCTAAGCCGAGCTTACTCCGAAGTTTTGGGAATCAAAAAATATGAAGATTTAAAACGAAATCTTGAAAATTTAAGACTTAGACTAAGAAACAGTCAAGCTTCTGGTGAGGATAAACTTCAACTGGAGAAAGTCAACAAGGAGATTCAAAGTGCAGAAAAACTGCAAAAATATTTTTTGGAAACTATTGAAAGCAAAAGAGAAGAGTTTCTAAGAAAGCGGGAGGAATCAGAAAAGCTACAGGAAAAGTTAATCAGGGAAGGTTCTACTATTACTTTGGAAGAATTAAACGACCTAAAACTATTAAAGGAAAATGCTTCGCGAGAAAATCAAGTAGCTAATCAACAATTCAAGGATTTCATAGAGCTAGCCCCTTTTGCAATTGCATTTAAAAAAATGCAACGAGTTAACAACCAGCTTTTATTGGAGGAAGAAAACCAAGCATCTGAACTTTCGGCTGAATTTATAAAAACCAAGATAAATGCCATTGAGAGAATAATTGAGGAGAGGAAAGAAGAATTAGCAATATCAAAGGAAGCTAAGGAGAAATTGTCTAAAGTGCTTCTTTCTGAGCTCCTTTCATCAGGTGATAAAAATTTCAAACCTCTTTTAGAATTTAATAAAGAACAAACTAATCGGTTTAGATCTTTAATTGACAACATTGAAACTTCTTATTCGGAAAGATTCAGGGCATTGACACAGGATATGAGAGTCAAGCAAAGCACTATGAGAATAATCGTAAATAAACTTTCAAATGCAGAATCAAAAGAAGACGACCTAGTAATTCAAGAGATTAGAAAGGCTAAAATGAAGATAGATGAAGAATTGGCTAAAATTGAAGAAGAAATCATCTCGTTGAAAGTCCGGTCAGAAACTAATTTGAATGACTTAAAAATATTGTATAAGAGGCAATCCGAACTTAGTAAGAAAGTAAATATCGCATTGGCAGATGTGCAGAAAGATGAAACGGCTGCCCGGCTTATCAAGGAACTTACTGTTTTTCTTAAAAAACTAAAAGATAAGAAAAAGGAATCTCTTGAATCTAAGATTCTTTCAGAACTCCAGCAGCTGATGCACAAAAAGCAGTTTATTGAAAGAGTGGAAGTGATATTGGAAAAAGATCTCTTGGATATTGAATTTTATGATTCAGATGGAAGGGTTATCAATAAGGATGGTCTATCCAAAGGGGAGCAGCAATTATATGCCACTGCACTTCTGAAGGCTTTGGTAGAAGAATCTAATATTAAATTCCCTATTTTCATAGATAGTCCACTTCAGAAGTTTGACCATCAACATGCCACCAATATTATAAAGGATTTTTATCCTACAATCTCAGAGCAGGTGATTTTACTACCACTTCTTGAAAAAGAACTAACACAAAAGGAATATCAAAACCTTTACCCATTGGTCTCAAAGGCTTATTTGATAAAAAATTCTACCAAAGACAAATCGTACTTTGAAGAATGCAGGCCAACAGAGTTATTCAATTCTTTAAAATTTGTAGCCAATGTTTAATACCATCAAAACATCAAAAGAAAATAAGGAGCGGGTAGTTCAACTTACTCGAAAACTTAACTTAGGCGCTGAAAATGTGATTGCCAGGATAGCCTTTGCCTATTCATTAGGAAATGAGCATAAAGTGAACCTATCTGAGGTCCATGATTCACAAGGTAAAGAATATACATATAAGGTGCTGTTTGGAGATTATGGAGACTTTTACATGGCTATACTTTGTGTACATTACAATATTCATATTTCAGACAAGGATTTAGCTCGATATGTCAAAATGCATATTGATGATGGGCTAGAAATGATTGAAAAAGAATTCAAGAACTTCTCAGGTTCGGGTATTGATTTTTTGACTCAAAGAATTGAAGGGGGTTTAACTTAGCATTTAATAAAATGAAAAAATTCATAAATGATATAGAAGCAATTCCTTCAAAGCGTTTATATCTTTCCATAATTGTAGACTACCATTTGGAATTGGCTTTGTGTGAGCTTATTGATAATGCCATTGACAATTGGATTTTTAATCAAAGGCCTAGAGATTTGATAATTAAGATTGACTTGGATTATGAAAGGCAAACTATTCAAGTTGTAGATAATAGTGGAGGTATTAAAGAAGATGATATTCAATTAATTGTTAGTCCTGGTCAATCACGGGAAAATTATAATGATGAAATAATAGGAGTGTTTGGCGTTGGCTCTAAAAGAGCGGTAATAGCTCTCGCTGAAGATGTAAAGATATTTACCAGACACTCCAATGAAAAAACAATATTGGTTGAGATTGATGACGCATGGATATCGGATGAAGAAAATTGGTTTTTGAAAGCTTATGAAGTAGATCCTATTGAGGAGAATTCTACAATGATTGAGCTCATTAAGTTAAGAGATCCAATACTCCCAGAAAATGAGTCTAATCTTATAGAACATTTGGGTGCTACATATGCTTTATTTTTAGATACAGTTGGATTAGATATTATTCTTAACGAAAAAGAAATTAAACCCAAGACTTTTGACAATTGGTCTTACCCTCCTGGTTTTGAACCGAAACACTTTAAAGGACCAATCGATTTTGGAGACAGAGGCAGAATTGACGTTGAAATCCAAGGTGGGTTAACAAAATCTCACCGTGAAGAATCTTCAAGTGAGGAATATGGAGTTTATTTTTATTGTAACGACAGATTAATTGCCAGGGGATATAAGGGGTCTGAGGTTGGTTATAAACCTCCACGTGTAGGGAAACCACACCCCTCTTTGTCACTTGCAAGAGTCTTAGTTAAACTACATGGTACAGTAGAGTTGATGCCATGGAATAGTAGTAAATCTGAAATCGACTTCAAGCATAAGACATTCAGGGAAATAATGGACCATATTGAACGAGTTTTGTTTACTTATGCCTCTATGTCTAGGAATTGGTCTGGTGAATGGGAAGAAAAAATTTTTCAGTATAAAACAGGCATAGTAAAAACAGAAGCTCTCAATGATGTTTCTAGAAATGTAAGGATACATCTACCCGCTGTTCCAAGAAGTCCAAAAAAGAGGAAATATGCTGATATATTGAAGAGAAACAATAGGGCTATTGCTCAATCTAAGCCATGGATAGTAGGCTCTTATGAAACGGAGATAGCAGTTGAACAAATCATATCCTTGAAGCTTGAGCAAAATTTTAGAATATCTATGCTATTGCTAGACAGTGGTCTCGAAATAGCATTTAAAGACTATCTGGTAAATGATTCAGGAAAAACATTTAGCGAAGGACGGTTAGCTGCTATTATGAAGAATCGTTCTGAGGTTCATAATGAAATAAAGGGATGTAAAGTCAGAATTAACAAAGAACAATGGAAAAAGATTGAGCATTTTTATAGACTCCGGTGTGATCTAGTTCATAAGCGAAGCACAGTTACGATTTCATTTAATGATTTAAATACCTTTAGAGAAACCTATAAGTACACAGTCAATAAATTATTTAAGGTTGATTTTAGTAAAGAATTGAGAAATTAATATGTTACAAAATGCTGAATTCAAATCTGTATATGCCTCTGGTGAACACGAGCCTGCTGAGTTTTTTATTGAAGCATTGGTTAATAGTAATTCTTTTGATTTAGGGCTTGGATATTTCAGTTCAAGTGGTTTTAGAGCACTTTCAATTGGTTTTGCTTATTTTATCAAAAATGGCGGTAGAATGAGAATCATTATCAATGATGTTTTATCAGAATCAGATAAGATAGCTATATTGAAAGGTCAAGAAAAAATAATTGATTCAACTTTTGAAAAAAAAATCCTAAATGATATTTTGAAGTTAAAAAAGACGCTATCTAAATCAGATAAACATTTTTTCAATTGCATTTCTTGGCTTATAGCTACCAATCGGATAGAAATCATGGCAACCGTACCAAAAAACAATAGAGTTGGTATAGTGCATCAAAAATTCGGGATTTTTAAAGATCTAATTGGCAATGAATTAGTATTTACTGGGTCTATTAATTTTTCAGCTAACGCTATATTTAACAACATCGAGTCACTTATTTGCGATTATTCCTGGGCAGAAAACCAAGTAAGCAAAGATAGAATTCAACATTTTAACTACCTATTTTATAAAACCTGGAACGGATTATCCGAGGTTGTTGAAAAAATACCCATTGAGAGTATTAAAGCAATTATTCAACAAGAATTTCCTGTTAATGATATTGAATCTCTTGTTGAAGAGGAACTAGAATTAATGCGGGAATTAGAGGGAGATTACAGATTATCAGAATCTTTTAAAAAAAGAATCCAAGATCTAGTTCAAAAGCTTGAACCTATTTCCCGAAAAACAAAAAGTGTATCAGAATTACCTAAGTTAAGGGCTTATCAAGAGAATGCGATTTCAGCATGGAAAAACAATGGCTATAAAGGAATGTTGGCCATGGCTACTGGCACAGGTAAAACTTTTACTGCATTGGCTGCCATATGGGAACTACTCAGGAATAAAGAAAGACTGTTTATTATTATTTCATGTCCATTTATCCATTTGGCCGAACAATGGTGTGAAGAAGCTTTGAAATTTGGCCTTGACAATATTTTGGTTGGGGAATCCAGAAGCTTGTGGGAAGAGCATGCTGCAAGGCAGGCTCAACTATTTAGGAGGAAACGAATAAACCGTGTCGTTCTTATTACAACCAATGCCTCTTTTTCTTCAGAAACTTTCCAAAAAATTGTAAATCCATGTATCGAAGAGTTATTGCTAATCATAGACGAAGCCCATTATGCAGGTTCGAATTCAATGAGAAAACTTCTCCCTGAATTGTGTCCATTTAGATTAGGGCTAAGTGCTACACCTGAACGGCATGGAGATCCCGAGGGTACATTGGCATTAATGGATTATTTTGATAAGATTGTATTTAGTTTACCTATTAAAGATGCAATTGGGAAATTTCTAACACCATATTACTATCATCCGATTCCGGTAGAACTTACAGAAGAGGAATTCGAAAACTACGTTGATTTAACTACTCAAATTGCGAGATTAGCCAGTCGTAAAGATATTGATAGTGTCGAAAAACTTGAAAAACTGGCTATTAGACGTGCGAGGATTCAAAACAATTCACTCAATAAAATAGAATGGCTAAGGGAAAATATTCAAAATAAACCGATAGATTTTAGTTTGTTTTATGCAGGAGATCAGATTTTCGGGCCAGTCAAGGAGCTTTTGGGAAAAACTTTCAAAATAAAACTTCATGAATTTACCTCAAGACAAAGTAGAAAGGAAAGAAGAGAATTGCTTAAGGAATTTGGTGATCAAAAAATCCAATCTTTAATGGCAATGAAATGCCTGGATGAAGGTGTGGATGTGCCTCCTACTCGAGTAGCTTATTTTTTAGCCTCTTCAGGTAATCCTCGTGAGTTTGTGCAAAGAAGAGGAAGAGTTTTAAGAAAACATCCAGGAAAAGAACATGCAGTCATATATGATTTAGTGTCCATTCCTCCTCAAAGGCTTATTGCAGAAGGAAGAAAAAGTGTATCCTATTCAGCTGTAAAAAGTGCATTTACCAAAGAATATAAAAGAGTACAAGAATTTTCGAGCATGGCAATAAATCAATTTGACTCTATGAACCAGTTATTTACAATGGCAAACCAATTGGATTTGCTAGATATCACAGACCAATAAAATATGAAAAAAAGTAATATTGGTCGTTTGGAAGAAGTCCTTAATCAAGTGGAAGACGAAAAATTAAGAGACGTGATTAGAGGTGTCTTTAGAGTCGAAATTAGTTATCGATCTACCGAAAGGGTGAATTTCCCTTGGCAAAAAATTAGAGATATTATTGAAGGGGTTGCCAGAAGTACTCAACTTAATTTAGGTGATAAGCAAAAAGAAGATGAAGTTTCAAAAAATTGAATTAGAGAATTTTGCTTCTTACTATGGCAAAGTTGGACCTATTAACCTTGAAACTGATGAAAAAAAACCATTGATTATTTTCATTGGCGGTACTGGCTTTGGGAAAACCTCACTTTTTGATGCCATAAATTGGGCGTTGTATGGAGAGGAATTTGAGAAAGACCTAAAAAAAATAAAGGAAAGAGAGATTATTGATTTCCTTAATGAATCAGCATTAAGTGAAGCTGCTAATGACAATTCAAGGCTTAATATGTCTGCTACACTTTATTTCGAGCACGAAGATGAAAGTGGTAAAAGAGAGTTTTATATTAGACTTTCATTAGTACTTCAACCAAAAAAGGAATTAGACCATAAACTGACTGCGACCCTTGTCGATAGAAATCATATCCTCAAAGAAATCACACCTCAAGGAGATCATATTACCATCCCATATACCCGAACATTTTTGGATGAAATCTTGCCCAACAATGTTAAAAGCTACTTTTTATTTGATGGTGACCGGATACATAACCTTGCCAAACCAGGAAATAGTCAAGAAGTTCAAGATGCAATCTATAGGGTTGTTGATTTGGAAATTGTCAGAAATGCTTATGACCATTTGGAAGAGACAGCTCTATGGTATAGCAAAAAAGCCGCAAAGGCGGCCAAAGGAGAGTTAGGAAAAGTTGAGGAAGCTTATAATCAAGAGTTAAAATTTCAAAATGGTTTAAAAACTCGAATAAGTGATATCAAAAAAGAACGATTGGCAATCAATGATCAAATTGCATTAATAGACTCTAAATTAAAAGATCTCCCTGAAACAAGTACGCTTCAAGAAAGGAAAAACCAATTAAGTAAGGAGTTAACTCAAACTAAAGAAAATATTAAGGTTATCAAAAACCAAATGAGGGAGGATGCAGCTAAGGCTTCATTAATTTTAGCTAAAGAGCCCTTGATTGAGTTAAAAGAATTACTGAGAGAAAAAAGAGCTAAAGGCGAAATTCCTAAACATATAAGAGAAACATTTTTTCATGATCTGTTTGACCAAGAGGAATGCATATGCGGGACACAGTTTGAAGCTAAACCAGGAAATCCAATTTTCGAAAAATTAATTTCCAGACTTGAAAAAGAAAAACACAGGTCTGGTGAAGAGGATAAACTAATTGACCTATTCCATGATTTAAATAATGCTGAGGATATCATAAATAATTCCATTGATAATTTGGGGTTAAAAGAGAATACAGCCATAGAACTTGAGAAAGAAGAGAAAAGCCTTGTGTATCAAATTCAGGAAATCGACCAAGAGTTGGAATCTCTTCCAATAGAGAATGTTGCAACCTTAATGAATGAAAGAAAACAGAGAAAAGATAAGGATGATGAATTAATAGCTGAGCTAAGTACCAAACAAGAAGAAAGAACCAATTCAGAGCAGAAATTGAGAGAACTTGATGTGGAACGAAAAGCTCTTGGAAAAATGCAAGAAGAAGCTAATTACCTTCATATAAGGAGTGAATTAGCGAAGAAGGCAGGGGATGTTTTAGGAGCACTTTATGATGATTTCGCTGAGAAAAGTAGAAAGACAGTGGAGGATTTGACCATCGAGGAGTTTAAAAAATTTGTAGTTTCTTCTTCAGCTTACCATGTAGCTTTGAGTAAAGATTACTCACTAGAAGTTTTGGATTCCAATGGAAACAGAGCCTTACAAAGGCTTTCTATGGGACAATCACAGTGTTTGAGTTTAGCCTTTATCACTGCCATTTCAAGAGTATCAAGGAAAAACCCACCGCTAGTAATAGATATGCCGTTTAGTCGTTTGGATCATTCCGTTCATGCTGCTATTTCCGAACGTTTACCCAAATTGGCGGAACAGACTATCTTATTTTTGATTCCAGATGTTGAATGGAATCAAACGACACGGCTAAACCTATCAAAATATGCAAACCATGTTTATGAAATGCATTTTGATGAGACAATGAGACAAACAAGCATAACAGAATTAAAATGATATGAAGAATTTAAGGATCTATATCGATAAGGATAAGCATGAAACCTATGAGAAACTGGTGAAAAGAGGTTCTGAAAATCCGGACCACTATCCTTTTCAGACTATGAAGGATTTGTTCATGTTAGCTGCCTGTATGGGACAGAAATACAATGCCTTTGAAGAAATAACTGCTTCAAAGGATATTTTCAGTTCGGATGTTTTTGAAGAGAAAGTCGATGTGCCTGTCTTGATTGCTATCGCTTTTGCGAAAGAAAAAAATCTACTAAATTTATTGAACAATAGAAAGGTTCTGGATATAGCTCAGGGTTATGCTAACGGGGGTATTGTTTATGTGGTGGAAGAAATTGTAAATAACCCAGGGAAGCCTTTAGATAATTTGGTTGAGATGGTTTTAATGGATTAACTAATATGGCAAAAGGAAAATTTGATGCAGAACCAACAAAGGAATTCTTTATACATATGTTGACTAAAGACATTCCTTTGGAAAGAGCTATTATTGATTTAATTGATAATTCAGTAGATGGTGCAAAAACTGTCATGGAGAAGTCATTGGCTGAAATTCCGTATAGTTCATTTAGAATTGACATAGTAGTAAATGAAAATGAATTTATTATTAGTGATAATTGTGGAGGCTTTAGTAAGAAGGCTGCAAATGAACATGCCTTTAAGTTTGGTAGACCTACTGATATGAGTAGTGAACAGGGGAAAGGATTAGTAGGGAGATTTGGGGTTGGAATGAAAAGAGCATTATTTAAGTTAGGAAATTATTTTGTGGTAGAATCTAAGTGTGATGCAGACCATTTTATTGTTGAAGAAGATGTCGCTAAATGGCAAGATGAAGTAGGAAAATGGGAATTTGATTTTCACGACGTAAATGGAGAAGTTACTGAAGAAGGATTACATTCTCCTCTATTGGAATCAGATGGGACATATATTAAAGTTACAAATCTTAATGATGCGGTTAAATTAGATTTCTCATTAACCTCCTTTAAAAACAGGATGATAAGCGAGATTGAACGTACACTAAACTATACTCTTGAAAGTGGCTTAAAAATATTCTTTAACAAAATAGAACTTAAATCTAAGCCAATTCAACTATTGGTTTCAGAAGATTTGAAACCTTACTATTTTACAGATGATATAAGTGGGGTAAATGTTAAGATATTTGCTGGAATAGGCGAGCCTAATCCAAATTTAGCTGGTTGGTATATTTACTGTAATGATAGATTGATGGTAGAAAGAGATAAGACAAATCTTACTGGTTGGGAAGGAGGAAAGAATTACTATGATGATTCAGGTGTACAGAAATTTCATAATAAAGTGGCAATGTTTAGAGGTATAGTTTTCTTTTCTTCTGATGACCCTACAAAACTCCCAATGACAACAACAAAATGGGGTATAGATGTTAATTCAACAATTTTTAAAGAAACAAGGAATAAAATGATTTTCGCAATGAGGTCTGTTTTAACTGATCTCAATAGATTAGATAATGCAGAACAACGTCAATTTGTGGTAGATGATTCTATGCAAGTAGATATTGTTGCATATCAGCAAGAAAAGCAAGATTTAACCGAAGAGTTTAAGTTTCCAATTATTAAGAAAAGAGATTTTGGAGATGACAAAGCACTGGTATCTTATAGAGTCGATAAGGATGTTTTGAATAGGGTGAAAAAACATTTAAAAGTTTCAACAAATGGCGATGCTGGTGAAAAAACTTTTTTTTACTTTGTAGAAATGAAGGAATTGAACTATGAGTAGTGATAGAAAAATAAACTATAGCTTAAGACCCTCTAAGTCAATTGAACGAAAGATGCTTCTTGATGTATTTAAAGAAGTGTGCATTCCTTCAAATTGTGATCAATACCAATATATTGGGTTCGGAGCATCTTTTTTCTCTGATTTTAAATTAATTCACCGGGAATTAAGTATAACTGATATGATCAGTATAGAAGGTAATTCCGATAAATTGAATATTAAGAGGTGTGAATATAATAAACCCTTTAGTTGTATTGTGATTCGTCCTGGATATTCTTATCAAGTACTTAACAAATTGCCTTGGAAGAAAAAATCAATTGTCTGGCTAGATTATGATAAATCATTACAGAATTTCATGTTTCAAGATATTGAAACTTGCTGTCATAAAGCCAAGCCTTGGAGTTTTTTGGTATTATCACTTAGAAGAGACTTTGAACAAACCGAGAAAAAAAGTTTTCAGGATGAATTTGGAGATAAAGTTCCTGACTATTTAACCCCAGAGTATTTAGAATCTAAGAAAAGCCATATTTTGATAAGAGAAATGATAATAAATGTAATTGAGGATGTGATAGTAAATGATTATTCGACCAAAAAAGAAGAGGATCGTCTCATTTTCAAACAAATATTTAACTTTACTTATAAAGATGACGCTCCTATGTATACGTTTGGAGGCATTTTTATTTTAAAGAGTCAGGAAAATGAATTTAATAAATTAAAATTCCACTCTTATAATTTCGTAACAAATGATGTTGAACCTGTGTGTATTAGTTATCCAATCATAACTTCAATGGAGTATCATAGAATGACTCAATTATTGCCTTCTACAGAGGAAAACTTTGTTATTAATTCGGAAATTGATTTTGTCCCTAAGGCTCATAAAGAAAATTATTTCAACACTTATAAATATTATCCTTCATATTTAGAAAGTCGGGATTTATAGCTATTGTTATTCTAAAAATGATGAAAAATTTTTTATAGTATGTATTTCCTTTATTATTTTGGTTTTTGAGATATCAATATTTGAATAATTAGTAAATCGCCCTAAGCTCAGCCTCAAACTCGAATAAGCTTCACTTTCACTCAATCCCATAGCCGTCAAAACATGGGATGGTTCAACTTTAATCGAGCTACAAGCAGAACCATTAGAAACGGCAATATTTTCCAGTCCAGCTATAATTGCATCCGCATCAGCTCCTTTGAAACAAATATTAGAGACATTGTATAGCCTTTTTTTGGGATGTCCATTTAGAAAAGTGTCAGGCATTCCGAGAAAAGTTTTTTCCAATTGATCTCTTAGATCGCCAATCCTTTCTTGGTCTGCTTCCATTTCCTTCATGGATATTTCGGCTGCTACGCCTAAACCAACAATTCCAGGTACATTTAAAGTCCCACTTCTTACTCCCCTTTCATGCCCTCCACCGTGAATAAGAGATTCTAGTTTTACCTTATATGGTCTTCTACTCCTTAAATAAAGCCCTCCCACACCTTTCGGACCATAAAATTTATGTCCAGAAAACGCCATGATATCAATGCCCATTTCATTGACACTAACTTTCATCTTTCCAACAGCTTGGGTGGCATCAGTCATGAAAAAGGCTCCTTTTTGATGTGCTAATTCAGCGATTTCTTTGATGGGTTGAATCACCCCCGTTTCATTGTTGACCAGCATCACTGATACAAGTATCGTATCTTTGCGGATAGCCTTTTCTACTTCAGCTAAATCGACCAACCCAAATTTATCTACAGGCAAATAAGTTATCTCCACATCTTTTGATTCTAAGTACTTGGAAGTATCTAAAACTGCTGGATGCTCTGTGGACACCGTAACAATATGGTTTCCTTTATCTTGGTTTTGCTCTACAATGCCTTTAATTGCAAGATTAATGGCCTCTGTTGCTCCAGAAGTGAAAATAATTTCATGTGGGTCAGAATTAATTAGGTTTGCTACTTTTTCCCTTGCTGAATTTACAGCGCGATTAGCCATCACACCGGCAATGTGGTTACTTGAAGCATTTCCAAACGTTGTTGTCAAATAGGGCATCATAGATTCAAGAACCCTCGGGTCTAAAGGAGTGGTTGAATTATTATCTAGATAAATTAAATTATTTTGCATCTCTTGTAAAGGTAGGGAATGATTTAAATGTAATAAATTTGATTAGATATTATACAGATATATTCATTTAAAGGATTGTAATTATGAATCTTTATATTTGTCGTTATTTAGCAAGAGTTAAATTCAAAAGTGCTTAGCTCGTTTTTGCAATTTTGGTTAAAATTATGGAAAAGCCCGAATATAGAATCATCCCTTTGGATCAATTGAAATTAGATCCTAATAATCCTAGATTACCTAAATCACTTCAGGGGAAATCCGAAAAGGAAATTCTTGAATACATGTTGTTGGACGCATCATTGATTGAATTAATGTTGGCTATTGGTAAGAATGATTTTTTTCCTGGTGAACAACTTTTGGTTGTTTTAGATTCAGATGAAAAATTCAAGGTAGTAGAAGGTAATAGGAGGCTTTCAGCTCTCAAGCTTTTATCAAATCCAGGTCTTGCGGAAGTTCAGAAAGCAAAAGTCAATCAAGTAATAGATGAAACAGAATTTCGCCCGGATGAAATACCTTGCTTGGTTTTTTCAAAAGAAGAAGATATTTATAACTACTTAGGATATAGACATATTACAGGTATAAAGGAATGGAAGTTATTGGAGAAGGCAAAATATTTATATGACCTTTGGCAAACTTCCTCTTTTGAACTTTCTTTAAATTTGGCATCACGTGAACTTGCTAAGAGTATAGGAAGCAGAAAAGATTATGTCAAAAGGCTGCTTGTGGGATACCAAATCTATAAGATGATAGAAGATGAGAAATTTTTTAAAATAAAAGATCTTGATGACACCTCATTTTACTTCAACTATATAGCGGATAGTCTCTCAAGGGCAAATATTTGTGAATTCCTAGGTGTGGATTTGACAGATGACCGAGACGATTATTCTACCTCTATCAACCTTGGAAATCTCAAAAAATGGATCCATTGGTTGTTTGAAAAAAATGATCAGAACAGAACCCGATTGATTGGTGACAGTGAAAGTTTGACTGTTCTAAATAGGGTTATAGGTCATCCTGTTGCTTTTAAGGCATTTGATCAAGAAGGTGTTTCTTTGGAAGTGGCTCGAGAATTAACAGGGGAACTTGATCAACAATTTATGAATTCAATTCATAGTGCATTAAATGCTTTAGAACACGCAGATAGACTGGTAATCAAGGTCACAATAACTGAAGCTGAAGTCATAGAATACGTCAAAAACATTAGATCCTTGGCTACAAAAATTGCTAGAACTTTACAAGATAGGGAGGACGAGAAAGATGAGCTTTGAAGAAAAACTTGATTCTTATTTTTCAAAAATTTCTATTCAGTTAAAAGAATCTACTGGGCTGACTGGGAATCCAGCAAAACATTTATTGCATATATATGCCGATTATGTTGAAGTGGTCTCTGTTTTTTCCAATGGCACATATATTTCGGTTACTGATATTTTAGATAGATTTAAAGATGAAGGATTGATCCATCAAAAAGAAAAAGATTCAGACCAAGCAGAAGGAAATGACGAAAACCAAACTTTTGTGGAGAACATTTTTCGACTAATCTTGGAAAGAGAGCAATTGTATGGTAATGATTATCCTTTTTTAATAAGAGATTCAAATAAAATAATTGTTAAAGAGATAGCCGAATTGACATTAAGAAATAAGCTTTATTTTTTCTTGTTATTTTCTTCTTCATTGAGTCTTTTCAATTTGTTTCAACCAGAATTAACAAAAGAGTTTGAGTTTATCTGTTTTAAGGCTCTAAAAAATTTCTTACCTAATGACTCCGAAGTCAGATCTTTTGGAAAAAACACAACTTATTCTGGCACAGCAATTACAAAGATTAGACAACTCGCGTCAGAGTTGAATGTAGATATTGACGAAAGAGCTCTTGACCAAATTTCCCACCGTGGTACTCAAGAAAGAGGGCTGGATTTGATAGGTTGGATTCGTTTTACGGACAATGTACCTAATCTCCTTACAATCTTAGCTCAATGTGCCTGCGGAAAAGAATGGTATCAAAAACTAAGAGAAACAGAAAGGTATAACAGATATTTTGATTTTCATTGTAGCAAACCAATACATGTTATGTTTGTCCCCTACAGTATTATAGATTATAACAGAAGTATATTCTACCAAAATGATGAATGCAATGATAGAATAATTTTTGAAAGAAAAAGGATTTTAGATCTTTCAAAAAATGCAGAAGTATACAATGAATTAATTTCAGGTGAGTTTATTGAGCGATGTATTAATGCAAGAGAAGATTTAGTTTAAAAATACTTTTCCTTTTTTTATCACACCTTCTCCATAATCTCGGCATAGCTGATTCCCATGTGGCTGTTGTCGTAGACGGCTTTTCCATCTTTGATCAAAATGACCTGTGGGCTTTGGTGATAGACACCAAAATCGTCCGCAATCTGATTTGAAATCGCTCTATAAGAAAGTAAATCCAAATAGTATGGAGTCACCTTTTGAAGATCCTCTTCTTTCCAGTTTCGCTGTATTCTGTTCCATGCCATACCACTGATAGAACAAGAAGTGGAATGCTTAAAAATCAATACCGGCTTCTCACTGCTCTGAGCTTTTATCTCTTCTAATTGCGCAAGATTCTCTAGGGTTAACCAATTCATAGTCTTAAAATTTCTTAATCTAATATCCCGTTTAATTAATTATCCGTAAAAATAGTTCCTTTGTATCTTTAGCCTTTGATAGCTGGCAGGTTTTTTGAAACTTCGCTTCCTATGCAAAGCATAACTCATCCGAATTCCCTTTTCATGAACATATCTTTCCGAATCCTGATTCTTTTAATTTTTACCGTTTCTTGCAAAAGCATCAATCCCAACAAACCTACCTATTCCGGTGAACCCGTTGCCCTACCCCGAGCAACATCAATCATCAATATCCCTATAGAAATCCCCTTTTCAATGATTGAAAGTAACCTCAACAATGCCTTGGGGCAAAAACTTTTTGCGGACAAAGGCTTGGACTTAGGTTCCGGGTTTTTTACTGATATCGATGTCAATAGAACAGGTTTGATCAAATTAGCTGCAATTGATTCCAAAAAAATGTCTATTCATATCCCCATGAATATGGTGGGTAATCTCAAGTTTGAAAAGCGGGTTTTTGGTCAGAATCTAAAAACGGACATTCCCTTCAATGAAACCATGTTACCTGAAATCAGCTTCAGGCCGAAAATCGGGCAAAACTGGGATTTTTCCCTCGAATACATCAATATCGAGAGTTACGGCAGATCGATGAAATATAACTTGCTTGGATTTGAGATTGACCTCGACCCGATGATTCGCAGGCAGCTGCAGAGTGTGCTGAACAATCAACTGAGTGCCTCGAACCTGACACGAATGGATTTTAGGGAGATGGCCCAAGAAGCCTGGGATGGATTCAGCAAGCCCATTGCCCTCGAGCAGGATGGTGTATCAGCCTACATTTATACGCAACCTACCAAACTCAAAATCAGAGAAGAAGTGACTGCCGATCGCAAACTGAAACTCTTTTTAGGAATAGAAGGCGAGGTGTTTTCCCAGATAGGCAGTTCACCGCAAACCAAAAAAACACCTCTTCCCAACATCACTTACAACGAGAGCAGCGAAAACAAGGTGGATATCATGATTCCTTTGGCGATCAGCTACAGTGATTTGGACCAATATCTCAATGAAAATCTTGCAGGGAAAAGATTCCGAACCGACAAGAAAACCGAATTAGAAGTGTCGAATCTAGAATCCCAAAGTTTTGGAGACCGTACTTTGCTGAAAATGGACTTTTTGGCCATCAGAAAGGGCAGAAAGCAAATCACAGGACAAATGTATCTTGTGGGCAAGCCCAAATACGATGCTGCTACTGAGTCAATCCGATTTGAGGAGATCGAGTTTGACATCAACACCAAAAATATCCTCGCCCGAAGTGCTACTTGGATGAAGCAGGGGCAGGTTTTGACCCAAATCAAAAAACTCGCTTCCTACCCAATCGGAGAATACTTAGATGAAGCGCGCCGAGAAATGCGCCTACAAGGTCAGGTAAGGACTGAATATGCTGACTTCTCCCTGCTCAATTCCCAACTCGAGGTTGAGGGCATTTACAACACCGAAAACGACATCCGCATCTACCTCCGCACTACTGGAAAAATGAATGTGAAGGTGAGGGGGATGTGAGTTTGGGGGATTGAAGGATTATTTTCGATCAGTAAATGTAATTTTAAGTCAAAAATAAAAAATAGACTTTATTTATTATTTTGAGGAAAATTTGATAGAAGTATATCCATCAAAACAAGTAGAGATTCGAATCTAAGGAGCCTTTCAAAATAGTAGTTTATGTTTCCAACCTATCAAGCGAGAAAACTTATAAGAATTATCGAACCTGAATATGGACATACTCAACCTTGGGTGGTTCTTTGTGAAGGAGATAATGGTTTGGAAGAGTTCGTTGTAAAAGTATTTAACGAAGAACACCTTTTAGATAAGCCACGAGTTCATGGTGAATTTGCAGGAAGTTGGTTGGCTGAGGAGTTTGATCTATTAACACCAAAAGTAGCCTTGGATCGCTATTGATCAGTTATTTTTCAACTCACTTCCTACAAAATATGCAACTAAAATTGATTTTGACGATGATCGATTAAAATTTGGATCTAAAATTTAAAATCATTCCAACATTTCCCTAAGGGATATAAGAAGAAAGCATTTTCAAAATTGATCCCTATCGATAGGCTATTTGCTTTTGATAATTTTTATGTGTATCCGCTTGAATGCACGTGACAAAATTTGACAATACGTGTCAATTAGTTGTAGGTTGAGATTCGTTGTTGTTCCTTGTATAAAAATAGGAAACATTATGACAATACTTCAATTTCTACAATACTTTCCAGATGAAGAAAGCTGTGAAGTTTATATCAAAGAGAGCAGAGAAAAGGCAGGAATATGCTGTAAAACCTGTAAATCCAATACTAAGCATTACTGGTTCAGTGGTGGAAAATTCTTTGAATGTAGTCAATGCAGAAGGAGGAGCTCCTTAAAAAGTGGAACTGTAATGGAGAGCAGCAAGATATCTCTTCATACCTGGATGTTGGCTTTTATCTTCATGTCAGCTACTAAGAAAGGCTTTTCGTGTCTTGAATTCCAAAGGCAGGTTAGCTTGTCAAGATATGATACTGCTTTCAGACTGATGCATAAGATTCGTGCCATGATGGGTAAAAGGGATTCGCTGTATATCTTAAATGACATGATTGAGTTTGATGAATGCTTTGTAGAAGTTGCAACCAAAAAACAGGTAAAGCAAAACCTCAAACGAGGAAAAGGGAGCCAAAGACAGGCAAAAGTAGCAGTGGCTGCCGAATCTACCCCACTTGAAAATCCCAGAACAGGAAAGAAAGACAGAGCATGTGGATTTTATAAAATGGAAGTACTAGGAAAAGTAGATTCAGATCATGTCAACAAATTCATTAAGAAGAATATAGCTGGAGATGTCGTCCTGTTTACCGATAAAAACACAGCCTATGTTGATATTGTAGATATTGTTGACACACATTATATGGTTGTTTCAGACAAAGTAAGTGTCAATGAAACCCTGAAATGGGTACATAAAGGAATCAGTAACCTGAAAAGAAATCTATTGGGAATACATCACATGATCACATATAAATATTTACAGAACTACCTCAATGAATTCGTCTATAAGCTTAACCGAAGATATTTTGGAGAAAGACTATTTGACCAATTGATTATTGCAGCTGTTCATCCTTACGTGCAGTGATGCGGATACACATAAAAAAATTTCATCTTTTCTTCATCTAAACCATAACTTTACTCAGGAGTTTAAACTACAATGAAGCAAAAATCAATCATCATCGGGGCAGGAATCGCAGGTATTGCAGCCGCAATTCGACTTGCAGTAAAGGGGTATCTGGTAGATGTTTATGAAGCGAATTCCTACCCTGGAGGGAAGCTTTCCGAAATTACACTCAAAGGCTACAGATTTGATGCGGGCCCTTCACTTTTTACCTTACCAGAGCAAGTTGAGGAACTTTTTCTTCTTGCTGGTAAAAACCCATCTGATCATTTTGAGTATTCAAAGCTAGATGTAGCTTGTCATTATTTTTGGGAAGATGGCAAATCAATCAAAGCGTATGGAGATGTGAATGCATTTGCAGAGGAAGTAAATACTAAATTAGGAGAACCCTCTGAGAATATTAGGAAGGCACTTCGAAGCTCAGCTTATATCTACGAGCATCTTGCTCCGCTTTTTATGCACAGATCACTTCATCAGTGGAATACATGGGTCAACCCCCAAGCCTTACGTTCTTATTTGAAAATGGGGAAATTGGGAATTTTTGAGACTATGAATGCAGCCAACGAAAGGCTATTTCAACAAGATAAAACTGTGCAGCTTTTTAATCGATATGCCACTTATAATGGTTCAAATCCTTACGAAACACCTGCTACACTGAATATTATTCCTCATTTAGAGTTTAATATTGGAGCATTTTTTCCAAAAAAAGGAATGCATGATATCACACAAAGTCTTTATCAACTTGCTTTGGATTTGGGAGTAAGATTTCATTTCAATGCTAAGGTAGAAGAAATTTTGGTGGAAAATGATCAGGCAGTTGGTATCAAAGTCAATCAAAATGAAGTAAAATCAGACCTTGTCATCAATAACATGGATATGGTCAATGCATACAAGACCATTTTAAAAAAACAGAAACAACCTAAGAAACTTCTAGAGCAACCCAAGTCAAGTTCAGCACTCATTTTCTATTGGGGTATCAAAAAGGTGTTTCCTGAACTTGATCTACACAATATTCTTTTTAGCGATGATTATAAAGAGGAGTTTCACCATATTTTCGAGAAGAATGCAATTTATCAAGACCCAACGGTCTATATCAATATTACTTCTGTACATAAAAAAGATGATGCTCCTGAAGAATGTATGAATTGGTTTACCATGATCAATGTTCCCAATAATCAAGGTCAGGATTGGGATGTTCTAATAAAAGAAGCTAGAAAAAACATCATTTCTAAAATAAACAGGATTTTGAAGACAGATTTGGAACCACTCATTGAAGTAGAGCAAATTTTGGAACCAAGAACAATAGAAAGCAAAACTTCAAGTGCTAACGGCGCACTTTATGGCAATAGCTCTAATAATAAATACGCAGCATTTTTGAGGCATGCGAACTATTCTTCAAAACTCAAAAAACTTTATTTTTGTGGAGGAAGTGTTCACCCTGGAGGAGGAATTCCACTTTGCCTGCTATCTGCAAAGATTATGACAGAGCTGATTAAAAAATAAGACCTGTCTGGTTTCTAAAACCTGACAGGTCACTTGATATATTAAGATGTTATTTACATTCTATTGAAAATGATATAAGAATACCAAAACTCCTGAAAAAGCTGGTTTTTTTTGATCTTTAATTTCCAACTTGACATTTACTTCGGCTTTGATAGTTCCGCGTAAATTCACTACACTTTTCAGGTTTGCATTGAGCCTCACTTCGTTATTGACCAAAACAGGCTGAGCAAAACGTAAGTTTTCTATCCCATAGTTTACCATCATTCTTAAGTTCTGGACATCTACTACTTGCCCCCAAAGGTATGGGACAATCGAAAGTGTAAGGTAGCCGTGCGCGATAGTATCACCAAATGCACCTTCCTTTTTGGCTCTTTCAGGGTCTGTATGAATCCACTGATGATCCAAAGTAGCTGTTGCAAATTGATTGATCTGTTCTTGTGTGATTTTGTGGTAATCGGAAACCCCAAGTTCCAATCCAATATATTTTTCGAAATCTTCGAAACTTCCAATTGTTAGCTGACTCATAGATATTTCTGTTTTAAAAAAATTAAAGGTATTAAAAATCTGGTAAATTTCAGCTTAATTTGCTTTCCATTAGTCATGTCCATGAGTCAAAATACAACTTCCAAATATATTCACGGTTACTTAGAAACTGAGCAGGAAAGGCTTAGACATCAAGCTCATGTGATCGAAAAACCAATTTATGATTTCATTGATTTTTCTTCCAACAAAAAACTTTTGGAAATCGGTAGTGGTGTTGGTGCTCAGACAGAAATCTTACTTCGATATTTTCCAAACCTACACATTACCTGTGTGGAATACGAGAATCGTCAAATCGCCAAAGCAAAGGAAAACTTGCAAAATCTAGGCTTCGATGAATCAAAAGTAGAGTTTTTGAATCAAGATGCAAGAAACCTAAAACTCAATGGGAAATTTGATGCTGTATTTATCTGTTGGGTGCTCGAGCATATTGCAGAACCTCTTCGCGTTTTGCAAAGTATGAAGCCATTCCTTGACATAGATGCAAAGGTCGTGATTACAGAAGTTTTCAATGCTACTTTCTACACTTATCCACTCGTTCCTGCAATTATGGATTATTGGAAAATATATAATGACTATCAAGTATCTATCGGAGGAGACCCACAGGTGGGTGCTAGATTAGGAGATCTTTTGGAGGAAGCGGGATATAAGAATATTTCAATTAGATCAGGCGGGTTTCACCTTGATAGAAGAAATCCTCTTGATAAAAGGACTGTTTTCGATTACTGGAAAAACTTAATGAGTAGTGGTGCACCACTACTTTTGGAGGAGGGTTTGGTTACTGAAGTTCAAATCAAAGCCATGCAGACTGCTATGGATGAGTTAAGTGAGAGAAAGGATTCTATATTTTACTACAGATTTATACAGGCTACGGCTTTTGCCTAAAATTTTAACTATGAAAATATTCAAAAAAGTCTTTTTAATCTTAGCCAAATTGGTCATGTGGTTTTTCATTATCTCAATAGGTTTGACTGTGGTCTATAAATTTGTGCCGGTACCAGTTACTCCATTGATGCTTATTCGTGTTTGGGAACAAAGTTTAGATGATAAAAAAGAAGTTCGACTCTATAAGAACTGGGAATCTATTGATAATATTTCTAAGCATCTTCCACAAGCAGTAGTAGCAGCAGAAGATCAAAAATTCATGAATCACAATGGATTTGATCTTGAGGCAATGAAAAAGGCCTGGGAAGGAAATAAACAAGGGAAGCGAATAAAGGGGGCTAGTACCATCTCTCAACAAACTGCCAAAAATGTTTTTTTATGGCCCGGAAGAAACTTAGTTCGAAAAGGACTTGAAGCTTATTTTACTATTTTGATTGAATTTATCTGGGGCAAAGAAAGAATTATGGAAGTCTATCTCAACGTGATAGAAATGGGCGAGGGAATCTATGGTGCAGAAGCTGCTGCTGATGTTTTTTTCAAAAAATCAGCAGGAAATCTTAGCAGAAATGAAGCTGCATTGATTGCTGCGACACTTCCAAACCCAAGAAGATGGACCCCTTCACGACCGACAGGCTACATTTATGGGAGGCAAGCTTGGATTTTAAGAAATATGAATAATTTAGAGCCTGTAGGCTTTGGGAAGTGATAAAAAATATTTAACCGTAATTGACCATGTAAGAAGATTTAGCACTTAAATTAATGCGGCCAATTGTTATCGCTGAATTAGTCGATCAGTTATCAATTCATTAAAAGACATTGAAATAAAAATTTTGTTTGACTACTGATAATAAGAGTAAAACCAAATAAAAATAAAAAAGCCGCGAAACAAAGTTTCACAGCTTTAGTCAATTAACAATAAACCCAAAATAACCAGCTGTAGGAGAAGGATTCGAACCTCCACGGGACGGTTAGGCAAAACACGAGCTCGATATTTGCTTTATTCCGGAACCCCACCCCCGAGACAGGAGGGCATGTCTGCCAGTTTCAACATCCTACAGTATAATATTTTCAAACTTTAATTTTTAAAAGTCTTACACTTCTAAAACTTGGCTGTAGGAGAAGGATTCGAACCTCCACGGAGTAGTTAGGCAAAAATACGAGCTCGATATTCGCTTTATCCTAGAATCTCCACCCTCGAGACAGGAGGGCATGTCTGCCAATTTCAACATCCTACAAGTTGTTTATCAAATTTTCTGACCTTTTGTCTTTGTTTGATATTTCAAAGTTAATAAAACATTCCGTTCATTAAAATTTATTCAATAAAATAGATAAAAGTTTACATTAAAATTAATTTTTAACTTATTTTATTAGATAAATGATAATTAAGGCTTTTGATTTTCCGTGAATTTTAATAATATGGAAATGACTTCTTAGCAGATGTTCAGCTAAGAAATAATATAAGGTATTACATTGGATTGCTTTGAATAAAATTTTATGATGTAGACAGAATTCAGGTTAAAAAATTAAATTTTGAAACTTTACAGCATATATAAACTAGGTGTTGGTATTGAGCTCCTGAAGTATATGGTGAATTTTTTCTGCGTTGGGAGACTTGAAAAACTAACTTTTAAAATTTTCTGATGTTCCATTGGGGATCAATACTTCTGCATCAAAGCAATGAACAGATTTATTACTTTGATTTTGAAAAATAATTAAATCAAAATGAGCTGTGTAAGAATTACCTAAAAATTGTGGTGCATGAATAACATGAAGTGTAATGGCATTTCCCAAAACTTTATTGAAATAGGACTTTTGCTTTTCAATTTCATCCTGACTTTTCAAAACAATTAAAACTCGGTATCCTTTAGCAGATTCTGTGAATCTTGAATGTTCTGAAGGAGCCATTTCAAATAAAAAATCCACCTCCTTTCTGACATATTCAGAAGAACCATCTTTACGTTTGTCAGAAATTGATTTCATATAGAATTCGTTTAGACAAATGAAAGGAGGCAGAGACAATGCCTCTGCTTCCCAAAACAATTAAGTAAGCTTTACTAGAATTCAAAAGTATAATAGAACACTTAAATAGAATTGTTCTGAGGTTGCAATGATTTGTTGAATTGATTCAAAATAAAAAAAATCGTCCTATTTTTCTTGAATAAAGCTATTTATGTATTCAGATGGAGATTTGCCATACTTTTCTTTAAAAATTTTTGAGAAATGTGCGATACTGTTGAACCCACAGGAGTAAGCAATTTCACTGACTGTTCCCGCTCTTGATTCTAATAAAATGGCACTTCTTTCTAGCCGAACTCGCTTTAGTAAGTTGCTTGGAGTTTCTTTGGTCAGCGCGAATACTTTTCGATAAAGATTTGACCTACTTTGATTCATTTTTTCTGCAAGAGATTCTATGGAAAATTTTTCATCAGAAAGGTTTTCCTGAATTATCTCGAATAATGATTTGAGATAACTTTCCTCATTAGACTCAAGTGTGGCGTGTTCAAAACCAAATACATAATTTGTTTCTAAGGATTCAGAATTTGAGTAAAAGGCTTTCAACCTTTTTCTTAGCATAAATTGATGCCTGATGATTCCGATTAATTCATCCATTTCAAAAGGTTTTGGCAAAAATGCATCGGCTCCAATTTCTAATGCCTGAAGTTTGTCTTCTACTTGATTTTTTGCTGTAAGAAAGATAACTGGCAAAAATGCCCACTCGGGATTGTTTCTTATTGTATTGAGTAAGAAAAAACCATCTCCATCGGGCATCATTACGTCCGTAATAATCAAATCTGGAATTGAATATTCGAGATTTTCCAAAGCGGCATTTCCAGAAATAGCTTCTGTAATGTTGTATTCTTCAGAAAGGTGATTGATTACATATTGACGGATATCTTTATTATCATCTACAATGAGAATATTGGGCAATTCAGCTTTGAAATTATTGGAATGAACTTGTCCAAAGTATTTTTCATTTTTGATTAACTCCGTACTTGATGATACATGCAATGCATGCAAAGTACCTGATTCATTTGTATCTAGGCATCCATCACAATTTCTTCTGTATTAGGGTTTAATCTATTTAGTCCCTTATCTTCCGTGGCAATCCAAATATTTCCTTTTTGATCTTCCATCAATCCCCTGACATTGTCACTTGACAAGCCATCTGAAATATCATAAACTTTAAAATCTCCAGTTTCATAATTAAACTTTCGGATTCCTCCTCCATTAGTCGCCATCCAAAGTATATTATCCTTAGATTCTAAAATAAATCTCACAGGAAAATCTACCATCTCATCAGAAAATTTAATGGGATCTACAGCAGTTTCACCATTTTTGAGACGATGAAGGCCGAATTTATCCCCAAACCAAATAGTACCATCTCTACTTTCTTGAATAGCAAAAACACTTTCGTTTAAGCCCTGAATTTCTTCAAAAACCTTAGGGCCTTCTGATTTTAATGAAGTGTTTTGATTATTTTTCAACCTTCCCACATAAAGCGTTCCGTCTGACCCTTCAAGAAAAGAAGCCAAAGCACCCTTTCCTCTTCCAAATGGAAATGAGACGACCTGTCCATCCTTTGTCAGATAGTGCATTCCGTCAACCCAAGACCCAAACCATATTCTATCTGATGAATCTTCATACACGCCATAAAAATTGTTTCCAAAATCCTCAACTACAAGACTCTCTATCAATGACAATCTATACCTTTGGATTCCAGTCCTCAGGACACCCACCCAAATATTGTCCTCCAAATCACATAAAATACAGCTAGCAAGCTCTTCAGTTTGGAACTGTAATTCTCCATTTCTAAAAACTTTATTGTCTTGAATATTCCAAACAGCACCATCTTTGCACTTTGTCATCGTCGCTCCTCTCCAGACACTGATATCTGGAGCGAAAGAAAATGGCTTTTTATAAATGTACTCCAACTTTTCATCTGTGGCTTTGTATAAGCCAGTTTCTGAACTTACCCAGATATTATTATTGTCGTCTTCTTCAATTGCGTGATATAATGCAGGTACCTTAGACCATCCAGAATATATGGATTGTTCATTAGTAAAACCCATAACACTTTCTCCTGTTGAATAATTGATTCTGTTGTGTGCGCCCCAAATACGTCCTTTAGTATCTTCAAAGAGAATGCTTGTTTTGCCTTTATTAAATGTTTGAACGGTGTCAAATTCTATGTAGGGAAATTTTGTTTTGAGGACTTTTCCTTCTTCTCCGAAACCAATAAGAAGAGATCCATTCCTTAATCTTAAAAGGCTAGTGGCTTCTTTTTCTTTTGAAAACTTGGGGATTAAAGGTTCAAGTTTTTTGCTTTGATGATCAAATTGATTCACTCTGTTTTTTGCCAATACCCAAGTCAAAGAATCTCCATCTACAATTATTTGTAATTCTTGGGCATTCAAAATCCCTTCGAAAACAGTGAAATTTCCTTTATCAAAATGAATCAGGTGGTGTTGTTCAGTGGTCAACCAAAAGCTATTTCCTTGTCCAGCTGTGATTGTGGTGATTCTATTAGATGGCAAGTCAGGCGTATTGCTTACATCATAAAGTTTAAAGTTTACCCCATCAAATCGTAATAGGCCATTGAAAGTCGCTGACCAAATGAATCCATCGGGGGTTTGATACATTTGATTGATGTTATTTACAGGAAGCCCATTTTGTAAATTCCACTTTTCGCTTAGGTACATTTCTTCTTTACGATCTTGATTTTGCCAAATCCCTAAAGCAATATTGTTTGACTGAGCTTGTCCTTCATAAAAAACAAACAACAGTAAAAAAGAAACAAACCATTTCATTACATGTAAAAACTGCATCAATCCTCTCATTACTTTTTTCAATACTTACCAAAGAATTACACTTTACTAAAAATTTAAAGTGCCTTAACCTGAAAACCACAGTAATTTAAGTAGAAATAACCTGAAATGTTCAAAGGATCCAAATTAATTCTAACTATTTGAAAATCATCAATCAGACTTAAAATAATAGAACAATAAATGGCAAGAGAAAACTTGCTTCTAAAATTTTTCTAGTTATTTCTTTTGGTTTTTTTTCATCCAAAAAATAAATCATGTGTATCAACTGCATCAGCAGTAAGATTGCTGTGTATATATGAAAATAGGACATCAGACTTATAAATAAGTAAAAAGAAAAAGCTACTCCGAAAATTGCCAGCCCAAAAATCATCTTTTTCAGTTTTTTTGGTGCCACCCATTTGATTACTGAATCAAACCCATCTTTTTCATCTGAATCTTTATCTAAATAGGATAGTATGAGCAAATTCACCCAAGCAATGATAAAATAAAGAAAAGCTAGTCCATAAAAAGGTTTTGGAACTGAATTTTCATCAAAGGCTAAAGGAGCAAGTGTAATTCCTAAAACATAGAATGCAGCAATTAGAAATTCCTTCATATAAGCAATTTTTTTTCCGAAAAAATATACTAAAGACAGACAGCAGGTTATAATTGCAGCGAGCACAACCCCTGGAATAAGCAAAAAGTGAAGAGTTGATAAGCTTATCAATAATGAAATAACTATCAAAAAAATAATGACTAATACAATTTGCAGTGACTTTTTGTTTTGAAAATGAAAGTAGTGCCTTGGAGAATTAGGTTGGTGATTTGCTTTTTTGACATCCATCAAATGATCTAGTGTGTAAATGATCCAAACCGTCAAACCCAGTAATAAAATGACTTCAAAAGGGAGAGTTAATCGCAATAGATGTGCAAAAAACAACATCCCAGAAATGGCTCCCAAGACAACGTCAAATGATAGAAAATTGAAGTAATTATAAAGATTTTTGATTGCTTTCACTTCTCAAATCTACTATTGATTTTTGAAAAAATGATTAACCGAAGCTCTAACTCTATGAAATTTAAACAGTTTGAAATGAAACGGAGAGGAGTTGTTGGTGATCAGATAATCAGTTATCAGTGTGTCAAATGATACTAAATCCAATTAATTGTGGCACTCACAGTGAGAAAGTGGGTATACAAATTCGGAATTGTACCATAAGGAAATATCAAAATGAAAAAAGAGAATCAGTCAACTAAAATGATTGATTCTCTTTTTTGCTAGGATAAATTTAAAATCCTTAGAGCAAAATGATCAACAAGATCAAAATAATAATTAGCGCTCCAGTAGAAATGTAAACACCATTGTTTCTTTCATTTGCTTCTCTTTTCAGTTCCTTGAGCTCCATTCTGATTTCTTTTCGTTCTGCTTTGCTCATTTCTTTGAAATCCATTTCCTTGATTTCCAAAACTCTGGCATCGATTTCCTCTAACCTTTTGAGATCTTCGGCAGAGATTTCTTTTGCTTCTTTGTCTTTATCTTTTGCTGCAAATGAAGCAGTAGCTGTAAAACTTGTCAGCATAGCTGCTATAAATAATGTGTTGATAACTTTTTTCATACCCTAAATTTTAACCTGATTTAATTTATTTATTTCAAACTACCAATCATGTCTTCAGGTTTTACCCATTCATCAAATTGTTCGTTGGTCAGCAATCCTAAAGCGATCGCAGCTTCTCTTAGGCTTATGCCTTCTTTGTGCGCTTTTTTAGCGATCGCAGCAGCATTTTCATAACCGATATGTGGATTTAATGCTGTCACAAGCATCAAAGAATTTTCTAAGTGTTGTTTGATAAATGGCGTATTAGGTTCAATTCCAATCGCACAGTTGTCATTGAATGAAACTGCCGCATCTCCTAGAAGTCTCGCCGATTGAAGGAAATTGGCAATCATCATTGGTTTGAAAACGTTCAATTCAAAGTGTCCATTTGAGCCACCAACTGATATTGCAACATCATTGCCCATAACCTGTGCAGCGACCATAGTAATCGCTTCTACTTGCGTTGGATTTACTTTTCCAGGCATGATGGATGATCCTGGCTCGTTTTCTGGAATTAAAATTTCTCCAATTCCTGATCTTGGTCCTGAAGAAAGCATTCTGATGTCATTCGCAATTTTCATCAAGCTTACTGCAAGTTGCTTCAAAGCCCCGTGGGATTCAACAATTGCATCATGGGCTGCTAAAGCTTCAAATTTATTTGGTGCAGTAACCATGGGCTGTCCTGAGAATTCAGCGATTTTCTTCGCAACCAATTCCGAATATCCTTTTGGGGTATTTAAGCCTGTTCCAACTGCGGTGCCTCCCAATGCTAATTCAGAAAGATGAGAAAGTGTGTTTTTCAATGCTCTCAATCCATGATCAAGCTGTGCAACGTAACCAGAAAATTCCTGTCCCAAAGTAAGTGGTGTGGCATCCATAAAGTGTGTTCTGCCAATTTTAACCACATTCATGAATTTTTCTGATTTTGCTTTCAGCGTATCTCTCAATTTCTCAACTCCAGGAATAGTCGTCTCCAAAACCATTTTGTACGCTGCGATATGCATGGCTGTTGGGAAAGTGTCATTGGAAGACTGAGACTTATTCACATCGTCATTCGGATGGATTTTTTTCTTTTCATCCTCCAGCGATCCACCTAACAAAACATGCGCTCTGTAAGCAATGACTTCATTAGAATTCATATTTGACTGCGTGCCAGAACCAGTTTGCCAGATAACCAATGGAAATTGATCATCATGCTGACCTGCTAAAATTTCATCACAAACTTTAGCGATAATTTCTGCTTTATCCTGAGCCAAAACACCCAATTCAGCATTTGTGAATGCTGCTGATTTTTTCAAAATGGCAAAGGCTCTGATAATCTCGATAGGCATGCGATTTCGCTCACCTCCAATTTTAAAATTATTGATCGACCTCTGAGTCTGTGCGCCCCAATATTTGTCCGCAGGAACTTCCACAGGCCCCATGGTATCTTTTTCTATTCTGATGCTCATCGTATTGTTAGATTTAAGAGTTTTATTTTTCAAGATGCTAAATTAAGACCTGCGTTCCACAATCCATATAAATTATTTGTTATTCGGTCTTTTTCGTTTCCAAAATTTGATGAAATACTTCCTGAGAGATTTTGATTTTCCTTTTGAAATGCGCCCACGCAAATCCATAATTTAAGAATGCAAAACCCAAGCAAATTACTGCATACATGTATTTTTCATTAATCAATCCAAAAAATAGACTTAACAACAATGAGACTACATTCCAAAATCCAAGAAAGAATGCTGAACTTGGAAATAATGAATAAGAAAGAAAAAGAATTGATCCCATTGGGGTGTCTTCAATTTTTCCTTTTATCAAAGGGAGAAAGCTATCCGCTCTATCGATGACAAGGGAAATACTAAAGCTATTTTCTTTGATTAAACCATTAAAAAGATGTGTATTTTGCTTCAAAGCATTATAAGCTAGAAAATTCATGTTTTTAGTCACTTTTCCCAGATTACTCATCACCTCTGCTTTACTTTGAGGAGAGACTAAAATTTCGCTTTGATGAGGGAAAAATGGCATAAGGTCTAAACTTCGTTGTATCAAAATTAGTTTTTAGAGTTCATAAAATGAAGAAGTATGTCGTCAAACCAAAGAGAGACTTTTACTGAAGTATGGAAAGAATCTGTAGCGGGGAGGGAAAATCAGATTTGGGAAAATATCTGTGATATAGGTGGTGAAAGAGGCTGGTATTTTGGAACGGCTCTATGGAAAATTAGAGGTTTGATAGATCGTGTTTTTGGAGGGGTTGGCTATCGTAAGGGACGTCCTATTGGAAATCTTGAAGTTGGTGATCAGGTAGATTTCTGGAGAGTGATACATGTGGATAACTCTAAAAAAACCCTGAAAATGGAAGCTGAGATGAAGTTGCCGGGTAGCGTGTGGATAACTTTTGAAATCATCGGAAGCCAATTCATCCAAAAAGTGGAATTTCAACCCAGTGGAAATTACGGACGCGTCTATTGGTTCATGGTAAAACCAATTCATTATTTGATGTTCAATGGGATGTTTCGCGCCATCATCAAATACAAAAGGTGACTCAGCGAGCCACCTTTTGAAATTTATTTTACGGCGATGCAGGAGATTTCCACATTAACATCTTTAGGGAGTCTGCTGACTTCCACAGTTTCTCTTGCAGGTGGATTAACTTTGAAATATTGGCCATATGCATCGTTGATTGTAGCAAACTGACCCATATCTTTGATAAAAATGGTGCACTTCGCCACATTTTCGAATCCATACCCAGCTTGCCTCAGGACAGCTTCTAAGTTTTTCATCACAGCGTGAGTTTCTTCAGTGATATTTTCATTGATCAAGTCTCCTGTTTCTGCATCTAGTGCAATTTGTCCAGAAATATAAAGTGTATTTCCAGCTTTCACTGCCTGACTATACGGCCCAATCGGTGCAGGTGCTTCTGATGTATAAATGATTTCTTTTTCCATAAATGTCTCTCGCAGATTACGCGGATTTCGCAGATTTTAAATTAATTTTTTGATTTATTAGATTGTTCGAAATTATTTAGTTTGAGTTTTTTACAATATTTTTTAAATTTAATCATAATCATAATTTTTAAATAATGATTTTTTATGGATATCAATGAAAAGAGTTATTTGATAAGGAAAGCTTGCTTCAATGTGCATAATATTCTTGCCCCAGTCCATTCAAAACAAGTTCTTACGTATTTGAAAATTGCAAAAAAGGAACTGGGCTTTCTGGTAAATTTTAATTCAAAATCGCTTGATAAGTACAATTTAATTAGAATAATCAATTCAAAATAGTCCTTCCAACCAACCAAAAATTATTGAATCACAAATCAAAACAAAAAAATCTGTGAAACCCATGCACTTTCATCCCCTAGGGAGGATCAGCGCGTAATCAATATTTAGAAAAAAATAGAGGAATTTGCTAAAAATTGTTGTTAAAGAGCCATAGATGGGTTTAACAAAAATAAATTTTAAAAAATCTGCGAAATCCGTGTAATCTGCGTGAGCTCACTTTTTAGCTAGGGTTAAGAAGACCTCCAAATACTGATCGGTGACGTGGTCCCAGTTGTATTTTTGGGTAAGGCCGGAGCGGGAGGTTTCTCTTAAAATCTTCATTTCTTCTGGAGAATTTTCAGACTTATCCACAATTTCTCTCACCGAATTGCTACTTTTCTCAAAATACCAGCCATGTTTCCCGTTTTGCAACATTTCTTGATTGAATACGGTGTTCAGGGCTAAAATAGCACAACCATAGCCTAAAGCTTTCAGCATGGCCGGGTTTGTACCTCCATATTCATGACCATGAAAGTATCCATAGCAATTGTGATAAAGTGCCTTTAGCTCCTCTGGATCAGTTACATAACCTGTGAATATTAAGCGTTCATCTTGAATTTTCCGTAAGTTATCCACATAATCATCCTGATAGGGAACATCTCCCACGATAACCAACTTCCTTTTTGAGCTTGATTTGGCAAAACCTTGAATAATGATATCCGCATTGTTGTCAGGAACTAGCCTGCCAACGATAAGAAAGTAGCCTTCTTTTTCTAAATTCCACTTCTTAATTTTTGTCGCATCCGAACTTAGGGCAGGATTAGCTCCATATGCAATTACTTTAGAATTGGCTTGAAACAACTCTTGATAGATTCGCTGCATTTCATCAGAATCATTAATTATTTGATCATAGAGTTTTGTGGCTAGTTTTGATGACCAAAAGAAATATTTAGCCCCTAATCCTTTCCATTTTGGTCTCAACCATTCCAATCCATCGACATTGATGGCTGTTGGTTTTCTGAAAATTTTGGAAAAAACGCCAAAAGGACCATTGCCTGAATTCAAAACAAAAATCACATCAACATCAGAAAAACATGCGTGCAGCATAGAAACAAAAGAATGCGTCAGCTGAGTTAAGCTTTTCTTTTCAATGGCAGGTGTGTACACCAATTTAATTCCATTGACATAAGGTGGTCTGTCTTTAAAAAGTGCTCTATGACAATAGACAGTAACTTCTACACCTTTCTTTTGAAGTCTTTCTCCAAGTTCTTTGACCAAAGTATCGTAACCACCATAAACATAGGGATAACCCTTTGCGCCTAGGATCGCTACTTTTAATTTTTTGTTGGACGATGGGTAAGACATTTCTTTACTTTCTTAGATACTAAAATGTTGAATAACTCTTTCCTGACCTGATTTTCCCATTTTTTTGGCTAAAGATTGGTCATTGATAATAATGCTGATTTTCTCTACCGTATTTTCCAAATCATCTTTGTTGACCAAAAAGCCTGTTTCATTCTCTATTATGATCATTTCTGCAGTTTCACTTTTTGTACTGATCACTGGTAATCCTGTGGCCATTGCTTTCAAAAGAACCATCGAAGGATCCGTAGCTTCAGTTTCCGGTTGAAAAAATAGATTTGAAGCTTTCAGTGCATCTGGAATATCCTTCTTAGTTTTTACAATGTCCAACTTTCCTTTCAATCCCAGTTCAGATTTTTTTGATTTTAATTCTTTTTCAAAGTTGATATCTACTTCTTCACTTACAATCAAAAAATGAGTATTAGGAAAAATTTCAGAAACTCGAGTTGCTACTTTCAAAAAGAAAAAATGTCCAAACCCAGCTTTTAATGGCGCCATCATCGTCAAAATTTCTTTGTCTGGCGGCAGCTGTAAATAATATCTAGCATCAAGTTCCGGTTCTACGAATGGGCGATAGTCTATTTTATAAGGTTTTCTTTGGGTTGTATGTTCTTTTTGATTTTCTTTCATGAAGGGGTAATTATTGAATGTTAAATATAGTGGTCTTAATTGAATTTAGAAATTTGTGTCATTGAGAAACAAGAGCTGAAACTTCCGCAGAAAAGTTTTCCAAATAGGCTTCAATAGAAAAATGTTCTTTGATTCTTTTTTGCCCTGAAATACCCATTGCTATTCTTTTCTCTTTATTTTCTATTAATTCTTGAATGATTAAAGCAGCTTGATTCGCATTATCATGCGGAATTAACAAACCTGTTTCTCCATTGATCACCATCTCTCTTGCTCCTCCATGATTGGTGGCGATCACCGGTTTACCAGAAGCCATTGCTTCCAATATAGTTGTGGGCAATGGATCTGGAAGTATAGAAGGGAGAATAAAAATGTCTAATGTCTTCAAAATTTCAGGAATATCTTTCCTATAGCCCAAATAGCTTATTTTATCTTTGATTTCTGATTTACTTATTGTTTCATTCAGTTCATCAATAAAGTGTTCCGTTCCAGGAAAAGCATCTCCCACTATCACAAAATGTAAATTATCAAAGTTTCGAGAAAGTACTTGAGCGATTTCAATGAAATAACTTTGCCCTTTCCACTGATTTACTCTTGCAATCATTCCTATCAATACTTTGCCTGCGATATATTCAGGTAAGTCACCAAAGATATCTTTATTGATAATTTGATATTGATCATTATCAATACCATTGTAGACCAAAGACATTTTTTTTGAATCAATCTGATCAACCCAATTGTCTTTGACCGCTTGCGAGACAACAATAACTTTCTTAGAATTTTTATTGATAATCTTGCCTAAAAATATTCTCAACCAATTTGGTGATTGGATGATTTCATGAAGATGGGTAATGTGTGGAATATGGTTTTGTTTAGCAACCCAGCCACCAACTAAAACAGCTGAAGTGTTGGAGTAAATCAGGTCGATTTTTCTCTCCTTAACCAATGTGGATAAGTATCGTTTTGCTGCTGTAATTGTATTTATTCGATTGATTAAACCTGAAAAATTAAAATACTTTCTTCGAAGGATTCCTAGTTTTTGAATATGTACTTCCGAACCTAGTTTTGCAATTTCTTCTACCAAAGGACCGTCTTCTGAAAGTACTACAACTGTTTGGAATCCTTTGTTTTTAAGGGCAGTAATTGAAAGTAAAAACATTTTGCTAGCACCATAAAGATCTGAAGAACTATGAAGCATTAATACCCTTTGATTTCTTTCTTTCATGGATCTAATATTCTCTCTTAATCATGTAGAAACTTCCTAAAAAACCACCATGATTCGTTTTTACTTCTTTGACCTCACTTGAATATTTAGCAAAAAGACTTTTTAGCAAACTAGTATTGTAGAGGTTCATTTGCATTACTGGTTCAAACTTAAATTCCCTGTGTTTTATTGAAGAGTACAAAAAATTGTAAGCAGGCACTTTTGTTCTCAAATAAAAGTTCAGATAGGATTTGGTTGGCAGTTCGTGACCGTGAGTTATCTGAACGTGAGCGACCCCTCCAATTTTCACCTTATCCAATAGCTGTTGAAGTAAAGCAAGCCCTCGATCTACTTCAATATGCTGTAAGACGATATATGAATTTACAAGGTCGAAAGAAGGAAGCTCTGGAAGGTTTTTTCCATCATACACTTGAAATCTTACATTTTCTCTTTCAAATGTATGGGCATGTTCTTTTGCCTTTTCAATAATTTCTGGAGAGATATCCAAGCCTACGACTTCTTTGCCTGTAATTCTCGAAAAAGGTATAGCCAATCGTCCTACTCCACAACCAAAATCCAGAATAGACGCTTGGTCCAAAGAAATAGAAAATGCTTGTGTAATTCTCTCAGCAGTTTCTTTTACATACGCTTCTCCTGTTTCAAAAAATTCATTCAAGCCATCTTCTGTAATGTTTTCTGTTTTGTATTTTTCATCTGAAAGTACACCAAAGTAAGGGTCTGTTTTCCCAAATTTCTTCCAATTATCTAAAGAATCACGCTTCATTTTAATCTAGATTTAATAATTTTTGCAGGATTTCCTCCAACAATACTGAATGGTGGAACATCTTTCGTTACCACAGATCCTGCTGCTACAATAGACCCTTTTCCTACGGTAACTCCGGCAAGTATTATAGAATTTGCAGCTATCCAACAATCATTTTCAATTTTCACAAAGGATCGTGTAACACCCTGTTCAATCATGGACTTATCCACATCCTCAAAATTATGATTTTCAGAGTAAATACTGACTCTAGGAGACATCATTACGTTATCTCCAATTTCTATATATCCTGAACAACCAATGTAGCTATACGGCCCAATACTGCTGTTATTTCCAACTTTTAGACCAACACCTGCTTCACCACCATATAAATTTGTAGGTCGGATAATTGCATAGCTGCCTACTGTCACTTTATCACCAAAAATTAAGCCTTTTTGAGAAAGTCCATTAATTTCGCAATGGTCTTGTGCGATAAAATTTTTCCCCACTTCAATATATCCTACTTGCCTTAGCGTCACTCTTTTTCCAACTAAAAAAACTCCCTTTACTGACTTTAATCTCCATCTATACCATGTGCCTCGGATCAGCCAAATACTCATTCGAAAAATTACTCCCAATGTGGATAAACTATCCCAATCATCACCAAACCTTTCGCTTAGGTCAATTCCAGTGATTTTTGAAATACTTTTCCCTAGGAAATTACTCATCTAAAATATCGTTGAAAGTTTGCGCCAAAGATAAGAAAAACTTCTCCGTTGTAAATTCCTTGAGCCTCATTATCCCTTTCTTTCTTAAACTTTCTCGTAAATGCTCATCTTCAATTAATTTGATCATGTTCCTAAGCAAATTTTCAGAAATATTCTCCTCCAAAATTAATGCGGCATCTCCAGCTACTTCCTTCAGTGCACCTTGATTGGAAACAATGACAGGCAGCCCAAATGAAAAGGCTTCCAAAACAGGCAAACCAAACCCTTCATTTGAGGAAGGGAAAATATAAGCTAAGGCATTTTGAAAATAAGTGCTCAATTGTCCTTGGCTGACATAGCCTGGGAAAATAACCTGTTCTTCTAGCTTGTACTTTTTCACTAAAGCGATCAGGTTATCATAATCATCCAATGTTTCTCTTGGACCTCTCTGCCCGACAAGAAAAAGTTTAAAATCTGCATATTCAGGAATGTGGATAAGTTCGGAAAATGCTTTGATCAACATGCTAAGGTTCTTTCTTATCTCCAGGACACCCACATGTAAAAAATATCTTTCTGGTGATTTTGAATAAGATTTTAATGAGTTATCCACATTATTTCTTAAGCCAGATGATGGATAGGCAACATCGATTCTTAGATCCTTGAATTCATTCATATTTTGGAGACGACTTTTAGAAAATTCCGTAATTGTCACCACAGAAGCATTTTTTTGGAGTCCTTTTTTGAGGAAATATAAAAAGTATTTGAGCCAGATTTTTTGATAATGTTCAGGATTGTCCCAAAAAAAAGTATCATGGATGACCGAAACTTTTTTTCCTCTTCCCCACATTGGACTGAGAATATCAGGGCTGAAAATAAGGTCTGCTTGATGCCAAAAGGAAAGCAAAGGAAGAATAAGCTGCTTCCTAAAAAGGTATAACAATTGAAAAAGAAGATTTTTCCATTTTGGGGTTTTTCCTCTGAAAAAAGTGCTTTGACTAACACTTTCAAAATCAGGACTGATAATATATTCAAGATCTGAATTGGCGTTTTTCTTAACTTCTTCGCAAATGGAAAGGATGTAAGTCTTGATGCCCGTTTGGGCTACATGAAGGTAGAACACATCTATCAATACTCTTTTCCTAGGCTTCATCGGTTTTGAGTTTTGAGTAATTGTTCATTGCATAACCAATCATCCACCAAGAAATCCAGCTGATGTATAAATACATTTCTGCATTGGCGGTAAAAAGTGGAAGGATTAATCCAGTTTTGGCAGCTGCACCTGTGAATGCGATTCTCGCAGTCATCACATTGTCTGTATTTCTAAATACACGAATACTATGGATAATTGAAAAAGTTAAGAGTAAAATGTATATAATCATACCAATCCACCCTAACTGTACACCATAGATCAAAAATTGATTTTCACCACCAATCCTCAAATCATCAGTAACACTACCGGCATTACCACTCATGGCCAAACCTGCACCCCAAGGGTTTTCAATCATTCCTTCTAAGGCATTCAACCACTCAACGAGATGCCCAACACTAGAGAGGTTTTGGAATGTGAGTGTATCTAAGACGAAGAAATAAAAGTCTTCAGAAGCAAAGAAAACTACGAAAACAACAAAAGAGACCACCATAGAAAAGCCAATCATAATCAAGGTATAAAGTCTAAAAGTGATTGCAATAAAAAACAGCATCACAAAGAAAGATGCGAAAGAGGCTCTTGATGCAGCAAAAAACAAACTTCCCATTGCAAAAAGCATGATAAAAATGTAGGAAATTGAATCTTCTCTTTTACTCGTCAAATACCAAATTAACCCAGCTGCAAATCCCATCAAGACGGAACTTGATAGTTCTAAAGGATCTGAAAAGACAGAGGCCAGCCTCTTGGTCATCGCTTGTGTTTCAAAGGTCCAAGAAAGCCCAAAATTTCCTGATGGTTCTACATTGTTGATAACCTGATTGAAATTCGCATAACCGGTAAACGTTTGAAAATGTGTGTCTAAAACGACTTCCATTAAGTTGACTGCAAAACCAACTACTGTTAACCCAAAAATAATTTTGAAAACCAAAGCCACTTCTTGTTTATTGAATTTGGTATTTCGGCCCATAAAGTAGACCATGGCTGGAATAATCATTCCTTTGAAATAGAAGATTTTTCCTGAGAAGGTAGCTTCTCCTATAGGAGCGAAAAGAAAAAATACTGCAAGTAGAATCAATGCAGCAAATAGCTTATCCACAAGTGTAAGCCGAAATGGATATTGAAAGATATTTTTTTGAAAAAGTACAAAAACAAGAACAGCAAAAATTACTATCAGATCTTTGAAGAACTGCAGTGATTTGACTACGAATACCGATTCAGTTGATGCATAAGTGACACTTAAATAGACTGTATAAATTGGAAAATAAATCAAAAGAAAGTAGATGATATATTCCCATTTTCCATGCAGAATAGCATTTCTACCTGTCCAAAAAATAGTCAGTAAGAGCAGTGTGGATAAAATTACAAAAATAATAAAATGCATTCAGTGGATGTTGTTAGCTCAAATTTAGGGAAGTAAAGTTCTTATTTCCCAACTAGAAAAAAAATAATGGGTTCTTGTAATGCCTATTTTACACAGACTATCCATTGATTGATTTTGAAGAAATTCTGAACTACTCGTGTAAGCTTATTTTTCAGAGGCATTTTGTATTTGATCAGGTTACTATATTTATCTCCTAAGGTATGTGAATAATGCAATTTGATTTGAAGTCCTTGTTCTTTGACTAAAGTTGCCAAAAGATGTTTAGGGAAAATAAATGTATGCTCTAATCCATCGATAATTCGAGGAACTTTGAGTTGCAGGTGATTCAACCATTTGTAGCTTTTATAGAGTAGACTTGACATATCTGGAGTTCCTATAGCAAGTGTTCCTCCTGGCTTTAATATCCTCTTCATTTCAGCTATATATGCTTTAGGGTCCAATACATGCTCAATAACGTGGCTGATATGGATAAAATCAAAATAATTAGCTGTGGATAACTCCCCTTTAAAAACCTTGACAGGAAATTCACTTTCTACAAAATTTATTGCCCCTTGATCAAATTCTGTAGCATATAGCTCAAATCCAAGTTGATGAGCATAAGCCAAGCCCATTCCAAGTCCGCAACCTACATCCAAAAATTTCCCTGTTTTTTCATAAATACTGAAGTGAGGTGCACTTTTGAAAATCTCACCTTTATCCAGACTTTTAACTTTTAAAATCTCCTCTTTTATTGTGCTTTTGTAATCTGTACTTTGATAAATATCTTTTTCATAATAGTTGTTATAATACTGAAATAGGTCATTCGCATCAGCCATTGGATTGGCAAAAACTAACCCACAATCTTTACATCTAGCTCTTGAAATATGCGGTCCGAATCGATGAAGGTCGATCGCATCTCCGACAATGTTAGAAGAAGAACAAATTGGACAATTTTTATGGATAATCATTAAACGGCTTATTAATCATTAAGAAGTAAAACTAATAAAATTGTTTACCGAGGAGGCAACAATTCCTGAGATTTTGGGTCTTTGCTTAACCCGTCATAAAGTCCAAAAATAACAGCTTTAACTTTCCTAATCCGTAATCTGAGACAAAAATAAGTTATCCATATCAGAAACTTGAAGATTTGATATGGCCATGCTACCAGATAATGTGGAAATTTGGTATGAAGTCTCAATTGGAAAAGCTGATTTCTGGCTGTGAGATAGAAGACAGTAGGGCTCAACTGACCTTCAGAGGATTGCTTTTTGGAGGCAGCTCCTGCTTCATGATAAATTACAGCTTTCGGCTCAAGACCAATTTTGTAACCAAACTCAACCACGCGAAGAGAGAAATCCACATCTTCAAAATAAGCAAAAAAGGAATCGTTCAACAGACCAACCTTTTTAAAAATATAAGCAGGTACAAGCATGCAACATCCAGTTGCCCAATCAAGGTCTTTATGGACTTCATTTGAATATTGATTTAAAGGATCTCTATCAGCTATCGTTTTTGATCTTCCTAACCAAGTTTGGAATTTACCACCACCACTCCAAATGACATCTCTTTCTTGATTGAATAAAATTAAGGGTTGAACGATGCCATACTCTGGATTAGCTTGTTGAAAATCCACCAAATTGGATAAAAAATCTGGTTCCACTTCTGTGTCATTATTTAAGAGTAGTACTAAATCGAAATTGGCCTGTATAGCAGCATTGATACCAAGATTATTCCCTCCAGTAAAACCTAGATTACTTTTATTTTCCAATAAAGTGATATTTTGAAATCCTTCTTTCAGTTTTTGCACGGAATCATCAGTAGAACCATTGTCTATAACAAAAATTTGATGATTTAAATAGTCGATTCTAGAAAGGGAGACAAGACAAGCCCGAGTAAATTCAAATCCATTCCAGTTAACCAGAATTATAGCCACAGAAGGATTTGAATCTTTTTTCATTGTGTACAATTAAATTTGATGTGTTTTATTTAGTAAAATAAAAACAAGCTTGATCTCCTATTAGCTCTTGATTATAAATTTTAGCTTGTTGTATAGCTTTCTTTAATTCGATTTTATTAATGCTATTAACATCGTAATTCAATAAACTTCCACCATTTTTATAGTGTTTGGAGATCAAAAACTGTGATTCATCACTATCAAAAACTACTTTTTTTATCTTGAAGCCGGCATTTTGAGCCAAGGATAACATAGCCTTGACTGAAGGAATAAAGAAATGCCTTGGAGCATCTATTTGAAACCAATTGATACCATAATCTTTCCAAATCTTAGCATCAGAAACCGGGGTTCGGATAAGAAGTTGTCCATTTTTCTTGACTAATCTTGATAGAAGGTCGAAGACTTTCTTGGGTTCAGCCATATGTTCAAAAGAATGATGCATCATCACCACTTCAAATTCATCCTTAATATTATCGATGGCAACCTTTTTAACAGTTAACCCTTTCAAGTTAATCTCTTTGTAAACATACGGATCAAATCCATGAAGATTTATGAAACCTGAACAGTGCATCTCATAAAGCAATTGCCCAGGTCCACATCCGATGTCAGCTATTTTGCTGTTAAAATCAATATCTAGCTCTTTGATCCAATTGATATAAGGCTTTGTGGATTTCTTAAATATCCCAAAATTATAAAATTGCCATCGAACCTTTTTGAATAGATTTTTTATAGCATTGCTTTTGACAAATTTCCCTGTGGTATAATATTGAGAAGAGTAATAGCGATCAAGATTGTCAGGAACTGATACGATTTGTAGTGATCTGCATTTTTGACAATTCAGATATGTAAATTCATCTCCAAGACCAAACATTTTTTCATAAGCTTGAAAATGTTCATTCCCTTCTGAATTTCCGCAGGCAATACATACTTTAGCTCTATTTTCAATCATTATTCATTTGAATTTCAATAGGTAAATTTACCTTTTGTTGTTGATTAATATATTGAAAATATCAGTGATCTCTCTTTTATTATGTTTTAGATTTAGTGCAATGCAGATAAAAAACACAAATAATTCTGTTGAAATCAATGCAAATGAAAGCCCTACTCCACCATAATAGTGTGTCAAAGTGATTGATGCTAAAATCATATACAAGCACATCAGCCAAGAGGAATTGAACATTAAATTTTTTTGATTTTTGGCTAAAAACAGAATCACATTGATATTGTTAAGACAGGCTAGAAAAGGCACAAAAGCCAAAACTTTTAAGAAGGATACTGCTTCTGGGAGTTCTTTTTTTGAGAGTACTTTAATAATGATTGGAGCTAGAAAATAAGTGGCCAAGGATATAAATGTTCCAATTAACAATGCCCAGCCAGCTATTTTGATACAGAATCTATAGAATTTTTCCTTATCATTTTGATAGAGTTTCGAAGCATTTGGATAAACAGCCTGAATCACTAAAGCAGGAAACATCCTCAAAACCAATCCGATTTTTTCTGCCAAGCTAAACATCCCTAAGGTATTAGAGTTTGCAAAAAAAGAAAGAATAATCAATCCTCCATTAACTGAAATATGAGAAGCTAAAAGGGAAAAGAAAAACAAAGTATTAGATTTAATTGAATTGAAAACCTGCCTCAATCTTGGTTTGTAAAAAGTAATATCTAATTCATAATGAATATATAAAAGCAATAAAATATTGATTGAAAACCCTGCTCCTCCCAAAAGAAAATTAACCCATTTGGATTGGTCTGGACTGTGGATAAACAAAACAATCCCCATCAGGAAAAGGAGCTTGCTGAAGATATTTGCAATGGAAATCAACTTCATTTTTTCCATTCCCTGAAAAAACCAAAGCGGCATAGTCGCCTCTGAAAACAACATTAATAAAGAAAAAATTAGTATAATCTGATATTCTTGGAATAAGTTGAATCCAAAAATGGCAATTAAAATTATTGCTGAAGCAATCGTCGCTAAAATGATCTTTCCTGAAAAAATATTAGAAACTAAGTGAGAAAGTTCTGTATTATTTTTTTGATTGATCGCGACATCTCTAGGAGCACTAAGATTGAACCCAAAGCTCACAAAGATATTGGCCAAGACAACTACAGATAACGCTAAATTCACAAACCCAAACTGATCTACGCCAATCCCTTGAATAAGCAGAGGCATAGAAATCAAAGAAATCAAAACATTGGATGCTTGAATAATTGCCAAAAAAATAAAATTCTGAATCGACTTATTTCGAAACAGATTGATAAATGGAAAGGGGGATATTTTTTCAAGCATAAAAAAGTAAAAGATTATCGGGTTTCTCTCACATAGATTTCATACAACTTCGTCAAATAAAGCGAGAACAAAAGCATGATAAAAGCGATGGCAGCTCCAAATACAATTCCTTTTTTTAATTTGATTTCGATTCTTTGTAATGGGAATCTTGGAGAATCTATGATTTGAATTAAGGGTGAATTGTTTCTATGATTGACTCTGGCAATTTCCAGATTTTTGACAATTTCTGAATACACTGATGAGGCAGCAGAGATGTCAATTTGCCTTTTTCGGGCATCCACTGTTCCGGATTGCAAAAGCGGATTGGGATTGGGAATTCTATCGGCTGTATTGGCATAAGCTACTAAACTTTCGTCCAATATTTTCCTCACACTATCTGCTTGTGTTTGGAGAATTTGTAGATTTTCAGCAGTTTTTTTGGTTTTGGTTTCGAAATAAAAACCATTCACTTTTTCTACCAAAGTTTCATTAAACACTTTCGAAAACGCCTCATCTTTAGATTGAATGCTTACTTTGATGATGGTCAATTTCCTATCAGGCTTATTCACCCCAAGATGATCTTTTCTGATCAGCTTGGTGATTTCCTTCACTACAGAATCTTGTGTCACAGAAAAGGACGCTCTTTCGATTGAAAAATCAAAAGCACTCAAGTCCACTTTACTTTTCCACTTCTTTTGGAGCTTATTGAAAGCAATAAATCGATCAATTAAAAGGGATTCTTCATCAAAAGGACTCAAAAGTGCCTTATCAATCATATTGTCAGAGCGATAGAGCTCCATGATGTTATCTCCCTGAAAAAGGCCACTTGAACTTCCTAAAGAACCCAAATTCACTCCCACCAATGAAGCCAATCCAGACATGCCTCCCATACCTCCCATATCAGATTCTTCCAATACAAAAGAAGTTTCTGCTAAATAAACTGGCTTTTTAACTATTGAAATGACAGCTCCAAGTATTCCCCCAAGCAAAACAATTCCAAGTATCAATTTCCATTGACCCAAGAAATAATTGATCCAAAATCTAAATCTCAAAACAATCTCTTTAAGAGTAATCTTATCGTCCAAAATATGCTTTTCTGACATGCTACTTATTGACTTAATTGTGAGATAATCAAAGCTAGTGTGGCTATACCAGTCGTTAATCCTATTAACTCACCAGGTCTAAGCATTACTTTTGGTCCTTTTGTAGGTACGAAAATCTCTGCACCGGGCTCAACATTCGGATAGGCTCGAATGCCTAGGAAATTTCTTGTTCTCGATACTTCCCCATTGGCATAGACCACATAAGTTCTCTTCCTATTTGCTCTGGAATCAAAACCGCCTGCTTTATTGATGTAGTGCTTCAGCCCTTTTACATTTTCATACCTTACGGTTGTAGGATAGACGACATCGCCACGCATCCTGATGGTTTGCAATTGTCTCGGAATAGAAATGATATCCCCCTCTTCCAAAATCAAGTCATAATCGGAACCTGGATTATTGATGATTTTCTCTAAATCTATAGCCACTGCTTCCGTCTGTTTGATCTTGATAGGAGAAATATCAGCTTTACTTTCAGCGATTCCAGCAATCGTTTCCTTTTTTACATCAGATACAGCAGAGCTTTCTGCCGCACTACTTTGATCTGCTTCTCTATTTCCTAAGTCTTTGAATAACCTTTCAAGAAGTAATTCTTGTGCTTCAGTATTATTCGGGTCGAATTGGAGTTTTTGTTGAAGATCGATCAGGTTTTTCTGTCTTCTAAGTTGCTCAGATTCTGTATCATAATATTCTGTTCTTCTGATCAACGTTGCCCCTTTTGGATAAGCAAAGGCAGTCAAACCACCTGCTCTGCCGATGACATCAGAGATTCTTTCTTTCGCTGATTGCACGGCAAATGCGCCTGGAGAATTTACCTGACCTTCTATAAAGATCATTTTCTCCAAAGTGAAATTAGGCTTGCGTCTGATAATCACATTATCAAATGGTGCGAGAACTTCCGTTTCATTTGAAAGACTCAAATCTTGATTGATGGTGATAGGAATCAAGGTAGAAAAGACCCCTGATTCAGGATTTTCAATTCTTCTTGCGATTTCTATATCCTCAGTGCTTGCAGCTTCTCTAAGTCCACCTGCCAAAATAATGAGATCTTCTACAGTCATTTGTTTTGAGAAAGGATATGTTCCTGGCTTTTTTACCTCTCCTGTAATTTGAACATAGATCTCTTCTTTGAGATCGTAGATGCTTGAAATTCTGACAACATCTTCTCTTTCCAGTAGAATATCTTGAGCAGTTCCAGATAAAATGTTTTGAAGATTGACATTGATGATTTCTGTGCTTAAGTCATCTTTGGTTCTTAAGATACTCGCTCGCTCCAAGAAGGCTTCTCCTTTAATCCCATCAGCATTTTCTATCAATTTTTTAAGTGTCAACCCTTCAGTAAGTGCGTAGTTTCCTTCACGGAATACAGCGCCTTTGATTTGAACCCTGTTGCTAAACCTATTCAGTACTTTTCCTATGGTGTAGACATCACCGCCTTTGACAGTGAAAATTTCAAATTGATTTTTGAAGATATCAGAGACTGCCCTTTGTTTCCCAGTCACTCTCGTTACGGTAATTCGGTCTTGAAAAGCTTCATCGGTAAAACCTCCTGCGTATTTGAGTAATTGGTCAAAGCTTTCACCATTCTTCACTTCAAATATCTTCTTTCTCTTTACTTCACCTTCCATCGTGGCCCTACCTTCAAAAGGCTCCACCAAAATGATGTCTTGATCTTGGATTTGGAGATTTAGATTAGCTTTTCCATTGATCAGAAAATCATAAATATCGATCGTAGATACAACATTTCCGTTTCTTACCAATTTGATATTACGCATGGTACCATTTTCATTTGGCCCTCCTGCTGCATAAAGTGCATTAAAAACCGAACTGAAAGCACTCAGCGTAAATGTTCCAGGCAACCTGACCTCACCAACTAAGTGGACTTTTATTGTTCTTACATTTCCTAGGGTAACCTGAATAAAAGTATTTGGATTTGATCCCCTCATTCCCTCATAAAAACCAGAGATTCTATTTTTCAATATCGCTGTGGCTTCTTCTATCGATTTACCTGAAAGACTTACCGGACCGATATTATCTATGATCGCAAACCCGTCAGGATTGATATTAGCTTCATAATATTCCTCAGATTGGCCATAGATATCTATATAAATCATATCTCCAGCTCCCAAAATATAGCTTTTTGGAGTTGCTAGATTTAAGTTAGGTTCGAAGGTTAATTTCCTGTTTTTGTTATAAAAAAGGTCAGTCCCAAAATAAGGAGATTCTTCATCTTCCAAAGCATCACTTTGTTGAAATTTGAAAATTCCTTGTGTGATTTCATTGATGTCACCTTGGGTACGTGGTTCTCTTTTTGAGGCGCCAGCAGTAGTCGATCTTCCCATTGATCCAGCGAAATTTATTTTTTCAATTCGCTCTTGTAGCTTTTCAATCTGATACGCAGACAAGCCTCTTAATCGTGCCATTTGGATCAATTCAGCCTCAGAAAGCCCTGCTTCGCTTGCTCTTCTCAAAAGCTCTTTGATCTGCTCATCAGACAGTTCCTCTACATTGATACTAGAAATATCAGATAAAGACTGGGCTTGAGCTTGATAGGGGATTACTAAAAAAAGAGCTGAAAAGAGAATAATTGCAGCACAAAGGTTTCTAAATAATGAAATTAGAGGTGAATGCATAAGGGTAAAGACATTTAAGATCAATTGCATCAATGAAAATGAAAGCGTTCAATCCATAGAAGCAAGAATGGTATTCTTTCAGTATAAAATATGAGAAAACTTGCGTAAAGATAACTATTCCATGCAGTAAAGAAATAGTCTAAGAGCTAAAATAAGGGGTTTTTCATTTACTCTGAACAGTTCTTACAAATTTCTATCTCTGTTCTATCTGTAAGAAGCTGTTTCCTAAAATGCTGATATTTTGAATTTTGCCATATTTCAGCCATTGGGGTATAATTGATTTGACCCATGACATGTTCGGCATCTTTGTCAAAACAGCAGGGAACTACCCGTCCATCCCAAGTTACTACAGCACCTTGCCACATGCGCCAACATTTGTTTTCAATGGACTTTTTGAGTTTCCACTTTCCATTTTTCGCTAATATATATCGCGAATATTTCTCTTCGCTTGGAATTAACTCAGAGCCATTTTCAAAATCGTAAATCTGTGTAGACTTCAGCTGCAACTCGTCCACCTTCATTTCACTTGCCCAATATTTCAATTCATTGAGTTGATGTTCATTCTTACCTGTGACGAGAAATTGTAAAATGACTCGCGGATATAGCTGTTTTCTTTCTGCTCTTTTTTCGATCAGCAATTTCAGCCCTTCCTGAACTTTCGATAAACTCCCTCCAATCCGATAATCCTGATAAACTTCCTGAGTGATTCCATCCATTGAGATGATCAATTGTTTTAATCCGGAATCTAATGTTTTGGACACATTTTGCTCTGTCAAGTAATGTGCATTTGTAGAGGTAGCTGTGAAGACTTTTCGCTCATATGCATACTTTACCAATTCTAAAAATTTTGGATGCAGATAAGGTTCTCCCTGAAAGTATAAATGTAAATAGGTTAGCTCAGGTGCATTTTCATCAATAATTTTTTTGAAAAGTGCTTCCTGAATCATGCCTGTTGGACGGGAAAAGATCCTCAAGCCACTTGGACACTCCGGGCATCTGAGATTGCAGCTTGTGGTTGGTTCTATGGAGAGTGTCGTGGGCTTTCCCCAGACTATAGGTTTTTTGATCCAACGGCTATAGTGAAATGAAGAGAATAACAAAAAATAGTTAGAGATTTTCCTCCAACTGAGTAGTTTCAAATAGCTATGGGCTGTAATTAATTGATTCACAAAAGTCCGATCAGATATACGAAGGTAAGTTAGCAAAATGTTATTTATTGCGAAGGGATAATATGTTGGATCTTTAAATCTAATGAAGACATTCGACCCCAGTGGGCATACGCTTAAGTTAACGCGTATGCCCAATGGGGTCGGGGTTGGCATGTGCATATTGGTTTTCCCAGAAACATTAAACCTATTTGAGGTCGAGATTTATCAATCATGATCTATAATAGAAACTAACCAAAATTACGTTGAGCTTATCTATATCGGTAATATTTCTAACATTAACTTTAAAAAAAAGCATAATCGATTAGATTTTATCTTTATTTATCCTGAAGGGATAGCATGTTTATAGAAAAAATAGGATACAGTATCGTACCCAACGACCCTAAAAGGGTCGCATGTTTATAAATGAATATTATTAATCGAATATCGTTTTTACCTTTAGACAATTTGTTATTTAAGCATGAAAAAAGCGGAGAATCTTACATCTCCGCTTTTTTTATTCCTAAGTTTCTCAATTCTTCTTCGATTTCAACTCACCTGCAAGATCCATTAGGAAGCTATCGATAGTACCGGGCTTGACGTGAGGCATCACCACAATTTTGTACCATTCAGCTTTGTGTTCGTAGGAATTTGCAACCAAATAGTATTTGTCAGCAAGTTCGGCTGACATATATTTAGCTTTGATGGCTATGATATTATTATATGGATTTCTGAAATACTCCACACCCATTTTCTCCAATTTCTTACAAATCCGCTCAGTTTTGTCACAGAGGGTTTCCATCTTATATTTCCATCCTTCGGAGCCGTGAATTTTTAAAATCATCCACATTGAAATCGCATTGGCACCGGAGCGACTTCCACTGATCGTGTAGTCTTTTCCCGGAATGTATTGTGCTTCTTCAGTTTTCACATATTCTATATATCCCTTTCTGATCAAAAACAAACCAGTACCATAAGGCGTCTGAAGCATTTTGTGCCCATCCGCTGTTATAGAGTTCATGTATGGGTTTTGAAATGTGAATCGACTCGTCGTATTGGTAAAAGGATAGATAAATCCTCCATACGCAGCATCAACATGAATTCTGAAATCCACATTTTGATTACTGAAAAAATCACCCAACATATCGATATCATCCACCGACCCGAACATCGTTGTAGATAAGTTGGCAATGACAATAAAGTATTTGACTCCATTCGATCTGGCTTCTTTGATTTTCTCTTCCAGAGATGATTTAAGGATTTCCCTAGTCTCTGAATCTACTTCAAGAATGATATTTTGAATGTTAAGGATGTTTGCTCCCTTAGGCATAGAATAGTGAGAATCTTCTGAATAGACTAAGCCGATTTCTCCCAGTCGGGCACCATGCTCTTTTATGAAATAATTGCGGTATATCCACATGGCTTGGATATTCGCTTCCGTTCCTCCTGTAGCGACATAGCCATCTTGGCCATTGGGTTCTCCATTGAAAATTTCCTCGGCTACTAAGTGTATTAATTCTCTTTCAATCTTTTGTGTTCCTTCAAAGACTTCCAAAACAGATTTGTCGCTCAACGTATGTACGCCAATATGATTTGGGTTACGCACCATGGCAGACATATAAGGAGCATCTTGAAGGAATGGGGCATCAGGATAAAATTCTGAGGTATCCAAGTAAGTGCCTGGAATTCCAAGAATTGGTCTTTCGCCTCTATAATCAAGGTTTTCACCAAGAGCTTTGAAGACGATTTCTTTGATTTGTTCGTGTGATAATTTTTTCCAATACATGATAATAAGTTAAAATGGTAAGAAATTAATTCCAAATCTTCCAAGCAGCTTCCGCCTGAAGATGTAGCATTTCCAAACCGTTTTTAACTATAGCACCTCGTGCTTCCATGGAGCGCATCAAAAAAGTTTTTTCAGGATTATAGACCAAATCATACACTTTATGCTGATTTGTGATCAAGTTCACATCAATCTCTGGCATCACTTCAGTCTCTGGAAATGTCCCAAGAGGGGTAGAATTGATGATAAGATGATGACTTTGCAAGATGTTTTCATCTGCTTTGAGGTCCTGGTAAGTAATCATTCCTTCCACATTACTAGATGTACGAGACACAATCAAATATTCAATTCCTAAATCTCTCAAAGCTTGATTTACTGCTTTAGAAGCACCTCCAGTTCCTAAAACCAATGCTTTTGGGCGATCCTCACCCAACCAGTTTTCAAGTGAATTTTTGAAACCAATATAATCGGTATTGTATCCAATGAGTTTGTCACCTTCAATTTTAATGCAATTGACTGCACCGATTTTTTCACAAGCTGAATCGAGTTCGTCCAAAAGTGCGATCACTTTCTCTTTGTAAGGAATGGTTACACTCAAGCCTTCTAACTCTTTATTTTGAGTCAAAACATCTTTCAAATGCTCGATTTCATCCAATTCGTAAAGATCAAATTGACAATCAGACATTCCTTCTCTCTCAAATTTCTCAGAGAAATATTTCTTAGAAAAGGAGTGGGAAAGTTTAAAACCGATTAAGCCGAATTTTCTCATTGTTTTTTCAAATAATAGGCTAGCCTTTCAATTCCTACTACCAACAGAATACCAAAAGAAAAAGCCAATATTGCCTGTAAAAATAAAGATTCTTCTCCAGTTACAGCAAGGTAATTTTGAGGAAGAATATTTTCTGTCAAAAGTGGCTTCTGAGCTCCAGAAGAAGACAAGCGATAACTCAATACGACTTTCCATGGCCAAAGCTTATTGATTGAACCCAGCATAAAACCAGATAATAATCCAATAGTAAGTGCGTGGTGATTTTTTAATAACCAAGAAATCACTCGGCTAAATAGTAAGAGGCCTGTAATACAACCTGCACCAAAAATAGCAATGACCAAGAAGTTTTTATCTGAAACAGCAGCTAAAATCCGTTCGTATTGTCCGAGCATCAAGAGAAGAAAACTTCCTGAAACTCCTGGTAAAATCATTGCACAAATGGCAATTGCGCCTGCTACAAATGTAAACCAATATCCTTCTGGAGAACTTACTGATGGAATGCTAGTAAATAAATAGGCTCCAAGGATTCCAAGCAAAATTGCAGCTACGACTCCCAAAGACCACTTTTTGATATCCCGAAGAATGATGATAGCAGAAATGATGATCAGACCACCGAAAAAAGACCAAACAGGAATTGGGTGATTTTCAATCAGGTAGGTTATTAACTTAGAAAGAGCGAAAATGCTAGTTAGAATTCCAAACAAGAGCGTTGCTAAAAATCCTCCGTTGATATGCTTCCATAGAGCACTAAGTTGAAACTTAAACAAAAGTCTCAGAGCTGTTTTGTCTATAGCATTGATGCTGTTAAGCAGTTTTTCATAAATCCCTGTGATAAGCGCAATAGATCCACCAGAAACTCCAGGAACTATATCTGCTGCACCCATCGACATTCCTTTCAGATAGGTAAGGATTTTTTCTTTGATTTGAGTCATGAATGAAAACGAATTGGACTGTCTTGTTGAGATAAGACAGTCCAAGTTTTTTATAATTTTATATCTCCAAGGAAATGATCAAAAGTATCACCCCTAAGTCCCAGTCGGATAGTTTCTAATGGAATAAGTTCATTTGGAGCAATATTACCTAGATTGACATTCGCACCGAGCAGTTTTACAAACCATACCTGTTGTTCTTTCTGCGGAGCCTCCCAAATGATTTTTTCTTCTGGGATTTTTGTCAAAATCTCTTCCACAAGACCTTGTCTTACTTCTCCAGAATCTCTAAAAAGCCCAACATTTCCCCCTTCTCTTGCCTCACCAATTACTTTCCAAGATCCAGCTTGAAGTTCTTTCTCCATCTGATCGATCCATTTGTAAGGAGGGATGATTTTAGCGGCATCTTTTGAGCCTACTTCTGAAAGGACCGTGACGTCTTTGCTCAAGGTTTCTATAAACTCACATTTCTTGTCATGGGCCAAACTGATAGACCCATCGGAAACTTCCGCATAGCTCAAATTATACTTTTCTAAAACCCTTCTGTAGTCTTCGAATTGATTTCTAATGACAAAGGCTTCAAATAAAGTCCCACCAAAATAAACCGGAATTCCAGCATCTTGGTAAATACTTATTTTTTGGGCTAGGTTCTTCGTCAAATAAGAAGTAGCCCAGCCAAATTTTACAATATCAACATATTCTCCATGCGCATCTACAAAATCTTCAACTTCTCTTATGCTGAGTCCTTTGTCCATGACCATGGTAAAACCTGCGGTACGTGGTTTCTCTGTACGTACAGGAACGTTGTTTAGAACATAGTTCATTCTCTTTGTTTTTCAGGTATTAAATTGATTTCAAGAAGGCGAAGAACCTTCCTTAAATTGAGAGATAATCTTGAAAATAGCCTTTTGGTGCTTTACCTCAGGCATCAAATCATACAATATCGTATGCTTTTCAAAGTCCAAAGTTAATGCATTTTCTAAATAAGTAAAGGCTTCTTTGTATTTACCTGCTTTGATGAGATAGACTACCAAGCGATAATATAACTCTGAGTTTTCGGGCAACTCCTCTATCCCTTCTTTAATGACATCTTCTGCTTCTTCAAATCTATTTTGATCGAAATAAATAATAGAAAGATTGATATAGGTCTCTACAATTCCAGGTTCCAAATTGATTGCCTCTTCATAAGCTTCAGAGCTTGCATGGAGATTTCCCAATTGATACTCTGCATCTGCCAAGCCAACCCAATAATTTGCATTATCGTCAGACAACTTGATTGCTTTCTTGAAATAATGAATTGCCTCAAAAAATTTCTCTTTTTTCAGCATACACATTCCTAAGCCAAACCACGCATCTTCGTATTCAGGATCTAATTTTGCTGATTTCTTAAAATATTTAAAAGCCTGATCGATCTGCCCAAGCTTTTCATAAGCTGCTCCCATGTAGCAGCAGTTTTCAGAATTTGTTCCCTCACAGTTGATCGTATTTTGATACGCTTCGAGTGCCAATTCGAACTGCTCAGTATTCATATAAGCATTGCCAAGATTGAAGTATGCTGAAGCAAAAGCATCATCAATGATCAATGCATAATCATACGCTTTGATCGCCTCCTCGAACCTCCCTAATCGATTGTAAACAACACCTAAATTGTACCAAGCTCCCGCAGAATAAGGATCCTGATCTATAAACTCTTGGTAAAACTCCAAGATTTCATTAAACGACCCTTCTTCTTCTGTGATCATTGCCAATTGAAAGAGTGCGTCTTCGTGGTTGATCTTGACTTTGACACATTCTTTATAGTAATAGACAGCTTTTTCTTTATTATCATCTGCCCTATAAAAGGTGCCTAGGGAATAATATACTTCAGCTTTGTCCTCAGCTAAAGGAAGAAACTCCTCAAGAATAGCTATGGCCTCTTTGATACTTCCCGAAATCATCATCGCATTGGTCAAAGCCAAGATGATTTCTTCATTATTGGGAGAAATATTATTGATATTTTCTAAAAGCTCAAGACCTTCTTCCAATTCGTCATTAAAAATGAGGCATTGTGCTTTGAGTAATTTGATCTCTATGCTGAATGGAAATTTTTCCAAAGCATGTGTGGAGGCTCTAAGTGCCTTGAGGAATTTTTGATTTTCAAAATAAAACCGGATGATATCTTCCAGCTCCTCTTCTTCAAAATAAAGGTCTAGGTTAGCTTTGAGAGAGTTTTCAAACCTTTTTACCAACTCTTTATCATTATTCCATTCGTTTTCAAAATCTCCGGTCATCGGCTATATTTTAAATTCTAACTTAAGATACCAATTAAATCAGTGTCTCAAAATCAATTCAAATTATTTTTTGCTTTGTGAGAATAAATGCTCGCCTCTGTTTTGTTGGAGCGATTCTCTATTTTCGATCTTTTCAAACGACAGCATCCTAGGATTCGTTCTCTTTTGCCCAAGATATGGTTTCTTCTAATGTCTTAAACTCAAAATTGAGCTCCTTCTTGATTCTTTCATTAGACATGCTGAATTTAAGTTGGGCAAGTTTGGCAGATTGTGGACTAATTGGAATCTTGCTCAATCCTAATAGTCTTCCAAGCCAAGAAGCTGCTAGCACGATTTTGAGCATACCGTTACTAATCGGTTTAGTTGGGGGCTTTTTTCCAAATGCTTTACCCAGTTTTTCAAAAAATTGCTTGTATGGAATTGAGCCTGCATTGATGATGTAGCGCATTCCCCAAGTTTCTTTTATGTAGCATTGTGCGACGGCCTCTGCTACATCTCTTACATCTACATAATTGATGATTCCAGCTGGATAATAAGAATTCTCTTTCAGTACATAATCATAGATTTTTGTGCTTGTTCGATCATCTGTAATCCTTCCTAAAACAACTGAAGGATAGACTACAATAACATCCAAGCCTTCTTGAGCCGCTCTCCACACTTCCAATTCTCCCAAATATTTTGAAATTGCATAAGGTGAATTGAGGGGAGATTCTGTCCATTTTTGGCTTTCCGTTACAGTGAAAGCCTCTGGAGTTCTTCCTAATGCAGCGACAGAACTAATGTGAATCAGTTTTTTGATGTTTTTTTGAAGCATTACATTGACCACATTGGCCGTTCCAATCAGATTTACATCCATCAATGCTTTTTTATCTTTATCAAGATATGAAACCAATCCTGCAACATGTATAATCATATCCATGCCTTCAAATGCAGCTTCTAAAGATTGATAATCATTAATATCCCCTTCTATCCACTTGACTCTCTTGTCTTGAAGTAGTGAATCGTCACTTTGAGGTCTTTTGAGCGCATGGATTTCTCCCAGTGCAAAAAATCTTTTGGCAATATAACTTCCTACCAATCCTGAAGCACCTGTTATGAGAATCTTCATAGGGTTTTGTTCAACAAGTCTAATTCCTGTAATTTTTCATAATACTTGCTTTGAGGCAATGTCTCCAAAGCATCTAGGTACTTTCCATTGTGGCAATCAGTTCCCACCAGTTTTATACGGTTTTCATCTATAAGCGTCTCGGCAAATACCCTGCTTTCTTTGGAATAAAAACCAGTCAAAGAAAGAAGATTAATTTGAAAATAAACTTCTCTATCCAATAAATCCTGAACCAGCTTTTTATCATTCAATAAATAGAAATATCTTTCTGGATGTGCCAAGATAGGTTTGTAATGTTGAAGCTCAAGTTCAAACAAGGTTTCTAGTAAAATAGCTGGTTTTTCAATAAAACCAGTTTCTACCAAAATCAAATTGTCCGAAACAGTCAATAATTGCTCTCCTTTTTTTATTTTCTCAAAAAAGAATTCATCTAAGTAATACTCAGCCGCGCCAAGAATTTCTATATCTATTTCTTGATTTGACAATTCTTCTTGTAGTGCCTTGATTCCATTCGTTATGATCTCAGGAGTATTTTTGTAAAATTCCCACATGATATGGGGCGTAGTGATGATTTTTTTTATTCCATAACCTTTGAGTCTTTGGATCAATTCTATGGATTGCTCCAATGTTTTTGCTCCATCGTCTATGCCAGGAATGAGATGAGAGTGCATATCTATCTGCATCCAATCAAGCCTAAGGTTTTCTTGGGAATTGTTGGATTTACTCCTTCTAAAAATATCAAAAATACTCATTTATAAACCCCCTGTGTGTCTTTTAAATTCCTCTAATGTTGGCCATGTAATATCTTTTTCAGAAAGAATAGGATTTTCTACTTGCCAATCTATATTTAACTCAGGATCATTCCATAGAATTCCTCCTTCAGCTTCTTTATTATAATAATTGGAACACCTGTACATGAAAATCGCTGTATCCAATACAGAAAATCCATGAGCAAAACCCTCTGGAATAAATAGGGCATTGTTGATTTTACTATCTAGCACTATACTAAAATGTTGACCAAAAGTCTTGGAATCCTCTCTCAAATCAACAATTACATCTAAAACTTTTCCATGGATAACCCGAACCAATTTGGCTTGAGCATAAGGTTTTTTTTGAAAATGTAAACCACGGATGGTTCCCGCTTGGGAGTAAGATTGATTCTCTTGAACCCAATTGATTTGTATTCCTTGTGATTCTAAGGCTTCCGCTCTAAAGGATTCAAAGAAATACCCTCTACTATCTTCAAAAATCCTTGGTATCAGTTCAAAAACCCCTTCAAATGGAGTTGGGTGTACTTTCATGCTTTATTGTTTGATTTACCAATGAATTGGCTCTTTTATTAATATAAATTCAAAGATAATAGGATTTCATCTGAGCTTGGTATTTTTGCAGAATTATAAGCAAGGAACTAAAAAGCTTATCTTTTCCTTTTCAAACACAGAGCTTAAATTAAAAGATGACTAAATATTCAAAAAAACTTCAAAAATTACATGAAACCGCTCCAAAGGTGGATACTGCAGTTCTTGTAGCCCTGATCAAACAAGGACAGTCTGACAGGCAAATCCATGATTTTTTGGATGAGCTTGCTTTTTTGACTGAGACTTTAGGAGCAAAAACCGTCTACAGATTCACCCAAAGACTGGAAAAACCTGATGTAAAAAGTTTTGTTGGAACGGGAAAACTAGAAGAAATCAGAACTTATATAGAGCATTTTGAAGTCGATATGGTCATTTTTGATGATGATCTTTCTCCGTCTCAAATGAGAAACTTGGAAAATGAACTCAAAGTAAAAGTTTATGATAGGTCTTTGCTGATTTTGGATATTTTCCTCAAAAGAGCTCAAACCGCACAAGCAAAAACGCAAGTTGAATTGGCAAGATTTCAATATCTTTTGCCTCGACTGACAAATATGTGGACTCACTTGGAAAGACAAAGAGGTGGGACAACCACGCGTGGTGGATCAGGTGAAAAAGAAATTGAAACTGATAAAAGAGATATTCGTGGAAGGATTACACTTCTCAAAGAAAAACTCAAAGAAGTTGAAAAACAAGGTATTACTCAGCGTAAAAGCAGAAAAGGAATAGTTCGGGTTTCGTTGGTGGGTTATACTAACGTCGGAAAAAGCACCTTGATGAATCTGATCACTAAAACTGATATTTTAGCCGAAAACAAGCTTTTTGCAACTGTGGATTCCACTGTAAGAAAAGTAGTGCTTGAGAATATTCCTTTCTTGCTTTCAGATACGGTTGGGTTTATCAGGAAATTGCCTACTCACTTGATTGAATCTTTCAAATCTACTTTGGACGAAATTAGAGAGGCAGATTTATTAATTCATGTCGTGGACATTAGTCATCCGGGTTTCGAAGATCATATCGCTGTTGTCAATGAAACATTGAATGAGATAGGCGCAAGAGATAAGCCAATGCTGCTCGTTTTCAACAAAATCGATCTAGTGGCTCAGATGCCTTCTGAAGAGGAGCAAATGAATATGACAGAAATCGAATTGGAAGAAAGCAACTTCCTAGACTTCGAAAAACTCTCGGAAGCTTACAAGAAAAAAACCGGAATTTCTCCAGTTTTCATGGCAGCAGAAAGTGGTCAGAATGTTGAAGAATTTAGAGAGGTCTTAGTCAGAGAAGTCAAAAAAGAGCATAAGAAAATGTATCCGCACTATCTGGAAGATGAAAAGATAGACATGACAGGATTTGAAGAATAGATCAAAGGGGTTTCAAGAAATTGAAACTCCTTTTTTTGAGCCGAAATTGAGCTAAAATATCACCAGCTTTTCAAAATCAATCCATTGATTAATTCATCAAAATAAGCTCCATTGTATGGCCCATACCAATTCATTCCTCGAACTTCGTGGTAATCGTAATCATAATACTCATCAGGAGTTATGTATCCAATGTAACCCCCATTGAAAGTAGTCAACATCAAATTTAGCCCACGACTTTTTGCTAAGGCTTCCCAATCTTTCATAAAGACTCCTGACATTTCCCCACTTGAACTCAAAAGCAGAGTGTTTCCTAAAAGAAGTGCATCAATATGTGCATCGCTATTACCAAATGCTGTTTCAAAAATCCATGGGCTCAACCGTACATTTTTTCCCAATTTATAATGCGCTTCTCGAAGAGCTACTGGGAGCTTTGTAAATGCTATTTTCTCTTTTGCTATTGGGCTGATTTGCTTCACATTTTTTATGCTTTGCCGATAAACTGCCTCAGCAAAAGCTTCCACATGCTCTGGTTGATTCCCTGTTCGAGCAGGCCCCTGACTTCCTACTGCACCAGCGGCAAACAAAGCAAAATCATACATTTTATCTTCTAATTTCTCCATCAAATAGTGTGGGTAATCACCCGATAAACCCATGAACTTTACCGCCAAAGTAGTCGGATGGGCGCTGTATGTTAAAAATGCAGCACGCTCACCTGAATTTTTCTGAAAAGTCAACTGTCGAATAAATGGATCAATCGGTCCTCCTTTGATGAATCGATTGTATACCAAAGTATCTGTTTGAGAAATCTGATAATTGATAAAAGCAGTGTCTTGACTTGCCAAAGCTGATTCCAGTCCTTCGAGTGTTTTTTGCTCAAGCATCTTCACTATAGATTCATCATATCCACCAAAAGCAACTTTGCCCATCAATCCTGGGATATACCCTCCAATTCCGCTGTGAGTATGCGTAGCAGTGAAGTAAGTAAAATCAATTGGAAAGCCTTGATTTTTTATACTCGTTTTTATTCTATCCGCTAAATAGGGGTGAACGATCAGCAACTCGTAATTCAAAATCGCAATGTTTTGAACTCCGTTTCCAACAACCAAAACCCTCACAAAACTGCTATCTAGAACAAATTCATATTTTCCACGTGGTGCGTAACCTACGAGGTTTGCAGGTTGCTCAGGAGTCGCGTTGACTTTTGACCAACCCACCTGCCAAAATTCCCCTTCTGAAAAGTTGGGCTCGAGATTTTCAAGATCTGAAATGGTTTGGAGATAATAGTCTTTTGTTTTATAATCAGATCTATCAATAGATTTTGTCAACAAAACCCCAATCAAGGAAAGTATAAAAAGCACGAGGAAAAATGTAGAAAGGACTTTTTGAAGCATAATTTTAATTGATAAGTGTATTTTTCAAGAAGCCTTTCAACAACATTTCTAGTATTCAAAAGTACCATGAGCACCTTGAATGGTGACTTTCTTACCTTCATGTGGCAATACCCTTCCGATAATTTTTGCCTCTACACCAAATCCTTCTGCAATATCAATTATCTCTTCAGCAGATCTCTCTTCGAGGTAGATTTCCATTCTATGACCCATGTTGAAAACCTTGTACATTTCCTTCCAATCAGTACCGCTCTCTTCCTGAATAATTTTAAATAAAGGTGGAGTTTCAAACAGGTTGTCTTTGATCACATGTACGTTATCTACAAAATGAAGCACTTTGGTCTGTGCACCTCCACTGCAATGTACGATTCCACTAATCTTAGGTCTGAGATATTTCAATACATCCACCATAATCGGCGCATACGTTCGCGTAGGAGAAAGGACTAATTTTCCAATATCCACAGGAGTACCCGGCGCTGGATCGGTTAATCCATATTTTCCAGAATAAACCAAACTCTCAGGAACAGCAGGATCGAAGCTTTCAGGAAATTTTGTTTTGAGTACTTTAGAAAAAACATCATGACGTGCTGAGGTCAAGCCGTTGCTACCCATTCCGCCATTATAAAAATCTTCGTATGTCGCTTGCCCAAATGATGAAAGCCCTACGACTACATCACCTGCTTTGATTTTGTCATTTGATATCACTTCATCACGGCGTATTCTGCATGTAACAGTACTATCCACAATGATCGTTCTTACCAAATCTCCGACATCTGCAGTCTCTCCTCCAGTCAAAACTACATTGACCCCATTTTCTCGAAGCATTTGTAAAACCTCCTCCGTGCCTTCAATCAATGCTGAGATGACCTCTCCAGGTACAAGGTTTTTATTTCGACCAATAGTAGATGATACCAGAATATTATTGATTGCACCCACGCAGAGCAAATCATCTGTATTCATGATGATGGCATCCTGAGCAATACCTTTCCATACACTCAAATCCCCCGTTTCTTTCCAATACATATAGGCTAAAGCTGACTTTGTCCCTGCTCCATCTGCATGCATGATGTTGCAATACTCGGGGTCATTTCCAAGAGTATCTTCTACGATTTTACAAAATGCTTTGGGAAAAAGTCCTTTATCCAACTTAGAAATTGCTTGGTGAACATCCTCTTTAGAAGCAGAAACACCACGCTGCATATACCTTTCGTTCATGGGGGATTGATGGGTTGGTTATATGGAAGACAAAGTTAAGGATTAATTCCAAGAGATATTGGTTTGTCAACTGTTGAAATCATTTATAAAGACTAATTTTGTAGCATGATTGATCAAATAGACTTTAATAAATTAGAAATAACACTTAGCAATACCAAGAAAAAAGCTGCCGGTCTTTCGATTATAAGGCTTTTTTTGTTTTTCGGAATCATGGCTGTTGGAATCGTGGGGCTGAGTGAGATAAGATTACTTTTGATTTTATTACCTGTATTAGTTGGTCTTTTTGTTTATTTCATCATTGAATTCAACAAGCAAAAAGATAAGGAAGCCTATCTCAAAGAGCTGATCAAAATGAATGAGGAAAGGCTTCTGAGAAAGGAAAGAAAGCTGAGTAGTTTCAATCCGGGAACAGAATTTCAAGAGAAAAGCCATCCATTTGCAAATGACCTAGATCTATTTGGAGAGCACTCACTTTATCAGCTAATCAATCATACGGTCAATAAGGGAGGGAGAGAAAAGCTTGTCGCCAAGATGAAAAGCAGCTTTAACCCCAAAAAGGCTCAAATGGAAAGTAAAAGCATTGAGGAGCTCGCAAAGAAAGATACATTTTTGCAGAGTTTCGAAGCTTTGGGTCGTGCATTTATAAAAAAGGAAAAGTCAAAAGAAGCTTTTTATGACTGGATCGGCACAGATTTGACATGGAAATCCTGGCTTTTTATTCCCATGATTCTTGGACCCCTTGGGGGCTTGGCTATGCTGATTGGTACGGTATATTTTGGAATGCCATTTGGGTGGATTGGACTTTGGATTCTTTTAGGAGGAGTATTTCTTGCAACTGTTTTCAAGCCGCTTCAAGAGGCGGCTATGCTGATGCCTAATCAAGGAGACATTAAGACATTTGCTTTTTGGTCTTCTCTTTTAGTTAAAGAACAGTTCAAAAACACGCATTTGAAAGAACTTCAGCAGGCTTTTAAAAACGAAGATATAGAAGCTCCCAAGATTTTGAAATCTTTGGAGCAGAAGACTTTTATGATACAAAATAGACTAAATCTGATGTATCTAATTTTTAATCTACTCTTTTGGACAGACTTATTTCTTTGGTGGAGATTGATTTTATGGAAAGATAAAAACGGAAAATACCTCAGTCAATGGGAAAAAAGTTTTGAAGAGTGGCAAGTATTGGTTTCTCTATCATCTTTTTCCAATGAAGAAAACCTCAGCTGTAAAGTCAATTGGCTTGATAGGGAAGAAATCCGCGTGGAAAACCTTTGCCACCCCTTATTACACCCGCAAATTGCCATAGGAAATGATTTTAAGATGAAGGACTCCAATCATATTGTACTTTTGACTGGAGCGAATATGTCTGGTAAAACCACTTTCATGCGAACTTTGGGGATCAATATGGTTTTGGCCAACCTTGGACTTAGCCCTTTTGCGAAATCTTTCGAAATGGGGAGTTTTCAACTCTTTACAAGTATGCGAAACTCCGATAATTTGGGGGAAAGTGTCAGCTCTTTTTATGCAGAATTGGCCAGAATAAAGCTTTTACTTGATACAGCTGAGTCGGGTGTGAGGGTTTTCTTTTTATTAGATGAAATCCTAAAAGGAACCAACACCAAGGATAGGATTATGGGTAGTGAAGCGCTAATCCATCAACTCTATTCGGCGGGAGGAAAAGGAATCATTTCTACCCATGATATAGAGTTGAGTGAGCTAGAAACGAAATTGAATTACCTAGTAAACAAAAGTTTTCATAGCGAAATCACCGATCAAGAAATTCATTTTGATTACACGATAAAAGATGGGCCTTGCCCAAGTTTCAATGCACATAAGTTGATGGAACTGATGGGGATCAGATTTAATGAAAATTAGTTGCTGGCATAGTACTTGATTAAGGTTATGTAAATCAATTAATTACTAAACCATCTTACTATGAATTCTTTATTATATTTAATCGCAGTTATTTTGATTATCGGGTGGATCTTAGGATTCTTCGTCTATAGCGTTGGTGGACTAATTCACATTCTTTTAGTCCTTGCAGTCATATCAGTTATACTTAGATTGATCGGTGGACAACGGATCTGATCTAAAATTCATCAATATCAAGAAGCTCCTTTTTGGAGCTTTTTTGTTTTATGCTTTTCCTTTGAGTTGTTCTGTGCTCCAAGCTACTGCGTCTTCTTGTTTTTCAAAAATTTTGTAGGGAACAGGTTGTTTTTGGATTGAAAAAATCATTTTTAGAATAGCCCTAATGGCCAAATTTGAAATCACATAAGCTGTTCCGCAACAATAGTCTTCCATCAAGTTTTTATTTTCTTTAAGCCAATCAGCTTGCATTTTTTGATGCTTCAATGAGGGTAAACTAGCTTTCGATGCATCAAAAATTATCACAAGCTTTTATTTATCCGAATAGCAAGCTTTAAGTTTTTTTAGATAATTCAAAAAATTCTCATCTGTACTTGTCTCTCCTGTAAAAGTAACTTGAATTATAGGTCTCTTTGATTGATCTATTAATGCGTATTTTTCCATAGATCAGAAACCTCACAATAAGAAAATGGTTTTAGGACATGTTCTAATTCTGCAAAAGAAAAAAAGGTGACCTGTCTTCAGATCACCTTTCAAATTTATTTGATTATTGGACTAGGCTAAATCAAAGCGATCTAGATTCATCACTTTATCCCATGCTTTCACAAAATCTTTCACGAATTTTTCTTTCGAATCATCTTGTGCATAAACTTCAGCAATCGCCCTCAATTGAGAATTTGATCCAAATACCAAGTCAACTCTTGTGCCTGTTCTCTTTACTTCACCAGTTTTGCGATCATGTGCCTCAAAAGTATCTGCCTCTTTGCGAGAAGGTGCCCAAGCCACACCGATATCAACTAAATTCACAAAGAAATCATTACTTAATGTACCAGGTCGGTTTGTGAATACTCCATGTTTGGAATTTTTGTAGTTAGCTCCTAATACACGCATACCACCAACCAAAACAGTCATCTCTGGAGCACTCAACTCAAGCAATTGAGCCTTGTCTATGAGCATCTCTTCATCTGCTACCGTAAATGCAGCTTTTCTGTAGTTTCTGAATCCATCAGCCTCTGGCTTCAACCAATCGAATGATTCAGCATCAGTTTGCTCTTCAGTAGCATCCATTCTGCCTGGAGTAAAAGGTACTGTGATATCAAATCCACCGTCTTTAGCAGCTTTTTCAATCGCAGCACAACCTCCTAAAACAATTAAATCCGCAAGTGATACTTTCTTATTTCCTGATTGCGAACTATTGAAATCACCTTGAATACCTTTTAGGACATTTAATACTTTGGCTAATTGCTCAGGCTGATTTACTTCCCAATCTTTTTGAGGAGCTAGGCGAATTCTCGCTCCATTGGCTCCACCTTTTTTATCTGATCCACGGAAAGTAGATGCAGATGACCAAGCAGTATAAACTAATTCTGATACAGTTAAACCTGAAGCAAGGATTTTCCCCTTCAAGGATGCAACATCACTGCTATCAACCAATTCATGATTTACAGCAGGGATTGGATCTTGCCAAATAAGATCTTCTGCTGGAACCTCAGAACCTATGTAACGAGATTTTGGGCCCATATCCCTGTGCGTCAATTTGAACCAGGCTCTTTTGAATGCATCGGCAAATTCCTCTGGATTTTTATGGAAATGCTCTGAAATCTTTCTGTATTCTGGATCCATTTTCATAGCCATATCTGCTGTAGACATCATGATGCCCACTTTGATATTAGAATCTTCTGCATCTGGTGCTTTGTCTTTGTCGGCGAGATTCTTTGGCGCCCACTGATGTGCACCTGCTGGACTTTTTGTCAATTCCCATTCGTATCCAAAGAGTACATCAAAATAGCTCATGTCCCAAGTAGTCGGTGTTGGCGTCCATGCACCCTCGAGTCCACTTGTAATGGTATCTCTTCCTTTACCACTTTTAAAGCTACTTATCCATCCAAAACCCATTTGTTCCATTGGTGCCGCTTCAGGCTCAGGACCTACCAATGCAGCATCTCCAGCACCATGTGTCTTTCCAAATGTATGGCCACCTGCTGTTAGAGCTACTGTTTCATAATCGTTCATCGCCATTCTCTTGAATGTCTCACGAATATCTCTTGCAGATGCTAAAGGATCAGGATTACCATCCGGGCCTTCTGGATTAACATAAATTAATCCCATTTGTACCGCTGCTAGTGGATTTTCAAGGTTGCGATCACCTGAATATCTTTTATTTCCTAACCAAGTATCTTCTGTTCCCCAATATATATCTTCCTCAGGTTGAAAAATATCTTCTCTACCACCAGAAAAACCAAAGGTTTTCAAACCCATGGACTCAATCGCTACGTTACCAGCCAAAATAAACAAGTCTGCCCAAGAAATCTTATTGCCATACTTCTGCTTAATTGGCCAAAGAAGTCTCCTTGCTTTATCCAAGTTTCCATTGTCTGGCCAACTATTTAATGGGGCAAACCTTTGATTGCCCGTTCCTGCTCCTCCTCGACCATCACCCGTCCTGTAAGTACCAGCAGCATGCCATGCCATTCTAATCATAAAGGGACCATAGTGTCCATAATCCGCAGGCCACCAGTCCTGAGATGTAGTCAAAACCTCTTCTAAATCTTTCTTTACTTGAAGCAAGTCCAATTTTTTGAATTCCTCAGCATAGTTGAAATCTTCTCCAAGTGGATTTGATTTTGGAGCATGCTGATGTAAAATATTTAAATTGAGTTGGTTTGGCCACCAGTCTTTATTCATCGTTCCTCCACTTCCTAGTTGAGTGTTTGAACCATGCATAACTGGGCATTTACCTCCGCCATTTACATTGTAGGCTGTATTGCCTGTTTCATTGATGTGATCCATATTATTTTGATTTATTGTTCGTAATGAATTTCTAATTTAATGAAAATATTTTAGTATAAAATAAAAATTTCATTGATAAAATCTATGACTCTTTCTTGTTTTATTCTTCCCTTACAATTTAACTAAAAGGCTTCACCTAATCTAGGTATTTTCAATTCAAATTGATAGGTGGTATAAGGATTTTATCTGAGGAAATAAAAATTGATCAAGCCAGTCCTATTCTCATCTAAATAACTTAGTAAGCTGTAAGAGTACCATCCCTAATCTTTTTTCCTTATTTTTGAGGGAACAAAAAACCTCGTAGTGCAACAAAATTATCAACAAAAGACTCTAGGGATACTTGGTGGTGGTCAACTAGGTAGAATGCTTATCCAATCAGCCATAAATTATAATATTGATATCCATATTTTGGATCCTGATCCCAACGCACCTTGCAAGGCTATTGCCCATAAATTCATGCGTGGATCTTTGACAGATTATGATACTGTCTATGAATTTGGTCAAAACTGCGATGTTATCACAATTGAAATAGAAAATGTGAATACAGATGCATTGGAGAAATTAGTCGAAGAAGGCAAAGAAGTCTATCCACAGCCCCAATTGATTAAATTGATTCAAGACAAAAGAGAACAAAAGCAATTCTACAAAGACAATAACATACCTACTGCGGACTTTATTCTGACGGAAAATAAAGATGATGTTATTTCAAATTTAGATTTTCTTCCAGCTGTAAATAAATTAGGGAAAGAAGGCTATGATGGCCGAGGTGTTCAAATATTGAGGTCAGCTGATGACTTAGAAAATGCTTTTGAAGCGCCAAGTTTGTTGGAGAAATTAATAGATTTCGATAAGGAGCTAGCAGTAATTGTATCTAGAAATAAAAGAGGGGACTTAGTCGCTTACCCATCAGTTGAGTGTGCTTTTCATCCTACTGCTAATTTGGTTGAGTTTTTATTTGCGCCAGCCAATGTAAGTCTTGAAATTGAGAAAAAGGCAAAAAATGTGGCCATTGAAGTTATAGAAGCATTGGATTTGATTGGAATTCTAGCGGTCGAACTTTTTGTGACTAAAGATGGAGAAATCCTCGTCAATGAAATTGCCCCAAGACCTCATAATAGTGGACATCATACTATCGAAGCCAATTTCACTTCACAGTTTGAGCAGCATCTAAGAGCGGTGATGAATATGCCTTTGGGTAATCCTGATTTGAGAATGCCTGCAGCTATGGTGAATCTACTTGGCGAAGAAGGATATACTGGAGATGCTTTAGTAGAAGGTTTAGATGAGGCCATGAAGGAAAAAGGGGTCTATGTTCACCTTTACGGGAAAAAAATCACAAAGCCTTTTAGAAAAATGGGACATGTGACCTTGTTAAATGAAGACCTTGATGTCTTAAAATCAAAAGCAAAAAAAATTAAAGAATTGATTAAAATAAAAGCATAAATAATGACCAAGCAAGTAGGAATCATCATGGGTAGTAAGTCTGACCTTCCAATTATGTCAGAAGCAGCCAAGGCCCTTGAAGAATTGGGAGTAACTTACGAATTGACTGTAGTCTCAGCACATCGTACCCCACAAAGAATGATTGATTATGCCGAATCAGCTAGAAAAAGAGGCCTCAAAGTCATCATCGCAGGTGCTGGAGGTGCAGCACATTTGCCTGGAATGGTAGCTTCGTTGACATCGCTGCCCGTAATAGGTGTACCAATACTCTCCTCAAATTCTATCGATGGATGGGATAGTATCTTATCCATTCTCCAAATGCCAGCAGGAATCCCCGTGGCAACTGTTGCTCTAAATGGTGGGAAAAATGCAGGAATTTTAGCAGCATCAATGATTGGAGCTTTTGATCCAAAAGTTGCTGAAAATATGGACAACTTCAAGAAAGATCTCAAACAAAAAGTCGAAGATTCTGCCAGAGAGCTTGAACTTAAAGGTTGGAAAGAAAGCCTTGAGGATTAGTTATTACTTTATTATCACATAATCTATCAAACCAGTAGCCAAAAAAGTGTTGTATTTTAAACCACTTGATGCACTGATAACTAATCGACTAATAACTAATAACGGTCATTTCTGAAAAATATGCATACTGTTGTCATTGCGGATAATCATCAAAAACAACATGGATTTCAATAAAATCATCAAATTCAAAATCGGAAAAGAAGATTGGGAGATGCCTTTGGGCATTTTACTTCTTCTTGGAGGAATTACATTGGCAATGATTATAGCTGGACTTTTTATGGGCTTTAAGTTTGGTGAAAACATGCAATAAATTAATCCAAAAATAATCCCCAACCATCATCATAGCGGTCAGAAGAATCAAAGCCCTTTACCCATTCTCTAAAGAGTTCTTTAAATTCAACAATCGCATCTCGGAGTAATTGCAAATGCTCTTCCGCATGTGTACCCTCCAAAGCCAATTGATAGGTCATACTCCCCAAACTTCTTGCATGAACTTTCATGATCACCGCATTCTCCATTTTTAAAATGTAGTCATCAACTCCGTGCGCTGCAGAAAATTTAGCTCCCAACAAACCCGCACTTTCCATCATCAGTGTGCCATAAAGCTCTCTCCTTGCTTCATCGAGAGAGCCGACTAATGCATGCGTTAGTTCAAAAATCTCTAATGATTTGGATCGAAGGGGATGGTTTTTCATTTTGTCTCGTTCATTTCGAAACTCTTCCGCATCCTCTTCATTAAAGTCGTTATCATCAAAATCATCCCACATGGTAAAAAACACTTATAATTTTATGAATCATTTAAAAATTTAAAATGATCATTTCACCTTCCTAGAAAGCTGAAATGATCATTGATTAATAGGTTAGAATGGCAACACATCCCCTTCATCACTTGAAAATGAAGTTACATCAGGCATTGCTGCAGAGGTGTTTTGTGACTGTCGGTTAGCTTCAGCCCCACCTTGCTTGTCTACTTTCCAAACTTTTACATCTGTGTACCACTTTCCATTGTATTCTCTACTTTCTATTTCAATTCCAGCGCTCACTTGGTCGCCTTGCTGAAGATTGAATTGGTCAATTTTATCACCCCAAACTGCCAAAGCTACTTTTTTAGGGTAATTTCCTTCTGTCTCAAGAATGTAATCTTTTTTTCTCCAAACACCATTTCTACCATTTCCGCTTTGCTCAGCCATTACCTGAACAATTTTTCCGTTGATTTCCATATATCGCTATTTTATTGTTTTCTTCTGAAAAAACGAAGGTAATAAAATCAAGCAACAAACACCATTATTAAACCCATTGTATAGAACCACGAATCGTTATTTTCCCATATTTTTAAAACAGGTTAAAGAAGAAATAAACTATAGAGTTGCAAAACATCCATACTTACTATCTTTTAAAATTTACCAAATTTAATTTCATTGAATCATGATATAACGTCTCAATTATAAGATTGAAGATCTATTTTCAAAAAGGAATGCTTCAAAAAATTTAAATCATCTATTTGGAAGAGTGTTTTTGAATCTATACATTTGGTAGCATTCGTAAATATTCTTTCATTCCCAAAAAATATAATATGGCATAAACCTCTACGTTATTTTAAAGTCAAACAGTATGAGTAAAAGGATTGGTCCTAAAGACAGTGAACTTATAACACAGTATAGAGGTGGAAGTGAGGCTGCTTTCGAGATGTTGGTAGAAAAATATCAGTCAAGAGTTTATACCACCATCTATTTGATCGTCAAAGATCAGGGAGTAGCAGAGGATTTATTGCAAGACGTATTTATCAAAGTAGTGCAAACACTCAACTCAGATAAATACAACGAAGAGGGGAAATTTCAGCCGTGGTTAATGCGAATCGCACATAATCTCGCTATTGATTATTTCAGAAAAAGTAAACGCTATCCCACCATTATTATGGAAGATGGTGCAAATTTGTTCAATACATTAAGATTTGCCGAAGAGACTGTTGAAGACCTTCAAATCAAAGAAGACACTCTGGAGCTTGTTCGCAAATTGATCGATGAACTACCTGAATCACAAAAACAGGTATTAATCATGAGGCATTACATGGATTTGAGTTTTCAGGAAATCGCAGAACAAACAGGCGTCAGTATCAATACGGCTCTTGGAAGGATGCGTTATGCCTTGATCAATATGAGAAAAAAAATGAAACAACTTAACTTTGCCTATGACAAAAATATTTACCCCAAATGACTTGGTAAGATATATCTATCAAGAAATGAGCGAGGGTGAGAATGAGCTTCTAGTGCAGGCCTTACATCAAGACGAGTCTTTGATGGAAGAATATTTAGATATGCTGAGCACGATTGAGAAGTTAGATCAAATCATTCTCCACCCATCCGAAAAAGTAGTAAATGCGATTCTAAGGAAAGCTAAATCTACAGGGCTCGAAAGAGTTTAATCCTTTTAAAAAAATGGTAAGCCTGAGTTTTTCGACTCAGGCTTTTTTTAATTTCTACGAGTATTTTCTTTCACACCTGTAACCAAAGAAAGGATTGTGCTTTAAACCAATTGATGCACTGATAACGAACCTGATAAGAACCCTTTTCTACCTTAGCGTAAATGATGATTATCCGCAAGATTATTTTTGATAAAAGCACATACCTGAATCACTATGGATAATCTCATCAATTTATTACATTTCTATTCAAAGACTATTCTATCTGAGCTTTTAAAAACACGGCTACTTTTGCAATCAAATCCTGATTGACAGCTTGAGAAAAGCCATGTCCTCCTCCTTGGATATATTCATTTAAAAAGGGGACATTTGCTTCTTCAAGCTTTTCTTCCAAAAGGTAGCTTTGTTGAATTGGAACAACATTGTCAGCTGTTCCATGAAAAAATACAGTCGGGATGCTGCTTGTTCCTATAAAGTTTACAGGACTTGAATTAGCATAGCTAGTAGGGTTGCTATTTGGAGTACCTCCTATTAAGGCTTCTATCAACGCTGTAGTAAGGAAATTAAACCCATGAAATGTTGGGAAATCCGTAGGAGGAAAAAAAGCGACGGTAGCTTTTACCAAGCCATCATTGTTGTTTTTGTAGCTATGCAATAGTGCCAAATGACCCCCAGCACTTCCCCCAGCTAATATCACATCATTACTCAAATCCCAATCATTTAATCGGGACTTGACATAGTCTAACATGTTTTGAATATCTTCTTCTTGATTAGGAAATTTATTGCTTCCTGTGGTGATGTTATATAAACGATAATTGACCGCCACAAAAGCATAATCTTCAAGTTCTGCTTCTAACCATGGCTTAAACTGTACAAACTCAGATTTATCCCCATCAGTCCAAGCTCCTCCATGTATCCAAATAAATAATTTTGTTCTATCTGAGGATCGGTTTGCAGGAAGGTAAACATCCAATATTTGTCTAGAATGATTTCCATAAGGATCATCCTTTATTTCTACTGCAACACTTGAATCCAAATTTAAAGGTGCTTCTTCTGGCTCAGAGCAAGCAACAATCAAAAAAGTAAAAATTAGAATTATTGAGACTCTTGAGAATATATTCGATATCTTTTGCATTGCTAACCTGTTTATTAATTTCAAATTAAACGATCTCCTCTCGTACTTGTTGTAATTTAATCAATCTCAAACTTCAATATCAACAGGATGGATGCTAATTTTAAAAATCAAATACAAACCAGATGCTGAAAAAGGAAAGATACAATAACTTCATCAATCATTTTGAAGAGAACATGCCGATCGCAGAAACGGAGTTGAGTTATGAAAACCCATTTCAGCTTCTTGTCGCCGTAGTGCTCAGTGCTCAGTGCACAGACAAACGTGTCAATATAGTAACCAAAACACTTTTCCAACATTTCCCTACGGCGGAACATCTAGCTGCTACGACATTTGAAGAGCTATTTCCTTATATTAGAAGCATCTCATATCCAAATAACAAAACGAAACACCTCATCGGATTGGGAAAAATGCTGGTCAATGACTTCAACAGCGAAGTTCCATCAACAGTTGAAGAATTGGTTAGACTGCCCGGAGTGGGTAGAAAAACTGCCAATGTCATCACCTCAGTAGTTTGGAATCAGCCCAACATGGCTGTGGATACGCATGTATTCCGCGTTTCCAAAAGATTAGGCTTGGTACCGCTCAATGCAAAAACCCCACTTGAAGTTGAAAAACAATTGATCAAAAATATCCCTTCACAATATGTCCACAAAGCACATCATTGGTTGATTTTGCATGGAAGGTATGTTTGCTTGGCTAGAAAACCTAAATGCGAAGAATGTACAATCACACACTTTTGCAGATTTTTCGAGAAGTCAAATAAGCTTAAAATATCGACTTCCAAAACAGAATAAATTATGTGTGGAGTCAACCTGATTATCAAGCCTGAAGGTGATGGAAAAGAAGCGATCAAACAAATGATGCTATCTACAGCGCATCGTGGGCCTGATTTTTCAGGTTCTTGCCAAATATCAGATCAGGTTTGGATGGCTGGAAATCGACTCAAAATCCTTGATCTCAGTGAAGCATCAAACCAACCTATGTGGTCAGAAGATAAAAAGGCGGTCTTGGTTTGGAACGGAGCGCTTTACAATTATCAAGATCTAAGAAACCAACTACTTGATCTGGGTTACACTTTCAAAACCAATTCAGATTCTGAGGTTTTCTTACTTTGGCTCAAGCACTTTGGTGAAAATAAAATTAGTGAACTGCATGGAATGTTTGCCTTTACGTTCGTTGACTTAGAAAAAAAGGAAGTCATTGTAGGCAGAGACCCTTCTGGGGAAAAACCACTTTATTTTTACCAAAACGATCAAAGCTGGCTTTTTTCTTCTAAAGCAAGGGGAATTAATTCGGCTTTGATTTCCAAACCTACAATCAATCAAAATCAATTTTTACCCTACTTCTATTCCAGACATAGCTTCCCTAACCAAAGCTTTTTTCTTGGAGTGCATCAAGTGCTTCCAGGAAAGGGATACGTGATAGATTTTGAGGGCAATGTTTTAAAAAACCTCAGTTGGACGCATCAAAAATTAGCAAACATCACACCCAACCAAGCTGAGTTTGAAAGCAGACTTAAGGATGCTGTCTTGAAAAATTTCCACACCGAAAGACCAATAGGAGTGATCCTCAGTGGAGGGGCTGATAGCAGCTTACTTTATCAGCTTTGGTTGGAAGAAACTGGACAGCCAATGCCGACTTTTACAGTGGCTTTTGATAAAAAGTATCAAGAAAAATATGCTGATCCAATTTATGCCAACAAACTTACCAATAGATATGAAGGATATCATCATGAAGTCCTTGTCACGCCAGAGAAAATTACGAAAAATTGGCAGGAATACATCAACACCTTGGATCAACCTATTGGCGACAGTGCAAGTATTTTGACATGGCTAGTTGCAAAGGAAGCAAAGGAAGAAGTACAGGTTTTGATCTCGGGCGCAGGTGCTGATGAGCTTTTTGCTGGTTATAACAGACATTTAGCCTTTTTGAAGTATCTCCAAAGACCAAAATTCTATGAAAATTTAAAAGGAATTGCCTCAGGCTTTCCGCTTCCAGCTTCTCTCAAAAAATTCTTCTCCGGAATTGATCAAGATCCTCGCAAGACATTCTTGAACTTCAGTTCTCTACAAAATATCCCCGAAGAGGAATTTTCAAAATTCTTAGCTTGGTATCCTAACGAGGAATCAAATTTCCAAAATGCGCTGCACTTTGACAGAACATATTACCTCATCAATGATGTGCTCAAAATCCATGACAATGCCTGCATGGCGCACGGCATCGAAGGACGAGCCCCTTACCTAGATTTTGAATTGATTCAATGGACCAAGAGCTTTTCTGAGGCATCAAGCATTGCTTTTGCTGGAAAGAAGCTGATCAAAACCGCTTTAAAAGAGCGGGGATTGAAAATGATAGCCAACAGAAAAAAAATAGGTTTTGGGCTTCCACTCAAAGAATGGTTTTCAGAAAATCTTACATTTCGAAATTGGGTCTACTCCGAAATCAAAAATATGCACGATACTTGGGGGAAATATTTCCCGCAAGCCATGCAGCCTTTAACGAAAGAACCTCAAAAAGCTCCAAAAGACCAGTTTCTATTGATTTGGAATATGTTTATCTTAGCATCATGGCTGAAAAATAAGCAATGAGAATCATCTACATCCATCAGTATTTCTTGACGCCCGAAGAAGGAGGAGCGGTTCGCTCCTACCACCTTGCCAAAGGAATGGTAGAAGCAGGAATTGCAGTGGATATGATTACCACGCATAATAAATCCTATTATGACCTGAGAATCATTAATGGAATCCATGTACATTACCTACCCGTCGCTTACAGTCAAGATTGGGGGTTTGTGAAAAGGGTAAAGTCATTTATTCATTTTGTCCACTTGGCTCAAAAGTGGGTAGCAAAATTGCCTCGTCCAGATTATTTATACATCAGCTCCACACCACTGACGACAGGATTGATAGGGCTCTGGGCCAAGCGGAAATTTGCCCTACCATACATATTTGAGGTTCGGGACCTTTGGCCTGATGCACCCATCCAAGTTGGAGCTATCAGAAATCCGATTCTGAAAAACATGCTTTATGCTCTGGAAAAGCGGATTTACAAACATGCTTTGAAATGTATTGCTCTTTCGCCAGGTATAGCCAGTGAAATCAGAAAAAGAACTGAAACACCAATTTACATAGTCCCTAACTTTGGAGACACTGCGTATTTTACGCCAGAGAAAAAAGATCCTGTATTATTAGAGAAACTCAAACTCAATGATAGTTTTACCATCCTTTATGCAGGAGCGATAGGTCAGGTCAATGCCGTAGAAGAGTTGCTTGATATTGCAAAACTCGCTATGGATAGGGGTAAAGACTATCAATTTCTTGTCATGGGAAAAGGAAGTCGATTACCCAATTTGCACCGAAAAGCAGAACAACTGGAGTTGAATAATTTCAGATTCTTTGATTTTGGCAATAAAGAAAAAGTGCGCTATTTGCTGAACCTATCAGACATGGCTTTTATTTCCTTTGACCACCTGCCAGTACTGAAAACCAACAGTCCCAATAAGTTTTTTGATGCTTTGGCAGCAGGAAAAGCTGTCCTTGTCAATCATAAAGGCTGGGTTTATGACCTTACTAAAAAATATGAACTGGGATTGTATCATAACCCAAACAAGCCAGAGCAAACACTAGACAAAATTGAAAAAATGCTTGAAGAAGAAGCCATTCTTAAAAATTATCAGCAAAATGCGCGTAATTTGGCTTTACAATTTTTCACCAAAGAATTGGCTATTAAGAGAGTTTTAGCGGTCTTGGATTCAAAGAAATTTGGAAATGAATTTACTGACGAGGTTTATATCCTGACTGCCTAAATATTTTTTCGGCATCTTCCATTTCCATTAATTCATCCAATGAAATGTCATTATTGAATCGGTAATCATCCACAATATTCCATCCAAGCCACCTACCAACTCTTCCAGGTGCATCTGGGCTGATTGCATCTGTAGCAGGAGCTTCACCGGTATATTTTCGAATCTCAAATGGATTGGTCTCGTAAAGCAAATCATTCTCTATAAAGTGTGACCAAATAAACTCCTCATTTGCAAAACAAGCCACAACTTCCTCAGAAGTATATCCAATGATAAAATCATCTGCTGTGCAAGGCAAAATACTTTTTGTAAAATGATAGGCTTTTCCATAAAAAATCATCTCTGCCAACAAGGTATTTTGCTTGGGGTCTACCTTGTTGTATTTGGAAGAAATAGCTGTCACTACCATAGGAACTATATATTCTCGATCATATCGATCTGCAATATATCTCGGCAAATCTGTCGGTTGAAATTCATGCTCTTTGGGTAAAAAATAATCTAATCCAATTACAATCATTTCATCACTGATATAAAGGTCATTACTGAACCCAGTCAGAAATGTATACACCTTCGGAATATTGAAATCAGGAAAATAATACTTGATGTAAGCAAATGCATGACTCAAATCCTGCTCTAATTGATTTAAATCAGCATAGTTTTCTTGTACCTCTGCATAAAGTTCCTGCATTAAAGTGTCCTGATTGATAAATATCAATTCTTGAGCAAGCTGCTCTTTGGATTCGTAAAGTTCTACTTCCAAGTAATCTTTGGCAAAATCAGGATATTCTTCAAGGAGAAACAAAAATTCTTCCTCAGTAGAGGCGGTATAAAATTGCTTTTCTAATCTTTCAATGGATAAGTCGATTGGAACATCAAGAATTTTTTCATCTAGCTCACATTCTTCTTGAGAATTACCACAAGATGATAGTAGAAACATGCTGCAAGATATTGTAAGAATAAAATGGAAAGATTTGGTGTTCATTATAATCAGCTATTTAATCCCAAATGTAAGAGACAAATTACATAAAGTCATAATTTTTGGTGAGGGAGGTATAATTTGCTAAACATGAAACATTTGTATCCGCTTTCTATCCATTAGCCACGTAAAATAATGTAAATACCATTTTTGTAGCTGCTGTGGATTGTTAATCGTAGACTTTCGACAATTATTCGCATGATAATACTTCAAATTTTCATATTCTAGCATAATGGCGGATAATCTCAATGTTCACCTTTATGAGGATTGCCTTAATTTCATTAATAATACAATTCATTTACAAAATGAATTCATTCATACACATTTATCTGTTTTTTTTCTGAACCTACCCAACAATCCACCAATTGCTTGGGTTTAGCTGTTGTACTTTTAATTTTAACTAAACCAACAAAAATTATGAAAAAGAACAGTTTATTCAATTGGAATCTCAAGATTACTGCGGTTGCAATTGCTTTAGGTTTCGGTCTTGTGTCTTGTGAAGAAGAAGAGCCACCTATTGTAGAAACAAACACGATTGTGGATGTAGCTTCTGGAAATGCAAGCTTCTCTACTTTGGTAGCTGCGGTGGATAGAGCAGATTTGGTGACTACTTTATCAAGCCCAGGTCCGTTCACAGTATTCGCCCCAACAAATGATGCGTTTGGTGAATTCTTAACAGCAAATAATTTAACAGCTGATCAGTTATTGGCAAACCCTGATTTAGGTGATATCTTAACTTACCACGTGGTAAGTGGTTCTGTTGGTTCAAGTGACGTTGCTCCAGGAAGAGTAAATACTGCTGCTGGTGTTCCTTTCTATGTAAGCCAAGCTCCAGACAATAGTCTTTGGATTAATGGTTCTGCACAAATTACACAAACAGATATTGCTGCTTCAAATGGTATCATTCACGTATTGGATTATGTAATTACTCCTCCAACACAAAACATTGCTGAAATTGCTACTGGTTTTGCGGGTGCTGATGCTCCAGAATTTACACAGTTAGTAGCGGCTTTAGTAAGAGCAGATCTTGTAGATGCTTTCACAGGCGGTATTGATGATAACTTGACTGTTTTCGCTCCAACTGATGCAGCATTCGAAGCATTGTATGAAGCCCTTGGTCCTGATGTAAATGGAGTCGATGATATCGATTTAGAATTATTGACAAATGTATTGTTGTATCATGTAGTTCCTGCGAGAGCATTCTCTCAAGATTTGAGACAAGATGCTTCGCTTCCTACACTTTTAGAAGGTTCGAACTTGACTGTTGATTTGGCTAACCTGCAAATCAACGATTCTGGTCTTGTTCCAAGTCTTCTTAATGTACATGCAACAAATGGAGTTATCCACGTAATTGATCAAGTATTATTACCAGGATAATTTGAGTTTTTTTATGCTCAATAATTTCTAATTGAAAACTATTACTTGGTAACTTTGGTATAAATACTGCAGCAAGTTCAAAAGTTCGTTTATTTGAGTCATGATGAAATTCCAACCCGCTTCTTTTTTCAAAAATATATTTCTGATATTGATTTTTCCAGTTGCGTTCTTAGCTTGCAACGATGTACATGATCTTCCTCCAAGCAATGAACAACTACTAATCGAAACTGCAGCTGAAAGAGAAAATTTATCTTTGTTTGTCCAAGCGATTGATCATTCAGGTTTGAGACAAGCCCTTTCTGACCAAGGACCTTTCACCATTTTTGTACCCAATGATGAAGCCTTTCTCGAAGCTTTACAGTTTTTAGGAGCTTCGTCAATTCAAAGTATTCCAAGAGAGAATCTTGCTGCCTTACTTGTATATCATGTTATTCCCGGAAGAGTTCTATCTAGTCAAATTGCATCAGGTGAGGTAGATACATTTTTGGAAAATGCAGTTCTAAATATTAGCCGAACAGGTGGAAATATTGTTTTAAATGACTCTATACAGGTTATTACAAGTAATATTGAAGCAAGGAATGGAATGATTCATGAAATTGATAGGGTTCTTTTTCCTCCATCCAATTCTATTTTAGATGTAATAGAAAACAATGGTTTCACAACCATGCTAAATGCGGTTTTAACAGCCGAAATAGATGAAGAATTAGCTATCGGAGGGCCATTTACATTTTTTGTACCTACCAACGCTGCTTTTACAAGATTCCTCAATGACAATGACTTGACAGCCTCAGAATTTTCAGCATTTCCCAATTTAGAAGATCTACTCAAAATTCATCTTTTGGAGGGTGTGCTTCCTGCATCGGGAATTGAAGCAGGAGCATATCTTTCTGCTTCAGAAGAGCCTATTTTTATCAGTCTTGCCCCAAATGGAGCGATATGGATCAATGGAAATACGAGAGTTACTTCCACCAATCTTAATGCTGATAACGGAATAGTGCATGTCATTGATTATGTCATCTCTTCTCCTCAGCAGTCTTTGTCAGAATTGATTTTAGAATTTGCAACAGCCGAATCTCCACAATTCACGTATTTGTATGCTGCTTTGGAAAAATCTGGATTAGCAGCGAGTTTGAATCGAGGTTTTGAGGATAATGTGACACTTTTCGCTCCAACAGATGAGGCTTTTGAAGCTTTATTTATTGATCTGCGCGTGACGGGAATTGAGGAAATACCTGCGGAAACACTAGAAAGAATCCTGCAATATCATTTGTCTCCACAGAGGCTTTTCTCTCAAGACTTAAGGGAAGATGCTACGCTACCTACAACACTCAGTGGACAGACGTTAAACGTAAATTTAGCTCAGCTTAACATCAATGAATCTGGCCTAATTTCAGATTTCTTGAATATTCATGGCCAAAATGGTGTCCTCCACGGAATAGACCAAGTCTTGATTCCAGAAGATTAATTTTAGTTTCACGCAGAGGCGCAAAGGCGCAGGATTTCTAAGTAGGAAAGATTAACTGCAGAGGCTCACCATGATGTGCAAAGGAGAGTTTTACCACGGATAAATACAATTCTTCTTTGTTATCCTCCGCGTTCCTTTGTGGCTAATAAAATTTTATCGCAGATGATAAGAGGAAATTTTCCACGCATAAAAGCAATTCAAAAAAACCGTGTCTTTTGTGTTTATCTGTGGTTAAATAATTCCTCCTACCTTCTTGTAAATTCTTCCTTTGCGGTGTCTAGGAAATCGATGAAATTAGGGATACTTGTGTCATAAGCTTTTGGTCGGACAAGCAATTCCTCCTGATGATCCAAAATCACATAATAAGGCTGTGCATTATTATTAAATCTGGTAATCTGAAAGTCCGCATTTTGCTTGCCAATGGTTTTTTTCTCTTTGCCATCGTACTCGGATACATACCATTCTGATTCGGGCAACTCGAATCTTTCATCGATATACAAAGCCACCAAGACAAAATCTTCATTCAATCGCTGCATCACCTGAGGATCAGACCAAACGCGAGCTTCCATTTCTCTACAATTCACACAACCATGACCTGTAAAGTCTATAAACAAGGGTTTTCCTGTTCGCTTAGCCACCGCTAATGCTTGGTCATAATCAAAGTAGCCTTGAACTCCCGGAGGAAAATGTAAGAGGTCAGCATACTTAGGGACTTCATCGAGTTGATTTGCTTTTGAGATGCCTGAACTTCTATTTTCCATGATATTAAAATCATGTGTAGCCATAGGAGGAAGGTATCCGCTTAGGGCTTTCAATGGCGCTCCCCAAAGTCCAGGGATCAAATAGACCACAAATACAAATGTAGAAATCGCCAACATCAACCTTGGCACTCCTATAGTTTCCACCGGGGAATCGTGCTTGGTTCGGATTTTTCCCAAGAGATAAAAGCCCAACAAAGCAAAAATAACAACCCAAATGGCAATGTAAACATCTCTATCCAATAAGCCCCAATGATATACCTGATCGGCTACAGAAAGGAATTTGAATGCCAAAGCCAATTCTAGGAAACCCAAAACCACCTTCACAGAATTCAACCATCCACCTGATTTTGGAAGGGAGTTCAACCAATGTGGAAAAACCGCAAATAGCGTAAACGGAATAGCAAAAGCCAATGAAAAGGCAAACATACCCAAAATTGGTTTCAGCAAAGCTCCACCCGCAGAACTAATCAAAATAGATCCTACAATCGGACCGGTACATGAAAATGATACCAAAACCAAGGTGAAAGCCATGAAGAATATTCCTGTCATCCCGCCTTTATCGGCTTTTTCATCCATTTTGTTGACAAAACTGCTGGGAAGGGTCAACTCAAACATACCCAAAAAGGCAAATGCAAAGAAGATGAAAACCAAGAAGAAAAAGACATTGGGAACCCAATGGGTGGATAACCAATTGGCAAACTCAGGCCCTTGAATAGCAGCAACAGCCGTCCCCGCAATGGTGTAAATCGCGATAATCGAAAATCCATAAATAAAAGCATTTCTTATTCCCGAAGCTCTAGTTTTAGATCTTCCAGTAAAGAAAGTTACTGTCATCGGAATCATCGGAAATACACAAGGCGTCAACAAAGCTGCTAACCCTGCTAAAAATGCCAAAATCATAAAACCAATCAAACTCTCCTGCTCACCATCTGCCTCTAAATCAATATATGTTCTTTCTTCTGAAGCGGATTCCTTTGGTACAACCACTTTCTGATCAAGCGAATCTGCTACAATATTTTCTTCAATTTCCGCCTCTGTAGAATCAGCTGTTACAGCTACTATCCCAGGATTTACCACAGCAATAGCTTTTGCCTTGATCACAAAATCCTCTTCAAATGGCACACATTGACCAGTGACATCTGTACACATTTGATATCCCAAAAATCCATCAATATTGATGTTCTCCCCCGTTATCTTGATTGTTTGCTCAAAACTTCCCGTTCCTTCAAAATAGGTCACATCACCTTCCCATATTTCATCAAATTTCTTCTTAGGGTTGATGGCTTTTAGTTTGCCAACTAAGCTAAAACCACTTGAATTTTTTTCATCAAGCTCCAACTCAGTTAACATAGGACCCAAGTCTGGATCAAAATCATTGGAATAGATGTACCAATCTCTTGGAATCTGTGCTTTGAAGATCAACTTTACTTCATCACCAACTTGGGGTTCCTTCTCGGACAGCTGAATTGTCCACCTGGGAGGAGCAATCATTTGAGCTATAGCAGTACTTGTAAGAAGTAAAAAAAGAGAAAGAATCAGTGAAGATTTAATTAGTCTTGACATGGTATGTGTATGGATGCTAAACTGATTTTTAAAAGGATAATTGAACCAAGAAAGTTCAGTGATAAGTGTTCGATAAGAAATAGACAAAAGAAAAACTCCAAACTCAGCGAAATATGCAGTTTGGAGTTTTTCTGAAAGCAATTTATTTACCCGCTTGCTCTTTGAAATATTTGAAGAACAAAGCGATTGTTTCTATTCCCATGTAGTAATTTTTCACTCCATAATGCTCGTTTGGAGAATGCAATGCATCTGTATCCAATCCAAAACCAAGCAAAATTGGATCTAAGCCAAGTTCTTGTTGGAAAAGTGAACAAATTGGAATAGAACCTCCCTCTCGGGTTGGGATCGCTTTTTTGCCAAAAGCTTCCTGAATGGCTAAATCTGCCGCTCTGTAACCCGGAGTGTCTGTTGACACAACAGCTGCTTGACCACCATGATGCGGGGTAACTTTCACTTTTACAGAATCTGGAGCAATGGATTTGAAGTGGGCTTCAAATAGTTTTGAGATTTCCTTATGGTCTTGGTTGGGCACCAAACGCATGGAAATCTTTGCATAAGCCTTGGAAGGAAGAACCGTTTTGGCACCTTCTCCTGTGTAGCCTCCCCAAATTCCATTCACATCCAAAGTCGGTCGAATCCCAACTCTCTCAATCGTAGAATATCCTGCTTCTCCATACACATCATTGATGTCCAATTCTTTTTTGTAAGCTTCCAGATCAAATGGAGCATCATTCAACGCTTGTCTGTAAGCAGCTGAATATTCCTCAACTTTATCATAAAAACCCGGAATGGTAATATGATTATTTTCATCCTGAAGAGATGCGATCATCTTACAAAGGATATTGATTGGATTGGCAACTGCTCCTCCATACGTTCCTGAGTGCAAATCTCTATTTGGACCAGTCACCTCCACTTGCATGTAAGATAAACCACGAAGACCAACGGTTACCGAAGGATTCTCCAAGGAAATCATGTGTGTATCAGAAACCAATACCACATCTGCTTTCAATTTTTCTTTATTTTCTTTGACAAAAATATCCAGATGCTCAGATCCAACTTCCTCTTCGCCCTCTATCATAAATTTGATGTTGCAAGGCAGGTCATTGTTGGCCATCATCGCTTCGAATGCTTTTACATGCATATAAAACTGCCCCTTGTCATCTGCCGAACCACGAGCAAAAATAGCGCCCTCGGGATGTCTAGCTGTTTTTTTGATTACTGGCTCAAATGGCGGCGAGTCCCACAATTCATAAGGATCCGCAGGCTGCACATCATAGTGACCATATACCAACACCGTTGGAAGCGATGGATCAATTATCTTTTCTCCATAGACGATCGGGTAGCCTGCTGTCTGACAAAGTTCTACTTGGTCAGCACCTGCTTTTTCTAAACTCTCTCTAACAAATTCCGCTGCTGCAAAAACATCTCCCTTGAATTTAGGGTCTGCACTGACAGATGGAATTCTAAGTAGATCTAAAAGTTCATTAAGGAATTTTTCCTGATTGTCCTGAATATATTTTTTTACTGACATACTTGGGTTTGGATTATTTTCCACATCTGATTGAATTCAACCGATGTATGGAAATATTATGAATTTAAAATCTTGCAAAGTTCAAGGCTTTTGAAAGCGATTTGCGTGGGCAAAATTACGTTTTATATCATCAATTGCCTATTTTAGAGAAAACTTTTATCTATGAGAGCTATACTTTGTCAACAACACGGATTACCTGACTCCCTGATTTATACGGATATTCCCGAGCCAGTTTTGGGCAAAGGAGAGGTGCTGATTCAAGTGGCTGCCTGTGCGGTCAACTTCCCCGATGTCTTAATCATTCAGGATAAATATCAGTTCAAGCCAGAACTTCCCTTTTCCCCTGGTGGAGAAGTATCGGGAATTGTAGAGCAAGTCAGTCCTGAAGTCAAAAACCTCAAAGTAGGACAAAGGGTTTTGGCGCTTTGTGGCTGGGGAGGTTTTGCAGAAAAAGTAAAAGTGCAAGCTAACCGGGTTTTTCCCATTCCACCACAAATGGATTTTATCACTGCAGCATCTACGCTCTATACATTCGGCACTGCCTATCATGCCTTGAAAGATCGAGCAGAAATCAAACACGGAGAGACTTTGCTTGTTCTTGGTGCTTCGGGAGGCGTTGGGTTAGCTGCTGTAGCCTTGGGAAAAGTTATGGGGGCAAAAGTCATTGCCGCAGCTTCAACCACCGAAAAACTTGAAATCTGCAAGGAACACGGCGCTGAGCAAGTAATCAATTATGAAACTGAGAACCTCAAAGAGCGAATTAAAGAACTGACAAAGGACAAAGGTGTAGATGTGATTTTGGATGTAGTAGGAGGGAAATATGCCGAACCAGCACTTCGGGGCATGGCATGGAAAGGGAGATATCTTGTAGTGGGATTTGCAGCAGGCGAAATTCCAAAACTGCCATTTAACTTGACTTTACTCAAAGGTTGTTCGGTGATGGGTGTATTTTGGGGAAGGTTTTCTTCCGAAGAACCTCAAAAAAACCAGCAAAACATTCTGGAACTAGTCAACATGATTCAAAAAGGCCAAATCTCCCAGCACATTCATCAAACTTACTCTTTGCAAGATGCCCCCCAAGCCCTTCAAGACATGCTTGACAGAAAGGTAATTGGTAAGGCAATTGTAGAGATAGGGGAATAGTTAATTAAGTTATTCGGTTGATAAGGAACTAGATCTATTGCCCCCTCTTTGTACTTCGTACAATTAGCTAATTAAGTTTTCAGTGAGTTGAGTAAACTAATCACTCAGTTACCTAATCACTTAATCGACTAATTCCTTTACTCCAACAAAGCCTCAATATCATCCTTACTCAAGCTTTTCATAAAGCTTTCTTCAGTGCTAATCAGTTCTCCAGCAAGTGCCATCTTACGTTCCTGCAAAGCCATGATTTTTTCTTCTACCGTATTTCTTGTGATAAATTTATAAATCATCACCTTATTTTCTTGTCCGATTCTATGTGCCCTATCGATGGCTTGTGCCTCCACAGCAGGATTCCACCATGGATCGAGAAGGAATACATACTCCGCCTTGGTCAAGTTCAAACCGACACCTCCCGCCTTCAGGGAAATCAAAAATATCTTAACAGAATCATCTCCTTGGAAAGAAGTGACTTGTGCTTGCCTGTCTTTCGTAGAGCCATCGAGATACGCATATTTGATCTGATGCTCGTCCAAATAAGCCTTCACAATAGCCAAATGCCTCACAAATTGGCTAAAAACCAAAACCTTGTGCCCCTCACTCGCCGTGGATTTGAGCATATGAATCACATCATCAAGCTTTCCTGAATCGCCTTCATATTCCTTGTTGGTCAATTTAGGGTGATTGGCAATCTGTCTTAATTGTGTCAAACCCCTAAGTAAAGTAAACTGCTGATTTTTCGCACCGGGACTGGAAAGCTCAGAAACAATCTTCTCTCGGTAGTAACTTTTCACTTCCTCGTAAGCTCTCTCCTGATCTTCAGTCATGGAAGAGTATTTGACATTGATTACTTTCTCTGGTAAGTCTGTGGCCACCTGAGTTTTCAACCTTCGCATGATAAAAGGCTTGATCATCGCATGGAGCTTGGCGGCCTTATCCATATCATTCTTCTTCTCAATGGGCTGCAAAAATTGCTTTTTAAACATACTTTGGTTGCCCAAAAGCCCTGAATTGATGAAGTTCATCTGCGACCAAAGATCCATCGTGCCATTCTCTACAGGCGTACCTGTAAGAATCAACTTATGTCTACAATTCAACTCTCCAACTGATTTTGCAATGATACTTCCCGGATTTTTGATTGCTTGAGATTCATCTAGGATGATATAGTTGAAGTAAAAGTTCTTCAATAAGTCCAAGTCCAATCTGATAATCCCATAAGAAGTCAAAACCAAATCATAATTCGCAAATCGGGTGTTGTCCTTGATGCGCTGAGTGCCTGTGTATGTTAATATCTTTAATCCAGGGGTAAATTTCTTAGCTTCCAATTCCCAGTTGTAAATCAAAGATGTAGGCATCACCAAAAGAGAAGTAGCTCCTTCTGAGACTTTCTTTTCATGGGCTAAAAGCGCTAAGGTCTGAACAGTTTTTCCCAAACCCATGTCATCTGCCAGGCAGCCACCAAATCTATATTCGTTGAGAAATCTCAACCAATTGTATCCAGCTTTTTGATAAGGTCTGAGGGTTCCCTTGAAAGTTTCTGGTAGCTCATAATCCTCAATTTGAGAAAAATCACGCAGTTTTTCCAACTTCCTACTCATCGTCAATTGTACCAAGTTGTTGTTTTGAAGCTCCTGTGCTAAGGCAATATGATGCTTTTTCAACATCAAGGTTTTTTCCTCCGCATTTTCATTGTCTTCAAGGAATGCAAAAATCTCCGAATAATTCACAAACCAAGAATCAGGGATTACCGCAATCTCTCCATTGGGTAACTCAAACTCAGATTTTCCTTGCAACAAAAGCTTTCTAATTTTGGCAAAAGGAATTTTGTAGGTCCCAAATTTTATCAAAGCATTCACATCAAACCAATCTATATTTTCATTGACTTCAACAGAAATCTGTGCATGACCAATGAAATAACGCTTGCCCTTAAATGTGGCAGATTGTTGGATTTTGATCCCCATTTCTTCAAGGCTTTCTTTATGGGTATTGATCCAGCCAAATGCTTTTGATTTCTCCAAAGCGAAGCGAGAAGATTTCACGGGAAGACCTAAGTTTTTCAGATAATCTCCGTAAGATTTCTCCTTCACTACATCACGGATGACCTTGTGGAAAGTATAATTGTCTCCTTCTTGCTCCAATTCAATATTATTAGAAGCACTCTCCTCTGAGCGAAAGGCATAATTGCCATATTGGAACTTGAGATCAAAGACAATTTTTTCTTCTTCAAGGTCTGAGGATTTGTTTCCAAATAAATCTGCTTTTGGTGCGCCCGGCAGGTCACTTAAACTCAATACAGGTTCAGGTTGACTCCGCTCCACCTTGATATCAAAGCCCTTCGCATAGACATCAAAAGACGCCACGAGTTGGGTGACAAACTTCTGATAGTATTGCTGCTCTACTTTTTTGGGGATTACAATAAATTTTTTGTTCAAAAAAGGCATCAACTTCTTACCATCTTCACCTTTTGCAAAATGATAAAGATGATTATCTACTACAAGCCAAGCTGGCTGATTACAGATTAGATAGGCATTCCGATACTGCCACTCAAGCCTTTCTCCTTGATATTTGATTGTGGGAAAGTAATGGGTGTTCTCCTCATTTCTTCTAAAGTGAAAAAGTACAGAAGCAGGCTCCTCCATGATGAAAATTTCCCTCCAAATAGGATTTCCATCATTGGCCATTTCAAAAAGTCGCTTACCCTTCATTTTCTCAAGGATTCTTGATCTCAAACCTTCCAGCTTGATCTCAATCATTTCCTGTGAAGCCTTGTTCCCTGTCTTTTCATCGTAAATTTTACGAAGATATTCTTTTGGCTTCAACTTCTTGGTATTGAGCTTTTTGGTGATGGAATCCTGCTGCATTTCATCCATCATTTTGATCAACTGATAGTCTGTTTCGTCCAATCCTGATGCAAATTCAGAAGCATTGACATGCGAAATATTCTGATGAGCTAAGGACAATCTGCCTTTTTCGTCCAACTGAATTACAAAGGACTCAAAAAGTAATCCTAAATATTCATGGCTAAAAAGAGAATAAACAATTTCAAATGGCTGGTCAGCTGAAACTTTCATAGTGGTTCGGTTCTGTCGAAGAGTCAAAATCAACGACAAGTAGTTTTTTTTCAATTTAAACTAGTTCGAAAAATAGGGAATTATTTCGATTAAATGAAAAAATTAAAGAGAAGGAGTATTGTACAAAGTATAATCCGCCACGGCGGACAAGTTGTAGAAAGTACCAAGAGCTCAAGAACAAATAACTAAATCAACTAATCCCCAAATCTGAATTCTAAAATCTAAAATGCACTGTGTTCATCCGTGTCCATCCGTGGTAAAAAAAATCCACGTACAATCCCCAAATCAAAACTCTGCGCAACTCCATGACTCCTCTGTGAATCTCCGTGCAACCCAAAAACCCCATTGTCGAAAGTTGTCCCTAAACCAAGTCCTGCATCAATTTTGATTTCTTGTGCATGTGAAACAGAAAAGAATAGGAATAGTGCGGGTAAAAGAATTCTAAATTTCATAAAATCAATGTGGTTCGTTGAAAATAAAATATATCAATGCCAAAAAAAAGCACCTATTAAAAGTACGGTGTTAAGAAATAATGGTTTGGGAAAATGTACCAAGAACTTAGGAACTGATAACTAATTTAACTATTCCTCAATATTTGTGTTCATTCGTACCCATTTACGATAAAAAATCTGTGAAATCAGCGTACTTGCCTCACTTTGAGAGGATCTGCAAGAGATTCATTCTTCATCCTTTATTTCTTCACCAACCGGTACATATCCACGATCAACCCCTCGTTTTTGGATAGAATTAGTTCATCTTCATCACGCTCAACTCTAAAGTCTCCAGACAATATCAAGGTCCAGTCAAAATCCGCTGTAAAAAAACAGCTATTGGAAAAGTTGACTTTATTTCCCTCAACAGCAAAAGTGCCCCGACAGATGGTAGGATAGCGATTCGCTCCACCTTCACCCGAGAAACTATTTCCTTCCAAAAGCAAAGAAATACTTTCCACCCCCTCAGAGCTTCCATCTACAGTACGCTCAAAAGTACCCGTAAACTGCCCTTGAAGCAAAGTAGGATCCATATCGTCAGTTGAATTACAGGCTGTAGTACCCCAAAGGAGTAAAAGCCAAGTGATTGATCGTTTCATTTCAGTATCAAGTTACAGAATAGAGACGTGAAAAGAAGGGGGAATGTCTTGGGGTGGAGGTTAGAAATACGTTTTTACTGCAAACCGGAATTGCTCTATAAATACTTCCTTGAAAACACTAATATTATTTTGCTCATAAAAAATCAGCATAGCTTTTTTGTATTCAACAGAATCAATTGTCCTAAACGAGATTGGACAATATTGATTAGCAATCAGAATGGCGTTACTAATTATTCTTGCCGTTCGCTTGTTACCATCATTGAAGGCTTGGATATAAGATAACATTACCAACGCTAAAAGGGATTTTTCAAATATGTTTTCCTTGTTATTAATAAGTTTGCACATTTCTTCGAGAGCTTCCCTTATTTGATGTTCATTATCTAACGGCTTATAATTTGTGCCTGAAATACCTACGCGGCGTTGTCTAATATTTCGTTCGACAGGAAGTTCCTTAACTAGGATGCTATGTATATCTTCGATTCTTGCTATAGTCAAAGGCACAACATAGTCAGGATTATCAAGAATAAAGTTTAATGCTTCTTTGTGATTGAGGAGCATGGTTGCATCATCTTTCGATTTTCCCGCAGCAGTCTCTTTGTCTTTTAGTAGACGCTCTGTCTCTAACAAAGAATAGGTATTGCCTTCGATCTGTGATGATTTCCAACTCAAATCTATGGCAAGTCTTTCCATCTCTTTATTATACACATCCGGACTCATTTGAGCTATATTAGATTGAAACTCTTCTTGTAATTGTCGTAAAACTTTGACTTCATCCGCAGTGAAAATGTCTACTTTTGCCAAGACTTGTTTGACCAATTGAAAATTAAACCCTTCTTGGATTTCGCGTTCGTCAATTTCTTTTTCAAAGTAAGTCTCTATATCAATATACCCCAAAAGCTGATTTGATAAACTTACTTGATATCGGGTTGCACGTCGCTGCCCTTTGGATATTAACTGTCCATTTTCCAACAATTTAGCAATCGCCCGCTTCACTGTGGCATATGAACTTTTACCGATTCCTTTATGGATATCAGTAGAAGAGCTTAATGGGTTCTCTTGTAAGAATTTAATAATGTCATTGTCAATTTCTGCCATAATGAAGCTCAAATATTACCCTTTATAAGCTCAAACATAGGAATAAATGAGCTTATTTATAAATCTTTTTGAGCTTATTTCAATAATAAGCTCAAAAAGAACTAATTTAAAGCTTAAATAGTAGACTTTTGAGCTTTAAATAACATGAGATTGAGCTTATTGTTTTTATTTTTGGGATCCATATCCAAAACCGCTTTATGAAAATTACCATTGCATCTCTGTTGTTAAAATAATTTCATTTCCCATTTCTTTGATAAACAAAGTCCCTTCGTATTGAACATATTTCCCACCTTTTTTCTTTACCTCTTTCAGTGCTTTGATTAGTGTTTTCAATTTGACCTTTTTCATTGTTTTATTAGTTTAGTTTAGAAAATAATTTTGTAACTCCAAATTCATAGATATCGACATTTTCGCTTTGACATAGTTCAAAGCAGGATTCCAAGAGACAATTTCTCAGATTAGCTTCCTTACTTGAATAAGATGGAAGTCTTGTTTTTACATTGATGTAGTTTTTGAAATCTTCATCTGGATGAAAATTTAGACTTTCTTCTTCAAGCAGCTGCTCGAAAAATATCTTGACATCGGCTATTTCTTTTATTTCTAGAATCATACGATTGCTCTTAGGTTTTGAAATATTGCTTCATTTAGGAAGTTTCCCTTATAATCCAACCCCCCTAAATATTGTGCTTTTTCATTGCAAAGGATTCCTCCAATGAACTCCGCTTCTGATACTTGAAACATAGAAGTATAATTTTTGATGATCCTGCAAGCAGTCTCAATCAAATCAAAATCTTGGGCTATGAATTGTACTTTCTTGAAAACCAATGCCTTTCCAAAGGCATCAGAAACCATGAACTCACCACCCAAGTCATTTTTCACTTTGTCCATTTCTGAAACAGGACCAAGACCGACATATATTTCATGGGAAACAGGTGAAAAATTCGGATAATTGATCTTGACCATCTTCATAAGTTCGATCGCAGTGGAGACAGTTTCTTTCGGAGAGGCATGCCAACAGCTAATTCCAAACGTGGTATAATCATATCTCTGAAAGGCCCCTTTCATTTGTTGAAAATTCAGAAAATAAGGTTTGGATACATTTTCATCAGGCTCAAAACTTATTGATATCAAAAATTCACGATCATATCCCAAAAGTTCTATATACTTGTTATCAGGATCATCTTCTGAGATCATCCAATTCGGATCAATTGAAGAAGAGAAGTGAGCTTGATACATATACATTTTGTTTAAATGGTTGACAAAACTGACTATCTTAATGTAATGAAAAAAATCTAAATGTTTATAATAGTAAACAATATTATTTTATGGATATCAAAGAAAAATTTGGAAATAGACTCAAAACCCTCAGAAAAGAAAAAGGCCTGTCCCAAGAGGAACTGGCCGAAAAGTCCGGTCTCAATCGCCCCTATATCTCTGGAATAGAACAGGGCAAACGCAATGTATCTTTGGAAGTGATGGAGAAGTTGGCGGAGGCTTTGGGGGTGGGGATTGAGGAGTTGGTAAGGTTTTGATATATTAGATCCAGATAGTTTGTATAATCTAACTTATTTTTTAATAATTTTTTAAGTAAGAATCCAATTCATCCTCTGTATTAAAGCTTACACTACTATCTTTTCCAGATTGAAAAAATTCAAGTACGCTGATTAAGGTATCAAAGAATCTAAAGTGAGTTCCTTCATAATTGTAAACAAATACACAGCGTCTTCTTCTAGAATTTTCCAATGCTATTGTCTCTAAAGTTCTTGATGGCGTAATATACTCTGTGCCAATAACTGTGATCTTGTTCATGATAGGTTTTTTCTTTAATAGTTTTAAAAATATTTCTACCTTAAATCAAAAGCAAACTATTGACATTAGTTGTCACATTCATTTCGTGCATGCGAATTAGATTTGGACATTGAGACAAGAGAAAATATTTCTGAGACAATTAGCGTCAATCAATTATTTTCAGAAATTTTTACGGTCAAATATTCTATCATTTTTTAACTTTTGGAAAACTTATTATTATATATTTGTAACCATTGTGTAAGGTTTGATAATTTGGTTATGAATGAATATTTGTCATTAGCAGAAACAGCTGATTTGGTAGGTAAAAGCAAAGAAACATTGAGAAGATGGGACAAAGAAGGCATCCTAAATGCTGTTAGAGAGCCTGTTTCAAATTATAGGGTTTACCGAAAATCCGATGTTCAGTTACTTTTGGGGAGTTTATTTGATGAGGTTATTGATGACGAAGTCTCCAATTATGCAGAACCGAATCATGAATATGCTGTTCTCGAGCTTTTTGCTGGTGCGGGTGGATTAGGTATTGGAATGGAAAAGGCAGGCTTGAAATGTGTTGCACTTAATGAAATCGATAAGTGGGCATGTGAAACTTTGAGAAGAAATAGACCTCACTGGAATGTGATGGAAGGAGATATCAAAGACTTTGATTTTTCACAATACCGTAACAAAGTAGATGTTGTCACTGGTGGTTTTCCTTGCCAAGCTTTCAGCTATGCTGGCAAAAAACTAGGGCTTAATGATGCCAGGGGAACCTTATTCTATGAATTTGCAAGAGTAGTCCAAGAAGTTAATCCAGCCATCTGTATAGGTGAAAATGTGAGAGGCTTATTGAGCCATGAAAAAGGTAAAACCTTGCAAGGTATGATTTCCATTTTGGATGAAATTGGCTACAGAGTAGTTCCCGTTCAAGTTTTAAAGGCTATCCATTACAGGGTTCCTCAAAAAAGAGAGCGATTGATTTTGGTTGGCATTAGAAAAGACATAGATATAGATTTCCAATACCCGAAGCCACATAAAAAAATTTTCAATTTAGAAGATGCCTTGAAAAAAGGGCCATTGTTTGATACAGATGTCCCAAAATCAAACGGTGCAAAATATCCTGCATATAAAAAGAAAGTTTTGGATATGATCCCCCCTAAAGGATATTGGCGTGACCTTCCAGAAAATCTCCAAAAAGAATACATGGGAGGAAGCTTTTACTTGGGAGGAGGCAAAACTGGAATGGCAAGAAGAATTGGATGGGATGAACCATCACTGACCTTAACTTGTAGCCCAGCACAAAAACAAACTGAGCGTTGTCATCCAGAAGAAACCAGACCTTTTACGGTTCGAGAATATGCCCGAATCCAAACTTTTCCAGATGATTGGGAATTTGCTGGTTCCTTAGCTCAGCAGTACAAGCAAATTGGAAATGCTGTACCCGTGAACTTAGGTCAGGAGGTGGGTTTCGCAATCGTGAAGTTTTTGAATGCTTATTATAGCATTAAAAACTATAGTAGAAGGTGCGGAATTCTTAAGCTAATCGACCAATAATTAGTTTAAAGGGAATACATAGAAAGTTGGTTTTATCAATTTATTGAAAAGTAGATTTTACCTTATCTTTAGTGACAACTTGACTAGAGGCAATTACTTTTACTAATGGAGGCTCTTCAAATTGATAAGTTTTTAGGTCAGCAACTAACTTATCAAATTCAGGCTCAGTTGCTACAATAACATCATCTAAACCAATTACATCTCCTGTTTTTATTTTCTCCTTTACTCCTCGTGCTTCTCTTTCATCGAGTGTAATCAAGTAGCTCAGGGCTTTTCTATGAACATATTTGAGAGCTATTGATTCAAGGTCTGCTTGTTTGTATCTTTCTCTTAAGCTTGTTTTGACGCTCCAACAAACTGGCCCTCTTTCTGATGTGTAAAACATAAGATCATAAATAACATTTGGAACAAAAGCTACTTTAGCACTTATATAAATTGGTAAAATGTTTTCGCGAATACAAAGTGTTGCTAGTATATATTCAAAAACTTTACCGTTCAAATTACTATTTGTATCAACTAGACTTTGATACTTATTCCAATAAGTCTTCACGTACTCTGATGGCTTTGAATATTCTACTTCCATGAAGTTTGGGAAAAGTGATTCAAATGCCATTCCTGCTTTTGTATTAGACCCAATTATTATTCCTAACTCTTTAAGCATTTTTCAATATTCTTTTAATGATTTCATTTGCCGTAGCTCTGATAGCTGGCACAGCGACCGAATTACCAAACTGTTTGTATGCAGATGCATCCGCGACAGGAATCACAAATTCATCTGGAAACCCTTGAAGTCTTGCCCATTCTCTTGGCGTCATTTTCCTTATTCCAAGTCTATTTACTTCACCTTTGATATGGGTTATTGGAGTGAAGTCTTCCAGTCTATCATCGTAAACAAGGTTTCTTTCCCTGCCCATGCCTCCGCAGACCACTGCGTTAGCGATGCCTTCATCTGGGATGATTTCATACCCAAACCCATTTCCCTTGCTTTCATGTCGCTTTCTATGCTCTTGCAATGTTTTTAAGTATTGGGTTGATAAATAGTACTTTACAGAAACTGTATGTTTCTCTTTTACATCTTCAAAAGCAACTGGAATATTTTCAGGTTCTGGGTAGCTAAATTGTTTAATGCCTAAGTCTGATCTAAAACCCACAATAAAGATCCGCTCCCTGTTCTGAGGAACACCAAAATCCTTGGCATTAATTACCTTGGGATCTGGCACATAGTACCCAAGATCATTTCTTAGGACATTTAGTATAGTCGATAAGGTTCTCCCTCGATCATGATTTACGAGTCCTTTTACATTTTCTAGAAAGAAGGCTTTTGGTTTTTTTCTTTTGATAATTTCTGCTACGTCATAAAACAATGTACCTCTAGTATCTTCAAACCCACCTCTTTTTCCAGCTATAGAAAAGGCCTGACAAGGAAACCCAGCACAAAGCACATCAAAACCATCAGGAATAAAGTTTTTAGTTTCAGGCTTTGTTATATCTCCAAAAGGAATCTCACCAAAATTCGCATAGTAAGTTTTCTTTGCCTGTTCGTCCCATTCACTCGTAAAAACACATTTACCACCAAGACTTTGGAAAGCTAACCTGAATCCGCCTATCCCTGCAAAAAGGTCAATAAATTTAAATTTGGGTATTTCTACTTCTGGAAATGGTATTGATTTTTTATGGTCAAATAGGCTATATTGTATTGCCTCATAAGCTTCATGAAGTGTGATACCTTCACCATCTTTATTTTCTAAATAATCTCTGTAAAACGAAACAGCTCTCTCTTTATAAACTTCGCCTTCCTTATGCCCGTGAAGCATCATATAATGAGTCAAGGCCGCCTTTCCCGAGTCTTCCTCAACGAATCTAATTTTGAACTTTTTACCAAAAAATTCCTCTACCAATACTTGCTCTTTCAGATCAGCAATATTCCCCATTTCCTATAATTTATTTAATCTTATGCAATCTATAAATTTAACACTATTTGAACATATAGATTTCATTTTAATAACTCTAAAAAACATGTCAGTTTGCTTAAAAAGTATTCTTTAGGAAAATTTTTTTCATTCTCAATCTTTCTTGAAAAGATTCAATCTCAATTAAGTTTCAACTGTTCAAGATTAAACTTTAAAAAACTATTTCCATAGATAAGTTAGATCTATCAAATTCAAAATTATTGTTCCAATAAATGAAAGTAGAACAGAGACTATATATAACACTCCCCATTTGTTGGACCAAAAGTATCAGTTGCTAAGTTAATTTATTTATTTGTTAATACTTCTTTAGTTGTCCTATTTCCCAAGGGTACCCTTGGGAAATAGGACAACTAACTTTTACTTTATGCTGCTTTTCGGGTTGGCCCATAATATCTTTCCCCAGGCTTCTCCCTAGTGGTATGATGAACCTTTTGGTTGTAATATTCAATATACCATTTGACACCTTTGAGCAGGTCATAACCGTCCTCGCTTGGGTTCAGATAGATGTAATCATACTTGATCGACTTCCAGAACCTTTCAATATATACATTGTCCAAAGCCCTTCCCTTTCCGTCCATTGATACTTTGATATCCAGCCCTTCAAGGTAATTGATCCATAAGGCTGATGTGTACTGGCTTCCCTGATCGGAATTGACTATCTCTGGCTTACCATTTTCTCTGATGGCCTCTTCGATTACCTGCTTACACCATTTGGCGTCCTGACTGTTGGATATACCCCATGACAGTATCCTTCTGCTGTAAACATCCATGACTGCGGTCAGGAACATAAACCCCTTCTGCATCGGAATGTAGGTGATATCGGTTACCCACACTTGGTTGGGCCTTTCAATCTTTAAGTTCCTGAGAAGATAAGGCCTGATATATTCACGCAAACCGGATTTGGTAAGGTTCTTCCTCCTGTAAAGGGTTTCCCTGCCCATCAGCCTGAAAAGCCTCCTGATGCGCTTTGGGCCGACAACGAAGCCCAGTCCTGTCAACAGATAGACCATCGACACAACGCCTTCAGTAGGGTGATCGGTAAGATGCCTGTCCATGATTCCCATCAGTTTCAGATTGATCTCGTTTTCCCCTTTTGGTTTGTAATATAGACTGCTTCGGGGAACCTCCAATACTTCACACTGTTTCCTTATAGAAAGCCCCTTATAATCGGAACAAACCAATGTCGTCCGGTCTTTCATATCCCCAGTTTCTTGCAGCTTTTTTTTAAAAAGTCATTCTCTACTTTTAGCTCTCCGATCTGGGCATAGAGCTGCTCAAGGGCAGGGCCTTCTTCCTTTTTCTTTGAATGATCCTTTTCAAATACAGCTGACATATTATCCAAAAACTCACCCTTCCACTTGGAGATAATCACAGGGCTAACATCGAACTTCTTGGACAATTCAGCCAATGTAAACTGATTCTTGATTGCTTCAAGGGCCACTTTTGCCTTGAACTCAGGAGAAAACTTTCGTCTTGTTTGCTTGTTCATAAGGTTAAATTTAAACGGTTTTTTTAACTTAACCTCTGGTCTCAATTTTGGGGAGTATTATAATAAAGCTAACAATAATAGCTCTAGAACTTAATTCATTTTCTTGTGAAACTAATCCCGTGTAGGATACCATAAGAAACAACCAAGCGATAAAAAAAACAATTGTAGAAGTAACTTTTGTCATTAATCCTGCTTCGGTAAACCATGGTAAAATGAAAACCGTGAGCAATAATAAAATCGAAACAAATGTTAATAAGCCTAACACAAAACGCTTTATCCTTCCAATTTTTTTCTCCTCACTTTTTTCTATAACATAGTCAATATTCATGTTTAACACCCTATGGTATGGAATTATAAAACAATCTCCTGGAATCATTTTTAATTCAGGTTTTTGGCCTTCTACTTTCTTATATCTACCTGTCCCTGTCAAATATAATGTCTCAAGGTCGCCCTTAGGACATAGACTATATTGAGTCAATGCACTAGAAAAAAGAACATTATTACCCTCTCCATAATCTACCAACACATCCACAATAGTAGAGAATACCTTTCCATTCTTCGATTTCTTTAATTTAAATTCATGGGTATTTAAAATCTCTCCAGTAAAATAATAATACCACTTATTTGAAAAACGGAAGACTGCATAATTCAGATCCAACTTAGTTTTTCTAACTAGCTTATGTGACAAATGACCGAATAAAATCCCTATGGATACAGAGCCTATCAGATAGATAGAAGCAAAGTGAAATAACCGAGAACTCCCATTCGGAAGGCTTTTGTTTGAGATACTATTGTATACCTCGTTATATACATCAGAGAAGCTCCCCAAATTCAAATCACTCGTTTGTATTAAAATTTGAATGGTTATCCCTTGAATGATAGCACCCCAAAACAAACTTGTGATCAACCGATCTGCATATAACCCAGATTGAAACTGCTTATTAAAATGACCTTGAAAATAAAATCTTTTGAAAAAGACCCCAGGAATAATTAAGAAAACGATGTAGATAACAGTCCAAAAAGTAAGCTTATAATCCATGCAAAAATCAATGATTAAGTGTCAATGTCATCTCCCTCCTTTCCTCTTTTTTAGTTAAAATTCAACATAAATTTCACTCTATCCCCACATTCAAAAGTATAGCTGTATTTGGGAGGGTGAGTTTAACATTTAACCCTTAATAGTTTTCTACCCTGATTTATCCTGTAAGTGAGACGCCTCAACAGTTAAGCAATTAAACAATTTTCCTCCTTTAACCTCTCAAATTATTTCACTCCCCCAGTTTAACCTTGTAAATCTTTACAAAATCCTCCTCTTCTTCTAGATTGATGGAAGCTAAGAAATATAGATACCCATCTCTTTCAAGCCACTGACGGGTATTAAATTCTTTTGGAATGGGGATTTCCTTCAGCATATTTCCTTGCTTATCCATTACCAACATCCTCTTTGGATAGTCCACAGCTAGTTTGGGAAGCAATTCTTGCCAACCCATATTTTCATATTTGTCCTGATCTAATTCAGGAACTCCTGGGAAAAAGGACACTAAAATATACTCATCCGTTACTTTTAAATTTTCAAAAATCCCTGTAAAAATATCGGGATTGATCATTCTTGGGTCAGCTTCTGCAAATGGCTGACCTTGGTTAAATGTATAATCTGCAATATTGAGAGGAACCCGCGTGATTTTTTCATATGGCGCTTGGATACTATGAATATTCAGGGCAGGCTCTATGCCTTGAATAAGATAAATATGATCTTTATCTGCTGTCATTCTTGGGATCATATGTGCAATGTCATGCGCTTTGCCATTTCTGAAAAAACTGGTTTCATCTAAATAGAAAAATCGTTCTACTTTCCTTGCTGTCGTATCAAACCAAGCCAAAGAAGTATAATTTTCATAAAATTCAGGTGTGTTTCTTTGATATTGGGTTCTCCCTGCTCCTGTTGTCAAAATCTTATGTTCAACCCAATAAAATTCCATGTCCACTGATGCCCTTCCAGAAAAAGCAGGCATTTCCTCTACTTGATGCTTGCCACCTTGAATTAAATTGCCTTGCAAATCATAAGTATAGACCCCTTGATTTGAAATGATAGTAAAACGCTCCCCATCTTCACTAAATTTACCTGCTCCCAATGGAAATGATCCATAACTATCAGGTGAATCTGTATTTTTTGCAAATTCCTCGACTTGATTTCCTTCAAAACCTCCAACGACCAAAGTCCCCATCTGCTGATTGAAAAGCAAAACCTTTCCTGACTCTGGATGAACATCCATCAAATTAAGTAATCCTAAATATGGAATTTGAATTGAATCAACCTTCGTTAAATTAAGATTGTCAGGGTTTTCATTACTTTTATTATCTCCTTCAGAGCAAGAAATTATAAATACAAGTAAAAAGAGGAAGAGTGCTGTGTTTTTCATAGAATTCAATATTTCCCGTAAACTAATACTTAAATAGATAAAATCAAAAAAGGACATTGGATGTTATGAATTTATTTGACCTACATACCCATCAAAATACGTCTAGCTTTTCAATTTACAATCAAAGTACAAATGATCAAAAAGCAATTGCATGGTATTCTTTGGGCCTTCATCCTTGGTACTTGAAGGATTCTTGGGTGCAAGATTTAGAAAAAATGAAGGTTTTTTCTCAAGATAAAAATCTGATGGCAATAGGAGAGTGTGGCTTTGATTTGCTCAAAGGTTCCGATCTCAACCTCCAACTATCAGCATTTACAGCTCAAATTCATTGGGCTAAGGAATTAGGCTTGCCCATTATCATGCATCAGGTCAAAGGGCTTCACCTCCTCCAACAAATCCTCAAAAATGATTCAGCTCTTCCAGCTATCATTTGGCATGCTTACAATCAAAAACCAACTATTGGAGCATCTTTATTGAACTTTCCTATCTATTTTTCTTTTGGAAAAGATATCTTGAAACCTGCTTCAAATGCGCAAGAATTTTTGAAAAAATGCCCTTTGGAACGGATTTTTTTTGAAACTGATGATTCTGAACTTAAAATTGAACAAGTTTTTTCTCAAGCTTCCTTACTTTTGCAGCTTCCTGTAGAGACATTGGCAAAGCAGGTGATTGACAATTGGAATAAAATATCAAAAAGAAAAATTGATGAATGATTTTGAATGGCTCTCTAGAACAGAATTGATCACAGGTAGAGAAGGGCTAGAAAAATTAGCAGGTAAACATGTCTTGGTCGTTGGGCTTGGTGGAGTTGGTTCATTTGCTGCCGAATTTATCTGCAGAAGCGGTATAGGAGAAATGACAATCATTGATGGTGATGCCGTAGATATCAGCAATTGTAATCGGCAGCTTCCAGCAACTCAAAAAAATATAGGGCAACTCAAAGCAGAATGGATGGAAGAGCGCTTGACTGCAATCAATCCAAATCTCAAAATCCATGTGATCAAAGAGTTTCTCAAACCTGGAGCGATGTTTAATTTGCTTCAAGAGAATGATTATGATTATGTAGTGGATTGTATTGATAGTTTTACTCCCAAACTACACCTGATCGAAAGCGCTTACAAGCGTGGATTTCCGATAGTTAGTTCTATGGGTGCAGGAGGGAAAGTAGATCCTACACAAATTAAAGTAGCAGATATTTCTGAGACCTATAATTGTAAATTGGCGAAGCATGTTCGAAAAAGGATTAAGAATAAAGGCATCTCTTCTGGCTTTAAAGCTGTATTTTCCACCGAACTCTATCTCAAAGATAGTCTGATGATGACAGATGGTAGAAACTTCAAGAAGTCAGCTTATGGCACCATGTCATTCTTACCAGCCGCCTTCGGCTGTGCCTGTGCATCAGTAGTTGTCAATGATTTGCTTGCATAATGTACAAAGAATTAAGCACATAGAATACTAACCCATTAGCTCTAAATCTCCTAATCCACTATACCAACTCTTTTTCCCCCAAACCTTAAAACTTTCCAACTTTTTAACCTTCCAACACACATGACCCAATCCACTATTCCAACTCTCTTCCCCTATATTTACCCTCTTTTTTCACCTTTTAACCTGAAAAAAATCCTTTTAAAATTTACCAATTATACGAGTTAAACTTTTAGATCATTCCGGATGTCTAAGACTAGATTTAAAAACCAAATGAATGAAAATTACGATTTACAGATTATTTTTCTTGCTTATCATGATGGCTGCTACCTTGGAGGTTTCGGCACAGCGCACACAGCAAGGCAGGCCTGATTTGAAATTTAAAGGAAAGGTGATTGAAGGTCCTTCGAAACAACCTTTGATAGGAGCAAATGTATTGGTAAAAACCGTTACAGATTCTTTATTAGCTTCTACTGTCACTGATATTGACGGGAATTTTGAAGTAAGCAGACCATGGATTCCAACAGTGAAAGTTGAAATTATTTTCTTGGGTTTTGAGAAGTTCTCTAAAGAGATGGGCAGAGCAGAAGGGCTAGATTTGGGAATCATTGCTCTGAATGAAGACAGCAAACTCTTAGGAGAAGTGGTTATCGAAGGTCAAGTGGTAGTAGGTGAACAAAAAGGAGATACGACTTCTTTCAATGCTGCGGCTTTCAAGACCAGAGAAAACGGAGATGCAGAGGATTTGATTCGAAAGCTTCCTGGCGTTACTATCCAAAATGGTCAGATTCAAGCAAGAGGAGAAAATGTACAGAAAGTCTTGGTGGATGGACGTGAATTTTTCGGAAATGACCCATTTTTGGCCATGAGAAACCTTCCTTCTGATGTGATCGATAGAGTAGAAATATTAGATCAAAGATCCGATCAAGCGAGATTGACAGGCTTTGATGACGGAAATTATGCCCGTACCATAAATATTGTAACAAGAGGTGATAGAAGACAAGGAACTTTCGGTAGAGTTTACGCCGGATATGGTACCGATGACCGCTATTCTGCAGGTGGAAGTTTGAACTTCTTCAAAGGAGACAGAAGAATCTCGCTAGTCGGACTTTTCAATAATGTGAACCAACAGAATTTTTCCCAAGAAGACCTTGGTGGCGGAGGCGGTGGTCGTCCCGGAGGTGGAGGCCCAAGAGGTGGACCTGCTAATTTCGGAGGAGGTCAAGCTAATGGAATCATCACAACAAACAGTATGGGCTTGAACTATTCTGATAAGCTCGGTACAAAAATGAATGTAACAGGAAGCTACTTTTACAGCAATTCCAGAAATAATCTAAGCAGCTTTACCAACAGAGAAATCATCTTATCTGAAACCAACAGACAGTTTTATGAAGAGGATTTGATCAATACAGTTGAAAATGGTAACCACAGAGCCAATGCAAGAATAGAGTACGATATCAATCCAAAACATGCTTTGATCATCACGCCTAGCTTGAATTACACTACAAGCAACGCATTTACAGATAGAGATGCTTTGACAATGAATGGCATGCTTGACCCTTTGAGTGGAACAAGATCAATCTCTGATAACAACTCTTCGGGATATAACCTTTCAAATAATTTGGTCTATAGATACAAATTTGAAAAGCAAGGAAGAACACTTTCTACAACTTTGAATACCAGTTTTAATAAAAGAGATTCATTTGCAGAATTGCTGGCAGCAAATAGAGATTATATCAGGAATATTAGTGATACGATCAATCAAGAGACTTTTGGCTTGACTGACGGTTTCAATTATAGAGCCCAAATGCAATTGACAGAGCCAATCAATGAAAAATCATTGCTAACGCTTTCTTATCAAGTATCTAATAACAAATCCTCAGCTGATCAGCAAACCTTCAGCCTAGTTCCAGAGGTTGGAATTATGGTCTTAGATACTGCTTTAAGTAACGTGTTCGATAATAAATTTGTCGTTCAGAGACCTAGTGTGGGTTATAGATACAATTTCAAAAATTGGAATATCAACGCTAATCTTGACTATCAATATGCAGAACAAGACAACGAAAGCTTGTTCCCTCTTGAGAGAGTTTTCAATAGGTCATTCAGCAATTTGCTTCCAGGCTTAAACTTGAACTATAGAGATATGGCCAAAGGAAAGACATTCAGATTGAGATACAGAACCTCTACCAACGAGCCTAGCGTCAATCAATTACAGAATGTCATCAACAATGGAAACCCGCTAAACTTGTCTGTGGGTAATCCAAACTTAGGACAATCTTTCAATCACAATATATTTGTAAACCTTGGGAAATTAAATCTTGAGAAATCTAGAACCTTCTTTGTGTTTGCTTTCGCGTCTTTGACCGAGAATTTTATTGGAACAAATACATTTGTGGCACAACAGGATACTTTGATCAATGGTGAAGTTCTTTTGAGACCAGGTGGGCAACTTTCAAGACCTGAAAACCTAAGAGGTCAATTTAATACCCGTGTTTTCATGACTTATGGAGCTCCTATCAAGGCGATAAAGTCACAGTTTAACATGAATTCCTCAGCATCATTCAACAGGACTCCAGGGATCATTAATGGTCAGCTGAATAGAAATGATAACATTGATTTGAGTCAAGGTTTGACATTGACTTCGAATATTAGTAAAGATTTCGATTTTACTTTATCTACTACGGGGACGTACACGATTGTAAATTCTTCTTTGCAAAACAATTTGAATAACAACTATTACATTCAGAACTCAAACATTAGATTATACTATTCTCCAAATAATGGAAAATTATTTGTTTCCAATGTAGTGAACAACGCTTTATATAGAGGTTTATCAGCTGGCTTGGATCAGCAAGTATGGTTGTGGAATATTGAAGCTGGATATAGATTCTTGAAAGATAACAAAGGCGAGTTTAAAGTAACTGTATTCGATCTTTTGGGACAAAACAACTCAATTGCTAGAACAGTCAATGACATCTCAATTACGGATACTTTCACAAGAGTTTTGACGAGATATGCTTTGTTTAGTTTTACTTACAACATTGGAAGCTTCAAGCAGCCTACAAGAGAGCAAGGTGGGAATCCAATGATGAGAATGATGCAAGGTGGAGGCGGTAGAAGTTGGTAAGCTAAGTCTGACTTTAAACTAAACGAATAAAAAAAGCTGAACGAGTCTGTTCAGCTTTTTTTGAATTTAATTTTCAAAGTATTACTCGCTTTTAGGCAATACTACTGTGTCTACTGAGTGGATTACACCGTTTGACTGGTACACATCAGCAATAGTTACTTTTGATTTGTTGCCATTTTCATCAGAAATGTAAAGGTCTTTTCCTTGCATCCAAGCAGTCAATTTTCCTCCTTGGACAGTTGTTAACACAGCTTTACCATTTCCTTTTTTGATTGCCGCAGCAATTTCTTTTGAACCCATTTTACCTGCTACAACATGGTAAGTTAAAATTCCAGTTAAAGTAGCCTTGTTTTCTGGCTTTACAAGCGTTTCTACAGTGCCTGCTGGTAATTTTGCAAATGCAGCATTATCAGGAGCAAATACAGTGAATGGACCAGGTGTTTGTAAAGTTTCCACCAATCCTGCAGCTTTTACTGCCGCTACCAATGTGGTATGGTCTTTTGAATTAACGGCATTTTCTACAATGTTTTTAGAAGGATACATTGGAGCACCTCCTACAGTTACTGTTTTTTCACCTTGTGCAATTGCTAAATTCGAACCTATGAAAAATAGGATGACAAGAGCTGTCTGAAATAATTTGATAGTTTTCATATTATATAATTTTTGGTTTTGTTGATTTGGATGGAGATACGAGACAAGTTTAAAACTTGGATTTCCTAATCTATGATTATTTTAAAAAATGAGATCATTGTGGGTAATCTGAATATTAAAAGACAAAAAAAAGACCGAATCTTATGACTCGGTCTATCTTGATTTTAGGTTTATTGGTATTTGCTTAATTATCTTCTCGGAATTTATCTACTATATATAAAAATAGGTTGAAAGATAAAGTTGACATTTCCTCTTTTTTCACTTCCTTGTCACTTCCTTGTTTGTAAATCGGATTTTCTTTTTTGACAGTATTGCTTTGTGCAGGCTTTACTTCTCTAGTCGTATTTTGATAGTTTTGCCTTAAACCAAACTCATATCTTGATTCACTAGCCGTAGTCTCTTGATTTTCAAAAGTCCCTGCAACATCACTTGTTTTGACAGGAGTATCGGGTAAATTTTTTTCCTTTTCTCCTTGAGCGAATGAATTCAAAGATCCTAAAGCGCAAAATAAAATTGCGAGAATTATGTTCTTTCGATCGAATAGAGTAATATTATTTTGTTCTGACATACTGAGTGGTTCTTGTCCGAAATGTATAACAGTTGATTATGCTGTTAGGTTTTCAAAAATAGGAAAAATATAATATCTATGCAAACGATTGATTACTCTGATTTTCAAAAGATTGATGTCCGAATTGGGACAATTATTCGGGCTGAGGTCTTCGAAAATGCAAGAAAACCTGCCTATAAAATATGGGTAGATTTGGGGGATTTTGGAATCAAAAAGTCCTCTGCTCAAATTACAGATTTGTACCAACCCATGGAACTGATAGGGAAACAGGTCATCTGTATTTGTAATTTTTCTCCAAGACAAATTGCCAATTTTATGTCTGAAATACTAGTTACAGGTTTCGATGATGGTCAAGGTAGAATTTCCTTAGCGACCGTAGATTTTCCTGTTCCCAATGGAGGCAAATTACATTAAATAAAAATTTTAAGTCCTTCTTCAGTAAGTTTAGTCTTGTAGGTTTTTAGATCTCCACATGAACCTGCTCGAATTTCTCCGGATTTCATATCAAATCGATATTCATGAAGCGGGCACACAACTTCACCATAGACAGTGACCCAACCTTGATTTAATGCAGCTCTTTGATGTGGGCAGTTCGATTCAAAAGCAAAAAAATCTTTTGCTACTCGAGATACGCATACTTGAGTAGTTCCTAGTCGTACAACTCTGATGCTTTTGTCAGGGATCATTTCTAAAACTTGGTCTATATTTTGCCCTAGTATAAAGGTTTTCATTATCAAAGATAAAATCGGTAATTTAGAAGTCTAAACCTAATATAAAATACGCCATGAAAAAAATACTCTTCCTTCCTCTCCTTTTTATGATAGGTACATTACTTGGTCAAAACCTTGAAGGTGCTTGGAAACTCACCCACCAAAATGGGAAAGAAATTAAGGATAAAACATTTATTAAAATATATCAAGATGGTTACTTTTCTTTTGGAGCAAAAGAAACTGACACCAATAAATTCATCGGCGCAGGTGGAGGAGAATTCACTTTGAAAGATAATTACTACACTGAAATGTATGATTTCTACACTAGTGATACAGAAAGAGTTGGTACTACGACAGAATTTTCTCTCGATATAGTGGATAGCAAAATCGTCATTTCTACAGAAAAAGGAGGCAGTGCCATGGTTGAAATTTGGGAAAAAGTAAGTGATGCAAAAGACGATTTGACAAGAAATTGGGTCATCACTGGAAGAAAAAGAGGCGAAGAGATTAGTCGATCAACCCCAGGAGCAAGAAGAACTATTAAAATCCTTAGTGGAGGACATTTCCAATGGGTCGCTTTTAACTCAGAGACCAAAGAGTTTTCTGGAACCGGTGGAGGGACATACGCTGCTGAAAATGGGAAATATGTAGAAAATATTCAGTTTTTCTCTAGAGATGATAGCAGAGTTGGCGCTAGCCTAGAATTCAATTATGAGGTCATTGATGGGGAATGGCACCACAGTGGCATGAGTTCTACTGGAAATCCAATCTACGAAATATGGACAAAATATACTGATGCATACACCAAGCCTAAGTAAATTTTTTCCAGTTTAGCGCCAAAAAATCCCAACCAAATCGGTTGGGATTTTTTGTTTCAACGAATAAATTAAATCATTATTTCGCCAATAGCTTCACTTCTTCATAGCGAAAACAAGTTGTCAGATGATCATTGACCAAGCCGGTAGCTTGCATGTGTGCATAGATTGTAGTGCTTCCCAAAAATTTGAATCCTCTCTTTTTGAGGTCTTTTGCTAATTTATCTGATTCTGGAGTAGTAGCAGGTGCATTTTGCATGGACCTGAGTTGCCTGTCGATCACTTTTCCATCCACAAATTCCCAGATATACTTACTGAAACTTCCAAACTGAGATTGGATTTCCATAAATCGCTTTGCATTGTTAATGGCCGCTCGGATTTTCAGTTCATTTCTGATGATGCTTGGATCTTGAAGCAGTTCAGTAACATAAGAATCGGGAAGATCTGCCACTACTTGGTAATCAAAGTCTGCAAAGGCATGTCTGTAGCCTTCTCTTTTCTTCAATATAGTAGCCCAGCTAAGTCCAGCTTGTGCACTCTCAAGAATCAAAAACTCAAAATGTGTCTGATCATCATAAACAGGAACGCCCCATTCTTCATCGTGATATTTGATATATTGCTCAAAGCCCATACACCAAGGGCATCTGAATTTGTTAGGATCCTGAGGAATAGTTGGCATAGCGAAAGTTAATTAAGGTACCAGATACTTGCATTGAGTACAGTGGCAAAGCTTACCCAAAGTAGATAAGGAATCAAGAGGTAAGATGCCCATATGTCGATTGGGAAAAATGCTCTGATACAGACTAAAATCATAACCCAAAGTGGTACTATTACAAGCAAGCCCAATATTGGTGATTCAAGACCAAAGAATGCTGGTGACCAAATGGCATTGAGAAGCAACTGAATAGCAAATAACCAAAGCGCTTTTTTCTTAAAGGGATGATTTGATTTCCAAATTAGAAAAAGTGAAACCCCCATCATAATGTAAAGAACTGTCCAAGTAGGACCGAATATCCAAGAAGGGGGATTAAAAAACGGCTTATTAATGGACTGATACCAAGACCCTACAGATGAGATAGTAACCAAGGCACCCAAGCCACCTGCGATTTGGGGTAAGATAATAGAGATCAGTAATTTCAGCCAATTTTTCATGTTAGACCAATTCTAGTAAGGTCATGAATATCGCTAATTTCTTCGGAAATTTCTTTTGTACGATAGCATTATGTTGATCAAAGTATTGGTGCTGATAAGCCATGACATCTTGCATATCTTTTGCAAAATATTGTACAGAGTAATTGATTCCACCATCTTCTGAATCATGCATGATTCTAAACAGTTTATTTTCTACAAACATTTTCGTCTCCATGACAAAAGGAATGTGGGTGTTTTTCATCCAGTCAAGCCATTCTTTTTCCACGTCTTTTTCTACATTGACGGTTACATTATATAGTATCATACTTTTTTATCTTTAATTTTGCCTAGCAAATTTACCAACAAATATTAATCTGCCTTGTTAATTTGAACATATTCCAAAAATCAGATCACATTGGGATAAGCAGAAATGCACGCTTTCATGGAAAAAACCACCCTTAATAATACTTCAATCCCCTTTTTTTTCAATAAGGTCAATATTTTTAAAATTGTCATCACCATATTTCATTTGGTTGGAATATTGGGGATGACGGTGCCTGCGCTCAGACCATATTTTCAAGTTCTAACACCTTTTCATCTTCTTTTGTGTACCGGATTGTTGTTTGTGTTTCATAAAGGGTGGAATACTGCTTTTTATTTATTTGTGATTTTGTCTTTTGGTATAGGTTATGGCTCAGAAGTATTGGGAGTGCATACTGGATTTCCTTTTGGAAATTACAGGTATGGCCCTGTTTTAGGTTTTCAACTTTTCGAGGTTCCACTTTTGATTGGTGTGAATTGGTTGCTTTTGGTCTATCTGAGTGGGGAGATTTTTCACAAAAAAATAAAGAATGACTTCATAGCAGCGAGCTTGGGAGCATTAGTTATGGTTTTGTTGGACGTTTTGATCGAGCCAGTAGCAGTAAAATTGGATTTTTGGTCTTGGGAGAATGACTTGATTCCACTCTCCAATTTTATAGGATGGTTTGGTATTGCTTTTATTATTCAGTTGATTTACAGAAAATTGTCTTTTGATAAGTCGAATGTTCTTTCTTTGTATTTATTAATCAACCTAGCTATTTTCTTTCTTTTACTCAACTTGCTCTTGTAAAAGGATATTTTAGCAAACGTTAAACAAAAATAAAAAAATAGAGTTACGATTATGATGTACGCAATCCTTTACACCCTACTAGGTTTTGCCGCTATGGAATTCTCCGGATGGTTTATTCATAAATATATTATGCATGGACCTCTTTGGAGTATTCATAAGACACATCACCAAGCATCTAAATCATTCTTTGAGTTGAATGATTTATTTTCTTTGTTATTCGGGAGCATTGCTGTGATCCTTATTATTAAAGGTGTTGGACAGTTGGACTATAGATTTTGGATGGGGACAGGCATCAGTCTATACGGAATCAGTTATTTCTTTTTACATGATATACTGATACATAGAAGAATGAAATGGTTTGATAAACCAAAAAATTCATTCTTAAGAGGAATTTTCAAAGCGCATCAAGCGCATCATGCCACGAATAAAAAGGATGATGCAGTTTCTTTCGGTTTGTTTGTAGTACCCAAAAAATATTTTAAAGCAAAATGAACGTGAGCACCTATTCGATTAAAGATTTGGAGCAGCTTTCCGGTATCAAAGCACATACTTTGAGAATTTGGGAACAGCGCTACAATTTGCTTTCTCCTAAGAGAACAGATACCAATATCAGATTTTATGACGATGATGATCTAAAACTGATTTTAAATGTCGCTTTGCTCAATGACAATGGCTACAAGATAAGTAAGATCGCCAAAATGGATCTTCCTGAAATCAGAGCAGAAGTGGTCAAGCTTTCGGAACGAACACTGACACATGATGATCAGATTCATGCGCTTACTATATGTATGATAGAAATGGACGAGGAGCGATTTGATAAAGTGCTTTCGACTAATATTCTTAAAATTGGTTTTGAACAGACCATGTTGAATATTATATATCCATTTATGTCAAAAATTGGTGTTCTATGGCAAACTGGTGCTATTAATCCTGCGCAAGAGCATTTTATGAGTAATTTGGTTCGCCAAAAACTCATCGTAGCTATAGACGGGCAGATATATAAAGGTGGTGGGAAGAAATTCCTTCTATTTCTACCAGAAGGGGAATTACATGAAATTTCTCTTTTGTTTGCAGCTTATCTAATTAAGCTAAAAGGACATAAAGTCTTCTATCTGGGGCAAAGTACCCCAAGAGCTGATTTGGAATTGATATACAAAATGCATCAACCTGACTATTTAATGACTGTCATCACTACTTCACCTGGTGCCGAACAAGTACAAGAATATATCAATGATTTGTGCAGTAAATACAAGGAATCAGAGATCATATTATCTGGTTACCAAATACTAGGTCAAGATCTTTCCTTCCCTTCTAATGTCAAAGTGATGAACTATATCAGAAACATTAAAGAGTATCTTGAGGAATTAGATCCAGTTGTTCAAGAAAAATAATGAACAAAATGAAAAAATAATTAAACAGGCCTTCTGGCCTTTTTTTATGTTAAAAACAATGTATATACATCAAAAACAGCAATAATTTAAATTAAATTAGATTTTAAATTTTAGTTCACCTCTTTTTGTTTAACAAATATTTAAAAATATTCTACAAAATATTTTGCGGTTTGTTTAATCATTTCTATATTTGATTCAACAAAAACAAAAAGCCATGACAACTCTAGAATTCAGTTACTCATTAAACAAGCTCTCTAGTTCATTAAAGCCTTTCGCTTTAAAATTAACAAGAGATATGGATGACGCAAACGACCTAATGCAAGACACAATGGTTAAGGCGTTCACTAATAAAGACAAGTTTACAGAAGGTACAAATTTGAAAGCTTGGTTATATACTATTATGAAAAACACCTTCATTACCAACTATCAAAGAATGGTAAGAAGAGGTACTTTTGTTGACACTACCGATAATCTTCATTACATCAATTCAGGTGATGTGTTAGTAGAGAATGGAGCTTACGGGGATTTTACAATGGATGATATTCATGAAGCTATCGAGGGTTTAGATGAAGTTTACAAAACTCCATTCATGATGCACTACAGAGGTTTCAAATATCATGAAATAGCTGAAAAATTAGATATACCAATTGGTACAGTTAAAAATAGAATACATATTGCACGTAAAATATTAAAAGACGATCTTCACGTGTACAGACACAAAAACTAACAATATGTCAAAAAATAATGTCGTAGTAATTGGGGCTGGCTTTGCTGGCCTTTCTGCTGCTACACACCTTGCTGATCAAGGTTATCAAGTTACGCTTCTTGAAAAAAATAGTACCCCCGGAGGAAGAGCTAGAAAGTTCGAAACCGAGGGTTTTGTTTTTGATATGGGTCCCAGCTGGTATTGGATGCCGGATGTTTTTGAAACTTATTTTTCTCATTTCGGAAAAAAGCCTTCTGATTATTATGAGCTTCTCAGGTTAGATCCTTCCTATGCGGTGATTTTTGGAGATCAAGATTTTGTAGATATACCTGCAAACTTAGAAGAATTTAGAGCTCTGCTTGAAATGATGGAGCCAGGTGTTGGTCCCAAACTGGATGAGTTCCTTAAACAAGCAGCTTATAAATATAAAGTTGGCATTCAAGATTTGGTTTACAGACCTAGTCGCTCTTTGCTAGAGTTTGCTAGTCCAAAGTTATTAGTGGACATGATCAGAATGGATATTTTTCAATCCATGTCTAAGCATGTCAGAAAGTTTTTTAAAGAGGATAAAATCATCAGATTGATGGAGTTTCCTGTTTTGTTTCTTGGTGAGACAGCCAATAATATTCCTGCACTATATTCATTAATGAACTATGCTGATATCGCCCTAGGTACTTGGTATCCAAAAGGTGGGATGCATAAAATTATTGAAGGAATGGTGAGTTTGGCAGAAGAAAAGGGGGTAAAGTTTCATTTCGATGCTGAAGTAGATCATATTGATATTGAAAATGGTCTTGCCAAGGCTGTGAAAACCAAAAGTGGAAAAACTTTTGAAGCTGATATAATCATTGCTGGAGCAGATTACAATCATATCGATAGACATGTGCTTCAAGATAAATACAGCAATTACGATGATAAATACTGGGACAAACGTGTAATGGCACCAGGAAGTCTTCTATTTTATTTGGGCATTGACAAAAAGCTTAAAAATCTCCGTCACCACAATTTGTTCTTCGATGAGCCGCTAGGGCCTCATGCGCATGCAATATATACCAATCCGAGATGGCCAGAAAAGCCGCTTTTTTACGCCTCGGTTCCTTCTATAACCGACCCGACTGTCGCACCTGAAGGAAAAGAAAACTTGTTTCTCTTGGTTCCTCTTGCCCCTGATTTAGAAGATACTGAAGAAATGCGAGAAAAATATTACCAAATGATTATGGATAGATTGGAGAAGTTGACCGGTCAGGAAATTAGAAGTCATGTGATCTACAAGCGATCCTACGCACACAATGATTTCAAATCTGACTATCATGCTTTCAAAGGAAATGCCTATGGATTAGCCAATACGCTTTTACAAACAGCCATTCTTAAGCCTTCCTTGAAAAATAAAAAGGTAAAAAATTTATATTACACAGGACAACTTACTGTTCCAGGACCTGGGGTGCCTCCATCATTAATTTCTGGTCATGTTGTTGCCAAAGAAGTGATCAAAGAAAACAATTTGTAAATAAAATTGTATATTATCAGTATGGATGCAAAAGCCCTCTTTGATCAGACCACCTTTGAGTGCAGTCGGTTGATTACTCAAAGGTACAGTACTAGCTTTACTCTCGGGATAAAAACGCTCAACAAAAAGTACCATTTGCCGATCTACGCCATTTATGGTTTTGTAAGATATGCTGATGAAATTGTAGATACTTTTCATGATCAGGATAAAAAATCTCTCTTGGAGCTTTTTAAAAAAGACACATACAAAGCAATTGAAGATGGTATTAGTTTAAATCCAGTGCTTCACGCTTTTCAAATCATAGTCAATCAATATAATATTGATTTGGATTTGATTGAGGCATTTCTTCATAGCATGGAAATGGACTTAGATTTCAAAACTTATAACGATTCGAAATATCACGAATATATCTATGGTTCTGCAGAAGTGGTAGGCCTCATGTGTTTGGAGGTCTTCTGTGAAGGCAATGATGAAGAATATCAAAAATTAAAAGAATCAGCTTGCAAACTTGGTGCAGCATTTCAGAAAGTCAATTTCCTTAGAGACATCAAAAGTGATTATGAGGAAAGAGGGAGAGTTTATTTTCCTGGTGTAGATTTTTTGACTTTTGACAAACTCACCAAAGCTACCATTGAAGAAGATATTCAGAAAGACTTTGATGAAGCACTGATAGGAATTAATAATTTACCAATCGGAGCTAAAATGGGTGTAAAAGTAGCTTATCTCTATTACCAAAAACTATTTGACAAAATAAAAACTTTGCCACCTGAAGTGATTACCCAAGAGCGAATTAGAATTCCAAACTCTAGAAAACTTTCTTTATTGTTGGGTACATATTTTGGAATGAAATTAGGCTTTGCTTAGCACATGGATATCTATCTTTATTTACTCCTTAATCTTCTTACGATTTCATTTCCTTTATTTAGATCGTTTGAAAATCGCATTCAATATTACAAAAATTGGTATGCCCTGTTTCCAGGTATTCTTGTCACAGGTGCCTTCTTCTTGATTTGGGATCATTGGTTTACTGTAATAGGAGTTTGGGAATTCAATCCCCGATATATTCTTGGGATTTATTTCTTCGAATTACCGTTGGAAGAGTGGCTTTTCTTTTTGACTGTTCCATTTGCCTGCGTATTTATTTACGAGGTGTTGAAATACTTTGTGCCCAAAGACATTTTTGCCGCTGTAGCCAAACCAATTACATTTGTTTTAATTGTGCTTTTTGTATTAATTGGAGTATTGAATTTGGATAAATGGTATACTTCTGTAAATTTTATTGTAGCTGCTGTCGTTTTATCAATTCATTATATCGTTTTGAAAACGAAATTTCTTGGGAGATTTTATTTAACCTATTTGGTCTCGCTTATCCCATTTCTTTTAGTAAATGGCGTACTAACTGGTTCATTCATAGATGAGCCAGTAGTGAAATATAATGACATGGAAAACTTATCGATCAGATTGTTCACCATTCCTATTGAAGATACAGTTTATTCCATGACCCTATTATTGATGACGATTAGTATCTATGAGTTGATAAAAAGTAAAAAAACAATTAAACCCGCTTTAAGTTAATAGGCTATGATGAGTCTTCAAGTACATATAGACCAACATTCTGGCTTTTGCTTCGGCGTAGTTTATGCCATAGAGATGGCTGAAGAAATTTTAGATGAACAAGGTTATTTATATTGCCTAGGAGATATCGTACACAATGATGAGGAGGTAAATAGGCTGACGAAAAAAGGCTTGAAAATCATCAATCTTGAGGAACTTCAACATTTGAAAGATGAAAAAGTTCTCATTCGAGCACATGGTGAACCACCTTCTACTTACGAATTATCCATCAAAAACAACCTCACACTTATAGATGCTAGTTGCCCAGTAGTTTTAAAACTCCAGAATAGGATCAAAAACTCCTTTGATAAAGACGAGACGATCTATATTTATGGAAAGCATGGACATGCTGAAGTGATAGGTTTACTTGGTCAGACTAACAACAAAGCGGTAGTCTTTCAAGATATATCTGAGTTAGATATTCCAAGTTTACCAAAAAGCATGACATTATACAGTCAGACTACTAAGAGCACGGATAAATTCTATGAAATCAACGAGATTTTGAAAGTAAATGACATCGTAGTCAACACCAATGATACAATTTGCCGTCAAGTTTCAAATAGAGACAAAGAACTGAGAGCTTTTGCTGAGAAGTTTGATAAAATTATTTTTGTCAGTGGAACTAAGTCTTCGAATGGCAAGGTTCTCTATAATGTCTGTAAAGAAAAGAATCCAAATACCCATTTTGTATCCAATCAAGATCAGGTTTGTCCTTCTTGGTTTTCACCAAATGACACTGTAGGTATTTGCGGCGCTACATCTACACCCATGTGGCTGATGGAGCAGGTCAAAGAAAGATTGATCAACTTCTAAGACTCTGCAAAGATTTCATTAATTTTAATTTGTGTCCGAAAAAGTATTCCATACCAATAGAATTGATCCGAAAGGTGTTTTGATTGCTTCGGCAGTTATTTTTTTATGGTTCCTATCACTTGTGTTTTTATTGAATTTTGATTTGAATTGGAAAAATCCGCTAACTTATTTGGGGATTTTGATTCAAACGCATCTTTACACAGGTCTTTTCATCACTTCTCACGATGCGATGCATGGTCTTGTATCAAAAAATAAAAAAGTGAACCATGCCTTTGGTTGGTTCTCGGCCATTCTTTTTTCTTATAACTTCTATTGGAAGCTTTTTCCAAAACACCACGAGCATCACAAATTCGTCGCTACAGACAAAGACCCTGATTATCATAGTTCGGATAATTTTTTCCTTTGGTACTTTAGTTTTATCAAACAATATGTTACCATCTGGCAAATCCTCTTAATGGCCGTTACATTCAACATTCTTAAACTTTTTCTTCCAACTGAAAATCTAATTGTTTTTTGGATGCTTCCAGCAGTAATGGCAACTTTACAATTGTTTTACTTTGGAACCTTCAAGCCGCACATGGGCGAATCTCAAAATGCGCATCACTCCAAAACACAACCAAAAAACCATTTATGGGCATTCTTATCTTGCTATTTTTTTGGATATCATTTTGAACATCACGATTCTCCCGGGACTCCTTGGTGGAGACTTTGGAGAGTAAAAGAACAAAACATCTAATTTTTCAAAAAAAAATTGGAATAAGGCTAAACTTTTATGCCATAAATTGAATTAGGTATCTATTAATAATCAGATATGAGACTTCTATTTACACTAATTAGCTTTTTGTTTATTTCTTTTAATTCGATAGGTCAAGGTGGCATCATCCAAGGCAAGGTTAAAAATCCGGTTAACAACGAGCCTGTCCCATTTGCAAACATCATTATTTTGGATTCGGAAATAGGGACTGTTTCTGACGAAAATGGAAATTATATTCTCGAAGACATCAAACCTGGTTTGTACAATGTTCGCGCAAGCTTTGTTGGCTTCAAAAGTAAAACAGTTTTTGAAGTACAGGTCTCAAGAGCAAAACCAGTTCAGCTTGATTTTGAACTAGAAGAAGAAGCGGCTGACCTGAATGAGGTAGTTGTAAGCTCGGAGTTTTCAAGATCTGACGAAACACCACTTTCAGTCAGAAGGCTCAATGCGAATGAAATAGAAAGATACCCTGGTGGAAACAGAGACATCAGTAGAGTGATTCAATCGCTTCCAGGAGTTGCGAGTACTGCAAGTTTTAGAAATGACATTATCATCCGAGGCGGTGCACCCAATGAAAATAAATTCTATATAGACGAAATCGAAGTTCCCGTAATCAACCACTTTGCAACTCAAGGCTCTTCTGGCGGTCCTGTTGGAATACTCAATGTGAATTTGATACAAAATGTGGAAGTAATCACTGGCGGATTTCCAGCAAACAGAATGAATTCCCTCAGTTCATTCTTCGAGTTTCAACTCAAAGAAGGCAGAAGAGATAAAATGGCAACACAATTGACAGTAGGCGCGAGTGAATTGACCATATCAAATGAAGGTCCTCTTGGAGAAAAAACAACTTATCTGGTTTCTGCTAGAAGATCATATTTGCAAGGTTTGTTTAGACTGTTGGGATTGCCATTTCTACCAACTTTTAATGATTTCCAGTTTAAGACTACAACCAAATTCAATGATAAAACGGAATTGAATCTCATAGGGGTTGGAGCGATAGATCAGTTTGCTTTAAACTTTGATGTACCCAATGAAGAAACCCTAGAAGAGCGAGAAGAAAGACTTTTTAGATTGGATAATTTGCCGATTTCTTCTCAATGGAATTATGCTACTGGGGCAAAATTAAAACGATTTAGGGAAAATGGCTTTTGGACTTTTATTTTGAGCCGAAACATGCTCAATAATCAAGCTTATAAATATTTTAATAATGATGAAAGTGATGAAGGTAATCTGCTTTTTGATTATACTTCACAAGAAAGTGAGAATAAATTCAGGGCGGAGAATAGCATTTTTGGAAAAGGATATAGCTTGAAATATGGAGTAAATTATGAGTTTGCAAGATACCTGATCAACAATTTTGATAGAGGAACTCTTGCACAAGATGGTGGAGTGATTAATATCAATAACAAAGCTTTTTTCAACAGTTATGGTGTCTTTATTTCTGGTACAAAAACGTTTCAAGATGAAAGACTGCTGCTGTCAGGTGGCGTGAGAATGGATGGTAGTGATTTTGGGGCGACTGCCCAAAATCCTCTGAATCAAATCAGCCCTAGATTATCTATTTCCTATCAATTTAAACCAAACTTCTATTGGACAGCTAATGCGGGAATTTATTACCAAAAGCCGCCATACACCGCGTTAGGTTTCAGAAATAATGAAGGAGAGCTGATTAATCAGCTCAATGATATTCGTTTTATCCGTTCAAGTCAATTTATAACAGGAATTGAGCGCGTGATTCCTGAGAAAAATAGAAGATTCACCATCGAAGCATTCTACAAGCACTACAATAATTACCCAACTTCCATTAGAAATGGAATCGCTCTGGCCAATTTGGGGGCTGACTTTGGAGTGATAGGGAATGAGCCAGTAGCATCAAACTCTGAGGGAAGGGCTTATGGAATTGAGTTTTTAGCTCAGCAGCGATTATTCAATGACTTTTATGGAATCGCTGCAGTTACCTTGGTGAGAAGTGAATTTACCAATCCTAATACTGAAGGCTTCATTCCATCATCTTGGGACAATAGATTTATTGTAACAATGACTGCGGGTAAGCGATTTGGAAAGAATTGGGAACTCGGTGGAAGATGGAGATTTTTGGGTGGAGCACCTTACACACCTTTTGATATTGAAGCTTCTACTTTAAGGAGTAACTGGGATTTGAGAGGAGGAGGAATATTAGACTTCAATAGTATCAATGGAGTAAGACTCAAATCTTTCCATCAGTTGGACTTGAGAATAGACAAAAAGTATTTCTTCGAAAAATGGAATCTCAATTGGTACTTCGATATTCAAAATGCATACAATTTCAAAGCTCAACAACCAGATGATTTGATTCCTAGCAGAGATGCCGAAGGAAATATTCGAGTTGACCCAAATGATACAAGTAGATATCAGATTCGATCTGCCATGAACACCGCGGGTACAGTATTGCCCACGATTGGAGTTATCATCGAATTTTAATCCTTGTTTGAAAGAATTCATAGCTTAACTTTGCTGCCGATGAAAATGACATTGGCAGCTTTTTTATTTTTACTAAGCACCACCATTTATGCGCAGGAAACTGCTGAGACAGATTCAAGTTCCAATTCGGGGTTGATAGAAAAGCTATTTGATTTTGCTGATCATACCGTCGATTTGATTTCTGGAGAGAAGTGGTCGTTTATTCCAGCGGTAGTTTATTCACCCGAGACAAATCTTGGTTTGGGGGCCAGAGCTATTAGGATTTTCAAATATAAAAATGATGAAAACTCAATTTTACGTCCTTCATCTTTGCCTATTACTTTTCTTTACACACTGAATAATCAAGCTATTTTCACCACAGAACTTGAGCTTTGGGCAAATGAAAATAAAGAATATATCAATGCCCGTTTAGAACTGACAGATTATCCTTTCAAATTTTATGGAATTGGAAATGAGCTAGATGCTGCAAATGAGGAGTTTTATTCTACTCGCTATGCTTATTTTCATTTGAATTATGAAAGGCAAATCATAAAAGGGCTTTATTTAGGGCCAAGGTATGAATTTCGTGTGGATGATATTTACAAAAAGGAAATAGGTGGAATTTTGGATAGAGATGAAGTGGCAGGTTCTGATGGACAGCGGCTTTCTGGTTTAGGGTTGGTCTTGAATTATGATACTAGAGATAATATTTTCCAACCCAAAGGAGGCTGGTATAGTAGCGCTTCTTGGATGAGCTTTCAAGATTTTTTCGGTAGTAATTTTGATTTCAATCAGTATGCCTTAGACTTGAGAAAATATTTCAATCCTTATAAAAATCAGGTCTTGGCAGTTCAAAGTTATTGGAGTTTTACTTCGGGAAACCCGCCCTTTCAGCATGTTTCTTTGATTGGAGGGAGCGATCTGATGCGAGGGTATTTTGAAGGTCGATATAGAGATAGACACGCAATGGTCCATCAAGCAGAATATAGGTTACCTATTTATAGAAATTTTGGGATGGTATTTTTTGGAAGTGCAGGTCAGGTGGCAAGTCAGCCAAGTCAGTTTGCCATCAACCGAATGAAATATGGAGCAGGTTTAGGATTTCGCTACAAGTTAAATCCAGAAGGGCTCAATATCAGGATAGATATTGCTTTTGGGGATCAGCGAGCATTTTATTTTGGACTGAATGAAGTGCTTTAAATGAGTTTTATATTATTTTAGAATGTAAGAAAGCCCAATCTTTCCCACTACATTTTTTCTATCATCTCCTGGAACAAAATAAAAATCTGGATCATTTTCCAAATACCATTTATAGTTCAGAGTATTTACGTATTGCAAGCTTCCACTTAAAAGCAGGTTTCCAAACCTCCAATCTGCAAATAAGCCCGGGACTAGATCAATATATTTATTTCTCCAATCTTTGGAAGTTTCCATTCGGAAATAATAAAAGTCATTATTATAGACAATTCTTTCAAATTGGAATCCAATTCGATTGTAATTTTTCACCCAGCTTACTTCAAGCCAATTTACATTTGCTGCTGGTCCATAACCCATTCCTAAAACCTGACCTTGGTGAGTGTAGCCTTGTCTGATGTAATCGTGGATATACCAAGTGTCTAGATTTCTAATGCTTTCTCGGATGGTTTGACCAGTTTGCGTCATTTCGGCACTGAGTTGAATGTACTGGTCTTGTTTTTTTAGTGGAAACATATTACTGAACCCAAAAGTAAAACCTCGGTTTCTCTCAGGAGTGACCAAAAAGTCCATTAATCTACGGCTGTTTCCATTGGTTCCATACTCACCATAAAACTCGAAGTGTCCCTCGGGACTCATCCACCTGAAAAATCCTGAGCTAAATTGTTGACGTTGATCTCTTTTTTCATTTTCTACTCTACCGAATTTTTTCTCTCCATTAAAGACTGGTAAGTAATCCTTCAGTTCATCCATATCAGCGCGATACATGTGATTTGTCGAGGCATAACCCAAAGAAAGTCCGGGAACCCATTTTGGCTGGTAGGTCAAGATTAGGCCAGAAAGGTACCTGTCTCCATTTTCCCTTTTAGGAATGTACACCGTGTTTTGCTGAAAAATATAATCTTGGTGAGGAAGATCGTAATTCGTACTAGTCAAATGACCCGCAATGATTTGGCCTTCGAAATGTCCGATTGATGTTTTAACAGGCTTTCTTGTATTGAAAGTTAAATGTGCAAACCCTGGAGCATTATTACTTAGGATCAAAGAAGACCTTTTGGCAGGTCCCCACCAAAGATTTTCTGTAGAAAGACCAATAGAAAATGCTCCTGGATTGATTCTAATGCTCGATTGTCCTGGGTGAAATTTGCGATATCTGCTATTGCCAAATCTCTCAGGCATGTCAATTCTATTCAAATATTCATAATAGTAGAGAATCGTAGATTGATGCTCTATGGGAAAACCAATAAATTCTTTGTTTTCAGCTACAATAAGCTCTGGTTGAATTTGTACGCTAAAAATTCCATAGCTGGCAAAAAAACCAAGGCTATACAAAGTTTGCATACCTTTATTAGGAATCATGGAACCATCATTCTGACCAAAAGGAAGGTCTGAATTATATTGACTTGTAATCGTCATAGGCATCAAAAGAAAAGTGCCTTGCTGGTTTTTCCCAAACTTTCTATTGACTGGTGAAATATCAAAATCATGAAAAGTACTGTCTAAATCTAAGCCAGTATATCGATCAAATGCTTGTGCTGGGTATAATGGACGTATTGAAAAGGAACTGTTTGCATTGACATCTCCAAGTAATTGTTTTCTTCTCAAATATTCTTCCATTCCGGGAGTATTTAATGGAAGCGTTTGTGCACTCATTTCCTCAAAAACTGAAAAAATTAACAACACAAGAAAATTGATTTTAATGAACGTCTTCATACCCTATCCTACTTATCTTACTGCTACTGCACTTACTTCTATTTTGGAAACTGACCAACTTTCGTCACAAAGCGGACTGAATGCGTTGCTTTGCATCAATTCATCACCCATAGTGATTTTAACACTATCTTGAAAATGTCTAAAAGTTTTTGTGATGGAATATTTTGTGGTGTTGTTTGGCACTCCTGCTGTACTACAAAGCCCAGGCAAGTTGGTTTGTACTGCACCTTCTTTGGGAAAATTCTGTCTGAAAAATTGCTCTGGATAGGATTGTCTCAAACAATAAGTAGATACACAAACGCTATTAGAAAAAGTAGTTCTATAGACTTCTTCATCATCAAGCTTGAAGTACCAATAATCAGGTCCAGAAACACCATCATCTAAATTACCATCCCAGCTATCATGTGCCAGTACTTCAATCGTGATTTTTAGCGCATTATGTGGTGGAATATCGTAAAGCTTAACCCAAACTTCTTCATTGTGATAAAACCCCATAATGGTGTCGTTTTGATAAACAAAAAGTCTTGAGTTATTGAAATTTCTCAAATCCAACTGACTGAAATCGTTGGAATAGATTCTTACTTCTCCAAGTAATTCATCCTGGCAAGAACTTACTGTAATCATGATAAGTAGCCCAAAAAAATAAACAAGTACCGCTTTTCTGAAATTAAACATCATTATATAAATCTTTTATTAAATCACTTTACCTAAAGGTTAGGCATTGGGATTTTAAATAGTCTACAAATAAACGAAATAAATCTACAAAATGTCTTATTCCAAACTAGGAATACAAATTTGTTTGGCTTTGTCCCCCGATCAATTATAGCTATTTTAGCCATTCGAAATCACATCTATTACTTTATGATCAAGATTACATTGGTGGCTGGAGCTCGGCCTAATTTTATGAAAATAGCTCCTATTATTCACGCCATTCAAAAACAGATCAAAAATGGGGCTAAATTATCCTTTAGACTGATTCACACAGGCCAACATTATGATAAAAAAATGTCAGGGGATTTTTTTGATCAATTAAATATACCTGAACCTAATGTCAACCTAGCGGCTGGAGGTGGTACTCAGGCGGAGCAAACCGCTGCTGTGATGATTGCTTTTGAAAAAGAGCTGGAAGCCAATAGACCAGATTTGGTGATTGTAGTGGGTGATGTGACTTCTACCTTGGCATGCTCGATCACTGCCAAGAAGCTTTGCATTGATGTGGCTCATGTAGAAGGTGGTATCCGCTCTGGAGATTTGACCATGCCTGAAGAAATCAATAGAATGGTGACAGATAGCATTTCTGATCTTTTCTTTACCACCTCGGAGATAGCAAATGAAAATCTACACAAAGCAGGGTTTGCCAAGGAAAAGATTCATTATGTAGGCAATACCATGATAGATACCCTATTGGCTAACAGATCAAAATTCCAAAAACCAGAGGGAGCAGTATTTGAAGCTTTGGAAGCTAAAAAATACTTCGTACTCACCATGCATCGACCAGCCAATGTAGATCAAGAGGGACAACTCAAAGCGATGATAAATGCAATTATTGAGGGAAGTCAGGGCTTGCCAATAATTTTTCCTGTGCACCCAAGAACAGCCAAAAGCTTGGAAAATCTTGGTATATCACATTCTAATTTACACATGGTAGTTCCTTTGGGTTATTTGGAGTTCAATTACTTGGTAGAAAATGCTTTTGCAGTAATCACTGATTCGGGAGGAATCACCGAGGAGGCGAGTGTAATGAACGTACCCTGTTTGACTTTGAGAGACAATACAGAAAGAGCGGAGACCATACACTTGGGCACAAATGAATTGGTTGGTACAAATCCTCAAAACTTAGCACCTTTTATGGAAAAATTAATGAAAGGGAAATGGAAATCCTATCAAGGAATCCCTCTTTGGGATGGAAAGACAGCTGAGAGAATCGTGGATAAAATTATGGAATTATACGGATGAGTAAGTTTAGAATAGATGAGTTGGTTGCTCAATTGGATTTGAGGCCACATCCAGAAGGCGGGTTTTATAAAGAAATTTATAGATCTGATTTGGAAATTAATACAGACAACGGAGAACGAAGCCTGATGACCTCAATTTACTTTTTGCTGACTTCAGAGAATGTTTCCAAATTTCACCAGATCAAAAGTGATGAAATGTGGTTTTATCATGAAGGATCACCATTGACGGTTCATGTAATTGATGAAGGTGGGCAATATGAAAAAATCAAAGTTGGTCCTGCAGGTAAAAAATATAAGCCCCAGCAGATGGTTCCTGCTGGAGTTATTTTTGGTTCTACGGTTGATGAGCATGATTCCTATGCATTGGTTTCATGTGTTGTTGCTCCAGGTTTTGATTTTCAAGATTTTAGACTCTTTAACAAAGAAGAGCTCTTAGTAAAATTTCCCGAGCACGAAGAGATAATACAAATACTTACTTAGATCACATCAATCCAGCAGCTTTCAATGCGGTTTCAGCGATGATGCCATCTTGAGCGGAAGTTACTCCAGAGATTCCTATAGATCCAATGCAAACGCCATCTTTAAAAATAGGCAGACCTCCTTCCACAGCTGTGATAGGCATGGTGGTCAAATGAACTGCTCCTCCTTTGATCATATCTTCGAAAACCTTTGTCGGACGCTTGAATTCAAATGCTGTTTTGGCTTTGAGTTGCGCGATTTCTATACTCCCGATTTGTGTGCCATCCATTCTTCTCAGCAAAATCAAATTTCCTCCTTGGTCAAGAATTGAAATGACCACATTCCATTTCTCAGAAATTGCTTTCTCCTGAGCTGCATCAGCAATTTTTGTGGCATTTTCCAGATTGAGATAGGGCTGGGTCTGGGCATGGACCAAAGTAAAGAATGAAAGACCGAGCAAAAGTGTAACAAGAATATTTTTCATGGAATAAGAGTTTGATTTGGAGAATGAAGTTCAGAATAATATTTCCAAAATAGAAATTAATTCTATTTTAGTTCATTTGTAACCAGGAAATTATTAGGTTTGGATATGAAAAAAATCGGCTTAATTCTATTTATTACTTCTCTTATTTTTGGCATTTATTCTTGTGGGGGAAATTCTTCAGATTATGACAAAGATGTTGAATTTGAATTTGTAAAAGTGGATTCCTTAGTCATTGATATTTTAAAGACTGTCCATATACTGGACTATCATCATGAAAAAGAGCTGTACTTGATCATTCCTCAGATGAGTATGGAAGGCAGGTTTATAATCATCGATAAAGAAGGACAAATTGTAGCAGAAAACACATTAGCCGAAGGCCCTGATGCTTTTGGATTAGTTACAGCAAGAGTAGGGTTTGTAGGGGATGAGATTATGGTGGTTACAGATGGAAAGACTTTTGTATATGATCTCAATCTGAAAGTTCAAAGGAGCTTTCCATTTGAGCAAGGAATTAGATTTAGATTGATCAATTTCACTCGGGACAATATGAGTACTTTCAAAACGGAGGATGGAGCTGTTTCAGCTTTAGTGAATATGAATGATGCCTTTCTGCAAACTTATCCTGTTGATTATTTTGATACCCTGAATATGGTTCATTTGCAAAATGTCCAAACAGGGGAAATTAATAAAGGAGGAAAGATTGATGAAAGCAGTGCTTTTAAGCAAGGAGTTTTCATTCCATTTATGGATAATCCAATCTATTTTTCTGATTTAAAATCCACTACAATTTCCAGTATTATGTGGGGGGATTCTATCTTGTATCAAATTGATCCTAATGACAATTTCAAGATTGTCAATAAGATTAACTTGGAAAGAATCACGCCTAACAAATTGATAACTGTTCCATTGGAAGAAGCTACAAGAGCAGCTGTCCAAGAGCATCGTACTAATAATAGTAGATTTGGAGGGGTATTTAATGAGATAGTCGGTTATGGTGATGAAGTATTAGTTGGTTATAGAACTGGTTCTGATCCAAATTTGGTTTTTGAGAACCCAACTGAGGAGCAGCAGAAGTTAGAAACAGAATCACGTAAAAAATACTATTTCTATATCAAAGATGGTAAGCAAGTTGGAAAACCAATTGAATGGAATTTGCCTGGGAAAATCCAGCTTAACGTTGGCCAAAATAGATATTTACAGTACGGAGATCAAGCCGAACTGCATGATTTTGAAAAAGAATATCAGTGTTATTACATCTATGAATTGCGAGAAAAGGGCTAAAGGTTGTGCGCGACAAAAGATTTGGTCATGCCTAGAAATTTCTCTTTGTAGATTGTGGATTTTGGGAAGAGCATTTTCATTTCAGTTCCAGTTAGTAACCTAATTTCTTCAATATATTGCATGGCAGCATCAGGATCCCACTTTCGGGTTTGACTAAGCTTAGTTTTTGTAAGAATATCAAATAGGAGTTTGTTGGGGAGATATTGTGCAAAAGGAAGGGTATAATGAGCCTCTACTATAAAATGCTTATTAGGAGATTGGATAAAATGTTTTTTACCTACCCGAACACATTCATTGGCCATCTTGACTTGATTGTCCCATGTGTAAAGGTGTTCTATGACAGAATTTGAAAAAACGAGGTCAAAAGCTTCGTCTTTATATTCAGAAAGGTCTGTCGCATCTCCAACAATCGATTTCAACTGAGGGTGTTGTGTTTCAGAAGATTCCAAATTGAGTAAAATAATTTCTACTTTATATTTTTTTAAAAAATCTTTATCTCTCCAAAAATAAGCTGCACCACCTACGTCTAAGATTTTCAGTTCACTCCCAAGCGGAAAATTTTTTTTAATTAAGGTTTCAAATACAAAAAAGCGTCTACTTCTGAACTTATTCCCTATAGATTCGGGATTGTCCGAAGGGCTTAGTAAATTTTTAATTTTTGACATGGGCAAAATTGCCTTTTATAGCTTTGAAAGAAATATTGTAAAGAGAATAATTAATTACCTCAAATGTAATACTGCTTTGTAAATCTTTTTTAATTTTACAACCAAATTTAATTATTTGAAGGAAAAAATTCAGATAATCAATACTTAAAAGAAATCTATCCTAATTCGTAATTCCTTTTTAGGATTAATCAATTTTTATGAAAAGACGTTTTCACAAATATTTCCCTTGGCTTTTTGTACTTGGGGATCTTTTAGTACTCGCACTTGGACTGAGCGTAACTGCTCTCCTTTTCAGTTATTTTATAAATTATCCTGAGATAAATTTAGCCCTTTATGGTTATTTCCTCCTTTTTTGGTTACTTATATCTGTAGGTAGAAAGGATTACAAAATTGGAAGAACAACAGAAGTAGGATTTACGCTGAAGCAGTTGCCAGAATCCTTGATTTGGTTGCTGGGTTTATTATCCATTTTTTGGGTTCCGACGCAGGAGCATCCTTTAGGGATTTTCTTTTTGATTGGTGTAGCAGTGATCTCTGTGATGTTTTTGGGGCTCTTCAGAGTAGGGGTGCATTTAGCACTTAAGCAATATCGGATTCAAGGGAAAAACTACAGAAATGCGATTATCCTAGGCAAAAGCGGTGTAAGTAATAAGTTATCTCAAGTTTTCAAGCAAAGAAGAGATTTCGGTATTAATTTCCTTGGGTTTTACGATGATCTTGACAATAGAAGTATCAATGTTAGAGGAGGTCTTCCACAGTTTTTTGAAGAAGCTAAAGACTTGGATTTAGATTTGATTTACATAAGTGAAAGCCTTGATGCTAAATTTATAAAAAAGGTGATGGACTATGCTGACGATAAATATATCAAAGTAAAAGTTATCCCGAATGGAAATTTGCAATTAGAAAAGAACCTTTCATTTTCTAAATATGGAGAATTTTTTGTTATCAATGTCAATGATATCCCTTTAGATAATATGATGAACAGGGTTTTCAAGCGCGTTTTCGATGTGATTTTCTCTTTATTTGTCGTGATTTTTATTCTAAGTTGGATGATACCTTTAGTGGGGATTTTGATTAAATGGGAATCGAAAGGACCAATATTTTTTATTCAAGAGAGAAATGGTGTGAATAACGAGGTGTTTAGATGTTTGAAGTTCAGATCGATGACACCGAATGATTATGCAGACACGAAGCAAGCTACTAAAAATGACCCTCGAGTTACCAAAATCGGTGCTTTCCTAAGAAGTACATCTCTTGATGAAATGCCACAGTTTCTGAACGTGCTGATTGGAGATATGTCCATAGTAGGGCCTAGACCACACACAATTCCGATGAATCAAACATTTCAGCTTCAAGTAGAAAAGTATAACTCAAGACATAAAATCAAGCCAGGTATAACAGGCTTAGCCCAAGTAAAAGGATATCGTGGTGAGATAGAAAATCTAAGACAAATTCGCTCAAGAGTAAGATTAGATTCTTTTTATATTCAAAATTGGACGATTTGGATGGATATTAATATCTGCATTCGAACGATTATTGAACTGGTCTATAATAGAGAAAGCGCATATTAATTGTGAAATCAAACTCAAAAAAAAGGCGTGCTCAACGAGCACGCTCTTTTTTTGAGTTTTTGAGACAGATTTATATTTTCATCAAAGTATCTAAAAAGCTCATTGTTTCACCTTTGTTTTTAAAGATGATCATTGGAATTTCATTGTTTAGATTAATGATTTTTTCTGCAGTACTTCCTAAAAGCATTGCAGCGGAATTAGTTCTACCTCTACTTCCCATTAAAATTAAATTGATGTCATCATCTTTAGCTGTTTGTATTATAAACCTTCCCACATTGCCATCTTTTTTTAAGAGATATCTACACTCAAAAGCAGTGTGATTGTGCTTTTTAATAAACTTCTCGTAATCTTTTTTGGCATTTTCCTCCATAATTTTGGCGAATTCCTCAAATGATTTTCCAGTTTTATAATATCCTGTAGGAACTTCATAGACGTGTAAACCTACAATCTTTGTATCAAGTTCTTTATGTAGCTTTTCGGCAAACTCAAAAGAAAGATGTGAATGCTCTGAAAAATCCATAGGAATCATCACCTTTTTTGGAACAGCTATAGGCCCTATTTCAGTAAGGAACAGTACTGAACATGGGGCTTTCTGTGCCATTGTTTTAGACAGAGAGCCGCTGCCAGCCAATTCAAATTTTCTCCCCATGATGATGAGGTCCACATCTTTGATTTTTGCGGTTCGGAGAAAAGTCTCCAAAGGGCTGCCTTCTAAAACCAAAATTTCTGTTTCAATAGAAGGGTCTAATTCTTTTTCATTTTTCAGTAAAGTTTTAATCTCCGCATGGATGGTTTCATCCATTGGGGCAAGGAGATCAGGATAGGCCTTTCTAATTTCCTCAGGCAAAGAGAGATCTTTAGCTACATGAATCAAATATATTTTTTTGAACCCCATGATTTGCCTGATATAGGCGACTTTTTTTATCAAGATTTCATCCATTTCGGTGAGATCAAGTCCAATCATTGCTTTTTCAAAGTTCTTCATATTTCTATTTTCTGAATGATGTCTCAATTTAATGTTTTGCTGTTGAATTTTGTAATGCTTTAATATAATTATCCTCCTAATACCAATGAAATAAATAGAAGACAGCCTGAATTCAAATATATTTGTGTCAAATGGCTAAAATCTTTGGTAAATATTTCATTGCAATAGTTCCTCAAGGAGAACTCCAAGAGAAGGCAACAAGGATAAAGGAAGATTTGAAAGAAGCTTTCGGACTCAAATATGCCTTAAAATCTCCAGCCCATGTCACAGTCAAAATGCCATTCAGTTGGAACGAAGCAAAAGAGGATGAATTGATAAAAAAAGTCGGCTTTTTTCTTAAAGAAAGGAAAGGGTTTTCTTTAGATTTTGATGGCTTTAGTCGATTTGGTAAGCGAGTAATTTATATCAAAGTGAAACCAAACGAACACCTGAAAGTGCTTCAAGCTGAACTTGCTGAATATTGTAAAAGGGAGTTGAATTTGGTAAAGGAGCTAAGTGATTCAAATTACACTCCGCATATGACTGTAGCTTTCAAAGATGTCAAAGAAAAGAGATTTGACGAATATTGGAATTTTATCAAATCGAAGAAATTCAAAGCACATCATGATGTGAAAAGTCTGTTTATTTTAAAACGGATTGCTGGGCGATGGGTGATCTTAGAAGAAATTAAAAATTCTTTTGATTTCTAGTATTTGATTTCACTCTCTTTAAAAAGATATTTCCCCAAAAGTCTTGTCCTTGTATAGGATAAGGCTTTTTGGTTTTTTCTCAACATAGAAATTTATAATATTTTGTTGCTCACCAAAGGTTTCTATGAGGATTGTATTTATAATTTCAACAGATTTTGGTACTTCTACGTTTGTACCTTCTATATAGATCCAAGTGGCATCTTCTTCTATTTCATAACCTAAGTAATTAAGCGATACATTTTTGCCGTTAATTGTAATTTGATTATGCTTAAGGACATATTCCCTAATCATTTTTTCAAGCTTTTCCGGTGAGTTTGGATTTAGAAAATCCACCTTGGTTTTGTTGGTTTCTCCAAGTCCTCTTTCCAGATCATCCCAAAAAATCTTTTGTGCGATCTCAATGGTTTTTTCAGCATCGTTATACCTGATTTCTGTAAGGCTGATGTAGAAGGGATGAAGTAATACCTTCCATCCTAGAATTAATGTGAAAATGTAATATTGTAACATTTGGGATCTTTATTTTTACTTTTTGTGCAAATTATGCATTATACTTACATTCCCGAAATATAGATATTAAATAAATTATTAAAGCACCCAGTATAAATGAGTCAGTTTCAACTGTATTTTGAATTAGGTTACAAACATATACTTGATCTAAAGGGTTTTGATCATATTCTCTTTGTCATTGCACTTTGTGCAATATACTTGGCTAGAGATTGGAAAAAAATCCTAATTTTAGTTACCGCATTCACCATAGGTCATTCGATTACCTTGGCTTTGGCAACATTAAATATTGTAAAAGTAAATTCAAGCCTGATTGAGTTTCTTATTCCTGTCACGATTGCAATTACTGCTTTAGCTAATGTTTTCAAACCAAGGCCAAGTAATAGTAGAGGAATTCAGATCAACTATATCTTTGCTATTTTCTTTGGTTTGATCCACGGTCTAGGATTCTCAAATTACTTAAGGTCATTGTTGGGAAGAGAAGCTTCAATCTTTCAACCTTTGCTGGCGTTCAACATTGGCTTGGAAGTAGGTCAATTGGCCATCGTTGCCATTTTCTTGATTGCTTCATCGCTTATCGTAGGTCTCATAGGTGTCAATAGAAAAGAATGGACAATCACCATCTCAGCAATCGTTTTGGGGATGTCAATTATGATGATGATTGATACCAAATATTGGTAGTTTTCAAAAGAATACATCGGCCATTATAGGTCAAAAAACAATAAATAAACTCTATGAAAAGAATACTTACTCTCCTCGTTTTAGGTTTGATGTGTTCCGTTTCTTCATTTGCTCAAAGAAGCGAAAGAAATCATGCGGAAAGATTCGAACAATTAGGATCGATGCTTCGCTCTCCAAATGTATACAGAACCGCATCAGGAGCTCCAGGCCACATGTATTGGCAGCAAAAAGCAGATCATGAAATCGAAGTAGAATTGAATGATGACAATCAGTCCATCAAAGGTTGGCAGAAAGTCACCTATTTCAACAACTCTCCGGATCAATTGACTTATTTATGGATTCAGCTTGATCAAAACGAAAGAGCTGCTGATTCCAATACCCCAAAAATGGCTCAAAGCAGCATCAATTCAAGAGTGTCGATGAGACAACTTGAAGGGATTGTGTGGCATGATCAGGACTTGGGATACAAAATCAATTCTGTAAAAACCATGTCAGGTGAGGATATTCCTGTAACGATCAACAATACGATGATGCGCGTTGACCTTCCTCAGCCATTGAAGTCAGGCGAAAAGTTTGAATTCACAGTTGATTGGGCATTCAATATTCATGATAGAATGAGTTTTATCGGTGGACGTCCAGGATATGAGTTTTTCGAGAAAGATGGAAATTACCTTTATACGATGGCTGAATGGTTTCCGAGAATGGCCGTTTATTCAGATTTTGAAGGGTGGCAAAATAAAGAATTCGTAGGCAGAGGTGAGTTTGCTTTGACTTTTGGTGATTATAAAGTAAAAATAACTGTCCCTGCTGATCATATGGTTGGCTCTACAGGAGTGTTACAAAATCCTGAGGAAGTGCTTTCAGCTACTGAATTACAACGTTGGGAGCAAGCCCAAAAGTCATATGATAAGCCTGTAGTGATCAGAACACAAGCTGAGGCTGAGAGATTGGAAAAAGGAAAATCAAAGGACAAGAAAACATGGATTTTCCATGCTGAAAATGTAAGAGATTTTGCTTGGACTTCTTCTAGAAAGTTCATCTGGGACGCAATGGCTGTGAAGCAAGGCGGCAAAGATGTAATGGCGATGTCTTATTATGGAAAAGAGGGGAACCCACTTTGGGAGCAATATTCTACGCGAGTAGTTGCCCACACACTTAAATCATATTCTGCTAAAACATTTGACTATCCTTATCCTGTTGCGATTTCTGTAGAAGCGAGCAATGGAATGGAATACCCTATGATTTGTTTCAACTATGGTCGTCCTGATTCTGATGGAACTTATACAGATGCAGTGAAATACGGGATGATTTCAGTGATAATTCACGAAGTAGGTCATAATTATTTCCCAATGATCGTCAATTCTGACGAGAGACAATGGACTTGGATGGATGAAGGCTTAAATACCTTTATGCAATTTATGGCAGAGCAAGAGTGGGATAGAGATTATCCTTCCCGTAGAGGTCCAGCCCATAAGATTGTTTCTTACATGAGAAGTAGTCAGAATCTTCTTGAGCCAATTATGACTAACTCAGAGAATATCATTCAATTTGGCCCAAATGCTTATGCAAAACCTGCTACAGCACTTAATATATTAAGAGAAACTGTGATGGGAAGAGAGCTGTTTGATTATGCTTTCAAAGAGTATTCGCAAAGATGGATGTTTAAGCATCCTACTCCAGAAGATTTATTTAGAACTTTAGAAGATGCTTCTGGTGTTGATTTGGATTGGTTTTGGAAAGGTTGGTTTTTTGATACTGAGCCAGTTGACATTTCTTTAGAAGCGGTAAATTGGTACAAGCTTGATAATAGAACTCCAGCGGAGAAAAAAGCGGATGCAAAGAAAGCGTTTGATAGAGAAGAGAGTTATGTTTCTAAAACTTACAATGCCAAGGATATTGAAGAAACAGTCTTGGAAGCAGATCCTGCAACACGAGATTTCTATAATAGCTATAACCCATTCTCAGTCACTCCAGAAGATGAAAAGGCTTACAGAGACTTTATGGCTAGACTTAGCCAAGAAGAAAAAGACCTACTAAATAGTGGGTTGAACTTCTATGAAATGAAGTTTAAAAATGTTGGTGGCTTGGTGATGCCTTTGATTATTCAGTTTAATTATGTGGATGGAACATCCGAAGTTGAAAGAATTCCTGCACAGATTTGGAGATTGAATGAAACAGAAGTTTCAAAGGTCTTTGCGAAGAAAAAAGAAGTGAAAAATATAGTGCTTGATCCATTCAGAGAGACAGCAGATATTGATGAATCTAATAACTATTGGCCTAGAACTTTCACACCTAGTAGGTTTGAGTTATTCAAAAGCGCAGGTGGTGCAAGAGGGGTTTCTTCAGGAGATAATCCAATGAAAAGAGCCCAAAGAAAATAATTTTAAAATCTACCTTTTTAAAAAACCTCGGGATTTAAATCTTGAGGTTTTTTTTAATCATTTTTATTGAGTTGGTGTTATGCCTTTTGTAAATGACCGAAACTAAAGTCAATCTGCTTAAAAAGGATACTTACAGTCTAGAATTAAAATTATCCAACATGAAAAAACACTACTTCTTCCTAATCATATTTTTACCTTTTTCACTTTTTGCTCAAACCACAATTCAGGTGGTGGATCTTGAATCACAAGAGTCTATACCCGGGGTAGCGATCAAAGGAATAGGATTTAAAGGTCAAATCACCAATGATAAAGGCATTGCACAAATTGATTTGACACAATCTAAAAGCTTTAATTTTTCACATATTGCCTATCAGAAGAAGAGTCAAGAAATCATTCCAAATCAGGAGAATATTGTTGTCTTAGTTCCGGAAACAAACGACTTATCCACAGTGACAGTTTCTGCTTTTGATTCCGATAGACCTTTATTGCAGCAAGCCGGGTCTGTGAGTAGGGTTTTGGAAAGTGAGCTTTATAGATTCAATGAAACTTCCATAGCCAATGCTTTCAACACTAAAGCAGGTATCAGAGTGGAGGAAAGAGCTCCTGCTAGTTACAGAATATCTATTCGTGGAAGTTCGCTGAGGTCTCCCTTTGGTGTTAGAAATGTAAAAGTTTATTGGAATGGAATTCCTTTCACTTCCCCTGATGGAACGACTCCTTTGAACTTACTGGATCTCAGTAATATTCAACAGACCGAAATCGTAAAAGGACCTGCGAGTAGTATTTATGGTGCGGGAAATGGTGGTGTGATTAGCTTTCATAGTAAAACACAAATTGAAGAAAATAGGGTGTCTATGGATTTGAATGCCGGGGATTTTGGTTTGATAAGATATCGATTTGGAATTGATCAACAAATAGGGGACGGCGGTTTGAACGTTTCTTATGTTCATCAAAAATCTGATGGGTATCGGGAACACAGTGCTGTTGATAGAAAAGTATTTCAATTGGCAGCTCATATGAAGCCTTCGGACAAACAAAAGTTTTCCACACAAATTCTCTATAGTGACTTAGACTATCAAATTCCAGGAGCTTTAAACGCTACCCAATTGGAAGAAGACCCACGACAGGCGCGACCTGGTTCTGTAAATCAAAATAGCTCTATCGCTCAAAAATCTCTCTACGGAACACTTTCCCACACTTATACTTTTTCCGATAAATTGGAGAATCAAACCGCTCTGTATGTCAACACCACGGAATTTGAAAATCCGTTTATCTTAGATTATAAAAAGGAAACTGCTTTCAGTTATGGAGGAAGGACCAAGTTCACCAGAAATGATAAAATCGGTCGATTTCCTATCAGAATCATCGCCGGTGGGGAATATCAATATGGGAAAACTTTAGCGCAAAATTTCGGAAATAGAAATGGGCAAGCCGATACGGTTAGATTTAGCGATGATTTGGTGACTACTCAGGCTTTTCTTTTTCAGCAATTTGAAGTAGAATGGTCAAATCAATTCCTGATGACCATTGCGTTTAGTGAAAACTTCTCCCGATATGATATCAACAGAACCATCGATGCAAGTGCTAACGAACCATCTTCCAATCAGCGGAAATTTGATCCGATTATCGTTCCTAGAATTGCTTTGGCCTATCAGATCAATAACAAATCTGGAATTCATGGAAGTATCAGTTCTGGATTTTCGCCTCCTTCTATTGCCGAAGTACGAACAAATGAAGGAAGTATCAATTTAGACCTTGAAGCAGAAAGAGGAGTTAACTATGAGTTGGGCTACAGAGTAACACATGGGATCTTCAATGTGGATATCGTAGGCTTTTATTTCAAATTGGATCAGACCATTACCACATTTGCCAATGAACAAGGTGTGGTATTGTTCAGAAATGCAGGGAGTACCAATCAAAGAGGCATAGAAGCGCAAGTGGACTACGCTATTTGGCGAAATTCACAAACTCAAATTCAGGAATTTAAACTCAGCCACGCATTTACGGGCCATTATTTTGAGTTTGCTGATTTTAATAGTGGAGGAAATGATTTTTCAGGAAATCAACTTACTGGAATCGCCCCAAATACTTTAGTGAATCAATTAGATTTGAGAACAAAGCTTGGCTTTTATCTAAATTTCACGCATCAGTATGTGGATAAGTTACCCTTGAATGATGCGAATACAGTGTATCAAGATGCTTACAACTTGGTAAGTAGTAGAATCGGTTGGAGAAGCTTCTTTGCCAGAAATTGGGATGCTGAGGTATATTTTGGTGTGGATAACTTATTGAATGAATCCTACAGTTTGGGCAATGACCTCAATGCATTTGCCAATAGATTTTATCAGCCTGCTCCATTGAGAAATTATTATGGAGGTGTGAAGTTGGGGTATAGTTTTTAAGAATATTTTGATTTAAGAAACCTATTTTTCCAATCTTGCATTGTCTAAAGTAGAATAATACAAACACCTTTTAAAATATATGGAAAGACCAGAATTTAACATCGAAGAAGTCAATAAAATCATCCGTGGACGGAGATCCATGTTTATAGCTCAGTTCAAAGAAAATGATCCTGTGGAGGATTCAATCATCCAAGAAATGCTTGAAAATGCCAACTGGGCGCCAACACATAAGCTTACAGAACCTTGGAGTTTCACAGTTTTCTCTGGTGAGGGATTGAAGAAATTTGCAGACTTTCAAGCCAATCTTTACAAGCAAAGAGCAGAGAAAAATGGTAATTTTATCGAAGCAACCTTCCAGAAATTTTTAGAAAATCCACTGAAAGCATCCCATATCATAGCAATCAAAATGAAGCGAGATCTTCGAGCAAACCTTCCTGTGATGGAAGAAATAGCAGCTGTTGCCATGGCTGTTCAAAATATGTATTTGACAGCTGCTGCACATGGATTAGCAGCTTATTGGGGAACAGGCGGGCCAACGTTTTGGCCTGAAGCCAAAGAATGGTTTGGACTTGGCGAAGAAGATATGTTAATGGGATTTTTCTATGTGGCCAAGCCTGCCACAGACAGGTGGCCTGAGGGTCGTAGAAAACCAATAGAAGAAAAAGTAGATTGGGTAAGAGGCTAATTCGCTTAAAAAAATGAAGCCAAGCATTTTTGCTTGGCTTTTGTCTTTTACATTGCATTGAATCTCGGTGGCTCGATACCATTTGCTCGAATATAGGATATCGCTGCTCCTCTATGATGTGTACAATGATCATCGATCAAAGCTATAATTTGTCTTCTGCTAGCAGTATTTCCAAAGATTTCAACTTTTTCTGCTAATTGTGCCTCTGTTAACTTTGAAAATGTTGCTTTTCCATAATCATAGCAGGCAGTAACAAATGCTTTAAGTTCTTCTTTATTTGCAGGTTTTGAAGTGAGATCAAAAGCTGGATCTTCACCTGATAAAAAACCTTTGCTAATTCCAGCAATCGCTGAGGAGAGATGGGTTATTTGTTCATTGAAGCTCATGGCTGTTTCGTGCGGCTTATAGTTTTGTAAATCATCTGGCATTTTATCTACTACTTCCAAAGTAAACTGCTTACCATTTTCCCACTTCATCATAAATTCTTCCATAGTGGTTTGTGCAGTTGCTGTGAACTGTACAATGCATAAAAATAGAATGCTTAAAGCACTCGCGAGGATGGTTTTGTTAGTTTTCATAAGTTTAGATTTTTAAGTTTCTTATAAATATCGATATTTCAAAGTTGAAATCAATCCAAATTGATAACTTTGAAATATGTCAATTAAGTTTCTAAACTGGTTTTTTATAGTTTTGTTTGTGAGTGGATGCAGTGGGGATTATCTGCCGAGACCTTTGGGGTATAATCGCATTGATCTTCCTGAGAGAACTTTTGATACCCTGAATGGAAATTATCCATATCTTTTTGAAGTTCCAAGAGCTGCAACGGTAGAACAAGACACTTTTAATTTAGAACAAAAAGCTTGGATCAATCTCAATTATAGAGAAATGGGAGCTAAGGTTCATTTGACTTATTTGCCATTGGGAACAAAGGGTGGTGATGTAAAAATGGTTTTAAATGATGCCATCAACCTTACTGCTAAGCATCAAATAAAAGCGTATGGAATTGAAGAATCTATACTTCTTACACCAAAAGGTTATACTGCTGTGGTGGCAGAGTTGAGTGGAGAAGTTCCAACACAATTCCAGTTTTTTGTGACTGACTCTACGGATCATTTTCTTAGAGGGGCTTTATATTTCAATACTGCTATGAAAAACGATTCTCTCGCCCCAGTAATCGAACACATCAAAATTGATATGACCCATTTGATTAATACTTTGCAGTTTAAGAATGAGTAGTCCAATATTTTAGAATTTTTAAATTAGAATTAATGATAAAAAGAAAATCGAAATCTGAATTTGTAAATTGGTTTGGACCTTTATTGGATGCGTTAAGAGAGCTTGGATTTTCAGGTAAACCAAAAGAGGTTTCTGACAGAATAGCCGAAAATTTAAATTTAAATGAAAGTTTTTTAGATCAAACCTTGAAATCTGGAACTAATAAATTTCATAATCAAGTAGCGTGGGCAAGACAGTATTTAACTTGGGAGGGTTTATTGGATTCTTCTGTAAGAGGCACTTGGAAGCTTACTGAAAAAGGAAAGAATACCTACTTAGACAAAGATCAGTCAAGAGAGATTTTTTTAAAATGGGTAGCAATTAACCAAAAAGCTAGAATTAATAAGTCAAAATCTGAAGTCATCGATGAGCAGGAGGAGAATGATCCAGATTCAATTGAAATAAAGGCTGAAAACAGCTTATTAGAAATATTGCAAAGCCTTTCCCCAAGTGGATTTTAAAATGTATGTAAAGAGCTTTTAAGAGAACATGATTTTGAAAATGTTGAAGTTATTGGTCGGTCTCATGATGGTGGAATTGATGGTTATGGAATACTAGAAATCAACCCCTTTGTAAGCTTTAAAGTAATCTTTCAATGTAAAAGATATAAAGGATCAGTTTCTAGATCACAAGTTGGAGATTTTAGAAACGCTATGATAGGTAGAGCAGAGAAAGGAATTATCCTGACTACGGGAATATTTACTCGTGATGCTAAAAAGGAAGCTTCTAGAGAAGGAGCTCCTCAAATTGAGTTAGTTGACGGTCAAAAATTAGTCAAGATGTTTGAAAAAGTACAGCTTGGCGTTAAAGAAAGAAAGGTTTTTGACGTGGATATGGCTTATTTTCAAAAGTTTAAAGACTAAGCAATTAAGATCAAGTATTATAACTGAGTCAAAAATTTCTTACTTTCCATTAGCTAAAAAAAACCGAATTCAACTTCATAAATTTAGCTAAAAAACTGAAGTTGGTACTGCTTGTCAAGTGCTAATAACCTTGCCAAATCATAAAAAAACGTGTTTATTTGTGTTCATAATGGATAAAACCCATCACTTCATCCCTTTCCAACTTTTCAAAATAATTAATGCCCCAATGATTGCAATGATTGTGGATAAAGTAGCTGCCAATATATTTCCATAAATCCAGAAACCCACAGCAAAAAGAACAGCATATACCATCACAGACCCGACCAACATCAGTCCAATTTCTTTGGGAAGCTGTCCTTGCACCTGAGGTTCTTGTGGATAACGATCCAAGACCTTTTTCCAACCAAAAGCAGCAGGCTTTACTTTTCGATAAAAGGAAAGTAAGATATGATCTTTTTCAGGTTTCGTAAAAAATGTTACTGACAGCCAACCTACAGTAGTGATACCAACACCATACAGCAATTTTAAATATTCCTGTCCTTCAGGGATAGAAATTAAATCAATCTTTGGATTGATGACTTCAAAGAAAATGGCCACGACAAAAGAAATAACCATAGCGGCAATTTCTGTCATAGCATTGATACGCCACCAAAACCAGCGGAGAATGAAAATCGCTCCCGTTCCTGCTCCAATTTGTAATAAAATATTAAATGCCTCTAAAGCATTGGACAAGGCCAAAGCTAGAATCGCTGCAAGTAGCATCAACAAAACTGTGGATAACCTACCAACAAACACCAATTCTTTGTCAGAGGCATTTGGTTTAAGGAATCGCAGGTAAAAATCATTTACTACGTAGGAAGACCCCCAATTGAGGTGTGTGGATAAAGTGGACATCACCGCTGCGATCAGCGAAGCGAGCACCAATCCGATCAATCCTGCAGGAAGGAATGTGAGCATAGCTGAGTACGCTAGATCATGCCCCATCTTGTCAACAGGAATATGTGGGAAAGCTTCCTGCATGTCCGATACATTTGGGAAAATAATCAAGGAAGCCAAAGCAATAATGATCCAAGGCCAAGGGCGCATGCCATAATGTGCGATGTTGAAAAATAAGGTGGCGCCAATGGCATTTTTTTCATCTTTCGCCGAAAGCATCCTTTGGGCAATATAGCCGCCGCCTCCAGGCTCAGTACCAGGATACCATGTCGCCCACCATTGAATCGCCAGAGGCATAATCAATAGCGGGATAATCATATTCCAATCATTGAAGTCAGGAAGGAAATCTAACTTATCCACAACATTCGGATGTGTGAGTAGACCATCCAGAGAACCAATTTCTGGCATGTCCAAAACATAGATTGCTGCTCCAAAAGCACCTGCCATCGCGATGAAAAACTGGAAAAAATCTGTTAACAACACCCCTCTCAATCCACCAAGGGAACTATAAATCACAGTTACTATCGATGCGATAAGCAAGGTTTCAATAGGGCTTAATCCTAACATGACCCCGCCGATTTTGATCGCCGCTAAGGAGACAGTCGCCATGATGACGACATTGAAAAAGATGCCGAGGTAAATGGCTCTAAATGCTCTGAGGAATGCTGCTGATTTTCCTCCATATCTCAATTCATAAAACTCCAAATCTGTGGTCACTTCAGACCTTCTCCACAATTTTGCATAAACAAAGACTGTTAGCATTCCCGTCAACAAGAAAGCCCACCAAACCCAGTTGCCCGATACGCCATTGGTCCGAACGATGTCTGTAACAAGGTTTGGCGTATCTGCTGAAAAAGTCGTCGCCACCATCGATACTCCTAACAGCCACCAAGGCATATTTCTTCCTGACAGGAAAAACTCCTTTGCAGAGGCCCCGGCTTTTTTGGACGAGTAAACTCCTATCAGCATAGAAATCACAAAAAATGCAGCGATAATACTCCAATCGAGTAAGGAAATTGTCATTAGGATGGTGATTTAAAATTTCATGAAAGTAAAGATTTATTTCGAAAGCATGCAATACCTTTCGGAGGAATGATATAAGTAAGTGAATTCGTGTAAAAGCATCTTATTATGCAGATTATTTTTTTACCAGTAGCTACTTAAAATAATCTCAATATCATAATTGGAGGGCTGAGGACCGTTGACTGTCGGCGATTTATCCGCATAATTTTAAGTATAATAACAGCATTTATGTCTCTTTACTGATAATCATCCATATTTTTGATCCAAACTTAATCCCCATGCCTCACTACTCTTTTTTATCAACAATCAACCAAGCTTATGGAAAGCATTGGACTGAAGATCAAATTCAAGTTTTTGGAAATGGTCACATACATCAGACTTTTTTGGTTACGGAGCCTCAAGAAAAACACATTTTGCAAATTTTCAATAAGGGTGTCTTTGAAAATCCAGAATTTATTGTGGATAACCATCAAATTCTTCGAAAACAATTACCTTTTGAGAAGCTCCCCTATCAATTACCTTTACCTGTAGAGAATCTTAATGGACGCATGATTACAACCTTTGGTGAACAGGTTTTTAGAGTTCAACCTTATATCAAAGGAATTTGCTTGGAAGATGTAAAGAATCCCAAGCAAGCATTTCTTGCTGCTGAAGCCTTTGCGCAATTCACTCGTACAGCCAAAAATCTAGATGTTTCCGATTTCAAAGCTGTTATTCCAAGATTTCTAGATTTGGAGTGGAGATATCAACAATTTACAGAGGCCCTCGACCAAAAAGAGGGGAGGCTTGGTGAAGGATTAAAGGAGCTTATTGAATTTTATACAATCCATAAAAGCTTTGTTGAGGAATATCGCTATTGGGTAGAAAAACTTCCCATTCGTTTAACTCATAATGACTGTAAAATCAATAACCTGATATTTTCTGAAGATCAAGAAAAAGTGGTTGCGGTCATCGACTTGGATACCATTATGCCAGGATATGTATTTTATGATTTTGGAGATTTGGTCCGGACAGTGGCTTGCACGGAGGGAGAGAATTCAACTCAATGGGATCAAATCAATGTGGATAAGTTGAAATACGAGGCGCTTTATGAAGGATATACTTCTGCAGGAGAAGATTTCCTAACAAAGGAAGAACTCAATTCCCTAAACTACGGTGGAAAGATGATGACCTATATCTCAGGCCTGAGATTTCTAACCGACTACCTCAAAGACAATGTGTACTTTCCTGTGCAATATCCAGAGCAAAACTTCGATAGAGCAAGGAATCAGATGATGCTTTTAAAGTCTCTAAACGAATATTTTTTCCAATTAAAAAAAGCAACTTGACCATCAAGTTGCTTTTTTTAATTTATGAAAATTTGGACTTATCCACACTCTACTGATTAAACAGTGGAGGTCTTTTCTTTTGCCAATCGGTAATTTCTTGATAGGCCCTGCCGAGCATGATTAACTTTTCTTCATCAAATAAATTGGCTAAGAAAGTGATGGAAACTGGACTGCCATTTTGTAAAAACCCATTAGGCATACAAAGGGCAGGGTGACCTGTGAGGTTGGTGATTTGGAGTTGACTTCCTCCGTAGGAAGGAGTTACGATCACATCATATTCTTGAAATAAGGCATGCATTTCTTCTATTAAAATTGAGCGTAATCTACTTGCTTGGATATATTCTACTGCAGGGATAAATCTCGCAGAGCGGAAGAGATTTGGCCATGCATTTCTTCTTTGTCCGACGAGCAAATCATCTTGACCCAGCCTCGTCATGTCATCGAATGCCGCAGCGCCTTCAGCATAAAGCATGATCAACATACTGCTTACATCCACACTTGTTTCTAATTTCACAGGATATAGTGTTAGTCCCATTTCTCTCAAATCCTCCAAAACCCGTCTGTCTATTTCATTAGTTGGACGAGTGCCTTCAAAGAAATCTTCAAAATATCCGATTTTCAGATCCTTTACAGATTTGGTGGCATTGTAGTTCAATGCTGCAGGAATTGTGCTTTTGTCTAACTTATCCACACCATTCAGGATGGATAGGATTATGCCATTGTCCAAAGCAGATCTTGAGATCGGGCCGATTTTGTCCATACTCCAACTCAAAGCCATGGCACCATGTTTACTTACTCTACCATAAGTGGGTCGCAAGCCTGTCACGCCATTTCTTGTAGAAGGGGAGACTATGCTTCCCAAAGTCTCTGTTCCTAAAGCATAAGGAACCAAACCTGCACTGACAGAGGAAGCCGAACCTGCTGAAGAACCACTTGCTCCTTGATTCAGGTTCCAAGGGTTTTTGGTTACGCCACCATACCACACATCTCCCATCGCCAATGCACCGAGCGTGAATTTGGCCAGCAGAACCCCTCCAGCATCATTCAGTTTGTGGACAACTGTTGCGGTTTCGTCAATGACCTGATCCTTGTATGGCATCGCCCCCCAAGTGGTCTTTGTTCCTTTTACTGCAAAAAGATCTTTGATACCATAAGGAATGCCATGAAGTGGACCTCTGTATTTTCCAGCTTTTATTTCTGCATCCATCGCTTTCGCTTGGGCTAAAGCTTCGGTTTCCAGCACCGTGATTACCGATTGTAGCGTATCACCAAAGGTTTTGATTCTATTTAAATAGATTCTTGTTAATCTTTCAGAAGAAATTTTCTGCGTTTTAATCAATGTGGATAACTCTGCCACAGATAAAAAGGCGATATCATGATCATTCTCTGGAAGAGTAACATTGCTTGGAAGCCCCCAGTTATTTTCCTCTTGATTTTGATTGGGGAAAAAACCATGTGGCAAGGGATTGAAGGGCAGTGATGGGCTGACGGAGTTCTCTATTTTCGTTTTCCGCATATTTTCATAGCCATTGCGGTAATTGACGAGATTACCCACCATGCTGTCTTTTTCAGCGGGCGAGAAACTGATTCCGATCAAACTTTCAGCACCTTCGATAGCCTGAGGATTGATTTCTCCGATTTTTTTGCCGGCAATAAAACCGACTAGCAATAATGCAGGGACGAGAATAATAATCCCCAATCTTGGCGTGTTTGTAAAATCCTTCATGTAGTTTTGTATAGGGTGATGATCTCCAAAGAGATGTAATGTTAAATTTTCGGAATATAATTAAATAAACCTATGGATAAAAATAGTCTTACACCGACCTTTCCTATGCCAATGCGAGGATTACTTCTACTTACAGGAATGTACACCTTTGCCTGGTCGGCATTTTTCAGATATTTCGGAGCAGATCTGTTGAGGTGGCTGGCATTGAGTCCTGCTGAATCTACCACATTAAGCGCTACAGCCTTAGGGAGTTTTGGGATGCTTATTGGCTTTTTAGTGTTTTTGAGTGCGTTTTATCCCATTTCTTGGCATTATCTGATCGTAGTTGGGATTGCGGGAAAAATTGTGCTAGCTACTTGGTTTGTTTTGGGTTTCATTCCAGAGTTGGGGTGGAATAAAAGAACAATTTTTCACTTGGTCTTTACAGAATTATTTTGGCTTATTCCATTGATCATAATTTACTTGCGAGCAATCAAAGTAAAAGCTTACATTAAGACTCTTCCAGAAGAATAAAATAAAACCACTCCGAATCCACCTATGAAGTATTTTGTTTTCCCAGTCCTTTTTGCATTTATGTTTTCTTGTAATATCAAGTCTAAAGAGCAAATTGAAGCTTTCGATATCGAGGAGATTTACATTTTCTCTGAACCTGAAGTCAATTTTGGAGAACCATATCTATTTACTTCTCCAAAAGAGGAAGTATATCTTTCATGGATAGAGCAGCAAGAAGGCTTAAATTATTTCAAATATTCCCAACTCATTGATGGGCAATGGTCAGCACCAACTTTGATAGCCTCAGGATCAGACTGGTTTGTCAATTGGGCTGATTATCCACAGTTAGCAGCTTTTGAAGATGGATCATTGATGGCTTTTTTTCTTGAGAAAAGCGGTAAGGGGACTTTTGCATACGATATCAAAACTACTTTTTCAAAAAATGGAGTTGATTGGTCAGAACCAAAGACACTTCATGATGATGAAACACAAACGGAACATGGTTTCGGGTCTATGATTCCTTGGGAAAATAATATGTTGATAACTTGGCTAGATGGAAGAAATACCCAAGGAGGCAGCCATGATCACGGGAACCATGATGGACATGGAGGTCAGATGAATCTTCGAGCGGCTGTATTGACAAGCGATGGGGAGAAGTTGGAGGATTGGTTGTTGGATGACCGGGTATGTGATTGTTGCCAAACCTCGGCAACGCTTTTTGACAGTGAGCCGATTGTTTTTTTTAGAGATCGATCACAGGAAGAAGTCAGAGACTTGGGAATGGTTCGATTAGTGGATAACTCTTGGCAAGAGACACAGCTTGTTTATAATGATTTTTGGAAAGTCCAGGGTTGTCCTGTAAATGGGCCAAGAGCAGCAAGTTTTGGAAATACCTCAGCAGTTGCTTGGTACACAGGTGTCAATACCAAGCCGGAGGTGAAGGTGGCTTTTATCCAAGCCGGTCAGTCTACTTTTGAGAAACCCATCAAAATAGATTTGGGAAAAACGATTGGTAGAGTAGATCTTGCTCTTTTGAATGAAAAGACTGCTGTAGCTTCTTGGATGGAAGATGGTAATGTTTTTGTGAGAAAAATCAATAAAAATGGGCAATTAGAAAATCCAATTCTTGTAGCTTCCTCTTCTGAAAAAAGATCAAGTGGTTTTCCACAGTTAACTACTCAGGGTGATGATATCATCCTAGCATGGTCTGATGACAGTGGTGATAATCCTGTGATCAAAACAGTCAGGTTAACTCTAAGGTAATCGCATTTAAGGTTTTAAATGAAAAACCCTTAAAGAAGTATATCCTTAAGGGTTAAATATTTTCAGATAAATGATAAGAGCGCTTAGCTGCCGCAACCAACACAATCGATGTGACTGTCCATAGGTTTTACCCCTTTGAGTTGCATTTCTAAGTTGTGAATCTGATCTCTGGTGTCCATATCTTGGAACATATCACCAGTCAAGCTTGACTTCAAGTCTTCAATTCTTTTTTCGAGTGATGCTGTCTGTTCTGTAGTCATGATTTTATTTGGTTTAAGTGGTAAGCAGCTTCTAATATAAAAAAGTTCTCCAAAATTTTTAGACTTCTATGGCTGAGATATTTATTTTTTTCCACATATTCATCAAATACTCAAATTGAGGAACAATCCCAGCATTAATTTTGTCAGTTTGAAAGGTGTCTTTTCTGATTATAAAACTAGAATCCCCAATACATGAATAAAGCGACTTTCGAAAAGCTAAAAAACTTCCGAAGAACATTACATCAATATCCAGAACTGTCAGGAGAAGAAAAAGAGACAGCATCTCGCGTACTTGAATTTTTTAAAGAGATCCATGCGGATGAAGTTTTGGAGAATTTGGGAGGGAATGGTCTAGCCTTTGTTTTTGAAGGAAAAGAACAAGGGCCTACTACACTTTATCGTTGTGAACTTGATGGATTACCGATCAGGGAAGACAACAATATTAAATATAAGAGTACGATTCCAGGCAAAGCACATTTGTGCGGACATGACGGTCACATGGCCATCGTAGCTGGCTTGGGGCTTTATTTAAAGGAAAATCGTCCAAAAAAAGGGAGAGTAATCTTACTTTTTCAGCCTGCTGAAGAAACTGGTCAAGGTGCCGGAATGGTGGTGAAAGACAATAAATTTCAGAAAATCTTACCTGATTTTGCTTTTGCACTTCATAACCTTCCAGGATATGAAAAAAATCAAATCATCATCAAAAAAGGTGCATTTGCGGCAGCTTCAAATGGCATGATCATCAAACTCAAAGGTAAAAATGCCCATGCTTCGCATCCAGAAGCAGGCAATAGTCCTGCAGAAGCGATGTCAAAGATTATTGTAGCACTTCAAAAACTGCCTGATGCCATGAAGAAATTCACAATGATCACTGTGATTCATGCCAAGCTTGGTGAGGTGGCATTTGGAACGACTCCAGGAGATGCCACAGTCATGGCAACAATTAGGGCTTATGAGAATGAAACTAGAGAGCTTCTAGTGCATTATGCAGAAAAACTCTGTGAGCAGATTGCAAAAGAGTACATGTTAGAAATTTCCTTTGAGTACGTCGAAGAATTTGCAGCGACTCATAATCATCAAGAAGCTTGGGAATATGGTAATCAGGCAGCAAAAAATCTTAATTTGAAAACGAAGCATATTCGTATTCCATTTCGCTGGTCTGAAGATTTTGGACATTTTTCTATTCACACCAAAACCTTGCTCTTTGGATTAGGTTCAGGAAAATCTCAACCGCAACTGCATGAAAATAACTATGATTTTCCAGATGAAATTATTCCAACAGGAGTAAATATGTTTCAACAAATCATTGAACAACTTCATCATTGAAATTTATAGACTTGTTTTTTTAATATTATGAGTCAGATGACATCAATTTAAAACTCTTTTTATAATTATTATCGATTGAAAATCACATGAATCATACTTCCTACATTGAAATTAGTAAATCAGCTTATAAGAAAAATATTCAATTTTTAAGATCGGAAGTTGGAGAAGAAACTACGATTTCAGCTGTGATCAAAGGCAATGCTTATGGTCATGGAATAGAAAATATTGTTAGTATAGCGGAGGGAGTAGGTATTCGCCATTTTAGTGCCTTTAGTGCAGATGAAGCGATCAGGGTTTTCAATGCCAGCAAGAAAAATTCCCAAATTATGATTATGGGCATGTTGGAGAATAAAGATCTTGAAGAGCTTATCAAAAAAGGGATTAGTTTTTTTGTTTTTGAATTTGACCGATTAGAACATACGGTCAACGCAGCAAAAAAACTTCAAATAAAAGCCAAAATTCATATCGAGGTAGAGACAGGGTTTCACCGTACAGGATTTGAGTGGGAAGATCGAGAAGCGCTTCTAAAAATGTTAGAAGATCACAAAGACGATTTGGTTTTGGCTGGACTTTGCACGCATTATGCCGGTGCAGAGAGTGTGTCCAATTATGTAAGAGTAAGAGATCAAATCAAAAAATACCACACCTACAAAGATTGGTTGACAGAGAGAGGGTTGACTTTTGAAAAATTTCATACCGCTTGTTCAGCTGCTACTTTCAGTTACCCCGAAACAATCATGGATATGGTTAGAATTGGGATTGCTTCTTATGGCTTTTGGCCGACGCAGGAGACTTATATGTACAAATTCAAATCCTTACCAGAAAACAACAAAAACCCACTCAAACGACTGATCAGTTGGAAAAGCAGTGTCATGAGTTTGAAAAAAGTTAAGATGGGGGATTTTATTGGATATGGCTCTAGCTACATGGCACCAAGAGATATGCTGATTGCTTTGGTTCCTATAGGCTATTCACATGGGTTTAGCAGACTACTGAGTAATCAAGGGAAAGTACTTATTTCTGGGAAAATTGTTTCTGTAGTAGGAACAGTGACGATGAACAGCATAGCAGTAGATATCACTGACCTTAAAGGTGTGGAGAAAGGGGATGAAGTTGTGTTGATTGGAAAGCAAAAGAAAAATGAGATCACAGTTGCTTCCTTTGGGGAATCCATTCAGCAGGTGAATTATGAACTACTCACCCGCTTACCTTTGGATATTCCACGAAAGATTATTGCTTAAGCAGCTTGAGCTGCTTTTTTCAAGAAATAATAATGAGATTTTAAAGCCGAATAGAAGGTTTCGTTATCATGATAAGGCAAATCAAATTCATGTGCTGTTTCCTTGACAATCTCAGAAATAGCAGGATAATGAATATGACAGATTCTTGGGAATAAATGGTGTTCTACTTGAAAATTTAATCCGCCGCAAACGAAGGCTGCCAACTTACTTTTTCTAGCAAAATTTGCAGTGGTCCTCATTTGATGAGCTGCCCAAGGCTCTTCTATGTTTTCGTCCTCTTTTGGATGGGGAATATGTGTTTCTTCTACCAAATGTGCCAGTTGGAATACCAAACCGAGTACAAGCCCCATAGTAAAGTTCATTGCCAGATAACCAATGAGGAACTGCCACCATGCTATATCCATTACTACCAAAGGAATGATGATATACATGCCATAATAAACTATCTTATAAAAGAATAGATTGAAATATTCGATTTTCGGATGATTATTGACGTGAGCCCCGATTCTTTTTTGAAAAAATTTGACATAATCTTTTCTAAAAAACCAAGAAATAGAAGCAAGAGAGTAGAGGAAGAAAGCATAAATATGCTGATATCTATGAATGGGTTTTTTCTCTTCATCTTTTGATACTCTGATCAAACCCGGCGCTACGTCTAAGTCGCCATCATGTCCCATGATATTGGTATAAGTATGGTGCACTTTATTATGCGTGATTTTCCAGATGTAAACATTGGCTCCAATCAAATTAAAAATATAACCTAAGGATTCATTTACCCATTGTTTTTTCGAATATGATCCATGCAATGCATCGTGACAAATATTGAAGCCAATAAAAGACATAGTGGCACCAAGTCCAATGGCAAGCAATAAGCTGCCCCAAGGTGAGAATACTTCAAATAGAATGAGAAAATAAAACGACACAAAAAGTGTCAGATAAAGAATAGTCTTAAAAACCATTAGCCCATTTGCTGTTTTGGAGATGTTGTTACTTTGGAAATAATGATCTACGCGTGACTTGATGGTTGCAAAAAACTGGGAATTGTTCGTGTCCACGAACTTAATTGATTGATTCATACTGGTAATTGAATAATTTAGGATGGCTGGGTGTAGGCCTTTTCGTAAGTTTTGTTCTAAGTCATTTCTTGGAAACTTACTTCACAGAATTAAGATATTCTCAGCCCAAACAGGCTTTTGTTTAAATAGTAATGTGAACTTTTTGAAAGTTAGGGATAAATTTTCTCATCCCAAAATGCTTTTTAAATCAGCGGGTTGATAATTGATTGATTTTAATGTTTTTCTATCTCCCTCTCTATAAACTAAATATAAGTCTCCTTCCTTTTCATAAAAACAAGAAACACCTTGTTTTTGATAATGTGCCACTGTGGCTTCTGCATCAGCAATATTTTTGCAAGCTTTACTCATGTTCGAACGCTGAACCTCTTCGAATAATTCCTTGAACTTATCTGCCATCCCAAACTCAAGAATGGCGCCTGATAATACATATTGTATATCACAAAGTGCATCGGCGATTTCTATTAAATTATTGTCAGCAATAGCTTCTTGAAGCTCTTTTACTTCTTCTGCCAACAAGGATACCCGCAACTCACAGCGCTTGGCATCTGGAATTTGAGGATGTGGAAGGATCGGGTGTTTGAAAGTACTATGGAATTCTGCTACTGAACTGAGTGACTTGGGATCTTGCATTCTTCTTGATTTTATGGATTTTAATAACCCCAAATAAACAAAAAAAGACCGGAATTTTCCGGTCTCTTAAATAAGAATTCGATTTTAATTGAACATTATCTGCGCTTCAATACAACGGCTGATTCTAGATTACTTTCAATTTGAGCCAAGATTGTAGCGTTTCCATCAGCACTATTGGGGCCGATATCAATTTTCCCATCTGAATTTGCATCAACGGCCGTACTGAAATTTACATTTGCGAAAAGTTTGTCCATGTCAAAAGCCAAAACCATTTCTGTTTGACCATCTACCTCAACACCTGCGGCATTTTGTGATCTTGCTTTCAGGGCTTTTTCACTTGTCAACCAAATTGTAGAGATTTTTCCATCAATTTCACCCGCTATCCATAAGGATTTTTCGAACATGGGGTCGTTGCTGTTTCCTTCCATTTTTTTAAATAATCTAAAATCCACTTCTGTATAGTTTCCATCAGGACTTCTTCCCTCTGCTAATGCGGATACTTGGATAGTTCCGTCATTGACAAGAATTGCATTTTTAGACTTAGAAGACTCCGTATGCAGAGCAGTATTCACATTGGATTTCAGTGTAATATTTCCTATGCTTATTCCAGCCAAGAGGTCTGCTTTTGCAGCATATTTCATTTCAATGTCTTTCGTTCCAACGGCAAATTGGCTTGTAGCAAATCCATTGACGATTACTCTGTCATTGACCCTTCCTTCAGGAGAGGAACTTTCAGCTGTAGCGCTAAGAGCAATATTGCTTTGAGGTTCATTCATGTTGGCATCGTCATCTTCTGTACATGAAAATGTCATAGCTCCGAAGGTTAAAACAAAGGCTAATTTTCCGAAATTTTTGAATGTGTTTTTCATTTTCGTTAATAGTTGGTTTATGACTGCTATTTAGGCAATCGCTATGCCAACAGGCCTAGTAAAAAACAACAAAAAATAGAGGTTTTGAACCATTTTTATTAATCCTTTTTATAGTCATTTGTTTTTAAAAAATAACTATTCATTTACATTAATAATTATTTCATATCAAAATTTGCTTTTGATTAAGGAGTATTAAAAAAGGGTTAAGAAAATAAATTCTCAACCCTTTTTAAAAATAATGAATTTTTTAATTTAGATTATTTCAATGCATCAAATCTCTCTGCAACTGCATTCCAGTTGATTACATTCCACCAATTACCAATGTATCCTCCACGATCATTCATGTATTTGAGGTAGTAAGCATGTTCCCACACGTCAATTCCCATCAAAGGTACACCTTGAAAATCTGAAACATCCATCAATGGATTATCTTGGTTTGGTGTAGAACCTACAGCTAGCATTTGATTCTTATCAAGTACTAACCATGCCCAACCCGAACCAAATCTGGTTTTTCCGGCATTTTCAAATTCTGTTACAAATTCTTCAAAACTTCCGAATGAAGCATTGATCGCTTCGGCTAATTCGCCTTCAGGCTTTCCACCTCCATCTGGAGACATCGTTTTCCAAAAAAACTCATGATTGTAATGCCCTCCAGCATTATTTCTCATTTTAGTAGAATATTTCGAAATATTCATCAAGACATCCTCTAAAGGCTTGCTAATATCTACACTTTCTTCGGCAGCAGCATCAGCTAGATTTTTCGCATAGCCAGCTGCGTGTTTGGTATGGTGAATTTCCATCGTCATTGCATCTATATGAGGCTCCAAAGCTGCATAATCATAACCAAGCGGGGTTTGTTCAAATCCTGTGCTTAACATGATTTTTTCTTCTTCACCACTTCCGCCACTACAAGCCGCAAGGAAGGCAGAGCCAAAGACACTTGACCCTATTCCTAAGGCTAAAGTAGCTTTAGTGCTTTGACTGAGAAATGTTCTTCTTGAAAGATTTAAGGTTGGTTTTTTCATTTTAATATTTGTTTTTCAACGAAGTGATTGCTTTGTTTAAGAGAATACTATTTCTTCAATTTTGCCTAAGTTAAAGATTTCAGCGTTATAATAAAACCATAATTCGGACAATAAGTCTGATTTTATGACAAGATGCTTATGTTTGCACAACCAAAAACCCTTGGTTTGGTTTTTGAAATATTCCTTTCTCAGAACATAAAATTTAAGAATGACTTTATCTTTTTATAAATACCAAGGCACAGGGAATGACTTTGTCATGATTGATGACAGAAGTGAGAGTTTTCCAGAAGGAGACTTAAGCCTTGTTCGACAACTATGTGATCGAAAGTTTGGAATAGGTGCTGATGGATTAATTTTGATTAGAAACAAAGAAGGTTTTGATTTTGAGATGATCTATTTCAATGCTGATGGCTCTCAAAGTATGTGTGGAAATGGAGCAAGGTGTGCTGTATCTTTTTCAAAATTCCTTGGAATTATCGAGAGGCAAACATCCTTTATGGCAATAGATGGTGAACATAAGGCCGAAATCAACGACGGCTTGGTCTCGTTGGGAATGGGAAATGTGAGTAGCCTTACAAATTCTGGAAAGGATTTTTTCGTGAATACTGGCTCTCCACATCATGTTAGATTTGTAGAAAATGTGGAAAAGTATCCTGTAGTCGCTACAGGAGCAGAAATTAGATATAGCAAAGCTTATGAACAGCAAGGAACAAATGTGAATTTTGTCACTCCAATCTCAGATGATCAAATTTATGTAAGAACTTATGAAAGAGGCGTAGAGAATGAAACACTCTCTTGCGGTACTGGAGTCACAGCATGTGCTCTAGTCTATGGATATCAAAACGATTTAAATAAAGTAAATATCAAAACTCCTGGAGGAAATCTGATGGTTCAATTTGTTAATTCTTCAGATGGTTCTTTCAAAAATATTGTTTTAATCGGTCCTGCTGAACAGGTTTTTCAGGGAGTCTGGAGAAAATAAAATGCAATTTTCTGACTCGGAAAGATTTTAACTAGAAATAACAGGAAATACCAAGAATAGTGTTTTTATCTCTGCCGTAACTCTTTTCTAATTTCCTATTGTAATAAAAACAAAGTAATTTTAAGCCCCAATTATATAAAGTATCATATGTTAGAATTTATAGCAAAAGGTTTGGCGAAAGTTTTTGGAACTAAGTCAGATAGAGATATAAAAGAATTAAGTCCTAAAGTAGCGTTAATCAATCAAGAGTTTGACAAGCTTAAAAACTTGTCTGATGATCAGTTAAGAGCCAAGACCATAGAAATCAAGTCTACTATTAATGAAGATTTGAAATCCTTTGATGAAAAGATTAAAGGATTCAGAGATCAGATTGATGCTCTAGCACCTGAAAAGGTGCATGAAAAGGATGCACTTTATAATGAAATTGATAAGACTGAGAAAGAAAGAGATGAAGCCTTAGAGGTAGTTTTGGAAAAAGTTATGCCATTGGCTTTTGCCGTGGTCAAAGAAACTGCCAGAAGATTCAAGGAAGTTGGAAGTTTGAAAGTTACCGCGAATGCTTATGATAAGGAATTAGCAGTAAAGAAATCCAACGTAGAGATCGTAGGAGAAGAAGCCATTTGGCACAACAAATGGATGGCAGCAGGTACTGAAGTGGTGTGGGACATGGTTCACTATGACGTTCAGCTGATTGGTGGTATGGTTTTGCACAAAGGAAATATTGCTGAAATGGCAACAGGGGAAGGTAAAACTTTGGTTTCTACTTTACCATCCTATCTCAATGCTTTGGCAGGAAGAGGTGTTCACCTGGTGACAGTGAATGATTACTTGGCAAAAAGAGATTCCGAGTGGAATGCTCCACTTTTTGAATTCCATGGACTTTCTGTCGATTGTATTGACAAATATCAGCCAAATTCTGAAGGTAGAAAAAAAGCTTACAAAGCAGATATTGTTTATGGTACAAACAATGAATTTGGTTTTGATTACCTGAGAGATAATATGGCTCGTGATGCAGGTGATTTGGTGCAAGGAAAGCATCATTTTGCCATGATTGATGAAGTCGATTCTGTATTGATTGATGATGCAAGGACGCCGTTGATCATTTCTGGACCTGTTCCAAGAGGAGATGAACACGAGTTTATGGATATGAAACCAAGGGTTTCTACTTTGGTGGATGAACAGCGTAAATTGGTTCAAGGTTATTTGTCTGAAGCAAAGAGATTGATTGCCGAGAAAAATGAAAAAGATGGTGGTTTGGCTTTATTTAGAGCATTTAGAGGAATGCCAAAATATAAGCCATTGATCAAATACCTTTCTGAACCAGGTATCAGGGTAATTCTTCAAAAAACTGAGAATTATTATCTTCAAGACAATAAGCGTAACATGCCTGAGGCAGATGAACCGCTATTGTTTACGATAGAAGAAAAGACTAATGTCGTCGAACTCACTGATAATGGTATTGAGGTAATCACTAAGAAAAACGAAAACCCTGAATTTTTTATTCTTCCGGACATAGGCGTTGAAATTGCCGAAATGGAGAAAAATCCTGATTTAGATGACAAAGAGAAGTTAATCCGAAAAGAAGAAATCATTAAAGATTATGGAGTAAAGGCACAGCGGATTCATACGGTCAACCAGCTTTTGAAGGCATATTGTATGTTTGAAAAAGATACGGAATATATCTTGGTGGATGGCAAGGTGAAAATTGTCGATGAGCAGACAGGTCGTGTGATGGAAGGAAGAAGATATTCTGATGGTCTTCACCAAGCGATAGAAGCGAAGGAAAATGTAAAAGTGGAGGATGCTACGCAAACTTACGCGACTATTACCCTTCAGAATTATTTCAGAATGTACCACAAGCTTTCTGGTATGACAGGTACGGCAGAGACAGAAGCTGGAGAATTTTGGGAAATTTATAAATTGGATGTGGTGGTAATTCCTACCAACCGACCAATCGTAAGACAAGATAGAGATGATAAGGTATATAAAACAGTCCGTGAGAAATTCAATGCCGTAGCAGATGAAATCGTAGAACTGACACAAGCAGGCCGACCAGTTTTGGTTGGTACTACTTCGGTGGAGATTTCTGAATTGCTAAGTAGGATGTTGACAATCAAAAAAATTCAACACCAAGTATTAAACGCTAAGCAGCACGCTAGAGAAGCAGATGTGGTAGCAGAAGCCGGTAAGCCAGGAACAGTTACCATAGCCACCAACATGGCTGGTAGAGGTACCGATATCAAATTGACAGCGGAATCACGGTCTGCGGGAGGTTTGGCGATCATTGGTACAGAAAGACATGAGTCTAGAAGGGTTGATAGACAGCTGAGAGGTCGTTCTGGTCGTCAAGGAGATGTTGGTTCATCCCAATTCTTTGTTTCCTTGGAAGATAACTTGATGCGACTTTTTGGCTCTGAAAGAATCGCCAAATTGATGGATAGAATGGGCTTGGAAGAAGGAGAAGTGATCCAACATTCCATGATTTCTAAATCCATTGAAAGGGCTCAGAAAAAAGTTGAAGAAAATAACTTCGGAACAAGAAAGAGACTTCTTGAGTATGATGATGTCATGAACTCTCAAAGAGAGGTGGTCTATAAAAGAAGACGCAATGCCTTGATGGGAGAGCGACTTGAATTAGACATCTTAAACATCATGTTTGATGTTTGTTCAGATATCATTCAAATGGCAAAGTCCACCGAAGATTTGGATAATTTGAGGATGAATATTTTCAGTTCCCTGGGGATAGATCATCAGTTTACTGCAGAAGAAATTCAAAATAAAGATGCATATCAATTAACGCAGGAGCTTTTTGATGCTTCTTACAAGAATTATGTTTCCAAGAATGACAGAATACTTCAAAAGGCATTGCCAATTTTGAAAGATGTCTATGCACAACGTGGAGCTACAGTAAAGGAAATTATGGTTCCGATTACTGATGGCTTGAAGCAAATTGGCGTAGTTGTTGGTTTGGAATCCACAGTGAATCACGAAGGGAGAGATCTGATAAGAGCCATTGAGAAAAATGTGACTTTGGCGATTATCGATCAAAACTGGAAAGAGCATCTGAGAGATATGGATGACTTAAAGCAATCAGTTCAGAATGCTGTTTATGAACAAAAAGATCCACTTTTGATTTATAAATTTGAAGCATTTGAGATGTTTAAGCGCTTTGTAGGTAGGCTTAATGAAGATGTGATTTCTTTCTTGGCCAAAGCGGAATTGCCAACGCAAGATCCAAGTCAGGTGAAAGCAGCTCAAGCTCCAAGCAGACAAGAGAATGTACAAGCTTCGAAAGCTGAGGTTGGAAGTAGTCTAAATCCAGGATCCAATAGACAGGCAGCCGCTGCGGTAGCTAATAGAAGCGCAGAACAACAAGTGGTAGCACCGAGAAAATCGGATAAAGTCTATGGACGAAACGACAGAGTGACAGCTCAATATGCAGATGGTTCAGTAAAAAAAGATGTCAAATTTAAGAGTGTTGAACTCGATGTGGCAGCTGGAAAGTGTGTAATTATTGAAGGATAAAAAATAAAGTAATGAAGTCAATATTGAGTGGAGTAATTTTAATCATTCTCTTGGGTTCTTGTAAAGTTATCAAGAAGTCAGGGGCTGATGCTGATAAATATGCTTCTTATCAAGAAGACTTATCTGAATCTAGAATTAGTTTCCCTGCTTTAGATGATCAAGTCAAAGAGGAATCAACAGAAGCTTTTTATGAAGGGAGTTTGGCGATTGATGATGATTTGGATTATGCAATGCGAAGATTTGTAGAGAAAAATCGATCGGAAAGATATTATTCTGGCTATACTGTTTTGGTGTACAGTGGAGTAGATAGAGATGCCGCTTTCAAAACCAGAAATGATCTTTACAGGGATTTTCCAGAGATCAAATCAGAAATGCAGTATCAAGAACCTAGATACTTAGTGAAAGTAGGGAAATATATCAATAGGATAGAAGCACAAGCGAATTATAATAAACTAAAGGAATCCTTTCCAATGACTCGAATCATCCAAGACAGATTTGTGAGAGAAGGGTATGAGAATCCAAATGAAAAAGTAGATAATGATCAGAGAGAAAATTAAGTCATTAGCAAATAATTATAAATCTGAAATCATTGCAAATAGGAGGCATCTTCATGCCAACCCTGAACTTTCTTTTCATGAATTTGAGACCCTTGATTTTGTAAAAGCACAATTAAATCAGATCGGTATTACGGACATTGAGGTTAAAGCAAATACAGGACTTGTAGCATTAATCAAAGGTAAAAACCCAGATAAGAAAGTAATTGCACTTCGAGGCGATATGGATGCTTTGCCTATCATTGAGCAAAATGAAGTTTCTTACAAATCTACCAAACCTGGAGTGATGCATGCATGTGGACATGATGTGCACACGGCTTCACTCCTTGGAGCAGCAAAAATACTCCATGAAGTCAAAGAAGACTTTGAAGGAACGATTAAATTGGTTTTTCAACCGGGAGAAGAGTTGATCCCAGGTGGAGCTTCTTTAATGATTAAAGATAAGGCATTAGAAAATCCAAAGCCATCAGGAATTATTGGACAGCATGTGATGCCTTTGATTCCTGTAGGAAAAGTAGGTTTCCGAAAAGGAATGTACATGGCAAGTGCGGATGAGCTTTATATTACAGTCAAGGGGAAGGGGGGGCATGGTGCTATGCCAGAAACCTTAGTAGATCCAGTTTTGATAGCTTCACACATGATTGTTGCTCTCCAACAAGTGATTAGCAGAAATGCTTCTCCCAAAATCCCTTCTGTCCTTTCATTTGGGAGAGTTGAAGCACTAGGTGCGACTAATATTATTCCAAATGAAGTAAAGATCCAAGGAACATTCAGAACATTGAATGAAGAGTGGAGATCCAAAGCGCATGGGCATATGATTAGCATTGCCAAAGGAATTGTAGAGGGAATGGGAGGAGAAGTTGATTTTGAAGTGCGAAGAGGGTATCCATTTTTGAAAAATGCAGAAGAGCTTACAGATCGAGCCCAAAATGCTGCGATAGATTATTTAGGCAAAGAAAATGTAGTTGATTTGGACATTTGGATGGCAGCTGAAGATTTTTCATACTATACCCAAGAAATTGACGGTTGTTTTTATCGTCTTGGAACTAGAAATGAAGCCAAAGGGATCACTTCAGGAGTGCATACACCTACATTTGACATTGATGAAGATGCATTAGAAATTGGTGCTGGGTTAATGGCTTATTTAGCAGTAAAGGAATTGGAAGCTTAAATTTACCCTTAGTAATAACATTGAAATAAGCCTTGTGAAATAGATAGAAATATTGAGTTTCTCATCACAATTTTGACCAATTTCTAAAAAGTTCAACGAAGGCGTATTTCCATTTCTTTCTACCTTATTTCAAATAAATTAAATGGCCAAATTACAATTCCCAAAGGCTATATTTCTAAAGTATTTCTATTTTATTTCAATTTGAATTATGAAACAAATTAAATCACTAGCTCTTGCACTCGTTTTAGTGTTGGGCATGCAAACTCAGTCTTTCGCTTGGGGCGGAATAGGTCATTATGTGATCGGAAAGCTTGCAGAATGGCAGATGAAAACAGCTACAGTCGAGCGTGTGGAAACTATATTAAAGCAAGAATCCATCTCTGGCGTGGGCGTTTGGATGGACAATATCCGTTCGGACAAAAATTATAACTATACGAATACTTGGCATTGGGTTACTACGGTAGACGGAGAATACGATCCGACAATTCAAGAAGAAGCGGGAGATGCTTATGAAGCATTTTTGAGGCTGAAAGAAAACTTGAAAAGTGGGAAATTAACTCCAGAAGAGGAAAGAGATCAGCTGAGAATGTTGATCCACATTGTTGGAGATTTGCATCAACCATTTCACGTGGGCAAGCCAGGTGATCGTGGAGGAAATGACGTGAAGGTGAGTTTTTTCAACAAAGAAACAAACATCCATGCAATTTGGGACACTGATTTGATTGCTGGTAAAAACATGAGCTATACTGAAATCGCCACTGAATTACAGAAAAGAATCAACCCAAGTTTGATTGATCGCTATACACAAACTACCCCAGCCGATTGGCTAAAAGAGGCAGTAGCAATCAGGCCAGCAATGTACGACATACCAGAAAATGGTAGAATCGGTTACGAATATATTTATAAGCATTATCATCATACAGAAGAGAGGCTTATTGCTGCCGGTATTCGATTAGCCCAAGCCTTAGAAGAGATTTATGGGTAAGTAGACATTATCCTTCAAAAAGAAAATCATGGTCAATAAATGGCCATGATTTTCTTTTTATCCAATTTCTTTATCCCTTAGCTTTTTAAAATCATATGATTTAATTTGTAACTTTTAACCAAAAGCTATTTACCATTGTCCGGATTCTTTGATACTAAAATTGAATTTCTGAAGGGAATGGGGCCGCAGAAAGCTGCCCTTTTCAATAAGGAATTGAATATTTTCACTTTTGGTGAGCTGATACAGCATTACCCTTTTCGCTATGAAGACAGGACAAAATTTTTCAAAATCAAAGACCTCCATGAAGATCTTGAGCATGTACAAATCATCGCTAGAATTCGTAGCGTAGAGACTATTGGTGATGGCAGGAAAAAAAGACTGGTAGCCCATATCTTCGATGAAACTGGTGAAATGGAGCTTACGTGGTTCAAAGGGATTCAGTGGGTAATCAAAAAACTTGTGCCAGGTGCGGTATTCGTATTTTTTGGCAAACCAGCAAAATATGGTAGGAAATTTAGCATTGCGCACCCAGAAATGGATGTGCTCACTGCTGCCCAAGAGGAGCGGAGTTTCTTTCAACCTGTGTATCCAACTACCGAAAAACTCCGTGCTAGATTTCTCGATTCCAAAGGTATTTCCAGAATCATGGAAGGTCTCATCGCCTCGGCTTATCCGCAGATTCAAGAAACCATGCCAGAGAATGTTTTGCAACGTTTCAATTTGATTCCTAAAAAAGAAGCGCTCAGACAAATTCATTTCCCTGAGAATCCTGAAATCTTGAAAAGGGCTAGGTATAGACTGAAGTTTGAAGAGTTTTTCTATGTCCAACTTAGATTGCTTAAACTTAAGCTTACTCGAACCGAAAAGTCCGCAGGTCAAATTCTCAATCAAACCGAATTGCTTACTAAATTTTATAAAGAGCATCTCCCCTTTGAATTGACAGAAGCGCAAAAGCGGGTGGTGAGAGAATCCTTTGGTGATATGAAGTCAGGAAAGCAAATGAACAGGTTGATCCAAGGAGATGTGGGCAGTGGGAAGACCATGGTGGCTTTTATCTGTATATTAATTGCAATCAGTTCGGGCGCGCAAGCTTGCTTGATGGCACCGACGGAGATTTTGGCCAATCAGCATTATGAAGGGCTGAAAGAATATGCTGATTTGATGGGCTTGAATATTGCCTTGCTGACGGGATCTGTTAAGAAATCTGCCCGTAAAGTAATCCACGAAACGTTGCTTTCTGGTAATCTCCATATCCTTATTGGAACCCACGCTTTACTAGAAGATATCGTTCAATTCAAGAATCTTGGTCTCGCAATAGTTGATGAGCAGCACCGATTTGGCGTCGCGCAGCGGGCTAAATTATGGGCTAAAAATGAAAGGTTTATCCCCCATGTTTTGGTGATGACAGCCACGCCGATTCCGCGGACTTTGGCGATGACTTTATATGGAGACTTGGATATCTCAGTGATTGATGAAATGCCTTTGGGGAGAAAGCCAATCCAAACTGTTCATAGATATGACAAAGATAGGTTGAAAGTTTTTGGTTTTATGCGAAAGCAAATCGAATTGGGAAGACAGGTTTATCTCGTTTATCCATTGATTGAGGAATCCGAAACTTTGGATCTAAAGAATCTGATGGATGGCTATGAAAGTATCTGTCGGGCATTTCCTGAATATCCGATCAGCATCGTGCATGGCAATATGAAATCTACTGACAAAGACTTCGAAATGCAGCGCTTTGTCAAAGGAGAAACCAAGATCATGGTAGCCACCACAGTGATCGAAGTGGGTGTGAATGTGCCCAATGCTTCCGTGATGGTGGTAGAAAATGCCGAGCGATTTGGGCTTTCGCAGCTGCATCAGTTGAGAGGTAGGGTGGGAAGAGGGGCTGATCAGTCTTATTGTATTTTGATGAGTAAATACGAACTCTCCAAAGACAGCCGAGTTCGCCTTGATACCATGGTCAGGACAAATAATGGCTTTGAGATCGCCGATGTGGATTTAAAGCTCCGAGGTCCGGGTGATTTGATGGGCACACAGCAAAGTGGTGTCGCTGATTTGTTGATCGCTGACTTGAGTAAGGATGCACCGATATTGACCTTGGCGAGAGATGCCGCCCAAGAACTCCTCCAATCCGACCCCGATCTTTCCCAACCTGAAAACGCGCTAGTCTTAAGACAAATCCGTGCTCAAAAGAAGCACGAGATCAATTGGAGTAGGATTAGTTAGGGTGGTTTGCTCTCAGGGGAATGCAGGTGAACAGGGGTTTAGACTACCTTAGATTTTAAAAATTATTGAGTTTTAGACATACCAATTAGGAGTAGTGGTGTGGAATTGAGTTGGAAGGTTAAAGTAAATTTTGGAATTATAAAGAGAAGTTGGATGATTTATTGTAAAGTACAGTTCCTTCTAAAAGGAAAATTTTTGTAAATTTGATAGGTTGTAAATATTTAATTATGAAAGCGATTGATTTAAAGTTAGTAGATAGTTATTTCAAGTTGTTAAACGGATTAAGTCCTGATAATAAATTGGAGTTGATATCGAGGCTTTCTAAGTCTTTAAAGTCAGAAGAGAAGAAAGAAAAAGTTTCTTGGAAAAGTCTATTTGGAGCTTTGAAGCTTGATCAACCAATAGATGAATTTTTGACAGAATTGAAAGATGACAGAAAATTCGTACGAAAACAAATTGACATTTGAAAAAGTATCTATTAGACACGAATATTTGCGCCTATTTTTTGAATGGAAAATTCGATCTTGAAAGTAAAATCGAAGAAATTGGGATTGAAAGATGTTTTGTTTCAGAAATCACGATCGCTGAATTAAAATACGGAGTTGCTAAAAGTACTTTTAAAGAAAGAAATCAGAAGACTCTTGAGCTTTTTCAAACAATGTTTAATATACTTCCCATTTTTCCCGCTCTTGATATTTATGCTAAGGAAAAAGCTAGATTAAAAACAAAAGGGAAAATTTTAGATGATTTTGATCTTTTGATAGGCTCAACAGCAGTGTTTAATGATTTGATTTTGGTAACAAAGAATATTAGTGATTTCGATAGACTTGAAAATATCACTATAGAGGATTGGACAGTTTAGAAACAATTAGAACTACCAAATTCAATAGTTGCAGCCTCGGCATTCACTCATAAATTACCTTTGTTAACAGGTGATAAAGAATTTGCTAAGATTTCAGAATTGGATGTTATCCTTTTTGAAATTTGAGAAATCAACAAAAAAATTCTAGAATTGGTAAATCAATTTTTCCCTTTTATTCCAATTTCAACTTATATATCGGGTTGTCTTCATTCATTGGGTTAAATCCATACAAAACACCATTTGCTTCGTCAATAGTGATGAAATTCAAAGGATGATCCAAGATTATATTTTCTTGTAACTTTCCTTTCCAATCAAAAATCAACAGCCTACATTCTGTTGGATTTTCTAATTCGTTTACATTTTTCCCATAATAGACAGCATAGATGTTTTGATCAGTACTTGCGATGGCGGTGAAGGCAATATTCGTCTGATCTGCATCATATAGCAAGTCCCCAAAGAGTGTTTCGTGAAATTTAGTTTGCTTTCCATCAGTGATTAGAAGTTCATCATAATAATTGAAAACTGCCGCATAGCGCTCTTCGCTTGGCTTCTTGGTCAGGTAATTTGATGAAAATGTCAGTTTTCTAGTATTATCTAGACCTTGGAAATGAGCATTTTTGACTGAAAGCGAAAATGAACTTTTTGGCCCCCTGACCTCCCTAGCCATCTTGGTAAATAGGGTTTGGTATCCTCCTGGCTGAAAAACATATTCAGTCTCCGACACTGCTATTATTTCCTCCACAATATCAGATTCAGGAATCAGAAATTGTTCCTGCAAAAGGATCCCTTCTTCAAGTTCTAAGTTGAAAAGCTTGTTCCGAAACCCATCAAATACATAGACTTGCCCATCATCTCCAATTGACAAAGAAGGATAGCTTGAGAACTCATCAGGTCCTTCCCCTAGTTTACCCAAGCTATGAAGTACTTTCCAGTCCTGATCCAGGACCTTGATAAAAGCATGGATCCCAAACTCATCTATGATGACCATTTTTCCATTACCAGTGGCTTTCATTTGGCTCGGATTTCTAAGGAAGTCCTCTGATATGATGCTTTCTAAGCTTAGTTGAACTTCTATAAGGTTTTTTGAATTTTCAGAACAACCAAAAGTTACCAATAAGAATACTAAAACTAATAAATTACTTTTCTTCATAACAATATAAAGGTTAAGGCGGCTAAAATATTTAGCCACCTTTGATTTTACTTGCAAGCCTGTTCTGCTATTCCAGACTCTTTTCCACAGAAACAATTATAAAATGTTCTGTCTTTAGTTAAAGGACCCGATGAGGTCCACATAGATTGACCAAAATCAATACAGCCTGGACCATCTAAGCTTGGTTCACCAACCTCTGCATCTTGAGCAGATAAATGGCCTATAAATATGGACATTGACATAATCATTAAAATTGAAAATAACTTTTTCATACTTGATAAAATTTAGTTTAATTAAATAATTTAATAAGTGGCTAAAAGCCAGTGACAAAATCTTAAAAATTCCTGCGCAGTCTTTTTTATTCTTTCGACTCTTGATTATAAACATAAAACTCTTAGTTATAAACATAAAACATAATTATTTTTATGTATTACTTATAAGTAATTGGAAATCAGGGATAAAAAATATTATTGATATAGTTTTGATAAACCCACCTTTAGTTTAACCTATCGGTTTCTTATATAGCTAAAATCAAAATTCTTTAAAGTTCGGTTTTTGAGTAATTTTCTTTTGTGTTTTGCTTTTCAAAATTGAAAACCTATAACAATGTTACCAATTTTTGGTAACTTCGAAATATTAATCATTTCAATAAATTAAAATGGGGCGTAATACATCAGTTTCTTTAGGGAGCTATTTCGAAGATTTCGTTGATAGTAAAATATCAGAAGGACGGTTTAAAAATGCAAGCGAGGTAATTAGAGCTGGTCTGCGACTTTTGGAAGAAGAAGAAGGTAAGATTAAGTTACTAAAAAATGCAATTCAAGAAGGAATAGAAAGTGGAAGAGTAAAAGATTTTGATTCTGATAATCATTTAAAACTTTTAAAGGCAAAGCTCCAAAAGAATGGGTAAATATTTTTTAACTGCTAAAGCGCTGAGTGATTTATCGGATATTTATGAATACACCTACTATTTTTGGTCAGAAAATCATGCAGATAAATACTATCAAAATTTGATCGATTGTTTTCAAAGCTTAGCAAAAAGCCCAAGAATTGGAAGAGCGTATGACGAAATAGATCTTGGCTTGCTTGGATTTCCAATGAGGAAACATGTGATTTTTTACAAACTTTATGCTGAAGAAGAAATTGAAATAATAAGAATTCTAAGTTCAAATATGGATTTGAAAAAGCTTATCAAAGAATAAACTCTATGCCACAAAACCGCTACTTTATCATCTACAAACCTTTTGGCATCCTGAGTCAGTTCAGTGGTGATGCCAATACCTTGAAAGAACTTGGTGATTTTCCTTCTGATGTCTATCCAGTGGGCCGTTTGGATAAGGACAGTGAGGGCTTGCTGTTGATCACTAACGACAAATCTCTCAACCATCATTTGCTTAATCCTAGATTTGCTCATCAAAGAACATATCTAGCACAAGTAGAAGGTATTCCTACTGCAGAGGCGATCGCACAACTGGAAAATGGTGTAGATATCAATGTAGATGGGAAAATGTACCATACTAAAAAAGCCAAAGCCCAATTACTTAATGAAGCACCAACTCTCCCTCCAAGAAATCCTCCTATTCGCTACCGCAAAAGTGTTCCCGATTCTTGGATTGAATTAAACTTAATCGAAGGTAAAAATCGACAAGTAAGGAAAATGACAGCTGCAGTAGGATTTCCTACATTAAGGTTGGTGCGGTATGCTATGGAAAACTTAAGTATTGAAGGTTTTGAAGTTGGGGAGGTTAGAGAAATGGATAGAGCAACCCTCCTCAGTTTGTTAAAAATTGTTTAAAATCGCCGACCAACAAATTCATTTTGGCTTAAAACATATTTTGTTCTAATTTAGCCTGCGTTTGATAAAAGGATCAAGAAAAAACCAAACTAAGATAAGATTGAATAAGCTTTCTCGTTTTGGTAGGTGAAATGAGTTTTGGAAAACTGACTATTTAATGCCTGTTCTCATTTGCCAGAGGCTTTGCTGTTGACCATTGATAGTTGACTAATTACAGGTATTGGAATCTGCTAACAAAAGCAATTTAAAAATAAGCACAACAAGTACACATAATAAAACATCTCATGCATCAGGAGAAGATTCAGCAAGTCATAGAAGAAGTAAAGAAAATTGTAGTAGGTCAAGATCGCATGGTCAATAGACTTTTGATTGGCTTGTTTACCAATGGGCATATTTTATTGGAAGGTGTTCCAGGATTGGCCAAAACACTAACCGTAAATACCCTCGCAAGAGTTCTTCATTTAGATTTTAAAAGGATTCAGTTTACACCAGATTTGTTACCTTCTGATTTGATTGGTACGATGATTTACAATCAGCAGGAGTCTAATTTTGAAGTAAAAAAAGGACCCATCTTTTCAAATATTATTCTAGCAGATGAAGTGAACCGTTCACCAGCCAAGGTGCAGTCAGCACTTTTGGAGGCAATGCAGGAAAAGCAGGTGACTATTGGGGAGACTACCTACCAGTTGGATAGGCCTTTTTTAGTGTTAGCTACGCAGAATCCAGTGGATCAAGAAGGAACTTACCCACTTCCTGAAGCGCAGGTAGATAGATTTATGATGAAAGTGCATATCGACTATCCATCTAAAAGCGATGAACTTGAAGTTATGCGTAGAATGGCTAATATGTCTTTCAACTCAGAGGTAAATGCGATTCTTTCTAAAGAAGATATTTTTGCGATCCGTAACAAAATCAATGAAGTGAAGATTGCTGAGCCTTTAGAGAATTATATTATTGAATTGGTATTTGCTACGAGATTTCCAGAGAAATACGGTCTGAAGGAAGAAGCTAAGTATATACAGTTTGGAGTATCTCCACGAGCGAGTATCAATTTGAACTTGGCGGCGAGGGCTGTGGCATTTATGGATGGCAGAGATTATGTGTTGCCTGAGGATATTAAAGAAATTGCTGAGGATGTCTTAAATCATAGGATCATTGTTAATTATGAAGCAGAAGCAGACAATATCAATACCCGTGATTTGATCAAGATTATCTTAGATAAAATACCGATTAACAAAAGCGTAACATTAAAATAAGGCTTAATTGCTGAAAAACAGAACCCTCCGCCAAAACGGAGGTTTTTTTTGCTATTGAGTTTAATTGAATATTAAATTCTGTCTGTTTTTTTAAAAAAAGCATAATTCCAATTTTTATTTCCTCTGAGTTTTTTGAATCAGTTTTGTAGCGGTTAAAAAAAACATACCAATACTAAACTTTCTCAAAATGAAAAAAATTACCTCAATGCTCTTTTTGTTTGTCGCAGCCATTCTGGTTTTGACAAGCTGTGGAGAAGAAGAAACACCCGATTCTCAAGTGAGTATCTCTGGAATTCCACCAACGGCAACTATTGACGCTGGCGCAACTTTAGGTCCAGTGATTGCTCAAATTACCGCACCGGATGGTCTTGCATCTTTGACAGTAAGAAAAGATGGAGCTACTCTAGATACTGAAAACTTCAATGGAGCAACATCTGCTTCTTATGAATTTTCATATACTGCAGTAGCTGCTGATGCAGGAAATAATGTTGTATTTGAATTTGAAGCAGTTGATTCTGATGGTTCAAGAGCGACAGTTACTCATGTATTGACAGTAAGAGAAGCAGAAACTACTGTAAGAGTTACTACCAACATAGAGGGTGAAGTTACTTGGACAGCAGACAAAACGTATATTCTTGGAGGAAGAATTTTTGTTGTAGATGGAGGTAAACTGACGATTGAAGCAGGTACAATTATCAAAGGTGAAGCAGGTTCTGGTTCAAATGCAACAGCCTTGGTAGTAGCTAGAGGTGGTCAAATCTTCGCAAACGGAACGGCCGAAGCTCCAATTATTTTTACATCAATAGCAGATGAAATCGAAGCTGGAATGATCGCTAGTCCAAACTTAGATGCTGATATTTCTGGTCTTTGGGGTGGATTGATCGTCTTGGGTAGAGCTCCAAGCTCTTTTGCCGGTGATGTCTCTGAAGTTCAAATTGAAGGTATTCCACCATCTGATACAAATGGAAGATATGGAGGGAATATAGCCGACGATAATTCTGGTGTAATCAGATACATATCTATCAGACATGGTGGTGCAAATATCGGTGAAGGAAACGAAATCAATGGCCTGACTTTAGGTGCAGTAGGTTCTGGAACTGTAGTTGAAAATGTAGAAGTTATTGGAAATCAAGATGATGGTATTGAGTGGTTTGGCGGTACAGTGAATGTGAAAAACGCTATCGTTTGGAATTCAGGTGATGATGCTTTAGATACAGATCAAGCTTGGTCAGGAACTATGGACAATTTTATTATAATTTCTGGATCTGAAACTGATCATGCTTTAGAAATTGATGGCCCTGAAGGTTCTTTTAATGCTGCACACACTCTAAGAAATGGGACAATCGTAGGACATCCTGCTGCAGAAATGGGTGATTTTAGAGATGGAGCTAGAGGTACCTTTGAAAACCTTTATTTCATTGGTTTCCCTGATCCAGTAACAAGCACCGGCAGAGGAGATCTTTCTATCAGCGGAGATGCAAGTTTAGCAAATCTTGCCAGCGGAGTTCTTCTTTTCAACAACATTGAAACAACATTAGCAACTGGTGTACCTTTAAATCTTGCTTTCAGAAATGGAGTTGATTCAAAAGTTACAGCAGTGGCAGCAAATCAAAATACCGTAGGTGCAAACAAAGCTGTTTTCGCTGGTTGGTCTTGGACAGCTGTAGCTGGAAACCTTGATGATTTGAAATAAAAACCTATTAAATACAAAAAGAAGAGATTGCATGCACAATCTCTTCTTTCTACTTTTTTATCTAAAAATATAAACGTTCAAAAGCTGTAACAAATATTCTTGAAATATGAAAAAGTCATTATTTCTATCCATTATTGCCATATTATTAACTGTAGCTCCAATCTATTCTTTTGCTCAAAAAGGAACAATTAGGGGTACAATTTATGATGAATCTACTGGGGAACCACTCTATGGAGTTTCAGTTCTCGTAGTTGGAACTCAAATAGGAGCTGTTACTGACTTCGATGGTGATTTCGAAATCCAAATTGAAGCAGGAGTTCATTCCTTAAAGCTTTCTTACATTTCTTACAATCCTGTTGACATTTCCAATGTCACTGTTGAAGCTGGAAAAGTATTGGTCATGGAAAATCTAAAAATGTCAGAATACACCTCTGATCTTGAAGCCGTGACAATTTCCGCTGAAGCTATTAGAACTACCGAGGCTGCTTTGATGTCTGTCAAAAGAAATGCATCCAATCTAATGGATGGAATATCAAGTTCTACATTTAGGCAAATTGGTGATGGAGATGCCGCTTCGGCAATCAAGAGGGTGACAGGTGTATCTGTAGAAGGTGGTAAATATGTATATATTCGAGGTTTAGGGGATAGATATACAAAAACTGTCTTGAACGGGGTAGATGTACCAGGCTTGGATCCAGATAGAAATGCCATTCAAATGGATATCTTTCCTACCAATGTGATTGATAATATTGTCGTATCAAAATCATTTACAGCAGAGCTTCCAGCTGATTTTGCTGGTGGTGTCGTGAATATTGAAACCAAAGACTTTCCTGAAGAGAAAACTATGGCGGTCAATATCTCAGGTGGATATAATCCAAGTATGCATTTTAATCCAAATGCTCTTGCTGTCCAAGGAGGAAAAACAGATTGGTTAGGATTTGATGATGGTGGTAGAGCAATCCCTACAGCTGGTGTTGCTGAAATCCCTCAATTTCCTGAAGTAATCGGAAATCCAAATTCAGAAAAAGGACAACTTTTTCAATCTATCTTGGGCAAGTTTAACCCTACTCTAGGCGGATCTAGACGCACAAGTCCTATGGATTTTAATTTGGGTTACTCAATTGGAGATCAGCTAAGTATAAAGGATAAAAGTATAGGTTATAACTTTGCTTTGACTTATAGAAATGAAACTGAATATTACAATGATGCAGAATTTAATCTTTTTGCAAAACCTAGAAATTCAAATGAGTTTAATCTTGAGCCTTTAGAAAGGTCAAGAGGTGATTATTCTACAAACAATGTTTTGTTAGGAGGAATTGCTGGTTTGGCTTTTAAGTCTGATTTCACAAAAATCAAATTGAACTTTTTGAGATTGCAAAGTGGTGAATCAAAAGTGGCGAACTTTAATTTCATAAACACGAATTTGGGAGCTGAATTTGAAGCTGATCAATACAATATCGAATACAGTGAACGTGCTTTAACCAATCTTTTGCTAAGCGCAAGTCACTATTTGAACGGTGGTAAATGGCAACTGAACTGGAAAGTTTCTCCAAGTTTGAGTTCAATCAATGATCCAGATGTAAGAATTACAAGATTTAGGGTTCCCACAAATACAATAGGTACTGAAGTTGGTCTTCCAACGAGAATATGGAGAAGCTTAGATGAACAAAGTTTATTTGGAAATGTAGATTTGACAGATAACTATATGTTCAAAGGAAAAGCTGCCAAATTGAAATTCGGTGGGGCTTATGTTTATAAAAACAGAGATTTCCTAATAGAGAGTTTCCAGTTCAATCCTGGTAACACTCAGTTTGATGGTGATCCGAATCGAGTTTTATTAGAAGAAAACCTCTTCTCAGCTGAAAATAGAAATGGAATCAGATTTGACCCGACATTTATTCCGATAAACCCAAATCAATACAATTCAAATCTGGCGAATGTCGGTGCTTATGTTTCCAATGAATTCAACCCATTGCCAAATCTAAAAGCAATAGTAGGTTTGAGAGTGGAGCAGTACACACAATATTATACAGGTACAAATCAAACAAACACCATCATTTTTGATAATGAAAAAGTGCTTGATGATTTGGACTTTTTCCCTACATTGAATTTGGTACAGTCTATTGGCAAAGATCAAAATATCAGATTGGCTGCATCCAGAACAATCGCTAGACCTTCTTTCAAAGAATTGTCTTTTGCTGAAATCTTAGATCCAATCACAGGTAGATCATTTATAGGAGCACTTTTCCCTGAAACTTCTGAAGGTGGAACAGAAATCCTTTGGGATGGAAATCTTCAAGCCACCAGAATCAATAATTTTGATGTGCGTTGGGAAAAATTCACTGGTAGAAATGAAATTATTTCAGCAAGTGTATTTTACAAAATGTTTGATAGACCGATTGAAATGGTTCAGTTTCTCTCAGATCCTGGAGCATTTCAGCCAAGAAACGTTGGTAACGGTACAGTGCTTGGTGTAGAAGTAGAATTGAGAAAATCTCTTGGATTTATCACTCCAAAAATTGAAAATTTCTTCTTTAATGCAAACGTAACATTTGTTGAATCTCAAATCGATATGTCAGAATCAGAGTTTAGATCAAGACAATTGACTTCAAGAGAAGGTGAAAATGTGGCAAGAACAAGACAAATGGCTGGTCAAGCTCCATACATCATCAATACTGGAATTTCATATAATAGTATGATTTCGGGAATTGAAGCTGGGTTGTTTTACAACGTACAAGGATCTACTTTGAATTATGTAGGATTTGGTAATAGAACGGATACTTACACAGTTCCTTTCCATGCATTGAATTTTAATATCAACAAGACTTGGGGTAAAGAAGAAAGATTGCAAACATCAATGAATGTGGTCAATCTTTTGGATGATAGAAAAGAAGAAGTATTCAGAATGTTCAATGCTAATGATCAGATCTTCTCAAGCCTAAGACCAGGCAGGAGAGTTTCATTAAGTGTTAGATACAATATTTGGTAAGTTTAAAATCTAATTTTTGAAGCCCTCACCAATTTTGGCGAGGGCTTTTTTGTTTTAATGTTAATCTATTGTTAAATTCACTTAACAATTTGATAACATTAGAACATGAAGCGCTTCATTTTCATTATTTCGGCAATTTTCATTTCCTTTCAGGGAATGGCTATGCCTATAAATGATGACAAGGAAGTGGATTTTTCTTTAGAAAACTTTATATCGCATTGGGAGACACAGAATTCAAATTTTGAAAAAATGAACAGCAAATTGAAGGCTGATTTTTCAAAATATGGGAAAAGTCAAAAATTTCTAAAATTGCTTTTTTATAGAAGTCAAAAATATCTTTTAGGAAAGTACACTCAGTTTTCAGGAATTGAGGAGTTGATGCATGAGGGGAAATTTGATTGTGTTAGTGGATCTTTACTTTTATCAGTTTTCCTTGATACTTATGGCTTTGACTTTGAAATTATTGAAACCTCTTTTCATGTTTTTGTTCGTGTGAATTTGGATGGTAAATCTTTGATTTTGGAATCGACGGACAATTTTGATGGGTTTATATATAAGCCTGCAGAAGTGGAGGCCTATCTAGCAGAATTTGAAGAGGTAATTCCTTCCAAAGATGCTTATTATCTAGAGCCAACCCATCAATTAGTTTCAGAAATATTGAATCCTATAGTTTTTAAAATTATTGATGTTCGTGAATTAAAAGGACTTGAATACTTTAATAAAGCTATTTTTCATAATAATAAAGGTGAAATAGATTTGGCTTACAATTATATCAATCAAGCAGAATCTTATTACAGTTCAAAAAGAATCAAAACCATGAAAAATCTGATTCAGTCTCAGCTCGTTCTTGCTCAATCTGGGAGATAGTAGATTTCTGATTTTTTCCCTATTTTTAGATTATGAAAAAAGCGTTTTCATTTGCTTTGCTATTCTATCTGATTATGATGATGTTGACTCCTGTTCATGCAGAAGATCATTGTGATCATGGTGAAACGCATACAGAGCAACATGAATCTGATCACGCAGACAATCAATGCTGTCCTCCTTTTTCAGTTTGTAAGTTGTACTCACTTTTTGTCTATGAAATGGTATGGCAATTCGAAGGGCTTGAATTTGACCTTGTTCAAATCACAAACACGATTCTGATCCAACCAAAATACCCTATATCAAGCATACAAATCTGGCAACCCCCGAGGCAATCTTAATTTTTTTACAATAGCCATAAAATGGCTTTTCCTTCTTTGTCTACTCAGATTAAAGAGGATTTACATTTCAATTTTCCCAACACTACATAAAATGTTATGAAAAAAATATGCCTATTTAGCCTATTTTGGCTGAGTATAGTCACCACTTTATGGGCACAGGATCTCAGGATAGTTGTCAAAGAAGAACATGAAAAAACTCCTTTGATGGGGGTTGCAATGCTTATTTTAGAAAATAGGCAAGGGGCTGTATCTGATGAAAATGGTACGATCACTTTCTCAAATCCTCCAAGTGGAAAAATTACCTTGAGATTCCAATTGATTGGGTTCGAAAATAAAGAAATGACGATCAATTGGCCTGGGGATGCTCAAAATATGCCTATCGAAATTTTCCTACACGAGTCACATGATGAAATGGAAACTGTGACTATTTCATCCACTAGAAGTTCCCGTTCGATTGAAGATATTCCTACCCGGGTGGAGTTTATCGCTGGAGAGGAATTGGATGAAAAAGTCAATATGAAGCCAGGTGATATTAGGTTGCTCCTGAGTGAAAGTACAGGTATTCAAGTACAGGTATTCAAGTACAGGTCACTTCTCCGACATCAGCCAATGCAGGTATCAGGATACAAGGTTTGGATGGACGTTATACTCAGATTTTGAAAGATGGCTTTCCGCTTTATTCTGGAGCTGCAAGTGGTCTCGGATTGCTACAGATTCCGCCACTGGATTTGCAGCAAGTGGAGCTGATCAAAGGATCTGCCTCTACACTTTATGGTGGAGGAGCTATAGCAGGGTTGGTCAATTTGATCTCAAAAAGACCTACTGAGGAAAGCGAGTTGAGCTTTGTTCTCAATGGAACAAACGCAGGTGGATTTGATGCGTCAGGTTTTTATGCGAAGCGAAATGAAAAAATTGGCACTACTATCTTTGCAGCATATAACACAAATGCTCCATTTGATCCAGCAGATATTGGATTGAGTGCTATCCCAAAGTTCGATCGGTTTACTTTCAGTCCAAAAGTTTTTCTTTATCCTTCTTCTAGAACTGATGTCGAATTTGGTTTGAATTTATCTCTTGAAGATCGAGTGGGTGGAAATATGAATTATCTCAATGGAAATCGAGAAAATCAACAAGCCTTTTTCGAAAGGAATCTTAGTGAACGAATCAGCAGTCAGTTTGTTCTGAATCACGAAATGGGAGAAGGGCGCAAACTTCAAGTCAAAAATAGTTATAATCACTTTGATCGTAAACTTGGAACTCGAAATTATGATTTCAATGCTGTGCAGCAATCTACATTTACTGAGGTCAATTATAGACTAGATCGGGAGAAAACAGATTGGGTGATTGGAGGGAATCTCTGGACAGAAGCATTCAAAGAAGAACAAACCAACAGTTTTCCAGTGAGAGATTATAACCTCAATACTTTTGGTGCTTTTGTACAGAACAATACCAACTTGAGTAAAAAATGGGTATTGGAATCTGGTCTGAGAACGGATTATGTATTGGATTATGGTCTGGCAATATTACCAAGAGTAGCATTGCTGTACAAGGCAAATCTAAATTTCAGTTCTAGGTTTGGTGGCGGCTTGGGATACAAGGCACCGACTATTTTCACAGAAGAAAGTGAAAGGCTGCAATACAGAGATATTCAGCCTATCAATCCTGAATTCAATACTTTGGAGAAAAGTTATGGGCTCAATTGGGATTTGAATTATAAGACTGCGTTGTTCAATGATCAAGTGTTTTTCAGCGTCAACCACTTATTTTTCTACACCTACCTAGACAAACCCCTCTTTTTAGAGCAAGCGGCCGGTTTTCAATACAGATTTGTCAACATAGATGGTTTTAGTGATACTAAGGGTACAGAGACCAATCTAAAATGGACATTTCGGGATTTCAAGTGGTTTATGGGATATACCTATACTCATGCCCGAATCAATTCAAGTGGAGTTGTGAGAGATAATCCTTTGACTCCAAAACACAGAATCAATTCCGTGCTTTTCTATGAAGTTCATGACAAGTGGAAAATTGGCTGGGAGTCCTACTATTTCAGTCAGCAACGCTTGAGTGATGGTTCAGTTGGGCAGTCCTATTGGATCATGGGCTTTATGGCGGAGAAGATTTGGGAGAAATTTTCGGTATTTATCAATTTTGAAAATTTTCTTGATGCGCGCCAAACCCGATTTGACAACATTTTCACAGGAAGTATAGATAATCCTAGTTTCCGAGAAATCTATGCACCACTCGACGGCTTTGTCATCAATGGAGGAGTGAAGCTGAGGTTGAAATAGAAGATTTATGCCTAATATTTAGATTACAATCTAAGTATTAGGCGTAATTTTTTTCAAAATAGAATGTGAATCTATGTATCATGAAAAGTTAAGTTAGTTAACTTACAATCTAAATTCCCTCAGCCATCCAACCAATCTTTAAACGCCCCCACTTTTTCACGACTTACCAAAATATCATTATCCGAACAGTCTTTTAGAATGATTTTTAGGCGGCTGTTTGAGTAGGTATGGATCTCGGATATGGAAGAAAAGGAGGTAATGTATTTTCTATTCAGTCTGAAGAATTGTTTGGGTTCGAGCATATTTTCAAGCTGATCTAAGGTATAGTCCAAGACGAATTTTTTGTTTTCATAAGTTTTCAAAAAAGTAATCCGCTCTTCACTGTAAAAATATGCAGCATCTGAAGTTGGAATAGATTGAATTTTTTCACCGATTTTGACTAGAAATCTACTTTTATAAGTTTTGTTCTCAGCTTGAATTATCTCTTTAATTTTATTGAAATCTAAATTTGGGGTTTGAGTTTGCTGTTGAAATTTCTCTATGGCATGCTTCAATTCTTTTGGGTCGATTGGCTTGAGGAGGTAATCAATGGAATTGAGTTTAAACGCCTTGATGGCATATTGATCAAAAGCGGTTGTAAAAATAATAGGTGAATTGACCTCGATATTTTCAAAAATCGAAAAACTTAATCCATCAGCTAACTGGATATCACAGAAAATCAAATCCGGCGCAGGATTCGAACTTAGCCGGTCAATTGATGACTCGACGCTATCTAAATTCCCATACAAAATTGCCGTAGGAAGAATTTCCTTGATTAGCTGCATCAGTCTTTTCGCAGCCGGATTTTCGTCTTCTATGATGAGGATATTCATTATTTGGAAACTTTCAGTAGAGGCAGTTTGACGATAAATTCTTTTTCAGTTTGAGTTATTTCCGGTGAAGTCTCACTCAAAAGGTTGTACCGTTTTGTGATGTTATTGAGACCGATTCCGGAATTTGCTTTTTTATTCAATTTGGGTTGAATGTTATTTTTCACGATCAACTTTTGATTTTCTATGCCAATCCAAATTTTCAATGGCTTAGTTACACTCGTTACATTATGCTTGATGGCATTTTCAAGAAGCAACTGAAGTGATAGGGGTGGGATCGACCATTCTTTTGATTCGAAGACATCTATGTGGAATTCCAAACTTTGCTCAAACCGGATCTTTTGAAGACTCAAATAATTGAGCGCAAAATCAATTTCCATTTCCAAGCTTACCAATTCTTCATCTTGTACATCTAACACATAGCGATAAATGCGTGACAATTGCTGTATAAATTCAGCTGATTTATCTGCACTTTCATAGACCAAATTACTGAGCACATTTAATGAATTGAATAAAAAATGCGGGTTTAACTGGTCTTTTAACGATTGATATTGACTTGCAATATTTTCAGACTTGAGTTTCTCTGCTTCAATTGCAGCAATCTTCCACTCAAAAAGCCAAGATCTCGCAATGAATATGGTAATAATTATCACTTCTATACCTGTTGGCATCAAAGCATTTTGGCGAGGAGCAAAGGAAGGTTGCACCATTTGGGTGAACATGGCAAACTGTCTTTTGCTATCTATAAAGCTGTATGTGATCCAAAAATCTGTATTCTTGATTGATTTTTGATCTCTGTAGAAAAAGTCAAAGCCTTGGGCAAATCCCTCTCCAGTTTGTTCTATTTTTTGATAATTATATCGCTGCCCTTCAAAGGTTATCAAGTTATTGTATCCTTTGTAGAATGCTTCAGCACGGATAGTTCTTCCGTTTTTGTTGATGAAATAATTCAAAATCAAGTGCTCTGCTTTTGTGTTCTGAAGCGCTGGATTGATGATTCTGAGTTCTTCTAATGGCATTTGGCTAAATGTTCCGGCGGCCAAAGAAACCTGCCCTTCGTTTTCAAATTTGTATGCCAGTGAAAATCTGGGATCAAGCCAAGTTTGGTTTGCCAAGGAGCTATGTCCTGATCGTAAACCTCCTCGAAACACCAACTTATTGCTTAAATAGTAGTCGGCCTCTGTAAAAAGATTATACTGATTATCTGAGATTTCCCTTTTCAGATCCTGCGAAATTAATTGCTCAGAATATCGGGTCATATATGATTCTAATCCTGTTTTTATAGAAAATTTATCAGAAAAGCTTTTGATGGCTACCATTTTTCCATGATATAGTTTGTTTTGATTTCTGATTTCATCTGTTGCGATATTGAAATCATCGATGTTATTGGAGTAAGAAAATCCTCCATAATAGCTCCAGTCATTTTTTCCTACTTGCTTAAAAGAGCTTTGGGCAAAAGTATATTTGTTGCTGACATCCACTAGCTGACCTCTGTCTTCCGAGTCAGGTTGTTTGTTCCAGATTTTCATACCACTTGACTCCGTATGGACATAGGCTTTGGCCATGCCGTTTTTCCCCCATTTTTGTTTAGCGGCTATTTCAGCATCCCATCCGAAAGGTGCTCTTTCCCAATCGAAGTCTTGATTGATTAGACTTTGGTATGGAGATAAGTCGAAATAGTTTGCAGAAGCTGTAATGCTATTTTTTTCACTTGTAAGAGTTTGTGCAAAACCTCCCCCAATGGACATGATGCTAACATCTCCTTGATTTCTCAAAGGGATATCCACGGTATTGAGAGCCAATGCTGATGACAATGCCTGTCCATATTCTGCAGAATAACCACCTGTGCTGAAAAATGATCCTTTGAAGAGGTTAGGATTAAATCTTGTACGCGTAGGAACGTTTGATGCAGTGGTGCCAAAAGCATTGGCTACTTTCATTCCATCAATGAAAATAGTTGTCTCAGAAGCATCGCCACCGCGAACAAATAGTCGTCCATCATTGCCAACATTTGCTGTACCTGGCAAAGTCTAAAATGCGCCAATGATATCACCCATCGCAGATGGGACTGTGACAATATCGATAGGTTTGAGTACCACAGCTTTTTTTTCATCTGATGCTTCCATTGCTCCAGCGCTGATGGTTACAGCAGTCATTTCATTGATTGCTTCTCGAAGTGTCACTTCTAAAATGAGCGATTCTCCTTCTAGTGAGATTTCTTTTTCCAAGGAATTATAACCCATCGCCTGGAAGACAAGGATATATTCTCCAGTCAATGTGGTTTCAAGTATATAGTTTCCGTCTATTTCTGAGGATACACCCTCGTAAGTTCCTTTGAGAAAAATATTTACCCCAGGAATCGTTTCCCCCTTTTGATCTTTCACCACACCTTTGATGCTGGTTTGGGCGAGGACTTGTTGGGTCAGAATAAATAAAAAGAAGATGGCAAATGCTTTCATGGCTTTGAACTTTGATTCAAAACTCAGGGAAAACGTATTCAGAAAAAATTAAAGATTACTGAAGTGTAGAATTTGGTGACTGAAGTGCAATAAAATAAGATGTATGTACCACTGAATAATATTTATTGGTATATTTGAAAAGAGTAGATTAATTTTAACTACATGTCAAAAAATACAAGTATAACGCTGGGATCTCATTTTGAAGATTTTATAAGCAAGCAAATTGAGAATGGCAGATATGGTTCAGCAAGTGAAACTGTACGGGCTGCTTTAAGACTTTTAGAGGAAAAGGAAACAAAATTGGCTGCTATAAGACAGGCTTTATCTGAGGGAGAGGCAAGTGGAAGAGCCGATTATTCATTAGATTCATTAATTGAAGAACTTAACTTAGAATAATATTGGCATTTTTTTTAACCAAAAAAGCAAAAGATGACTTAAAAACAATTGCCCGATACACCCATAAAGAATGGGGGATCAGACAAAGGGATAATTATTTAAAGCAGCTTGATGATGTGTTTTTTTCTTTGTCCATAGCTCCAGAAAAAGGTCTTAAATGTGACTATATCCGTTTAAACTACCGGAAGTTTTGGGTTGGTCGACATATAGTTTTTTATCTTCTAATTGATAATTTAGACATTGAAATAGTTAGGATTTTGCATGAAAGTATGGACATTGAAGTTCATCTTGGTTGACTTAATACCTCCACTTATTCGCCAAAGCAACCAAGCTCAGCATAATAGGAACCTCTACCAATACGCCAACAACAGTCACCAAAGCAGCTGGGCTTTGCAATCCAAACAAAGCTATCGCCACGGCTACGGCCAACTCAAAGAAATTGCTTGCTCCAATCATCGCAGCTGGAGAACAAATGGCATGGGGAAGATTGAGTTTGCGGCCACCAAACCAAGCGAGAAAGAAAATAAAATAGGTTTGAATGATTAGTGGAATGGCAATCAATACAATGATTAATGGGTTGTTCAAAATATTTGGTCCCTGAAAAGCAAATAATAATACCAAAGTAAGTAATAAAGCGAAGATGCTGACAGGTTTAAATTTTGGTAGAAATTCAGTTTTAAACCAAGCTTCACCGTTGCTTCGGATCATAATTTTACTTGTGAGTACGCCAGCGACCAAAGGAACGACCACAAAAATCAAGACCGAAGCGACTAATGTGCCATAAGGAATTGTAATATCTGTGATACCTAGTAATAGGCCAACTAAAGGGACAAATGCCACTAAAATGATCAAGTCATTGACAGAAACCTGTACCAAAGTATAGTTAGGATCGCCATCAGTAAGATAAGACCACACAAAAACCATCGCTGTACAAGGTGCCACACCCAAAAGGATAGCTCCAGCGATATATTCTCCAGCAAGTTCAGGGTCAATATAAGCTGAGTACAACTTGTCAAAGAATATCCAAGCAAAGAATGCCATGGTAAATGGCTTAATCAGCCAGTTGATCACCAAAGTCAAAATCAGACCTTTTGGAGCTTTTCCCACTCCTTTGATGCTACTGAAATCAATCTGTAGCATCATCGGATAGATCATTAACCAGATCAATATCGCTATTGGAATATTGACATTGTAAATCTCCATATCCGACAAAAAAGTGATGTCCTCACCCGCTAAATGTCCAATCAGAATTCCTGCTCCTATACACAAGGCGACCCAGACTGTAAGATACTTTTCAAAAAAGGCGATTTTTTTGGTTTCAGACATTTTTTGTTCAATTAATATATGTTAAATACAATAGAAATACAGTTGAAATATTATTGAAGTAATGTAGAAATAAACTGGAAATAGGGTTTTATAATATTTCGGCGAACCTGTCTTCTGATATGTAAATCTATTTTCCTATTTATTTCGCCGAAGGCTTATTTCTTTTATATCCCGAATTACTTTGTTTGTAGGACCTCCGTGGCACTCGGATTTTACAAAGTTTATTTCAACAATATTTCGCGAAGCATATTTCTATTTTATTTCATTTTTTTATTTTTGAGAAAACAAAGAGCATTTCCGAAGCAATCTGAAGGGATCTTTCATCATACTTTTTCTCTTCATCAAGTGTGTCATCGAAGGCTTTTGGGTCTTCATATCTTACAGGAATTCTGGCTTCAGCACCTGGTATATATGGACAATTTTCATCTGCGTGAGAACAAGTCATGATTGCAGCGAAACCTTTTGGAGCATTGGCTGCATCATCGTAAACTTTACTAAAAGTCACGATCGGATCTTCATCTTCGGAGTAAAGGACAAAATATTTAGGATTGCCTTCCCCTTCTTTGCTGATTTTGAAACCAAATCTTTTGATAGAAGCTACTGCACGTTCATTGAAAGCGGTTACTTCAACCCCTCCAGAGAAAGAGTTGATATCAATCCCATGATAAGCAGCAGCCACCTTTCCCCAAATCTGCGAAAACTGGCTTCTTCGAGAATTGTGGGTACAGATGTAGTTCAAGTTGATCTCCTGATGCTGATCAATTTTCTTTTGGATGTAATCAATCAGGACTTGGAGTACAGCTTTGCGTTCTTCGCTAATCGGCAGTGCCTGAGCCTGCTCGATGTGGGATTGGAGGATAGGGTATAAGTTCATAGTAAATTGTACCATGTACCAAGTACGAAGTACCAAGACTGCACCTTACTTGGTACATGGCACTTTGTACTTCGTACAATGAATTAACAGCAACCCGATCCAGGTTCGCAGCTATTAGCGGTTTGAAGGGAAGCAAGTGAAACTCTGATTTTGGGTTTTTCGGATACTGGACCGCAGCAAGCGGCAGCTTTTTCTTCTGGAGTGGTGGCCCTGTCTTTGGCTTTGCAAGTTGTTTGGTCGGGTGTGAGTTGCACGATCAAGGCATTGCCACTGTCCTTGATGTTGTGAACAGGAAGTACTGCTGTTGGAAATACCGAATTACCATATTCAAACTTGATTTCAGCATCTGGGTAAATTTCTCTTACCTTATTGACTACATCAAAGATTTTCATCGCTTTTCCACTATCTACTGAATGATCCGGTTCGGGGATTTCATTTTCCCATAATTGTACATGCACTTCTGACCATTCATTGCGGATGCCACCGCAGTCCACGGTGTCGAAATTGACATTCTTGATTTCGGTGATGTGATAGTCAGTTCTTACATACTGACCACTTTGATACTCGAAGAAAAGTGCCTTTTCAGGGTTTTCTTGTAGGATTTGGGTAAACTCTTTAGTTTTCATAGTTTGTATTTTTTGTACCAAGTACCAAGTACGAAGTACCAAGACTGCACCATACTTGGTACATTGTACTTCGTACAATTCCTAGCAGCATCCAGATATCTTTGGAAAGCCGTCAAATAGCTCTTGAAATAGGTTTTGCACTTCTACCCATCGAATGGGGTCAATACAATAATTCACAGAAACACCTTCTATGCTTCCTTTGATCAAGCCAATGTCCTTGAGTTCTCGGAGATGTTGCGATATTGTCGCTTGGGCTAGTCCCAGTTCTTGCACCAAATCTCCATTGATGCAGGTGTTGGATTGGATCAAATATTCCAAGATGGCAACACGTGCAGGATGGGCAAATACTTTGGCGATTTTGGCCAGTTCGTTTTGCTTTTCTGTGAAGAGGTCTGTTTTGGTGACACCCATTTTATAAAGGAGGAATTAAGAAGGTAGAAGGATGAATTTAATTACATTGCAATATTACGATGTAATCTTGATAAAAAAAAATAATTTGATTTAAATTCTAATGAATGTCAGTAGCTTTTCTAGTTTGGGAAATGGTGGATAAAATCTATCATATTCATTAGTTTGTGTTTTTCTACAAGTACACCTATCATGAATTAGGAAACTATTGTCACCAGTTGAATTAGAATATTTAGCTACGTTTATGATTTCAAAGAATCCTGTAATAAAATTTCACCTTGATCATTTAAGTTCAACTTTTAAAATGACTTGATTTTGAGATAATCCAAAAAAAGGCTCGGTGTTTAAGCTTTCATAATCTGAGTTTGTGAGAAAAGAATAAAGATATTGATTATCCATAAAAAAAGGTCTCTTAATTATTTGATCACGCCCCTTTATAAGGTCAAGCTTATCATTCGCTTTATTATAAAATGCAAGATTTTCAAATTCATCTTTTCCCCACCACAAGAAAAACAAAAAATTATCATTTTCAATAAAATTACCGTTATGATAATGAGGTAATTCTTGCATCATACGCATTCGCATATCCATCAAAGGAAGTATTTTTATCTCGTCCGAAACTTTTTTCTCCCCAAAATCAATAAAATATTTAGGAGTGATTTTTTTTTCAAAAACACTATAAATAGTATCATTTAAAGACTTCGAAAAAATGAGTTCATGACCTGAAAAATAAAAATCTCCGGCAGTTTTATTTTGATCTGTCTTAGAGAAATCATTAACTCCTAGATAAATAAATTCACCTTTTTTTAAATCAAGGATTCCACCTAAATAATCCTTTTCATTTCCAGAAAATTTACCGTCAAAATGAACAGCAACAGTATTAGGAGAAAGAAACTGGATTGATTTTGCTTGGAAATTGATAGGTAACTCTCTAAGAAAACTACCGTCTTCTAATGAATAAAAAATAATTTTTCTTTGATTTTGATCTAAAATCGCAATCTGATCTGTAGAAGGAATTAAACTGATATCAAATGGCAATAAATAATTGCCTAACCCATCTCCTTTATCACCAATTTTGAATTGGAATACTCCATTATCGCTGAATTTAAAAACTTGATTTGAAATGTTTTTATCAGAAATAACAAATCCATCCTTTACTTTTAATATTTTGTGAATGTCGCCTACAATACAGTCTTCACAGAATTCCAAAGGTATAAATGATGTATCAGAAAAATAATCAATCGTATTTGAGAATTCAGTTCCCATAGAAATTCTCTTAATTCCGTCTTGATTTACTTCTGTGTTTTTTGTTGAGCAAGAAAATAAAAAGACAATTACAATAATAGTACTCAAAGATCTTAACATAATAAATTAAAATAAGAAATTGGGTCAGATTAAAATTATCTGACCCAAAGATTTAATTTAAGGTTTCTTCCTCCTCCTCATCAGGATGAGAAACACAACAAACTGCATCATGTGCTTCATCGCAAACTAACTCCCATTTACCATTAGGGCCGCCAAAATCTTGATTTCCTGTTGAATAATGGCCTGGATTACAATCTGCCATCACGGATTCCGAACTTAACAATGCAAAACATGCTATCAATAGAGTAGAGGTTAAAATAAACTTTAATTTTTTAAACATAGTTTTTTATTTAAATGAAAAGTCATTTAGACTATGTTTTAAAGAAAGAAGCAAGAAATTAGTTTAAAAATTTTTAATTTTTTGAATATTCTTGAAATAATATAATTTATATTCTAAAATATCCAGTGAAGTTTATTCTTTTTTTAGAATTAATTCTAATTGTCCAGTTTGAGGAAGGAGATTTGTATTGTTCTTTTTACATAATAATCAAAAATATGCCGTGACAATTGTTGTAAAGACAAGCCAAATTCAAAATAAGATTGTCGTCGACAAGGATTTTAGTGAAAGCTGTATCAGCATTAGTAAAACTCAATTTTGTGAATTCAAGCTCTCCATTTGAATTTAGTTTTTGTTCTTGCTTCCAAAGCAATATTTCTCTTGCTTCATCTTCAAAAGTAGATTTAATAGCCTTTACCAGTTGATTGTCCAAGGTGTAAATCTTTTCATTTAGCTCTTTTTCAATCCCAAAGCTTGTGACGCTATTGTAAAGATGCTCGCCTCCTCCGTCTTCGACTGGAAAAAAGTGATCGTTTAATTGGACGATTTTCCTTTTTTGGGCAATGGAAGTAAATTGTTCCCCAAGACTAAAATGAAAAGGAACAAGTGTGTTTTGTTAAAAATTTTTATCATGAAACTAACATATTAGATTTTTTCAAAATTTCCAAAACCTTGCTGATCCTTAATTTAGTTTTCAATGATAGATATCATATTTCATATGAATTTGATTTTCTACTTTGTCAAAAAAAATCATGAAAATGTTAATCGAACTCTGGAAAGAAGGCCGTACAAGGCTAACTAATCAATTGGTAAATATTAAATCTGAAGACCTCACCAAAAAGCTTGGGAACAGTCCAAATTCCGCAGGATTTCTGATCCGACATATCGCTGAAGTCGAGTTGCTCTTTGCCAAAAATGTCTTTTGCAATATGGAGGTGAAAGTGGATGCAAAAACCCTAAAGGCTGGTAAAGACACAGGAGAATGGACGGACTTGGAGTCTCTTTTGGGCCTAGTAAAAGAAGCAGGAGACCAACTCGAAAGAGCCATCAATAGTCAGACTGATTGGGATACGGTCATCAAAACCCAAGAGTTTGGAGAAAAAACCAAAGCTGAATCCTTAGGTAGAATTACAACCCATACTGCCTATCATGCAGGACAATTGGCGATTGTGCTGAAGTATGGTAAATAGTCTTTTAATTTCTTTCTTCAAAATTTTCCTGAGTGATTAATATCACTATACTGAGTGATTAATATCACTATACTTCTCTACTAGTATGTAGAGATTTGCTACTTCAAAAAAGATGAGTATGCGAAGCTTTATATATGTCATTATCCCAATACTTATTACATTTTCTTGTAAATCTGAGCAGAGTGATCAACACCTTGAAAATGTACCCAAAGAGAATTTGCTAAATGTGCTCTTGGAAGGAAACGAAAGATTTTCAGAGGACCATCCGATCCATCCAGATCAGACTCTTGACAGGTTGAGAGATCTTTCGCAAGGGCAACATCCTGTAGCGGCAGTAGTGAGTTGCTCAGATTCGAGAGTGCCACCAGAATTGATTTTTGATCAAGGTTTAGGGGACTTGTTTGTGATCCGTAATGCAGGAAATATTGTGGCGGATTATGAAATCGGTAGTGTTGAGTATGCTATTGAGCATTTAGAAGTTCCGTTAGTGATTATTCTTGGACATACCAAATGCGGAGCTATAGGCGCTTTTGTGGAACATGAACATGAGCCCTCACATCATTACTCAGATTATATCCAAAAGATTATTGATTTCATAGATGCTGAGGAAGAGGAACAAGTTCTTCAGAGAGGAACAGTTGATTTTTATGAAAAAGCTATCGAAGCAAATGTCCTACATGGTATTCATGAATTGAAAAATAAAGTCCCCTTAGTTAATAAGTTAATTGGGGCAAAAAAACTTCGTATTGTAGGCGCAATTTACGATGTAGAGACTGGGAGGGTTAAGGTGCTGGAAGATTTAGATTGATGATAATTGAATGTATGTATAGATATTTAAAGAGTATTTTACTTAAAACTAATAGAAATTAAAAAAACACACTACTTTATAAAAGTAATTTTAGGTTGTTAATTCAATATTTTTCTATCTTAGGGTTAAATTTTTCTAGTTAGGCAATTAAAAAGTAGCTGAGATTGAAAGGTAAACTAATTCATATTAAACTATTTGTTTGTATTCTGTTTTTTTTATGGGGTCCATATTTATTCAAGATAAAATTTCCCGCTTTTGAAATTTATCCTTCATTAGTTATGCCCGTGGGTTCGAGTGTTTTTCATAAACAATCTGAAAATTTTGTGGAGTATGAAATTACCGAATTGTTAACGATTAATAGAGAGCAAATAGATTTGAAGACTGTGTTTCCTGAAATACCAAGTCATTATTTAATGTACTTTTTTCAAACTGATTTTGGCACAGTTTCTTACGATAGGAGTCTAATTGTAAAAGGTTTTCTTCCATTAATTAAGTCCAATCGATTTTCCATAAAAGATAGAGATAGAGCTTTTATTTTTTTAAAGCGACGACTTGAGGATGCTGGGATCTATGAAAATCAATTAATAATTAGCAGAATTATTATAAAATTTGATTTACAATCGAAAAGAGTTATCTCTAAAATTATAGTAGATGAAAAGAATATTTTTATTGCTTGATTATTATTTTGAAAAATTATTTGAAAGATTAGAAAACAATACGAAGATTGAATCTAAGTATTTCCCATATATCAGAATTTTTTCTTCGCTTTTCACACTTTTATACTTTTTACCAAAATTCTCATGGATTGGTTTCTTACCTAACACTTTCTTTCGGCCAGATTATTTCAACTTTACAAATCTATTTAATGGATTTTTACCAAATTGGTATTTTATATTAACAGATATTATTATTGTTATTTTTTTAATATTGATAACTATTGGTGTATATTCTAGAGTTTGTTTAAGATTACTAGCTCTTCTACTTATTTTTAATTATGGCTTCCAGTTTAGTTTAGGTAAAATTGACCATTTATTGTTATTCCCATTATTTTTTTTATATCTAAGTTTTACTAATTCAGGATCAAGCCTAGCATTTAAGAAAGATAAAAAAATAGGGTTAGATTCTATAGTGACATCAATAATGGCAATTTTTATTGTATTTGCCTATTTTACAGCGGGTCTTGAAAAGTCTTTTGTTTGGGTGGACTTTGATTTATCAACAAGTGGGGTTTTGTCATGGTTATATTCAGGATATTTTTTAGTTGGTAGGGATCAGCTTCTCGCTAATAATTTTTTAGATCTTCACCCCCTAGTTTATGAAATTATGGATTATTCAGGTGTTTTTCTTGAGTTATTAGGGTTTGCCTTTTTATTCTATTCAAAAAAGACATGGAATTTGTATTTACTTTTCATTGTAATTTTTCATTTATTAAATACATTAATTTTAAATATTCCATTTACGCCGCATATTATTTTGGTTTCAGCTTGGTTACATTATCCAATTCTGAGCGAAAAAAAATATTTATATCTATTATTTTTGTAACTACTCAGGTACATTATTTACTGACCGATATTCAAGTATTTGGAGTCTTGTTGCCCTCTGTGGTGTATTGATGCGTATTTGTATGTGAATGTACGAAAATCAGCTTTAAAGTTGGTTTATCCACATTTTTTTGTGGGGAAAAACAGCGTGGATTATTGGTATTCATGGGATTATGTGCTGATATTCAGGAAACATTTCTATAGTATATTGGACCACAGGGATACGCTTATTCAGGAACTGATCAAGATGAACCTCCAGCTTATGGAGCAGGTCAAGTCTTTAAAATCTAGGGTATCCGATTTGGAAAATGAGCTTGCCCGTTACCGTAATCCAAAAAACAGCCGCAACAGCTCGGTTCCCCCTTCAAAAGACGAGAACCGCCCCAAAAAAAATCAGAGTCTCCGTCAGGATACAGGGCGCAAAACCGGCGGTCAGCCTGGACACAAAGGCCATACCCTTGAAATGACATCCTCCCCGGACATAATAGAAAACCACATCCCTTTATTCTGTACCTGCTGTGGTGGTGATCTGTCGGCGGTTCCAGCAGAACTGTCCTCCAAAAGACAGGTCCTGGATCTTCCTGTGATTAAAGTGGTATGTACCGAGCATAGAATCTTTTCCAAAAACTGTTCCTGTGGAGAAAAGATCAGTGGGTCATTCCCTGACAATATCAATGCCCCCATACAGTACGGGAGCGGTGTTGAAACCATTGTCGGTTATCTGCATGCCAGACAGTATGTTCCCTATAGAAGGATGAAAGAACTTCTCAGGGACTGCTTCGGTATTAATCTCAGCGAGGGGAGTATCGATAACATTATCGGTAGGTTTGCCCGCAAGTCTGCACCAATATATGCAAAGATAAAGACGGCAGTCTCTAAAAGTCCTGTGATAGGAGCTGACGAGACTGGGGCTAAAGTGGATGGAAACAAACAGTGGGTCTGGACTTATCAGACCGAGGAACTCACCCTGTTAGCTATATCTGAATCACGTGGACTTAAGGCGATGAATACACATTTTCCCGATGGGTTCGGAAAGGCAGTATTGTGCCACGATGCATGGAGGGCATACTTCAACTATTCGGAAAACCTGCACCAGCTCTGTTGTGCACATCTGCTTAGGGAGCTCAACTACATTGTTGAACGCTATAAATCTAAATGGGCTGACAGCCTTAGGGCCCTGTTCAGGGAAGCTATCTCACTGAAGAGAAAACTCAAAAAACTACCAGATCCAGAGAATAGCAGGAGTATTGCTTCCATTGAAGAGAAGATGGATAACCTACTCGCCCAACCTGTAGAGTCAAAACATAAAGAAGCAGTATCCCTACAAAAAAGACTCCTGAAATACAGAAAGTCACTTTTTACTTTTCTCTATCACCAAAAAGTACCACCGGATAACAATGCCTCTGAAAGAGCCATACGCAACATCAAGGTGAAACAAAAAATATCAGGACAGTTCAAATCCAACAATGGAGCTGAAAACTTCAGTGTTATAAGATCCGTCGTGGATACCCTGATCAAACGTTCGGGAAATATCTTAGAAAATCTAAATCATATAGCTAATTTACAACCTGAGTAGTTACTTATTTTTTATTCCTTTAATTTTTTTAGATCTAAAAAGGGAGTCGCTACTTTGGCTTTTTACTTTGATACTGAGCATTTTTAATTTACTTAAATATAAAAAACACTAAAAAAATCAATTTTGAGCCAAGTTTTAAACAAATTTTCTTAATTATTTTTAAAAACAAAAAACCCCGTATTTCTACGAGGTTTATGTACCAGGAGCGGGAATCGAACCCGCACGGCCGTGAAGCCACAAGATTTTAAGTCTTGCGTGTCTACCAATTCCACCATCCCGGCTTCACTAGAAGAATCTAGCTACTTGTAAACGACAAAGCCCTTCTTCAAGGGCTTTTTGAGCGAGAGACGAGATTCGAACTCGCGACCCCGACCTTGGCAAGGTCGTGCTCTACCAGCTGAGCTACTCTCGCTTTTTCTGACATCAACCATGTGTATCCGTCTTTTGTGTGTGCAAAGGTATATCAGTTTTCTTTATTTGCAAAAGTCAAACCCAAAAAAAATCATTTATTTGTGAAGATTTCTCCTCTAATATTGATAATCAGTATATTAATTCATTCGCGTGGCAAGTAGTATTTTCATCAATTCTACTGTGTTTTTTGCATTGAGCTTTTTCAATATATTTTTTCGATGTGTATTTACCGTATTTTTGGCTATATGCAGTTCATCAGCAATTTCTTGAGAATTAAAACCATCTAGGATCATATTGGCAATAGTTTTTTCCTTCTTAGTTAATTTGAAATTGATAGAAGCAGGATCTCTTTTTGAAGCGTGGATTTTATCACCATTCTTTGAAGTATAAGAATAGCTCCAGTCAAAGTTGCTTACCTGTGGAGGATTAGCCAAAAGAACTACAATGTGTAAGTCAAAAACCACATTCTTGTTTTTATCAATCAAGTATGGACGAACTTTGCAAGCAAACCATTTCACTTCTTTCGTTTTGAAATGAACCCAACGAACGGTGTATGAAAACTGGAAAGTATCCATTTCTTCTCTAGTGAGTTCTTGCAAAAGATCAAAAACAATCTTTTGAAATTTAGCCAACTCAGGAACATCATCTGGGTGCAACATGGTAAGAACTGCCTCCATACCTTTTTTCCTAAAAAAAGAACTGGGGTAGCCCATGATATCTTCCACATTATCCGTGAAAAAAGCTAAACTCAAATCCCGATAATCAATGCAGCCAATGATGATGCCTTCCTTCATCCCCATATTTTGACTGATTACTTCAAGATCTTTGAGGAGTTTGTCCTCATCTACATTTTCTAGGTCAAACTCTCTTTCTTTCCATTCAATAAAAAAATCAGAAAACGAATTTTGTTTTCTCAATTTATCTCTTAAAAATCCATCCATCTGATAAATATAACTTAGTTTAAAACTTACGAATCTAATTACTAATCCATCATAAAACAATTAATTCGCAAGTTTTTTCTTGATTTCATTTAGTTTTAAAAGGGCTTCTACAGGCGAGATAGTATTGATATCAATGGCGTCTAACATCTCTTTTGCCTCTTTGTATTTAGGGTCTATTTCGAACAAGGAAAGTTGAAAATTGTTTTTAGGCATATCCTTCATCTTTTCTTTTTGTTCATGAAGATCTTTGTCTTTTTCCAGGTGAACCATGATCTCAGAGGCTCTTAAGACTACGGGATTTGGCATTCCTGCCATTTGCGCTACATGAATACCAAAACTATGTTCGCTGCCACCTTCTTTCAATTTTCGCATAAAAATCACTTTGTTGCCAACCTCTTTTACAGAAACATTGAAGTTTTTGATTTTGGGAAAATCTTCTGCCAATTGATTTAATTCATGATAATGTGTCGCAAATAAGGTCTTTGCTCGTGATTTGGGGTGATTATGGAGAAATTCTACAATTGACCAGGCAATAGAAATTCCATCATAAGTAGATGTGCCTCTTCCAATCTCGTCCATTAGGACAAGGCTTCTATCAGAGAGATTATTCAATATACTTGCAGTCTCAGTCATTTCCACCATAAAAGTTGACTCGCCCTTGGCTAAATTGTCTGAAGCACCTACTCTTGTGAATACTTTATCTATGATGCCAATTCTAGCATAGGACGCTGGAACAAAGCTTCCCATCTGAGCCATCAAAACGATCAAGGCAGTCTGTCTAAGCAAAGCAGATTTACCAGCCATGTTTGGTCCTGTGATAATGATAATCTGCTGGGAATCATTGTCCAAGTAAATATCATTTGGAACATAGTCTTCACCAATAGGCAACTGCTTTTCGATCACGGGATGTCTTCCATCTTTGATTTCTAGGGAATCAGTATCAGAAATCTTAGGCTTACAATAGTTGTTGCTTTTGGCCACAGATGCAAAAGAAAGTAAGCTGTCCACAGTTGCTAAAACTCTTGCATTTTGCTGTATTTGGGTGACAAATTCAGAAGCATCTTGAACAAGTGCCAAGAAATATTTTTGTTCAATGGTAATCATTCTTTCCTCAGCATTCAGGATTTTTTCTTCGTAATCCTTGAGTTCGGGAGTGATATAACGTTCTGCATTTACCAAAGTCTGCTTCCTAATCCACTCCTCAGGCACCTTGTCCTTATGGGCATTGGTGACCTCTAGATAATAGCCAAATACTTTGTTGAATGCGATTTTTAATGATGAAATGCCTGTTCTTTGAATTTCTCGATGTTGCAGTTGAACTAGGTAGTCTTTGCCAGTATTAGCAAGCCCTCTATATTCATCTAATTCAGAATCAACACCATCTTTGATGATATTACCTTGATGGGTAAGCATAGGCGCATCTTCTTGAAGTTCTTTCTCGATTTTTTCGAGTAAGAATTCGCAAGGATTGATTTGATCTGCTAGCTTTTTTAGTGAAGCATTGCTTGATTTTCTCAATATTTCCTTGATCGGCAAGGTGTTTTTGAGTGCTTTTTTGAGTTGGTTCATTTCCCGTGGGTTGATTCTTCCAACAGCCACTTTGGATATCAATCTTTCCAAATCACCAATTTGCTTGAGGTGATTATGAATATCATCAGCAAGTTCTCTTTTAGAAAAAAAGTATTCTACGACTTTCAAGCGCTCTTCAATCGGTTCTTTTTCTTTCAATGGAAGGACCATCCATTTTTTCATCATTCTTGACCCCATCGGAGTGACGGTATGATCCAAAATAGAAATTAAAGGAATTCCCCCGTCTTGTTGAGGATAGACCAATTCAAGGTTGCGGATGGTGAATTTATCTAACCAAACGTACCTTTCTTCTGCTATACGTGATATCGCTGCAATGTGCTTGACTTCTTTATGTTCTGTTTCTTCCAGATAAAATAAAACAGCGCCAGCCGCAATGATTCCATGCTCCAAGTTTTCAATTCCAAAACCTTTGAGGTTATTCGTGGCAAAATGGTTGGTGAGTTTTTCGTAAGTATAGTCAAATTGATATACCCAATCCTCACAGTGAAAAGTTGAGAAATTGTCCTTCAGAATTTCTGCAGCTCTAGATTTTGCTGTTTTCGAATAGATGACTTCTGAAGGGCTAAAGCTCTGAAGGAGTTTTTCGATATAAGACTGAGACCCTTCGGCGCACATAAATTCACCGGTAGAAAGATCTAAAAAGGCGATTCCCAAGGTGTCCTTTCCAAAATAAATTGAAGCCAAATAGTTGTTTCTTCTTTTGTCAAGGACATTGTCATTAAAAGATAGCCCTGGAGTCACAAGTTCGGTTACGCCTCGCTTGACGATACCTTTGACTTCTTTCGGATCTTCGAGTTGGTCGCAGATAGCCACGCGATTACCAGCCCTGACGAGTTTTGGTAAGTAGCTGTCGAGAGAATGATGTGGAAATCCAGCCAATTCAATATGTGATGCAGCTCCATTTGCACGCTTGGTCAATACGATATCCAAGACCTTGCTAGCTTTGATCGCATCTTCTCCAAAAGTCTCGTAAAAGTCCCCTACTCTAAATAGTAATAAAGCACCAGGGTGCTTTGCTTTGATGGCATTGTACTGCTTCATCAAGGGTGTTTCTTTTACTTCTGCTACCTTCGCTTTGGCCATATTGTCCCTTTATTAAATCTTTATGCTAATTTTGAATCTGCTTGAAAGCTTGAAATTAAAATATAAAGGAAGGTAATCAAAACTCAATGAAAAAATTAAGCATGGAAGAACTCAATCGACTTTCGGTTGAGGAGTTTAAGGAAGTGAAAAAAAGCCCTCTTGTGATTGTCTTGGATAATATTCGGAGTTTGAATAATGTGGGGTCGTCTTTTAGAACTGCTGATGCTTTTTTGATTGAGAAAATTTACCTCTGTGGGATTACAGGAACACCACCTCACCGAGACATTCAGAAGACAGCCTTGGGAGCGACGGATTCTGTCGCTTGGGAATACAAAAGCAGCACGCTCGAAGCAATTGAAGAACTGAAGCAAAATGGATTTGAGATTTGTGCTTTTGAGCAGGTGGACAAAAGTGTGATGTTGCAGGAATTTCAGCCTCAAGAAGGTAAAAAATACGCCCTGATTTTTGGAAATGAAGTTTTTGGAGTGGAAGAAGAAGTAATCATGGCATCAGATCACCTCTTAGAAATCCCACAACTTGGCACCAAGCATTCCTTAAATATCTCAGTCACTTTAGGAATTGGTATTTGGGATTTCATGAGTAAGATGGGGCTTTTTGAAATAGAAAGAGAAGAATGAGATCAGCTATTTTTTAGAATCGTTCTCCACAAGATTTGCAGAAGATAGAATCGATGTCTTGATTTGCAGTTTTACAAACTCGGCAAGTTTTTCTTTCTTTTTTGAGAGCTTGACTACTTGCCATGGTTAATTCTGAGGTGACGATTCCTGTTGGAACTGCGATGATGGCATAGCCAAGAAGCATGATGACAGAGGCTAATAATTTACCAAGTGGAGTAATCGGTGTGATATCGCCAAACCCAACAGTTGTCAAGGTCACGATAGCCCAATACATCGACATGGCGATACTGGTAAACCCGTTTTCGGGGCCTTCTACTATAAACATCAATGTACCTGTGATCAATACAATGGTTAATACAGTTCCTAAGAAGAGTTGGATTTTTGGTCGGCTAGATTTGAGAGCAGTTTTCAAAACTTCGGCCTCTTTCATGTATCGGCCAAGTTTTAGAATCCTTACCACTCTCAGAAATCTGAGAGCTCTAATCACGACAAAAAATTGTGTTCCAACAAGGAATAGACTCAAATATGAAGGGATAATGGCAAGAAGATCTACGATCCCATAGAAGCTAAAAATATATCCAAGTTTTTTCTTACTCAGCCAAATTCTCCCAATATATTCTACAGTAAATAAACCAGTTAGGATCCATTCTAATATCAAGAATTCATTGTGGTATTTGGCATACAAACTAGGTTCGGAATCTAAAATCACAACGACTAAACTTGCCATGATCATCACTAAAATGATCAAATCGAAGTTTTTAGATGCCTCATCATCATGCTCAAAAACGATGTGTGCAAGTCGGGATTTGGATGGGAAAAGAGACATTATGATTTGAATTTTTTGAGTTTTACTATTTGAAATTATTTATCCCTAGCGGGAGAATGAACTCTCGTTTACTTCTATCATTTCTAATTCAATCAAATATGTAAATGTTTGCGTGAATTTTTGCAAAAAAGTTCCTAAAAATCATCTTAGAAATGTACTCGAGTTAATTTTATCTTTTTTGGAATTGGTCTTTATGATTTTCTTTCAATTAATCTTAGCCCAACTTAGACCGCAATAATACATTTAAAACTTTTATAAAAATCATAGAAAAAATCAATCAATATTTATTTGGATTTAATCTAAATAGAATGATATTTGTCATGTTATTTAAAATTAGTCTTAATAAATGAAATCTAACTTCTTTTTGTATCTATTCCTTTTAGGTGCTTGTTCATCTCCAAAGGAATCCGAAATAAAATCTGAAAAACGCATCATCACTGCTGGTGGAACAATCACGGAGATCGTATCAGAATTAGGTCTTGGCGATTTAATCGTTGCAACTGACATCACTTCTACCTATCCGACTAAAATGAAAGAACTCCCTTCTATAGGTTATCGAAATCAAATCAAATCAGAAGGAATTTTATCCATGAACCCAGATGTGATTTTGGCTGAGACAGATTATTTATCAGCGGATGTAGTTGCCCAACTCAAGGCTACAGGGATTGAGGTGAAGTTCTTTGAAAAGCCGACTTCAGTAAAAGGCGCTTTTAGCTTGATCTCAGATTTGGCTAATTATTTAGGTGTAACAGAAAAAGGTAAATTGATTCAAGAGGAAGTAAAAAACGAGCTTTTAGAGTTAGCGCAATTTTTAGAAAAGCAGGAAGTGGTTGAAAAGCCAACAATGCTGTTCATCATGGCTAGGGGAGAAGATATGGTTTTTGTAGGGGGAGATGATACTTTCGCCTCTTCTATTATTCAGCTTTCAGGTTTGCAATCTCCAGTTTTAGGTTTCAAAGACTTTATTCCATTGACTCCTGAAGCATTAGCGAAGTTCAATCCTGATTATATTTTAATGTTTGACTCAGGTTTGGCAACGTTGGGCGGAGAAGAAGGCTTGACGAAGATAAGAGGGATTGAACAGACTCATGCCTTCCAAAATGGGCAAATCTTAGCTTTTGATGGATTATTACTCTCTGGTTTTGGTCCTAGAGTAGCAGAAGTAGCTTTAGAAATCGCAAAATCTGTTTATCCATGATCAAAACTTTGCAAGCAAGTATTCCTAGAGAAAAGCACCGAATTCAAAATACAGTGTTGCTGTTTTTGAGTTTGCTTTTGGTGGGACTTATTTTATTATCTGCATCGCTAGGAGCATATCAGATTCCCTTTGAATCTGTTTTAGGTGTGCTTTCGAGCAAACTGGGGCTATCGTGGGGGTATTTTACTGAACCTCAATCGCAAGTTTTAATGACCATCAGGTTCCCAAGGATTTTGATGGGGATCTTGATAGGTGGAGGACTAGGACTTGCTGGCGCTGCTTTACAAGGACTGTTCAGAAATCCGATTGTAGAACCTGGTTTGATAGGTGTGAGTTCTGGGGGCGCATTTTTTGCAGTTGTTTTTATTGTTTTCGGTGCTGGTTTGACAAGTCTTTCACCTTTATTTTCCTTAATTGGTTTGCCCCTCTTTGCATTTTTAGGCGGATTGCTTGTCACATTTTTAGTTTATAACATTTCAAGTCATTCAGGTAAAACAGATATTTCTGTATTGATTTTGGCAGGGGTAGCTATCAATGCGCTAATGGGTGCTTTGATTGGATTGGTTTTGTTTTATGCGGATGATGCGGCATTGAGAAATTTTACTTTTTGGAGTTTAGGAGATCTTGGAGGTAGTAATTGGTCAAAACTCGGAATTGCTGCGGCTTTGATCCTTCCAGGAATAGGCTTTATAATCAGACTATTTCCACAACTCAATGCGATGGCATTGGGCGAGCGAGAGGCATATCATATGGGTGTGAATGTTCAACATGTGAAATATGTGTTGTTCCTTTCATCTGCATTGATTGTAGGGACAGCGGTGTCTTTGAGTGGAACTATTGGTTTTGTAGGCTTGGTGGTTCCACACCTTATCCGACTTGGTTTTGGTGCAGATCATCGTTTGGTTTTGCCGGGATCATTTCTTCTAGGGTCCATTCTCCTTTCTTCAGCTGATTTACTAGCAAGAAATTTGGTTCAGCCTGCGGAATTGCCAATTGGGATCATTACTGCTTTGCTAGGAGCTCCATTTTTTATCTATCTAATCGTCAATTTCAAAAAAGTAAAACACTAAAATGCTACAAGGGAAAAATATTCATTTCTGTATTACAGATACTCCGATCATAGGAGATGTAAATGTCAAACTTGAGCCTGGCAAATTCACAGTTATTATTGGTCCAAATGGAGCGGGAAAGTCAACGCTCTTTAAGATTCTATCCGGAGACATTTCTTGCAGTAGAGGTGAAGTTCTTTATAACGGAAAACCCATTAAGTCATTTTCGAGTCAACAATTGTCGAGAATCCGTGCAGTAATGCCACAGCACAGTTCCGTTTCTTTTCCTTTCTCGGCTTGGGAAGTAGTAGAATTAGGAACCCTTAATGCACCTCAAGAATTCGATCAAAAAGAGATCATTGAGGTAATGGAAAAACTCCAAATTTGGCACTTGAGAGATAGGTCATATAACCTCCTTTCAGGAGGAGAAAAACAGCGTGTGCAATTAGCAAGGGTATTGATTCAAATCTGGAAAAAACAGGCTTTCCCAAGATTTTTACTTTTGGATGAACCTATTTCTAGTATGGATATTTCTTTGCAACATTTGGTTTTGGGCCTTCTCAATGAGCTAAAAACTAGAAATATTGGCATTCTATCGGTATTGCATGATTTAAGTTTAGTAGGAAATTATGCTGATGAAGTGATCATGATGAAAAATGGAAATATCTCCTTCCAAGGCCATGTCTCCAAAGTTTTCAACAGCCATAATCTAGAGTTTTTATTTGGCTATCCTATTCAAGTTAGAAAGTTCAATGATGGCCCAGGACTTTTGGTTCATAGCCTTCCTATACATCATATAAATTATAGCATATCACAAGTACAATAAACATATGGAAACTACAATTTTGAATCAAACAAGTCCGCTCAAATTGGCTTGGGAAAAACTGAAAGTTGAGCAACCAAATTTAAGAATTAGAGACGCCGCAATTCAGCTTGGAGTATCTGAAGCCGAGCTTTTAGCTTCGCAAATTGGTGAAACAGTAACTGCCTTGAAATCAAATTGGTCTGATATTTTGCTGGATTTCAAAAAGCTGGGTAAAGTCATGTCACTTTGCAGGAGTAATGGCTGCGTGTTAGAACATAAAGGCAATTTTCAAAAAATTACCATCGATGGAAATGCACCACATCAAATTGCAACTGTAATTGGACCAATTGAGCAGAGAATATTCTTTTCAGCCTGGAAATTTGGATTTGCAGTTGAAAATGAGACTCCAAGAGGCAAAATACGAAGTCTTCAGTTTTTTGATAAATCAGGAACCGCGATTTTGAAGGTTTATCTTCAGGATGACTCAAAGATTGATGTTTACAATCATCTAGTGACAACTTACCGCTCCAAAAATCAGGATCAAAACTTGCAAGTTGAGGATTTTGCCAAGCCTGAATATGCTAAGAAAATTGACATGGAAGCATTTACCAATGATTGGGAAAATATGAAAGATACCCATGATTTTTTTGGGATGCTTAGAAAGCATAATGTACACAGACTAGATGCGGTGAAATGGGTTGATGATCGATGGGCACGCGAAGTGGATCGACTTTCCGCACGTAAAATCGTGGAAACTGCCTCAGCTTCTCAGTTGCCAATTATGATTTTTGCTGGGAATAAAGGAAACATTCAAATCCATCAAGGAAAAGTAAAAACTGTCCGGCAAATGGGAGATTGGTTCAATGTTTTAGATCCACAATTCAATATGCATTTAAATGAAAAATTGATATCACAAGCATTTGTTGTTCATAAGCATACAGAAGATGGATTGGTCTCTTCTTTGGAATTATTCGATGAAGATGGGGAAATGATTGCCCAGTTTTTTGGATTGAGAAAACCTGGTTTGCCCCAATTACCTGCATGGAAAGCATTGGTAGATAGTTTGTAAATTCATCTTGCAGGGAGAATACTTCCTGCAAAAAAATTTAAGTTTATGATTAGATTTAATCTAAATAAAATTAGCCTTCTTATTTTTTTCCTTTTTAGTGAGCTATCCTTTGGCTTTAGTCTCCAAGAGGAAAAGAAAATCGTGGATTCATATGGCAAACCTATTCCTCATGCTTTAGTCAAAATAGAAGGTGAGAAAGTGCTCTTAGTGGATGAGAAAGGAGTGGTGTCTTTGGATCAAACAGCAGATAAGATAATTGTCTTTGCATTGGGCTACGAAAGTTTACAATTGACTTGGGAGGAATGGGAAAGTAAAAAGGCTATCATTCTTCTAGAAAAGAGCGGAAACCTTCAAGAAGTAGTAGTCTCTGCTACTCGTACCGAAAGGAGTGTTGAACAATTGCCCATGCCTGTAACAGTTTTGAATACAATACAAATTCAGAATACTGGTGGAGTAAGATTATCGGAAGTTTTGCGTGAGCAAACAGGTCTTCAAATTACCTCCAATCATGGATCTGGCTTACAAATGCAAGGTTTAGATTCAGATTATATTTTGATTCTTTTGGATGGTGAGCCAATGATTGGTCGTACTGCAGGCACTTTTGATTTAGATCGTATATCCGTTTCTAATATTGAAAGGATAGAAATCTTGAGAGGTCCATCGAGCGCAATTTACGGCAGTGAAGCAATGGGTGGTGTGATCAATATCATCACCAAATCATATCAAGATAAGTCTGACTTGAATCTTGGTCTCCGACACCGTTCTTTCAATACTTGGAATCCATATTTCGAACTGGGAATAGGAAAAGATAAATTAAATGCTCAGATTTTCATTGATCATCTTCAATCAGATGGATTTGACCTTACTCCGGAAGTTATTGGTCAAACCCAAAATCCCTATAAAGCATCTACTGCACAGGTCAAAGTTTCAGGGATGATCTCTGACAAACTCAGTTTCAATTTGTTTGGGAGAGGGTATCTAGAAAACTCATATGGAATACTCCAAACAACTGGAAGTACTGAAACAGAATTACTAGACTTAGACAACCAAAGAGGCGATATAAATTTCAATCCTACCCTTCGCTTCAAGCCAAATGCTGATTGGACATTTACGCTGAGAGGAATGAGTTCTTGGTTTTCGACAAGGTCTGAATCAAACTTTAGAACTAGTGGGGAAATCTTCGAATTTCAAGAGTTCGATCAATTTTTCCATCGAACAGAATTGCAAACCGATTTTATGGCTAACTCCAAGAACTTAATCACGCTTGGTGTAGGACAGTCAGTTGAAACTGTAGAGGCCACGAGGTTTGAAGAGTTGAATCGCTTTGATGCGGGATATATTTTCTTGCAGCATATTTGGGATCCATTACCAAATGTAAATTTTGTTTCGGGACTGAGAGCTGATTTTCATAGCCAATTTGGGAATAGACTAAGCCCAAAAATCTCAGGACAATATCAAATTTCAGAAAACTTCAGTTGGCAGGCTTCTTTAGGAGCAGGCTTCAAGGCTCCTGATTTCCGCCAATTGCTTTTGAATTTCAACAATGCTGCTGCTGGATATTATGTGTTTGGTGCAAATTTGGCCTCAGATGGGATTACAAAACTTCAGGAGCAAGGCTTAGTTGCTCAAGTTTTGATAAATCCATCCTCTATAGGTCAGTTGGATGCAGAAACATCAAGGGCGCTGAATACAGGGTTCAGATGGAAACCAAGCTCCAATAGCCAAGTGACCTTAAATGCTTACAGAAATGAAATAGATAACTTGATTGAAACGGCGCCTATTGCTCAATTGGTGACAGGCCAAAACGCATTTTCTTATTTCAACATTAGCAGCGTGGTTACGCAAGGCTTGGAAGTTGATGTACAAGTTCGATTGTTAGAGAATCTTCGCTTGAGCGCAGGGTATGCTTTTTTGGATACTAAAGATGTAGAAGTAATTCAGCAAATAGAAAACGGGGAAATTTTCAAGCGAAACGATCAGAATCAAACCCGCAGAGTTACTCGGTCGGACTATGGAGGTCTTTTCAATAGAAGTAGACATTCGGGTAATCTGAAACTCAATTACCAAGAGAAACATTCAGGAATTGATTTAGCATTTAGAGCAATTTTCAGAGGAAAATTTGGGTTTGCAGATCTCAATGGAAACCTAATCCTCGACGATGAAAGTGAGTATGCTCCTAGCTGGATTAGTTATAATATGACAGCCACCAAGACTTTTGAAAATGGGATGTTCCTTGAAATTGGAGGGACTAATCTCCTCAACACCATAACAGCAGCCCAGCCAAACAACCCTGGAAGAGTAATATTTCTAGGGGTCAAATTGCCAATTCTTAACCTTATAAATAGATAAAATAAAAATGAAAACTATCCAAAAATTAATCTTTACAGTTAGTATTGCCACTTTGCTCTTTTCTTGTGACGACAATGATGATTTGGTTCCTACAACTCCTCTGGAAGTCACAATGGTAGAAGATTTAGCCGCACCAAATGATGAAATTGATCGCAATACAGGTGAGGTTGTAGTGGTACGCCCTTTTCAATATTTCAGTTTAGAAAGAAATGAACTTGTAACTGAGACTGAAGACTGGGATTTAGCCTTCAAAGGTACTACTATCAGAGTAAATAGTTCAAAAAATGTAGAGGCTGCCATAGTAAATGGAATTTTCGAAGAAATTAGTGAGGTTCCAGCAAATGCAACTTTTAGCACTGATTCTGACAACACCTTTGCCATCCCAACAGGTAGTGGAAGCGGTTGGTATAATTATAATTCTGCGACATTTACAGTGACACCAATACCTGGAAGAGTGATCTTGGTGAAAAGTACGGATGGAAATTATCTCAAACTTGAAATCTTAAGCTACTATAAAGGCAATCCACCTGCTGCCGAAATCGATCCTAGAATCACTCCAAGTGGATACTACACTTTTAGATATGTGCTCCAAGCAAATGGCACTTCCAAATTTTAGAGCTTTGATTATAAAAGCAAATACTTCAAAATTCATATCAAAAATTCGAATTTGACTTATTTAATAAGCAAAAAGGAAGCTTTATCAGGCTTCCTTTTTTAGATTGGAAGTAAGCGTTATTGTTTGTCCCATCATTGAATAAAGCAAAATTATTCACTTCGTTTATCAAAAAAGCAAGACTGTTTAGTAATTTAGCCTTATGGTGTACAATTGGAAGATCAGAGAGAAAGCAGAGGAAGAAAATGTGACAGCTTTGAGTAGTGAGATCAATGTGAACATGACCCTTGCTAATATGCTGGTCAATAGGGGCGTGAGTACTTTTCAAAAGGCAAAGGATTATTTTAGACCTGATCTTGACAAGCTGCATGATCCATTTTTGATGCAGGACATGGACAAGGCTGTAGATCGGCTAATTCATGCGATATCTAAGGAGGAGAAAATATTGATCTATGGTGATTATGATGTAGATGGAACTACATCTGTGGCCTTAGTTTATGGATATTTGAGTCAGTTTTATAAGCATTTGGAATTTTATATTCCAGATCGATATAAAGAAGGTTACGGGATTTCCGAACGCGGAGTAAGATATGCAGCGGAGAATAATTTTAAGCTAATCATATCTTTGGATTGTGGAATTAAAGCAATTGAAAAAGTCAATCTGGGAAAAGAACTCGGAGTTGATTTCGTTATTTGTGATCATCATACACCAGGCGATACACTTCCTCCAGCTGCTGCGATTTTAGATCCAAAAAGGAATGATTGTGCTTATCCATACAAAGAGCTCAGTGGTTGTGGGGTAGGTTTTAAGTTGATCCAAGGCTATGCCCAAAAAACAGGTAAGGATCTCGCACAAGTTATTTCTTATCTTGATTTGTTGGCAATTAGTATAGCAGCCGATATTGTTCCGATTACAGGGGAAAACAGAATTTTGACTTTTTATGGATTAGAAAGATTAAATAATAACCCAAGACCTGGAATCAAGGCACTGATTCTCAAAAGCAGAATTGAGAAAGAAATTGAAATCTCTGATATTGTATTTAAAATCGGTCCAAGAATCAATGCTTCTGGAAGGTTGGAGCACGCCAAAGCTTCAGTAGAATTGTTGATTTCCAAAGATTTGGATGATGCAATGAAGCAGGCAGAAGCCGTAGATACTGTGAATGCAGCAAGGAAAAATTTTGATGAAAATATCACAAGAGAAGCATTGCAAATGATAGAGGAGCAAGACACCGTGGCCCAAATGAAATCAACGGTGCTTTATAAAGAAGACTGGCATAAAGGAGTCATAGGAATAGTCGCTTCGCGCTGTATTGAAAAGTACTATCGACCTACTATCATCCTCACAGAATCAAATAATAAAGCCACAGGAAGTGCTAGATCAGTCTATGATTTCAATATTTACGAAGCTATCAGTGAATGTAGTGAGCTTTTAGAGCAATTTGGTGGTCATAAATATGCAGCAGGTCTTACTATGGCTGTGGATAAAGTAGCTGCTTTTCAACAGAAGTTTGAGGAAGTCGTCAGTGCCCGAATTAGGGAAGTCCACATGATGCCAGTCTTGGAAATTGATGATGAGATTTTATTAGATCAGATTAATTACAAATTCTACAATATTCTCAAACAAATGGCGCCTTTTGGTCCAGGAAATCCAGAGCCTATATTTTATGCCAATCAAGTATATGCTGAGGATGTTCGGATATTGAAAGAGAAACATCTTCGTTTCAATGTCGTTCAGAATGGTCAAGTTACAAAGCCTGTTTGCATTGCTTTTGGAATGGCAGATCGTACAAAGTATGAAGATGAGATTGTTTATAAAATGCTCAAACAAAAGATGAGATTTGATCTTGCTTTTGAAATTCGAGAGAATACCTTCAGAAATAATAGTAGCTTGCAACTTTACGTCAAAGACATAAAATTTGATTAAATATGATGATTTTAAAGGCAGATAATCTGGTCAAAATTTATAAGGGAAGAAAAGTAGTTAATAATATTTCTGTAGAGGTCAAGCAGGGAGAAATTGTTGGTTTGCTTGGTCCAAATGGAGCAGGTAAAACGACCTCATTTTATATGATTGTTGGCTTGATTCAGCCCAATGAAGGGCAGATTTTTTTAGATGAAAATAATATTACTTCCCTTCCTATGTACAAAAGAGCACAATTAGGAATTGGATATTTAGCTCAGGAAGCCTCGGTTTTTCGAAAGCTTTCAGTTGAAGAAAATATTATGGCTGTCTTAGAAATGACTAAGATGAAAAAAGCTGAAAGAAAAGAAAAAGTAGATAGTTTGTTGGAAGAATTTTCCTTGACCCATGTGCGAAAAAATCTAGGAATGGTCCTTTCAGGAGGCGAAAGAAGGAGAACGGAAATTGCTCGAGCTTTAGCAGTGGATCCTAAGTTTGTTCTTTTAGATGAACCATTTGCCGGAGTAGATCCAATTGCTGTGGAGGAAATTCAAACTATAGTTGCCAAATTGAAGACCAAAAATATTGGGATATTGATTACAGATCACAATGTGAATGAAACGCTTTCTATCACTGACAGGGCGTACTTGATGTTTGAGGGTCAATTACTAAAAGCAGGGACAGCAGAAGAACTAGCCGCAGATGAGCAAGTAAGAAGAGTTTATTTAGGTCAGAATTTCGAATTAAAACGTAAAGTATTTAATTGATGGAAGTAGTTAATTCTTTTATGACCTGGATTTTCAAAAGCCGTATAGGTCAAATCAATAACTTTAAGCAACACCCAATAGAAGTTCAAGAAGAAATTTTGGGTGAGCTCATTCATTCCGCTAAGAGAACAGAATTTGGCAAGAAATATAATTTTTCTAAAATCAAAGATTACAAAGATTTTGCTGCACAAGTCCCCATTCATGATTATGAACAAATGAAGCCTTATATAGAAAGAACTATGGAAGGGCATCAAAATACCATCTGGAAATCAGAAATTGAGTGGTTTTCTAAATCATCTGGCACGACTGCAAGCAGAAGCAAATACATACCTGTTTCTCAAGAATCCTTGGAAGAGTGCCATTTTAAAGGAGGGAAGGATATGATTTCGCACTATGTTAATAATTATCCAGAGAGCAAGCTTTTTTCTGGAAAGGCATTGACTATAGGTGGAAGCTTGGCCCCCAATCCAATTTCACCCAAGCTTGCAAGTAAAGTGGGTGATATATCTGCAGTGATTACACATAATTTACCTATTTGGGTTCAAATGGCTAGAACGCCACAGTTAAATGTGGCATTGATGGGAGAATGGGAAGCAAAGATTGATCGCATGGCGCGAGAAGTAATGAACGAGAATGTTACCAGTATCTCTGGTGTTCCTACTTGGACTATTGTATTGCTACAAAAGATTTTAGAGTTAAAAAAAGCAAATCATATTCTTGAAATTTGGCCAAACCTTGAAGTATTTTTCCATGGAGCAGTGGCATTTGGGCCCTATAGAGCGCTTTTCAAAGAGCTTATTCCTTCAGAGAAAATGCACTATATGGAAACTTACAATGCTTCCGAAGGCTTTTTTGGAATTCAAGATCAGAAGGATTCAGATGAGTTGCTTTTGATGTTGGACTACGGAATATTTTATGAATTCATTCCAATGGAAGAATGGGAAAATGATGACCCAAAAGTGATACCTCTTTGTGAGGTTGAAAAGGAAAAAAATTACGCCATCTTAATTTCTACAAATGCCGGTCTTTGGAGATACAAAATCGGTGATACAGTGAAATTCACTAACACGTCTCCATATAGAATTAAAATTTCGGGAAGAACGAAACATTTTATCAATGCATTCGGAGAGGAAGTTATTGTAGAAAATGCAGAAAAGGCCATTCAAGTTGCTGCAGAAAACACCCATTCTACCATTACAAATTTCACTGCTGCTCCAGTATATTTCGATGGGGCAAAGTCCAAAGGAGCCCATGAATGGATCATTGAATTCAAGACAATGCCAGAAGATCCTCAGTATTTTGTGAAATTACTGGATGATTCATTGAGAGAAATTAATTCTGATTATGATGCCAAACGTTATAAGGATTTAGCATTAACTTCTCCAAAAGTTCATTTTGTAAATGAAGGAATATTTGAATCATGGTTGAGATCTAGAGGAAAGCTAGGCGGGCAAAACAAAGTTCCAAGACTATCAAACACGAGAGAACATATCGAGGAGATATTAAAATTAATGGATAAAGCTGATTAAAAGTATCTGTATTTTGTGTTAAATCGACTCAGTTTTTTCAGTTGATTAAGGTAGTTTCAAGTGAATTAAAGATCTGTCGATTTTACTTTCGAAGCGATCACCGCAGGTCTATAGGAAGCAAGAAATGTGATCGTAATTACTGCGACACTAGTCCACAAAAAATCTGTCCAAATCATTTTTACCGGGTAATTGTCGATTACAGAAGAGCTGATTCCTAAAGAGACTATGCCATAAGTGTCCTGGATTAAACAAACGATAAACCCTAAAAATAACCCTATTGTAGCACCTGAAAATGCGATAATAGCACCTTGTTTGATATAAATTTTCTTGATCAATTTGGCTTTCGCACCCATAGCTATTAATACCGCTGTATCTTTTTTCTTTTCGATTGCCATCATAGATAAAGAGAAGAAAATATTGAAAGAAGCGACAGCAAGAATGAAACTTAAGGTTATAAAGACAAAAAGCTTTTCAACTTTAATAGTCCGTAGAAGTCCAGCATGTTGTTCATCTGTGTCTTTGACCGAAAAGTCTTCACCAAGGACAGTTTTCAATCGTTTTTTGACTGAGGAAATGCTGAATCCTTCCTTGACTTTAATTTCAATTGAAGTTCGTTTTTGACCGTAATTGAGTAGGTTCTTAACAAAATTAAGAGGAGCAATGATGTAATTATCATCAAACTCTTTTTCAATACTGAAAAATGCCGATGGCTTGATTACATCTCTTGAATAAAGTTGCCTTGGATCTAAAGTTCCAGCATTTCTAGGAGCTTTGGGATAGAAAACCTGAAGTAATTCAAATTCATTGTCTAAGTCCATGGATAAATAAAAACCAACCCCTCTTCCAATGATTGCTTTAGGTTGCGATTCAGTGCCCAGCTCTAATTCCCCCCAAATGTAACCTTCATTAAAACGACCCTGCTTCAGGTAATTTTCAGAAACGCCCTTGAGTCTAGCAAGATGTTGATAATCTTTGTATTTGAAAAGAGCATTATCTTCTATGACTTCTGTCAGAATTTCAACCCCCTCAGTATCTCTAATCTGTTGAAGCCAATCATCCGTGACTTCAAATGACTTTCCTTTTACAGATTCGATTTTCAATTCCGCATCAAAAGATGCATATAAACTCCTAATTAGATCCTCGAGGCCATTGAAAACAGAAAGAACAATCACCAAAGCCATTGTTCCCACTGCCACCCCAATCATAGAAATGCGCGATAGGATGGTGATGAAATTCCGTTTTTTTTTACTTCGGAAATATCTAGATGCTATGAAAAAGGAAAGATTCAAAGTCTTAAATTTTCTGATGATTAATCTTCTTCTTCGTCGTCTGCGGAGGCTTCTGGGATGTCTAAAGATGAAATAATTTTATCCATGTGCTGTGCATAAGAAGCGGACTCGTCCATAAAGAAAGCAATCTCTGGAATGATTCTCACACTTTTTCCAATGCGTCTTCCAAGATGCTTTCTGATTTCTTTTTTATGATCATTGATTTTATCAAAAAGTTCTTGATTATTGGCTAAGAGCAAACTTAAATTGATCTTAGCAACACTCAAATCGGGACTCATAATTACTCTCACTATTGTTACCATTGCATTACCTACCAATGGTTTTGCTTCCTTTTGAAAAATTTCTCCAAGCTCTTTCTGGATTAGCTTTGAATATTTTTGTTGTCTTTTACTTTCCATATTAATAATAGTTGGTACAAATTTAGTGAATTAAATGAGTAACCTTTAATTTCGTATGTTCCGATTGTTCCACCACTCAATATAAATCCTATTTTGCTACGATTTTTCAGAATCAACGACCCCTTCAGATTGATTGGTATTTTAATCATATTGGTTATACTCAGTGGGACATATTTTTGGATTTTAGATGTGCCTATGTTGCAACCTGAACTGATTTGGATGTTAGCAGGTGAAAGGCTTGCAGATGGGAATCATATGTATAAGGATGTTGTGGATGATACAGGGCCATTATCTGCTGGAGTGTATTGGATAATTCATTTAATCTTTGGAAAAAGCTTAACAGCTCTTAGGCTCTTGGCGGCATTGGTGATTTTGTTTCAAGTAACTTATATCAATTCATTGTTTATTAGATATAAGTCTTTTGAAGAAAACACCTACATACCTGCTGCTATAATGGTGGTTTTATTTCATCTTTCTTATGACTTTCTTACTCTTTCACCAGCTTTGATGGGGAGTACTTTTATATTACTTGCTTTAGGACAATTATTTTCTCAGACAGTTTTACAGAAAGAAGGCTCTGATTCAGTGTTGCTGGTAGGGGTTTTTGGTGGTATTGCAGCTTGTTTCCATTTTCCACTGGTTGTTTTTTTACCTTTCTTGGTAGTTTCAGGAGTAATAGTAAGTGGGTTTACTTTCAATCAATTTGTTTTGGCATTGGTGGGCTATTTTCTTCCTATTGTATTGGTTGGTCTTTATTATTTTTGGATAGATGCATTACCTGACTTTATTTTTGAATATTTTTTTGCTACACGTATTCTTGAGGTATATCAACATATTAGTATTGAGGACACCGGATTGCTTTTTGCCTTACCAGTAGCTTTGGCATTGATAGGCTATTTTGTCGGCCTGTGGTTTAAGCTTATCACAGTCAATCAACAAAAGCAGCGGCAGTTGATTTTTATTTTTCTTTTGTTTGCAATCAGTTCAGTGTTTTTGACTAATCGAAGGACACCATACCAATGGATTATTTTACTTCCTGCCTTGACTTATTTTATTAATCAAATTTTTATTTATCTAACTCAAAAAAGGGTCTTGCAAATTTTTGTTATTTTATTCTTTTTGGGGATTCCTCTGGTAGGATATGGCTGGTTTATATTTCAAAATAGCGCTGGTAATTTTGATTCTTATGCTATTGTCTATCAAGAAAAACATCAAATAGCTAGGGGAAAAAAGATTTTAGTACTTGGAGATGATATTGCCTATTATAAAGAGGCTAGCCTAGGAGCATCCTATCTGAATAGTAAGTTGTCAAATAGGATTTTAAAAGACTTCGATGATTTTGCAGATATGGCTGCTGTTTATCAAGAGTTTTTTACAGAGAAGCCAGATCTTATTATAGATCAAGAAGGCGTTTTTGCAGGATTGACTGACCGAGTTCCCTTGCTCAATAATTTATACCAAGAAGAAGCTAATGGGATATACTTGCTCAAATGAAAATGAGAGTTGGCAAGAATATAAAAAAAATAAGATTACTCAATTTAAAATTTTATTTTGTTTGGTTAATTTATCCACTTTTTAGAAGGACTAGTTGAATTTAAATTTCTCAGTTACGGTCTTTTATCCACAAAATTAGGGTTTAAAAAAATGTTTTATAATATTGATTTACAGATAGTTATGACTAGTTCGCTTACTGATGTTGATAACTTAATGAAAATGTGGATAAAAAAACCTTGCTTTTTACTATCTACGAATGCGGCTCATTTTAAAGGATTTTGATCAGTGGATAAACAAAAGAAAGAGGTCTGCGTTACGACTTTGTGTTATCAAATATGTATTTCAAATAGAATAAAATTTGGTTGCAATCTCTCTTAAAATTTTAAATTTCCTTTAAGCTAGAAGAAGATGTGCTTTTTATAAAATAATAGGTCAATTTCTTAACAGGATAATTCAATTGGTAATAATTAAGTAACATGTCAGATAAAGTCAGCATTTTAATATTACTGACTTATGGATCTACTTTTCTTGGTTTATCCTTGTAAAATTTTCTAGTAAAGCTTCATTTGAAATCATGAACTTTGAAGAGTTATTGAATAACCCTTCAAGGAAAATCAAAGTTTACAATCTTTGAGCGACGAGGCGTGAACCATGGGTTAAAGAAATCTCCTGTTTTGAGGTTGTTAAACTGCTTTTGCTGCATCCATTTGATCTATGATGTCTCCATAATCCAGTTTGTCCCAATTTTGAGTGATTAGAGGATTAGACATCACTTTGTCCATAATGCTTTCTTGTAGCTTTCCTTGAGCATAAGCTTCAGAATATGGCATATCTGAGAATGTCACCATAGTGTAGAGAGGTATCCAGTCTTTTGGATAGAGACTGTGTAGTTTTGCTTCTATTTTCTTTCTGATAATAAACTTAGGATCAGCTACAGCATCTCTCATTTCTGTGAAGTTTTCCAATGCCAATTGGCAAATCGCATCTGTATCAGGTTTTCTGTTTTTTTGGAATTTTGCAAAAATCAAATCCCAAGCAGTAGTTCCATATTTATCGATCAAGCTATCCAAGATAAAGCAATCCTCAAATCCACAATTCATTCCTTGTCCATAAAAAGGAACCATGGCATGTGACGCATCACCGATCAACAAAGCCTTGTCTTGAACCCAAGGATAGCATTCTATATTGATCAGTGCTGAAGTTGGGTTTCTTAGAAATTCCTCAGCAAGATTTGGCATTACTTGATAAGCATCATCAAAATATGTCTTAAATACGCCTATCACATCCTGCTTGTCATTGATTTTGTCAAAGCAAACTTTAGTACCTTCAAAAGGTAAAAATAAAGTACAGGTAAATGATTTATCTGGGTTGGGAAGGGCGATCAGCATGAATTTCCCTCTTGGCCAAATGTGAAGTGCATTTGGATCCATTGCAAATTCCCCATTTGGAGTCGCAGGTATTGTCAATTCTTTGTAGCCATGGGAGATGTATTCTTGCTTGTAATTGAATCGACCCTGCTTTTGCATTGCCATTCTTAAAGCACTATATGCTCCATCTGCTCCAATTATAATATTCGAAAAAACACGATTTTTTTCAAAACCCACTGCAAAATGCATCTCATTTTTGTGTAGGTTAATGTAGTCACATCGATGGCCAAAATTCATCTTCACACCTTCTTTTTCCGCTTCATCAATTAATACTCTATTGAATCGACCTCTCGAGATGGAGTAAATTGCTTGATTATCTTTGCCATAAGGCATAAAGGTGGTTTTACCGTGTTCATCATGAACTTTTCGTCCATACATCGGGATAGCCAAAGGCATAATTTTGTCTTTAAGCCCAATTTTTTCCAATGCCTTCCACCCTCTATCACTCAAAGCCATATTGATGGACCTGCCCTCTTCTTTGTATTGAGATTTTCTATTGTCTTCTCTTTTTTCATAGAGAGACACATCCAAACCTCTTTTTTTCAAATAAATACTCAAAAGTGATCCTATCAAGCCAGCACCTAAAATGCTTATATCGTTTTTTTCCATTACTTCCTTTTCAATACCTTTCTTTTCACGCAAACTTTTGCAGTGATTGCTCTAGGATTTTGGCAAATCTAAACACATCTTCATAGCTGTTATAAAGGGGTGTAGGAGCTATTCTAATCACATTTGGATTTCTCCAATCTCCAACAATGCCGTTTTTATAAAACTCATCGAAAACAGCCTTCCCGCCTTTATGAACGAGCAAAGATAATTGACAGCCGCGCTCGTTTATGTTTTTGGGTGTAATTATTTCAAGTACACCACTATTTCCACTTATTTTTTGAATTAAAAACTCAAGATATGAGGTTAAAGTTTCACTTTTTTCTCTTAAAGTTTTAATTCCAGCCTGTTGAAATATATCTAAAGAAGCTTGATGCGCTGCCAATGCCAACACATTAGAGTTGGCAAGTTGCCAACCGTCAGCACCAAACATAGGCTTGAAGCCTTTTTCCATTTTGAATCGCTCCCCTTCATCATGACCCCACCATCCTGCGAAACGTATCATGTCAGGTTTTTCAGCATGATTTTCATGAACAAATATCCCCGAAACATTCCCTGGACCAGAGTTCATGTATTTATAACTACACCATGTAGCAAAATCCACACCCCAATCGTGTAAAGCCAAAGGAACATTGCCAGCTGCATGAGCTAAATCAAATCCAACAAAAGCTCCTTCATCTTTTACGGCTTGAGCAATTGCTTTCATATCAAAAACTTGACCTGTGTAATATTGCAGCCCTGCCATCATTACTAAAGCCAGTTCCTCACCTTGTTCTTTGATCGATTGAAGAATATCCTCCGTTCGTAGTGTATGCTCTCCATCCCTAGGAGCTAATTCGACAATTGCTTTATTGGGGTCTAGTCCATGAAATTTTACTTGAGTTTCCAACATGTACATGTCGGAAGGAAATGCTCCTGCTTCTGTGATTATTTTAAATCGTTTTGCATTTGGCCGATAGAATGAAACCATCAAAAAGTGTAGGTTTGAAGTCAAATTATTCATCGCGACCACCTCGTGCTCATGTGCTCCTACAATTTCGGCAAGTGCTGGTTTAGATTTTTTTCGAATATGATACCACGCATCTTCTCCGTGGAAATGCCCATCAACAGCCATCTCAGCCCAATTACTCAACTCTTTTTGAATATAATTTTGCGTAGTTTTGGGTTGTAAACCAAGTGAGTTGCCACAAAAGTAGATTGCTTCTTTGTCCTCTACTTTCGGGAAGAAAAATTTTGACCGAAATGACTTGAGTGGATCTTTTTCATCCATTTTTTGGGCAAAATCCAAACTGTATTCAAAATTGATTTGATTACTCATGCTTTCATTTTTTTGATTTTGGGCTAAATTTTGAATCAGAATTATTTGGTCATGATAGTCCCACAACTTTTGCAAGTGGTATGTTCGGGGTTTGACCAAAAACGATCCATAATCGGTGGGAGTTGATTGACAATATCTGTGACAACAGCATATTCTTCATAGAGTTTTTCGCCACAGTTTTCACAATGCCAAATAAAACCATCTCGCTCCCCTTCTCTTCTATATCTTTCAAAAACCAAACCGATGGTGTTTGCTGGCCTTCTAGGGCTATGTGGGGTTCGAGGGGGTAAGAGGAAGATTTCTCCTTCTTTTATATTAATGTCCTCTGGTTTCCCATCTGTCACCACTTTGAGAGTAATATCTCCCTCTATTTGGTAGAAAAATTCTTCTCCCTCGTTATAATGATAGTCTTTTCGTGAATTTGGTCCGCCAACTACCATCACAATGAAATCTTCATTATTCTTAAAAATTTGTTGATTGCCAATTGGTGGTTTAAGTAAATGTCTATTTTCCTCTATCCATTTGATAAAATTAATTGGTTTTGATATTGGCATGGTTTGGCTGGTTTTGATTTTTGGTTTTTCTTTTTTTGCACTCTAGAAATGTTTTTCATCATCTCTGAGTTGTATTCAGGCTTTCAATACATTCTTAACTCAAAAGAAGGCTAAAAGTATAAAAAAACTGTCATTTTTTGAGTTTCTTTGATTTTCAAATCTATTCTTATGATACAATTACCCATTGTCGATACTCATTGTGATTTACTTTCTTACCTAGCAAGTGTGCCAGGGGCTCGTGCTGATAAGGTTGAAGATATTGCTTGTGCTGTTCCTTTTTTGAAAAAGGGAAATGTCAAATTGCAGATTTTGGCCATATTCACAGATGTAGTGCCGGGGAGCATGGACTTTGCTTCGAAACAAGCAGCTCATTTTCAGGAAATCTTAGCTACTTTTTCGAGTGATTTGCAGTATGCGACCAAAGATTTCCTAGCTGATTTAGCCCAACAAGAGAAAATTGGTGTCGTGACTTCTATAGAAAGCGCGTCGGGTTTGGCTAATGAAAGGGTGCCCTTGCAGACGGCTTTTGATAATTTAGATAAAATCATAGCCCAAACTGGGAGAGTAGCTTACATCAGCTTGACACATCACAAAGAAAATAGATTTGGTGGAGGGAATTATACTGAAGGAATTGGGCTGAAGGATGATGGCAAAAGATTGCTGGACTACGTGGCATTCAAGAATATCCCTATTGACCTCTCGCATACTTCTGATTTGCTTGCTGAAGGAATATTGAACCATATTGATCAAGAAAGTTTAGATATCCCAATTTTAGCAAGCCATTCTAATTTTCGTTCCATTTGGAATCATAAGCGGAATTTGACTGACGAATTTGTTAAGGAAATTATTCATAGAAAAGGTGTGATTGGGGTGAATTTTCTCAGGGCTTTTTTAGACAATGATAATCCTGATAGGATATATGACCATATTTTATATGGCTTGGAAAAAGGTGCAGAAGATCATATATGTTTTGGGGCTGATTATTTTTATACGGTAGGATTTGCAGATATTGGAAGAGAGCCTTTCTATTTCCCAAATGTGGAAAATGCTGGGAAGTACCCGGATGTTTTGGGTAATTTATCAGGAAGAATGAGTACTGAGCAACTTGAAAAGTTAGCTTTTAAAAACGCCCAAAATTTCTTTTCAAGAGTTTGGAGATAAGTTATAATACCTAAATAGAATACCATGTCCTCTCATCATTTTGTCAAAGAGCAACAAGAACCTGCCTTGCTTATTTTGGATACCAATGGCTTCGGTTACGAAACTATTGCGCCACTTTTGGAATGGTCACCTACTGTGTTGGTGGCTCAGGAAGAAGTACATACGGTTATTTCCTGGGGGATTAAAATCGACTGTATATTAGCAACTATGGATTTTCAAAAAGAAAATTACCATTTATTAGAAGAGCAATATCCAGTTAAATTTTTAGGGATTGATAATGACGAGTTTTTGGAAAATGGATTACAATACTTGATTGCGACAAAGCACTCGGCAGTAAATATCATTGGGTTTGATCATCAGCACATTTTTGATCTAGAAGAAAAATTAAGCTTTTTGGATTTAGTTGTGTGGTACCCTCCTATGCGGTATTTTCCAATTAAAAATGGCGTGTTTAAAAAATGGTTTTCTTCTGCGACCTTACAGCTTCATGCTCCTGAGGGGACTTTTATTGAGGTCCAAGAAGATGGGGAAAGTCACATTCATAGAATTTCCCATGCTACTTTTGTTGAAGTGGGTGAAGGGACGACCGTTTTGAAGTCGGATAAGGTTTTTTGGGTTGGAGAATTTGTTATGGAAGTTTAAGGGACAATTCCTATCAGCATTTATCTAACTGTTTGGAAATAAAAAACTCACTTCTGTGCCATTTGAATTGCTTTTTATATCAATATTGACTCCCAGATATAAAGCGATTTTGTACATAATTTGGAGACCAAATCCAGATTTATCTTTTTCCACTTCGTTTAAAAATACAATCCCATCTTTTACTTGATTCAAAAGGTTTTCAGAGATCCCCGGCCCAGAATCATTTACAGAAATCTCATATCCTTTGGTACTCATTTTTCCCTTTAAAACGATAGTACCTCCTTGTGGGGTATATTTCAGGGCATTGATCAGCGCATTTTGGATCATCATATTGCAAAGTGATTTATTACTGTTTTGAGCAATGAATGAATCTTTCTCCTTAATTCTTAAACTTATATCCTTATCCTCTGCTAAGGCAAGCCACTCTTCTTTGAGTTCGGAAATGATTTTATTCAAAGACACGGAGTCATTTTTTAAAAATTGGGTATTGTTTACTTTCGAAATCAACAAGAGTGCATTGACTGTTTTTTTCATTTTTTGAATAGTCAATTGCATGTCCATTAATTTTTCCATTTGTCTATCGCTTACGCCTTCACTTGAAAAAAGTGTCTCTACTTTTGTCTGAAGGATAGATATAGGAGTTTTTAATTCATGGGAGGCATGTGAAATAAATTCTCTTTCTTGATTGAAAGATTTTTGAATTCTTTTCATCATATCCGTAATCGATTCATCTAGCAATTTGAATTCATCTGTCGAAGTTTTCTCTGGCAAATAGGGAAATTGCTGTGGTTCATGGATCTGCGAAAGTTTCTTTGTGATGATTCTTTTGAATGGAAGGAGGATTCTTTCAGTATAAAGCGAGTCTAAAAAAGAAGTTAAAACTAGAAAAACGATCAACGTACTGATTAAAATATTGAAAAGGATAGACTCAATATCATTGATAGTTTCAATGCTTCTGCCTATTTCTATGATATATGTATTGTCATCAGAGGTAAAAGTATGTGAATAGACCCGATAGGTTACTTTTTCTCTTTCCAGAATTCTATCCTCAACGAAAATAGTGTCTACTTTGGTGTCGTACTGCCATTGTTCAAGTAAAATATATTCTTCTTTTAAGATATTATATGAACCAAAGCCAATACTTGGATTTTCTTCTTCAATAAATGTATCTATACCTTTTTCAGAAATTATTTCTAAAACCTCGTCTTTTTTGTCAAGAAGCTGATTGTCTGTGTCTAATATTGCGAAGTATTTTAGTAAAAAGGGAGCAGCGGTCAAGAATATCAATAGGATGAATCCTTTGGAAAGCAGATTATAGAGTAGGAGTTTTTGGGATATTTTCATAAAAATTATCTCCTGATTTTATAGCCCAATCCTCTTACGGTCTCTAGCCAATCCATATCGGCAAATACGCCCATTTTTTTTCTAATATTTTTAATATGTACATCAATATAATTCGATTGATGATCATCATCCAAATGATCTCCCCACAAATGTTCTGCAAGTTGGAATCTATTGAGTACTCTGTTTTTATTAATTAAAAGAAAATGAAGAAGTCTAAATTCTTTGTTTGTTAGAGGAATTTCCTCTTTTTCATGCATTACGACCTTGCTGTTGAGATCCATTTGGAAGTCTCCGATTTCTAGAATGTTGCTGTGCCATCCTCCTTTTCTCCTAGCGATTGCTTGCATTCTAGCTTTGAGTTCTAATAAGGAGAATGGTTTAGACAAATAATCATCAGCACCTTGTTCTAGTCCTTCAACTTTATCATTTATTTCAGATCTTGCTGTCAAAATAATGATAGAAACATCTTTTTGATATTGATTGATTTCTTTGATCAAATTCAATCCATTTCCATCAGGAAGTCCTAAATCGAGCAAGACAAAATCATAGGGATTAATAGCTAATTTTTCAGAGGCATCTTTCAAATTTTTTGACCAATTGCATATATATCCTTCTTTTTCCAAGAAGTCTATCATTTCAATTCCTAATTGTTGTTCATCTTCAACTAATAATACTCTCATAACCTCTATTTCTTTTTGATAGGAATCGCATAGGAGGTCTGCAAAGAAAAAACAAACCTACGTGTAGAATTATCGAACGCTGGAAGGTTTAAAGGGTGGATGTATCTTGTATGAAACTCTAAATCCCAATATCCGATTCCAAATGTAATTGGCAAAACAGCTTCCCAGCTTAAAAGCTGAAGTTTCTCTAAACTTAAATTCTCTTGTCCACTTAAATCATAGCCAGAATGATAAAATTGTGAGGTGCCAGCCATCAAGGTAAATTTGGGTTCAAATGAATCATGAAGTTTAGATTCCTCCTGGAGGCGTCACTGGCTTTCCAGGTTTATCTGGCCTAGATGGCCTTACTACAGGTGGAGTTGGTCTTGCTCGAGGAACTGTAATGTTTGGCCTTGTTATTTGACCCGGTATATTTAGTTTATTATTTGTTCTTGATTTAGCTTGGTTTGATATTTCTTTTCCTCTTTCAGCATTTCCTGCTCCTAGTTTTGCTTTTTCATTTGCTGGTTCAGAGGAGTTTCCTTTTTTTTCTGCTTTTTCTCTTATTAAAGTACTTTTTCGTGCTGCACTTGAGATACTTATTCCTTTTTCTTTCCCACCTTCAGTTGAAGTTGCCTTTTGACTGATTTCTACGCCTTTTTCGGCCTTTTCAGGTAATTCCGTTTTAGTTGGTTTTGTTTTCTCTTTTTCTGTTGATTGGGAGAAAGTAACTCCTGCTATCAAGAAAAATAGAAGTAAGAATGTTAAACTTTTCATTTCAGTTTAATTTACTTACAAAATAGAAACAAAAGAATGAAGCAAAGATGAAGAATTCTAATTTTTTGAAAATTAATACTTTAAAATGTCGCTTTTACAATTCTGTCTTTATTATTTAAGTCCTTTAAGATCGCAATTTCTGTGTAGCCCAGCTCTTTCAAAAGATCATATATTTCTTGTCCAAGTGCTTCATTGATCTCAAAATATAATTTACCACCTAAGATAAGACTAGATTTAGCTTTTTGTGCGATTATTTTATAAAAAATCAATGGGTCATTGTCTTTTACAAACAGTGCCAAATGAGGTTCGAAATTGAGGACATTTTCATGCATGAGAGATTTTTCTGACTCGCAGACATAAGGAGGATTGCTAACTATAATATCTAGATTTCTAATTGGAATTTCTTCTTTTAAAATATCAGTTTGGAAAAACTCAACTCTTGCTTCGTTTTTTTCAGCATTTTCGATTGCGACTCTTAGTGCATCTTCACTGATGTCTAAGGCAAAAATCTTCGAAGAAGGAATTTCTAAAGCTAAGCTAATTGGGATACAGCCTGAACCTGTTCCAATATCCAAAATTCGGAGATTCAGTTTTTTATTTTCTTTGATAATCAAATGAACCAGCTCCTCTGTTTCATTTCTTGGAATCAATACAGCCGAATTCACAATGAATTCACGACCATAAAATGGAGCTTTTCCAAGGATATATTGAATAGGTACTTTTTCTAAAAGTTGAGAAAATGCTGCCTCCAGATTTTTAGGGATTTTTGCTAAATTTTCATCTTTTAAAATTTCCATTTTCCCTTTTTTCAGAAAAGCTTCAAATAGCCAGAATATTAAACTTTCAGCCTCTTGCTTTCCATAGATGGGCTGGAGTTTTTCGGAATAAGTAGTGAAAAGTGTTCTTAGCGTCATATTGAAGAAATAAGGTGGACAAAGTTAAGATTTCCTGTTAATCAATCTATCAAAAATGATTGTTCCAATTCCATAACAAACCACATCCCAAATATCAGCTGTGTAAATATCAGACCAGGCAGACAATAGAACTTCAAAAAGAAAGGAAAAATATAGCCAGCCAACGAGCAGCTGGAATTTGGAGAAATAAAAACAATTTTTCAATGGGTGAATCCACTTCAATATTTGAAGCGTGATCCCCAAGACGACAGGCATAGCCAAAAAATCATCCAAAATAGGCATGGATAAATGGGACAAATATCCCAAACAATCTTTCGATAGCTTGATTGATCCAAAAAAGCAAACAAGCCATCAAAAAGTAAATGTTTCTAAATACAGTCATTAACCAGGAAGTGCAGCGATAACCCATGCCAAAAAGGTGATGATCGCCAAATAGATGGTATAAAAGAAGTTTCCGACTTTTTTCATGCCTTTCACAAACTCGCTATCGGTTTCTTTGATGTAAAAAATCCACTGCTCTTCATTGGCTTGAGTATCTCTATCCCTTTGCTCTTTGTATTCCAAATCTCTACCGCCAAGCGGTTTGCCACAGTGTTCGCAGATGTCATTGATATCAGTAGTCCAAACAGACCATTGTCCACAATGGGGACATTTTTTCTCTCCCATACTTCAAAATTAATAATCTTATGAATTAATCCTTAAAATTAGAAAAGCATCAATGATGATACCGAAAATATCTTTCAGTATTATATTTTGAATTTTTGACTTTTTCCTTATTCCATCCTTTTCTTTCTATCTTTGCTTTTTCAAATACAAAATCATGAAACTTCACACCAGTACAGTCCACGGAGTCATCACGGCAATAGAGGATATTTTCAAGAATAATAGATATGCAGATAAAGTAATAGAAAGGACACTACGCTCTAATCCCAAATGGGGAGCGAGAGACAGAGGTTTCATTGCAGAGTCTGTTTATGATATGGTTCGCTGGTGGAAACTAATCAACAAAGTAAGCCCATCAGATGATACGTATCATTTGTTTGGTACATATTGGCTACTTCAAGGGAACGAGTTACCTGATTGGCGTGAGTTCAAAGGTATTGATTCCAAGATGATAGAATATAAGTTCAATAAAATTGAAGATAGAGCCACACTTCAGTCTATTCCTGAATGGCTAGATGAGTTGGGCGAAAGTCTTCTTGGAGAAAAATGGGATTCGGAAATAGAAACTTTGAATACCCAAGCAGAAGTAGTCTTAAGAGTGAATACATTAAAGATTTCTAGAGAAGATTTGATGAATCGCTTGGCAGAAGAAGGTGTCGAAACCTATGCGCCTAAAGGGTATAAAGATGCTTTGGTGTTGGGCAAAAGACAAAATATTTTTAGAAATCCAGCTTTCAAAGCGGGCATGTTTGAAGTACAGGATGCATCCTCACAATTGGTTGCGCAGGCTTTAGAAGTTGAACCTGGAATGCGCGTGATCGATGCATGTGCGGGAGCTGGAGGGAAATCATTGCACCTTGCTGCCTTGATGGAAAATAAGGGTAGAATCCTTTCTATGGACATCGAAGGTTGGAAGCTTCAAAATGCTAAATTGAGAGCGAGGAGAGCTGGTATCAGCATTATTGAACCACGAGTAATTGAAGGGAATAAGACTATCAAAAGACTCAAAGAAACAGCAGATCGACTTTTGTTAGATGTACCTTGTACTGGACTTGGTGTTTTGAGAAGAAACCCAGATACCAAATGGAAAATATCTCCTGCGTCAGTTACTAAAGTTCAAGAAATCCAGCAAGAAATTATTCAAAGTTATTCAACTATGGTCAAGCCGGGTGGAATTATGGTTTATGCGACTTGCAGTATTTTGCCAAGTGAAAATCAAGATCAAGTAGCCAAATTCCTTTCCTCAGAAAAAGGGAAGCCTTTTGAATTGATTGAAGATCACAAAGTGTTGGCACAAGAAAGTGGTTTTGATGGATTTTATATTGCCAAACTCAAAAAGAAAGCTTAAGCACCTTTTTATTCTTATAATTAATCCTCCTTTCTATTAGAATCTTTTAGATTTGTAATTTCAAAAATTCTTGATCCGATGCAACAAGAGAAAATAGATGCAATAAAATCTGAAATAGCCGCCACAGATGCTCAAAACGCAGATGAGCTGGAGGCTTACAGAATGAAATATATCAGTAAAAAAAGTGTCGTTGGGGAGCTTTTTGCTGAAATGAGAAATATCCCTAATGAAGAAAAGAAAGCTTACGGTCAGTTGATCAATGAGGTGAAAGTTCTTGCCGAGGAGAAGTTTCAAGTATTGATCGATAAAGTAAATAGCAGCCAAAAGCAATCAAAAACTCAAGATAGAGACCTGACGCTACCGCCAACAAACGTGAGCGTTGGAGGGATTCATCCTTTGACGGCTACTCGTCAGCGAATTATTGAGATTTTTGAAAGAATTGGCTTTAATCTTTCTGAAGGGCCAGAAATCGAAGATGATTGGCATAATTTCACGGCTTTAAATTTCCCTGAAAATCATCCTGCTAGAGAAATGCAGGATACTTTCTTTATTGAGAAAAATCCTGATATCGCTTTGAGAACGCATACTTCGTCTGTTCAGGTAAGGGTGATGGAAAATCAAAAACCACCTATTCGGACACTTTCACCAGGAAGGGTTTACAGAAATGAAGCGATCTCAGCAAGAGCACATTGTATCTTCCATCAAGTGGAAGGGCTTTATGTGGATGAAAATGTGGGGTTTGCTGATTTGAAAAACACATTATATCATTTTGCAAAGGAGATGTTTGGGAAGGAGACAAAAGTGAGATTCAGACCTTCCTACTTCCCATTTACTGAACCAAGTGCGGAGATTGATATCTCCTGCCAACTCTGTGGAGGCTCTGGCTGTAACGTCTGCAAAGGTTCGGGCTGGGTCGAAATCGGTGGTTCTGGGATGGTAGATCCAAACGTCCTCGAAAACTGCGGTATTGATTCCAAAAAGTACACAGGATTTGCTTTCGGTATGGGAATAGAGCGGATTGCGATGCTCAAGTATCAAATCAAAGATTTAAGACTCTTCACTGAGAATGATGTCAGATTTTTGAAGCAGTTTAGGCCGATGCTGTAATTTGTTATTGAATAAAAAGCATAAATAATTCGAGAGCTTGGGTTTTATCAAATCCAAGCTTTTATTTTTTCAGTCTTTTGATTTCTTTGTCGAAAAAGTGTTTCCCCTTGCTTCAATCGGTCATCATCAAGCACAAATCCCTTGAAGATATATTCTCGCAATGTTTTAGTCGCCCAGATTCTGAATTGGGTAGCTTTAGCAGAATTTACCAGGTAGCCTACAGAAATAATTGCATCAAGATTGTAAAACTTTGTCTTGTAGTTTTTTCCATCAGAAGCAGTTGTTTCCAAAATGGAAATAACTGAAAACTCTTCTAATTCATGGCTTTCAAAAATATTTTTGTGCTAAAGGCTCAAATTATTTTCGATGATTTATCTAGCTAATTCTGCCAAATACAACACATACTTTTCCCTGGATTTGGTCCCAATCAGGAAATGTGTACCGCCGTCTTTGAGTTTGTATTTTTTCTTGAAATCGTCTGGAGAGAGTATATAATTTCTCGTAATGACATTGACTTTTCCAGATGGAACTAGCTGTTTCAATTCCTTTTTAGGATTTTCGACTTCTTGTAATATTTTAAAAACCCGTCCAGGTATCTGTTCAGCTGGTAATGCATCACAAGTAAAAAGATGACTATTAGGGTGTAGTTTTTTCAAACCGAATTGCTGCCCAAATAGCTTAAAAGCACCCGCTTTGAGGATACTTGACGTAGGTTCGATAAGATAGCTCCCTGCCGCCCCAAAAACACTTTCTGCTTCTTCTTCCGCTTCAAAAGTGAAAGAGAATTCTCTTTTCCCATCGTGGTGTAGATCGATAGCAATGATTTTTTGGTACTCTATTTTGGGTTCTTGCTGCCATTTGAGGAGCACTTCTTTGACTTCATTGCGGACAGAGATGACCCACACTTGTTGGATTTCTGGAATCTCAATTAGTACTTGCTTGATGTCAAGCATTGGAGAGGCTTTGATTAGAATGGTTTTAGCTTTAGATTTCAACAAACCCCAATGCTGTACGACATTAGGTTCACAATCTGCCAATTTGTAAAGTTTTTGGTTTTGTCCACCACGACGCGCAGGATCTACATAAATCAGGTCGAAATTCTCTTGACTTTTGGAAAGGAAATCCAAGCTGTCGCCATGGATGACTGTGAATTTATCGTTAGAGAGTTGCTTGAAATTATGTTCAGAAAGTTTAGCTAGATCTTCCTGTCTTTCGCAGTAGATTGCTTTTTCGAAATTCTGGGCCAAAAAATAAGTGTCAATTCCCAGACCTCCGGTAAAGTCGATCATGGATTTTCCTTTTACCAATTCAGCCTTAAAAAGAGCTGTATCTTCTGAGGAAGCCTGCTCCATAGAAATGGATGCTGGAAAAAGCAAATTTGGGTTTACAGCCCAAGAGGGGATTTTGTTTTTGGCTTTTTGCCTTGCTTGGATTTGCTGTACTGCAAACTTGAGATCAAATTCGGTCTTCCCAGCGTATTTTAAAAGCAATTGTGCAGGATCTTCATGAAGATGATCCTGCACAAATTGTTTGAATGTTTCAGTATCGAATTGGCTAAATTCCAAATTATACCAAGTTGTGTTCTACTAAGTATTCTGCGATTTGCACGGCATTGGTAGCAGCACCCTTTCTTAAGTTGTCTGCTACAATCCACATATTCAATGTATTTGCTTGGGATTCATCTCTTCTCAATCTTCCTACAAATACTTCATCTTTTTTGTGTGCTGTCAATGGCATTGGATACACATTGTTAGCCGGATCATCTTGTACAATTATGCCTGGAGCTGCAGTAAGAAGATTTTTCACTTCCTCCAAGTCAAAATCTTTGTGGAACTCCACATTGACAGCTTCAGAGTGGCCACCCATTGTTGGGATTCTTACGGTTGTTGCCGTGACTTGGATACTGTCATCGTTGAAGATTTTCTTGGTCTCGTTGATCATCTTCATCTCTTCTTTGGTGTATCCGTTTGGCTGGAATACGTCGATATGAGGAAGTACATTCAAGTCAATTTTATGTGGATAGACCATTTCTGCTTTTTCTCCAGCGCGTTCAGCCATCATTTGATCCACTGCGGCTTTTCCTGTACCCGTTACAGACTGATAAGTGGACACTACGATTCTTTTGATCCCATATTTTGCTCTCAAAGGCTCAAGTGCCAAGACCATTTGAATGGTAGAACAGTTTGGGTTAGCGATGATTCTATCATCAATTCGAAGGTCTTTGGCGTTGATTTCAGGGACAACCAGCTTCTTGGTGGGATCCATTCTCCAAGCGGATGAATTATCGATGACAATGGTACCCGCTGCCGCAAATTGTGGAGCCCATTCTTTGGAAGTGTCACCTCCTGCCGAAAAAATAGCGATGTCAGGCTTCTCAGAAACTGCCTGTTTGAGTCCAATTACCGTATATTCCTTACTCTTATAGGTCATCTTTTTGCCTGCGGATCTTTCACTTGCAACCAAGAGTAATTCATCAAATTGGAAATTGTGCTCTGCCAGCACTTCTAGGATTTCTGAGCCTACCAATCCGGTAGCTCCTACAACGGCTAGTTTCATTTTAAATAGTTTTTGAATTGTTAAAATTGAACCGCAAAGGTAAGTTAAGAATTTTCAAAATGAACTCCTTTGGCAGTGATAATTGGTTAAACATCAAAGAAATGCCATTTTGTTTAAGGATTTTGAAATAAAATTGATTTAAACGTTTAATTTCCAAATATTTTAGAAGTGATTTTGTAAATTTAGTTCATGAGAATTCTTTATTTTGTTTGGGGTTTTCTTGCTTTTTCCCTACTCAGATTTGGGTTTTTTGAAACTGCCCAAACATTAGCTCAAGTTCAGGATTTTGAAAGCAACTTTGAGATAGTCAATCATCCTGATGAATTTTTACCTTTTTGGTCTGCAAATGAAGTTAGAAGTACTTCGGCGAGAATCTTCCAAATCAATCAAGAAGGAAGAAGCAACTCCAGAGCATTGGCGGTTCAGCCGATTAGTACTTTTGATGGTGTTATTTACACACAAGTAAATTTGTCCGACATCGTTGATCCCAAAATTGCATTTTTTGCGAAAACTATTCAAAATGGAGCTGGTAATCGTTCGGCTTTGGTTTTTATATCTTTTTCCAATGATCAAATTCAATATTCTTCCCCTATTCAAGTCGGAGAAGATGAAACATTCAGTAATGAAAATTCAGAATTCAAATTATATGAATTGGAAATCCCAGAAAGCTATACTGAGCTTGTTTATTTGAAAATTGAAGTCAAGTATGGCTCAGGTTCAGGTTCTGCAGCAAGATTTGTGATGGATGACTTTGGTGTTTTTCCAGGTGCCGAGCAAGTAGATCCGATTCGAATTGATCAAGTTTTAATTTTGAACCCTTACGAGTTACAAATTCAATTTGATAGAGCTGTTCGGAGTTTTGAATTATCTCAGGTTAATCTTGATGGTTTACAAATCGAAAATATCATTCATATAGAAGAAAAGTTAGTGAACATTCAAACTATCGATCCATTTCCAAAAGGTAGGATTATGCTTCTCCTAGAAGATATTTGGTCTGAGCAAGGTGATCTGACTGAGCAAATTGATTTTGAAATTGACAATGAAAAGATTCAGTTGGGACAAATTCTAGTCGAAAATCCAAAGCAGATGAGACTGAGCTTTAGCCAACCTTATTTGGAAGCGGATGTTAGTCAAACTTCCAAGTTCACTATAAATGGGAAAAGTCCTCTAGAAATTCGAATCGATGAAAATGTATTTTCAATTCATTTAGAATTAAATGATGAGCTTGTTGTAGATCAAGAAGTCCATGTAGAGGTCAATTCGATCAGAAATTTAGATTTAGAAAATGGAGAACCTCAAAGACGGAATTTTTTATATACAGATGAAATTGAAGCTGTCTTCGCAGTGAATACAAATCAAATCAATATAAGTTCTTCAGTAAATTTGGATTTTTCTTCTTTTGAAGGGCAGGATTTTTCTGTTTTAGATTCAGATTTTGTTTTTTCTGAAATCGAGAATTCAGACGACCAAAAATCATTTCTACTTAATTCCACTACTGATTTTGAGGAGAATGTCGTGTACACGCTAAGTATTCCACCAAGGAAATCATCTAATGGAAAATTACTCAATGGCTCGTTCAGAGATTTTGTTTGGGATGCTACTCCACCAGAAATTGTCCGAGTAGTTGGAATTAGAGAAGATGAGCTTTTGGTGATTTTTTCGGAACCCATAGATCCTGTTTTTGGATTGATTTCAAACAATTATAGCATTGCTGACCAATTCCCAACGAGCGTAATTGTTCAAGAAAATTCGAGCTCTATTCTTTTAAAGTGGGATCTTGATTTTCAAGATCAAATTGAATATTCTCTTGAAGTTTCAGGAATTCCTGATTTGGCGGGGAATTTTATGGAGTCAATTTCTTTTCAATTTACTTTTGAGGCGGCAAAAAGCCTTTCATTCAAAAATCTAATCATCAATGAAATTATGCCTGCTCCAAGAGCTGGAAATTCACTTCCTAATGTGGAATATGTAGAGCTTTTCAATCCTAGTGATAATCCGATTGCTTTAGGAGGATTTCAATTAGCAAATTCTCGAAGAACGACCACTTTGCCCAACGAAGTAATCTTGCCTCTTGAATATGTTATTCTCTGTCCACGAACACAAATCTCTCAATTCACAAATTACGGGAGGGTGATGGGTTTGACTAATTGGCCAACCTTATTGAATGCTGCAGATCAAATTAAACTCTTTGATGACGGAGGGTTTGTTATTGACAGTTTGAATTATACGACTGCAAGTTTTGGGGGTAGTTCTTTTGCTTCGGGTGGGTATAGCTTGGAAGTTGTCAATCCATTTATCACTTGTAATTTATCTGGAAATGTAAAAACTGCTATTGCAGCCGAGCGTGGGACACCAGGAAAAATCAATTCTGTATTTGACGAAACCCCTGATATGACGAATCCTGTTTTGCTTTCAGCAAAAATGATTCATTCAAATCAGGTCTTGCTGGAGTTTTCGAAAAGCTTAAGTCTCAATTTTGATAATATTTCTTGGGAAATCAATCCGAATTTGGTTATTCAATCAGTGGGGATAGGAAATAATCAAGAAAGTTTGATTGTAACTTTTGAAAGCATCATTCAAGAGGGTCTACAATATTTGATTCGTGTCACTGGTTTAAGAGATTGTGTTGGAAACTTGATTCAAGATGGGGAGAATGAAACCTATTTTACCATTCCATCTCCAGCTGAATCAGGTGATGTTATAATTAACGAGGTACTTTTCAATGCCAATACTGGAGGACCGAAATTTGTTGAAGTGTACAACCACTCAGATAAATTTATCAATTTGAAAGACTGGAAATTGGCGAATTTAAGTTCAGAAGGAGAGATTGCAAACCGAAGAATTGTCGCAAATAATGATTTGATTATAGCTCCGAAAAGTTTTTTTGTTTTCACAACAGATGGCAACAGACTTCTATCAGAGTACCCTAAAGGGAATAGCAACAACTTTGTAGAACTTTCTTCCCTGCCAAGTTACCCTCAAGCAGCAGGGAACGTTGTCTGGCTTGACCCTGAGGAAGAGCTAGTTGATATTTTTTCTTATACCGAAAAGATGCATCATCGATTATTGAAAGAAGTTAGAGGGGTTTCACTTGAACGACTCTCTCCTACCGAGCCAACTCAAAATCCAGAAAATTGGAAATCTGCATCTGCTTCAGTTGGGTTTGCGAGTCCAGGATTGAAGAACTCCAACTTATTTGAAGGCTCAGAAGAGTTTGGCATAGAAATCAATCCAAAGGTGTTTGTGCCAGATGCTCCAGGAGAGCAAAATTTCACTACGCTTACATACAAAATGGATCAAGCCGGCAGTTTAGCAACAATCAGAATCTACTCAGTAAGTGGTCATCTGATACGCGAATTGTGTCAGAATGATATTTGGGGTACATCTGGATTTTACACTTGGGATGGAACAGATTCAAGTAATATAAAGGTTAGATCTGGTTATTATATTATCACAATTGACATTTTTGATATGCAGGGAAATGTAAGTCAAATCAAAAAAACTGTGGTTGTCGGAACAAAATTTTAGATAATATTTCATTATCAATTTATTATTTCATATTTTAACTGCCTGAACCTCAAAATATACCTAAAGATGAACCATGACATAATCTCTCAAACATTAAGAACCTATTTCGTAGAGAAAGGAAAAACGATTAAAGTAATCCAGCGCTACCTCAGGATGAAATACCGCTTGGTAATGGACGAAAAGCTACTCGAAAAGAGACTTCAGAATCTCTCAATGAATTAAAAACCGCCTTGTGCGGTTTTTTTATTTTTGATTTCCAAAACCTAAGTGTATTTTAGCGACTTTTAAACCCGATGGGTATAAAAAGAGTATAACTTTACTAAATTACTAACCAATGAGTCAAGACCAAAAAACAGCTTATTCCCCAGATGAACTTAAGGAATTTGAAGAAATAATTTTACAAAAACTTAGTGTAGCTAAAGCAGAGTTAAATTCATTAAAAGAAACGCTAAGCAAAAAAAACGATAGTGGTACTGACTTTACTGCTTCGACCTCAAAACTTTTGGAGGATGGTGCTGATACGCTAGAAAGAGAAAATATGAGTCAGTTGGCGGCAAGACAGCAGAAGTTCATCATCAATTTGGAAAATGCCCTTGTTAGAATTAAGAATGGCACTTACGGAGTTTGTGTTGATACAGGAAAATTAATCGCCAAAGAAAGATTGAAAGCTGTTCCTCACACAATGCATTCTATTGAAGCAAAATTAGCTAAAAGATAATTTGGACTTTCTACATAGACATATTGAAGCATTGGTCTTTTGCTCTCCTTCTCCAATCAGCATAGATGATATTCAAAAGTGTCTTTCTGAAATGTTTGAATCAGAGATACCAAAAGAGCATATTTTAGCTGCAATTTCAGATTTGCGGTTGAAGTATGCTGCTGAGGATTTTTCATTTGGATTTGAGCAAATTGCTGGTGGATATCAGTTTTTAACCAAGCCAGCATATCAAAGTAGTATTTCGATTTTGCTCAAGCAACAATCGCAAAAGCGTCTCTCAACTGCACAATTGGAGACACTTTCTATTATTGCTTATAAACAGCCTGTTACAAAGACAGAAGTAGAGCAAATCCGAGGAGTAAACTGTGATTATTCTATACAAAAATTATTAGAAAAGGAGCTTCTTACCATTAGGGGAAAAGCGGAAACTATAGGCAGACCCATATTGTATGGCACGAGTGAAAAGTTCATGGAGTACTTTGGAATCAATAGCCTTTCTGAACTTCCACAGCCGAAGGATTTTACTACTGAAGAAAATCAAATTGGGGAGTCAAAAGACTAATTTTTGATTTTAACTTCTGCATGACTTGAGATCAAGTATTTTTTACCTGAATTAACTTCTAAACAAAGAACGCGAGTGCGACGAGTTTCTAATTTTTCAAAGAGGCGGCCTTGGATTTCGAATTGTGTTCCTTTTTTGACTTGTTGTAAATATTGCAATTCATCACTTTTTTCAGAACGATCAAATTTGCGCAGCTCTACCATCAAGAAAAAGTCAGCTCCTGAACTTGCTTTCGGATTCATCATGTGTCTTTTGAGTGGAATTAATACATCTCTGGGAAAAATACTCACATCAAGCAAAGGCTCCATTAATTCCTGAAAATACTTTTTCCATTCTAAACCGTGGGGTTTGATGCTGAGACCAAACTTTGTAAATGCTCGGTAATGGGCTACTTCGTGAACATATGTGATCAGAAATTGATAAGGATTTAAATTGTGGTTGATTGTGATCGTTTGTACTTTTTTGTCTCTTCTATAGCGAAAGTCTCCAAGCTTGGTATTTCTTTCCTTTGTTATATAGAAATTAAAAGGGTCTTCTTTCCAGATGTCAAAACAATAATTTACGGCTCCTTTAGGCACATGCTTTTCGAAAGCTTCATAAAAATTCTGATCTCTATTCACAGGGCGAATATAAGAATAGATCAAATTATACTTGTTAAGAATCTGTACTTTTCGCTTTGATTCTACCTCTTTTATATATTTTCTTTTTTTGTTGTACGAATTTAAAATTTAAATCAACATCTTAGGGATAGGATTGGTTTTTGGATTTGATTTTCACATGATATAAATAGATGAATTCGAAATTACTCGTTCGGCTTTCGCTGATCTTTAACTACATGGTTTTTGCCGTTTTACTCAATTCGGTCGGAGCAGTTATACTTCAAGTTCAGAGAACTTATGACGTCAGCAAGGCAGAAGCCTCAGTTCTTGAAGGCTTCAAAGATTTGCCTATTGCAATCTTTTCATTTATTGTAGCTTCTTTTCTTCCAAAGTTAGGAATCAGAAAAGGGATGTTGATTGCCCTTTTTGCTGTGGCCGGACTTTGTTTTATGATGCCGATGGTGGCGGATGAGTTTTGGTATTTCAAGTTGCTCTTCGCTGTGGTAGGAATTTCATTTGCTGTGATCAAAGTGTCTGTTTTCGCTACTATCGGATTGGTGACGAACAGTACCAAGGAACACAGCAGCTTGATGAGCTCAATAGAAGGGTTCTTTATGGTCGGAGTTCTTTTGGGAAATGTCTTCTTCAGCTTGTTTGTTGATGATGCCAACCCAAATTCGAGTACTTGGCTGAATATTTACTGGTATCTGGGAGCCATGACACTAATGGCGGCCTTGCTTTTATATTTTGCCCAGATCAATGAATCAGAATCAAGGAGAGAAGATTCAAAGGCCTCGGAAGATTTTATGGAAATGCTCAAATTGGTAATCAAGCCCTTGGTGTTGGTATTTGCCGCATCAGCATTTCTATTTGTGTTGATCGAGCAGAGTTTTATGACTTGGACGCCTACATTCTATCAGGATGTGCTACAAGTCCCAGCAAGTATGGGAATTCAAGCTGGCGCTGTTTTAGCAGGAGCACTGGCTGTGGGAAGGTTATTGGCAGGAATTATTCTTCGGAAAATTCAATGGCTCACTTTCACCTTAACGTGTACCATTTTGGTTGGCGTTTGTGTGATTTTAACTTTGCCCTTGACCAATAATCAGCCAGAACTTACTGAAACGATTACTTGGTTCAATGCACCTTTTGTTGTTTATCTTTTCCCGATTTTAGGAGTTTTCCTAGCGCCAATTTATCCCACGATCAATTCCGTTGTGCTAAGTGCCCTTCCAAAATATATGCAAAGTTCTATGTCAGGTTTGATTGTTGTTTTCTCCGCATTGGGCGGGACGACGGGATCGATAGTGACAGGACATATATTTGAGTCTTATGGAGGAACTAATGCATTTTATTTCTCCTTATTACCTATCGCAGCACTTTGTCTGGTGCTGGTTTTGCTCTTTAGACAAGTAAGAAAACAAGCCGCATGAAATTTTACGAACAGCCAGAAGATTTATATTTAGCACTTTTTGAGGTTGTGCAAATGAGTGGGGTTTTCCCTGACTCCAAAACTTTTGTGGATTGTATTCCAAAAAGAGAAGCATACGATATTTTAAGTGATTTTTATAAAGCCTTAAAAAGTAAGGACTTTGATTTAAGAACTTTTATCGAAGAGAATTTTATTCTTCCTGAGGAAAGTGACAACAAAGAAATGCAATTTCCTGAGGGGATTACTCTAGAAGGAAGGCTAAAACTTCAATGGGATTTTCTAACTAGGGATGCCGATGAGGAAGTGGAAGGCTCGAGCCTGATTCCGCTGCCACAACCTTACATTGTTCCAGGAGGAAGATTTCAAGAGATATATTATTGGGACAGTTATTTTACCATGCTCGGGCTAAAAGCCTCTGGAAGAGTGGATTTAATTGAAGATATGGTAGAAAATTTCGCCCACCTTATTCGGACAGTTGGTCATATTCCCAACGGGAATAGAACCTATTTTCTTTCAAGGTCTCAGCCGCCATTTTTCTCTAAAATGGTTGAACTCTTGGCTGAAGTAAAAGGCGATAAGGAGGTCATTAAAGATTATTTGACTGAAATTTGGGTAGAATATTTATACTGGATAGAAGGAGAAACAGAAATTCCATTACCAGGAAAATATTACAAAAGAGTTGTCAGAATGGATGATGACACTGCCTTGAATAGGTATTGGGATGATGAAAATACACCAAGAGCTGAATCTTACGTAGAGGATGTAGAGCTTTCTGATCAGAGCAGGCGTTATCCCGAAAAACTCTATCGCAACCTCAGAGCCGCATGCGAGTCAGGATGGGATTTCAGTTCTAGGTGGCTGTACGATCCTATGGATCTTAAAAGTGTCCAAACGATCGCTCTGGTTCCTGTGGATTTGAATGTGTTGATTGCGGAGACAGAAAGAATTATTATAGATTCTATGGAGCTGTATGGTGAAGATGAGCAAGTCATCACCCGCATGAAAAATTTTAGAAAAAATAGAATCGAAGGAATTGATAGGTATTGTTGGGAAGAGGAGAGAGGGATTTTCCTTGATTTTCATATTAAATTCAAAGAAAAAGTCGATAGACCATCTTTAGCAATGCTTTATCCACTTTGGGCAAAAATCGCAGAACCTGTTCAAGCAGATCGGGTATTGGATTATGTAGAAAAACACTTCCTGAAAGCTGGCGGACTTGTCACTACAGAGATCAATTCAGGACAGCAATGGGATGCGCCCAATGGCTGGGCACCTTTGCAGTGGATTGGATTTCAGGCGATGTTGAACTATGGTAGGGAGGATATGGCTAGAACACTTGCAGAAAGATGGACAAAACTCAACGAGTCTGTTTTTGAGCGGACCGGTAAGATGATGGAAAAATATAATGTGGAAGATCTAACCTTGGAAGCTGGAGGAGGAGAATATTCTGTGCAAGATGGCTTTGGTTGGACAAACGGAGTTTATCTGGCGATGAAAGCTTGGCTAAAGGAGAACGCTAAATAAAGAATTGGTTTTAGAAATTATGGAAAGAAAAATAGCACTTATCACAGGGGCTACTTCAGGAATCGGAAAAGCAACAGCGATTGCATTGGCTCAAATTGGCTATCATATCATCGCTACGGGAAGAAGAAAGGAGAGATTGGATTCTTTGAAAGAAGAATTGCCTGAGGGAATAGATTTTTTACCACTTTGCTTCGATGTTAGAGACAAAGAGGCTGTGCATTCTGCCATTTCTGGGTTACCTGAAAATTGGAAAAGCATAGATGTCTTGGTCAATAACGCAGGGAATGCCCACGGCCTAGATCCAATACAATCAGGTTCTTTGGAGGATTGGGATGCTATGATGGATATCAATGTCAAAGGTTTACTTTATGTATCTCACGAAGTGATGCCCATTATGATTGCCAGAAAATCAGGCATCATTGTCAATGTTGGATCTATCGCTGGCAAAGAAGTCTATCCTAATGGAAATGTCTATTGCGGTTCCAAGCATGCTGTAGATGCCATCACCAACGGGATGCGCATGGATTTAAATCCTTATGGAATCAAAGTGATAGGTGTTCATCCTGGTTTGGTAAAAACTGAATTTTCAATAGTCAGATTTAAAGGTGATGCTGAGAGGTCGGATAAAGTATATCAAGGTTTTGAGCCTTTGCTTCCTGAAGATATTGCAGATACCATTGCATTTGCTGTGAGCAGACCAAAACATGTGGTTTTAGCAGATATTGTAATGCTCCCAACAGCTCAAGCATCAGCGACGATAGTGAACAAAAACCTATAAATATGACTCAGAAACTGAATAAATATCTTCTCTTTCTTTTGATCATTTCCTTGGCTTCCTGCGAAACAAAGCAAGTTCAAACAGAGGTTGAAGTTGAAGAAATATTTGAGCAATCAGAAGAAATTGTTCTGTCCGAGGATGAATTTATTGGTGAACTTGAGCAAGGCCTGATTGATGCCGGATTGATAGATATCGAGACAATCATTCCTGAGGTTTATGTGGATTTGAAATATTCTACCACAGATAATTTTTTTGGTCAAGATGTTTATGGAGAGTTGACACGCTGCTATATCCAACCTGAGGTAGCTAAAATGCTGCTTAAATCCTTCGAAATTCTTAAAAAGGAACATCCTGAATTGACTTTTTTGATCTATGATGGTGTACGACCACAATCTGTTCAGCAAATACTTTGGGATAATTTGGATAAACCTGACAGCATCAAGCCACTTTATGTTGCTGATCCGAAAGTTGGGGGATTACATAATTTTGGTGTTGCCGTGGATTTGACATTGGCTTTTCAGGAATCAGGAGAGGCTTTGGAGATGGGAACGAGTTATGATTATTTTGGCTATCCTGCTTACCCCGACAGAGAAAGTCAAATGCTCAAAGAAGGAAAAATCACACAAGAACATATATCAAACAGAGAGATTCTCAGGAAAGTCATGAAGCATGGAGGTTTCACCGGCATCGGTTCTGAATGGTGGCATTTTAATGCTTTTTCGAGGAAAGAAGCTGCAGAGCGATTTGAGATAGTAAAGTAGGTCTCACGCGGATTCCGCAGATTTCACAGATTTTAATTTATCACGGATGAACATATATGGACACTTTGTTAAAAAACAATTCAAATCTTAGTGCCCTCAGCACCTTGGCAACCTTTGCGAGAATCTAAATCTACAATCTACAATCTTAAATTTTAACCAAGCCAATTATGAAATTGAAAAACGTTATCATCCCTTTTCTAGCCTTATTTCTGATGATGATTATAAGTGCGGAAAGCTTTTCTCAGAATCAATTCAAAGCTCTGGTGTTTAGCAAGACGAAGGGATTCCGTCATCAATCCATTCCTGATGGGGTAGTGGCTTTGAAGAAATTGGCTAGGGATAATGTTTTCCAGATTTACACGACGGAAGATGAAGATTTTATTACTGACAAAAATCTAGCAAGTTTTGATGTGATCATTTTGATGAGTACGACTGGGACGATTTTCAACTCGGAGCAGAAAAAAAGTATTGAGAAATTTGTCCAAAGCGGGAAGGGCATAGTAGGTATTCATAGTGCAACAGATACAGAATACGAATGGGACTGGTACACTAAATTGATCGGGGCACAGTTTCTCAACCATCCCCATCAGCAAACACTCAAACTCAATGTAGTCGATAGAAATCACCCTGCGACTTACCATCTTCCTGAAAGTTGGGTTTGGTCGGATGAAATTTACGCCTTCAAAAACTTCAACGAAGATGTGAATGTCCTAATCACCGCTGATGAAAGAACGTATGATGCAAAAGACGGCATGGGAGATTTTCATCCTATTTCTTGGACCAATGAATATGACGGTGGTCGCATGTTTTACACTGCCTTAGGCCATACAGATTGGGCTTTTCAAGATGACAACTTTATGAAACACATCCTTGGAGGCATTTGGTGGGCTGCGAAGGGATATCCTGTGGAGTGAGGGAAAATAAAGGATGATCTCGCTAAGGACGCGAAGGGGCAAAGGGCGGAAAGGAAAAAGAAAAAAGAGGAAAGGGGTACGAAGTACAAAGTACAATCCGCCGTGGCGGACGAGTTGAACCAAGTAAGGCAAGTCTCTGTTGAGCATTGAACTGTTAATTTTGTCTTTTATTAGTCTTAGTTCTCGCTTCTTGTATCTTACGTCTGAAGTCTCAAATCTTATTTCCTCCTTCCGCTCTTCTCCATCATCCTTTTTTTCAACACCCTGTCATATATTATGTATTTTTAGACACTAAGTAATGTAAATGAAGCAAGAACTACTCAATCAAATCTTCAAAGAACTTCATCGCGAGGCTTATCTCTGGTCTCGGCAATGTTGTGGTTTTGATGATGAGCTTGCCAAAGATGTGCTTCAACAGGTGTATCTGAAGATATGGGAGGAAAAGGCGAAATACAATTCTGAATCAAAAATCAAAACTTGGTTGTTTTCTGTCATCAGGTTTACAGCACTAGAATGGTTGCGAAAAAATCAGAAAGTGGTACCACTACACGCCGATTTTGATTTGGTAGAAGAAGAAAGAATCCCTGAGACAGCCTCGCATGAAGATCTGATTCAATTACTCCCAGAACGGCAAAAAGAGGTTTTACTGTTGGTCTTTTACCATCAAATGACTCTGGAAAAAGCCGCAGAAGTAATGGAAGTCAGCATAGGAACAGCACGGACTCATTATGATAGGGGAAAGAAAAAATTGAAAGAACTCATCCTAATAAAACAGACTTATGAAGCTACAAGATGATATCAATGACAAGGAGCTTGAAATGTTTTTTGCAGAGCTCAAGCATCAAGATAGCGAAATCGCTATTCCTGCTTATAAAAAAAGAACTCCTTCTAGGATTTGGAAACTTCTTCCTTTAGGGATCGCTGCTTCTGTATTGTTAGGATTTTGGATATGGAATCAGGAGGAAAAAGAAGTGCCACTATATCAAGATTTGATTATCATTTCCTTGGTGGAGGGGGAAAATCAGGAACAAAAATTCGTCATCGAGCAAGCAGCGTCCATGGATGTTTGGGAATCGCCTACAGCATCATTATTAGATACTTACTAAACCAATTATACGATCATGAAAAAATTATTCACAGTTTATTTATTGCTCTTGGCCGGCATGGTGCAAGGTCAGGATTTATTTCAAGGAACTTTGTTTCCAGCTGAATTGATCATGAAAAACAGAGAGACGATTTCCTTGACTGATCAACAAGCCGAAAAAATCAAAACGATTCACGGCAAAAACGCTGGTGAATTCAGCACACTGAGATGGGATTTGGATGCAGAGAATGAAAAGCTGAAAAAAATACTGCAAGAACCAAAGATCAATACAGATGCTGCAATCAAGCAAATGGACAAGATCCTAAATCTTGAAAACCAATTGAAGAAGAAGCAGTTTAGCAATTTGTTGGCGATACGAGCAGAGCTAAGTGAGGATCAAGCAAAAACTTTAGCAAATTATTCCAAAACAGTAAGTCCTTTTGTAGTTACCACGAGAGGAAATGCCAATAATTCTACCGTAGTAGTTGGATCAAGTGATACCAAAAGCACATCTATCAAATTGACAGGAAAAAGTACCTTGTCAGGAGATAAACAACCGCTATATATTCTCAAACAAGATGGAAAGGATATCATTTTAAAGGGCTTTGAGGATATCAAGCCAGATGATATCGATAGCATTACTGTTCTAAAAGATGCAGCCGCAGTCAATACCTATGGCGTAAAGGGCGAAAATGGTGTAATTATTATCACCTTGAAAAAGGATAATAACCCTGATTTAGAGAAGTAAGAATTAATAAAGCCCTTCATACAGAGTAAGTTTGAAGGGCTTTTTTCATTATGTTTTTAATGTTTTGATTTTTTCAAGTAGGTTTTATTTTAAGATTTGACTAATATCTTGTCTTCCTACAATGGTCATTATTAAAACATTTGACGCAAATTTACATCACTATCGAACCAATGTAAAGTAAAATTTTCAAATTTTTCCATAAAACTCAATCTAACGCCATTTTTCAAATCTCTATTGGTATTCGCAGGTGACAAGTCTTGGTAATGTTTGGGATATTGTTTACTCGTAGAATCCCCTTACAAAGTTTCTAAAAATAAATTGAGTCTCTCAGTTTCATCTTTTTGATAGTATCATTTGATACTATGAGTCCTTTTTAAGTGTCGCAACTTCCAAAAAATAATAATCCATCAAATCCTCACTGCTTTGTGATTTGGCTTTGATCAAGAGTTTCCCAGTGAGCGGAATCGTAAAATTGCTGACATTCGGATTGATTGTTGATAAGTTCACTTCGTCAGTTTTGTAATTTAAAAATTTATTCCCTAGTCTAATGTAAATAAAGTTGGTAAAGGGAAAAATCTAAGAATTTTGAAGGGTGTATTTTTGTTTAATTAAAATAAGTTCATCAATATTTGGGTGAACACGAATAAAGTATAGCGATTCATTATCTGCATGAATCAATTTTTGATAGGGGTAGATTTCTTTTGAATAAATAATATTATTTTTTGAATCTTCAATCAATAGAAAGCCATGGTCTTCATTGATATCCATATTTTCATCTCGGTATTTAACAGCCATAGATGCTATAAATTGATCATCTATAGGTATTAATGATAGATAACTATCTCCAATTTTGCTTGAACCAATTTCCCCTCCTTGATACTCATATAATTTATAATCTAATGCACTACTATAAATTTTAGAGTATTTGATTAAATTTCCATTTGTATCAAAAATTTCGATTAGAGGACTTCCTAACGATTGCCTTATGAAAATTTTATTACCCTTAATATTAAATCTAAATAGACCCCTACTTAAAACATCAATTGGCTCTTTCTTTCTTTCCTGAGGAAATCCACCCATTACATTTTGTAATCTTCCATCAATTGCATTAAAAACACCCACAAAAGATGATGTGTTTATATATTTTCTAATGTCAGTATTTCTAAACTTGCTACGTATTCCAGTGACATAAGACATTTGTTCTGACAAGTAATAGAAAGACTCTTGATAATTAAAAAACTCATGTTCTTCGTCTTCTAAGCCTGATAATTCTATTTCTTGATATTTATCTCTTTGAGAGTTTAAAACAATTACTTTTGATTTATCAGGAAAAAATAAGTGTATATTCTTGGTTTCAGGATCATAATTTACTCCTTTCAAGTTGACTTCTGGTAGAGCAAATTGCAATGTGTTTAGATCAAGATTTTCCAGAATTTTCATATCTTTAAAATTAAGAATCAATATTTTTCTATCATCTTGAATGGTCAAAAATTCTGAGTTCTTGTCTAAAATAAAATTTGAATTATTAAAAATCACCTGTTTGGTATTAATCAATACTGTATCAGATGAAATTATATTTATCGGTAATTCAAGGAGTTCCTTATTATTAATATTACAGGAACTCAAAATAATCAAAATAATCAAAAGTGAAATTCTCATATTTTTAAGTAGAGTAAAGCGTGGTAAGGATACCACGCTTTTTTTAATTAGTGAACAATAACTTCTCTTAAATTACAAACTTGTTGTCTTGAACCATCGGGACAATCATACATTGCGCAAATCATCCATTCATCCCCTGAAATACTGTCTCTATCCAAAACACAAGTCATTGTGCCCCCACCTTCAAGTGAAGATTGAGCATTTGCATTTAGATTGAAAATACCGATCCCTATGAAGGCTAATAATCCAAAGAGAAAAAGAAACATTTTACTTTTCATAATAATAAAATTTAATTTGTTAATAAATTGATTAAAAAGGTTTTAGCGCCAAAAACTTGACCTAAACATACCCCCCCCCTAATTTAAAGTCAAGTTTTACTTAAAAAAATAATTCAAGATTTTAGATAAGTAGTTGATTTTCAGTTAGAAAAATTTTTTTATTAAAATAGTAATAAATCGTCATAAAATTATCCGATATATAGATTAAAAATGAATATTATGATGATAAATGTTATTTTATTGTAAATAGGATGACAGTACTAAGAAATAAGTGGTAAAACTCTTTGCTTAATCTGTTTTTAAGTCTAATTTTTAGATAAGATTGACTTGTTATCAATTAGTAACCCGATATTATATTTGGTTATGGAATGAATTTGGATAAGGTTGTGACAATAATTATTACAAAAGCGCTCTTTGTAAAAACGAAATTATTAGGAGTTTACCTCATTATTAGGAGTTTACCTATTAAAACAAAAAACCCCAAAAACATCTCCAATAGATATTTCCAGGGTTTTGTAATACTCAAATTTTCTCTGCGTCTCTGCGTGCACTAAACTTCCGCACACTTTGCTCCTTGGTGCACTTCGCGAGAGCCAGACTTATATCATCCCAACAGATCGCTTCACAAACTCAGTCAAGTCCTTACCTGTTAGCAAGCCTTGAGCAAGGAGTGCAAGGTCGAAAGATTGCTTGGCAAGTTTGGTTTGTTCCTCTTCGCTTTCGGCTTTGATCCTACTTTGAAAAAAAAGCGATATATTTTAAAACTATACTTTTGTTTTTAGTTGGTGTGTCTGGAAAGAAATTACAAGTCAAACAGGAAATTTTCAGATAGGTAAGAGGTGTTTTTGATTTGACTTCATTCATAACAAAATTAAAATCCTCTTCTAATTCAATATCAGTTTCTTTTAGAAGTTGGAAACCTATAAATATTTGTTCAAACTCATTAAAATTTAAATTATAATTCACTAAGTCTATAAAAAATCTCTCATTAAGGTTTTTGTTAATGCTATAAGATTTGTTGTCTTCAAATAAAAGTTCTCCTGGCCTTCCATCCGCATCACCATAAATTACAGGACGAATTAAAAATCGTTCCACTCCATCTGTATACCACTTATGATTAAAGAAAAATTCTAGGCCTTGCAAATTTTTATCCTTGACCTTATTTAGATTTAAAATGGAAACAACCACAGCTTCACCTTTAACGCCTACTCTTACGTTTTTCTTAGAAAAGTTGGGATTATTCACAAGCTGAAATCCCTCAGATTTGACTTCAACCTTTTCCAATTCAATAATTTGACTAGATAAATCTTGGGCAAGTGATAATCTACAGGTTAATATAAAGATCAGAGTGAGTAAGTTTATGATCTTAAGGAAGTCCTCAGTAAGCATTGTTTCTTCTTATTTAATATTTAACTAAGTGATCAAATCTATTGGGTTAACTATTACCATGGATGCTAATTTTTATAATAGTCAAATTGATAAATTAATGGGGGATGAATTCCCCCATTTAATTTTATAATAAAGCAGAACAATCAAAGTCATAACTGACCTCTGTCCCTACTGTTATCCATAGAAACTTTTGTTTACAAACTGTTTTTGTTTTTGGGCAAGAGCCAGGCTCTACCTCTATTTGAGTGGTTTCACAATCTTTTCCAAATGCGCTAGCTTCAGCACTATTTGGCATAAATGTAAGTCCCAAAGCAAATGCAATCGCTAGATTGAATGACATGAATTTTGTAATTAACTTTCTCATCTTAATAAAATTAAATTTGTTAATAAATAGATTAAAAAGCTTTTAGCGCCAAAAACTTGCACTAAACATACCCCCCCCTAATTAAAAGTCAAGTTTTACTTAAAAAATTAATTCAAGATATTAGATAAGTGGTTGATTTTCAGTTAGAAAAATTTTTACATAGGAATAGTAATAAATCGTCATAAAATTATCCGATATATAGATTAAAAATGAATATTATGATGATAAATGTTATTTTATTGTAAATAGGATGACAGTACTATGAAATAAGTGGCAAAATGCTTTAGTTATCTGCCCCTAAGTCTAATTTTTTAGATAAGATTGACTTGTTATCAATTAGTAACCCGATATTATATTTGGTTATGGAATGAATTTGGATAAGGTTGTGATAATAATTATTACAAAAGCGCTCTTTGTAAAAACGAAAGCATTAGGAGTTTGCCTCATTATTTGGAGTTTACCCCTTAAAACAAAAAACCCCGGAAATATCTATTGGAGATGTTTCCGGGGTTTTTTAAAACTCATATTTTCTCTGCGTCTCAGCGTGCACAAAACTTCCGCGCCCTCTGCACCTCAGCCTTACTTCGCGAGAGTCAGACTTATATCATCCCAACAGAACGCTTCACAAACTCAGTCAAGTCCTTACCTGTTAACAAGCCCTGAGCAAGGAGTGCCAAGTCGAAAGATTGCTTTGCAAGCTTGGTTTGTTCTTCTTCGCTTTCGGCTTTGAGGATTTTGTCGATGACGCTGTGGTTTCCGTTGATGGCTACTTTGTAGTTGTCAGGAAGTGAACCATAGAAGCCCATTCCACCGCCTGTTGCAGCCATGTCTTTCATTCTTCGCATAAACTCATCCATCGTCACAGTTACCGGAAGCTCCTCAGGATTCAAGCCTTCGATTTCTACACTGTAGGATTTGTTGTCAATCGCTTTTTCGAAGATTTCTTTCACTTTAGTGGATTGCTCTTCAGAAAGTAAATTTGCAAATGCATCATCCTTTTGAATCAACTTCTCTGCTACATCAGCATCTACGCGCTTTAGTTGTGTCTTCTCTTCCTTGCCTTCCAAGTGCTGGATAAAATGACTATCAATCGGAGAATCCATCACCAAGACATCATAGTCTTTTTTGTTTGCAGATTGGATAAATGCATCTTGCTTATTGATATCAGTAGCATATAAATAGATCGTCTGCTCGTTTTTGTCAGTTTGGATACTCTTTACTTTCTCCTTGTATTCAGGAAGTGTATAGAATTCACCTTTTGTGTTTTTCAGCAAGACGAAATCTTTTCCTTTTTCAGCAAATTTCTCTTCAGAAATCATTCCGTACTTTACAAAAAGGCCAATATCATTCCATTTGTCTTCGTAAACTTTTCTGTCCTTCTTGTAAAGCTCCGCCAACTTATCCGCCACTTTCTTCGTGATGTAGTTGTTGATCTTTTTCACATTTCCATCAGCCTGCAAGAAGCTTCTCGATACGTTCAATGGAATATCTGGAGAATCGATCACACCGTGTAGCAACATCAAGAATTCAGGAACGATGTCCTTCACTTCGTCCGTGATAAACACCTGTCTGCTGTAAAGCTTGATCTTGTTTTTCTGGAAATCGAAGTCATTTTTCACTTTCGGGAAATACAAGACTCCGGTCAAGTTAAACGGATAATCTACATTCAAGTGAATCCAGAAAAGCGGGTCTTCACTCATTGGATAGAGTTCCTTGTAGAAAGCAAGGTATTCCTCGTCAGTCAAATCACCTGGAGACTTGGTCCAGATCGGTGAAGTAGTATTGATGATGTTGTCAACTTCTACAGATTTCCATTTTTTCTTACCTTCTTCATCCACACCATCTTCCACACTTTCGGTCTTTGTTCCGAACTTGATCGTGACAGGGAGGAATTTGCAGTATTTGTCAAGGATTCCTTGAAGTTTCCACTTGTCTAGGAATTCTTCGGACTCTTCATTGATGTGAAGGATGATGTCGGTTCCTCTTTCTGTTCTGCTGCCTTCGGAAATTTCGAAAGATGTACTTCCGTCACACGTCCATTTGGCAGGCTCAGAGCCTTCTTGGTAAGAAAGGGAGTTGATTTCCACAGTGTGCGCCACCATAAATGCCGAGTAGAAACCCAAACCAAATTTACCGATGATTTCATTGGCATCTTTGGCGTCTTTGAATTTCTCTACGAATTCAGTAGCCCCAGAAAAAGCGATTTGATTGATGTACTTTTTGATCTCTTCGGCTGTCATCCCAAGTCCTCTATCGGAGATGGTGATGGTCTTTTTGTCTTTGTCGAAAGCCACTTCCACAGTGGTATCTCCAAGATCTCCTGTATATTGACCTAATGTGGCCAATCTTTTGATTTTTTGGGTGGCATCTACCGCATTGGATACCAATTCACGAAGGAAAATCTCATTGTCTGAGTATAAGAACTTTTTGATGATCGGGAAAATATTCTCGGTATGTATCGAGATGGTTCCTTTTTCCTGCATAGCTATATTGAATTTTAATTATTGATAAACAATTTTGACAATACAGCCTTATCAATGCTTGTTCCAAAGGGTGAAAAGTGTCATTTTGGCAGTTTAAAAAGAAATATATTTCGTGAAATATGTAGAAACATGCCTCTTCCTTTCGGTAGACAGGCTTGGTAAAATATCTTGATGTTAGTGGATATTAGCCTTTGGCGATATTGGTAGATATTTACTTTGTGATATTAGTTGATACTAGGGATATACTTTTGAAATAGAAATTATATAAGTCCTTTAGCTTTTAAGATACCTAGTGTAATTCCTATTGTGAACATTAGGAAGATTAATAGAAAAGTCAAGCAACCTCCTTTTCCGATTCTATGATGGGTTTGCCATTTTTGTAGAAGTCATAGACTATTCCATTGATTCCCAATGAGAATTTGAATTGATAATGATTTGTATTCTCTTCTTCTTTTAAGGAAAAATGATGGTCAGCACCGAAAATGGAGTACTTTGAAGAAACAATTTGGTCATCTACTTTTATGGTTTCTTTACCTAAAAGTGAGTTGAAAATTTCTATTTTCTTGTTGTCAAGGAAGATGGTAGTGTATTTCATTATATTAAAGAGTCTTCTTTGTCTTCTTCATCAGGTAAAATTCGTATAAGTATAAATGGTATTACAATACAGATGATGCCTATGATTGATTTGATTTCAAAATCAGGCAGAAAGTTCATGATGATCACATAAATCCCGCAACTAAGAAAGGTGAGTTTAAGCGCAGGTTTGTCAAAAGCCCAAGCAAAAGTCAAATAGGCAATTCCGATTAAACAAAACATGATGGTTCTGATCAATGCGTCTATTTCATCTCCGAAATCAATGAAATAGCCAAGAACTATAGCCGCTAAAACTAAAAATAATGCTACTCGGTAAATTGTTATAATGTGTTTTTTAAAGAAATCCATAAATCTACTTTTCGTGGATCAACTAAATAAAGACTTCAAGGTAATGGATTTAGACTAAATTCAAAAGAATTTTCTCAATCTAATATTTCAAAGTATTCCCACCTTATTTCTATTTATTTCCATGTATATCAAGATATTGAAAAATATCCCAATACCTTTCAATATCACCTTAATATCTTCTCCATTTTCTTTCCTTTGGCAAGTTCATCCACCAATTTATCTAAGTATCGAACTTGCTTTGTGAGTGGGTTAGCAATCTCTTGAATCTTGTAGCCACAGATGGTTCCTGTGATCATTTCTGCATTCGGATGTAGCTTTGCATGTGCAAAAAACTGCTCAAAAGTAACCTTTTCATCGATCAAGGTCTGAATCTTCTCATCATCAAATCCTGTCAGCCAGGTGATCACTTCATGCAGTTCTTCTTTGGTTCTGTCTTTCTTTTCCACTTTGGCAACATAATGTGGATAGACCGAAGCAAAGGTCATTTTTGCCATTCTTTCGTTGTGTTCTGGAGTAGGAATCATAATCTATATTATTTTTCAGGGAGTTTAAATTTAGGATTCTTTGAAATAAAGTGGAAATATAATCTCCAAAAATGCAGGCAGGTTCGTGAAATATGCTTTGAGAATAATTTTGAAATAGATATTTACATGGTGCTATGATTGTGTGGTAAATATGTATTGCTTATCAGGAAACAAGTTTAAAAGCTGTGTTTAATTTATTTCTATCATATTTCAACCTTATATCTACCTTATTTCCTATCTAAATCCACCTTATATCTATCATTTTCATAACTTTGACCTTGAATAAGACATCATGTTAAATCAAATACGAACACTTGTCCTCAAAGAACTCACGCTAGAATGGCGTCAGAAGTATGCCCTCAATGGGATTTTGCTTTATGTAGTTTCAGCAGTTTTTATTACGTACTTGAGTGTGGGAGCCAAGCAGGGAAATATTGGAATACCTACTTGGAATGCCTTGTATTGGATTATTATTCTTTTTTCAGCAGTGAACGCCGTGGCCAAAAGTTTTGTGCAAGAGCATCAGGGACGGCAATTGTACTATTATATGATAGCTTCACCAGAGGCTATTATTGTTTCGAAGATTGTTTATAACGCTGTTTTGACTTTGGTCTTGGCGTTATTGGGTTATTTGGTTTTTAGTGTGATTCTTGGGAATCCTGTGCAAGACCAAGGGTTATTTATATTGAACTTGGTGCTTGGTTCTTTAGGCTTCTCTGCTTGTTTGACGATGGTATCTGGTATCGCTTCCAAGGCTAGTAATAATGCCACTTTGATGGCTATTTTGAGCTTCCCAGTAATTATCCCCATACTTTTGATGACCATACGTGTATCCAAAAACGCCATAGATGGATTGGACTGGAGTGTCAGTGTGGACAAAATCGTCACCTTATTGGCAATCAATGCCATTATTTCTGCCACAGCTTATATCTTATTTCCTTATTTATGGAGGAGTTGATATTGAAAATTCATCAATTTATCGACATTCCTTTGGAACTGCTCAAATAAGTAACAAAAAGCACAGAAATCAGGAACTTATGCCTTATTTTTGCGCTTGAAAAGCAAAGATCAAATACATGAAATCAAGCTGGTGGAAAATTCTTACGATAGTATTACTTACCTATACTATCGTAGCAGGTCTCTTACTCGATGTTCCCCGACTTCCTATCCTCAACGAAACTATCAGAGCCTTATATTTCCATGTAACCATGTGGTTTGGGATGATCATCATGTTGGTGGTGGCAGTGATTTATAGCATCAAATTTCTTCGAACAAATGATTTGAGAAATGATGATATCGCTATAGAATTCACCAATGCAGCAATTCTTTTCGGAGTGTTGGGTATAGTGACTGGAATGCTTTGGGCCAAATTCACTTGGGGCGACTATTGGAGTGGAGATCCGAAGCAAAATGCTTCTGCGATTGGTTTATTGATGTACTTTGCCTATTTGATTTTAAGAAATTCACTTACAGATGTTCAACAGAGGGGAAGAATAGGAGCTGTTTATAATATTTTTGCTTTTGCTGCCTTCATTCCTTTGATTTTCGTATTACCAAGACTGACAGATAGCCTTCATCCAGGGAATGGTGGAAATCCTGGCTTCAATGCCTATGACATGGACAGCAATCTTCGAAAGGTGTTTTACCCAGCAGTCATTGCTTGGACGCTTCTTGGGACATGGTTGACCATTGTTAGAGTAAGGCTTCGAAGAGCAGAAAGAAAAATAGAAGACAAACTGATTAACCAATTAAAATGAAGAAGTGGTTTATAATATTATTTCTCCTTATCAGCCTTCAAGGAATGGCTCAAGAGAAAATTGCTATCACAGAAGACGATTACAATAATTCAAAGATTGAAATGGCAGATGTCATGCGGTCAGAGGGGAAAATTTACGTACTAGTAGGTGTGATCGGGATTGTTTTTGCTGGAATCTTGGTTTATATCATTGCAACTGATAGGAAAGTAAGCCGATTAGAAAAATTGCTTAAAGAAGAAAAATAAAAAATGCTGTTTTTTACTCAAAATATCAAAAGGGATAAAAAGCAATCAATATATTAAATTCACTGAATTATGAAAAAGGGGCACATTTTAGGACTTGGAATCATTGCTATAGCCATAGTGATTATAGTTTCTATGTTGGGCGATGCGAGTACTTATGAGAGTTTTGCGACCGCTAAGGAAATGAAAATGAAGGGTGATGAGAAGGCAATCCACGTAGTGGGCCAACTGAAGAAAAGTGAATTGGGTGAAGTTGAAGGGATTGAAGTGAATGAAAATAAGACCTCTTTCTATTTCATGATGGTGGATAATGATGGGACTGAACAAAAAGTTTTTTATAACGAGCCAATTCCAGCGGATTTTCACAGGTCAGAGCAAGTCGTAGTCATTGGTTCTTACAAATCTGACGAGATCTTTATGGCAGATAAGATTTTAATGAAATGCCCATCCAAATACCAAGAAACGGAAGTGAATACTGCCGGAATGTAAATTTGATTAAGATTAGATATGATAAATACCTTTGTGGGTAATTTAGGCCATTTTGCTACTATTCTTGCTTTTGTCAGCGCAGTAGTGACGGCCTTTTCCTATTATAAATACAGTGTAGCTTCCGAGCTTGAAAAAGGGAATTGGAGAAATTTCAGCAGAATACTTTTCTATATTCATTCAGCAGCTAGCGTGACTATAGCAATCTCACTTTTTGAGCTTATATATAGTCATAGATTTGAGTATTTCTACGCATACTCACATTCCTCCGTGGCTTTGCCTGTACATTATATGATTTCGAGTTTCTGGGAAGGTCAAGAGGGTGCATTTATCCTTTGGATCTTTTGGAATGTCGTACTTGGTTTGGTTATTATTCATACCAATAAATCTTGGGAGGCACCTGTTATGGTGGTTTTTGCCTTGGTGCAAGCTTTCTTGGTCTCAATGATTTTAGGTGTGGTGATTGGTGATCTGAAGATTGGGAGTTCACCATTTATATTGCTTAGAGATGCTGTATCTGCACCAATTTTCCAGATGAATCCAGATTTTATTCCAGAAGACGGAACTGGATTGAATCCATTGCTTCAGAATATTTGGATGGTGATCCATCCTCCGACTTTGTTTTTGGGATATGCGAGTACTTTGGTGCCCTTTGCATTCTTGATGGCAGGTCTAGCTACCAAAAAATATTCAGAATGGATTCGTCCGGCTTTACCTTGGGCGATATTCTCAGCAATGATTTTAGGTATGGGGATAATCATGGGTGCTTATTGGGCATACGTTACCTTGAATTTTGGGGGTTATTGGAACTGGGATCCTGTAGAAAATGCAGTTTATGTGCCTTGGTTAATCATGGTAGCGGGTATTCATACCATGATTACTTTCAAGAAAAGCAGTACAGCTTTGAAAACATCCATAGTTTTGGTGATTGCTTCCTTTATCTTAGTTCTTTACGCTACTTTTCTAGTAAGAAGTGGTGTTTTGGGTGATTCTTCAGTTCACTCTTTTACAGATTTAGGGCTTTCTGGTCAGCTGTTGATTTATATGCTGTTCTTTTTAGTAGTCGCAATCTTCTTATCGATAAGAGCTTGGAAGCATATTCCAAGTTCAGAAAAAGAAGCTTCTGTATATTCTAGAGAATTTTGGATATTCATCGGTGCGACTACTTTGGGGCTGATGGCATTTCAAGTGATTTTACCAACTTCTATTCCTGTATGGAATGCTCTAGTAGAGAGTTTTGGAGGGATTTCCAATATGGCACCTCCTGCTGATCAAGTTGGTTTTTATACAAAATTTCAATTGTGGTTTGCGGTAGCTTTGGCATTACTTACAGCTGTAGGTCAGTTTTTCTGGTGGAATAAAATCGATGGCAAAACCCTTAAAGAAACTTTGGTAATGCCATATATTATATCTGTTTTGATTTCCGCTGTAATAATTGTCTGGGGGAAAGTATATGATGTCAGTTATATTATTGTCGTTCTTGCTGGTTCCTTTACCATAGTTGCAAATGCAACCATTTTATTCAAGCTTCTCAAAAAGTCTACATTCAAACTGGCTGGTGGTTCCTTGGCACATATTGGTTTAGGTATGATTTTGATAGGGGTGATGTTTTCTTCAGGTTATTCTGAAGTGATTTCTTACAACTTATCTGGGTTGACCTATAGCAATAGTTTTGAAGATGAAATCAACAAAGAGCATGTTTTACTTTGGATTAATAAGCCTACTCAGATCAAAGATTACACGGCGATTTATAGAGGTAGACAAAAGAAAGTTGCAGGTGTGCCAGGGCTTGTTGATGCAAAATTGTTGAAAAAAGCAGATGGAGTCAACCAAGCTATAGCATTGGGAGATATCGTTGTAGATGGAAAAACCTATCATAGAGAAGGTGAATTTGTACAAATTGTCCTTGAAGAAAATGATTATTACAAAATTGATTATTATAAAGGTGATCAATTTGCATTTTCATTGAGTCCGATGGCACAATACAATACCACAATGGGTTTGATTTCATCTCCAGATTCTAGAAGATTCTTGAATAAGGATTTATATACATTTGTATCTGTGGTCAATGATTTTGATGATCCTGATTGGAGAGAAGATGAAGTATTTGAAGTATCACCAGGAGAAACTTTCTATGTTTCTGATATGGTCACCAAGTTCGAAAGTGCAGATGTAGTCAAAGAGCTTGATGGGATGCAGCTTTTTGATGGAGATGTTGCAGTCAAGGCTAGACTTGTCATTCAGGATTATGATGTGGAAAAAGTACTTGAACCTATTTTTATCATCAGAAACAATCAGGTAGGAAGAATTCCTGTTATCGAAAACGAACTGGGTGTCAAAGTGGAATTGACGAACATTTTACCTGAAAATGATAAGTTTGTCTTCACTGTTAACAGATATCAAAAAGACTATGTGGTTTTGAAAGCCATTGTTAAACCACAGATTAATGTTTTGTGGATTGGAACAATCATCATGTTGATTGGATTCTGCGTGGCGATCTATAGAAGATATGATGAATTCTCGAAAATGAGAGATAAAGGTCTGGAGTAATCTGGTAAATAGAATATTTCTACAGTACTTCAATTATCTAATATGAAAAAAACCTTCCAATGCATTGATGCCCATACTTGCGGCAATCCAGTCAGAGTCGTAGCTGGCGGAGTTCCTTTTCTAAAAGGGAGTAATATGCTTGAAAAGCGTCAATATTTTTTAGATCACTTGGACTGGATAAGAACTGGGCTAATGTTTGAACCAAGGGGTCATGATATGATGTCGGGTTCTATGCTTTTTCCTCCACATGACCCTGAAAATGATTTTGCGGTACTTTTTATAGAAACTTCGGGCTGTCTCCCGATGTGTGGACATGGAACTATCGGGACGATTACCATTGCCATTGAGGAAGGATTGATTCAGCCTAAAAACCCTGGTTTTCTTAGAATGGAAGCTCCGGCAGGGTTGGTTTTGGTGGAGTACAAGCAGGAAGGAAAGAAAGTCACTTCTGTCAAGTTGACGAATGTCAAGAGTTTTTTGGCAGCAGAAGGATTGGAGATAGAAAGTGATGATCTGGGAAAACTTATCGTGGATGTGGCTTATGGAGGCAATTTTTATTGTATTGTAGATCCACAGGAAAACTTCCATGGATTGGAACATTACAAAGCCGAGCAGTTGATATCCATGGCAAGAAATCTTCGTCAAAAGATGAATGAAAAATATGAATTTGTCCATCCTGAGCATCCTCAGATCAAAGGGCTCTCTCATGTGCTTTGGACTGGAAAAACCTTAGAAGAATCTAGTACGGCTAGAAATGCTGTTTTTTATGGAGAAAAAGCCATCGATAGGTCACCTTGTGGCACCGGAACCTCCGCACGAATGGCTCAATGGCATGCAAAGGGTTGGCTGAAGCCTGGTGATGAATTTATCCACGAGAGTTTTATTGGCTCAAAGTTTACAGGAAGGATAGAAGAAGTTATCGAGATTAAAGGAAAGCCGGCGATCATCCCAAGCATAGAAGGTTGGGCAAAAGTCTATGGTTATAATACCATCATTCTTGATGACGATGATCCTTATGTACATGGATTTCAGGTGATATAGAGAATGGAACGCGGAAGACGCTGATTTGGCGGATGAACACGGATTTTTGATCTGCGACCATCTGCTTAACCCGCGTTATCCGTGTTCCATCCTAAAAAAATCCTCACTCCAAGGGCTGAGCGTAGCAAACTCAAAATTAAAATTGGGGTAATTTTCTTGGAAGTAATTATATTTTTTGGCTTTGATTTGATTGCGATCAAATTTGGATTCTAAAGCAAGAGGAGACTGCAAGTCAGGAATAATGAAATCTACTTCCTTGCCATCTGCAGTTCTCCAAAAATGGATAGCATCCTCCCCATGCTTGTCGACCAACATTCTAAAGACGGTCATTTCCCAAAGCTCTCCCTTATCTAGTCTCATATTTATAGGCTGAAAATTATTGATCAGACAGTTCCTCAAACCTGTATCCATCAAGTATCCTTTTGGCATTTTAGTAAGTTCTTTTCTCAAATTGGCAAAAAAAGGCTTTACCAATGTTAAGTGGAAACAGGTTTGCATTACTTCTAGGTAGCTTTGGATGGTTTCATTCCTAGTCCTTAGTGTATTGGCTAATTCATTGACATTGACCAATTGGCCGGTTTGAGAAGCTAATATTTTGAGCAATTGATAAAAAGTATCTTCATTTCTGACTCCAGCTTCCTGAATATCTCTTTTTACAAATGAATCTCTTATTTCTTTGAGAATTTCTTTTTTTTCATTCGAATCTGGCTCTATCACTACAGCTGGATATCCACCATAAAGCATGTATTCTTCCCATTCTAGTCTTAATAGATCTGTTTTTACTGACTTATAATTCTTATTTTCTTGAATTCTTATGATTTCAGTCAATAGTTCTTTTTTATTTTTCAGCATTAAAAATTCTTCAAAATCGCAGGTGTTGATTCTGAATATTCTTTTTCTTCCAGCCAAAGAATCTTTGAATTTATTATCCATGAAAAAAGCGCTGCTTCCACTGCAGACAATTTTGACTTGATAACTGTGATCATCATAAAGTAATTTCAAAAAATTTGAAGGATCATTCAAGTACTGAATTTCATCTATAAAAAAAGTTACTTTTTTCTCAACTGTAGGTAAATATGCTAATAGATTCAATGGAGAATTATTTAACTCCTCCAAAAGGATTTTATTTTCTAAATTCAGAAATACTGTAGGCTCGCCTTTATTTTTAAGTGTTTTATCAAGATCTTTCAGCAGGGTAGATTTACCCGTTTGCCTTGCTCCTGTTAGTATTGTAAACTCTCTTTTCGAACAATGCCTCAAAAGTTTTTCAAATAATTTTCTTTTCATAATATTCATCCTTCTTAAGACAATAGTAAATATAATTTCCGATATTTTCACTATTATACTAGGTAAATTATCCGATATTTTTACTATTACATTAGATAAATTATCCGATAATTTTACCATTAGTAGGAATGAGCACCTGAAAATCATCAAGAGTTTATGATCAATTCTTAAACCTTATCAAACCAAATATTACCCTTCAATAATTTTTTCTAACTCTATTTTTCCAAAAAACATTATCTTTCTTGAGGAAAAGAAGGTTAGAGCAAACAGCCAAAATCCTTAACTTTCTTTAAATGAAATCCATGTCTTGGTACATGGTACATTATACATTGTACAATAAACTATGAAACCAACCATCATCATCGGCGGAGGCATTATTGGGCTTTTTACAGCTTACTATTTGGTAGAAGAAGGAGTGGAGGTAGTCATTGTGGACAAAGGTGACATGCAGGTAACTACTTCTACGGGAAATGCCGGGATGATCGTGCCAAGCCATATTATTCCTTTGGCTGCTCCAGGGATGATTTCTAAGGGAATCAGCTGGATGTTTTCTTCCAAAAGTCCTTTTTACATTCATCCACGATTGGATAGAAAACTGCTTGAGTGGTCTTGGTTGTTCTATCGTGCTGCCAATCCGCAACATGTAGAGAAAAGTATCCCTTTTTTGAAAAATATCAGTTTGCTCAGCAAATCACTTTATCAAGAATTCAAGACAAAACATGCCGATGCAGAGCTGGGTTTAGTCGAAAAGGGATTGATGATGCTTTATCAAACTCCTGAAGTGGAAAAAGAGGAAATTGAATTTGCGCACTTAGCTAGAAAGCATGGCTTGGAAGCTGAAATTCTTACACCTGACGATATTGCACAGGTAGAACCAAACCTGAAAGTTAAAGCGCGTGGAGCAATATTGTTTCCCGGTGATGCGCATTTGTCTCCTTCCGCTTTGTACAATTATCTAAAGACTTATCTCAAATCAAAGGGTGTTACTTTCAAATCTAATTTATCGGTTTTGGGTTTTGAGAAAAAAGGAGCTAAAGTCAGCGCAGTCATTACTCCTGAAGGGGCAATAGAGGGTGATCAATTTATCCTCTGCGGAGGTGCTTGGTCAGGTGAGTTGGCCAAAATGTTAGGATTCAAACTGCCCATGATGGGAGGGAAAGGCTATAGTTTCGTTCAAGAAAATCAACCTGAAATCCTTCGAGCTTCTATCTTAACTGAGATGAAAGTTGCTGTAAGTCCTTATGGAAATCAAGTCCGCTTCGGTGGAACGATGGAAATCGCCGGGACGAATGAAAATATTAATATCAACAGAGTGAAAGGAATCTTCGAATCGATAAACCGATTTTATCCTGATTTTCAGTCCAAGTTTCCAAATCATGAAGAGGTCTGGAAAGGCTTGAGACCTTGTTCCCCTGATGGCTTACCTTATATCGGACAGGCTCCAGGATTGGAAAATGTTTTGGTAGGTTCAGGTCATGGAATGATGGGAATCAGCATGGCTCCCGGTACCGGCAAACTCCTATGCCAAATCCACCAAAAAGAAGCCACAGGGATTCTGATTGATGGATTTGGAGTGGGGAGGTATCAATAATTCTGATTGAGTTTAAGTTTCTGATTATTTACCTCACCTTTATACTATTCTCTTATAAAATCTTAGAATAACCTATAGCTGACTCCAATTGTAGATATCCAATCAGTTTTAAAGTCTTTGAAGTGATTGTTATAAGAAATTTTAAAATGTGGATTGATTTGAAAGTCAAATCCTAAAAGATTATTTCTTTCACCAAAGAAGGTGCTTGCATGATTTGAACTAATCATTCTGCCGTATTTAATTGTTGTAGTATAATCTAAGACACCAGCCCTCCAGCCTCCAGTTAAAAAGAAATCGCTATTAAATTCAAAACCAGAGCCTTCATTTTTTTGAACAAAAGCATAATTTATCCAAGATAATTCAATGCCTGACTTTGATCTCGTTATCCATTTTTGCCTTTTCCCAAAATCTAAGAATAAAGAAAATTCAGTTGTTAAGGGGAAGTAACTATTGATAAATTGAGTACCAATATCAAAATTGAAATTTAAGCTTTTTGAATCCTCTAGATTATAATAAGTTATTATTTCTTTTTCTCCGCTAGCACTGATTTTTAAATCTTTATTAAAGAGTCCTTTTTCATATTTTTTGAACCAGTCTTTTTCAAGCATTAGGTTTCTAACCATTTCTGTGATACCAGCGTCTTTTAAGATTAAAAGTTCATCTATTTCACCGAGATAAAGCTCTATATCTGTCATACCAGCGTAATTAGTAAATCTTATAGTGTGTCGATGAATTGGAATGGCTTGATTTCCATCTTTTTTAAATCTTACATTGGGAAGATTTTCGTAAATTAATTGTGAGGTCTCTGGGCTGTACCTCACATAATAATTATTGTTTTCGAAATCCAAGCCGATTTCTTTAAACAGTTCAATAAGAGAGTCAACATGTTTTTCAAATCCTGGGAAATTTTCAAATTCCCCAACACTTGACCATAAGTAAGAAAGCTTTTTTTCATTCTCAAAGAATACATTTAATGTATCATTGACTCTTCTTAGAATTAAATCTTCTTGATTGTAGGAGCTTTTAAATAACTTATAGTCTCTTTTTTCAGCAATCTTTTCCTGTGCAATTGTTCGCTGTATCGAGAGCATAGAAAGAATGATAAATACTAAATTAATTTTTCTCATAATTACCACGAATTAAAGTGCTTAAAACTGACTCTTGATTTATATTATTTCCCTTAGCTAAGTCTAAATTTCTGTTGGCACCTAGAAATTCTGCCAATGTCATCCGTTGGAGGATAATTTTCTCCTTGAATTCTGATTTTGGATTGACCTTATCCAAACTCGCCTGCAAGCGCTGAGCTGCAGGGCTAAGCTGGGTTTTTACTGGTTTTGGTTCTACAACTTGAATTTCCTGAAGTATTTCTTTTTCAATTTCCTCTGTATCTGCAATGAAGCGATCAACTTCCTTGTTTTCCACATTTTCTACTCTCATGATTGAAGGCTTAGATTTTGATTGAGGAATATTTGATTCCTGACTCAGTTTTGCTTTTTCCACAATTTCATCAGCTTCTACTTTTTGTATTTCAGGAATAGGAAGGATGCCAATTTCCTGTTGTAAAGTAGTGGTCAATAAAAGATCTTCTTTAAAGTTCGCGGAATTTGAAAACAAGAATAGTCCAATCGAAACAATTAAAATTACGGACGCTGCAAACCACCGAAATACTGGCTTTTTGTTTTTCTTCGGTCTTTTGATTTGATCCCAAATCACATCTTCTCGGAAATTTATTCCTTCGGGAAGATTTACCTTTCGATCTATATTTTTTCTATTAGGATGCATGATTTAGTCCAAGTTTGATGATGATTTCTCTCAAGTATGCTTTTGCTTTACTCAATTGGGATTTAGAAGTCCCGATGTTGATTCCTAGTTTCTCCGCTATTTCTGCGTGTGAAAAACCTTCTATTTCATACAAATTGAAGATGGTCCGATAACCTTCTGGTAGCTTCAAGATCAATTCAAAGAGTTCTTGACTTTTGAGTTTGTCCAAAGCAGATTCACTTTGTTCAGCCACATTTTCGTCAGGTTCTATGATTAATGGTGCATTTTTTTGCTTTCGCAAAAACATCAGGCATTCATTGACCGTGATTTTTTTGATCCAAGCCTCAAATGATCCTTCGCCTTGAAAATCGAAGTTTGATATCTTCTCAAAAGCTTTGGTAAATGTGATGCTAAGAATTTCTTCTGCATCATGTTGATTTCTCACATACCTCAAGCATAGCATGAATAGAGGCTTGCCCAATTCCTCAAAGATGCTTCTCTGAGCTTGATGCTTTCCTTTTTTTGCTTGTTTGATGAGGTCGAAGTGGATCAAAATTTATAATCTTATTGGCTTACAATCGGATAAATGCAATGAAGTCGAAAATGGTTGTCTGAAGAAAACTAAAAATTGTATAAAAGAGTAAAAATTAACTATAAAATAGTGAGCAATTCAAAAAAGAGCCTCAAGGAATCTCCCTGAGGCTTTTATCAATCAACATTCTAATCAATCTGGATTATTTAAGATTTCAATCTTTTCCTAATCCATTAAACCACCACACTATCTATATTTTTGAAATACACTTGTTTTTCAGCATCCAAGTCAACCAAGACGGCTGAATCATTTTTGATATATCCCGATAAAATCTGTTTGGAAAGCTCATTCAGAATCAGGCGCTGCATGGTTCGCTTCAACGGCCTTGCACCAAATTGAGGATCGAAACCGACTTCTCCCAAATAATCCAAAACCTCTGGCGTGGCATCGATTTCAATATTTGCCTCTTCTAGTCTTTTTTGGATTTCTCTCCATTGAATATCGACAATTTTTCTAATGACGCCTCTATTCAATGGTTCAAACATAATCGTTTCATCAATTCTATTCAGGAATTCCGGTCTTACAGATTTCTTCAAAAGATCATAAACTTCCGATTTGGTTTTTTCCAATATTTCCTCTTTGTTCCATTCTTCTATTTCAGCAAATCTTTCTTGAATTAGCGTAGAGCCAATATTAGTCGTCAAGATGATAATCGTATTCTTGAAATTAGCGATTCTACCTTTGTTATCCGTCAAGCGACCATCATCCAATACTTGAAGTAAGATGTTGAATACATCAGGATGAGCTTTTTCAATCTCGTCAAGCAAGACAACAGAATATGGTTTTCTTCTAACGGCTTCCGTAAGTTGTCCACCTTCATCATATCCAACATAGCCTGGAGGTGCTCCTACAAGTCTGGAAACTGCATGTCTCTCCTGATATTCTGACATGTCTATCCTGACCATGGCATTGTCATCATTGAAGAGATATTCTGCAAGGGCTTTTGCCAATTCTGTTTTTCCAACTCCCGTTGTTCCCATGAAAATAAAGGAACCAATAGGTCGCTTTGGATCTTGAAGACCTGATCTGCTTCTCCTCACAGCATCTGAAAGTGCTACGATTGCTTCTCGCTGACCTGCTACTCTTCTTCCCAATTCATCTTCGAGGTGAAGGAGTTTCTCTCTTTCACTTTGAATCATTTTGCTCAAAGGAATTCCTGTCCACTTGGACACAACGGCCGCAATATCTTCATGATCGACTTCTTCTTTGAGTAGTGGAGAACCTTGTTGCATTTCTTCCAATTGATCTTTGAAAGATTCCAGTTTTTTTTCCGAATCTACGATCTTGCCGTACCTGATTTCTGCTACTTTTCCAAAATCTCCCGAGCGCTCAGCTTGTTCAGCTTCCAGTTTGAGCTTATCGATATTTTCTTTCTCTCTTCTGATACCGGTGATGACAGCTTTTTCGCTTTCCCATTTGGCTTTGACACTTTGTCTTTTTTCAGAAAGATCTGCGATTTCCTTGCTGAGGACTGTTTCTTTGTCTTTGTTATTTTCTCTTCTGATGGCTTCTCGCTCGATTTCAAGCTGCATGATTCTCCTATTGAGCTCGTCCAATTCTTGAGGGAGTGAATCGATTTCCATTCTCAATTTCGCTGCGGCTTCATCCATCAAATCGATGGCTTTGTCAGGCAAAAACCGATCAGAAATATAGCGTTGTGAAAGTTCTACTGCTGAAATTACCGCATCATCTTTGATACGAACACCATGATGAAGCTCGTATTTGTCTTTGATTCCTCTTAGAATAGAAATTGCATCAGCTGCATCTGGTTCGTCCACGATTACGGATTGGAATCGTCTTTCGAGCGCCTTGTCTTTTTCTATATATTTCTGATATTCTTTCAGCGTAGTCGCTCCGATGGCATGCAGTTCACCACGAGCCAAAGCCGGCTTAAGCAAATTGGCTGCATCCATTGCACCTTCTCCGCCTCCTCCAGCACCAATTAGCGTGTGTATTTCATCTATGAAAAGGATAATTTCTCCATCTGAATCTGTCACTTCCTTGATGACTGCTTTGAGTCTTTCTTCAAATTCTCCTTTGTATTTTGCTCCAGCTACCAGCAAACCCATATCCAAAGAAATCAATGTTTTGGATTTGAGGTTTTCTGGGACATCACCGCTTACTATTCGCTGTGCTAGGCCTTCCACAATGGCGGTTTTACCCACGCCCGGCTCTCCGAGTAAGATCGGGTTGTTTTTGGTCCTTCTTGCCAAAATCTGTAAGACTCTTCTTATCTCCTCATCACGGCCAATAACAGGGTCTATTTTCCCTTTTTTGGCCATTTCATTCAGGTTTTTGGAGTATTTCTCCAATGCCCTGTATTTTGATTCTGCATTTTGATCTGTCACTTTGTTTCCTTGTCTAAGTTCTTTGATTGCTTCGATCAGAGTTTTTTCAGTCAACCCTTGATCTTTTAATAGTTGCGCTGCTTTATCTGATCCATTAAGTATTGCCAGAAGCAAATGCTCGATCGCAACAAACTCGTCACCAAAAGTTTTAAGGTAATCTTTGGCTTTTGTAAGTACTTGATTAGCCGAATTGGATAGATACGGTTGTTGACCACTTATTTTTGGAAAGCTTTTGATAATCTCTTCCAGTTTTTGGGCGATCAGATTTTTATTCACTGATAATTTCTTAAAGATAAAATCAGTGACATTTTCATCTTCTGAAAAGATTCCTTTCAAAATATGTGCAGGCTCGATGACTTGCTGTTGTTCTGCTAAAGTCAATTCAGCTGCCTTTTGAATGGCCTCTTGAGATTTGATAGTGAATTGTTTGAAATCCATTTTATTGTTAGTTTTTCTGTTGCTGTGGCTATTTGAAATCATCTCATCAAATGATCAACCAGAGCAATTATTCGGAAAAAATGTCTGAAAAATATCCTTAAACAGCTTCAAATCAAGACTTTTTGACAGGAGTTAGGAGTTTTTTGTTTTTTTAAGCTTGTTTTGAAGAGACAAGTGACCCGATGCTTCTCGTGTCGAACTTCAGCTAAAAATGGTATCAACAAAAAATATAAAAATAAAAAAAGCTCACTTTTGTGAGCTTTTTTTATTTAATTTTCTTTGGCTTGATATTGTTTGATTTCTCTTTCAAATTTTGAGATTTCTGAGTTTGCTTTTTCCACATTGATCTCTAGTTGCTTTTGTTTGAGTTCCATTTTGGCAATTTTTTCATTGGTGGTGCCTTTTTGGATAGCTTTTTCAATCTTGAGGTTTTGCTCTGCAAATTTAATTTCGGCTTTTTGTCTTTTGGTTAAAGCCTTGTCATAGTTTTTCTGAGCTTTTTCTAAATTTTTCACTCTTTTTGCTTCAGCTTTTTCTGCGGCTTGAATTCTTTTTAGTTCTGCCTGTTGAGCTTTCAGTTCTCTTTTTGCTTCTTTTTCAGCCTGCTTTGCCTCTTTCATTTCTTGCTTAGACTGCTGATTTTCTGATTTTTCATTTTGTGCCAAGCCCTCTAAATTGATTAAAAGACCGAATAAAAATATTCCTACGAGTATTTTAAAGTTTCTCATGTTATTAAGATTTATTTGATTAAAATATGAAATACAAATTTGATGCCTCAAAGTAAGAAAAATTGGGTGATTAAAGATAGAATAGCCACTTATTATCTAGTGATTTTTATATTAAATCTATAATTTTTGTAAATTCACACTTGACTTTTATAGTAAGAATATGTTAGAGCAACTTCAATTTAATTTAATCTCATTTCCAGTTTTTGCAACAAGTACACTGTTTTTGTTTCTTATAATAATGAACATAAAAAGAGGGAATCAATCCGGTGAAAAATATTTTACTTTTCTCTTAATCAGTTGTTGTGTCTATGCAATATTGTACGGCTTTGAGATCATCTCAACAGAAAGAGCTTTTATCGTTGGTTTTTACAAAGCAGAATTTGTAGGTGGTGTATTTATCACACCCTTGCTTTTGGCTTTTATGCTTAAGTTTACAGGGAATGATCGGTTTTTGACCAAAAAGAACTTGATTTTACTGCTTGGTTCAGCTATTTTTTTTCTTGTTCTTTTGCTGACAAATTCTTTTCATCAGCTTTTTTATAGATCCTTTGATATTATTGAAAATAAGCACTTTTCAGCAATTCAATTTGAGGCGGGGCCTTTACACTGGATTTATGGAGGCTATAACATCACACTTGTGATCGTCACAAATATTCTTTTATTTCGGATGCTATTTTTCATCCCAAAGACTTATTCAAAACAAGTTTATGTGTTCCTTCTTGCAACACTAATTCCTTGGGCAACTCATATCATAGATTTGATTGGTTTTCATACCTATCAAGTTGATTTAGTTCCTTTTTCTTTAGCAATAAGTGCATTGATCATGTCTTTTGGATTATTTAAATTGAATATGCTCAAAACAATGCCTATAGCATTCGAGAAAATTTTTAATGAACTGAATGATGGGGTGATTATTTTGGATCAGGTTGGACATGTCGTAGCTCAAAATAAAACAGTACTAAAACAATTAGAACTTTATGCGCCTCTTGATAAGTTTAGTGTAGTCCAAAAGTGGCCAAGTCTCAAAGTTTATTTTGATCTTTTACAGGAGCCAAAACCTATGGAGTTTCAAGTAAATCCAAGACAAACATTTTTGGTAAAAAGGGATTCTGTGGTAGACTTGGAGGATCGAAACGAGGCAATTCATTATATAATATTTAGAGATATTACGATAGAAAAAAATTCTGAAGAGCGAATCAAATACAATGAAAGTAAGCTTCAGCTTGCAAATGAAAGTTTGCTGAAAAATGAAAAAATGCTGAAATCAATTGCTATGGCTACCAAAGAATTGCTATCTAATCCGGATTTTTCGATTGCTACACAAAAAGCCATTACTATTTTGGGGGAAGGTGCGTCTGTTGATAGAGCCTATCTTTTTGAAAACAGTCAGGATGAAGCAGGTAGTCTCTTTAGTTCACAGCGGTTTGAATGGAGTGCAAGTGGAGTTCCTCCACAAATTAATAACCCAGAGCTTCAAGGTTTGCCTATGAATATGTTTGGTGAGGCAGTTGATTTCTTGAAAGAAAATAAAGTTTACCAAGCAATTGTTTCCCAACTAGAGGATCATGATTTGAAGGAATTGCTAGAAGGTCAGAAAATCAAATCCATTCTTCTTATTCCAATTTTTGTTGAGAATGATTTTTGGGGTTATGTGGGCTTCGACGACTGTACCCAAGAGAAAGTTTGGAGCGAAGCAGAGGCTGCTCTTTTATTAAGTTTTGCAGATAGTATTTCTAATGCTTTGGAAAGAAAAAGTTTGGAGCAAAATCTGTTTGAATCTATGCAGCAAGCCAAAGATGCAAATATTGCTAAATCAGAATTTCTAGCAAATATGAGTCATGAAATCAGAACTCCACTAAATGGTGTGATCGGTTTTTCAGATTTATTAATGAGAACTAGTCTCGATGAAACGCAAAGGGATTATCTTAAATCTATAACCCAATCCGGTAATTTACTTTTAGAATTAATTAATGATATTTTGGATTTTTCTAAAATTGAGGCAGGAAAACTCGAGCTGAGTCCTGTGATATTGAATCTTCGGGAAATTGCTGAAGAGTTATTATCTATTTTTAAACCTAAGGCTGAAGAGAAAAATATCAAATTAATTCTTTCTCTTGATTTGAATATTCCAGAAGTGGTGGTGATGGATATTACAAGAATAAAGCAGATTATCATGAATTTGCTGAGTAATGCTGTCAAATTCACTAAAGAAGGTGAGATAGAATTAGCTATTCAAGTCAATGATATTAATCCTGCTAAGCAGATTGCTGGGATTACCTTTAGCGTCAGAGATACGGGAATAGGTATATCAAAAGAGAAAGAGAAAGTGATTTTTGAAGCGTTTGCACAAGAAGATAATACGACAACAAGAAAATATGGTGGTACAGGTTTGGGACTCTCTATTTGTAATAAACTACTAGAACTCATGGAGAGTAAACTAAAGCTTGAAACAGAGTTGGGAAGGGGAAGTAAATTTAGTTTTACAATAGATGTTCCATTTGATGAAGGGTCTTATAAATCTGAATTGGCTGATGGGACATTCCGTAAGAAAGTCTTAAATCCAAATGTACTTAAAACAAAAGCAAATAAGATTTTATTGGTAGATGATAATCCTGTCAATATGCTTTTAGCGAAGACTGTTGTGAGAAGTTTGATCCCTGAAGCGTCAATTTTTGAAGCAAAAAATGGTTTGGAGGCGATAGAGTCTTTTAAAATTCATAAACCTGATATTGTTTTTATGGATATTCAAATGCCAGAGTTGAGTGGTTATGAAGCTACTAAAAAAATTAGGGAATTTGAGCAAAATTTGAATCAAAGAGTTCCTATTATCGCCTTGACAGCAGGTACTGTAAAAGGAGAGCATGATAGATGTATAGAGGCAGGAATGGATGATTATTTGAGTAAGCCTATTTTAGTTTCTGATATTTCTGACATGTTGTATAAATACCTCAAAGGAGATAGGAAAACCGAAACACATCAATATCAATCCAAATTTGATGAATATAAGATTACTGATCCTGAGTTTTTTCTTGAATTGATAGAAGTGAGTAAAGTAAATATTTCTGAATTACGGAAAACTTTAGAATCTTATATTCAAGAGCAAAACCTGAATAAAATTAAACAAACGGGGCATGCTTTGAAAGGGGTCGCTTTGAATTTAGAATTAAGCAACCTAATTGATTTGGCATCAGAACTAGAAAGATTGAAAGAATTTCCAGCGTCTGAAAGTCAAGAAATTTTCAAAAAAACTGATAAAGAAATTCAAAAAATCATTGATACGCTGAGTGAAGAAATAGATGAAGCAAAAAAAACATAGGAGAAATCATTTGACTCCTCCTTTGTTTTTTTCTAGGAAGAAAGTTGAATTTTCGAATAACTTGAAATCCTAACTTTCTAATCTCCTTTTGGAAATTCTAATAATTTATTCGGCAATTGCTTCAACAGCTTTCCAAACTCTGAAGAAATTTTTATAGCAGATCTTTTCAAGATCTTCATTAGAATATCCTAATTTCATCAATTCTGCTATAAGGTTCGGGTACATGGAAGCATCTTTGAGTCCTTCAGGAAGACTATCTCCGACACCATCAAAATCAGACCCTAAACCAACATGATCTATTCCTACTAGTTTCACAACATGATCAATATGCTCAGCAACTTTTGATACATGAACTGTAGGCTTATTAGCTGCAGTGTAAGAGGAAATATATTCCTGTGCTGCAGAATCTCTTCTATTCAGGTTGTTTTCTTCTAGCCATTCCTGAATATGAGTCCTATTTGCAGTATTTTTCTCAGAATAAGCTTGATCTAAGAAGCTTCCTCCAAATGTAATCATCACCATTCCGTCTTTTTCAGCGATTTTTTGAATCACCTCGTCTGATACATTTCTTTCAAAACCGGGGGTAAAGTTTCGGACTGAACTATGTGTCGCCACGATAGGAGCAGTACTCAGTTCAGCCACGTCAAAAAATGTCTTATCAGTAATGTGCGAAACGTCGATAATCATGCCGAGTCTGTTCATTTCTTTGACTACGTCTTTACCAAATTCACTCAATCCTCCGTGAGTCTCTGCATCGTCATAGGAAGAATCGCCTACTAAGTTATCTTTTCCATGCGTCAATGTCATATAACGAATCCCTTTATCAAAAAAGTAAGCGACATTACTGAGATCGTCTTCGATTGCTGCTGCATTTTCTATACCCATAGGAAGAGAAAGCAGGCCTTTTTTGAAATTTTCCTCTATTTCTTCGGGAGATTTAGCAAGAGCGATTTTATCTGGCCACGTACTAGCAAGTCTTTCGACCATCATGATCAATGTATCTGCTAAAGCTTTTGCGCCTCCACTTTCTTGATATCCTGCTGGGATATATATTGCCATAAATGGTGCATCCATGCCTCCTTCTCGCGCTCTGACATAATCAATGTTTCCAGCTTCTTGCCTGTTGATAAAGTCATAAACTTCTCCTGTCATGGTATTTCCTTGATTATACATTCTATAAGGCAAGTCCATGTGCCCATCAACAAGGATTGTGTTTTTTGTAAACTCTTTAGCAATTTCAAGTCTTTCTTCGTCAGTCAGTTGTGTATAATCAACTTCTGCAGGTTTTTCGTTACAGGCAAATGTCAAGGACGCAGCAAGTGCAAGTGTTAGTATTTTTCTCATAGTGTTCAGGCTTAAGTTTCAATTTAAGAAAACCAATGAATTCCCTATCTAGAAGATTTATAAGCGGTTGAAATTTTTGCTAAAACAGATTTACAATTTTATTGTTATCAGTCATGTTGGAATTAAATGGATGAATAATTTTGTTGTTCATGATAATTGCGAATATAAAAAGTTGAAAATTCAAAAAATCTTAACCTTTACAAAATCAAATTATGAAAACTATTCAAAAACTAAGTTTAGCACTTATGCTTCCATTTATTATATGGAGCTGTGGCCCAGGGACAACTACGGAAACTTCAGAAACTACTGAGGAGATTGTCGAAGAAAGTGTAGAACCTTCATTGACAATGTTATGGGAAACTTCAGAAGAATTGATTACAAACGAATCTGTCTTGGTAGATGAAAATTCAGGGAAGATTTATGTAGCAAATATTGAAGGAAACCCAACTGAAAAAGATGGAAAGGGCTCTATTTCTATTATCAACAAAGCAGGTGAAATTATTGAAAATGTGTGGATATCTGGCATTGATGCACCAAAAGGAATGGGGATTAGTAACGGCAAGTTGTACGTAACCAATATTGACGAGTTGGTAGAGATTGATCTAGAAACAGCACAAATTAGCAATAGGATTGCTGTAGAAGGTGCACAATTTCTTAATGACGTAGATACAGATGGAGGGAAAGTTTATTTTTCTGATATGAATACTGGAAAGATCCATCTTTTTGAAAATGGAAATCTAAGTTTGTTTGCAGAAGGACAAGAAGGTATCAATGGATTGAGAATTGGGAATGACGGCACGGTATATGGTCTAGATGCTGCAGGATTGAAAAAGTACAATTCAGAGGGTAGCTTTGAGATCATCAATTCAGTTGTTACAGGCGGAGATGGCTTGATTATCTTAGACGAAAATACATTCCTAGCAAGCAGATGGCAGGGAGAGATTTATATTATCCAAAATGGTCAAGAGACAAAACTTTTAGATACTACAGCCGCTGAGTCTAATACTGCTGATATTGGATATATGGCTGAGGAGAATATAGTTTTCGTTCCTACCTTCTTCAAGAATAAGGTTGCAGCATATAAATTAAATTATTAAGGGATAAACTCAATTTAGAAATCGAGTTTCTAGCATCGAATTTCCCCATTTTGTGCTTATCTTTATAATGCAATTATCCAAAAATGATCCTTGAGAACATAAATTTTAAGAGGTCATTCTTTGGTTTTGAATGATTATAATATGAACAAGTCAGAGAATATCAATTACGAATTAGAAAAAAACATGGAAGTCATCAGTCAGCTTGATGGCTTCGTCGGTCACGCTGTGGATAACGTTCTTGTAGATCCAGACGATTGTTGGCAACCTACTGATTTTCTTCCTGACATGGGGAAATTAGATGCTTTTGATCAAGTAAAATTACTTCAAGAAAGAGCAGCTGGAATTCCTGACACTGTAATTACATCCTTGATTGGAAATATGATTACTGAGGAGGCACTTCCAAGTTATCAAACTTATTTCAATCTTTTGGAAGGCATCAATGAGGAAGGGAACTTGCTAAGCCCTTCAGGATGGGTAAGGTGGTCCAAGGCATGGACAGCTGAAGAAAATAGACATGGCGATCTTTTGAATAAATATCTTTACCTCTCGGGTAGAGCTGATATGAAAAAGGTAGAGCAAACCATACATAGATTGATTTACAATGGTTTTGATCCAAAATCTGAAAAAGATCCTTATCAAGCCATTATATATACTTCTTTCCAAGAAAGAGCTACAAAGGTATCTCACGTAAACACGGGGAAACTTGCTGACAAAGCTGGTGATGATGTGTTGTCAAGGATTTGTAAGACTATTGCAGGAGATGAAGCGAGGCACGAAAAGGCATATAAAAGCTTTATGTCTGAGATCTTCAAAATCGATCCTAATGGAGCAATTTTAGCATTTGAGAAAATGATGCGTAAGCAGATTGTCATGCCAGCAGTATTGATGGGAAAAGGAAGCCCAAACCCATCCTTGTTTGATCAATTCTCAGCAATTACTCAGAAAATTGGTGTTTATACCGGTTGGGATTATGCAAGAATCATAGATCACCTGGTGAAACTATGGGACATCGAAAAATTAACAGGCTTGAATGATGTCGCTTCAAAAGCTCAAGATTATCTTGCCAATTTAGGTGAAAGATATATGAAAGTTGCTGATAGGATGAAAGCCCCTGACGAGGTACAACTCGCATGGTTAAAGTAAAAATGACAATAAAAAAGATAGCATTGGATGATTCATTCAATGCTTTTTTTATGTCTAAATGGAACATTTTTAGTCAAATATCAATTACATGTATATACACACAAAAATGACTATGAAAACAAGAAAAGCAATACATGCGGCAGATTATCATCCGATTGCAGATTTGATAACATATAACCCGTTGCCATCTCACAAACTCAGACAGATTGATCCATTTATTTTTCTCAATCATCATGGACATCAGACTTATCCAAAAAACAACAATGGCTTGCCCTTTGGGCCCCATCCACATAGAGGAATGGAGACGGTGACTTTTATCTTGGAAGGAGATATTATGCACAAGGATTCAGGAGGTCACGAGTCAGTAATAGAAGCAGGAGGGATTCAATGGATGACAGCTGGTAGCGGTTTGATCCATGCTGAAGTCAGCTCTGAGAAGTTCAAAAAAGAAGGTGGTGACTTAGAAATACTACAACTTTGGGTAAATCTGCCTGCCAAACATAAGATGACAAAACCCAAATATATCGGCTTACAAAAAAATGAAATCAATCACTTCAAACTGGATGAAGATAAAGTGAATGTACAATTAATTTCAGGTGAATGGGAAGGTCAAAAAGGTTCCTTTGAAACGATTTCACCTATTATGTTGAGTACAATTCATCTAAAAGCAGGAGGGAAATTCACCAAGTCAATTCCTCAAGAAGAAAATGTATTCTTCTACATCGTCAAAGGTTCTGTCGAGCTCCAAGGAGAAAAGATTCCATTCAGAAATCTTGTTGAATTCAATAATGATGGAGAAAGTGTATCTGTTAAGGCTTCAGAAGATGCCATCATTATCTTGGGACATGCCAAGCCGTTCAACGAACCCATAGTTGCTCAGGGACCATTCGTCATGAATACCCAACAAGAAATCATGCAAGCTTATCAAGATTATCAGGCAGGTAAATTTGGTTCTTGGGATCATGAGTAAAAATTATATTTTTGAAGAAAAACGCACAAATCTAATAGTTGTAAGATTGTGTGTTTTTCTTTTTAATACCAAGTGAAATCCTATTCACTAAGAAATTAATTTTTCAATCTTAAAATTTTACAATTTTAATTCACATCAATGATGTCTTGAGAGATTAGACGGTATATTTCAGCTACTTGCTCGTTGTAATTCAGAAATTGAAAATGGTGGTCTAAAGTCCCATAATCGCCTCTAATGGCTGGACCTGTTTGGGCTCTTTTTGCACCTAACTCTAAGCTCTTGCTTACTGATTCGATAATCAGAGGCTTAAGCATTTCAAAATCTAAACCTTGTCTTCCCATGATTTCTTCTGATAAACGAATCATGTGATTGGTGAAATTACTGGCGAAAACAGCAGCAACATGTAAGGCTAATCTGTCCTTTGATTTTACTACAAAAACACTTGGGGAAAGGCTTTTTGCTAGTTTTTTTAATTTCTGTAAAGTTTCCTGATCCTCAGATTCTATCAAAAAAGGCACATCTACAAAATCGACTTCTCTCCCTTTAGAAAAGGTTTGCAAAGGATAAAAGATCCCTGTATATGAAGCTGAACTATAACCTAACATGCTTAAGGGAACGGTACCTGAAGTATGAACAAGTATACTCTCTTCAGGAAGGATGATTTCATCGGCAAGATCTGAGATGGCGGCATCACTTACAGCCAAAATAAAAATCTCCGCTTTACTATCAGAAAAATCCAAGTCACTTTTGGCATCGGCTACATAAACTTTTTCTGTTAGTTTTTCTGCATCATTGATGTCTCGCGCATAGATCTCGGTAATAGTGTGACCAGCATTTTCTAAAGCAGGTACCAAGTGGTTGGCGACATTTCCAGTACCCAAAATAGCTATTTTGAACTTCATGATTGAAATATAAAAAAAATATTATGAACCCAGAACAGTAATAAAGCTCTTACTTAGGAAAGAAAAGCGATTCATGATTTTTTGAGAGGATAATTATGGAGTTTAACTAAGAATTTATCCCTGCAAATCTAAAATATAATTTTAGATTTGCAGGGATAAAGACTAGAATTGAATCAATAATATTTTCTTTTAATTTCTCCAATTTTCATTACTGAATTGATTAAAAGTGCTAGTCCTGTACTTCCTAAAATTGATATATATATCCAATATTGGTAGCCATTAATACTTGCCGAAATACTTTTTGTTGCTGCTGTTTTGTGATAATAAATAACAAGAGCAATTATAATTAAACCTATTAAGCCACTTAAAAATGCCTGTTTAATTTCTGATTTCTTTTTTTTCTATGTTCAGTATTTAACCATTCTTTATCAGAGATTATTTTTCTTTTCATATTTTTGATATAAATCATCTTATAATTTCGTTCAGGAAATCTCGCAATCCAATCACATCAATATTTGATTCGTAGGCATACTTTTCTATACCTGGCGTGATGATATAGAGTTTTTCTAAGCCTAAATCTTCCATTGCCAAATAACTCCCTTTGGTCAATTTGGGAGAAAGACTGAGTTTGATTTCCGCGGCAGCGAGCCATCGGTTATTGACCCATCTATCATATTTCAACTTTATATCTATTTTTATTTCTATTATATTTCAATTTAAGATTCACCAATATCATTTGAATATGAAAAACCTAATTCTACTCTTCTTCAGTTTTTTGATTATCCAAACTTCCTTTGCGACCGAGTTGTATCATGCCATCAGCAGCTATCAAGCAGATGCGAGTGCGCTGAGTAGAAAATATAACAACCCCAATTCAGAGGAATATTTTCAAAGATTTGATAAGCTATATTCTGATTGGTTGAGTGCATTGCAGGCGATGCCATATGAGAGGTACTCTCTTGATGGGAAATTGGATTACCAGATTTTCAAGAATTACTTGGAGAAGCAACAGTACTTTCACCAATCAGCTTATGAGGAATTCAAAACTGTTAAAAATGTTGTGGATTTTGGAAAGCCTTTAGAGGATTTTTATCAAAAAAGAAGAGCAGCTATCAAGCCTAATGCACAAGAGCTAGCGGCTACTTTTGATCAAGTAGTAAGGCTTGCCAAAAACAAATGGGAGCAGATAAAGAAGGCTAAGCCATACACATCTTGGCAACAAGCAGAACTTGCTGCAGCTGTGGTGGAATCGCTGAGGAGAAATACAGATGAGGCTTATAGATTTTATTTTGACTATGATCCGGAGTTTACTTGGTGGATGAAAAAGCCTATGGAAAGTCTGAATCAGACTTTGAAAGCCTATTCTAGTTTTCTTCAAAGTCACTTTGAAAATACTGTGGTCAAGGATGATGGATCAGGAATTATAGGAAAGCCAATTGGCAAGATCAATATTGAAAAAGAATTGCAGTACAATATGATCCCCTACACGGCTGAGGAGTTGATCAAAGAGGGCGAAAAACAATATGCTTGGTGTGAAGCTGAGATGATCAAAGCCTCAGAGGAATTGGGTTTTGGTAAAGATTGGAGAAAAGCTTTGGAGCATGTCAAAAACCAATATGTTCCAGCTGGAGTATGGCCGGGGATGGTGGTCGAAATGGCTGATGAAGCCATCGATTTTGTGGAGGAGCGCGATTTACTCACAATTCCTGACATGGCAAAAGAAACTTGGAGGACAACGATGATGTCAGCCGAGAGGCAAAAAGTAAGTCCATTCTTTTTGGGAGGAGAGTCGATTTTGATTTCTTACCCTACTTCTGAAATGTCTCATGAAGATAAGATGATGAGTATGCGTGGCAATAATCCACACTTCTCTAGAGCTGTGGTGCATCATGAATTGATCCCTGGCCATCATTTGCAGCAGTTTATGAATCAGCGTCATTTTCCTCACAGAAGGATGTTCAACACGCCGTTTTGGGTAGAAGGTTGGACTTTGTATTGGGAGTTCAATCTTTGGGACAAGGATTTTCCTAGAAATGTAGAAGATAAAGTAGGAATGCTTTTTTGGAGAATGCATCGGGCAGCAAGAATTGTTTTTTCACTGAAATATCACTTAGGAGAATGGACACCACAGCAGTGTATAGACTTTTTGGTAGATAAAGTTGGACACGAAAGAGCCAATGCAGAAGCAGAAGTTCGCAGATCCTTTGAAGGAAGCTACGGACCGCTTTATCAATTGGCATACATGATTGGTGGTACTCAAGTCTATCAATTGAGACAAGAAATGGTCGAAGGGGGAAAGATGACCGAAAAGGAATTTCACGACTATTTCATTACACAAAATTACATGCCGATTGAACTCCTCAGGGCAAGGATGAAAGAGGATTTGCCGAGAGATTTTAGGAGTTCTTGGAAGTTTTTGAAGTAAAGTCACTTCCCAAATAAATAAAACCTTAGTAAGAAGGTAGCGTTTCCATAGTTATGTTCGTCTAGTAAAAAAATGTTTATGAAAACTCTACCTCTTATTTTATTTATTCTCCTAGCATTTCAGGCAAATGCGCAAGAAGGAAAAGGAAAACCGCAGTCGTCTTTGTTGCTCTATCCAGAAGTTTATCAAATTGCAAAAGTTGAATTGTCAGAAGCAGGACTGTTAAGTGATTTGGTCAATTTTTGTGATGCGGCAACATTCAGTTTGATTGAGGTGGAAAAAGGATACGAGATTATGCGGATTTATCCTCAAAGTGTGGGTGCAGAACTAGCCGCTATGAATTTTGAAGATCAGTTGAATAAAGAATTGGAAGGAAAAGCAAAAGTTGTAAGTATCAAGTCCTATGGGAGAGAATATTTGCCACAGGTTTATGTCAATCAAATATCAAAGGGAAGTGTGAGGATAAGAGTGGATTGAATTTATCAATATTGACATTTTAGATACTTTGGATGCCTTGAGATTTGCTTCCTTTTCAAATCAGATAAAAAGACTATTTTTGTAACTATGCTATCCAAAAAAACTAAATATGCTTTTCATGCCCTGACTTACTTGGGTAAAAATAGAGATCAAAAGACCGTCTTGATTCAAGATATCGCCGCTGCTTATGGTATCTCCCACAAATTTTTAGAAAACATCCTCTTAGAGTTAAAGAAAGCAGGGATTCTTGGCTCAAAAAAAGGAAAAGGTGGAGGTTATTATTTGATCAAAGAACCTAAAGATGTGGCTTTATCAAAAGTGATTAGACTATTGGATGGTCCGATAGCCTTGTTGCCCTGTGTGAGTTTAAACTATTACGAACCCTGTGCAGAGTGTCAAAGTGAAGCTGAATGTGGACTCAATAAGGTCATGATTCAAGTAAGAGACGAAATGCTTAATGTATTGGAAAACAAATCATTAGCAGACATTTTAGATAAAGAGTAAAATTTTTTCTCCATAAACCCTATTATTTTTATATAGTTTGTATACTTTTGTAATTCAACTTTTAATAAAAGTATTATGATTCTGGATCAACCGATCAAAAAATGGTTTGTGGACAACACAGGAAAGGATAGCAATATCAAGAGTTTCCTGAAATCTATTTCCTGGAGGATTGTCGGAACATTCGACACCATTGTCATATCATATTTCATTACTGGCCAATTGAAAATGGCTCTATCGATAGGTTCAATTGAGGTAATCAGCAAGATTGTCCTCTACTATTTTCATGAAAGAGTTTGGGAAAAATTCACAAAAGAGAAAAAAGATGAACATACAAAAGAGTTTGCCTGAGTTAAGGCTTAAGATAGATGAGTTGGGTCCTGTAAACGGCTTACAATTCCTAGCTGATCTTTTTCGAGAAAAGGTTGTTTTTTCTACTTCTCTGGGTCAAGAAGATCAAGTGATTACTCAAATGATTGCAGACAATTATATCCCCATACATATTTTTTCTTTGGATACAGGGAGGTTATTTCCTGAAACTTTAGACTTGATCGCCCGCACAGAAAGTAAATATAAAAAAAGAATTGAAGTGCTTTATCCAGAGCAATCTTCGGCGGAGTCTTTGGTCAGAGAAATAGGAATTAATGGTTTTTATGATTCAGTAGAAAACCGGAAATCTTGCTGCTATGTCCGAAAAGTTGAACCACTTAAGAGAGCTTTGGCAGGAAAAAGCATATGGGTAACTGGGTTAAGAGCGGAGCAAAGTCCAAATAGAAGTGATATGCAAAAGTTGGAATGGGATGAAGCCAATCAAATTATCAAATACAATCCATTGCTTGATTGGTCTTATGATGAAATGATCGCTTACATCAATCAAGAAAACATACCCTACAATCCCCTGCATGACAAAGGATTTATCAGCATAGGCTGTGCTCCCTGCACGCGAGCAATCTCAGAAGGCGAAGAAGCCAGAGCAGGAAGATGGTGGTGGGAAGAATCGAAGAAAGAGTGTGGATTGCATGCTAAATAGATGAAAAACATAAGACGCAAGATTCAAGACAGCTTTAACCAAACTTCAATATTCATCATTCGGAATTCATTATTAAAAATTTAGAATATCGAATAAAGAATATTGAAGTGGGTAACAAATGATTCAAGACTTTAGTCTTTGACCAAAAACTTGCAGTCTTCAGACTGCTAATAAAATTACAGAGATAAAACATGAAAATGATGGCTGTTGCAATTTTCGACAAAAATCTAAATTCTAAAATTTAAAATAAATATGTCAAACCTATTCATACCAAATCCAAAAGAAGCAGAATCTATTCATATTTTGAGAGAAGTTGCAGCTCAATTTGAGAAGCCTGTATTACTTTTTTCTGGTGGGAAAGACTCCATTACTTTGGTAAGATTGGCACAGAAAGCATTTTACCCGGCGAGAATTCCTTTTCCGCTTTTACATATTGACACCGGTCACAATTTTCCAGAGACCATAGCATTCCGAGATCAGCTAGTCGAAGAACTTGGCTTGGAATTGCTTGTCAGAAATGTACAAGATTCAATCGATCAAGGAAAAGTTACCGAGGAGCGAGGAAGGTATGCGAGCCGAAATACGCTTCAGACGACCACTTTACTGGATGCGATAGAAGAATTTAAGTTTGATGCTTGTATCGGGGGAGCTCGAAGGGATGAGGAAAAGGCAAGGGCAAAGGAACGTGTGTTTTCAGTAAGGGACGATTTTGGTCAGTGGGATGAAAAAAACCAAAGACCAGAACTTTTTGATATGCTTAATGGGAAAATCCAGCAAGGTCAAAATGTAAGAGTTTTCCCCATCTCAAACTGGACAGAATTGGATGTTTGGGAATATATCAAAAATGAAAACATGAAAATTCCCTCTATCTATTTCGCTCACAAAAGGGAAGTGTTCTTTAGAGATGGGATGGTATGGACAGCAAATCAGCATGTTTACAGAGATAATTCTGAGAAAGTAGTAGAAAGAATGGTGCGATTTAGAACAGTTGGTGACATGACTTGTACAGCTGCTGTACTTTCAGATGCGGATACCTTGGAAGCAGTTGTTGATGAAATTCGACTTTCAACCATCTCAGAACGAGGAGCAAGAATCGACGACAAACGCTCCGAAGCATCGATGGAAAAGCGGAAGAAAGTAGGGTATTTTTAGAAGCAAGAGTCAAGAGATAAGATTCAAGAAGGGAAATTCGTAGTCATCAGTATTGTAACTTTCTCAAGTAGAAAATGTAAAAAGTAATTCAAAAAATCTGTGGAATCTGCGAAATCCGCGAGAGTAAAAAATAGTAAAATGGCTGAAAATAGAAAATTAATAAAAATAGCTACTGCCGGTTCGGTGGATGATGGGAAGAGTACTTTGATTGGAAGATTATTGTATGATACAGGTTCACTAACTTCTGATAAATTGGAAGCAATCGAAAGAAATAGCAAACAACGTGGATATGATTACTTGGATTTTTCTTTGGCGACAGATGGATTGGTAGCCGAGCGGGAACAAGGAATTACCATCGATGTAGCGCATATTTATTTCAATACCGACAAGACCAATTTCATCGTAGCTGATACACCAGGTCATGTGGAATACACAAGAAATATGGTTACAGGGGCTTCGACTTCTCAAGTTACCATTATCTTAATTGATGCTAGAAAAGGTGTGATAGAGCAGACTTATCGCCATTTTTTTATCAGCAATTTGCTAAGATTGAGTCATGTGGTTGTTGCGGTCAACAAGATGGATTTGGTTGACTATGATGAAGAGGTGTATTTGAAAATCAAATCTGATTTTGAGGAATTGGTTGCGAAAAGTAACTTCTCTACAGACCAAATCACCTTTATTCCAATTTCTGCTTTGAAAGGCGAGAATATTGCCAAAAAATCTGACTTGATGAATTGGTATATCGGAAATACACTTTTAGATCACCTAGAAGTTTTGGAACCGGCAGATTTACAAGAAAGTAGTGCTGCAAGATTCCCTGTTCAATTTGTCATCAGACCAAAAACAGAAGCTTACCACGACTTCAGGGGTTTTGCAGGGAAAGTTTACGGTGGAAATCTGAAAAAAGGAGATAGCATCACGGTTTTGCCTTCAATGACAACCTCCAAAATCAAATCCATTCACTTTTTTGAAAAAGAAGTAGAAGAGGCAGCAATAGGTTCATCAATCACGATTACTTTGGAAGATGAGGTGAATGTGAGTAGAGGTGATACCATCGTGAAAAATTCCGATTTGCCAAAATCAGAAAAATCAATCTCTGCAACCATCTGTCAAGTCAATGCCAAACCATTGAAGGTTGGAGATAAATATACGCTTCAACATGGAGTCAACAGAGTCCTAGCGAAAGTTGAGAGCATTCAGGGAAGAATACATACGGATTTTTCTGGAGAAGAGGCAACCGATCAGTTAAAACTCAATGATATCGGACAGGTGACATTCAAATTGAGCAAAGCGATTCACTTTGATTCTTATAAACAAAATAAATCAACAGGCAGCTTTATTTTGATAGATGAAGGTTCATTTGATACAGTCAGTGTTGGGTTTATAAATTGAAGATTTTAGAAGGTAGATTTTAGAATCTACTAAAAATCAAAACATATAAGGTACATGAAACACATTGTACATCGTACTTGGTACTTTGTACAACAAATTAACCTATAAAACCGATAGAGAATAAATATTATGCAAAGTTTTAGAACAGAAATAGAAAATCCGGTTGTAGAAAAAGACATTATCGAATTGGAAAGAAAAATCGCGCTTTTCAAGGAAGGTAAAATTGATGATGAAAAATTCAGAAGCTTAAGACTTGCCCGTGGAATCTATGGTCAGCGGCAGCAAGGTGTACAGATGATCAGGATCAAACTTCCTTATGGAAGAGTTACTTCCGAGCAGCTTCACAGAATCTCTCAAGTTTCGGATAAATACTCCACAGGAAGACTTCATATTACTACCCGTCAAGATATTCAGATCCATTATGTCAAAATTGATCAGACGCCAGAATTGTGGGCTGAGTTGGAGAAGGATGATGTGACAATTCGTGAGGCCTGCGGAAATACAGTTAGAAATGTAACTGCTTCTGAGATGGCGGGAATTGATCCCAATGAGCCATTTGATGTAACTCCGTATGCTGAAGCTACTTTTCAGTATTTTCTTAGAAACCCAATTTCTCAGGAAATGGGAAGGAAATTTAAAATTGCTTTTTCATCAAGCGATGAAGATACAGCTTTGGCTTACCTGCATGATATTGGCGTGATTCCAAAAGTGAAAGAGGAGAATGGTGAGCAAATAAGAGGATTCAAGATTTTGCTGGGAGGTGGACTTGGTTCTCAGCCGAGACATGCTGATGCAGTGTATGAATTTTTACCTACGGATAAATTGATTCCTTTCATCGAAAGCGTTATCAGAATATTCGACCGATATGGAGAAAGAGCCAAAAGAATGAAAGCCAGAATGAAATTTTTGGTCAAAGATTTAGGCTTAGAGACATTTCTAGATTTGGTCAAAGAGGAAGAGTTGTCACTTCCTTTTAAAACCTATCCCATCGAGTATAAAGCCTATGAAGCTTCACAAATTCAGCCTTCTCCAGAAATCATCCAAGTTGAAGAACCAGCAGAATTAGCATATGAGCAATGGAAACTGACCAATATCATACCGCAAAAGCAAAGTGGATTTGTTGCTATTGGCATCAAAGTTAAGCTTGGCGATTTTTATACAGATAAGGCAAGATTGCTCGCTGATTTGGTGAAAAAATATGCAAATAATGAATTGAGATTTACCCTCAGACAAAATATACTGATCAGAGATGTGAAAGAAGAATTGATTCCTTTTTTCTACCAAGAACTCAAAAAACTCGGTTTTGTAGATAGAGGATACAACACCTTCGGAGATATCACGGCTTGCCCAGGAACAGACACTTGTAATCTTGGGATTGCATCTAGCACAGGAGCGGCAGGTGTACTCGAGGATGTGATTTTTAACGAATATCCACAATATCTCAGCAATAAAGACCTAACAATCAAAATCTCAGGCTGTATGAATGCTTGTGGGCAACATAATATGGCTTCCATTGGCTTTCAGGGTATGTCCATCAAAGCTGGGAAACATGTGCTTCCTGCGCTTCAAGTATTGCTTGGGGGAGGAACTTTAGGAAATGGAGAAGGAAGGTTTGCAGATAAAGTCATCAAAATCCCAAGTAAAAGAGGGCCTCAGGCATTGAGGATTTTGCTGGACGATTTTGAAGCAAATGCATTTGAAACAGAAAATTTCCTTGCGTACTACGACCGTCAAGGACAGATGTATTTCTACGAATTATTGAAAGAAACTGCCAACATAGAAGATGTTGTAGAAAGTGATTTTGTCGATTGGGGAAATAATGATCCTTACGTCAAAGAGATCGGCGTAGGAGAATGTGCCGGAGTGATCATCGACTTGGTATCCACCTTACTCTTAGAAGCGAGAGAAAAAATAGCCAATGCAGAAGAAAGCCTCGAATCTGGAGCTTGGTCAGATGCGATTTATCATACCTATGCAGGGTTGGTGAATACAGCCAAGGCAATTTTACTCGCAGAGGGAGTCAACACAAATTCACATGCCAGTATCTTAAAGCAATACGACGAGCAATTTACAGAAACTGGTAAAATCGATCTGAAGGATTCTATCGAGAATATTACATATCAGATAAAAAGCAACGAACCAACAGAGGCATTTGCTAAGGCATACTTTGCAACTGCACAGCAGGTTTTTGAAACAATCAGTAATTACAGAGCAAAAGAGGTAAGCGCATGAGACGAGATAGTAAACCTAAAGTCACCCTTCTAGGGGCAGGTCCAGGTGATCCAGAGTTGATTACACTAAAAGGAATTCTTGCACTCAACAAAGCAGATGTTGTGCTTTATGATGCCTTGATAGATCCTGTTTTACTCAAGCATGCACCTGCACAAGCGATCAAAATCTTTGTTGGGAAAAGGGTAGGCAAGCATTCTTTGCCACAGGAGGATACCAATAAGCTTTGTGTGGAAAATGCACTTAAGCATGGTCATGTTGTCAGACTCAAAGGAGGTGATCCATTTGTATTCGGAAGAGGCTCGGAAGAGATTGATTACATCGAAGCTTTCGGAATTCCAACCGAGGTCATTTCTGGAATCAGTTCATCGGTAGCTGTTCCAGCCCAAGTGGGAATACCTGTTACCAAACGGGGTGTTTCTGAAAGTTTTTGGGTAATCACGGGTACGACGAGCAGCGGGGAAATTTCCAGGGATATCGCACTAGCAGCCCAATCTACGGCAACGGTTGTGATCCTGATGGGAACAAAGAAGCTTCGAGAAATCGTCAGCTTTTATCAGCAATACGACAGAAATGATCTTCCCATTGCAATCATTCAAAATGGGACCACCAAGGAAGAAAAATTAGTTGCAGGATACATGGATGACATTCTTATCAAAGCAGAAAATGCAAAAATAGCCGCTCCAGCTATCATCATCATTGGTGAAGTGGTCAAGGAAAGTTATAGACTGAAAGAGATATATCAAGACGTGGTCAGTGTTGAAATCAATCGGGTTTGATATATTTTAGAAATATACGTTGCGAAATAAGATAGAAATATGGCTTCGCTGAAATTTGCTTCGCGAAATATTTATCCCCTTATTTCAATACATTTCAACTGTATTTCCACCCTATTTCTATTCTATATCTAATTTCCCCCGAATCTTTTCGTTATATGAATTTCTGCAAAAGTTCCTGTTTCAATCATATATCAATCGTATTTCCACTTTATTACAATCCAATTTCCTTCAATAAAATCAGAATAAATGAATCGATTATATCCCATTTTCCTCAAAGCCCATGAATTAAACTTTCTGCTCGTTGGTGGAGGGTTTGTGGGAACTGAGAAATTGAGTTTTCTGCTCAAAAGCAGTCCCGAAGCTCAGGTGACGGCAGTTTCAAAAGAATTCAATGCTGAATTTTTGGAATTGGCAGAGTCAGCGGCTAATGTTACTTTGATTCAAGATATTTATCATGAAAAGTATCTTGGAGGGAAGCACATCGTTATTGCGGCGACGAATTTCCCAGAGATCAACAGAAAGATTCATGATGAAGCCAAGGAAAGATATATTCTCGTCAATGTAGCTGATACACCAGAACTTTGTGATTTTTACTTAGGAGGAATCGTCACAAAAGGAAATCTAAAAATTGCGATCAGCACCAATGGAAAATCCCCTACTACAGCCAAAAGGCTTCGACAATTGCTGGAAGAAGTGCTCCCCGAGGAAATTGATGACCTGCTACAAAACCTCAACGCCTATCGCGATACGCTCAAAGGAGATTTTGAGTACAAGGTCAAAGCCATGAATGATATTACGGATTTGTTGGTGGAGAAGAAGGGTTAAGAATTAAAACTCTTGAGATAAGAGCTTCAAATCAAGAAATTAAAAGTTATCGTTTTGGTAACTTTTTTCTTTATATTTGTTTTAAACAAGTAAATTTGGTGTGAAAATATTTTCTAGAGGGACTTTAAGAGATTTTTGGGAAAAACACGCTAATTGTGAACAACAATTGAAAATTTGGTATCGTGAAACTGAAAAATCTAATTGGTCATCCATTCAAGATCTTAAAATAGAGTATCCTAGTGCAAGTATTCTAAAAAATAATCGAATTGTTTTCAACATTAAAGGAAATGATTATCGATTAATTGCCAAGTTCAACTTTGAATATCAGCTTTGTTGGATACGGTTTATTGGGACACATGCTGAGTACGATAAAATCAATGCAAACGAAATTTAAGATGAAAATTAAACCAATAAAAAACGAGAAAGATTATCAAAATGCACTTACTAGATTAGAGGTGATTTTTGATGCTAAGAAAGGTACTGAGGAAGGTGATGAATTGGAAATCTTATCCATTATCATTGATAACTACGAAAAAGAGAATTTCCCAATTGAAATGCCTGACCCCATTGCTGCAATTAATTTCAGAATGGAACAAATGGGATTAAAGCAAAAGGACTTGGTTGAGATGATTGGTTTTAAAAGTCGCGTTAGTGAAGTCATGAATAAAAAACGAAAACTAACTTTAGAAATGATCAGAAAACTAAGTACCAACTTAAAAATCCCAACTGATGTATTGATTCAAGATTATTAAGAGTTTTAGATAGGAGTAATTTTTTTGAAAAAATCAGGATATACTTCTAGAAACCTGAGTATAGCCTGATTTTTAGAATTTTAGACTAAAACAACCTAACACCCACTGTTGGTATAATTGTTTTCACATTATCTGTGAAAATAAAGCCAGCGTTGAGTTGGAGGTTGCCTTTTACCTGATATCTGTAAGCAAGCCTGAAAGTATTGCCTGTAAATACTGGACCTGAGCTTTTAAGTAAATACCCAGCTTGAATGGTACTCGAGGCTCTTTTGAATGGATTCAAATCAATTTCTGCATTTAAAAATGGATTATGATGAACTCTTACCCCTCCCTCAACTTTATCAGTGAAGAATGTTGTATTGGTAATTGAAGCTCCAAGTCCAAATTTTTTAAGGTCAGCAATAATCCTAAATCCCATTTCAGGGGCGAATCTCCCTGCTATAAAGTCAAGCCCAACAGGGATTCCTATTGTGTAGCTTGTCTTATGATTTGCATACTGTTGGTATAAATCTCTAGTTACAAATTCTAGTTCACTTTCCCAGAAATTTGGATTTAGATAATAGTTTCGCACTTCATTTTCGGAGATTTTGACAGCTCTTTTTAGGGAAGACGTAATTTCTTCTTCGATTTGCTGAGTATCATAATCATCAGGATTATAATAAACCATTACAGATGCAGAATTAGGAAGCTTAAATTCTAGAGTATCACTAAAATATTGCGGATTATTTTCAGCAAAGCGCTTAAATGACGCAATGTAATTTGGCGTATTACTTTTCAATTGTGCCTGTGCAAGGTAGCTGAAGCTACATAAGAAGATGAGAATGATAAGTTTTTTCATTGGTTTGTGTGTTTTGGTTGAATAATCCCTGTGCACAGGATTTTAGGTATTCAGCTGTTTATTGTTCATAAAGTCGGGCCGTCAGCGCATTGATTTGTAGCCTGAGCCTACCTTTCTTTCTATTATTTAAATCTTTGATAGCCTTCAGTTCTTTATCAGAAAGCTCTACGTTAAACCCATCAATCTTGATCCGTCGGTTAGGTTCTTCCCAATTGACTGCAATTACTTTTTTACTCCCCTTGATGTCCTTTGCAGTGTCAAGCTCATTTTCTATTTCATCTGTATAAATTTCTGCTACGAAGATTTCTGGGAGAGGAATAGCAACCTCTATTTCCTTCACTATCTCTTCCTTTTTAATTGTTGGAATCAATTCAGGAGAAGTTGTAAGCTCTTTTTTTGAGGGTGAAGTACTATTGATTTCCATTACATCTTGTGGTGGAGCTTGAATCAAAGTTGGTTGGATGGTGATTGTATTTGTAATGTCAGTCATCAAGAACTCTTCTTCAAAGACGCTTTTTTGCTTTGCTAACCAAATCATCCCCCAAATTCCAAAAAGGAATACTGCTGCTGCAGAAAATCTATAAAATACTATTATTCGCTTTTTGCGTTCTATGCCTTTCTGTATCCCAAACCATAAATTTTCTTTTGGAGTATGAATAGGAAGTTGATTTTTCAGACTAGACACCTGCTGATCCAAGAATTTTTCACCCAAGATCTTACCCCAGACAATTTCATCCGGAAGATGCTCTGGCAAGCGGTTTTTCCAAGAATTATGTTCGGGATCTTTCATTTTGAATAGTAGGTTTTGCTTAGGGCTTTCTGTAATAGTTTTTTAGCGTAATGAAGCTGCGACTTAGAAGTCCCAACACTCACTTTGAGCATGTTGGAGATTTCTTGATGGGAATATCCCTCGATTTCATAAAGGACAAAGACCGCTCGGCAGGATTCGGGTAAATTTCTGATTGCCTGATCGAGCATTACTGCATCTATCCATTGGTCTAGCATTAGGTCATTGGATTGGATATTCTCGTTCAGTTCTTCAAATGCAATCTCGGACCTAATTCCTTTGAGTGCTTTTCGAATCATAATTGTTTTGATCCAAGCTCCGAGAGTTGATTCATTTCGGAAGTTTTTGATATTTCTGAAAACTTCGATAAAACCTTCCTGCAAGTAGTCATTCGCTTGGTCATAGTCATTGCAGATTCTATAGATCAAATTGAACATGGCTACTTTATACTTCTCAAAAAGCGCAAACTGAGCCTGAGCATTTTGCTCTTTACAGGCTTGAATCAGTTCATCTTCATTGGTGTAGTTTTTTGCCATATTCAACATAAAGAGTCTTCTTATCTAAAAAAGGTTGGAAGCGAGTAGAAAAAAACTTAATATTCTTCAAAAATCAAAGAATGAAGACTATAGATGATATTGTGAAGCTTGGAGATCCAAGATTATATGAAGTTTGTGAACCCGTGCTGAAAGAAGAACTTCATCTCGTGGAAGCTTGGGTAAAAGATCTCCAAGATGCCATGGAAGATATTCGAAGAGTTTATGGCTTCGGAAGAGGGATTGCCGCGCCGCAACTTGGGATTATGAAGCGACTTTTTTATTTGAATCTTGATCGGCCTTATATCATCATCAATCCAGTATTGAAGAACCAAAGTGAAGAAATGTTTGAGCTTTGGGATGATTGTATGAGTTTCCCAAATCTGCTGGTCAAAGTCAAAAGGCATCAATCACTTACTTTAGAGTACTTGGATGAAAACTGGGAAATGCAATCTTGGGACGTTTCAGATGATATTTCCGAACTTGTCCAACATGAATATGATCATTTGTATGGTGTTTTATGTACCATGCGCGCAATTGACGACAAGAGTTTTCAGTGGAAAGGTTGAGTTTTTGTATATTCACGTTTGATAGAAAAGGAAAATATGTCATTTTCAAAAGAATTTAAAGAGGCAATTAGTAATCTTCCTGACAAGGAAAAAGACAAATTATTATTTCGTTTGCTCCGAAAAGATATGAAGTTGGCTAATCGCCTTTATTTTGAGCTAATTAGCGATTATTCTGTAGAAGAAGAAAGAGAAAAGGTTCGTGAAGCCTTGGGAAAACAAATTCAATCTATTAGTAATGACCATTATTCAATCGGATACCTCAGCATGGATGTTCGATCTCTGAGTGGGATAATTAATGAGCATGTCTCAACAACAAAAGACAAGATTGGTGAAATCGAATTGAATATATTTTTATTAATCGAAGTTCTGTCTAAGAATAAAGATAGGATATTTAGATCTCACCCATCTAAGGCTCAGAAGTTTTCAACGGCAGTAGTAGCAAGAGTTTTTAAAATACTTTTATTGATTAATAAACTTCATCCAGATTTTAGACTGGAGTTTAAAGATGAACTTGCAGAACTTGGAAATATCATAGGAGATAACCCATATATCATGAAAATGGCTATTTTTAATGGTTTAGATGTAAATTGGTTGACTTCAAGAGATATCCCTGAAGATATTGAAGAAATATATAAAGACTTGAGATCAAGGGGATATTTGAGATGAATTTGAAAGTTTATGGATCCTTTTAGGCGAACTATTCTTATTCTGTCAGGCTACTTTAAAAATTTTGTCTAAATTTGCACCAATTTAGCCATAAGTATTTACACCTCTTAAACCCTCACTCATAATGCCTAAGGATAGCAGTATCAAACACGTACTCATCATCGGTTCAGGTCCCATCGTCATCGGTCAAGCTTGTGAATTTGACTACGCAGGCTCTCAAGCCGCTAGGTCACTCAGAGAAGAAGGCATCACTGTCACGCTTATCAATTCCAATCCTGCGACCATCATGACTGATCCAGTCACTGCTGACAACGTGTATTTGCTCCCATTAGAAAAAAAATCTATCATTCAGATTCTAAAGGAACACCCAACAATTGATTGTGTATTACCAACTATGGGTGGACAGACAGCGCTCAATCTTGCTATCGACTGTGATGTTGCAGGAATTTGGAAAAAATTCGGAGTAAGAATGATTGGTGTAGATATTGACGCCATCGATACTGCAGAGAACAGAGAGAAGTTTAAAGTTTTGTTAGAAAAAATCGGGGTAGGTGTCTGCAAAGGAGCTACAGCTACTTCATTTCTTCAAGGAAAAGAAATCGCACAAGAAATTGGCTTTCCACTAATCATCAGAGCTTCCTATACTTTGGGTGGTGCAGGAGGGGCTTTTGTTGAGAAAGCCGAAGACTTTGAAAAACTTTTAATGTCTGGACTTGAGGCCTCACCAGTGCACGAAGTCCTGATTGAGCAAAGTATCCTAGGCTGGAAGGAATATGAGCTTGAAGTAATGAGGGATAATATCGGTAACATGATTGTAATCTGTTCTATCGAAAACTTTGACCCTATGGGTGTTCATACGGGTGATTCGATCACAGTAGCGCCTGCCCAAACACTTCCTGATACAGTTTATCAAAGAATGCGAAACTATGCCATCACCATGATGAATAGCATAGGAACTTTTGCAGGTGGTTGCAATGTGCAGTTTGCGGTAAGTCCTGATAACAAAGAAATCATTGGGATTGAAATCAATCCAAGAGTTTCACGGTCATCGGCCTTGGCTTCTAAAGCGACAGGATATCCTATTGCAAAGGTAGCCGCGAAATTAGCTGTCGGCTATAATTTAGATGAATTGAAAAACTCCATTACTGGAACAACTTCTGCATTTTTTGAGCCTTCAATAGATTATGTGATCGTAAAAATCCCAAGATGGAATTTTGACAAATTCAAAGGATCTGATAGAAGACTAGGCCTTTCAATGAAAGCTGTCGGTGAAGTAATGGGGATTGGAAGAAATTTCCAAGAAGCACTTCAAAAAGCATGTCAATCTCTTGAAATTAAAAGAAATGGCTTGGGTGCTGATGGGAAAGAACTTAAAAATCAAGATGAAATTCTTTATAGCCTTGCCAATCCAAGTTGGAACAGACTTTTTCATGTCTATGATGCTTTTAAGCTAGGCATATCATTTAGAACAATCCAAGATTTAACAAAGATCGATAAATGGTTTTTGAAACAAATCGAAGAGTTGATTCATTTAGAGAAGGAAATCGAGAAACAGGATTTGGATAGTATTTCGAGGGAATTGATGGAAACGACTAAGTTAAAAGGCTATGCGGATCGTCAATTAGCACATTTGCTAGGTTGTCTTGAAAGTGAGGTTTTTGATAAGCGTTATAAAGAAATGGGTATCAAGCGAGTTTACAAACTTGTTGATACTTGTGCAGCTGAATTTGAAGCACAGACACCCTACTATTATTCCACTTTTGGTGAAGAGAATGAATCTGTTGCGAGCAACAAAAAGAAAGTTGTCGTACTTGGGTCTGGACCAAATAGAGTTGGGCAAGGAATTGAATTTGATTATTCTTGTGTGCATGGAGTATTGGCAGCAAAAGAGTGCGGCTACGAGACGATTATGATCAATTGTAATCCTGAAACGGTCTCTACTGACTTCGATATTTCTGATAAGCTTTACTTCGAGCCGGTATTTTGGGAACATATTTATGAAATTATTCTTCAGGAAAATCCTGAAGGTGTGATCGTTCAGTTAGGTGGTCAGACTGCTTTGAAATTGGCGGAGAAGCTTGATAAATATGGAATCAAAATTATAGGGACAAGTTTTGAAGCACTAGATTTAGCAGAAGATAGAGGAAGATTTTCTCAGCTTTTGAAGGAAAATGATGTTCCCTATCCTGAGTTTGGTACAATCCACAATACAGATGAAGCTTTAGATTTGTGTAAGACAATTGGTTTCCCACTTTTAGTAAGACCTTCGTATGTACTTGGAGGTCAAGGGATGAAGATTGTAATCAATGAAAAAGAACTCGAAGAGCATGTAGTAAATGTGCTAAGAGATATTCCTAACAATGAAATTTTGCTTGATCATTTCCTAGAAGGAGCCATTGAAGCAGAGGCAGACGCCATCTGTGATGGGGAAAATGTTTATATCATTGGAATCATGCAACATATTGAGCCAGCGGGAATCCACTCTGGAGATTCTTATGCTGTGTTGCCTCCATACAATTTGGGAGATTTGGTCATCAGACAGATAGAAACTTATACGCACAAGATTGCTTTAGCCCTGAAAACAAAAGGCTTGATCAATATTCAGTTTGCCATCAAAAATGATAAAGTTTATATCATTGAGGCAAACCCAAGGGCGTCTAGAACCGTTCCATTTATCTGTAAAGCATATCAGGAGCCTTATGTCAATTATGCGACTAAGGTGATGTTGGGAGAAAATAAAGTGACAGATTTTGAATTCAAACCTGTAAAAAAAGGTTATGCGATCAAAGAACCTGTTTTCTCTTTCCACAAATTCCCAAATGTCAACAAGGAATTGGGTCCTGAGATGAAATCAACCGGAGAAGCGATCTATTTTATTGAGGATTTGATGGATGATTTCTTCTTGAAAATTTACAGCGAAAGAAACTTATATTTGAGTAGATAATTTAATTTGGGAATTGGTAAAACTCCAATTCCCAAATGAATAAAAATTTCATAAAATTGGTAAAAGCATTAGTAATTATTCTAGGTATTGGCTGGCTGCTTGGTCAGCTGATTAGGTACTTTCTGAGAAGCAAATTGGCTAAATTTGCCCAGCAGGTAAATGAGGCAGCCAGAGAGCAACAGCAATCTCAAAACAGAAATAGTACTCCTAAAAATGGCAATGTCCATGTAGATCATATCCCTGAAAACTTCAAAGCAAAGCGCTCTAAAGAAATTAAAGGTGGTGACTATGTAGATTATGAAGAAATAAAGGAATAAATTAACCTTAACTCATAAAAAAAGCCTGTCAATCTTAAAGTTGACAGGCTTTTTTGTATAAAATAAATCTTATTTGCCATCCAAAGCATTACATCTATCATAAGCTGGGTCAATGTCTATATAAACGTCTTCTTTGGCAGTGATAAACCATTTACTTAAAATTTCATCTTCTTTTTTCCTAAGAGTCGCGGCTTTTAGCTTTTCATAATCGTCATTCATATTTGCTCGATGTGCAGGATAGCGATTTTCATAGTATAGGATTCGCACTTTTGTTCCCTCTCTAGGATCTTCGAATTTCATAGGTTTTGTAATAGAGCCTATTTTCATGCTATCAATAGTGAAATATAAAACAGGATCGTCTAGTGTTCTTAAAGTTAGTTTGTTAGACCCAGAACCTGGATCCGAGAAATATCCGCCATTGTCTGAAGTACTTCTGTCTTCAGAATATTCTTTGGCAGCTTTTGCAAATTCTATTTTACCATCTAAGATTACAGTCCTGAGACTATCCAAGTATCTTTCTGCGTCTTCAATATCTTCTTCTGATGGTTCGGGCTTGATCAAAATATGTCTAGTATTAAAAGTATTGCCCCTTCTTTCTAAAAGTTGGATCATATGAAATCCAAACATAGTCTCTACGGGATCTGATATTTCTCCTGGTCTCAGAGCTAAGGATGTTGCTTCATATTCAGGAGCTAACTCTCCTCTTCTATAGAATCCCAGTTCACCTCCTTGTACAGCAGATCCTGGATCTTGAGAATATTGACCTGCTAAAGAAGCAAAGTCCGACTTTCCTTCACCGATTTGTTTTTTAAGATCCAAAAGAAAAGCAGCGACTTCATTTTTTCTTGCTTCATTCACAGATGGTTTTTTTACAATTTGACCCACAGTAACCTCAGCAGAGAAAAATGGTAGAGAATCCCTTGGAATTGAAGTGAAAAACCTTCTTACTTCTGCTGGAGATACCCCCATGCCTTCTGTGATTTTCCCTTTCATACGTTCTACAGTCATTTGCTCTTTTAGAGCATCAGTAATCTCAGCTTTCAATTGTTCTGAGGTTTTGCCGTATACTTCAACAAGCATGTTTTCATCTCCACCTATTTGCTGCATGACCATTGCAAATCGTTGATCTGCTTGAATCATCACTTCGGCATCACTCACTATTACTGAATCAATCTCAGCTTTAGCAACCATAAGCTTATTGATAAGTAAAGATTCAAAAATGTCACATCTCGTAGGTGCTTCAAATCCCTGTTGAGAATTAGCTATGGCCTCCAGATAGGTTTTCTGAACATCAGATTCAAGAATGATATTGTTGTTTACTTTTGCAACAATCCTGTCTAGTACTTGCCCTGTCGGCTGGGTTTGTTTGGTTTCTTCTTCTTGGGCACTTAGTGTATTTGCATACAAAAATAGACCTGCTAAGACGAAGAAGTATTTCACTTTAATCATATATTTTGAACTCATTATTTTCTAGTGCTCTATTGTAAATATCTTTTTGTAATTGTTCAATCAAGGCTACTCGCTTTTTATTAGTGAGGATTTTGTAAATTTCCTCTTTTACAAAATCCAGTGGAGGAATTTGATCCTGCAATTTGTAGTCCAAAATTTGAAAATAATAAGAATAGACTTCATCATCTACTGTGATCAATTTATTATTTCGCAATAGCTCGACTTTATTATTGTTATTTGAAAGCGGGGTATTGATAATCACATCTTCAAATCTCACCCAAGTAGAATCTTCCATATAATAATTTGTAGCATGATCCAATGCGATTTGACGAATGCTACTTTCTGATTTATCATTATCTGTAGACAATAATCTTCGAAGCGGTCTGTTTTGAGGACTTGATTTTTCCAGCTTGAAGAAATTTGTTCTCACAATAATTTCTTTAAGACTGAAGCTTTCTTTGTTATTTTCATAGTACTCTGCGATTTCTGCTATACTAATTTCAGTTTCTGAATTTGACGTAACATAAGATTTTTCAAATTCATATACCATCAAAGCATATTTATAATCTAATAATTTTCTATTCAGTTCGGCTTCATCAAAGGTCATGTTTTTACCCGCTTCGAGGATCATAAGCTGTTTTTTTATCCAAGATTGCACATATCTATTTGTGAGATTTGTGCTGTCTTCTTTGCTACTATTCGAAGTGACAAGAAAAGCAATATCAGATTTACGAAGCATCTGATTTCCTACACTAGCCACAATTGGGTTCTCTTCTAAATCTTCATTCTCGGATTTGAATTTGAAGAAATCACAAGAACTGATTAAGAGGCTGACTATTATAGGGAGGTAAAACTTATTTGTTAGTGACAATATCGTATATTCTTCTTTTTTCATCCTCGTTTACCCGGATGATATAATTGTTTTTTAATGAACTTATTAGTGACTTGTCGAGAAACTCTTGATAATCTTGAATTACTTTTCCTCTAGTTTCTTCAAATTTCTTTTGTCCTGCAGGGATTATTCGGCCAAGTAAGATAAAGTAAGTTTTTCCTTCTAAACTCACTTCTTGGAAGGCTTTGTTTGGAATAGCTCGACTAAGTATGGGGTGAGAGTCCATCTCAAAGATGTTGTTTTCTACTGTAAATGCCAAGGGATCATCATTGAGGAAAGTGTTATCTAGTCTAGTTTCAAGATTGGATTGATATTTTTTGTCGGCTAGGAATTTTCTAACATTTGCTGTTTTATTTTCTTTCCCCATCTTTATGATAAGTGCTTCTACTCGCTCTTGCCATTGATATTTTTCTTTATTTTTTTCGTAGAACTCTATCTGACCAATACTATCTTCAAGTGCTTTTTGCCAAACTTTTTGATTCATCAACGAAAAAAGAAGTATGCCGTCTCGATACTCTTTTAATATCAATTGATATTCTTTATTGTTTGCTTCTAAATCTTGTTCTTCTGCTTCGTTTAGACTTACCTCGACAAATTTATTATACCATGATGTAAAATAATCACTATTTCCAATTCTGACGATTTGATCGGAATTATTCATAAAGTCCATCAAGTCTCTAACAGATCTCTCTTCTCCACGTATCTTGACGATCATTTCATCTATCCATGGTTTATTCTGAATCAACTCAAAGGCATCATTCTTTGAGTTTACTTTAAAAGTTCCACTCAAGGTATCCAATAAGCTGTCGTTTTCTTCGAAAGAGTATCTTGATTTCTGGATAGCGATTACTTGAGATTGAATTAGTGTGGATCTGCTATCTCTGAGTGTTTTGGATTTGATGACTTCTTCCATTTCCTCAAAAGAGGCCAGAGGCTTTTTTTCTTCTAATCTGATAATATGGTAACCATATGGGGTTTTGACAGGGGGAGAAATTTCTCCTATTTCAACTAAGTTGAAAGCTGTTCTTTCAAATTCTGGGATTACAGAGCCTATAGAGATCCATGGCAATAGTCCTCCAGTATTTTTAGTACCCATGTCTTCTGAATACATTTTACAAACATCTTCCCAAACACTCTCAGATTTTTGTAATTCAGTGTAAATATCCTGAACTTTTCGCAAGGCCCTCTCTTCAGATACAGGATCATTTGCTGGCGTACGAACTAAAATATGGGAAACACGAATTTCTCCAGGATTGGGCTTTCTATCTTCTAGTTTGATGATATGATATCCGTAGCCTGTAAGAATTGGATCAGAAATTTGTCCTGTTTGTAAAGTATATGCCGCATCTTCAAATTGATGTACCATTTGAAGTGCAGTAAAGTATCCCAAGCTTCCTTTGTTTTCTAGTGCAGAAGGGTCATCCGAATATTCTAATGCCAATTCATTAAAATCAGCTCCTTCTTCAGACCTTGACTTTAGTTTTTCGGCCATTCTAAAAACGGCAATGCTATCCGCTTCATTTGCATTGGATGGGAATTGCAAGAGAATATGACTGGCTTTTACCACTTCTTGCATTCTATTGTAAGCTTTCATCAGCTCACCTTCCTGAAGTGAATTTTTGATAAGAAAAGGTCGAATAAGATCTTCCTTAAACATTGAAAATTCTTTTTGGAATTCATCTACCTCTGCCAATCCCTCGTTTTCGGCTTCTTTTACCTTTAATTTGAAATTCACAAAAAGATCAAAAGTCTCCTCAAATTCTGATTCAGAGATCTTTGATTCTTTGTTTTGAAAGCCCCTGTTTTTTGATAAGATGTGTAAAAATTCATCAGCAAAAACTTCTTCATTCCCAATGGTCAAAAGAGATACAGGTGAAGATGCCTGATTCTCCTCTTGAGTCACTGTGGTTTTTGGACTACAAGAGTAGACAAGAATCAAGAGAGTAATTGAGAAATATTTGATTTTCATATTGATGACATGCTGAAAATGATACTGCAATGTTACAAATTAAAATGAAGAATATTTTTGCTAGAAAGCATAAAGAGCAAATAATTAACAATTATTTGGATTTCAAATTCTTAAACAACCTGCAAGTGTTTTGTTTACCAGATGACTCAAATTCGATTTTATCCATTATTTTTTTTACCAAAATGATACCTAATCCCCCTTTTCTTTTGGCTTTTTTGACATGGGTGATTTCTGGCTCTCTGTATTCAGTAATATTAAAACCTTCTCCTGAATCTCTTATTTCAATTTTAAGTATTCCGGCATCTTTTTCAACTCCTATTTGTATAAATTCTTCTACATTGCAGCCATGAGAATGGATGATAAGGTTCGCGCACACTTCATCCACAGCTAAGGTGACTTGATGTTGCTCAATTTCGCTTAGAGAAGTACTTTGTAGGATCTCAGACAAAAAAATTCTTAGATCAGCAAGTCTAGTAGTGTCACAATATAGTTTTAATTCGTGCCTCATTCTATTTCTTGTACCGCCTCGACTTTTTTTGATTTGATATTTATGAGATGGTCTAAACCTAGGATTTTGAATACTTGATAGACTTTTTCGTTTAGTCCAAAGATTATTAGGGCTATATTTTTTTCTTCAAAATCTTCAATGTATGACATAAATACCCCCAAGCCAGCAGAAGATATGTAGTCAAGTTGGGTGCCATCAATTAAGATGTTTTTTGCACCTTGCTCGATCAAGTCAATAATGGCCTCATCTAGTTCCACCGAATTGCTAGCATCAACCTCTCCTATCAATTGTAGTAGATGGTAATTAGTCTCTTTCGTTGTTTCGATCTTTAACATGTTTTTATATACGCTTTTAGGGCTAAGTGGTTATGAATTGAATTTGATAACCAATAGAGAATAATCATCATCGGGGAGTGTGTTCGACCCAATGAATTCATAAACTTGATCGATTAATTTTTGTTGAATCTCTGAAGCACTTTGCTCGTTATTAGCAGTCAATACGTTTTTTAGCCTTTCGTAGCCGAACTCTTCACCACTTTCATTCTTAGCTTCGACGATTCCATCTGTAAATAAAACTAAAATGTCGTTTGGCCTGTAATTCACTTCTTTTTCATGAACATACTTTTCAAAAAGATGATTTCGCAAAATGCCAAGCCCCATCCCATCAACACTTAAGTACTCTGATGCATTCTTTTCAGAATCAAAAAATAATGTCGGGCAATGTCCTGCTCTTGCATATCGAATAATTTTTTTCTTCGTGTTGATTATAAAATATGAAGTAGTGATAAAGTGATTTTTTTCCAAACAATGACTTAATGCGATATTTGCTTTGATTAGAAACTCTCTCGGGCTTGGATTGAGCTGGACCAAGCTGTGAAATATTCCTTTCATCTGAGACATGTTGAAAGCAGCAGAAGTGCCTTTTCCTGAAACGTCCCCAATAATTACTGCAAATTCATTTTCTCCTAAAATCTGAGTTTCAAAATAATCCCCACCAACTTCATCCGCAGCTTCTGAAAAACCACGAATTTCGAAGCTTTCATCATGATGCAATTCAGACGGCAGCAAACTTCTCTGAACTCTCTGAGCTATCAATAATTCTTCCTTATATCTTTCATTTTTCAAAGCCTCATTGAGTAGTCTGTGGTTTTCTACAGAAATACATGCTTGGCCTACAAAAGTGGAAATGATATTGATCATTTCCTTGTTAAATCCATCCTTAACTTCTTTCAATAGAAAAATTCTTCCGATTGTTTTTTTATTTACAATCAAAGGAATCATCATGACAGACTTATATTTCAAATCGTTGATTTTCCCTGTATAAGTTTTATTATCCTGAAGTTTTTGGTCCCAATTGAATTCAGAAAAAGGTTTGGAACTTTCAATCAGTTTTTGAAGTGAAGACTGTTCACTATTTTCTAAATAACGTTGATGAATAACAGTTCTCTTTTCATTACTTTCTTTCAATTCCAACCATGCAGCATCTACATAAGCAGCGCTCATACAGGAATCCATCAAAATATCTAAAACTTGAATTTCATTTTGTCCAGGTTTGATCGATTGGCTAAGACGTTGAAAATTGATTGCTTCGATTAGCTTTTGCTCAAAAACAGAAGATGTTGGTAAATTGAAGAGTGTAACCAAAAAGCTAAAAATCGCATAAATAAATACAAATGCGAAAAGTGACAAGATAAAGAGATTATCAGTCAGGTTTAAATAAACAGAGTTTCCCTCACTGTAACTTAATACTTGTATAAATAAATAAGCTGCTGAAAATTGAATTAGCACTAAAAATAGAATCGATTTCCATTTTTCTTTGAAGGTCAAATATGGAATCCATTTTAGATTAATAGCTAGTGATGCCCCAAAAATGACCAATACAGCAAGACCAAAAAGAAAACTATAATCAAGTGTGTTCCTGTTGAAAAATACGAAAAACATACTTATCAATAGCCCAACTTCAAAAGCTTGCCATTGTTGAACTACCCGCTTGGTTCTTTGGTATAAAATCAAATGCTTCCAAAGTAAAGTACAGGATACAAGGAATAAAGTTACGAATGCAAAATCAATATGATAGAAGACATTTCGGAGCAAGGGATCTGTAGCAAGTCTGCTTTCTCCAAGTAAATAATAGAAAATTGAAATTATTATCGATATACTTGTAGCAACAAGCCCTGTGGCAGCTCCGCGCCAAATGAGGTCAATAAAATTATTCTTTTCACTTTTCTGTATGGAATAATTAGAAAACAGATAAATAACAATAAAGAAAAGAATTTCTAAAATGTAGGAAATTTCAGGAGCTATACCTGATTCCATTTGATTTAAATTTCCAAAAAGTCTTGTGATATCAACAAAAAGCAAGGCTAGCCAAGTCATGATGGCAACCAAAAGGTTTATTTTGCCGATATTTAGGTTTGGGAGCTTAAACATTTGTGTTAAAGAGTACAATTATACACAAACAAACTTAATTATCCTGATAAGGAATCCCTGTATAAGTATAAAAAAATGTTAAAATCTTTAAAGTTTAATATGCGTAAATCACTTAGTTTTTCGATAATTGTTATTTTCTTGCTTGCTTCATGTACTGCTACAGATTTGAATAGAATTCTTGAAGCAGCTGGAAGTCAAGGTCCTTTGACACAAACGGAAGTTTCTTCTGGTTTGAAAGAAGCATTGGTACAAGGAATAAGTAAAGGAGCGGACAAAGCTTCCGTAACCGATGGTTTTTTCAAGAATGAATTGATCAAAATTCTCCTCCCAGAAGATGCTAGAAGGGTAGAGGCAACTTTAAGACAAATAGGATTAGGGTCTGAGGTTGATCGAGCACTTTTAGCCATCAATAGAGGAGCAGAAAAGGCAGCAATTGAGGCAAAGCCTATTTTTATCAGTGCAATTAGACAACTCACCATCCAAGATGCTTTTGCTATTTTGAGAGGGGAGCCTGATGCGGCGACGGCTTTTTTAAGGAGAACTACAGAGTCCCAGTTAATTGAATTGTTTCAGCCAAGAATTCAAGAATCATTAAATGAGGTTGGTGCTACAAAATACTACAGCGATATCGCTACTACATATAATGCGATTCCTCTGACAAATAGAAAAATAGATCCTGATCTGAATTCTTATGTAACAAATCGTGCGATAGATGGATTATTTAAGCTGATAGCAGAAGAGGAATTGAATATCCGAAAAGATCCTTTGGCAAGAACATCTGCGCTCATGCGAAGGGTTTTTGGAGAACAAGATTGATCCTACTGGAGTAGTTACAGAAACACAATTTCCGTAATTACTCCTTTTCCGAATTTTTGTTCTACTATTTCCATGACTTTAGTTCTATTCATGGACATTTCTTTTTTGATAGCTCCTGAAGTTACCTGTACAAAAAGCTTTTTGTCTTTAATATAAACTGAGGTTGTCCTTGAAGCGACTGTATGTCCCATCATTTCTGGCCAAGCCTGAACAAGTAATCGCTCGTCAAATTTGTCTTTAAGGCGATAAGCTTTCAAAAGCTCATCGAATGCTTCCTGAAGTGGAGCCACCTCTTTTCGCCTTCCCGAATAGTCTTTATACTTCTCCATATCTAGCTCAAAAGTAAGATAATTTATTAGATAAAAAGAGAAGCCGCAATACTATCTGCCAAAAGCTTTCCTTTGTTGCTCAGGATTAAATGATCATCTTTTATTTCTAAAAGTTGCTCTCTTTGAAGCTGTGAAAGAAGATCAGCTTTACCTTTCAAATAGCCATTTCCTAGTCTCTTATTCAGGAAATTGATGTCTGTTCCCCATATAGTTCTCAAAGAAGTCAAGATGTATTCATTGACTATATCTTCTTCTGTCATCGCTTCAACTGTAAATGGGATTTGTTCAGTTTCGATAGCTTTGATATATTTAATATTATTGGAAATGTTGAATCCTCTTTCTTTTCCATCATAAGAATGTGCGCTCGGGCCAACTCCTAAGTAAGGGGTGTTTTGCCAATAGTTTTTATTGTGGATTGCAAACTGGTTGATCTTGCCAAAGTTTGAAATTTCGTATTGAATATAATTTGCCTTTTCCATGCTTTCTTGCAGCATTTCAAACTGATCTGCTGCAAAATCTTCTGAGGCGGGTTTAAATTTCCCTTTTTCAGCCCAATTCCCTAAGGCAGTTTTGGGTTCCACTGTCAAGCAATAGCTACTGATGTGTCCTGGGTCTTGTTGAATTGCAATTGCTAAATCTTTTTCCCATAGCTGATGATCTTCTGAAGGAAAGCCATAAATCAAGTCAATTGATAATTTTTCAAAACCCGCATTTTTAGCCAAATCTATCGCTTGCAGAGATTCCTCAGCATTGTGAGCTCTATTATAGTATTTGAGAAGACGGGCATCAAAACTTTGAATTCCGATACTCAACCTATCTATTCCGATGCTCCGCAACTCTTTAAGCTTTTCTTTTTTTAGATCATCAGGATTCGTTTCGATCGTCAATTCCTCCAAATCCAAGATGAAGTGCTTTGAAATTGTTTCTAAAATCTGCTCAAGTTGCTGGGTGGAAAGCAAAGAAGGTGTCCCTCCTCCAAAATAAATGGTGTTGATAATAGAATTTTTGGGAAGATATTCTTTTCGTTTTACTATTTCTAGCGTAATCGCATCCACCACTTCTTGAGTTTGACTCAGATTGGTGCTAAAGTGAAAGTCACAATAATGACAAGCTTGTTTGCAAAAAGGAATGTGAATGTAAATACCAGCCAAAATATTTCGTTTAGTGCATAAAGATAGATCAGATGTAGAGAAGTATCAAAAACAGCCTTATTTTTAAGCAGCTATTTTGATCACTAAAAGTGATGGCAATAGAATGAAACATTTTCCCAATTGACGTGAAAAAAGCAGTTTTTATCATCATCCTATTTCTTTTGACAGGGAAAGCTCTTGTTGCCCAACAGGAGAAATACCTGCAATATGAAATTTCAGGAGAAGTGAATAAATCAGAATTGTTGGGGTTTGCAGATTCATTGCAAAGACAAGTTGGAATTCAAGTGATTTTTCAAGATCTCTACGCAAGTGGATATTTGGGAGCAGCTGAATTTAGCAGGAAAATAAAAGGAGACACACTTTCACTCAAAATTGTCACTGGAGCAATTTTTAATTGGGTTGATTTAAGAAAAGGAAATTTAGAACCAGTACTTTTAATTCAAGCGGGATATGATGAAAAGAGATTTGAGAATAAGCCTTTTCAATATCAGGAAATCGTAAAGCTTTTCGATAAAATCTTAAGTCAATCAGAAAATGAAGGATTTCCATTCGCAGCGATGAAATTGGATAGTCTGTCGAGAAATGAAGATGGTTTTTCTGCTGCCTTAAATATAGACTTAGGTCCTTACATCACTTTTGACACACTTAAAATTAGTGGGAATTCAAAAACTAAAAGGATGTACTTGGCAAAATTTCTTCAAATTCTCCCTGGAGAGCCATTTTCCCAAAGAAAAATAGAACAAGCAATCAGTCAAATCAAGAATTTGCCCTATCTAAGATGGGCTGGTGAACCGGAAATTAGCTTCCAAAATGAAGAAGCCACGCTCTACTTGCCTATTAATGACAGGAAAATAAATACGCTCGATGGGATTATTGGATTTCTACCTAACGAATTTGAAGAAAACAAACTTTTAATAACCGGCCAATTTGATCTTGGGTTGTATAACGTGGGAGGAAATGGAAGAAATTATAATCTCAATTGGCAAAGACTGAGTCAATATTCTCAAAATCTTAGAGTAGGAGCGATTGAACCCATGGTTTTTGGTTCGATGATTGACATTGGGGCATCATTCTACTTATTGAAGGAAGATACGACCTTTTTGAATCGAGATTTTAGGTTGGATTTTGGATATAGATTCAAATCGGATAGCTACATCAAGTTTTTTGGAAGACGACAATCCGGGGATTTGTTGGCTACTTCCAATTTGAGAGAAATTCAAGAATTACCTGACTTTGCTGATTTTAGGTACAATAATTATGGGGTAAGCTATCAGCTGACTAAACTAGATGATATCGTTATGCCTAGAAGAGGTTTTTATGGACACGCCGAATTTGCAATTGGTAACAAGGAGATTTTGGAAAACACAGGTCTTCCACCTGTGGTCTATGAAGGGCTGGAGCGAAGAACAATTCAATACTATATAAAAGGTGATGTCCTCAAGCATTTTTATTTTAATAACAATTGGGGCTTGATGACCAAAGCCTCAGGAGGAATTTTGGTAAATGAAAATCTATTGGGGAATGATTTATATAGACTTGGGGGCTTAAGAACAATTAGAGGTTTCAATGAAAATTTCTTCTTTGCTAATAATTATATCTATTTTTCAGTAGAACCGAGATTCTATTTTGATACGTATTCATATTTTATGATTTTTGTGGACACAGGAAGATTAGAAAATAGAGTTCAGGGTCTTCAAACAGATTTTCCCCTTTCAACAGGTTTAGGGTTTAGTCTAGAAACTAGCGGAGGGATTTTCAATTTTATTTATGCTTTAGGCATGTCCAATAGTCAAGATTTTGCCCTTAACCTTTCAAAAATCCATTTTGGATATACTGGTAGATTTTAAAATGTATGTATAGATCTCAGAAACAATTGATTTTACTACTGAGCTTATTTTTTATCCAATTTCAGCTGATTGGGCAAGTTGTGGAGAACTATGATTCCAAGCTTTCCTATGATAAAAAGGCAGGATGGTTCCAATCCTCTGAATTCGTTCAGGTTTCTCTTGATCTTAGTACTTTCACAAGTGCTAGTTTTATCGCAAATGTTCCCGCAGAATCTACAGTTTTCATGGATAATGTATTGTGGTTTTATACTTCTAATGACACCACTGTAGAGATCTCTATTAAAGATTTAAGAAGTAAATTTGGATTCATTGAAGAATCTAAAATCAATTTTTCAGTATTAAAAAAAGATATCAGTACTTCTGAAGTTTCTATAAAAAAGGGGTTCTTTAATAAGAATAGTTTTTTTTCTAAAGTATCCGAAAACCAACCTTTAAATCAGTTTGAAAAAAGGAAAATAGATAGATTCTATGACTTCTTTTTTCTAGCATTGATTTGTATTTTATTCTTTATATCAATCTATAAAGTAATCTACCCTTTGGTTCTTGGATATATTTTGAATCCAAAGTCAATATTTACTGCTGAGGATTTCTCTGAGTCCAATGCGATACAAAAATTCTTTTCACTAGACATCATATTTTTTATAATCATCAACAATCTCACAGTTGCTTTGATAGCTATGGTTGGGGTGAAAGAAATAGGATTAGGAGGACTAGGAGACTTTATCAAGGGTGACGTAGATGAACTATTTCTATATTGGTTGGTAATTACGCTAGGGTTATTTGTATTGACTATCGTTAAGTTTCTCTTTATCAAATTCATGACTCTGATATATGAATTAGGAAAAAATGAATTTGCACATTTTTTTTATTTACTAAGAGTGGTATCTATTTTGATGATATTTTTGGTAATTATTATTTGTGTTGCTGCATTAAATAGTCAAGAAATATTAGGTGTAGTATTAAATTGGTCTTTAATTATCTTTTTTTGGTCTTATTTGCTTGCGGTAGTCTTACTGATGTTTATCATGATGAATCGTGTGTCTTTTAATAATTACCATTTATTTGCTTACATTTGCACCGCGGAATTGGTGCCCTTTTTGATTATCGCAAAGGTTATCATGGGGTAGTAAATTTTATAAAGGTTACTAAAAGGATAAGCGATTAAAAATGAGTAAATCTACCAAAGACAGATTCAACCCAGTAAAAAGCATATTAGTTTCACAGCCAAAGCCGAGTGGTGATGATTCTCCTTATTTCCAACTTGCTGAGAAATATAACCTCAAGATTGATTTTAGGCCATTTATCCAAGTCGAGCCAGTTTCACTGAAAGACTTCAGAAAGCAGAAGATCGAAATCTTGAAACATACAGCTATTATTTTTACGAGTAGAAATGCCATAGATCATTTTTTTACAATCTGTAAAGAATTAAAAATAGAAATGCCTGCGGATATGAAATACTTCTGTATTTCAGACCAAACAGCGCATTACCTTCAAAAATATATAGTAATCAGAAAAAGAAAGTTATTTGTTGGACAAAAAACAGCATCTGATTTATTCGATTATTTTAAAAAACACAAGTCAGAGAAATATTTATTCCCATGTTCGGATATCAGAAAAGATGAAATCCCCAACTACATGGCCAAAAATAATATCGAGTTTACAGAAGCGATCATCTATCATACTGTAGCGGCTGATTTGTCAGACTTAAGGGATATCAAGTATGATGTATTGGCTTTTTTTAGCCCTTCAGGTATCAAATCATTGATTACAAATTTCCCTGACTTCAAACAAAATAACACAAGAATTGCTGCATTTGGTCCCACCACAGCAGAAGCAGTTAGAGAAGAAAATTTGATTTTGGACATTGAAGCACCAATGCCAAATGCACCAAGTATGACTGGCGCATTGGAGCTTTACATAAAAAAAGCAAATAATTTATAACATCTTTTCAATCTTTTATGGGGTTTTTCAGTTTAATTGTGTAGAATAGATTCTGAAAAGATTCTGAAAAGATTAAATCTTTTGATACATGGATAAGCTGACAAATTTCTCACTTAGATTTTTACCGATATTTCTGCTAGCAGCGACATTGTCTGCTAAAGTTACTGCGCAACAAGACGCTCAGTTTACACAATACATGAACAACGGGCTTTTTTATAACCCAGCCTTTGCAGGAAAGGAAAAGGGATATAATTTTTCAGCTTTACACAGAACACAATGGGCCAACTATTCAGGAGCAAATGGCCCTGCACCTATTACACAATTACTAACAGCATCAGGTTCTTTAGATAATACCAACCTGGGTTATGGTTTGTCATTTGTCAATGATAATATTGGGCCAACCACCAATCAGGAAATCAACCTTTCTTTGGGATATCACTTGAGGCTACGTAGAGGGGTGTTAAGTTTGGGTGCTTCAGGTGGTGTTTTTTCAAGTACGCTCAAATATGATGAATGGAACTTAGTCAACCCAGATAGAGCAGTACCTGCTGGAGGAAGAGAAACCCAAATGAATTTCAACGTGGGTTTTGGAGCAATTTATGATCAAAGAAATTTCTACGTGGGTATCAGCTCACGTCATTTGAATGAGCCAGGCTTTGATTTCGGAGAAGGAGCAATAGGGAATCAGTTGAGGAATCATTCTTATTTGAATGCAGGATACAGAATAAGAACATTTGCATTTTGGACTTTTGAGCCAAGTTTTCTTTTAAAAACGGTTTCATTTAATAATTTTTCATATGACCTGAGCGTTATAGCCACACATAATCAAAAAGTAAGTGCAGGTCTAGCCTATAGAGGGGAAGAATCGGTATCTTTACTAGTAGGATATAGTCTTTTGAGAGACAATTCATTGAGAATAGGTTATGCATTTGACTTGGTAGTAGGAGGGCTCGAAGCCAAATCTCCTACGAGTCATGAGTTCATGTTGACCTACAACTTGCCACAGGTTTCTAGGGAATTTCAAAGAGCAATACAGCGGACACCTAGATATAGGTTCTAAAGAAAATGCGTAAAATTTGACAAATGATTAGTGTTTTTGTCAAATTTTCGTTTAAATTTCGCTTTCGTTGTAAATAGAAAATTATCAGTTATTTACATAACTTAATTACTGTCATTTATGTATAAAAAAATGATTTCAAGGTTTTTTCCGGTGATTGCGATGCTTTTAACAGCCTCGTTTTTACAAGGTTGTGGACTTTTTGGGAAGAAAGGATCTGCAAGTGAAAAGGATAACAGAAGAGGAGAAGTAACCGGTGTCGCCAAGCGTGTCGGTTGGCAACAGAATCTTCCGATCGATATGGTGGCTGTGAAAGCAGGAACTTTTTGGATGGGGCAGGCGGATGAAGATATCGCCACCACTCAATCAGCCTTCAACAGGCAGGTTACCATTTCGGAATTTTACATGGACAAATATGAAGTGTCCAATAACAAGTACAGACAATTTGTAGAAGCGGTTAGACTTGGAGAATATTCCTATTCTACTCCTACTACTTTGAAAGATCCTCCGCAATTCAATTTGGATGAAGTTTTGCCTGATACTACAGTTTGGACTTCAAGTTTTTCTTATCATTATGGTGATCCATTGATGGAATTTTATTTTGATCATCCAGCATTTGACAACTATCCAGTAGTTGGTGTCAGTTGGGAGCAAGCAAATATGTATTGTGAGTGGAGAACTTACCACATGAATGCAAATGACAAATCAGATTTTGAAATGCCTCCATTTAGACTTCCTACAGAAGCAGAGTGGGAATATGCTGCAAAAGGTGGTAAAGATGTTGCGAAGTATCCTTGGGGAGGACCTTATTTAAAGAATAAAAGAGGGTGTCTGATGGCTAACTTTAAGCCTGGAAGAGGAAATTACATTGATGATGGTTTTTCTTACACAGCACCAGTAGATGTTTTTGCACCTAATGGTTTTGGACTGTACAATATGTCAGGAAATGTTTCGGAATGGGTATTGGATGATTACAGTGAAGTAGGTACAGCCTTGACTTGGGATTTGGATCCAAAATTCACAAAAGAAGGTGAATCAAGAAAAGTAGTAAGAGGCGGATCTTGGAAAGATATCGCTCACTACTTAGAGACAAGCACAAGAATTTATGAATATCAAGATGTCAAAACAGCTCATATTGGTTTTAGAACTACGATGATATTCATCGGCAGATCTGGATCTATGAATGTGAGCAACAATAGAAGAAGACAACGTTAATTAACTACCTCAAAAAAACTTAATCACAAACACTATTTACTTTTAATCAAAATGGAACAGAATAAACAATCATTTAAGTATAAGTTTTATGGCTCTATCATGCCAAAAATTTATGGTATCGGTGCAGCTGTAGTAATTCTTGGAGCGATGTTTAAAATCTTGGATTGGCCTTTTGCCAGTTGGATGATTGGAGTTGGTCTTTCTACAGAAGCTGTGATATTTTTCTTATCTGCATTTGAACCTAAACATGAAGAATTAGACTGGACTAAGGTTTATCCAGAACTGGCTGGAGATTCTCCAGCAGAAAGAAGAGCTGCTGCAAAAGTAGCTTCTGGGCCTAGCTCTACACAACAATTGGATGAGATGCTTGAAAAGGCTAAGATTGGTCCAGAATTGATCGAAAGTCTTGGCAAAGGAATGCAGAATTTGGCTTCTTCTGCTGAAAAAATGGGCAAATTGTCAGATGCTGCTGTTGCTACAAATGAATATGCAGAAAATGTAAAATCAGCATCAAAAACCCTTGTTGATATCAATCAATCTTATGGTAAAACTGCTGCCGCATTGACAGAAATGTCATCTGCTTCAGCTGATGCCAAAGAATACCATACACAAGTAGTTGCAGTTACTAAAAATCTATCTGCTCTGAATAATGTGTATGAAATGGAATTGCAAGATGCGAATTCACATGTGAAGACTTTGAATAAATTCTACTCAAATATGACTTCTGCTTTGGAAGGATTAAATGAAGCTGGAAAGGAAACAGAAGCTTTCAAAAATGAATTGGCAAAATTGAATGCTAATGTAAGTTCATTGAATAAAATATATGGTGGCATGTTATCAGCCATGAAAGGTTAAGCCTTATTTAAATAAATTATGTTTAATCTTTTAGATAAATAATATGGCCGGCGGAAAAGAATCTCCAAGACAACGGATGATTGGTATGATGTATCTTGTGTTGACAGCTTTGTTAGCACTACAGGTAAGTAATCAGATCCTTCAGAAGTTCGTATTGATAAATGATGGTCTCGAAAGAACCTCAAAAAACTACATCCTAAAAAATGAATTTGCTGTTCAGTCAATTGCTGGAACAGTAGAACAACAAGGGAATAATGAAAAGGACGCCCCTAAAGTAGAAGTAGCTAAAGAGCTTCGTAAGAAAACAGCTGAAGTTTTCAATTACCTAGAATCAATGAAACAAGAGTTGATCACCGTCTCTAATGCTAAAGATGATCAAGGAATGTACAAGACATCCGCATTGAAAAATGTCGATGTTTCTGGAAATATCTTTAATAACAACAAAAAAGGATATGAAATGCAGGAAATCTTGAACACCTATCCTCAGGAAGTATCTGCTATGTTGAAAGAAATTGGCATTGACATGACATTTCAGCCGATTGCCAAAGACGCAGATCAAATCGACTTGTTCAAAAATGATCCAGATGTAAGAACCAAAGATTTCGTGAACCTTACCTTCGTGAAGTCACCAATTGGAGCTGTGTTGACTTTGATTTCTCAATTTCAAAATGAAGTTTTAAATGTAGAAAGTGAGTCATTGGTTGCAATTACGAATACCATTGGTTCGTTCTATTACAAAGCAGATATTGTCCAAGCTAGAATTGCTGCCTTATCTAATGTGGTAGCTGCAGGGACAAAATTTGAGGCAGATATGTTTATTGCTTCAAGCTCATCTTCTGATGTTCCTAGGATGACAATAGATGGCAGAGAAGTTCCTGTTGAAGAAGGATTTGGTAAAATTGAATTCACAGCGACTCCTGGACAGTATGATGACAGAGGGTTATCAAGAAGAGTTATACAAGGTGAAATTATAACTAATGTTGGTGGTGAAGATCAAGTTCTTCCTATCGAATATGAATATTTCGTAGCTCAGCCCGTTATTAGAGTAACTTCAGAAGTTGTGAATCAGCTATATGCTGATTGTGCTAATGACTTGATGATTGATGTTCCTGCTTTAGGTAATAGTTATTCACCTTCATTTGCTGTTTCTAATGGTCAGGCCATTGCAGGAACACGACCAGGACAAGTTACCATCATCCCAGGACCTTCTGGAAAAACGGTTATTGGAGTAAGTAGTGGAGGGAATAGAATTGGCGATGTTTCTTATGATATCAAACCAGTTCCAATGCCAACGATTGTACCTTCAACAAATCAAGGTCCAATTGATTTGAGTCAGGGGATAGCTCCTATTCAATCAATTTTGGTGAAAGCAGAAGCAGAACCAACTTTCGCCAGAACTATGGCTAGGGATGCTAAATTTGAAGTGACAGGAGGTGAAATCACATTAGTAAGAAGTGAGGTGCCTAGAGGTTCTGTGAATATAACGGGTGAAGCCGTTGGGATTAGAAATCTCGCAGAGCAAGCAAAAGCTGGAGATCAATTTATTATCAGAGTGACAGAGATAACTAGAACAAATTTCCAGAACAGGAAAATTAAAATGCCATTATCTAGACCTCAGATAATTAGAATTGCGATCAGATAATAGAATAACGTCCTTTTGGACTTAAAAAATCAGCATATGAAAAGGAATGCTAAAATTTTGGGATTAATATTATTCTTGGGTTTTTACCTAAGTTTGGATGGATTTGCCCAAGTTCCAACCAGTATGAATCCATCTGGTACAGGAGATAGACAATTCAAAGTCGATACAGTATTTTCAGTTAGACCGATTAGAGAAGACGATAAGATGTATCAAATTGGTGTTTGGAGAAGAATAGATTTGAGAGAAAAATACAATCTTCCTCTGTATGGCTCTGGAGACTCTAAAACTGATGGGATCATCAACAATATTTACAAAGCTGTAGTCGAAGAAAATGCTTTAGAAGTTTTTGCAGATGAGGAGTTCACACAACCTTTATCCATAGCAGAATTTCAAAATAACTTCTGGATTGCTGCTAATGGGGATAGTCTCTTTGTAAAGAATTTATATTATTTGGATTTTAGAGAGGATTTTATTTTCGATAAACATCATTCTCAACAAAAATTTGATGTAAAATATCTTGAGTTGGTTATGCCATCAGAGTCTAACAGTAATGCTGGTCAGAAGACTATTGCGTTCATTAAGTTCAAAGACTTTTATAATCACTTTGTAGATCATCCTGAAGCGAAATGGATTAATTTCCAAAATGCATCAAAAAACCTAGGATATGATCAGGTTTTTGATTTGAGATTATTTAGGTCTGTTGTTAGAAAATACACCAATAGAGATGATGCATTGATCGTTGATATGGTTGATCCAATACATCCAAATCCTGAATTGCAAGCATTTCTTGATGCCTTAGAGTTTGAATACAAGCTTTTAGACTATGAAAATGCCCTGTGGGAATGGTAAAAAAAGAGCGGTTGAATTATCAACTGCTCTTTTTTTGTTCAAAGGATTCAAGTAATTTTTCAGCTTTACTTTTTCCAATTATAGCTTCAATCTCTTCTAGAGAAGCTTCTTTTATTTTTTTGACAGATTTGAAGTGCTTCAGTAACTTTTCAGATGTGCCTGGCCCTATTCCTTCAATTTCTGTAAGCTGAGTACCAAAGGCTTTCTTGCTTCGGACATCTCTGTGAAAAGTGATTGCAAATCTATGCGCTTCATCTCTTATCCTTTGAAGCAGTCTCAATGATTCTGATTTTTTATCAATATGAATAGGGTATGAATCTTCTGGAAAGTAAATCTCTTCCAACCTTTTCGCAATTCCGATAATGGGCACTTTGCCATAAATTCCCAGGTTCTTCAAAGCTTCTACTGACGAAGAAAGCTGACCTTTACCGCCATCAATGACAATAAGTTTAGGGAGCTGTTTATCTTCTTCCAAAAGACGCTTATATCTTCTTCCTACTACTTCAGTCATTGAGGCAAAGTCATTTGGTCCTTCGACAGTTTTGATATGGTAATGCCTATATTCTTTGTTCGCTGGTTTTCCATTGAGGAAACAAACCATACTAGCCACTGGATTTGTGCCTTGGATGTTTGAGTTATCGAAACATTCTATATGATCTGGCATTTCTTGAAGGGAAAGATCATTCTGTAATTGCTTCAGAACTCTAAATTTCTTATCTGCAACATCACCTGCTGCCAATGCTTTTTCTTTTTTATAGTATTTCGCATTTTTTAGGGAAAGGTCTAAAAGATGCTTTTTATCCCCAATTTTGGGAACATGGATATTTAATCCTTCAAATTCTTCTTCAAATTCAATGTTAACAATGATTTCTGGAGACTCACTGTTGAACTGATCTCTCAATCGGACAATTGCTGTCAATAATAATTCAGATTCGGTTTCATCGAGTTTTTTCTTCAGTTCGACAGTCTTAGTGATATTTATACTTCCATTTTTGATTTTCAGGAAGTTGACATAGGCAATTTTTTCATCAGTAACGATCGTAAACACATCCAGATCTTTAATCGAAGGGTTGACGACCATAGATTTTGCTTGATATTTTTCCAACAAGTCAAGCTTGTCTTTGTAGTACTGTGCTCTTTCGAAAGCATATTTCTCAGCAGCTTCTTGCATGTACTGTTTGAAATAAGCTTTCGCAATTCCTAAGTTTCCTTTGAGAATATTTTTTGCTTGCTCAATGTCTTTCATATAGGCAGGTTCACCTTGCAGTCCTTCACATGGACCCAAGCAGTTGCCAATATGATATTCCAAACAAACTTTATATTTCTGCTCGGCAATCTTGTAAGGGCTCAAATCAAGTCGACAAGTCCTGATTGTAAATAAGCTCCTGATCAGTTCTAGGACATTATTCATAGCCTTTACACTCGCAAATGGGCCATAATAAATACCTCTTCCTATAATCATCTTTCTTGTTGGATAGATTTGAGGGAAGTTTTCATTGGTTAACACGAGATAAGGATAAGTCTTATCGTCTCTTAAAAGTATGTTGTATTTGGGCTGAGTCTTTTTGATTAAGTTATTTTCTAGCAATAAAGCATCAAATTCAGAATTGACAAGCGTGATTTCAATCTGTCTGATCTCACGCACCATTCTCCGTGTTTTGTGATTTACTCCAGTATTTTTCACGAAGTAGCTTGAAACTCGCTTTTTGAGACTTTTCGCTTTACCTACATAAATCAACTCTTGATTGTCATTATAATACTTGTAGACCCCGGGTTGATCGGGTAGTGCGTTATAATCCTCAGGAGTGTAAAATGATGCTTGCATATTTTGTAACAAAGATAAAAAAACAGCCTTGATGGAGGCTGTCTTTTTACTTATTAATTCATTTTCAAATATTAGAAGTCTGTTTTCCTTGGATCATAATCATAGTCACTGAAGCGATTGCTTTGCATTTCATATTGATCACAATCGATCTCTATGCTAAGAGGTCTTTCTGGTCTTGGAAAAGGGCCTTTGGTTATTCCAATACTTGGATCCGCATAGACTTTCTCCATGAACTTTACCCAAATCGGTCTAGCTGTTCTCCCTCCTTGGCCATTTATCCAGCTTCTAAAGTGAATAGCTCGATCATCTCCACCTACCCAAACGCCAGAAACCAAGTCTTTGCTAATTCCCATATACCATCCATCGGAGGCATTCTGTGTAGTTCCTGTTTTTCCTCCCAATTCATTTCCTTCTCTCAAAGCATAAGGTACACCCTGAGATGTTCCTCTTTCTTCTTCAAAACCCCCTCTCAACATATAAACCATTAAGTAGGCGTGTTCCTCGCTCATCGCAGGTTTTTTTCTTGGAGTAAATTGTTGGAGAAGATTACCATTTTTGTCTTCAATTCTATCAATATAAAATGGTGTGATATGCTCTCCTTTGTTGACAAAAGTTCCAAACGCTCCAATCATCTCATAAATAGAAACATCGTTTGTACCCAGAGCTAGGGCAGGAACTGCTTCTAAATCACTTGTAATCCCTAATCTTTGAGCAGTTTCCACTACCACTTTTGGGCTGAGTTTTTTCATCATGTATGCTGTGATGGAGTTAATAGATTGCGCCATAGCTCTTCTGATAGTCAATCTTTCATAAGAGAATTTACCATCAGCATTACTAGGAATCCATGTAGGTTGTCCTGGGATATTAATTTCAACAGGCTGATCTATTACAGAATAACAAGGGCTATATCCATTTTCGATTGCTGCTGCGTACACAAATGGCTTGAAAGTAGATCCCGGCTGTCTTCTACCTTGTTTCACATGGTCATATTTAAAATACTTTTGATTGATACCCCCAACCCAAGCTTTAATATGCCCCGTATGTGGATCCATGGATACAAATCCAGCTTGTAAATGTTTTTTATAATAGCTTAAAGAGTCCATTGTGCTCATTAAAGTATCTACTTCTCCTTTTTCCCAAGAAAAAACTTTCATTTTTTTCTTTTCATTAAGCTTGTACTCTATAGAATCTGTGTCTGTACCATATCTTTTGACAAGGTTTCTATAGGCTTCAGTCCTTTTAATTTGAGTTTCAAGGAAATTCGGAATAACACGACCATTTTCATCAATCCATGGTGCCCTTGTGCCCATTTCTTTTTCAAATAGTTCTTGCAAAGCTTTCATGTGCTCTTGTACAGCCTCTTCAGCAAATTTCTGAAGTCTACTGTCAATCGTAACATAGATTTTCAAACCATCGCCATAGAGATCATAAGGAGTCCCGTCTGATTTTAAATTCTCTCGTGTCCACTTTGTCAAATCAGCTTTGATAACCTCTCTAAAATATTGTGCATAACCTTGGTTGTGATTCTGAACGTTGTACTCAAGTTCAATTGGTAATGCCCTCAAGGAATCATACTCTGTATCTGTTAAAAAGTCATATTTTTCCATCTGTGCAAGCACTATGTTTCTCCTTCGAAGAGAATTTTCAGGGTTGAACACGGGGCTGTAGTATGTTGGAGCTTTGAAAAGACCAACAAGGACAGCTGCCTCTTGTATGGCAAGATCATTTGGAGTTTTGTTGAAAAAGGTCTTGGCTGCAGTTTTTATCCCGTATGCATTACTGCCAAACTCTGAAGTATTTAAATAAAGGGTGAGTATTTCATTTTTTGTATAAGATTTTTCAAGGCGAGTTGCTACAATCCATTCTTTTGTTTTGATGATCAACATTCTTAAACCAGGAACTTTACTTAACAGTCCTTGAGATTCTTGACCTCTTGTTTTGAATAAATTTTTTGCTGTTTGTTGAGATAAGGTACTGCCACCACCCGCTCCTTGTCTTAAGATGATTGATTTGAACAAGACCCTTCCCATGCTTTGGAAATCAATTCCTGAATGGTCTTCAAACCGGATGTCTTCTGTAGCTATTAGGGCATTGATAAGATTCGGAGACAGGTCATTGAAAGTTACAGGGCTTCTGTTTTCTCTAAAATAAGTACCTAAAAGCACATTATCTGAAGAGTATAATTCAGATGCAATTTCACTTTGTGGATTTTCAAGCGTCTTGAAATCAGGTAATTCTCCAAAAAGACCTAAGAAGTTTACGCTAACCCCCCAGACAAATAAGATAAAACTGAATAGTCCAGCTATGAAAACCAGCCAAAGATACTTTATAATTTTATTGGTCATTATTGCAATGAGATTGGATAAGGAGTATTAGTTATATGTTTTCTTGTAGAAGCTTCTATACTCTTCTATATTTTTTCTTTTGTTGAGCTCTTGAAAGTTTTCTATTGAGATTAAGAAACTGTTCGCTTTATCATCCTCACTTAATGAAGTTGTTTCGAAATCTTTCATAAACTTAGACCTATATTCTAAAGCTTTTTCTGCATTATTGAACGGGCTGACTATGTAGATTGCATTTTCTCTGTTCAAATTCATATTACCAGTTCTCAGCCTCGAGGATGGGAAGTTAGCAGAATGGAAACCTTCTAAATCTGCCAAAAGGCTTTTGGCAACACTCGACTGCTCTGCCTCTAGGGCGATCACAAATATATGTGTTTGGTTAGGATTTTCTTTATAAGGAGATTCATCTTCAATATCCGCTTCTTCCTCTACGGTTTGTACTTCTTCTTTTTCTTCAAGCTCTTCTTCTTCACCTAAAGTATCTGTATCTGGTTTCTCGCCGGTAAGTGCAATTAGCATATTTCTTGCCATTTTTAACAGGTCGGGATTTTCTGTGTTCTGAATGTAACTTTCTAATCTAGTTTTATATCGATTTTTGTCATCGATTTTACCAGAAATCATGACATCCAAAAGAAGAAGCTTTTCAGTATTTCTTGTCAATGGGAACTCCTCAAGTGTTGACCTTAGAATTTTTCTAGCTTCAGGGTAATTTCTTGAATTATATAGATTGTATGCTTCTTTGTAGCCATTGGATGATTGGATATAAGCAAGGTTTCCAGACACACCATCAGGATTGTTCACAGAAAATGTGAATGGTGACTCAGGGAACTCTCTATTCAACCTTTGGCTATAAAGTTCAGCATTTCCATTTCTTTCTTTTTGAGCGAGGTAAAGGATATAATAAGCCTCAGGTTTCTTGATGGTGTTTGGATAGGTAGTTATCAAACTTTCAAGATTTTCAATACTAAACTCAGGCTCCTTAAAATCAAAAAACAGAAGTTTGCCTAATTCAAAATAAGATGTTTCAAGTTTTGAATCAAGTATAGCGATATCAGTTTCTGATTTTGGTATTTGTGAAAGTAATTCTTCCTTGCTAGGAATCTGCTCAAAAATATTCTCTTCCGAAACGTCCGACTCTGATTGTTCTGGGGTATTTTCGATTTCATTATTGGTGATGGAGGAGAACCCTTGTGTGCTTCTTCTCCAATTATCTTGCAAGGGTCTATTCCCCCAATCTCTAAAGAAATCTATAGACCCTTGTTGCATGGCGACACTGTTGTCGAAATAGAAGTTTTCACCCGTACTTTTACCACCGAAGGCCAAAAGATTCTCAAATATTCCCGTATTTTTTGGCTTTTCTTTTTCTGCCGCTTCTTTCAATAATCGTTCTTCTTCACTCTTAATGAAGTTATCCGCAATCAGTTCTTGCTCCTCCGAACTAAGTTTACTTAAACTTATTAGACTGTCATTTTTGGCAATTGTCTCAAAATGTAAAACATATTCATCCAAGATACCTTTGCTTGACTCTATTTGTTGGTAGGAAGGGTCTCTGGGCCTGAAATGTGTCAGCGCACTGTCATAATAATATTTTGCAGCCCTATAATCCTTCTCCGTTTCAAAACTTATTTCTGCAAGTTTTTGATAGATATACCCTTTTTGGATTGGGTTGTTCCCCTCTTCTTTTGCAGCTCTGTGGAGTAGATTCACCGCAACTTCTTTTTCATTTTGTAATAATTCAAAAAGAGCTTTTTCATAAAGGACTACATCTTTGAGTTCTTTGTTCTTACTATCAGCATAGAGTTCGTCGTAATAATTTCTTACTCTTTTGATATCCTTGGATCGATCAAGCTCAGCTACTTTCTGTGCATATAGCTGGGCAAAAAAGCTTCTCTCGTAGGGAGGGTTTCCCTTTTGGGCTTCTATATAATAATTATATGCAAGTGCATCCAGTCCTTCTCTTTGGTAAAGTTGAGCTAGTATAAAGTTAATCCTTGATTTTTCCTTGCTGTCTTTTGTGTATTCTAAGGTTTTGTCAAGTGCACCTATTTTACCTTCTATGTCTTCTTTTGAATGATAATAGTAAGCTAATGTTTTGAAAAGATGATACCTATTTTCAGCATTGATTTTTGATTCTTTGGATAGGTAGTCAATGACGAAGACAACATCATCATATTTTTTTTGATCAATAAAAATTCTCATCAATTGAATTAAACTCCTGTGCCGCAGATCTTTGTCTTTGCTGTTTACATTGAGGTATTTGAATGTGTTGATGGCGTCATCCGTATCTGCTTGATAGTAATCAATCATTCCGATCAAAAAATAATTGTCGTCAACCCATTTTGAAATTCTATGCCAATCTATTGCCTTTGAGGAAAGTTCTCTCGCTTCTTTTAGAAGTTCTTCATTTTGCTCAATTGTAGCACTATCCACAGGATAGAAAATTGGCAGAACCTGACTGAAATCCTCCTTATGGTTAGATTTGATAGTGTTTTCTAATTCTAAAATTTTCTCATTTGACAAATAATAAGCATTGTGCCTAGACGTAGTATTGTGATACATTCGATTCATAAAGGTATTCTTCTCGGAAGAACATGCTGAAAAAATCAGAAGCAAAAATAGAATAAAACAAGGATGCTGCGTTTTCATTGCTAAGGTTAGAAATACATTGGAGCAAAATAAAGGTTTTGCTTTAATTTATTAAACGGTTTTGATTAATATTATATTTTTGAGGCATAGAAATACTTAAAACAAAAATAGGTTGGGACTAAAAGAGAAAGTTAGAAGTTGGATCGACACGAAATTTCTTTTTGTAATACGGAAAGAAGAGGATTTTTCTGTGATTTCATCTTTAAGTATTACCAAAGTAAAAATAGCTTTAATTTTTATATTGTTTGTGCTTATCGCTTTTGTCATCTCTCTTTTTGCATCAAGGACATTTTTAAGAGCGTGGTTTGATCCAGAGTTTTTGGAAACAGAAAATATGGTTCGAATAGCAGAACTCTCCGAGACTGTGGACTCTTTGATGATTGATCTGAAGCAAAAGGATATGTATGTCAAGAATATTCAATCGATTTTATCAGGAGATAGCCAAGTACAAAATTTCGATCAAGATTCTATTCCCGTAAATGATTCCGATTATTCAGGAAGTGAAATAGATTTATTTAGTAAAAGTGAATCAACTAAAGCCATTGAAGAAGAATTTAAAGGAGTTCCATTAGACTTTTCTTCTCCACGAGATTTTGTTCCGTCTTCATTTACCGAAACTTATTTATTTTCCCCAATCAAAGGAGTAGTTGTTTCGGCCTTTGAGCCACAAGACAATCATTTTGGTGTAGATATAGTTGCAACTGAAAATGAACCTGTCAAAGCAATTGCAGCTGGAACAGTCATCATGTCTTCTTGGACATTAGAAACCGGTTATGTCATTGGTATTCAACATTCAAACGAATTGGTTTCGTTTTATAAACATAATTCAGTATTATTGAAAACTGTAGGTGATATCATCAGAGGAGGAGAAATCATCTCTATCATCGGCAATACAGGCGAGTTGACAACTGGTCAGCATTTACACTTCGAGCTATGGTATAAAGGTAGCCCGCTTAATCCCCAAGAATTCATTACATTCAATTAAATATGTTTAACAAACAAGAAGATAAAAAATCAGTTGCTGATATGGTGAGTTCCAGCAATGTGATTTCAAAAGAAACCCTGATCAAAGGAGACATCAAAGCACAAGGAAATATTAGAATCGAAGGTAAAGTAGAAGGAACCTTAGATTCACAAAATAAGATTGTGATTGGAGATTCTGCTTTAGTGATTGGCAACGTTAGGGCAGAAGAAGCAGAAATTTCAGGAAGAATCGAAGGTGAGATACATTGCACTGGTGTATTATTTCTCAAAAAAACAGCAGTAATCGAAGGGAATATCTACACCCAAAAGCTAGTCGTAGAGAATGGTGCCGTTTTTAATGGCAAATGTCAAATGGGTGAAGCGATTGCTAAACCTTTAAATGGAAAGGTGAAACGTGAAGCCTCAGAAAAAGAACTTATCTCAGGATAGTTTTCCAATTTATGTAAAATATATAGGATTATCCTTTCAGCTATTTGCCATTATTGGTCTTGGTACATGGCTAGGTTGGATAATTCAACAAAAGAGCCAAATAAAGTTTCCTGTTTGGCTCTTACTTTTTTGTTTCCTTTCGATCGTTCTCGCATTTTATCAGCTTTTTCAATCATTGAAAAATGACAATAAGGTAGAAGATAAGAATAAAAAGTCTTAATTTTGCGCCTCCATTCAAAAGGTCATGTCAAGTATAAAAATATTTACGGTGAGGATTTTAGCATTAACGCTAATTTTAGCAGGGATCATCTATGTCATGCAAAACTATCTCTTGCCAACTTGGATCCATCCTTCGGTGTGGAAAGTCCTTTCTTTTTTTGCTTTATTGACATGGCTTACAGGAACTTTTGTTCATTATTTGATAAAATTGAGCAAAGAAAATTCTCCAAATATCCTTCTTGGGGCTACAGCTTTGAGATTTATGGCAAGTTTAGGATTTATTGTTATCTATCTTTTCTTGGATGTTGAGAATATAATTCTGTTCGTGGCTAATTTCTTTGTAATTTATTTGTTCTACTTAATATTTGATATATACGGGTTAATAGCTAATTTGCGCCCGCATTCAAAATAGGTCATAAAAATTCGATTTGATGTTCCGTAAGTTTCTTTGCCTAAGTGTTTTATTTACAGCAGTTTTGCTGACATTTTCAACTCCTACTTTCGCGAGTGGTGATGATGAAGATAAGACTGGATTTATCATGCATGACATTAAGGACTCCCACGAGTGGCATTTTGCTACCTTTGGGCATACTCATGTGACGCTTCCACTTCCGGTTATTATTTATTCTGCTGATCGAGGACTTGAAGTGTATATGTCTTCAGATTTTCAAGATCATGAGACCCATAAATTTGGAGAAGCTTATGGGGTTGAAGGATACTTTATCGACGAACATGATCATTTACATCGAGCTGATGGGGCTAGCTTCATAGACCTTTCGATTACCAAAAATGTAGCGATGTTATTTTTGGTGATTTTAGTAATGGGTTACTTAATCCTATCTGCTGCAAATCATTACAAGAAGCATGGTGTTCAATCTCCAAAAGGAATCGCTTCATTCGTCGAGCCAATTGTTATATTTGTAAGAGATGAAATTGCACACAAATCAATTGGTCCGAAATACAAGAAATTTGTTCCTTATTTGTTGACGCTATTCTTTTTCATTTGGATAGGCAACTTGATGGGCTTGTTGCCAGGTGCAGCCAACTTGACTGGTAACATTGCTGTAACTGCTACGCTTGCTGTATTGACATTCATCATTGTCAATGTCAATGGAAATAAAGAATACTGGAAGCACGTATTCATGACACCAGGTGTGCCTGTGCCATTGCTTCTAGTAATTGTTCCAGTAGAGATTATTGGTTTGTTTACAAAGCCATTTGCTTTGATGGTCCGTCTTTTTGTGGCAATCACAGCAGGTCACATTGTGATCTTGGCATTCATAGCATTGGTGTTCATCTTTGAATCTTATGCGATTGGCGTAGTGAGTACCTTGATGGTGACATTTCTGAATGTAATCGAACTCTTGGTAGCTACTATTCAAGCTTATGTTTTTACACTCTTCACTGCGATGTATATCGGTGGAGCTGTAGCGGAGCACGAGCATCATTAATTAGAAATTTCTTTGTTCAATTTATAAATAATACACACGTATGTTAACTTCATTATTATTGTCTGCTGGATTAGCACTTATGGGTGCAGGTATCGGTGCTGGAATTGTAGCGATAGGCGCAGGTCTAGGTATCGGTAGAATTGGTGGTCAGGCTATGGAATCTATTGCTCGTCAGCCTGAGGCTGCTGGTAAAGTTCAGACTGCCATGTTGATCATTGCAGCTCTTATTGAGGTAGTATCCCTGTTTGCAGTAGTAGTTTGTCTACTTATTGCTTTGAATGCAGGTGGTCTTACTTTCTAAGAACAACAGAAAAAAGGGATTGGCGTTAGGCCAATCCTTTCTCTTCATTTGAACAAAATTGAAATTATAACTCTCATATTACATGGATCTTATACTACCTAGTTCGGGGCTTATTATTTGGCAACTTATCGGTTTCCTAGCCTTGTTATTTATTCTGATGAAGTTCGCTTGGAAACCAATCCTTGAGTCTTTGGAAGAAAGAGAATCAAGCATTGATGATGCATTGAAAGCAGCTGAACAAGCAAAAGCTGAAATGGCTAACTTGAAATCAGAAAACGAGAAATTGCTTCAAGAAGCAAGAATCGAAAAAGATAATATCTTGAAAACTGCCAATGATACTTCTGCTAAAATGATCGAGGATGCAAAGCAAGCAGCTATTGTTGAAGGAGCTAAAATGATCGAAAACGCAAAAGCTGTAATAGAAAATGAGAAAAAAGCTGCCTTGAGTGAAGTGAAAAACCAAGTTGCCCAGCTTACATTAGAAGTTACAGATAAATTATTGAGAAAAAATCTTTCGTCCCAAGCTGCTCAACAAGAGCTAGTAGAAGGTATGGTAAAAGATATTAACTTGAACTAAGATGTCTGAATTTAGAGTCTCCACCAGATATGCAAAGTCCCTTATCGAGTTAGCCAATGAAAAAGGTATACTTGAAGAAGTTCTGGCTGATATGAAGCAATTAGCGTCGGTAGCAGCAGCTAACCGTGATTTTGCTTTGAGCTTAAAAAGTCCGATTATCAATTTTGATAAAAAATTGAAGGTCCTGACTGCTTTGTTTGAGAAATCTGCAAATGCAATGACAATGGCTTTTTATGGTATCGTAGCCAAGAAAAATAGAGCGGATCTTTTGGTGGATATCGCTAGAGAATTTCAAGTACAATATAATCTCTATAAAGGAATTCAAGTAGCGGATTTAACTACAACTTTTCCCATTACGGAAGAGCTTAGAAGTAAGTTTGTGAATGTAGTTAAAGAAATTTCTGGACTGGACAAAATAGAATTGGTTGAGAAAATAAATGCTGAGCTAATCGGTGGTTTTGTCTTGAAAGTCAATGACAGACAACTAGATGAGTCACTAAGCAGCAAATTGAAAGCATTGCGCTTGGAATTTTCTCACAATCATTACGAAAGTAAAATATAAATCATAGCAATAACATTTAATCATATTCGATAATGGCAGAAGTAAGACCTGACGAAGTTTCGGCAATATTGAGAGAACAACTCTCTGGTGTCAGAACTGAGGCTGAATTGGAAGAAGTGGGTACCGTCCTTCAAGTAGGTGATGGTGTAGCCCGTATCTATGGACTTTCTAAAGCTCAGGCTGGTGAATTGTTAGAGTTCGAAAACGGACTTAAAGCAATGGTGCTTAACCTGGAAGAAGATAATGTCGGTGCCGTATTGTTCGGTGACTCGAAAGAGGTAAAAGAAGGTGATACTGTAAAGAGAACCAAGAAAATTGCTTCTATCAATGTTGGCGAGGGTATGCTTGGCCGTGTTGTGGATACTTTAGGTAACCCAATTGATGGTAAAGGTCCTTTGAAAGGTGAATTGTATGATATGCCTTTGGAAAGAAAAGCTCCTGGGGTAATCTACAGACAGCCGGTAACAGAGCCACTCCAGACAGGTATCAAATCTATTGATGCGATGATTCCAATCGGAAGAGGTCAGCGTGAATTGGTAATTGGTGACCGTCAGACTGGTAAGACTGCCGTAGTTATCGATACGATTTTGAACCAAAAAGAATTCTATGATAAAGGTGAACCAGTTTTCTGTATCTATGTAGCGATCGGTCAAAAGGCTTCTACTGTTGCTGGTGTGGTTGCTGCTTTGGAAAAAGGTGGCGCACTTCCTTATACAGTTGTAGTTTCTGCTTCTGCTGCTGATCCAGCTCCAATGCAATTCTTTGCTCCATTTACTGGTGCTGCAATCGGTGAATTCTTCCGTGATACAGGAAGACCAGCCTTGGTTGTTTATGATGATTTGTCTAAGCAAGCTGTTGCATACCGTGAAGTTTCCCTACTATTGAGAAGACCTCCGGGACGTGAAGCATATCCAGGTGATGTATTCTACCTTCACTCAAGATTGTTGGAAAGAGCTGCGAAAATCAACGCTTCTGACAAGATTGCACAAGAAATGAACGATCTGCCTGATTCTATCAAGCATTTGGTTAAAGGTGGCGGATCTTTAACTGCACTTCCGATTATCGAAACACAAGCATCTGACGTTTCTGCATATATCCCAACGAACGTGATTTCCATTACTGATGGACAGATATTCTTGGAAACTAACCTTTTCAACTCAGGTATTAGACCTGCGATTAACGTAGGTATCTCTGTATCTAGAGTAGGTGGTAACGCACAGATCAAATCTATGAAAAAGGTAGCAGGTACTTTGAAGTTAGATCAAGCACAATTCCGTGAATTGGAAGCTTTCTCTAAATTCGGATCTGACCTTGATGCTTCTACAAAAAGAACTATCGAAAGAGGTAGAAGAAACCAAGAAATCTTGAAACAACCTCAATATGCACCAGTTGCAGTTGAGAATCAAGTAGCGATTATCTATGCTTCTACAAAAGGTTTGATGGACAGCGTGCCAGTAGAAAAAGCAAGACAATTCGAGAAAGAATTCTACTTGTTATTGGCAGCTAGCTATCCTGAAGCTTTGGTTGCCATCAAAAAAGGTGACTTAGATACAGCAGGTAAATTGTTGGAAGCAGCTGCGAAAGAGTTGTCTCCAAAATACGCGAAGTAATTAAATCGATCTAATCATACTTGGGGTTTGATCCCCAAGTGTGTTTTAATATAAGATACCTCTCCATATCACAAAAATATATGGCTAATTTAAAGGAAGTAAAGGAAAGAATTAATTCGGTAGTTTCTACGCAGCAAATTACCAAAGCCATGAAAATGGTGGCAGCAGCGAAACTAAGAAGGGCGCAGGACAAAATCACTCAGATGCGTCCTTACTCACAGAAATTAACAGCTATCCTGAACAATGTTTCCGCTGCCAGTGATGGTCAAGCTGACATTGTCTTTGCTGAAAAACGTGAAGTCAATAATGTCCTAGTGATTCCAATCACTTCTGACAAAGGTCTTTGTGGCGCTTTCAACTCAAATGTATTGAAAGCCTCAAGTACTGCTATTGCCGGTCAGTTTGTAGGGAAAAATATTACTGTTCTTCCTTTGGGAAAAAAGGCATTTGAATTCTTCAAGAAAAGAGGATTCAATGTAATTGATACTTATTACCAAGTTTTCTCTGACGTCTCTTTTGAAAATGTGAAGTTGGCTGCTGAGTTTGCTATGAATCAGTTTGCTGATGGGAACTACGACAAAATAGTATTGGTATATAACCACTTCAAAAATGTGGCAACGCAAGAAGTAATAGTAGAGAACTTCCTTCCAATGTCTTCTGATACAGAAGATGCTGTTAAGAAAGGGTCTGATACGGACTATATCCTTGAACCATCAAGAGAGTTTATCATCGAAGAACTTGTTCCTACTTCATTGAAAATTCAGTTTTTCAAGGCTGTACTTGAAAGCAATGCTTCCGAACATGGCGCTCGTATGACTGCTATGGACAAAGCAACTGAAAATGCTGGTGAGTTATTGAAAGACCTAAGATTGATGTACAATAGATCACGTCAAGCTGCTATTACCAATGAAATCCTTGAGATCGTAGCCGGTGCAAATGCACTTGGAGGGAAGTAAGTTAAGAATGAAGATCTAAGATTTTAGATTTATAATAAAAAAAACCACAAGCTGAGAAGTTTGTGGTTTTTTTGTTCTTTTTTTGTCTTTTCCTCCTAAAAACCCATGGTTTTGAGTTCTTTATAAAAGGGGCGTTAGCCCTGAATTCTTCGTAGTATAACGAGGGGGTAGGTAATTTAAAAGAGGGACGTAGCCCTGATTTCTTCAAATTCCCATCAGCTCTCAGGTTTATTTTTTTGATGTATTCAGATAAAAGGGCTACGCTGCAAAAATCCATTACAGGGCAAGTATTATAATAGGGTAATTTTTGTCAACGCTTTGTATGGAAACCAAAAAAGGCCGTCCTTTTAGGACAGCCTCAATTTTAGTTTTAAAATTATAATAGATGGTTGTGAAGCTTTAGATAATGGAGTAGCTAGTATTTGTTAATATCTAGAATCAACAAATATCATATTTCTGTTACTTCATCCCAACCAATATGACATCCAAAGTCACTTCGTCATAGATCATTTTATCTGCAAGGTTTTCGAAGTAATTGCCAGATCTGTATTTGATGTCATACTTTGTTCTGTCAAAAGTTATCTTACCTGTAGCAGTCACTTTGTTTCCTGCTTCTGTTACTTGAACTGGAAATGTAACTGGGCTACTGATTCCTTTGATGACCAGATCACCTGTGATTTGGAAATCTTTACCATTGCTGGAAGTAGCTTTTGTGATTTTAAAAGTTGAATTTTTGTGTTTTTCTACCGAAAAGAAATCATCTGATTTCAAGTGGTTTACCAATCTTTGATTTGAGTTGGCGTCTTTTATGTCTTCAACGGAAATACTTGTCATGTCGATTTCAAAAGAGCCTCCTAAGATTTTGCCGCTTTCATAATCTAAGTTAGCATCAGAAATATTTACTTTCCCAAAATGCTCCCCAGTAACTTTGCTGGCCTTCCAGCTGACCGTACTTTCTGTTTTGTTGACTGCAACTTTTTCAATTTCTGTGTTGGAAAATAGAATGCTGGAAAATAGTCCCAAAGAAAGGGCTAATGATGTGATTAATTTCATGTTTTATGATTGGTTTAAAATATTCTCCTTAGACATTTGAAAAGGGAATTGGTTTAATTTGGTTGGTTCAAAATACTTGAAGATTTATCAAATAAGGACTAGCGTGTTGAATTTAATCAATCACCTCCTTTTTAGCTTCTTCCCAATACACATCCATCTCTGCCAAGGTCATATCTTCGATTTTCTTGCCTGTTTTTTTTGCAGCATTTTCTAGATATTGAAATCTTTTGATGAATTTGATATTGGTTTTTTCCAAAGCCTCTTCAGGATTGATTTCAATAAATCGGGCGTAATTGATCAAGGAAAAAAGTAAATCTCCAAACTCTCCCGTAGCTTTTTCACGATCGATCTCTTTGTCAGAGTCAGCATTGAATTCTGCTTTGAACTCCTGCATTTCCTCCTCGACTTTTTCCCAAACCTGATTTTTCTCTTCCCAATCAAATCCAACTCCCCGGGCTTTTTCTTGAATCCGCATGGATTTGATTAAAGCAGGTAATGACTTGGGTACTCCTCCCAAAACAGAAGTATTTCCTTTCTCCTTCAATTTGATTTTCTCCCAATTTTGCTTGACAGCTTCTTCGTCAGTGGCGATGGTATCACCATAGATATGAGGATGCCTTCTGATCAGTTTTTCACAAAGGCTATCGATGACCGTTTTGATATCAAAAGCCTTTTTTTCATCCCCTATTTTGGCATAGAATACAATATGAAGCAGAATGTCCCCCAGTTCTTTTTTGATTTCCTCCATATCATTCTCCAATATGGCATCCGATAGCTCAAAAGTCTCTTCTATAGTCAAATGTCGAAGACTTTCTATCGTCTGTTTCCTGTCCCAAGGGCATTGTTCTCTCAGCTCATCCATGATTGTCAGTAGGCGATCAAAAGCTTCAAGCTGCTGTTTTCTAGAGGATAATTCAGACATATTGGGGAAACTAATTGGAATGTATGGGGGTTTTGAAAGTATTGCGTAAATTTGTAAAAATTAATTTGATATGGCAACTCTATATTTGACATTAGGCTTTCTGGCACTGTTTTTCGTTATGATGTCAGTAAGACTTATATTCCTTAAAAATGGTGAGTTTAAAGGTACTTGTGCTTCACAAAACCCTTACCTTAATAAAGATGGTGGTACTTGCAGCTATTGCGGGAAAACTGTCGATTCTGACAGCAGTTGTGGTAACCCAGAAAATGAGGTGGACAAAGTGCTAGCAAAATTTAAATAATACTTCTTTAAGACTCCCAATTCTGGGATTTTTCAATATCACCTTAATTATTTTCAAGTGGCTTTAATAAAATCGATTTCTGGTATTCGTGGTACCATTGGTGGCAAACCTGGTGAAGGGCTGACTCCTTTGGATGTAGTAAAATTCACAGCTGCTTATGGCTCTTGGGTCATGGAGCATTCTTCAAATACAAAGATTGTGATCGGTAGAGATGCCCGAATTTCTGGCGAAATGGTCTCAAAACTTGTCGCTGCAACACTCCAAGGATTAGGCCTTGATGTGGTTGATTTGGGGCTAAGCACCACACCTACAGTGGAACTTGCTGTGCCTTTAGAAAATGCAGGCGGTGGAATCATTCTTACCGCTAGCCATAACCCCTTGCAATGGAATGCTCTCAAGTTACTCAATGAAAAGGGAGAGTTTATTTCTGATGCAGAAGGAAAAGATATTTTGGCGAAAGCTGAAAATGACGCTTTTCACTTTGCTGAAGTCAAAAAACTCGGTTCTTACACTACCATCGATGATTATATAGATAGACATGTGGAACATGTTCTTGGTTTGAAACTGGTCGATAAGGAAGCGATTGCTGCTAGAAACTTCAAAGTAGTCATTGATTGTGTCAACTCTACTGGCGGGATTGCTTTACCAAAGTTATTGAGAGCACTTGGCGTAGAGCATATTGAAGAAATGTATTGTACACCTGATGGACATTTTCCACATAATCCAGAGCCGCTTCCTGAAAACTTAAGAGATATCTCTGAGAAATTGAAAAAGGGGAAATATGATCTTGGAATTGTGGTCGATCCAGATGTGGATAGACTATGTTTTATGAATGAAGATGGTTCTCCATTTGGTGAAGAATACACTTTGGTAGCTGTTGCTGATTATGTGCTTTCTCAAACTCCTGGGAATACCGTTTCAAACTTGAGTTCTACCAGAGCCTTAAGAGATGTGACAGAAAAAAGAAGTGGGACCTACAATGCTGCAGCTGTGGGAGAGGTGAATGTGGTAAACAAAATGAAAGAAACCAATGCCGTAATTGGAGGAGAGGGAAATGGTGGGGTGATCTATCCTGAATCACATTACGGAAGAGATGCTTTGGTTGGAATTGGTTTATTTTTGACACATTTGGCAAAATTTGGGAAGTCAATCTCTAGATTAAGAGCTTCCTATCCAAACTATCATATTTCTAAAAATAAAATCGAACTGACACCTGAGATCAATGTAGATCAGGTTTTGGATGCGATCAAAAAGAAATATTCCAAACAACCAGTCAATGATATTGACGGGGTGAAAATAGAGTTTGACAAGGAATGGGTTCATTTGAGAAAATCAAATACAGAACCGATTATCAGAATCTATTCTGAATCGGAAAGTCAGGCTACAGCAGAACACCTAGCCAATAAAATAATGCTTGACATAAAAGAGGTGGTTACAGCCTCCTAAAAAAAACTGCTTGATGATGTGATTTGATAGCAGAAAAATAAATTTACCAGCCCAAATATTGAAGAGATCATGAGAGTTTATTTTGATAACGCCGCAACAACGGCGATGGACGACAGAGTTATAGAAGCCATGTTGCCTTTTATGAAAGAACACTATGGCAATCCGTCTTCTGTCCATAGTCATGGAAGAGAAGTGCGTTCTGCCATAGAAAAATCCAGAAAGAAAGTTGCGGAATTATTGAATGCGTCGCCTTCAGAAATATTTTTTACCTCAGGTGGAACTGAGGCGGATAACACGGCTATCGTATGCGGAATCCAAACTCACGACATCAAACATGCCATCACTTCTCCTTTGGAGCATCATGCCGTCTTACATACTTTACAGGAATGTGAAAAAAAAGGATTGCTTAAGCTAAGTGTTTTGGAAATAAATGAAAAAGGAGAACATGATTTAGCTCATTTGAACAAGCTTCTGAAAGAAAATCCTAAAAGCTTAATTTCAATTATGCATGCCAACAATGAAATTGGCAATATCAATGATTTGAATGCAATTGGAAATCTAGCCAAAGAACATGATGCTTTTTTTCATTCTGACACAGTTCAGACCATGGGACATTACAAACATGATCTTAAAAACCTGCCTGTTGATTCAATTGTAGCCGGCGGGCACAAGTTTCATGGACCAAAAGGTGCTGGCTTTTTGTATGTGAATAAAGCGAAAAAAATCTCGCCTTTCATTTACGGTGGAGCCCAAGAAAGAAATATGCGTGGTGGAACTGAAAATGTGATAGGTATTGTCGGGATCGCCAAAGCTTTGGAATTGGCGTACGAAGATATGGAAGGTCACAGGAAACATGTCGAAGGATTGAAAACCAGATTTATAGAACAACTTAGAGCTCATATTTCTGGTGTTGAATTCAATGGTTTGTCAGCTGATTTGGACAAAAGTCTATACACAGTCTTGAATGTGAGTTTACCTCCTTCTGAGGACAATGCAGGAATGTTACTTTTCAACCTAGACTTGAATGGAATTTCTGCTTCAGGGGGTTCTGCTTGTAGCAGTGGAGCTTCTGTTGGTTCACACGTATTGAGAGCACTGGGCGCAAGTCCAGAAAGAGATGCTGTCAGATTCTCTTTTAGCCGATTCAACACAGTCGAAGAAGTTGATTATACAGTAGAAAAACTGAAAGAACTTTACGGCGTTATTGCTTAATCGTAGTTTATCAATAATTTTAAACCTGACAGGTTTTAACTCTAAAAACAGGACTAATTTCCGGCGTAAATAATAAAAACAGTCGGGATTTTGTGAAGGTCAATCTTCGCCTTCTTCCAATTTTGGACAGTTTTCGTTTGGATAAATTCATCAGCACCAGTTAGATTTTTACCTATACAAAGCTTTGTATTTGGATGTAAATTGTTTTTCAAATCCTCAAAAAGTGGATTGTTTCTAAATGGCGTTTCCATAAAAATCTGGGTACGATTGCTTTTGATGGATTCTGCTTCCAGATTTTTGATGGAGGCGATTCTGTCTTTTTTATCGATAGGCAGATAGCCATGAAAAGCAAAGGACTGTCCATTAAACCCTGAACCCATCAAAGCTAAAAACATGGAACTTGGCCCTGAAAGCGGTACAACTTGAATGCCTTTTTCATGTGCCCAAGCTACAGCAATTGCTCCAGGGTCTGCGATTCCAGGGCAACCAGCCTCTGAAATAATCCCCATATCTTGTCCATTGAGTATTGGCTGCATCAGCTCTGCAAGTTGTGGGATTCGCGTTTTTTTATTCAAAATCTCCAAATGTAAATCTTCGATTACCAGTCCAAGCTTTAAGCTACTGATATATCTTCTGGCGGTTCTAAGTTCTTCGACAAGATAATGCTTTGTGTTTTTGACCACTTCCTTGATCTGAGGAGACATGACATTCTGTGAAGTGTTTTCTGCAAGGATAGATGGAATGAGGAAAAGTTTGCCTTTCATGACGCAAAGATGGCCAAAAAATAGTCAACGGTCAACAGTTTATGATTGTACATTTCTTCGTAGATGACTCTTCAAAAAAGTTTACATTTAACGAAACAATTGCTAGCTTTGTTTCGTTATTGTATGATAAGAAAATGATGGTAAAGCGATTTAAAACAAAGCTCTTAGAAGAGGCTTTTGAGTTTATCCAAAAACAAGATATAAAAGCAAGGAAAAAAATACTTCAGAATATTAGACGAGCTGAACAACATTCTGATTCTAAATTTTTCAAAAAACTAACCAGCGAAATTTGGAAATTTAGGACTTTATATTCAGGAATTCAATATCGGCTTTTGGCATTTTGGGAAAAAGAAGATAAAATTGAAACTTTTGTTTTTGCGACACATGGAATTATCAAAAAAACCTGTAGAGTAGACAAAAAAGAAATCGAGAAAGCAGCTAACATCAGAATAGAATATCTAAAAAACAAAAAGAAATGAAGAGTTATAAATTAGAAGAAGCGGAAGACTTGTTGATCGGTAAGATTGGAACACAAGAGAGAGATGAGTATGAATTTGAATTAAAACTTGAACTAATTGGTGATATGATTAAAATCGCTCGCAAAAAACGAAAACTGACTCAGGAACAATTAGGAGAATTGGTGGGAGTGAAAAAAGCTCAAATATCAAGATTAGAGAATAGCACTGGCAATGTAACATTTGAGACTGTAGTTCGAATCTTTAATGCTTTGGGTGCAAAAATGAACGTAAATCTTCAGATGTGAAAAATCAGTTTTGTCAATAGTTTTCAAAGCTTCTTTTTGTTCGGAAAAAAATAGATCTTCAAATTTTTATTCCCAAGATCAAGAAAAATCAGAAAAGACCATAGTTTTTTCGAACTATGGTCTTTTCTGATTTTTACCTAAAAGTATACTTCAGACCTATACCTGCTCGGAAGTAATTTCCGTATTCGGTGGGAAAAACAGGAGAGGCTTCAAGAAGAAACCCGAAATTTCTCGTATTGGAAAATGGCTTGATTAAGACTCCAAGTGGAATACCTAAATAAAGTCCATCTCTATTTCCTTCAGTTCCCAAATGAAAACCACTGTAGAAATTCACTTCTTCTTTTTGGACGAAGTTATAGCCAAAAGTACCTTCTATTCCCACTCTGCCTCCCGTAGAGACACGAGCCTCTCCGAAGATTTTCTTGTCCGGGTCTGATCCGATTGAGGCAAAAGTTGCAGAACTCAACCTGTAAACTCCCGCACTGATTTGCGCTTGTGACTCAAGGATAGCTGCAAAAAACAACAGCATCGAAAATAACATTAACTTTTTCATAAATTATAAATAGTTGGTTTTCGATGTTTTTGCAAAGACTTTGCCAAAAATGGGTTTACTTCTTAGGTAAGAAGTACTCTTTTTCCAGACTGACTGCTCTCAAATGCTGATTCAATGATCTGAAGGACAGCAATGGCTTCATCGATTTTCACGAGAGGGGTTTCTATTCCTTGAATAGCTTTGGCGATATTTTCATAAAAAAGCCTATAATCCCCACGCAAGGTTTCGTATTTGAAGCTTCGATCTTCTAGGTAGATGGTTCCCCAACTTTCTTCTGATTCCAAACCCCAATCCGCACCTTGAGGCAATTTTTCTGCTTTCAAAGCACGTTCTTGAATATCTAGACCAAATTTAGAAAAGGAGCCCTTTTCACCAAGTAAAAGGAATTTCGGCATCGGTGCATTGGAAAGAACAGAAGCTGTGAGTCTGACAAAAACATCACCGTAGCCTAAAGTAATATCAAAGAAATCATCAGCAACAGCATTCGTTCTCTGACTGCGGATATCGGCAGAAACCCATTGTGGCATGCCAAAAAGTAAATAGGCTTGATCTATCAAATGTGTTCCCAAATCATAGGTGATTCCATTTCCAGGAACGTTTTTTTCTCGCCAATTTTCAGTTAGCACAGGTCGGAAGCGATCAAAGTGAGATTCAAAATGTACCAAACGTCCCAAAATTCCTTCATGTAGAATCTTTTGAATCGTCTGAAAATCTCCGTCTAACCTTCGATTTTGGAAAACCGAAAGCAATAAGCCTTTTTGCCCTGCAATCTCTTTCAACTCCTTGGCTTCTTTGGAAGAAATGGTGACCGGCTTATCTACCACTACATGTTTTCCATAAGAAAGTGCAAGCTTGGCTTGATCGAAATGCAAATAATTGGGAGTGACGATGATAATTAAATCAGCGGCATCAGCCTCAAGTAAGGCTTCTAAACTTTTGAAGATTTGAACCTGAGGATATTTTTCTTTTGATTTTGTTAAATTTCTTTCTACAACAGCCACCAGCTCCAAATTTTCGCAAACAGAAATTAAGGGAGCATGGATTTTTTCCCCCACTGATCCATATCCCACTAATGCCGCTTTTATCTTACTCATTTCAATTATTTAAAGAAAAACAAAATCTGATTTATAATTCTAGTTAATATAAATAGAACTGGATCAGTTCTTCTATTTCTAATGTTTTAGATTTTTTTCTTATTTCGCCGAAGGCATATTTCCACATTATTTCATTCTCTAAATATAAAAATCCAGTTAGTTACTTAATATTTCTATACTAATGTTGTGGATACCCATATCAAATATTCATTTCCATCGCTTTTTTCACCAGTTCTAAGGCAGAACTAACTCCTAGTTTGGAATTTATTTTTTTTCTGTGGGATTCTACAGTAAGTTGACTCAGGTGCAATTCTTCGGCAATTTCTCTATTGATTTTACCATCTTTTATCATAAGAAAGATTTGCAATTCTCTTTTAGAGAGTTTGTATTTGTCCCTAAATGAATCATAATAATAATAATCGTTGTTTTGTTGGATGACTTTTTGAAAACTCATCACGTGACTTCCGTCCAAGACTTCTCTGATGGTATAGATCAACTCGTCCGGATCAGCATCTTTGAGCATGTAGGCATTGGCACCAAGTTTTTGGCACTTTTTAAAAATAGTTTCATCGTCATACATGGACAGCACAATGACTTTTGTTCTAGGGTATTTTGATTTGATGGCGCTGATGACGCCATCACCACTCATCACAGGCATATTCATATCTGTCAGGACCACATCTACACGCTTGGTTTCAAGAAAATCGATTAATTCTTGACCATTGATGAAAGTTCCGCAAATCTGAAAATCCTCCTCCTCAGCAAGGAGGCCTTCGATTCCTTTGGCGAATAGTTTGTGATCGTCTGCGATTGCTATTTTTATCATGATAAGGGTAATTATCCAAAAGATAGCTTATGCATTTGAATTTGGCAATAAAAGTTTGATTTGTGTACCTTTTTTTAGTTCAGAGTGAATTTCTATTGTTCCACCGATTGTTTTCATTCTAGATTTTAGATTATTCATTCCTGAGCCTGCACTTTCCAGATTTGTGTCAAATCCAATACCATCATCTGATATACTCACCTCCAAGAAGTCATGATAATAATCGAGTTTGATTTTGATAATTTCAGGTTTGGCATGTTTGATGGCATTATTCAGACATTCTTGAATGACTCTGATCAAAACCAGTTTCTTTGAGTTCTCATAAGCTATAGGCTCGCCGGTTCTTTCGTATTCTACTTTGCAAAATTCTAGACGCTCCAACTTACCAAGTTCTTTTTGAATATAAACATCCAAGTCAACTGTGGCTACCCAATCCAAATTTAAAGATTTCGATAAGTTTCTGACTTCCTTTATTACTTGGTTGACCAGTTGTTTTCCCTCTTGTATTTTTTCAGGTTTAGAGTTGTTGAGCGTAAGTTTGGTGAGAGAAAGGAGCTGACCAATATTATCATGAAGCTCTCTGCCCACATGATTAAGCGTTTCTTCTTGAATTTCTTTTTCGACATTCAGAATCGTCTTCTCAAATTCAGCTTTTAAGCTTTCCAGCTTTTGTTTATTTTTGATTTGCCTGCTTCTGTGAATCAATACCATAGTGACGATAAAGCCAGCCATCAGCAAGGTCAGCAGTGACCCAAATAAAATCAAAAGAAAAATATTACTGCCTTCATTTTCCATGGCTTACAACCCTAGATTTCAAATCATTTTGGATTGCCTAATTTAGGCTTTTTGAACTGATTTTTTTAAGTAGGGAAGATAAAAAGCCAATCCCATTACTAAATACATGAAAATGGACATGGTTCTTTTTAAGGAGCCTAAAATTAAAATTAGATTTCGATCCAAATCAGTTACAAATGTTACTGAAGAAAAGTAAAGGAAAGTACTCGTGTAAAATAAAAATATACAGGTAGTAATCCAAAATAGAGGATTCGAAGCCAGTTTTTCATCGATAAACCAGTCTTTTAGGAAAACAGAAATAAAGTAGTAAATGCAGCAAAGAATAATTATAAAACTCCCTAAAGAAAAAGAATAGGTATGAAAAATAGATAAGTCTTCAATAAAAAGGGTGTAGATAATTCCCCAAAACAGAAATGAAATAGATGCTATTTTGATCAGGAGTTTTGCTTTTTTAGATTCAAAAAAACTTTCGAAAAGCCATAGGATCAATAAAGTCTCTATATAAACAAAGAATATGTTGTAGACATCAATGTTGTTTATTTTCCTTGGAACTGTATAGGCTCCATATGACTCAAGACAGAATGCAAGTATTAAAATAATAAATGTGATAAGATGTTGCTTCTTAAAGCTATTTTTTAAAAAAAAGTGAGGTATGCTGAGACTGTTCATTTAAGTGTGTCTGCTAACTTTACACAAGATGAACAAGAAAAAGACAATTGAGGATTTATTAAATGATCCAAAGATGAGTGACCGTCTAAAAGAGCGGTTATACAGCAAGAAGGGCTTGCTGGGCAAAGAGAGCCCCTTTAGTGAGATTTTACAACAAATGGTGAATACCATGCTTGAGGGAGAGATTGAGAGTTTTCTATTAGAAGAGCGGGCCTCTGGCCATGTTAATAAGCGTAATGGCAGGACTCCCAAGCGAGTGGTGAGCGATGCCGGTTTTCTGGATATTTCTACTCCCAGAGACCGTAATGGAGACTTTGAGCCCGAACTGGTAGGCAAACGTGAACGTGAACTGAGCAGCGGCCTTGATGATCAGATACTGGCGCTGTATGCGCAGGGTAATTCAGTGGAAGACGTAAGACGTCTGCTGGAGGAGATTTACGGGGTGAGTATCTCAGCAGGCCGTATCTCCCAGATTACCGATAAGGTGCTCCCTGAGATTCAGGAATGGCGTACAAGAAGCCTTCAAAGCTTTTATCCCATCGTGTACCTGGATGCCATACACTTCAAAGTACGCCAGGAGGGCAAATACATCAGTAGCGCCTTCTATACAGTATATTCGGTGGATTGGGAAGGGAATAGGGACGTATTAGGTCTTTACATCAACTCGGGCGGAGAAGGAGCTAAAAAATGGGGCCTGGTAATGGAAGATCTTAAATCAAGAGGAGTAGCCGATATTTTGGTGGTCTGCACGGATGATCTACAGGGATTTTCCGAACAGATTCAGGAAGTGTTCCCTGCTTCAGTTGTCCAAAAGTGCATTGTTCATCAAATGAGGAATTCGCTGAAATATGTGGATGAAGCTGATAAGAAGGCTTTAATAAAGGACTTACGTCAGGTATACACCTCCACCACTGAAGAAGGTGCGAAAACAGCATTGTCAGCCTTTGAAGCCACATGGGGCAAGAAATATAAGTATATAGTACGGCAATGGCGTGACAACTGGACTGAGCTGATGGCATTCCTGGATTTTCCTGTAGGGATGCGGAAGATGATCTATACAACAAATCCGGTAGAGGCCCTACATCGGATCATGCGAAAACTGATAAAAAGCAAAGCTGCATGGGCATCGGAAACAGCACTGTTAAAGCAGCTCTATTTATCGATCAGTCGGAACGAAAAGTCATGGAAGAAAAATGCAAGGGGATGGACTTCCATCCAGCGTGAAATCATGGAGCTGTACCCGGATAGGGTGCCACAAAAAAACTGAATTTTCAGCCTACTGTCTTAGTTGCCTTAAGGCAACTAAGACAGTAGGCTGAAAGAAAGATTAAACCTTAGACACAGTTTAATGAACTATTCCGGTATGCTTAAAAGCAACCCCACTAAAATTACAACTACATACCAATCTATATGTTCCATTCTTTATATTTTTAGCAATCTGGAGGACACATTCTTCCTCCATTCCAGCCATCATCCTCTTCTTCGTCAGAATCATCGGAATCTATTGCATCACCGATTTCCTGAAGACCGCCTTCAGTTTTATTTGTCGGTACCAAAACTAATGAAACTCTTCCAATATAGTCTTTCCAAATCAACTATTGGAAATGGAAATGAAATAACCCATTAAATTTTTTGCTCAGATCTATTGAAATATGGAAGGTAGAATGCAAGACCCATTCCTAGGTACATGGTTACTGCCATGATTTTATTTATACTAGCTAAAATTGAATTTAATTTCGGATCTATTTTTAATATGAGATTAACTGAGGAAAAATAAAGTGTTGTCGCAGAATAAAAGAAAAATATAAACACTGTAATCCAAAACAGTGGATTAGCCATTAGAAACTCTTTGATATACCATTCTTTTAAAAATATTGATACTAAGAAATAAATACAACATAATATAATGATTAAGCTCCCTATTGAAAAGGAAAGGGTATGGAAAGCCCTAAGATTCTCGATGAGTATAGTGTATAATATTCCCCATAATAGAAATGCGAACGATGCTATTTTTAGAAAAAATTTTGGTTTTTTCTCTTTGAAAATACTATAAAATAAGCCCAGTATTAAAAGTGTTTCGCCATAAACAAAAAATAAGTTATAGGCTAAACTATTATTTATTTTTCTTTGAACCGTGTATTCGCCATAAAGCTCAAGTATATTTGCAACAATCAAAATGGCAAAACTGATTAAATGCTCCTTTTTATATTTACTTTTTAAAAAAAAGTGGGGAATGCTAAAAAGCAACCCCACCAATAATGACCCATTATACCAATCTATTAATTCCATTTTTAATTATTAGCAATTTGGAGGGCAAAGTTTTCCTCCATTCCAGCCATCCTCCTCCTCTTCGTCAGAATCATCGGAGCCTATGGCATCACCGATTTCCTGCAGACCACCATCAGTTTTATTTGTCGGTACCAAAACTAATGAAATTCTTCCAATATAGTCTTCTCTCTTTGGCCTATCCGCAGGAATCATAGCAATGGTTTCTTTGTTGTACTGTCCGAAGTACATTTTCAGTCCACCAACCTTTCCATCCGCGTCAGCTTTTTTTAAAGCCTCTTCTATGGTTTCTCTGTCAAACCAAACCCAGTCAGTTTGTTTTTCGATTGGTTTGTCATCCTTATCCCGGCCGGGAATGTTGATTTGTCCATGTTTGCTGTAGTTCTCTCTAAATTTTTTGATTAATCCTTTTTTCATATTGTTATGTGTTTGATTACCAGTATTTCCATTTTTAGCAAATAAATTAAATAAGTAGTATTGTTGATACTTTTAAATAGAAGCAGGGCCCGTTTCTACTTGGTTAATAAGCGTTTGAATTTCTTCTCGATATAAAGAAAGGAATAAAAAAAGAAAGTCCAAATGTCAAGTACATAATACCAGCCAACAAGCGGTTGAAATTAAATACAATCTCTACATTTTCGATAACAGGTCTTGGGTAAAACTGATATGTGCCAAAAAGTAAAACCGCTTCACAATAGAAAAATAGCAAGGAACAAACGATCCAAAAGTGAGGGACACTTAAGATATTCCTTTCAGCAAAGATTTTTAGATTCAGAATTTTTGAAAAGAAGTGAATACTTAAAGTAATGATGGCTATAGCGAAAGGAAGAAAAGAAAAGAATTGAAAAGTACTTGTGATTTCTTGGAAGAAATAGGTATTCGCCAATCCCCAAATCATCAAAACTATGGTTATGAATCGGATTTTTTTCTTTACTAAAGCGTCGATTTCTAAAGAATAGAAATAAAAAATTAAAAGAACAGACTCTAGGTAAACCCATCCGATATTGTAGAGGAGAGAATTGTTGATAGACCTGGATGCGGTATAGTCTCCAGTCATTTCCATTAAAAACACCAAAAAAAGGATTGCTAGAATGACTCCATGATTTTTGATTTGAGGTTTGTTTTTGATTCCCCAAAATATAACAGAAGCAATTAGACTAACTCCTATGCAAACGAGATAAAAATTTGAACTCATGTACCTTAGCTATAGATTAATTACAAAGCTAAGAGATATAAAAGCCCTAAAAAATACCCTGAACAGGGTATTTTTTAGGGCTTTCTTTCGAGTCAGTACTTTAATGGATAACGGTAAAAGTTTTGGGGGAACTTGTATTTCTATAACATTTTCAAGCGAACTAATCTCAAATTCCCAAAGAGCCATCCCCACAGGATTGCGAGAGAATGAACAAAAAAACCTGCATGTCAATACGGAGGACTTAAGCAGCAAATAACTACCTCCAACACCGAAGGTGTTGAATCTTTTCTCTCTATAATGCCTTCGTCAAATTCAACTCCTCTGGAGTTGGTAGCAGCGAGTATTGAGAATTGTTCTTTCCACCGGATTTTCATCCGGGGTTAATTAGATTTGTTCCCATTCGGGAACGGTGCTTAAAAGTCTAGATATGTTTTGATGGTTTGCAATTATATTCCTGAGTGAGATTGTCTCACATTTGACTAGCCTATCCCATAATCTCATGAGCCTTGCGTGCAAAATTGCATCTCACATTCCCATATGTAGTTTATTCCACATCCCCTAAGAGCCTGTCCCGCAGAATTGCATCCCACAATCTCGAGCGAGTTTTAACTTACATTCCCGAAGGGAATGAACCATGATTAGCCCCGCATTCCAATGCGGAGGAAAAGAATAATCAACCCCACCCCCCAACAACACCGAAGGTGTTGAATTTATAGTAGATATTTTTCATCAAAAATGACCCCATGATCATTCAATAACTTTTTATACTCCTCTAAATATGAAACATGCTTATGATGTTCTTCTTGTTTGATGATATAATCAATTAGCTTATCCTTACTATTTGCATTCACAGTAAAAGCCCCATAACCTTCTTGCCATCCATTCCAATTTTTAAAAAGTAGCTTATCTTTTATTAATGTAGATGTAGATAGTTTAATATCTTTAACCAAACTTGCCAATGAAATTGATTGATGAATATGTGTAAAAATATGGATATGGTCTTCGACTCCATTTAAGCGGTAGAGATGGCAGTTTTTATTTTTCAAATACCCATAGATATAGGCAAATAGTTCTTTTTTATTGCTTTGAGTTATAGTTTTTTCTCTTTTATATGTTGAAAAGACAATGTGATAAAGTAGAGATGTGTAAGTGCTCATGATTAAATAGTTAATGTTAAAAATCATAACTAAGATAGAAAGATTAAAAAAATAATTCAAGGTGTAAGGATAGTTGATTTTCAGTAACTACTCAGGTACATTATTTACTGACCAATATTCAAGTATTTGGAGTCTTGTTGCCCTCTGTGGTGTATTGATGCGTATTTGTATGTGAATGTACGAAAATCAGCTTTAAAGTTGGTTTATCCACATTTTTTTGTGGGGAAAAACAGCGTGGATTATTGGTATTCATGGGATTATGTGCTGATATTCAGGAAACATTTCTATAGTATATTGGACCACAGGGATACGCTTATTCAGGAACTGATCAAGATGAACCTCCAGCTTATGGAGCAGGTCAAGTCTTTAAAATCTAGGGTATCCGATTTGGAAAATGAGCTTGCCCGTTACCGTAATCCCAAAAACAGCCGCAACAGCTCGGTTCCCCCTTCAAAAGACGAGAACCGCCCCAAAAAAAATCAGAGTCTCCGTCAGGATACAGGGCGCAAAACCGGCGGTCAGCCTGGACACAAAGGCCATACCCTTGAAATGACATCCTCCCCGGACATAATAGAAAACCACATCCCTTTATTCTGTACCTGCTGTGGTGGTGATCTGTCGGCGGTTCCAGCAGAACTGTCCTCCAAAAGACAGGTCCTGGATCTTCCTGTGATTAAAGTGGTATGTACCGAGCATAGAATCTTTTCCAAAAACTGTTCCTGTGGAGAAAAGATCAGTGGGTCATTCCCTGACAATATCAATGCCCCCATACAGTACGGGAGCGGTGTTGAAACCATTGTCGGTTATCTGCATGCCAGACAGTATGTTCCCTATAGAAGGATGAAAGAACTTCTCAGGGACTGCTTCGGTATTAATCTCAGCGAGGGGAGTATCGATAACATTATCGGTAGGTTTGCCCGCAAGTCTGCACCAATATATGCAAAGATAAAGACGGCAGTCTCTAAAAGTCCTGTGATAGGAGCTGACGAGACTGGGGCTAAAGTGGATGGAAACAAACAGTGGGTCTGGACTTATCAGACCGAGGAACTCACCCTGTTAGCTATATCTGAATCACGTGGACTTAAGGCGATGAATACACATTTTCCCGATGGGTTCGGAAAGGCAGTATTGTGCCACGATGCATGGAGGGCATACTTCAACTATTCGGAAAACCTGCACCAGCTCTGTTGTGCACATCTGCTTAGGGAGCTCAACTACATTGTTGAACGCTATAAATCTAAATGGGCTGACAGCCTTAGGGCCCTGTTCAGGGAAGCTATCTCACTGAAGAGAAAACTCAAAAAACTACCAGATCCAGAGAATAGCAGGAGTATTGCTTCCATTGAAGAGAAGATGGATAACCTACTCGCCCAACCTGTAGAGTCAAAACATAAAGAAGCAGTATCCCTACAAAAAAGACTCCTGAAATACAGAAAGTCACTTTTTACTTTTCTCTATCACCAAAAAGTACCACCGGATAACAATGCCTCTGAAAGAGCCATACGCAACATCAAGGTGAAACAAAAAATATCAGGACAGTTCAAATCCAACAATGGAGCTGAAAACTTCTGTGTTATAAGATCCGTCGTGGATACCCTGATCAAACGTTCGGGAAATATCTTAGAAAATCTAAATCATATAGCTAATTTACAACCTGAGTAGTTACGATTTTCATTATCTAACCTGCCTTCATGAAATTCAACTCCTTCGGAGTTGGTAGTTGTTAGGTTATGTTTTTCATCCATACCACCGGATTTTCATCCGGGGTTAATTAGATTAGTTCCCTTCGGGAACGTAATACTAAAGTTGGCTTTAACTTAAATATATGATATTAGGTCTTTAAAAAAATTATAGACTAATAATTTGTGATAAACTTGCACTCGTTCCTAAGCGATCCAATCCCTCAGTATCCCTTAATAGACAATGATATAGGAGCGAAGATCAGATTCCCAGCGGGAATGAACCATGATTAGCCCCGCATGCCAATGCGGAGGAAAAGAATAATCAACCCCACCCCCCAACAACACCGAAGGTGTTGAATCATCTTCCCTGTATCACAAAAAAAAGGGAGTCGATTTCTCAACTCCCTTCTTCTATAAAAGCTTTATTCAAGCGCTTCAATATTATGCTGCCTTCTTAGCAGAATCGGCTTCATTGGCAATTTCTTTCTTCATCAAATCCACTACGATTGGAGTCGCAATGTAGATAGAAGAATAAGTACCTACCAATACACCAATGAAGAGTGCAAAAGAGAATCCTCTCAACACTTCACCACCGAATACAAGTAATACCAATACTACGATCAAAGTGGTAAAGGACGTAATCAATGTTCTGCCCATCGTTTGATTGATGGCGTCATTGAACATTTTTACCAATTTAGAAGTACCTCTATTTTCTATATTTTCTCGAATTCTATCAAATACAATCACGGTATCATTGATCGAATAACCTACTACGGTCAGCATCGCTGCAATAAATACCTGATCGATCTCAAATGTAGCTCCCAAGGCACTTGCAATAGCAAATGCAGCAATCACAAAGAATACATCGTGAATCAATGCTATGATAGAGCCTAGAGAGAACTGCCACTTACGGAACCTCAATAGGATATATAAGAAGATTGCTACAAGTGCAAAGAACATGGCTTCTCCAGAAGAAGCTTTGATATCATCTGCTACTGTTGCCCCTACTTTTGAAGAACCCGTGATGGCAAATTGACCATCTTGAAGATTCAATGCATCATCTGCCAAAGTTAATCCAGTTACCGTAGCGATACCTTCTTTTACTTTTTTCTCAACCTCTGCATTAGAAGCATCATCATCTTCATTGATCAAATAGGAAGTAGTTACTTTCAAGATGTTATTTCCACCGAAAGTTTTTACTTCTACAGAGCCATCAAACTCACCATCCAAACCTACTTTCAAATCTGATGTAGCTATTGGCTCGTTGAATTCGACTATGTAGGACCTACCACCTGTGAAATCCACACCAAATTTCAATCCACTGATCAATGCAACTGCCAAACCAACAACGATAAATCCGGTAGAGAATAAATAAGCAATTTTACGCTTGCTCAAGAAATCAATATTCAAATCACTCAAGATATTTTTAGCAAATGGGGTAGCGAAAGAAATGGAACTCTTGTCTCCACCTTTTTTGCTCATCCAGTACACAATCACTCTTGTGATAAATACAGCTGAGAAGAAAGATGATGCGATACCGATCATCAATACAATGGCAAAACCTTTTACTGGACCTTGACCCAAAGCGTAAAGAATAGCACCAGTCAAGAATGTAGTCACGTTGGAATCCAAAATTGCAGAGAATGCTTTGTTGTAACCTTCGTTGATTGCTACCAATAATCCTGAGCCATTTCGAAGCTCTTCTTTGATCCTCTCGAAGATCAAGACGTTTGCATCAATGGACATACCTATGGTCAACACAATACCTGCAATACCTGGTAAAGTTAATGCAGCACCAAGCTGAGCCAAAATACCCAAGATGAAGAAGATGTTGAAAACCAAAGCTGCAATTGCAACAAATCCACCTTTTGCATAATATGCAACCATAAATAGAACAACCAATACCAAACCAGCAACCATTGAAATCACACCTTGGTTGCTAGCCTCTTTACCCAAAGTAGGACCAACAAAGGCTTCTTCTACGATTTTGGTTGGTGCAGGTAAGCTACCTGATTTTAGAATGTTAGCTAAATCTTTCGCCTCTTCCAAAGTGAAGTTACCTGTAATCTGAGATTGACCATTTGGGATTTCTCCTTGAATCGTAGGTGCCGTATAGACATAATCATCCAATACAACAGCTATACTTTTTCCGATATTTTCGGCAGTCAGTTTTCTCCATTTTCTAGCACCGTCAGCATTCATTTGCATGCTCACAGCTGGTCTTGAAGACTGATCAAGCTCTTGTCTTGCGTCAGTGATTACATCACCTTCCAAAAGTGCTTGATCAGAGTTTCTAGTCATTTTGATTCCATAAAGCTGTAACAATTCCATTCCGTCAGCTGCCTGTGGCTTTACCGCCCAAAGGAATTTTATATCTCTTGGTAATACAGATTTCACATCTTCTCTAGCGAAGATTCTGTTGATAGTTACTGTATCTCTGATTTCATAAACCAAACCATAATTGGCTTTTGTCAATGCGAAAATAGGAGAGATTTCAGATGAAAAATCAGAGGTGCTGTCACCATCTGCCAATTGCTGCTCAAGGGAAGAAGCTTCTTCACCTTCTTCAGTTTCTCCTTCTACATCAGTAGCCACTTCTGCAGCTGTTGGAGATTTGCTTGCTTTAGCTTCTGCTACTAAAAGTGCATTTGCAGCTTCTAGCTCACTTGCATAATCATTGATTTCTGCAACTTCCCAAAATTGTAGCTTGGCAACTCCTTGAAGTAAGTTTCTAACTCTTTCTTGGTTATCAACTCCTGGCAATTCGATTTGAATTCTACCAGAACCTTGGATTCTCTGAATGTTTGGCTGAGAAGTACCGAATCTATCAACACGTGTTCTAAGGATATTGAATGATCTTTCGATTGCATTTTCAATTTCAAGGTCGATGATTCCTAAAATATCAGCATCAGTCGATTCCAAAGAAATTCTGCCTCTGTTTGCTGCAGTAGCAAATACTGTATTAAGATTTTTACCACCAGCTTTAGACTGCCAAGAAGTGTAAAAAAGATCTACAAATTTTTCGTTGGTAGTTTTTGCAGCTTCAGTAGCTTCTTCCAATGCAGCATTGAACATTGGGTCTTTGCTGTTTCCAGAAAGTCCTTTGACAATTTCTACAGGAGAAACTTCAAGCGTTACGTGCATTCCACCTTGCAAATCAAGACCCAAACCAAGTTCGGTCTCTTTGATTTCCTTGTAAGTGAAATCTGCTCCTAAGAAATTGTAAACTGGCTCTCTATAAATAGAGTCTAAATAAGATTGTTTTTTGTCGAAATTGACATTTCCGACCTCATCAGTAGCATATTCTGCAGCTTTCTGCTGAATATTGCTTGATACGAATGTGAATGACAAGTAGTACAGACAAAGCGCTGTAACGATTACTGTCAGAAACACAATAACACCTTGGTTACGCATAGTAATTGAATAATTATAGATTGATTTTTAAATGAATAAGTGATTTGAACATCTATAAGATGTTCAGAAATTGAGTTAAGGATTTTTTTAATTAGGGAGCGTTGGTCGAAATGATTCTTTCAAAAAGTATTTCCCTAAATTCTAAATCGATAATTGCTTGACTTAGCGCTAATGAAGCTGAAGGAGCTTCAAAATTCACAATTTCATAAATAATGTAATAAACCTGACTGCCCAAAGTGGTTACAAATGGAACCACCGCGTCAACTGCTACATCTAAAAAAGTTTGATTTTGTTGAGGAGCTTCTTTCTCTGTAGAAGTCTCTTGTTTTTCTGTATTTTCATCTTGTGAAAGATTTGGAAAATATTCCATACCAGACACAAGCATACAAAAGAACATCACCATGATCAGTGTGATGCGTTGCTTGAATAGGTTGATATTTTCTTTTTCTTCTTTCACGGGCTGCAAATATATAAATATTTGAAAACTTACATAGCGAAATGCGCTAAAACTTGTTGTTTATATTGAAAATCAGTTAGTTAAATCTTGACTCTTAGGTAAGTTTTGATCACATCTAGTGCCTTATCAAAGTTTCTGTTATTTGGTACTATAAGATCAGCATCATGTTTAAATGGCTCAATGTATTTTTCATAAGTTGGCATCACATGACTTTCATATCTATAAAGCACATCATCCAAATCATAACCCCGCTCCACTTTATCTCTAACAATTCTCCTTTTCAGCTTGATATACTCTTTGGCATCAATAAAAACTTTGAGATCCAGCAGGTTTGCTAATTCTGGATAGTAAAGCACAAAAATACCTTCTACCACAACCACTGGAGACGGTACAAATTCTAGGATTTTCGGTTTTTTGTTTGGGTTGTTAAAAGTATATTCTTGCCTATATACGGTTTCTCCAGATTGAATTTTTTTGATATCTAGAGCATATTGTTCAAAATCAATAGAACCTGGCATGTCGAAATTATGAACCCCTTTATCATCAATAGGCTGCTGATGTCTAGGCTTGTAATAATTATCCTGAGAGATTAGACAAACTTGGTTTGCTTCAAAGGAGTTGAGTAATTTGTCTAAGAAGAGGGTCTTTCCGGAGGCACTACCACCTGTAATTCCGACAATGTAAGGCTTGCTCATGGAGGACAAAATTAGGGATTTATTTCAAAAACTGCACAAGTGACTTCACAGCTTTTCCCCTATGACTGATTTCGTTCTTTTCTTCTATACTCAATTCTGCAAATGATTTCTCATATCCTTCAGGTTTAAAGATCGGATCATAGCCAAATCCACCCTTGCCTGTTCGGATTTCTAAAATTTCACCTTCTGCAGTACCTTCGAAAGCATGCTCTTCTCCATCTAGGATTAATGCAATGACAGTTCTGAATCTTGCTTTTCGATTTGTTTCTCCATTGAGATTTTTTAAAAGAAGATCAATGTTTCTTTCATCACTTCTTGGCTCTCCAGCGTATCTTCCTGAATATACGCCCGGCTCCCCATTCAAAGCATCCACTTCCAATCCTGTGTCGTCTGCAAAACAGTCTACACCATAATGATCCTTGACATATCTAGCTTTTTGAAATGCATTGTGGTCTAGCGTATTTCCTGTCTCGGGCAATTCTTCATGACATCCTATTTCTTCCAATGACACTATCGTAAAATCATTCCCTAGAGCAGCTTTTACCTCTTCGATTTTCTTTTTGTTATTTGTAGCAAAACAGATTTTCATCTTGTAAAAATAGATTATTTTTTATTGAGTTTAAAGGTTACAAAATTGTAATGTTTTAAAGTTGGGACTTAGCGTGAGTGTATACACCTGATGCCCCAATCCCTTAATCAACCAATAACCAAACCCACATTCCCCAATAAATATCTCCATCCCAAAACCATCCAACCTTCTAACTTTTCCAACTTTCCAACTCCTTTTCCCTAACTTTGGGCAAAATATTTATAGAATGAAAAAGGTAACAGTTTATTGTGGTTCAAATAAGGGAAGGAATCCGATTTATGTCACTGCTGCGCAAGCCTTGGCAACTGAGATGATTCGAAGAGATATGGCTCTAGTTTATGGAGCTGGAAATGTGGGGTTGATGGGAGTGATAGCCGATAAAATGCTAGAAGCAGGGAAGGATGTTTATGGTATTATTCCTCAAAAACTGGTTGACATTGAAGTGGCGCATATTGGCTGCACGGAATTGACAGTAGTGGAGACGATGCGCGATCGAAAGTGGTTGATGGCTGAGAGAGGTGATGGTTTTGTTGCCATGCCTGGCGGAATCGGGACTTTTGAGGAGCTATTTGAGATCATGACACTCAATCAATTGGGATATATTAGAAAGCCACTTGCACTGTATAATGTGAATGGTTACTACGACAAGTTGATTGATTTTTTGAAGTTTAGTTGCGAAGAAGGTTTTCTTCATCAGGCACAGTTGGACTTATTGATCATCTCTACTGATCCTGTGGAGTTATTAGATAAAATGGCGGCATTCCAACCTAAGTTTATTGAGAAGTGGGAGGTCAAATAGACATCCCAAATACTTATTCACTCAGATAATCTGGAGGAATTTCTTCTCTAATCGCAAATTTTATATAAAATCAGCGATCATAATCGCAAAATTTATATGAATTTTGCGATTATATTGTTTTTTCAAGGGTTGACATCAACTTCTCTAAGTAAACTTGATCAGTTTCATTGAAGTCAGCAAGTTTATCCGAATCAATATCCAAAACGCCAGCAACTTCGCCATTTAAAGAAAAGGGAAGGACAATTTCTGATTTGGAAGCAGAACTACAAGCAATATGTCCTGGGAATGCATCTACATCTGGTACAAGCTGTGTCTTATTTTCTTTCCAAGCAGTACCACAAACACCTTTTCCGTGATTGATCCGGGTACAGGCGATAGGCCCTTGAAATGGTCCCAAGACCAATTGATTGTCTTTGACGAGATAGAAACCAACCCAAAAAAAGCCAAAAGACTCCTTTAGTACGGCTGAGATATTTGCCAGATTTGCGATCAAATCTTTTTCTCCGCTAATCAATGCCTCAATTTGAGGAAGTATTGCCTCATATTTTCCTTCTTTTGAAGCTGTTTCCGGTATAAATAGTGATTCTGCCATTTCTTATATTTTCTTTTTTATTTGATCCATACTTTCAATTCGTCCCCCAAAATCTCTGATTTATGAATCAGTTTCCCTTGGATTCTTGGAGCAGGAATGCCCTTTTCAAAATTGATTTGCCCAGTAAACACTCGAGCTTCGTCCCAAAGTTCAGCATCTATTAATTTTTGAAGTAAAAATGTCCCGCCTTCTACGATTACACTTTGAATTTTACGTTGATAGAGGGCTTGCAATAAATTTTCCAAAGAAAAGTCAGGATCTAATTTGACATATTCTAAGTTTTTGGAAATTTCGTTTTTGACTAAATTCAAACAAATGGTACTCTGACTTTGATCGAAAAGTGCAAGTTCCTGACTGAGTTGCAACATGCGGTCGATCACAATTCTTATCGGATTCTTTCCAACCCAATCTCTCACATCTAGTTTTGGATTATCATATCTTGCGGTATTTGTTCCTACCATGATAGCATCTTCCTCAGTTCTCCAGCGGTGTACCAGTTGTCGGCTGTAAGCATTGCTGATCCATTTGGAATCATAATTTTCTCTTGCAACAAAACCATCTTGAGTTTGTGCCCATTTCAGAATGATGTAAGGTCTTTGCTTTTCTATATAGGTAAAAAATCTTCTGTTTTGAAACCTCACTTCTGATTCTAAAATTCCTGAAATCACCTGGATACCTGCTTTTCTTAAAATCTCCATTCCTTTACCTCCAACCAATGGATTCGTATCCACTGCACCAATGACAACTTCTTTAACTCCTTTTTCGACCAGTAAATTGGCGCAAGGAGGAGTTTTTCCAAAATGCGCACAAGGTTCCAAAGTCACATAAACTGTGGCTTCATTTAGTATATTTTGGTCATTTACTTTCGAAATCGCATTAGGCTCAGCATGGGGTCCACCATAATATTCGTGATAGCCTTCAGCGATGACTTGATCCTGATGGACGATTACACAGCCAACCATTGGATTGGGACTTGTATTTCCCATTCCTAATTCTGCGAGCTCGATAGCTCTTCGCATGAATTTGATGTGATTTTCCAAGGTGAATTTTATTCTTCTTTTGGTCTAAGGGTAATATTTCCTAAAGGTGTGGTAATTTGAGGTTGAACAATCACTGTAGGAATTGTGTCAGCCAAATAATCATCATTTTTTGGAATGATATAAATCGTATAAATCCCTTCCAAACCTCTAAAAAGAAATTGACCTTGACCATTTCCTCTTAGGTTTACTCCTGTTGTCACCGTATCATTTTGCTGAATCGCATATAAAAAGGCATCCTGTGGAACAGGCCGTATACTACCAGAAATCTCACCTGTGTTTATTTTAGAAAATGCACTTAGCTTTGGATTAAATTCATAGCTTTCCAAAGGTTCTTCTGGAGCTTTCAATGAGCGAAGAAGATCAAAATCTATATAGATATCATGCGAAATACCTGGTCTTAGTTCGAAATTTGTATCGATTTCTAAACCAGACTTGTTGGCTTCTGGCAATTCTAAATTAATCCGTAATCCATCTTTTCTCAAATAATTTTCATTACCTAATCTAAGGGTTATTTTAGTTAATACTCCTACATCTACTGCGCTTCTTCCAACCAACACCTCTTGTCCAGCGATCAGTTGAGTGATGTCTACAAATTGAATGCCTGCTTCATAGGGTAAGAAAATAGTTGCAGGAGCATCTTCATTAGAGGGATTTGAAATCTGAACATCTACACCTAATACTTCCACCCAAAGTTCATCTATATCTGCAGGAGCATCCACGATAAAAATATTCAGCAAGGCATCGGATCGTTCTTCTGTGCCTGCACAAGAAAAAAGACTGAAAAGCAAGAAAGCAAGAATATGTATTTTTTTCACAGCTTAAAATTAAAGAAAGATTGTGGATTGTACGAAATTCTTAGAAATAAGGTCAAAAAAATAACCCGAGGAAAAATCCAAGGGTTATTTTTTCTAATGTTCATAATTTTATTATTCTCCACCTTCGCCATCATCTTCTGGTACAAGTTCTAACTCTACAGGTGAAACAGTTGTAACCTGTCCTAATACTGTAGTGATATTTTCTAAAGTATCAGCGAGGTATAATTCATTTGGTAAAATTGATAAGGTATAGTCACCTTCAACCAATCCGCGAATCATAAATGATCCATTTTCACTAGTAAAAGTACTTACTGAATCATCATTGATAATTGCAATTACTCTTACTGGAGTTGCTTCTAAAGGAGTGATTACACCTTCGATTGTTGCAGACTCTTCAGCAATTGCTCTTAACACTGGTTTTAAAATATATTGGCCAGAGTTGCCAGCTTTCACAATTGATTTTCCAGCATCAAAGTCAAGGACCAAATCATAGGAAATTCCAGCCATCAGAGGCTTATCAATTTTAATTTTCAAGCCACTTTGTTGTGCACTTGGTGTTTTCAAATCAATTCTTTGCTCCCCATGCATTAAGTAATTGTTTTCACCTAAAATCAATCTAATTTGAGAGATTTCTCCTGCGGGAACTTCTACTTCACCTAAATTCGCTGAATTTCCTCCAACCAACTCAAGTAGATTGATCATATTATCTTCAGATGCATCATTGCCAACGTTGATCCAAGCAGAACCATTATCTTCATTTTCGCCTTTAGGTAAAATCTCAACTCCAAGTACTTCCACCCAAACAGCATCATAATCAGCTGGAGCATCGACCAAGAATACATTTACTCTGGCATTTCCTTCTGCAATTCCATTTTCATCATCTGGATTACAAGAAAATGCAAACATTGATAGTGCTGCAAGGAACAACACATTCAAATTTTTGAGATAAGTTTTCATAATAATGTTGGTTAATTTTGTTTTCTTAAATCTACTTTTCCAATCACCGTGCCAATCTATTTTGCGATTATGAATTTTTGATGAAAGAGCGCAATCATTACTTGAATTTGTTGAATAGGTTGTATTTTTGGGAATGATGAAATGGGAAAAGTTATTAACTGCGGGTAGATTTGATCCAAAAAATATCAGGCAGCAACCTGAAAATCATTTTAGAAGCGAACCCGAAAGAGATTATGATAGAATCATTTTTTCAGCTCCTTTCAGGAATCTTCAAGATAAAACGCAAGTTTTTCCGCTTCCGGATCATGATTTTGTTCACACCAGGTTAACTCACAGTCTCGAAGTGTCTTCAGTCGGAAGGACATTGGGAAAAACAGCTGGAGAATTTCTAATTAATAAATACCCACATTTAAAAGATTCAAATATCAGTGCTGCAGATATAGGAGCGATAGTAGCTGCTGCGGCGTTGACTCATGATATTGGCAATCCTCCTTTTGGACATGCGGGAGAATCAGCGATTTCAGATTTTTTCAAATTTCACCCTTATGGCCAAGTTTGGCAGCGCTATACTACTCCAGAGCAATGGGCAGACCTTTGCAATTTTGAAGGTAATGCTCAAGGTTTTCGCATGTTGGTTTCAAAAAACAATGGTTTGAAGTTGTCTTATGCAACTTTAGCTGCTTTTACAAAATACCCTAGGCCAGCTCACATTTTTGAAAAAGAACGCAAACGAAGAAGTCAGAAAAAATTTGGGTTTTATTCAGATCAAGCGGAAGATTATAGACATTTAGGAGAAATACTAGGTATAGAAAAAGCTGAGAATGGATGCTATTTAAGGCATCCACTGGCGTTTTTGGTGGAGGCTGCGGATGATATTTGCTATAGTATTATAGATTTGGAAGATGGCTGTACATTAGGTCTAGTTACTCTAGATAAAACAATCGAGTTGCTAGCTTCTATTTTGAAGGAAAAATTTGATGCCGAGAAGTTAGAAACTTATCAAACTCAAACCCAAAAACTGGCAATTCTGAGAGCCATGGCAATCAATCAACTGATCCAAGAAACTGTACTAGCTTTTGAAGAAAATGAAGGGGCGATGCTTAAAGGAGAATTTGACCAGGCCTTAACAGAGATCATTCCTTCAGCCCAAGCCTTGGAGATCATATCCGATTTGTCTGTAAAAAAAATATACAGATCCAAACCTGTTCTTGAAAAAGAGGCGGCAGGTTTCCAAGTTTTGGAAGGACTTCTTGAGGTTTTTTCCAAAGCCTTGAATCATAAATTCTATCAAACAGATTTGTATTCTGGGCAAGATAAAAGTATTCTAAGATTGCTTCCCGAAGATTTTCCTTTGGAAGGGTGGGAGTCAAATGTCAACCCGTATCCCATGCTCCGTGTTTTGATGGACTTCATCTCTGGAATGACCGATAAATATGCACTTAATTTATACCGAAGAGTAAAAGGGATAGCATTACCTGGAGCATGATTAAAAGAGGGGGCTCAAAATTGCTAGGCTGTTTAGCGATTTTATGCGTTTTTTGCTAAATAGATTGGCAAAACAAAAATAGAACAAGAAGATGATCTCATGATTGATTTTTTCTTCAAACTTTTGTTTACAACCCAAACTGTTTCAAATGATGATCTAAATGCTTCCAGACAAATTTGCCCCAGTAAGTATGATTTAGCTTTCCAAATACTGGATGAGGCCCTTCCAGTTTATGATCCAAATGCCCAAACTTACTAAGGAGATGTTGAAATTTTGATTTTTCTACTTCGAAAGTTTTTTCATCTACTTTCCCCTTCACATCGAATCTTTTGGCACCCCTAGCACCTTTTGGGAAATCTTTTTTGACATGGAAAAAAATAAATTTATAGAATCGCTGCTTCAAGCTGGGAGGTAGATTTCTTGTTTTAGATGAAGTGCACAAATATCCCACTTGGGCAAGGGAGTTAAAGAATGCCTATGATTTTTATAAAGAGTTGAAAGTGGTATTTACCGGATCATCGGTGATTGATATGCTGAATTTGGATGTGGATTTAAGTAGGAGAGCAGTTTTATATTACCTTACAGGATTGTCATTCAGGGAATATTTAAATTTCACAAAGGACACTCAAATACCTATTTTTCCATTAAATGAAATATTATCAAATCACATAGATATAGCAAATTCCATTTTAGAGAAAGTCAACCCTTTACCTGAATTTGAAGACTATCTTAAATTTGGGTACTATCCGTTTTTTATAGAAGGAAAAAAAACATATCATTTAAGGATTGAACAAATCATTCGTTTGATTATAGAGACAGAGCTTCAGTTTATTGAGGGCATGGATATTCACAAGACCAAAAGAATACATCAGTTGTTAGGTTTGATTGCTCAAAGTGTCCCTTTCAAACCTAATGTTGCGAAGTTGAGCGAAAAAATAGGGATTCATCGAAATACACTGACTACCTATCTGCATTATTTGGAAAAAGCTAAGATCATCAACAGTCTTTTTGCAGAAGGTAAAAGCACAAGTGTTTTGCAAAAGCCAGACAAGATATTTTTGGAAAATACAAATATCAGCTATGCTTTAGCAGGTGCAAATTTAGATGCTGGAAATCTCCGAGAGACTTTTTTTTATTCCCAATTGGAAGAAAAACATGAGATAAGTCTTCCAAAAAAAGGAGATTTTTATATTGATGATAAGTTCACTATCGAAGTGGGTGGAAGAAACAAAAATGATTTTCAAATCAAAACCGAGGCCAATTCTTTTTTGGCAATAGCCGATTTACCTATTGGATCTTTTAATAGAATTCCGCTTTGGTTGTTTGGGTTTGTAAGGTGAAATCTTTTTGATTTGGTTGAGAAGAGATATTCTAATTTAAAATTAAAACCGATGATAAAAGTAAAAGCCAGTATTTGCTTAGGCTTATGCTTTGATTTTCTAAATTGTATATATTTTTAGTGATCATTCTTTCTAAGGTTTTATTTTTATATGACTTTTCAAGTAGATTTTATGTAAAAAAAAGAGTTTATTTAATTGGTATAAAAAAAACATGCCTGAAATAAAACTATAAGTTTGTTTCTTAATTTTTTTTTTTATTTCTTGTTTTCAATTTTATAAGTAGCTACTCTTTTAAAAGATAATTTTAACTATTCATTATTTAAATTTTATTTTATGAAAAATCATTTAAAATCTTTGAGTTACATTCTCGGAATCACATTTGTTTTCTTTTTAGGAGGCGGTATGTTTGGTTGTCAAAGTACAACAGAAGAAGAAATTCTTCCTAAATTAACAAACAATTCATTGGAATTGATTAATGGTACTTTGAAATTTCAAAGTCTAGAAGATTATGATCAAATTTTGGAAAATCAGAATACTAATGATATTCCAAATTTCCGAAGTTTTGGAAAAAGTATAGACTTAATTTTACATTCATCAGATCCTGACAAAAGAATAACAGAGAAGGTAAAAAATTATGTAGAAGAATTAGAAGGTACAATTTTACTGGATATTTTAGATGAAAATGGAATGTTTATAATTGAAGAATATCTTTATTATTTAGATTTTAACAGAGAGCTAGTTGCAGTTACTAATAATTTTAGCTTAAAAAATGATATTTTGGAAGGAAATTTTGAAGATTCCTCTATTAGGTTGTTTTCTTTTGAAGACGATGTTTTGGATCTTGTGTTAACAAATAAAACATCTACTATAAATAGATCCGAAATTGATGCTAGAATTTTAAATTACAATCCTAATGCTCCTACTATTATAGACGGATGTGGATGGGATAAATGTAGTAACAATGGAGATTCACAACAAAATATTGAAGGAATAACTTCAAATGGTAGCAATTTTACATATAGACTTGAAGCAAAACATGTCTATCAAGCAGTTGGTGTTTATTTTAGATTATTTTCTGAAGCTAAGCATATGCGTAGACCAAGTGGCTCACCACTCACTTGGAATAGTGAATCCACTACAATGTATGTTTACTATGAATATGAATACGATAGTCGAAAAAATAGTATTGGATTAAGATCTGGAAATAGCTATGCCTATGTGTTTTCTAATCAACTGAAACCAACTTACTATGAATCAAATAGAAGTTTAAGAAAGTTTAAATTGGAAACCCAGTATTACGTTGAAATCGGTGGTAATCATGGAACTCCTCTAGATGGCTCAATAGCATGGAATTTTAATTTGAAAAGAATTATCAAAGGTTATTAAAAGTTTATGAAAAAGATTGTTTTTATACTTTTCCTTTTTTTAACATCTGGAAAAATGATTTACAGTCAGAATATCAATATTGGAACTCGATTAGGAGGTTTTATCACAGGCTGGGAAAATACAGGTTCATTTATGACTCTTCAATCAAGAAGTACACGTATGTGGAGTTATAACATATATGGCAGACAAGAGATTTTAGATAATCTTTACTTGGGGATGGATCTTGGCTACAGTAGATCGACCGCAGAGCTTAATGTGATTGAACCAGAAAGAAATATTGCTAGAGGCAATGGCCCCACTTTGGGATTGTGGTCTATTGGACCAACTATCAGAAAGGATTTTCCTTTATCAAATGGGAAGTTGGGTTTTCATACTTCCCTATCTATTCCTTTAAATTATACAAGTTTTCGCAATTATGAATATAGCGGAAGCGAATTTAGGACAGTTGTTAGAGTCGGAGACAATCAACCAATTACAGATATTTATGTTTATGGGGAGGATCGAATCCAAAGAAGATTCAGTGTCTTTGTAAGACCAGAAGTTGGGGTATTTTATAATGTAAATGCAAGAGGAAGAATATCTTTTGATCTTTTGTGGGGAATCAATTCAGGCGGCCCTTTGGTGACGAGGGATTTTAATGAAATCATCTACGAGGGAGAGACTTTAAATAATAATTTACATAAATTTAATGGTCAATATTTCGCTTTTACAATTGGATATGAATATAAACTGTTTAAATAGTTTCTTACAGGCTATGAGTGAACAAATCCTTAAGTTGTATGTCATAAGTATATTTCAAAATTGATTTACTAAAAGAATATGAAAGAGGCTGTCAAAAAGAATTGGACAGCCTCTTTCTTTATCATTTTAACATGATTCAATAAGATAAATCTGTCAATACTTAAACTACAACCCAAACTGTTTCAAATGATGATCTAAATGCTTCCAGACGAATTTGCCCCAATAATTGTGACTTAGTGCTCCAAATATTGGGTGTTGAGCTTCCAGTTTACGATCCAAATCTCTGAATTTATTCAAAAGATGAAGGAATTTTGATTTTTCTTCTTCAAAAGTTTTTTCATCTACTTTTCCCTTCACATCGAATCTTTTGGCACCTCTAGCACCTTTTGGGAAATCTTTTTTGACATGGAAAAAAATAAATTTATAGAATCGCTGCTTCATGCTGGGACTTTGGGTTGCTTTTGACGAAGCTAAAATCGCTGCATTGGCTAGGTTACAATGAACAAGCATCTCAGTAGGGTTCATCGAGCCCCAAAGTGATATTTGGTCTGCTTGCAGTCCATTCATTCGAGTTGAAATTTCTTCAATTGCTCCTTTTGAATAAATTGATTTCCCCATGTTTGCTGTGCTTTACTGCCATAATTTAAAGCTTTTCTACTTACTAGAAATCATTTTGGAAATATTAATCTGTACCAAAATCGAATTCTAAGATTATTTATCCCTAATCCTACAAAATATCTTAACTTTGCGCCTGCATTCCATTTTTGGAATTCCCGCATATCCAAAGGGATATGCTTTCCTTTTTTATAAAAGGAGAAGAATTTGAGAAGGGTGTTTTCTTCAATAATCATTGAATTTAGCACTTTTTTGAGTATCAAAAAATCATTCAAGACTAAGAGTAGAGTGGTTTTCAAAACAAACATCAAGGAATACTGTGAAAAAATATCAGGAGTTTAAGCAAGTAGATTATCCCAATATCGGGGAGAGCGTACTTCAGTACTGGAAGGAAAATGACATTTTTAACAAATCTGTAGTCAATAGAGAAGGGGCAGAGACTTTTACATTTTTTGAAGGACCGCCATCAGCCAATGGTACACCGGGTATTCACCATGTGATGGCGCGGACGCTCAAAGATATTTTCTGTAGATACAAGACACTCAAAGGTTTTCAGGTAAAAAGAAAAGGTGGTTGGGATACCCATGGCCTTCCTGTCGAACTTCAAGTTGAAAAGGAACTTGGGATAACTAAAGAGGATATCGGAAAAAAAATCTCCGTGGAGGAATACAATCGCAAATGCCGTGAGACTGTTATGCGATTCAAGGACGAATGGGATGATTTGACTGAAAAAATCGGCTATTGGGTTGATTTGGATGATCCATATATCACTTTTGATGCAAAATACATAGAGACACTTTGGCATTTGTTGAAAAGGCTTTATGATAAAGATTTACTTTATAAGGGTTACACAATTCAGCCTTATTCTCCTGCTGCTGGTACTGGTCTGAGCTCACATGAACTCAATCAGCCTGGTTGCTACAGAGATGTGAAAGATACTTCCATCACCGCTCAGTTTAAACTGAAAGGTGAAGAAAATACATACATTTTAGCCTGGACCACCACGCCTTGGACCTTGCCTTCTAACTCCGCTTTGGCAATTGGAGAAAAATTGGATTACGTGAAAGTGAGAACTTTCAATCCCTATACTTTTGAGCCACAACAAGTGATTTTAGCGAAAGCTAGAATTGGTTCTTACTTCAATGCAAAAGCAAAAGATTTAGCTATAGCTGATTATAAAGCTGGTGATAAATTGATTCCTTATGAAGTTGTCGAGGAGATGAAAGGTGCAGATTTGCTTGGCTTGGAATATGAACAAATTTTTCCAATAGCTGACTTGACACTTCCAAATCCTGCGTTTACGGTAATATCTGGAGATTATGTGACTACTGAAGATGGTACAGGAATCGTCCATCTCGCAAAAGCTTTTGGTGCAGACGATTTTAGAACTTTGGTTCAGAATAATATTCCTGGAGTATTTGTGCAGGACGAAAAAGGCAATGAAATCCCTGTAGTCGATAAGCAGGGTAAATTCTTGCCAGTGGTAGGAAAATACCTCGCTGCCAAAATGAAGGAGCATGGAATCACAGCTCATAAAGAGTTTGGTGAAGATGATTTCTTTGTAAAAAATTACACCAATGATGATGAAGATAGCAAAGATTACAAAAATACGGACATCATCATCACCATTATTTTAAAGAATGAAAACAAGGCCTTCAAGGTCGAAAAATACGAACACAGCTATCCACATTGCTGGAGAACTGACAAGCCCATCCTCTATTATCCTTTAGAAAGCTGGTTTATCAAAACCACTGCTTACAAGGATAGAATGGTAGAATTGAACAAGACGATCAACTGGAAGCCTGAGGCAACTGGAATCGGTCGTTTTGGGAATTGGTTGGAGAATTTGGTGGATTGGAACTTGAGTAGATCCAGATTCTGGGGAACTCCGCTTCCTATCTGGAGAACAAAAGATGGATCGGAAGAAATTTGCATCGGATCAATCGATGAATTGAAATCAGAAATCAAAAAATCCATTGAAGCTGGATTGATGGAATCTTCTCCAATCAATGAAGAAGAAATTGATTTGCATAGACCTTATGTAGATGATGTGATTTTACTTTCTCCTAAAGGCGTGGCTATGTACCGCGAACCTGATCTGATCGATGTTTGGTTTGATTCTGGAGCGATGCCTTATGCACAATGGCATTATCCTTTTGAGAACGAAGATATTTTCAATTCGAATTATCCAGCAGATTACATTGCCGAAGGAGTAGATCAAACTAGAGGTTGGTTCTTCACCTTACATGCTTTGGCTGTGATGTTATTTGATTCAGTTTCTTTCAAAAATGTCATTGCCAACGGATTGGTTTTGGATAAAAACGGTAATAAAATGTCTAAGAGATTGGGCAATGCTGTGGATCCATTCAAGACCTTAAAAGAATATGGGCCTGATGCTTTGCGTTGGTATATGCTCAGCAATGCAAATCCGTGGGATAATTTGAAATTTAGCTTGGAAGGTGTTGCAGAAGTGCAAAGAAGATTCTTTGGAACACTTCAGAATACATACAATTTCTTTGTCCTTTATGCGAATTTGGATCATTTTGTTTATGACAATAACAAGAGTATTCCTGTAGCCCAAAGAGCAGAGTTGGATCAGTGGATTATCTCAAAACTTCAAACTTTGATTTCAGAAGTTGAGAGTTCCATGGATAATTATGACGCTACCAAAGCGACAAGAGCGATCATGAATTTCACAGTAGATCAGTTGTCAAACTGGTATGTGAGATTGGCAAGAAAGAGATTCTGGAGAGGTGATTTGAACCCAGACAAGCAGGCTGCTTACGAGACTTTATACGAATGCTTGATGTCACTGAGTCAGTTGATGTCTTCTTTTGCACCGTTCTATTCAGATTGGATGTATAAAAATCTGACTGAGGCCACAGCAAATCCAATGGAGTCGATTCACTTGACTGATTGGAATAATGCTAACGAATCCTTGATCAACAAAGATTTGGAAGAAAGCATGGATTTAGCTCAAAGAATTTCATCTTTGGTTCATTCTTTAAGAAAAAATCCTAAGATCGGCATCAAAGTGAGACAACCTTTACAGAGAATTTTAATTCCTGTATTGAATGATAAAACAAAGGTTCAAATTCAGCATGTTGAAGAGCTTATCAAATCTGAGGTAAATATCAAGTCGGTAGAATATATTGATGATGCTTCTGATGTTTTGGTGAAAAGTGTAAAACCTAACTTACCTATTTTGGGTAAAAAGCTTGGGCCTAAAATGCGCTTTGTAGTAGCAGCTATCAATTCTTGGGGAAAGTCGGAGATTTCAGAAATCGAACGAAATGGCAAGATCAATGTGAATGTAGATGGGGAGTCATTAGAATTGCTTCTAGAAGAAGTTTTGATTAGCTCTCAGGATATTCCAGATTGGTCAGTAGCCTCAGATCAGGGATTGACGGTTGCTCTTGATGTGACTTTGACTGAAGAATTGAAGCAAGAAGGAATTGCTAGAGACTTGGTAAATAGAATCCAAAATCTAAGAAAAGATATGGGATTAGATGTTCAAGATAAAATTCACATTCAAGTAGCCAAACACGATGATTTGGTCAATGCTTCATTTGAAAACTTCGGAGGATATATAAAGACTGAGACACAAGCATTAAGTTTAGAAGTAATGGAATCTATCGCGGACTCTATTAAATTAGATATGGATGACTTTGAGTTGTCAGTTAAAGTTTCAAAGGCTAATTAATTAAAATATCAACCATACATAGGGGTTAAAATCAAAAAAAATCCTTAAATCTGTGGTTTTAATAGGAATACATGAAGTATCTAAAATATTTTGGGATAGCACTTGCAGTGATTATTCTAGATCAGGTGGTCAAATTATTGGTTCATTATCAAATGGATTTTGGAACCCCAGGTCAGATCAAGATTTTCGGGGATTGGTTCAAACTCCACTACACAACTAATCCAGGTATGGCATTTGGGATGAAATTACCTTTTGAATATGGTAAAATCATCTTGACTTCGTTCAGGTTGGTGGCCATGTTTGGGATTGGTTATTACCTCTATTATATCATTGATAAGAAGATGCATGTTGGTTATCTTATTTGCATTGCGATGATTTTAGGCGGTGCAATAGGAAATCTGATAGATAGCATTTTTTATGGCGTATTCTTAAATAATGCACCTTATGATGCCACTACACCATGGTTTCATGGACAAGTAGTAGATATGTTTTACATTGATATTTGGGAAGGATATATCCCTGAATGGGTACCTTTATGGGGAGGAAGTTATACTGCATTATGGCCAATTTTCAATATTGCTGATGCATCGATTTTTGCAGGAGTAGCGATTATATTAGTTTTCCAAAGCAAATTCTTCAAAGAGGAAGGCCTTGAAGGTGAAGATGAAATTCAAAAACAATTTATTGAAGAAAATAAAGAATAGCTTCTTCAACTAAAAAAGAGCCCTCAGAGTCATGCTTTGAGGGCTTTTTTTGTTTACAATAGGATCTTCAATTTTTTTCCTTTGAAAAAGTGTAATGGTTTACATTTTTTCATTCGAAAAAATGTGTTCTGATACATTTATTCCCTAGGAAAAGTTGATTTTTTAAATCTTTATCCATTAGATTTTGAAGAGTTTCTAATGGCTATGAATGAAGAAGACCTGATTGAATTAGTTAAGAATCGGGATTGGGCTTTGATCAATACTTTTAAGGAGAAATATATTGTGCTTTTGAAACAATATTACTTCGTGGGTGGAATGCCTGAAGCAGTTACAAATTATGTTCAATATGGAGATTTGAAGGAAGTTAGAAAAATTCAAAAGGGAATTTTGGCAGCTTATGAACAAGATTTTTCTAAGCACGCACCAGTCGAAATCATACCTAGAATTCGAATGCTATGGAATGCTATCCCTTCTCAATTAACAAAAGAAAATAAAAAATTCATCTATGGGCAAGTCAAACAAGGAGCTAGAACAAAGGACTTTGAATTGGCTTTGGCATGGCTTTATGATTCTGGATTAGTTCATCGGGTGAATAAAATTTCTAAACCGGGAATTCCATTGAAAGCTTATGAGAATATTAATTCCTTCATACTTTTTATGCTTGATATTGGACTTTTAGGAGCTTTGACGGACTTAGATTCCAAGTCAATTTTGGAAGGAAATCACCTCTTTGAAGAATTCAAAGGTGCTTTGACTGAACAATATGTTCTTCAGCAATTTCTGGCAAGAAATATTCATCCGTTCTATTGGTCTACAGAAAAATCGACAGCGGAAATTGATTTTATAATTCAATTAGATGGTAAAGTTTATCCGGTTGAGGTCAAAGCAGAAGAAAATTTGAAAGCAAAAAGTCTCAAAGTTTTTTCTGAGAAATATAAAATTCCAGTCTCCATTCGAACATCAATGTCAGGATATAGAAAAGAAGATTGGCTGGTAAATATTCCACTTTATGCTATTGGTTTTCTAAATCATGAAAACACATTTTATTAATGTTTGCTACAAAGAAAATATTGACTTAATTCGCCACATGGAATTTGACGGGATTTTAGAAAGTTTCCAACAAGGGATAGCAGAGATGTCATTGCTGGAAGCTTTTGCAGTATTTTTTGGAATTGCAAGTGTTTTTTATTCTATCAAAAAGAATATTTGGGTATTTCCTACAGGAATGATCAGCACCTTGATCTATGTTTATATTTGTCTGAAATATAAGCTTTATGCAGATATGGGAATCAACGCTTATTATTTCGGCATGTCTATTTATGGCTGGTATTTGTGGAGTAGGCCAAGTGGTTTTGAAGCTGAGTTGCCCGTTACATGGCTAAGCCAAAGGGGTATTCTCAAATCTATAGCTTTATTTTTTGTCTCCTATGGGCTGCTTTATTTTATTTTAGCCAATTTTACAGATAGCGATGTCCCTTATTGGGATTCATTTACTACTTCCTCAGCCTTTGTCGGGATGTGGCTGATGGCCAAAAAGAAAGTGGAAAACTGGATTGCTTGGATAATAACGGACCTTGTTTCTATTCCCTTGTATTTCTATAAAGGTCTGATGCTGACATCTTTTCAATTTGTGTTTTTTACTGTGTTGGCTTTTATAGGTTTATTTTCTTGGATTAAGTCAGTGAAGCAATCTTCAAATGGAAATTAAAAAAATTGTAATTATCGGACCCGAATCTACAGGGAAAAGTACGCTTTCTCAAGCCTTAGCAGCTGCTTACAATGAACCTTGGGTGCATGAATATGCAAGGCAGTTTATCGAAAATTTGAATCGCCCTTATGAATTTGATGATTTACTTCAAATCGCAAAAGGGCAGATTTATGCCGAAGATTCTGCCTTGAAAAATGCCAAGAAGTATCTTTTTATTGATACCGATTTGCAAGTAATAGATGTCTGGAGTAATCATAGATTCGGAAAAACAGACCCTTGGATTCTGGAACAAATAAAGCATAGAAAATATGATTTGTACCTTTTGACGAATGTGGACATTCCTTGGGAGGAAGACCCCCAAAGAGAGCATCCTGATCCAGAAATGCGTAATTACTTTTTTGATCTTTATCATAATTTACTTCAAAAATCAAAAGTGCCTTTTGAAATAATCCAAGGGAATTATATTGATCGGTTTGTGGCAGCTATGAAAGCCTTGAAAAATAATGGCTTGTAAAAACCTCAAATGGACTGTTAAAAATCCTTAAATGCAACAGCCTCAAGAAGATGATATTTGTCAGTTTTTTATTTTCTAAATTTTTTTGATGTACCTTTATAGCAGAATGTCTGATAATCACCCAGCGATTTTGCATTCTGATTATTAATTTCATTAAAAACATTATTATGCGTCCGCCTAGATTCAGTGCCGCATCCTCTTTCCATTCAGATTTAAAATTGAGGATCAAAAATTACTTTACAGAAAAAAATCTCAACCAAACAGGAAATTTCTCTCTTTACTTCAAAGCCATTCTGCTGGTTTGTGCTTACATAGCAACTTATGTAACGCTTATATTCTTCACACCACACTGGGCTATTGCCTTGGTTGGCTGTGTGCTTTTAGGAGCCTTGGCTTCAACCATCGGTTTCAACGTGATGCATGATGGTGCACATGGTAGCTTTAGTAAGAAAAATTGGGTCAATGAACTCGCTGGAGTTTCAATCAATTTTTTAGGAGCGAATGTATTCATGTGGAAAACCAAACATAATGTAGTTCATCACTCTTTTACCAATATAGATGAAGTAGATGACGATATGAATGCAAGACCTTTCTTGAGACTTTGCCCAAATCAAAAATTTCATCGTATCCATAAGTATCAACATAAATACTTCTTATTCGTCTACTCACTGCTGTACTTGTATTGGATTTTTGTGACGGATTACAAAAAATATGCAACCAAAAAAGTGGGAATTGTCCCAATTCAGAAAATGACTGTTGGAGACCACTTGTCTTTCTGGGGTTTCAAACTGCTTCATATCATACTATTTGTAGCAATTCCACTTTATATGCTTGGATTTACACCTTGGTTGATAGGATTTTTGGTTTATGGGATTTCAACAGGAATTCTCTTAAGTGTTGTATTCCAGTTAGCACATGCTGTCGAAGAAGCCTCTTTCCCAATGCCAAATATAGAAACCAACAAATTGGAAGATGATTGGGCAATCCATCAGTTAAAAACTACTTCAAACTTTGCCACCAATAACAAAGTACTTTCCTGGTTAGTTGGTGGGTTAAATTTTCAAGTTGAGCACCATTTATTTCCAAATATCTCTCACGTTCACTATCCGGCGATAAGCAAGATCATAAAAGAAACTTGTAGAGAATATGGAATCCCATACTTGGAGCATCCAAAACTCAGTATGGCATTTACCTCTCATGTCAATCATTTGAGAAATTTAGGTAATAACCAATAAACACAAAAGTCTTAATTTTTCCCGCTGTTCAGTTTTGAGCAGCGGGTTTTTTTATTTTCAGCATTTTTGGATATTAAGCTTTTCCACCTACATTTGCAGCATAGATCATTAGGGGTGCCTTAAAATATCAGGCTGAGATCATACCCACAATACCTGATCCGGGTAGTGCCGGCGAAGGGAAATGAGTAACCAATGAAAATAGAGCAGTCAAGTTTTCTTTGAAAACTTTGGATTAGTCCATAAAGCTTAGACTTTGCGCATGCATGCAATTCTGCTGTATTTGACTTGGAAACGGGTAAACAAAATGAAGAAAATCATCCCCTTGGTTTTCCGATGTTTAACCAGCCGGTTTTCGGCAAAGTAATTAAATCAAATGAAACAATTAGGATTTACACTGGCACTGCTGCTGGTGTGTTTTGTTGCAACAGCACAGAACAAGATTAATGGAACTGTAAAGGATGCCTCAACGGGAGAATTACTGGCTGGGACCAATGTGCTTTTAGAAGGAACTGGAAGAGGATCAACCACAGATATTTCTGGAAACTTTGAGATTAGAAATATACCTCAAGGAACTTATGATTTGAGAGTGTCTTTTTTAGGTTACACAACACAAACTTTAAAAATCACTGTTCCAAATACTGAGGAAATCAATATCTCTTTGGAACAAAGCAGTATTTTCACTGAAGAATTTGTTGTGAATGGAACAAGAGCTTCAGACGTGACTCCAACAACTTTTCAAAACATCAAAAAGGAAGAAATAGCCAAGTTGAATCTTGGGCAGGATATTCCGATGTTGTTGAATTATACGCCATCTGTGGTGAGTTTTTCGGACGCAGGAGCCGGAGTAGGCTATACTGGGCTAAGGATTAGAGGTTCAGATCAGACACGAATCAACGTGACAGTCAATGGTATTCCGATGAACGACGCAGAATCACATGGAGTGTTTTGGGTAAATATGCCTGATTTTGCATCTTCTGTTGATAATATGCAAATTCAAAGAGGTGTCGGTACATCCACTAATGGAGCAGCCACCTTTGGTGCCAGTATTAACATTCAGACAGATACGCGTCAGGATGAAGCTTATGGAGAAATAGACAATTCTTTTGGGTCTTTTAATACCAGGAGACACACGGTAAAGGCAGGAACTGGGCTATTGAATAATCGATGGGCTTTTGATGCCAGATTATCTCAAATCACATCTGATGGTTATATGGATCGCGCTTCATCTAATCTCAAATCTTATTTCCTAACAGGTGGGTATTATGGTGAAAATCATGTTTTCAAACTGAACGTCTTTTCTGGCGCTGAAAAAACCTATCAAGCGTGGGAAGGTGTACCCGAAGCGCTTTTAGAAACAAATCGGACATTCAATCTCTATACTTATGATAACCAAACTGATAATTATCAGCAGGATCATTATCAGTTTATTTACACAGGAAAAATTAACCAAAATTGGAAGGCAAATGGAGCTTTGCATTATACTTATGGACGTGGTTATTACGAACAATTTAGAGAAAATGATAGGTTGAGTAGTTATGATCTTTCTCCTGTTATTATCGGAGGAGAAAGTATCTCTAGAATGGATATTATTCGCAGAAGATGGTTAGATAATGATTTCTTTGGTGGTGTTTTCTCGCTGAATTATATTTCAAATGATGCCAGACTTGATGCTGTCCTGGGTGGAGGCATCAATCGTTATGATGGAGATCATTTTGGAGAAATTATCTGGATGCAATATGCAGATAATGTCAATATTAGAGACAGATACTATGATAACAATGCAGTCAAAGATGATAGAAATGTCTATTTAAAAGGTACATACGAAGCTTCAGAAGGGCTATTTCTTTTTGGTGATTTGCAATATAGAGGAGTGGATTATCGCTTTGATGGTTTAAATAATGACCTGAGAAATGTCTCAGGAAATGTTAGCTATAATTTCTTTAATCCTAAATTCGGACTGACTTATCAAACTAGTTCTGGGAATTCGTTATACGCATCTTATGCAGTGGCAAATAGGGAGCCTGTAAGGAGGGATTTTACTGATTCACCTATTGTAGATCGAGCACCTCAAGCTGAGAATCTTCAAAATATAGAAGCAGGAATCAAAGCCAATACAAGCAAGTATGCTTATAATGTGAATTTCTACTACATGAATTACAATAATCAACTTGTCTTAACGGGTCAGTTGAATGATGTGGGTGCTTATGTGAGGGATAATGTCGCAAATTCTTATCGAGCTGGGATTGAAATAGATGGGGCATATAACTTCTCTCCTCAATTTACATTTGGTGGTAATTTGGCTATAAGTAGAAACAAAATTTCAGAATTTACGGAGTATATAGACGACTACTCTGCTGCAGAATTTTTCCAAGAAGAAATAACTTACACTGATACAGACATTGCTTTTTCACCAAATGTAGTTGCTTCAGCGATTTTGGATTACAAACCAATCAAAAACTTCGAAATAAGCTTGCTAAACAAATATGTTGGTAGTCAATACATGGATAATACCATGAATGATAATCGCATGCTAGATGCATTTTGGACCACAGATTTAAGATTGAATTATGCCTTGAGACCACGCTTTGTGAAAAATATGGAATTCACTTTGATGGTTTACAACATCTTTAATAAACTGTATGAACCAAATGGATACACTTTCTCATACTTCCTTCCTGGAGAAGGAGGGGCAGGAAGAGAATTAACCACGGAGAATTTCTATTACCCAATGGCTGGAACAAACTTTCTGGCTGGAGTAAAAATGAGATTTTAAATAAATTTCAAGTTTTATTAAGCATAAAAGCATCTTCGATTTCGGGGGTGCTTTTTTTGTGAAACGCTAGAAGCGACACGACTATTCTACCAAACTGCATGAAACTCAAGAATCAAAAAATATTTAATAGATAGCAAGACAAAGAAACTTCCAAAGGTTATCAATTCTTTTTAGATCCATGAAGTTATTCGGGTTTGTTGATCAAGCGGTAGAAGTCTTTTATTGGGATTCTTAAGGCATCTCTTTCCTTTTCATCGATCAAAATAGGAATCCAATCCTCGTCTATCAATATCTCAAAATAGGTATTTTCTTCCAACAAGGGATAAAGTTTCTCCACAAATTCAAAATGTGCAATCTTATCTCCTGTAACAAATTTTATTGTATCAGTCTGCGTACCAGATTGTACTCTTAGGGAGAAAGAACTTAAATCTTTCGATGACTCAACATAGATGTATGCTTCATCTTTTACTCTATTGATTAAAATTGAAAGATTGAGGAGCGGATGATCTGCCTCTTGAACTCGCTTTCCGTACCGATACACGGACATTTTTGCATCATCTCTGCCCTCGAGGTCATAATATAAGCCTCTGACATTTTTGAAATACAAGCGTTCTGCATCGGTTATGCTCAGAATGGATGTTTCCTTCCCAGAATTATTTGCTCTCTTTTCATTAAAAAATGATAATAGAAAAACGAATGCCAAAGATCCAATTCCAAAAATCTTAATGATTTTGAGCATTTCTGGGGTTAAGGAATCACTTTTAGACATGTGGTAAAGAGATTGTTTTATGTTAATAACCTCATTTTGAGTTTTAAGTTAAAGATTTCTAAAAGTTATTACTTGGGCATTCTACTAATGTACATAAGATCCTGCATTGATATCAATGGTACATCCTGTAGCGTGATCAGCAAAGCCAGAACAAAGAAGTGTTACCATCGGAGCGATATCTTTTGGTTCGGTCAATGTAGGAAGTGCAATATCATTCAAGGCATAGGCTTCACCGTATTGATCCATAAAGTCTTGAGCCATATCTGTGCGAGTAAACCCAGGAGCTATTACAAATGCCATAATTCCTTCTTTTCCATAATAGCGAGCAATTGATTTGGTGTAGCTTACTATTGCTGCCTTAGATGCCGCATAAGCCAAATAATCTGGAGTATCTCCCCGGAAAGCTGCACGAGAGGAAATGTTGACTATACGGCCATTTTTTCTACTTTTTGCATGCTCAATAAACTCTTTTGTAATAATTGCCAAAGCATTGATATTTACATCCATGGTCTTGAGCCATGCAGCTGTCCAATCATCAGTTTCCGCATCATCAGCAATTGAAATTGCTATCCCTGCATTGTTGACAATTGAATCGATCGGACCATAAGCTTTAATCAAATCTGGAATCCACCCCTTTACAGATGATAAGTCAGAAAGATCGCAAGGAACTAAATGAGATATATTAGGCAAGCGTTCTTGCAAAGATCTTGCTTCTTCAAGGTTACTATTGAAATGAATCAAGACTTCAGCTCCTGATGCGGAAAGTTGCTCGGCAATTCCTCGTCCAATTCCGCGAGAAGCGCCAGTAACTAGTATTCTATGATTTTTTAGTGAAATGTTCATCTTAAAGAGTTATTGGTTATCAGTTATTATGTGGAAATAGTTTACTAAGAAAAATATGGGACTGAATAATAATTAGTCTTTGTGACTTGCAACTAATAACCAATCCCTTAATCCACTTAATTAACTTTTCCAAGCAGGGCTTGGATTTCATCAGACTGCAGGTTACAATTGATCCATTCACCGTCGAGATCTGCACCGTATTTTTTATAGAAATTGATTGCAGGCTCATTCCAATCTAAGACTTGCCACATCATTCCTGAACAGTTGTCTTCAAGACATTTAAGCATTGTTCTATCGAAAAGTAGTTTTCCCGCACCATTTCCTCGCTCCGATTCTGTAACGACTATATCTTCCAAATAAAGTCTGCGCCCTTTCCAAGTACTGTAGCGATAATAGTAAATCGAGATGCCAATAATTTCTCCTGTACTTTTTTTCACAGCTACAAAAAAACCATAAACTGGATTTGCTCCAAAGCCGTCTTCTTCCATCATTTCGACAGTATTGGTGACTTGCTCAGGCGCTTTTTCATAAAGTGCCAGTTCTTTGACCAATTCCAAAACCCTTGGAAGATCTTTCTTTTCTCCTTTTCTTATTTCATACATGTCCGAAAGTAACCAAAATTCTAAAAACCTTAAAATCAATTTTTATCTTTGGATTGGCTAATTTTTGTTCGGACTCTCTAAAATCATTTATCCTATGTTTCTTTCCATTGATGCAGGCAACTCAAATATTGTTTTTGGATTTTATGATGACGAGACCAAGACTTGGAAGTATGAATGTCGTGTGAATACGAGTACTGAGCTTTCTTTAATTCAGATAGAAAAGGAACTTCATCTTTTTTTCTTGGAAAACGATATCAAAATCGAACAGATTGATCAGATTGGTTTCAGTTCAGTGGTGCCAGAAATCAATAGAATGATTGCGCAATTTTGTTCTGAGTTTTTAGGAAAAAGCTGCTATCTGATTTCTGGGAAAAGCTATCAAAAGCTAAAAGTTAGCACCAAAAGGCCAAATGAAATTGGTACTGATTTGATGTGTAATGTAGTCGCAGCCTATGAAGTTTTTATGGATGCTTGTGTTATCGTTGATTTTGGTACAGCGCTTACTTTTACGGTTGTAGATTATAAAGGAGCCGTTCAAGGAGTGAATATTGTTCCTGGTTTGAAAACAGCCATGCGTGCTCTTGTTCAAAATACTTCAAAACTTCCGGAAGTAAAATTAACCCAGCCCAATTCAGCAATTGGTAAGAACACAATCGAATCCATTCAATCAGGATTGTATTTTGGATATTCCGGCTTGGTAAGAGGGATGCTGTTTGAAATAGAGAAGGAATTGGGTCACGCTTCAAAAATTATCGCCACAGGAGGTCTGTCATCTATCATTACCAATCTTAAATCCACTTTTGACATCGTAGATCGAAATTTGACTTTAGAGGGGATTCGATTGATTACCTTATCTAATCTTCATCCTTGAATCCAATTATAATATTTGGATCAGGACATATTTTCTGAAATTTCTCCATTTCTGCTCGAGAACAAACACCCGGAAAATCACCAACTAACCCCATCATAGTCCACATCAGTTGAAAATGTAAATGTGGAGGCCAATCACCATTTTCAGGAAATGGTCCCAAATGGCAGAGCAAATCTCCTTTATTGATATTTTGTCCCACTTCTAAGTTTTCCAAATCGGATAAAGCCAAATGTCCATAAAGACTATAAAAAGTAACTGTTTCTACTTGATGCTCTAAAATGATGGTTGGCCCATAATTACCAAAACCTGCATTGTCTTGAAAACTATGTATTTTTCCGTCTAAAGGAGCAAACACAGGGTGACCTGCTTCAGCCCAAATGTCTACACCTAAATGAATATCTCTAAATGCTTTTTCATTTGTTGCAAATACAGTACTTCTCCTGTAGATCGCCCGATGTTCAAAGTAGCCTCCTATGCCATAAGTTTTGCTGGACTGCTCCAAGATCCCAAAAACATAAGTGTTAAAAGCATCGGTATTTCCCAGATCAATGGTCTCTAAAGTTTTGTTATTTGGAGAAAAATCCAATTTCATTGTATTTGCGCTATCTAGGGCAGTGCCCATGATTGGAAAAACTTCAATCTGATCGAGGAGTGTGTTTAGCATTTTAGTTTATGATTCTAATTCAATGTAAATATAAGAGCAACTTTGATTAATCATGTGTAAATGTACTTCATGAACTGATTTTTGGGAACAGTGAATTTAGGATACAAGGGTAATTTTTGCTATTTTTCACTCTCCCAACAAAATTGACAGTTATGTTTAAAAAAATAGCATTGGCCATTTCTTTTTCTCCTCGCATGGAGGCCTTGATCTGTGAATCAAAGAGATTGAAGGATTTATTTGGTGCCGAGTTGATACTTGTTCATGTGGGAGAACGAACAGCTACTTTGGAGGAAAATCTCAAATTTATGCTTGAAAAGCATGGAGTGGATAAGGATAAGACTACTATTTTATGGGAAACTGGAAACACCGCAAAAAAAATCATTCAAGCTTGCAATCGTGAAGGGGTAGATTTGCTTGTAGCGGGAGCATTGAAGACTGAAGGTTTTTTTAAGTATTATTTAGGTTCTATTGCCAGAAAAATCATCAGAAAAGCAAAATGCTCCGTACTTACTTTGATCGAGCCTCTCGAAGATCCCACCCCATTTGAGAAAGTTGTGATCAATGGGACACAACAAGAGCAAACTCCTTATGTTATTCAAAAAGGAATCGAATGGTGCAAATTAGACAAAGCCAAAAAAGTATATGTAGTCAACGAAATTAAAATGTATGGCTTACAGATGGCGACAGCTGGTGAAGGTGGTGAAGGTGAAATTGCGAGTACCAGGAGAAAGCTCGTGGGCGAAGAGGTGGACTATGTGGAGAATATTTTAAAGACTATAGATAAAGGTGACTTGAAGATTAACGTGAAAATCACCTGTGGAAAATGGGCAGTAGAATTGGCTCGATTTGCCACAGATTTTAATGCAGATCTTTTGGTAGTTGGTGATGAAGGAAACCTTGGGTTTTTTGATCGACTTTTCCCGCACGATTTGGAAGACATCCTCAGCGATCTTCCTTGCAACCTACTGATCATAAAAAAATAAGACAACATGGAAAGTTTATCACATCAAGATGTAGTCAATCTATTTCTGCAGCTTGCTGCTATGCTCTTGCTTGCACGGGTATTTGCTGAAATAGCTCAGAAGTTCAAGCAGCCCGCCGTTGTGGGGGAGTTGCTTGCAGGCATTATTTTGGGGCCAACGATTTTGGGGACTCTGACTCCTGAGCTTTTCGATTATCTTTTTGCTAGTAATCCAAGTGCCAATCTAGCATTGGATGGATTTGTGCAGATTGCAGTTGTTTTGCTTTTGTTTATTGCTGGACTGGAAGTAGAATTGCACTTGGTTTGGTCACAAGGAAAATCTGCTTTGAGCATTAGTCTCTTGGGCTTGGTGGTCCCTTTTATTTTAGGTTTTATATTCCCCTACTATTTTTCAACTTTCTTTGGTCTAGCTGATGGTGATCGCTTGCTATTCTCACTCTTTATGGGGACAGCCATGTCAATTACCGCCCTGCCAGTTGTCGTAAGAATCTTGATGGATATGAATCTCTTCAAGACTAAAATGGGGATGTTAATTGTAGCTTCAGCGATGGTCAATGATATCATTGGCTGGTTGATTTTCTCTGTGATTCTTTCTTTCATGGGCAAAGGCAGTTCACTTTCTTTGGCTCAGACCATTGGTGTAACATTAATGTTTACTTTCTTTATGCTTACCCTTGGGAAAATCATCATCAACAAAGTGCTTCCTTGGGTAAATAAGAAACTTGCTTGGCCAGGTGGCGTGCTTTCTCTTTCTATGGCTTTTTGCTTTTTAGCAGCAGCATTTACAGAATGGCTGGGGATTCACTCGATCTTCGGTGCTTTCCTTTTGGGAGTGGCATTAGGAGACTCAGAGCATATGTCTGAGCGAGCTAAGGAGATTGTACATCAATTTATCAACAATATCTTCGCTCCGCTTTTCTTTGTTTCCATTGGTTTGAAAATCAACTTCTTTACCAATTTTGAAATTTTACTGACTTTAGCAGTCTTGGCGATTTCATTTGCTGGAAAAATTATAGGAAGTGGTTATGGCGCCTTCAAAGGTGGATTTAATATCAAAGAATCCTTAGCAATAGGATTTGGGATGAATGCGAGAGGTGCGATGGAAATTATCCTTGGCTTGATAGCTTTGGAGAATGGCCTGATCGATGAAAAACTCTTTGTGGCTCTCGTTGTCATGGCAATCATCACAAGTATGACAAGTGGACCTTTGATGAAATGGGCGCTGAAAGGGAGCAAGAAAGGGTAGGGGAGAGATGATTGGGCTTTTGAGGGAGTTTAAGATTGGGAAATTGTAAGATTTGAAGGTTGCAAAGTTGGAAGGTTGGAAAGTTAGGTAGTTCTAGTGATATTGATGGTCTTTGTACTAGGTGCAATTAAGTAAGATTTGGAGATTGTAAGATTGGAAAATTATAAGATTGGAAAATTATAAGGTTGGAAGGTTACAAAGTTGGAAAGTTAGGTAGTTCTAGTGATATATTGGTGGTCTTTTTATTAGGTACAATTAAGTAAGATTTGAAGATTGTAAGATTGGAAGATTGTAAGATTGGAAAATTGTAAGGTTGGAAAGTTAGGTAGCTCTAGTGATATATTGGTGGTCTTTGTTCAGGGATAGTTCATTGTACTTTGTTTATCAAATTGAAAGGGTTAGTTAATCGCTAAAAAGAAAGTAGTCTCACATCTCAAATCTCATGTTTCATATCTAAAATAGAATATTTCCGATTTAATTTTGTTAATAAACTTTTAAAAATATAATTAGAAATCTTGTAACTACTCAGGTACATTATTTACTGACCAATATTCAAGTATTTGGAGTCTTGTTGCCCTCTGTGGTGTATTGATGCGTATTTGTATGTGAATGTACGAAAATCAGCTTTAAAGTTGGTTTATCCACATTTTTTTGTGGGGAAAAACAGCGTGGATTATTGGTATTCATGGGATTATGTGCTGATATTCAGGAAACATTTCTATAGTATATTGGACCACAGGGATACGCTTATTCAGGAACTGATCAAGATGAACCTCCAGCTTATGGAGCAGGTCAAGTCTTTAAAATCTAGGGTATCCGATTTGGAAAATGAGCTTGCCCGTTACCGTAATCCCAAAAACAGCCGCAACAGCTCGGTTCCCCCTTCAAAAGACGAGAACCGCCCCAAAAAAAATCAGAGTCTCCGTCAGGATACAGGGCGCAAAACCGGCGGTCAGCCTGGACACAAAGGCCATACCCTTGAAATGACATCCTCCCCGGACATAATAGAAAACCACATCCCTTTATTCTGTACCTGCTGTGGTGGTGATCTGTCGGCGGTTCCAGCAGAACTGTCCTCCAAAAGACAGGTCCTGGATCTTCCTGTGATTAAAGTGGTATGTACCGAGCATAGAATCTTTTCCAAAAACTGTTCCTGTGGAGAAAAGATCAGTGGGTCATTCCCTGACAATATCAATGCCCCCATACAGTACGGGAGCGGTGTTGAAACCATTGTCGGTTATCTGCATGCCAGACAGTATGTTCCCTATAGAAGGATGAAAGAACTTCTCAGGGACTGCTTCGGTATTAATCTCAGCGAGGGGAGTATCGATAACATTATCGGTAGGTTTGCCCGCAAGTCTGCACCAATATATGCAAAGATAAAGACGGCAGTCTCTAAAAGTCCTGTGATAGGAGCTGACGAGACTGGGGCTAAAGTGGATGGAAACAAACAGTGGGTCTGGACTTATCAGACCGAGGAACTCACCCTGTTAGCTATATCTGAATCACGTGGACTTAAGGCGATGAATACACATTTTCCCGATGGGTTCGGAAAGGCAGTATTGTGCCACGATGCATGGAGGGCATACTTCAACTATTCGGAAAACCTGCACCAGCTCTGTTGTGCACATCTGCTTAGGGAGCTCAACTACATTGTTGAACGCTATAAATCTAAATGGGCTGACAGCCTTAGGGCCCTGTTCAGGGAAGCTATCTCACTGAAGAGAAAACTCAAAAAACTATCAGATCCAGAGAATAGCAGGAGTATTGCTTCCATTGAAGAGAAGATGGATAACCTACTCGCCCAACCTGTAGAGTCAAAACATAAAGAAGCAGTATCCCTACAAAAAAGACTCCTGAAATACAGAAAGTCACTTTTTACTTTTCTCTATCACCAAAAAGTACCACCGGATAACAATGCCTCTGAAAGAGCCATACGCAACATCAAGGTGAAACAAAAAATATCAGGACAGTTCAAATCCAACAATGGAGCTGAAAACTTCAGTGTTATAAGATCCGTCGTGGATACCCTGATCAAACGTTCGGGAAATATCTTAGAAAATCTAAATCATATAGCTAATTTACAACCTGAGTAGTTACGAAATCTTTTTTGGATTGGAATTTGTACTTTTGGGTATGTATCAAACAAAACCTAAAAATTATGAATGATTCAAAATTAATGACCAAGACTTCGATGCTTTCGCTGATATTCACCTTATTTATTGGATTTGGTGCCATTGCACAGCAGATGATGCAGCCGCAAACCCAAGTAAACGAGGATTTTTCAGACCAAGAGTTTGAAGAATTTGTAAAAATCAATTTGGTATTGATCCCGCTTCAAGAGAAATCTCAGGGAGATATGATTAAAGCCATCGAAGAAAATGACCTTAAAGTAGAACGATTCCAAGAATTGGCACAAGCCCAACAAGCTGGTACTTTGCAAGAGGTGGCTTCAGGTGCTGAGGAAATGGCAAGTTTCAATAGCGCTGGCCAAAAAGTAATGGAAATGCAACAAGGTTTGCAAACTGAAATCCAACAAGCAATCACTGATAGTGATCTTTCTGAAGAAAAATTTCAGGAGATGTATATGGCTTATACCCAAAGTCCAAAAGTGAAAGAGAAAGTGGATAAAATGATCGAAAAAGAGATTAAATAAGAGCCGATAGTATTTGAGATTGGCATCTAACCCAAAAATGAAGGCCGGTTTTGTTTAAATCGGCCTTTTTCTATGGAGAGAATTGAGAGTACTTATTTTTGATAAGTATCAAGATTTCAATTGAATTCTTACTTTCTATTTTAATGAAATGTTCGGTTCGCATCCATAAATTAAGATTTAAAAAGCCTGTGGTTTTTGATCAAGATCTGATGGAAAACCACAGGCTTTGTGTATTTTATTTTAACTTACCTTCTGTATCTATAAAGTCACCTTTGATAGTTACATTGTTGTTTTTGGTTACTTTACCATATACAGTGATACTGGTACCTTCACCGACAAACTCAAGTGTTGCGCCTGAATTCAAAGTAAGGTCACCGTAAATGACTGCTGAGCCACTAATTTTTAACACAGCATTGTTATTTATATTCAACCTGCTATTTCCTTGGTATCTGCCAAATGAAAAGCTGCCTGACATTTCAAAAAAGCCATTGCTGTTGATATTCATATTATCCTGAACAGCCATAGATCCACAAAAAGTCAATGTGCCACCCACATTGATATTACTCAAAGATGCTGAACCTGAAAATCTCATCACATCGTTGGAATTTACATTCAAATTGCTGCTTCCTCTATATGGGGTTAGATTTTCACAATTCACACCTGGAGCAGGTACGCTTGTAGTTCTTTCAATTTCCAAGATTTGAAGACCTTTAGATCCAGATGCTACGAATAGATGTTTGCCTTTCAATTTCACAAAGTTGGAAGAGCCAAAAAGGGACAGAAGACCTAGGGTTTCTGTTTCATTGTTTGTAGAGATTTCTACCACTTCCACTCCTGCACCTCCATTTGCCATCATCAAAAGTCCTTCGTCAAAAGAAACAGCATTAGTTACAATGTCACCATTTTCTACACCTTCTGGATTAGAAAGAATAGCGATTTTTTCTACCAAAGAACCAGAAGGAAGGCTGTAAACACCAGCTCCTTTTGCTCCTTCAGAAGTGAAAAGAAGATCTCCATCTATATCCAAAGTACGCTTTGAATCTGGCGTGTCTTTGTCCAAATTGATTTTTCCAATAGCATTAAGATTGGTAGCATTCAAAAGCGAAACACCATCTTCGCCACTGAGGGCAGCGAGGATGTTGTTGCCAAAAGCTACATCTCGAAGGTCAGTGATTGGCGTGCTAGCGATCTTGTTATGATTCCCATCAAACAATGCTACAATTCCTCCGTTTCCAGAAGTAACTGCTGCGTGCGAGTTTGTAAAAGTCACGCCAGTTCCTGCGAATCCTTCCAAATCTGATTTCACAAAATCAGATGTAAATTGTCCATTGCCTACACTTACACTAAGGTATTGAGCTGCAGTATTGATTTCCCTCTCAGCATCTACATCGAATGCCGCTGCAATATGTAATCTGCCTTCATGAAATTTGAGGGCATTGATGTCTGCTGTGGTGAAAATTGCCTGGGCTGTGATTTTTGGCTTGGTAGGTTCGGAAATATTGTAAATCTCAACAGCTCCAATGAATTCCGCACCTTCTTTATTGTAACTCACATAAGCGAAATCTCCATCGATATCAACATGTGTTGCTTTCAAAACTTTCCCATTGTGAGTAGGTCCTTCAGCTTGGGCAACAAGGATCATTGGGAATTTACCGGCAGGTATTTCGTCTTCAGAAATCCTACCATTTAGAAAATCAGGCCCAAGTAAACTAACTACACCGGTACCATCTATGCTGATTCTTTCAGAAAGTTGCTCGGAATCAGAATTGATCAAAATATTCCTCTCAAAACCAGGATTTTCTTGTTTCCAGTCACAAGAGAAAGTTACTGCAAGAAGCAGAATAATAGAATAAATTTTTTTCATGTCAATATTTTGTTTTTCATACTCAAATAACTGCTATTCGGAATAAAAGCAATTATTTTCCATACAAATAAGAATATAATTCTTTGAATTACATTATTTAATAAAGGAAAAAGTTTACTTTTTTCTTTAAAAGTGAGGAGGTTACGGAGCGAACTTGCTGTAATTAAATTTTGGGAATTGAGTTGGGTAAAAAATATCGCTAGATGTTATTTTGCCAGTAATTTCAAAAATTAGGGCAAATGATCTGTCTATTTCTTTAAGATTTTGATGTATTCTATTTTTTGTCCCCAGTTGACTTCTAGGATATAAACTCCATGCGGTGATTTTCTGAGAAGATCAGCTATTTTATGTGAGATTTCTTTTAGGTCTTTGCCTTCAACAGGTTTGTGGTTGGCAAGAGAAGTTACAAGTCGGATGCTTAGTTCCTCGTTGTTGTATTCTCTATTATTTATCAATTCAAGGTTGAAAGATTCTCCTGAGGTAGGATTAGGAAATGCCCTCCAAACTCCTTTGGTGATATTCATAGGAGGGATTCTGACTCCAACTACATCACTGTATGAAAAAGATCCAGAGAAATCCACCTGCTTCAACCTATAGTAAGCCATACCACCAAGAAGAGGGAGTTTTTCGTCTATAAAGCTATATTCTTCCACATCATCAGAGTAACCAACCCCTTCCACTTCACCGATTTTCTCAAAAGACTTTACGTTATCTATTGCTCTTTCTATTTCGAAATGTGAGTTTTCCCATTCTTTACCCGTCGCCCAAGAGATTGTTGAGGTTCGGTTTTGTGGGGTGAAGGATGCGTTGAATTCTAGGAGTTCTACGGGGAGGATTCTGAATATTTCATATCTAATTATCACGATACCTGACCCACCATTTCCTCCAGATCGGTTATTACCACCTGCACCACCACCACCACTTCCCGTGTTTACAGCGCCATTTTGGGCAGTATTATTTGCATTTCCTCCATTACCTCCACCTCCAATGCCTCCATTACCACTATTGTTATTTCCTCCTGCACCACCACCTCCGCCTGCAGCATAGTCTGTTTCAATCCCCGAGATTGGGTTCATTATTCCAGAACCTCCATTCCGATTACCATCTCCATTTACACCTGCAGCATTAGCTCCACCACCACCTCCGCCATATTGGTTATCCGAGTTTCCACTAGAGGAAGAATTGCCTCCTAGATTACCATTTCCATTTCCTGATGCGCCGTTTCCACTTTGATTATTACCTTGTGCACCAGCGCCACCACCTGAAGAATTGTTTATTCCAGACAAACCATTTTGCACGTTTGATAAACCACCGCCTCCGCCTCCGCCTGCAATAAAGTTATTGCCGTTATTAAAAGTAGATTGCTGTCCATTTCTTTGAGCAGGAACGGTGGAAGCACCATTACCACCTGCACCTATTGTGATATTGTAGGATTGTCCTGCTGGAATACCAGAAGGAATACTAACTGTTTGAAAAACTACAGCACCGCCTCCTCCACCTCCTCCAGCTTTGTTTGAGTTACCTGAATTTGTTCTTCCACCGGCACCGCCTCCACCAACTATCAAAACTTGATATTCAGAAAGACCCTGAGGAGGTGTCCATGTGCCATCACAGAAATACGTAATGATAACCGCTTCACCATCATTTATAGATTGAGTGACTGTACAGTTTTGACTACATCCAGAGGGATTTATTGAGTTTGTTCTATAGCAAGCTTGGGATCCTATGTTTCCACCCATACTTCCAGTTCTTTCTCCAACAACATAGAATTTTGATGTATTAGATAGGTTGACAGGGTTATTGCTTGATACGTTATGATTTCCATTAACTTGAATGTATGAATTTCCAGAGCCGTTGTATGAACCTCCACCGCTTTGTAAAAAATTATTTGCTACTCTAATATCTGTGTTTCCTGATGCATTGAATAAACCATTACTTAGATTCACATTATTGCTAACTCTTACAAAGGAATTATTCATAGCATTCAAATTCCCACCAGAGCCGAAAATCAAGTCTCTGGTTAAGAATTCACCATTTACATTCAAAGTAGTATTTGAATTGATAGTCGTTGTATTTAGAATAATTAATTTTGATCCTTCTTCAACGTTTATTGTTGCGTTATTTGATACAAGTATTAGGTCTCTAACAATTACAGTACTATTGCCAGTGATGTTGATGACCCCACCTCTATTTACACTCAAAGTACCATTAGGAACATTTAATTCTCCTCCATTATTTACATTAAAAATTACATTGTTTGGGGCAGGTAAGCTTGATCCTGCTGTGTTAAAAGTGACATTTTCTTGAAAAGTTAATTTCCCATTAATTCCATTTACATTCAAAGTTCTAAAATATCCACTACCAAACTCAACATTAGGTTGATTGTAAAAAACTTCGTGATTTATATTTACATCTACTCTACATGCAGCGGCATAATCACTTGTAGAAGGAGGCGCATTCCTAAGAGCTCCACATCCAAATGGATTAGATCTTGTCCAGATTCCAGCTGTGTTCCAATTGCCATTTTGATTACTAGTAAATGTCTGCCCCAAAACCTCTCCCGAAAAAACTAAAAACACAAAAATGCCAACAATAAATGACAGGTAAAATTTTATATTCATACAGTAGGTTAATGTGTAGGTATGGAGAAAATTTAGGCTTGAGGGTGATTCGAATCAGTAGTTCTTTTTTTCAAACAGCTGGTTTTTCTATTACTCTTTTGTACTTTATTAGGTGAATACTACTTGTTTGCTGAAATTGTTTTGGTAATAAATACTAGGGGTGATTGGGCTGGGTAAGCTGGCGCAAAGATATATGAATCTTTATTTTAAAACAAAATAAAAATTCATTCAAAGCTGATTAAATGTATTTTGGTAACTACTCAGGTACATTATTTACTGACCAATATTCAAGTATTTGCAGTCTTGTGCTCCTCTGTGGTGTATTGATGCGTATTTGTATGTGAATGTACGAAAATCAGCTTTAAAGTTGGTTTATCCACATTTTTTTGTGGGGAAAAACAGTGTGGATTATTGGTATTCATGGGATTATGTGCTGATATTCAGGAAACATTTCTATAGGATATTGGACCACAGGGATACGCTTATACAGGAACTGATCAAGATGAACCACCAGCTTATGGAGCAGGTCAAGTCTTTAAAATCTAGGGTATCCGATTTGGAAAATGAGCTTGCCCGTTACCGTAATCCCAAAAACAGCCGCAACAGCTCGGTTCCCCCTTCAAAAGACGAGAACCGCCCCAAAAAAAATCAGAGTCTCCGTCAGGATACAGGGCGCAAAACCGGCGGTCAGCCTGGACACAAAGGCCATACCCTTGAAATGACATCCTCCCCGGACATAATAGAAAACCACATCCCTTTATTCTGTACCTGCTGTGGTGGTGATCTGTCGGCGGTTCCAGCAGAACTGTCCTCCAAAAGACAGGTCCTGGATCTTCCTGTGATTAAAGTGGTATGTACCGAGCATAGAATCTTTTCCAAAAACTGTTCCTGTGGAGAAAAGATCAGTGGGTCATTCCCTGACAATATCAATGCCCCCATACAGTACGGGAGCGGTGTTGAAACCATTGTCGGTTATCTGCATGCCAGACAGTATGTTCCCTATAGAAGGATGAAAGAACTTCTCAGGGACTGCTTCGGTATTAATCTCAGCGAGGGGAGTATCGATAACATTATCGGTAGGTTTGCCCGCAAGTCTGCACCAATATATGCAAAGATAAAGACGGCAGTCTCTAAAAGTCCTGTGATAGGAGCTGACGAGACTGGGGCTAAAGTGGATGGAAACAAACAGTGGGTCTGGACTTATCAGACCGAGGAACTCACCCTGTTAGCTATATCTGAATCACGTGGACTTAAGGCGATGAATACACATTTTCCCGATGGGTTCGGAAAGGCAGTATTGTGCCACGATGCATGGAGGGCATACTTCAACTATTCGGAAAACCTGCACCAGCTCTGTTGTGCACATCTGCTTAGGGAGCTCAACTACATTGTTGAACGCTATAAATCTAAATGGGCTGACAGCCTTAGGGCCCTGTTCAGGGAAGCTATCTCACTGAAGAGAAAACTCAAAAAACTATCAGATCCAGAGAATAGCAGGAGTATTGCTTCCATTGAAGAGAAGATGGATAACCTACTCGCCCAACCTGTAGAGTCAAAACATAAAGAAGCAGTATCCCTACAAAAAAGACTCCTGAAATACAGAAAGTCACTTTTTACTTTTCTCTATCACCAAAAAGTACCACCGGATAACAATGCCTCTGAAAGAGCCATACGCAACATCAAGGTGAAACAAAAAATATCAGGACAGTTCAAATCCAACAATGGAGCTGAAAACTTCAGTGTTATAAGATCCGTCGTGGATACCCTGATCAAACGTTCGGGAAATATCTTAGAAAATCTAAATCATATAGCTAATTTACAACCTGAGTAGTTACGAATATTTTAAATATATTTATTAATCTTCTGAATCAAATTTACTTATATGAAGAAAATTTTACTGTTTACATTGTTTATTATTCTCTCAAATGTCACACAGGCTCAAGAAAAGTACAAGGTCGTCCTAGACTACTTATCAAAAGAAACCATCTACTTGAGATTGGATAAAAAAAACGTCGTTATTGATACACTTGATAGCCCAAAATTCAAAAGAAATAGTCTTGTTGAAGTTGAAGTCAGGAATATTAATCCATTCGCGATTGACCTTGTCGCTGAGTCAAAAGAAAAATTTATTCACAGCAGTTCTTCTGGGTTCAATTTTGCTAGTATGCTAGGTGGAATGAGTTCATTGGCAGGAGATGGCTTAAAATTAAGTGTACAAAACCTCCCTATGGATGATCTATTGCCTGAAAATTCTTTGACCAGCCGGGGGTTAAAATCCAGAGGTGATGAATTGGGGTCTCAGTTATCCCATATCAATGAACTTAGTACCAGCATCGAAGCAATGCGTACCAGTCTTCAGGCTAATTTACTGAACCCTAACCTTTCGAAGGAAGAAATAAAAGCGACACTTTTGAAGCTCTCTAAGATTCCTGTAGATTCTAGACTGACCAACCCTGATGAAGACTATTATCTTTATCTTTTGAATTTAGAAAGGGCTTTGAAAGAAGATGTGCAATCTGCTGCTACAAATATTCAAGTTTTGGAATCCGAAATTGATGATACGGACGATAATTCTGCTATCAGTAGAGGAGGGACTTCCAAAATAATTTTTAGTGATTTGGAGAAAGTATCCAAATCATTGGATCAGGTTACTTCGGGGTCGGGGGACAACCTACAAAAAATCAAAGGGATGTACAGTATGCTTGAAGCTGCTTCTTTTGAAAAAAAGTTTGATTACCTGATGGAAGCAGACAAGGTAAATTTAGAAATGAAGTTTATTCCAAGTCAATACGCTATGGATAATTCCGGCTCTAGTGACAACTCACCAATAAGTACTAAAAAGATAGAGTTGGCTTCTAAAGGTGGCTTTAAAATCAATTCTAGTGTTGCTCTCACCTTGGTGAATTTTGGAGCTAATTCATCTAACTTTTTCATCTCAGAAGATGGTATGGTTGGTTCAGAGGCAAATGATTTTTATACGCCAAATATCAGCACATTGATTAATTTTTATCCCGTTTTATCTGAAAACTTTAATGTCGGTGGAAGCTTTGGACTTTCAGTTCCTATTGCTGGTAATATCAATGGTATTAATTTTCTTTTAGGTCCTTCGATATTTTTAGGAAACAATAGTAGGTTGGCTATATCTGGAGGTATAGCATTTGGACCGGTGAATAAACTTACAAATGGGATTCAGGTCGGAGACCAAACGACTCTAAGAAGTCTAGAAAATTTTACTAGAACAGTTTATCAAACAGGTTATTTTTTCGGTGTTTCATTTAGCATACTCGATATCAAATGATAAAATTCTTCAAACTACTAGCGCTTATTCTTTGTCTAGCCTCAAATAGTTTAGAGGTTTTAGCAGAGAAGAAAGCTTTAATAATTGCTGTAGGTGATTACCAGCCAAGAACAGGATGGGGTAAAATCAGCTCAGCAAATGATATTCCGCTTATAAAAGATGCCCTGATCAGTCAAGGATTCGATGATGAAAAAATTGCCGTCATAAGGGATCAAGCTGCCACTCGAAAAGGGATATTAGATGCTCTAGCTAAACTTTATCAAGAATCTGTAAAAGGAGACATTGTTGTCGTTCACTACTCGGGACATGGTCAGCAAATATTCGATGACAATGGAGACGAGGCAGATGGTTTGGATGAAGCGTTGGTGCCTTATGATGCTTTCTCGAAATTTGCCTACAATTATCAAGGAGAAAATCATATCAGAGATGACGAATTGGGAAATATCATCAATCAATTCAGGAATAAACTAGGGACAGATGGTCAGTTACTTTTCATTTTGGACAGTTGTCACTCAGGATCTGCCACAAGAGGTGGAATTGCTAGAGGCGGGCAGGGCGCACTGACTCCTCCTGATTGGAAAGAACCAGACTCGTCTAATGCTGCATTGACAAGCAGTATGTTTGAAAGAACTAAATTAGATGATAATTCTTCTCCATTTGTCATGATCAGCGGTGCATCTGCTGACGAACTCAATTATGAATATCAGGGAAAAGGCTCGTTGAGCTATGCTTTTTCGGTAGCAATGACTTCTTTAGGTTCAGAATTTTCATATCGTCAACTTTTCTCAAATATAGCAGCTCAAATGAGCGTGATTTCTCCTCTTCAAAGTCCTGCTATAGATGGTGATTTAGATTTCATGCTTTTCAATGGTGATTACCTTACCCAATCACCTTTTTTCAATGTAAAAAGAATCGCTAAAAGCAACCTTATTCAAATTGATGCAGGTAAACTTCAAGGCGTTTTTGAAAATACCACAATCTTCCTGATGCCCGCAGGGACTTCTGATCTGGAATCTGCCAAACCTATTGCCAAAGGGAAAGTTATCAACACCAAATTTAACGAGGCTGTAATAGAGCTGGAATCTGATCTTTCAGATTTAAATGAAAAGCTTTATTGGGTATTTATAGACCAACCCAGTTATGGAGATCTTTCAGTTTCTATTTTTATAGAAGAATCGGAACCACTAACAAATACTAAAAAGGAAATTGAAGATTTTTTCAAAATGAGTGGGTTGGGAGAGGTCGTATCAGATACTGCCGAAGCAGATCTTCAAATAAGACACTTCGAAAAAGAAACAGCACTTTTTGTTAGTAATGGCTTATTGAAAATACAAATATTAAATGATCAGCCCAATGCTGCTCAAATAGATGAATTAAAATCAAGTATAGCCAGCTATGCTCAAGGAAAATACTTAAAGCAAACGCAACTTAAAAACCCAAAATTCGAAATTGAATTTAGATTGAGGCCAATCAGTTTTGATGAGATTCTTCAAACAGCTGAATTATTGCCTGATGATACCATTTATCAGACAGGGATTTTAAAAGTTAGACCTGATGAGGATAGGGTAGTTTTGGAAGTTACCAATAAATCTAAAACCGATTTGTACTTCAGCATCATTGAAATCAATAGTAAGGGAGAGATAGGAGCTTTCATGCCCAATAACAACTGTACCATGAACGATCAGGAAAGAAAAATTTCTGCTGGACAAACAGTCATTTATTCTGATTGCATATTCTCTTTTGGACCTCCTTATGAAAAATTAATGCTGAAATCTTTTGCCGCACCATTCCCCATCAACTTTCAACCAACAGTCCAACAGCAAGGTATGAATTCAAGGGGTAATTCAAATCCTTTAGAGAAATTTGTGCAGTTATCCTTTGAAAGGTCAAGAGGGAGCTCGGGATCGCAAGTCGCAGAAAAAATGGATGGCTATAGCTATGAATATATTTATGAAATAGTAGAGAATTAAAAACATACGCTACATTTTTTGTTCAATGTCCTTGACATCGGTGAATATATGAGTCTATCAGTTATAACATAACTTTCTTTAGTTACAGGTCTAAATTTAAATTTGTAGAATCAATCAGGAATTTGTCTATGTATTATCCCAGAATCATAAACACTAGATATGTTTTACCCAAGATTAGTTTAATACTCTTATTGTTTGGCTGTTTATTTTATTTTTCAAATCCTGTATTTGGTCAAGATAATATCATAGAATATGCCGCCAAATTCACTGGTGATGGAAAAACCTTTTTCCAGTATCAATTAGAGACTGACAAAATCAAAAAGCTTCGATTGATTCAAAATGAAACCGGACATTTATTGAAGTCCTATCAGCTTCCAGAAACTACAATCTATCATTTCGAATTTGACCTTAACAAAAAAAGAATCCTACTCATATCCCATGATGGAATTTACCATATGGATTTTTTGACCGGAGATTTGCTTGAGAAAATCCCATACAACGCAAATTTGGAGACCGAATTCAAAGGTTATTCATATTCAATGACTGAAGATAAATTTGATTTTTATGATGACATGCTGCTGATCAAAACTGTCAACCAGGTCTTTCTTATGAATCCATTTAGCGGAGAAGTTATTACCCAAGTAAAACTGCAAGAAAACGTAGATAATGTATGGCTGATTGATCAAGAAAATTCAGTTTTGTTTACAACAGATCTGGGTTCAAGAGTTGCTAAATTGGATTTGAAAACAAAAAAAATCTCAGAGTTAGGAAATGTAGGGTTTTTTAATGTTCTCAAATTGTCTGAAAATAGAGAGGAAGCTATTTTTGTAAATGCTGAGACAGTGAATACTTTCGATATAAGATCCAAAACATGGGTACTTAAAAACTCAATTAAAAAAAATAATAACATATTTATCTCAATACAAGATGCTGTTGTAGGAGATGGTGGTTTCGTTTTTTCTACGGGTAAATCTTCTTTTGTTTCTTATGACAATCCATCTTCGGATTTTTCTGATTACAACACTTTTCCTCATCTTATAACTGGTCTTGATTATTATAGTAACAGATTATTGCTTTTCAATCAGGATTATACCTACATCTATGATATTTATGGACAAGAGATTTCCAGATATTTTAATGCTTCAGTCAATACACCTTTATTCTATGAGGCTGAACTTACTTTGTCAGAGGTATATGAAAATGATATTTCTGCTCTATCAAGGGTTGATGGTAAATTGGCTATCGGTACTACCGCTGGGAAACTAAAGCTAGGAGAATTAGACAGTACCTACTTAAGTACTGCAATTACATATTTGGAGGAAATCAATCAAAAAATAATTATAGGAGGCTATTCAAGAATGATTACAGTTGATCCAAAATCTACTGAAGTTGAAAAGGTATTCAGAGGTTTTGAGGGGAATGTCATTCATAAAGCTCAAAGAGCAAATGATCCTTATTTTTTCTTGCAGACGCAAAATGATTTAATATATCTGGTTTCTAATGAGGGTGAGTTTATTGAAAAGATTGCCTACAGCAAACCCATAGAGAAATTTTCGATCACAGATAAAAAGTTAGAAGTACAGCACGCTGATTTTATAGAGACTACAGACTTCAGTTTTGCAATCAACAATCACTTCGATCCTCCATTAGAAATTCTTTTCAGCCAGCTTCATCAGTATTTTTCAAAATCATTGATCTATGATCCTTCAGGTGATTATATTTTTTCATTTGACAATAAAGAGCTTAAGTTATGGGACAGTAAATCCTTGACTGTTTTGAAAAATCAAAACCTCAGTAGTATTTCTAATGCTATTTTTAGTCAAAATGGAAAAGAAATCATTGCTTACAGCCTAACAAAAATTTTTCTCCTTGATGCTAAAACCCTGCAAATCAAAAAGGAGTACCCAATATCAAGACTTGCATATTCTGGATTGGAGAGAGGTTTAAATCTAAGACATATTACATTAGCCAATGAGAATTTGGCAATTTTCTCCGACATCTATGGGATTCTTTATTATTTAAACTTAAATACAGGATTTTTTTCAAAGTGGTTCTATCCTGAACAGAAAGCAGTCTTTGGTTTAGCTTACAGTAAAAAGAGAGACGCTGTTTTGATTTATGGAAACGACGCAATTCTTGCATACAAACTCAATGATATCGAAAATCCAATTTTCAGAATACCATATCCTTCAGATCCGCGAAGAAATATTTATACACAAGAAACATTTGATCTCTCTCCAGATGAAAAATACCTTTTAGTGGCAAATTCAAATGACGTATTGCATTTGATTGATCTTCAGAAGGAAGAGATAATCTGGGAAACAAAGCATAAAACCCATGCTTTGTTTTTAGACAACAGTAATTTTTTAACTGTCGAAGAATCTGAGAAAAGGATCGCATCCTTATATAAGTATAATATTTCCGACCTTTCGAACCCTGAAGTGATAAAAGAGTTTGGCTTACAGACCATGTCCTACGCTCCAATACCTAATTCGATTGCTAATAATACGATTACAAATGAATTGGCATTTCTTTATTCCAATGGCTTTGTTGAAAGTTTTGATTACCAAAGGAAAACCTCTTTAAAAAATATCAAAAATGGAATTATTAATGCAAACGGAAAATTCAATCCTAATAATGGACAAATTCATATTGGCTATCCCAATAAAATTAAAATTTTTGATTGGTTGAGAGGAACTTATGAGCGCGAAATAACCTCAAAAACAAGAGGAGGGAGTAGTCCTAATTTTATGTTTTCACCTTCTGGCCAATATTTCATTATAATTTATTCAAATCTTATTCGCTTTTTTAATTCAGATGGAAGTAAGGAGCTTTTTACTCTTGATGTTGAGAAAACTTACAGCATTAATTTCAATAAGGATGAATCCAAAATTGTACTATGGGATTATTTAGGGGAATTTCAAGTTCTAGATCTTGCAACTCAGGAGATTTTGTTTACAAAAAATCAAGTTGAGGGTGAGGGCTTTAAATACCTCAAATTGGTTGAGTTTGATGAAACAGACGATCTTTTGGTTATTGGTTCCGAAGATGCTGACAAAACCGTATTGTATGGAACATTTGAAAAAAATCGTCTTGATAATTTTGAGAGATATGATGGAAATTCTGGGAAACTTAAAGAGAATTTTATAATCGAGACTTTTTTGGCCGAAAGCCCTATTTTGATTAAGGATAAGCTATACTTTCAAAGCCATTATGGAGAACTATCTCGAATGGATATCAATACAAAGGAAATCTTCAAAGCTCGCTTTGAAGGCAGCATAGATAAACTCTTTCATAGCTATGATTCAAATTCATTTTTAGTGGGTGACGATAATGGACTAGTTCATATCATGGATATTAATTCTTTGGAAAGTACGTCAATTTGGGAAGGTACTCGAGAAGGAAAAATAAGAACAATAGAACATTATCAAAATTACTCTTTGGTAAATTTTGACAACCGTGGTAGTTTGATTTTGAATAATAAATCTAAGGAAAATATCTTTCATGCTGTAATGATGTCGAACGAGGGATATTTATTTTACAGAGATGATGGCTATTATTCTGGATCAACAAATATCAGCGATGCCATTTACTTCAAAGACGGAAATGCTATTTATTCTTTTGACCAGTATGATGTAAAGTATAACAGGCCTGATTTATTGATTTCATCAGTCCCTGAATATGACAAAAACTTAGCTGACGCATATTATCATGCATACAAAAAAAGGTTGAATAGACTGAAAATTGACGAACGGAAACTAGAAGGTGAAATCAGTCTTCCACAAGTTTATTTTGTGTCAGATCTTGAAAGGAGCTATGATAAAAAAGAAATTTCTTTAGTTTTTGAAGCCATCGATGAGGTCTTACCCATTACTTCTTATAATATTTGGATTAACGAAGTTCCTATTTTTGGTCAAAATGGGAAAACGATAAGTAATACAACACAAGAAACCATTCAAATCAAAGAAGATATCCTTTTGAGCGAAGGGATAAATACAATTAGAATTGCAGCATCCAATAGCGATGGTATTACCTCTAACAGACCAAGCATAACGACCTATTTTATTCCTCAAGAACCTTATAAGCCTAAACTATATTACATCGGATTAGGAGTAGATCGCTACGTTCAGAATAATTATAACCTGAATTATGCTGCAAAGGATATAAGGGACTTAGCTTTGGCCTTTAAAGATATTTATGGAGAAAATGCCATTATAGATACACTCTTTGATGAAGCAGTGAATGTAAAAGCCTTGGAAAAAATAAAAGTACTTTTGGCTCAGACAAATGTGGAAGATCAGGTGATCATTTCTTTCTCAGGACATGGACTTCTTAACGATGATTTCGATTATTATCTTGCGACACACCAAATTGATTTTGATCAACCAGATCAACTTGGGATTCCATTTGAAGAGTTTGAGGCACTTTTGGATATGATCCCAGCAAGGAAAAAACTGATGTTGATTGATGCATGCCATAGTGGAGAAGTCGATAAAGAGGAGTTGGAGGAAATCCAGCAGTTCAAAAAAACTGAAGGTATGAAAGGTTCAACTTCGGTCAGTTTGAAAAAACCAAAACTTGGAAGTAAAAACACATTTGAATTGATGCAGGAGCTTTTTGCAAACCTAAATAAAGGGACAGGAGCCACAATTATTTCTGCTTCAGCTGGGACAGAGTTTGCTTTGGAAAAGAGCTCACTGGCAAATGGATTGTTTACTTACAGTATCCTGGAATTGATGCAAGAATATCCAGAAATGAATGTTTCTCAACTCAAAGACTTAGTAGGAGAGCGGGTGTTAGAGCTTTCTAATGGTTTACAAAAACCCACAAGTAGAAAAATCAATATGGAATTAGATTGGAAAATTTGGTAATGTATCTCAATATGAAAAGCTATTTTGTCAGTTCGAAACTTTTTATTTTAACTTTTACAATACTATCGTGCTCATGTCTGAGTATTCCAAGATCTAATAAGACATCAGGAGATCGTTTGGAGTCCATAATTATTGAAAGGAGTAAACCACTGGATTTGTCTAAGCTTCCTGCTCAAGAGGTGAGAAGTAGAGGATTGGTAACAGCCACTATTCTGGGAAAAGGACTGCCACTTGCAATCGATGGAATCAAAGCATTGATCAAAAGAGATCAGAATAAATACACAGTAAGCTATAAGCAGCTGAAAAGTAATATGTTTTTTTACAGTAAACCATCCTCTTTGGGCAGTCTTGATCCACAAGATATACAGTTTGAAGGAGTAGAAGTGAAGCGATATTATACTCCAAAAAATAAAAATGAAACTATGGCTATGCGTATGGTATTCAGCATCGCAGAAGATGAAGCAAGTCTTTATAATTTAATCAATAACTCCCTTTTCCAATTGCAATTGGAAGAATTGGAGCTCAATTACGCCAAAGCAAAGATTCCCGATGCCAAGTGGTATCTTCCTTGGACACTGATTTATAAAAATGATGATAAACTCAATCTGGATGTTAACATCAGCATCTTTGGCTCCTGGATTACAGAGCAAGGAATTATTTACAACAACCAAAAGCTAGGAATGGCCATGCTCAACCTAAGAGATGTTCCATTAGAAGACCCCGAAAAGCTCAAAAATTTTATAAATGAACACCTCGGAAAGAATTTAGATGGATATTTTTACTTAGTACCAAGATCTGCGGGAAGTTATATGTCTGCCGAAAATAAAATAGAAAAGGGTTTTGGCCAAGGAATCTTTGCTGTAGAAGTCAATGTAACTGAGTCAGGTAAGAAAAAATTCATCAATGAAATTATCTACAATAATATCGATGCCTTAGACCAAATTCCCAAAGCAATCAAATTCAAATAGATCAATAACCTACTGAATACTAGACCATATAAGCTATTAACCCCTTAGAATCATCAATCGTTATTTTTCTTTAAGTTATTCGATAAAACTAAGTGATATTATCAAAAAAACCTTGCTAATGTTCATTATTGGAAAAAATTATCAGAGTTCTTTTTTGTGAGAAACAAGAGGCTTAACGCAAATCAATACTTAATATTCAAGCATTTCAAAAATTTCATTGTCCTTATTGGCACATTTAGACCGAAAAGAGTGGCACAATTCGAACAGTTAAGTCAAGAATCCGCTAAAAAACTAAACCCTTTAATCAGAGGTGTCAATCCCGAGCTTCGAGACAAACTGTACTTCAAAATATCCTCTTACTCCATTCCAAAAAAATAACTTTTGACGGGGGTCAATTTACATCACCAGCCGGGGGTCAATTTGAATCACCAGATGGGGGGCATTTTTTATCGTCAGATGTCAAAAAAGAAGTAAAAAGAAAAGCCTCTCAATAAATTTGAGAGGCTTACTTAAAAGTCGGTTGGGGTGGTATCGAACCACCAGCTATCAATTCTTGATTATTTCAAAGTGTAAACTGGATTTCTACTATTTTGCCAACCGAGTAGAACCAGAACCATTTACACCTAGGATTGTCATCATTCCGGAGGTGAAACCTATTATATTATTTAATTTATTTGTTGAATTTTTAATTTTATTTTTCATTTTTTTCCTCCTTTCAAAATTTAATTTGTACAATTTATTTTTTAAAAATTTAAATAACCCCCAAAACGTCAATGAAATCAAAATAAACCAAGGATCTGATAGCATCCCCAAAATATCTTTGACCACTTATTGGTCACAATTAAATAACGAAAGCTATTGAACTAAGGCTCTTAGTTTGTTACATATTTGTGTTTTTTTCATGGATAAGTTTTAGAAGCTTTTTAGTTGAAAAAGGAAGACGAAGAAATAACAATTATCAATCTAATACCCCCCTAATCCTTCAAAATTAAATAAGATTGAAAACCGCCAACATTGGTTTTAAAGGATAAAAAAATAAAGTCAATCAACAATCAATATCCACTTCCTCTTTATCAATCCCATTGAGATTCAATAAGCTATTGATCGTTTCATCCATACTTTTACACAAGCTGATCATCTTTTGAATATTGACATCGTCAAGGTCTTCAAAATGCGCATAGTGAAATTTAAAAACTTCCCCAATTTCAAAAGCCTCGTCTAACTCTTTATAGTCATTAGACATAGCCATCGAAACGAGAAGACCAAATACTTTGATTCGAGCCTCCCACAGCTCATTGATCGTATCTATAATTTGTTCTCTATATGTTTTCATAATTCACGCCTTAGGATCCATTGTATTTCTGATACAAGCATTTGCCTTACTATTTATAAATTTAAGCTGGAGTCCAATACGTCTCTAACTTCCAATTAAAGAAACCATAATTAGAACGAATATGAGAAACTAAGCCCCAATAATCTTTAAAATCCATTGTCGTCCAATTAATATCTTTGAAATAATTGTCTTTAGTTTCCTTATAAAGTCTTTTAAGTAAAATCCGATCTATGGGAGGATGGATTACTTCACAGATTTCCCCTTTTCCATTTTCAGGAAGAACCACAGCAGTTTTTAAATAAATAGCAATAATTTTTGATGCTCTGCCGTAACTCACTTTTTTATCAGTTAATTCTTTTAAATCTGATATAAGCTTCGTCGCACATGTCCTATGGAACAAATCGAAATTATCCTGAGAAAGATCTTTAGGGAAATTTTGTGTAAAGTACTTAAGTTCAGATTTTTCAATTGCTGTTTTGATGTTCTTAACAGTACTAAAGTTTCTCAAGGTAGCTCTTGCAGCTGTCCAAACAGCAAAATTATGAAGGTGATCATTGAAAGGGTATATTGGTAGCATAATTTAATAAAGAATTGATTAGATGTTTATTTTAAGGTAATTGATATTATTTGACCAATTAAATCAGGTTTGAAAAGTATTCTTTTACCCCTATGGAGACATTAAGAGCATACTTTCTATGTTAGTCTGTAGATGCTTTTTTAAATTGTTTATGCTCAATCGCCCAGATGAAGACAAAAACTAATAATTGTAAAAAAAGGACCAAATAAAGGTTTTCTAAGATGGAGAAATCAAAGAAAATATTTAAAATAATAACACAGTAAATTATAAAAATAGCAAATGTACTGCCTGCCATGCTACAGATTTTTAGAAGATCGGTCGGTACTTCATCGTGAAGTTTTGTTTCTAAGACTAAATAGATCAAAGAGTTTATGACCCACAATGGACTAGTGATAGCAAAACTTAAAAATATCAGTTTTGTAGTATCTAGATTTAGAAATAGATACTGATCATAAATAAAAAAAAATAGAAATCCTGGGATGACAGTTGCAAAAAGCAAAAGTAGGATTGTTAACCAAACCTCAGTAGAGATTTTAGAAAAATCGATATTAAGCATATTAAATAAATTTGGATTTAGTGGAATACAAATAGGGGAGACGCTAACCTCCCCTTAAACTTACCGAGTATGACAATCTGAACTACAATGAAAGCAACCATCAGATTTTGAATAAATTTTTTTGGCTTCAACAATTGCTGATCTGCAGGAACTGTGATTCCCTAGGTCTTGGTACGAAGATGGGAAAAAGGCACATCCCGATTTGTGTACTTCATGATCTCCATTTGCCTGAGCTTCATTATTGACAACATATCTGTTCATAGCTTTAGTAGTTTTCTGAGATAACAATTTAGTCAAAAAACACCAAAATATGGTGGGGAATATTAATCTGTGACATGAATTGTCGTGAAAGTTATCGAGCTACTGAACCTCATAAATCCTTCTTATTCAATGAAAACTAAGTTCAGAATACCCTAAACTAAATAACCAAAGTTTATGATTGTTAAACAATTTCCTAAAATAACTTTATTCAAGTTCACTTAGCTTATCTGGATTTTCTGTGAAATAATCATCACATTCATTTCCAGTCCATTCTTTATTAACCAAATATTTAAAAATTGTATCATCATCAAATAAAAGTTCAATCGATGCTCTTGATGCGTTTCCGACATAGCTTGTATAAAAGGTAAATGATTTACTTTCTCCTGCTTGAAATAAATCATAAGTAACATAACCATTGTCTGAAGTTATTTCATCTCCAGAATTTGTTTTGTAAGTTATTTTATATTTTAAACTTGGTACAGAAAAAGTAGAATTATTTTTAACTATTCCTTTTCCAGAAGCAGAACCTTGGTAACCCGACTCCCAACTCCAATCTGAAACTACAATATCTTTTTTAAGTTCTATCCAAACATCTAATGCTTTGCCAACCATTACCTTTTCAGCTTTTTTTATAGCTTTTAAAATTTGTTGATCTGTAGTGTCAATTGCTGTATTAAGGCAACCAGTTCCAACCCCAAAAATATATTCATCTTTTTCGTCAAATCCCGTCAAACCTTTTGAATCAAACAATTTAAGTTGTCCTACAGAATCTTGTTTAAAAAATAAAAAAATGTCTTTTTCTGTTAGTTTCCCAAAACCATTTGTAAACCTATTGCGCGCAGATACGGTAACAATGTTGTCTTTATAATTTACGGTACTGATATTTACAGAATCTGATTTAAAGTAACTATCAAATTTCGTAAAGTCGCTATATAACTCCTTCATTTTTGTCTCATTACCTTCTTTTAATGCTGAAAAAAATGATTTTGTTTGTTTTTCAGCTTCACTTTTAAGTTTTTTTGATTCACAAGAAAACAAAATTAAAGCGATGACGACCAAAAATGATAATCTTGTATTCATAATTAGATTGTTAGGTTTTACAGTATAATTTTTTACTTCAGTTTATTTTATAGTTCCATAGTCAATCCTAAAACATAGACTAACTAGGCGTATCAATGCATAAGGATTTAAACCTAATAAATCCCTTCCACTAAAAAAATACCAACTACAGGGTATTTTTAATAGATAAAACACATGAAGAGCAGGGAAATATCAGAAATGCCTTCTGTTATCGATTATAAATTCTTTAGGGTGAAGATTATAAACAGAATTTATTAAAGGTAAAAGGACTCCTAGTTATGCTTAAAAGTATTTAAGTATAATTAATTCAGTGTTCGATTACAATAGAAGTAGCTAACCACACAAAGGAATTTCAAATCATGAGATTTCAAGTCGCCTGCTGTAGTTTTGCAAATGATTGTTTGCTATTTGTATATATTTTTCTTGGAATAATTTTCCTTTTCTATTGGACCAATTGTTAATGGTATTTACAATGTCTTCTTGGGTTATTCCTGGATTATCTTTTTTTATAAAATCTACAGTTGCTAGGATTTCTAACGAAAGCGCAGACTGAAAACCATCAATTAGTTTTACCAAATTAGAAAGCCTTGTTCTCTGTTCCGAGCTCAATTCTTTCTTCACATAATCGCTTACTTCCATCAACTTGTCATATTGCAGTTCAAGCGGCTCAAATGCTTTAGCATTCATCTGCTCTAAACCTTTCAGGTATTTACCATTTACATTATGTAACAAATGTTCCACCTGCACAGCATATGGTCCATAGTGATAAGCTTTAAATTTTAGATTTTTCAAACTCTTTTCACCCAGCCTTTGAAGAAAGTAAGCCAACTTGTTTGCCACAAATAAACTTGCATTTTCTCCTAATGATTCATAATAATACATGGAATAAAGTAGCATCGCTCTTGCGGGAGTTAATTTGACTTCTTTATTTGACTCCTGTTGTTTCAAAATTTCTTTTACCGCTTCATTTGGTTCAAATACCTGAATATTTACTCCAGTTAAGTTACCAAGATACTTTTCAATCAATGATCTTACTTTGTCCCATTTTAATCCACCATTACCACACCCTAAAGGTGGGATCGCTATGCTTTCAATTTTGTGTTCAACAATAACCTTGGCTAATTCTTTCAATCCTTCCTCAACATACTCGTACTTGGATTTCAAATACCATTCGGTCTTTGTAGGGAAGTTGATTATAGTTTTTTCACCTTGTAGAGTTTGCTCTTTCACTACCAGCAATTGACCAGGATGCAATTCTTTTTTCTTACAGGCAGCTGCGTACAATTTATAATTCATTGGAAATGCTTCTTTGAATTGCAAAGCAATTCCTTTACCCATAACTCCAACTGTATTCACAGTATTTACTAGTGCTTGGGCTTGAGCTTCTAATAAGTTTCCTTTGATATATTCCATTAGTAATAAAATTTATTATTTGGATCAACAAGAACGGGGATGTCTAATCCAAGTCGAGTTACTATTTCTTCAACAAATGTTTTTCTTGCTTCATTCAGCACCACTATACCGCTAATACAGCTAACAGGTACATGATGTTTTACTAAAAATTCAGCTTGCTTTCTAACTTGTCTATCTATGAATTCTTCAACAGGATACCAATATCGTAAATTTACAACATCCCAATGAATTTTATTAATGTCATTTAAGTCATTGTAAAATTCCGTTACCATTTGATCTTTAGCATGACCATCAGTAAAACACCATTCTCTACAGTTTTCTACTACATTATTCAATCGACATACAATGTAAATTATTTCACCTTGTGGCCTTTGAGTAATGCCTCTGTAACCAGTTTTAATATTGAGTAACATAGGTGAAAGAGGACCGAAATAAAAGGGAATATATTCACCTAAAACACCATTAGGAGGAGTAATACCAACTGGATATTCATTTCGTTGAGTAATTAATCCACGATCACCTATATTGATATAATTAGGGTCTGCTTGGATATGATTTCTCGTGTACATTCCATGTGTCAACAGATATTCCACGTTATTGATATGAACTATTCTGAAAAGTCTAACAATATTTGGTTGTTTCCCTGACATTTAAATTTAATGTAACAATTTAATTAGAAATCATAAAACACCCTAACTAGGATATTTTTTTATTAAATGAATAGCCTGAAAAATTATTTTTCTTTCAAAACTTTAACAAACTCCTCTCTAAGTTTTTCAAGCTGTCTTTCAAATACTTCAATCGTTTCTTTTAATGGGTTGTTAATATTTTCAACATTGGCATTAATGCTAGAAGCATTAACACCGCTATTTTCGTAGAAATTAATGGTATTATAAAGTACTTTCTCTTCACTAAAATCTTTCAGTCCTTCAAATGTTACTTCTAAAGCACTCGCAATTTCTTTCAATTTATCATCAGAAATATTTTCAGACTGTTCTAATTTTGATATTGCTTGCTTTGTAATTCCTCCGAGCCTTTGTCCTAAGTCTGCTTGGGTTATACCTCTTAATTTCCTTACCCTTTCAACTTTACGGCCCTTATGAAAAGATAATATTTCTTTTAGATCACTCATTTTATTTGTTTTTTAATATTTCAATCTTTTCTCTTTCACTTTGCAATAATCTCTCATAAAGTTCGACCACTTTATCTAGAGGATTAAAAATTTGACTAATCCCATTAGAATTTTCAGAAATAGTTGAATTCTCAATTTTGTTAGAGATATTGTATAGTGCAGAATCTAAATCAAATTTCTCTAAAAACTCTTGAGAAACACCTAATGCATCTGCAATTTGAGATAAAATTTCTTTTTCAATTACATCAAGATTTTCTAGTCTAGACAATTCTGATTGAGAAATACTTAAATCAAAGGCCAGTGATTCTTGTTTAATCCCCTTTAATTGTCTTAATTTTGCTACTTTCTCTCCATCTTTCATATATTCAGTTTTAGATATAAGATAAATGTCAACCTTTTTTATATAAAAGTCAACCTTGAATATTTATTTTTTCAATAATTATTGAATTACTTGCTGATGTGATTAGACATCTGAAAAATAGAACAATATCTAATGTTTCATACGAGTTCTTCATTATAGAACTTATGTGGAATTATATTGAGCCTATCTCAAAGTTCGAAATCCTCTTTGAGCGCAAGCCAAAGAACCCTATTTAAACCTATTATTCCCAAGAGCCATCTACTCAGATACGCTTTTCCAAAACACATACGTCATGGATGCGCTCGCCAATCTTCCTATCCTATCGCTCCTGCAGAAGCCCCGATAGGCAAGACCCAAAATCAATCTTCTTAACCCAAGTCTAACAGAGGATATTCCCCTGAATGGAATTGTCTTGTCTAAGATTTAAGAAACTCAAATGCGAGAATTGTACCAAGTACCACGTACCATGTACAAAGATTTGGCTTCGCTGTCAATCTGATTGCTAATTCTCCAAATCCATTCAGTTTCCCTCTAGACTTCAAACACTCAAAGTATGAAAACACAAAAAAACATGCTTACTGGGATTGCTATGCCCTCTCGTCAATCCGACTACACTGTCATTTTGTCTCGTCCTGAAAATGGTTGACACTTTTATTGTTCAAATATAGTTAGTATTTCAATTTCTAAGAAGTTTGGGATAACTTACAATACCACGATGAAGCGGAGGCAAGCTCTGCTGAGGAGCAACTTGCCAAGGAATAGTCGTTTGGTCCGATAGTGTTGCTATTTTCAGACCGGATCTTAACAGGTTCGGTCTTCTTTTTCCAGCTGTACTTATTCCCAATAACGCGTTCGGTATCATGCCTTAGAAAACCTTCGTCATGTACTTGGTTTGGCGTAAGATTACTCCCCAGTCCTTCGTGCGGTCTCATATCATTATAGATTTTGATGATCTGACTTATATATTTTTGTGCATTGACACCTTGTTCTCTAGCAATATCATCCAACCACTCTTCTTTAAGAATACCGTTTACTCTTTCTGCTATGGCATTTTCATGTGGGGAGGCAGGCTTCGTCATACTGATCCAGACTTTTTTCTTTTTTAAAAGGTCCGTGTAATCATAACTGCAGTACTGTACCCCACGGTCTGAGTGATGAATCAGGGAGTATGGTTCAATGTATTTCTGAGATTGAAAAGCCATTTTTAGGGCATCAAGCGCCGATTCAGCCTTCAGGTCAAAAGAAAGATTCCAGCCCACTATTTTCTGGGAATAAGCATCTGTAATAAGATACAGATACATGACTTCCCTGTTAAGCTCGACATAGGTAATATCGGAGACCCATAACTGGTTGGGTCTTGAGACAACCATATTTTCAACAAGATTATGGTACTTCCTTAGCCAATGATGGCTCTGGGTAGTGAAAAACCTCCTTTTTCTCTTAGTAACTAATAATCCGTTCATACGAAGCAGATCAAACAGTTTATCTCTGCCTATCTTGATTTTATGTAGGGTTAAATCTTTCTTTATCAAAGAATACATTTTTCTCAACCCCCACCTGGATGTTTTAGCCTTCTTCCTGATCTTGAGAACAAAACTTAGCACCAAATCTTCCTCAAATGCCTCTTTACAAACATTATTGATACCTTTATAGTAACCTTGTCTGCTCTTGCCAAACAATCCACAAAGTTGAGCCAAGCTTATCCTTGGCTCTTCTTCTTTGAGTCTTTGAACTGCTTGGCACCAGACTTTTTTTCAAGATCCAGCCCATATTCTTCTTTGGCAATATCGACCATGATCTGATATGCCCTGCCCTTTAACTGGCTAAGCTTCAACTCTTCTTCAAGTTGCTTAATACGAGCTTTTAACTCGTTGTTGGAATCCTGTTTTTCTGACATGTTTCTTAATATCGGAAGAGGGTCCTTAGGAACTCTCCTTTCTAAACCAGCAAAAATCCTCATCCATTCCAAGATAGCGGATTTACTTTTAATTCCATAAACATGCCTTGCTTGTTCTTTAGTCAAAGTACCTGATAGTACTTCCATAACAATTTTTCTCTTTGCCTCCTCAGAGAATTTTTCTGTCTTTCGCATTTTGTCCGATTATAGGTTTACAATTTCTAGTAAAATTGTGTCAACCTATTTCAGTACACGACCCGATTCATCCCCTCTGAGCCTGCCCCGCAGAATTGCGGGGGGCTAATTTCCCTGACTAGATTTATTATTCTTTAGTACATACACTATCAATTCCTAGTCTTCAAGAGCCACCCTAATTGAGTCAGCTTTTTAGATAATCCTCAAAATTTACTCCAACCGTCTGATGCGGGCGGGACGACGGAGATCCGGGCCGGCGCTGGCCTTGTGCGTTGATAGAGCCTGTCCCGATCTTTATATCGGGAATATCTCCGTCTTGACTTTTTTGTTACTTTTTGCGTCAAGGCAAAAAGTAAGAGGAAAAAATATAAAATGCTTCAACACTTTCTCTCACTACTCAAAATCAACCTTCATCCTTTCTAAATTGACTTTCTCTCTATCGTCCCGAGAAACATCTCTTCTCTCTTACATATCCACCGCCGGGACTCCCGGTCAGGTGTACGCATTCCTTTACCATGCACTGCGGCGCATTACAAAAGTGGTGACTATAAAGGATTTTCTGCGCCTTGTACATGGCTATTCAATGTTAAGCCCGCTTCGGGGCTTCCTTCCTTGATTTTTTTCATCACTCAGACTTTATCATTTCAACTCCTTTCCTCAGCGACCCTCCGTGCCTCCTCTGAGCAACTCGGTGTAATAAAAGGACTTTGCTCTTTAAACTTTTCCCTTCAATTAGCCAATTACTTAAATTATATCATTGTGCTCATTGTGACTCTTGGAGCTCTTCGTGTCAATCTATAGCGCTTCAGCGCCATAATTTATAATCCCTCCAAATCGAATTTCCGATCATCAAATACTAACTACCTCCCAAATCCCTTAAGTCCTAATTCGTTCAATTAGATAAATTAGTGGTCTTCCTTTTTTCCTTTTGCCTTACATTTCCTAACTGCCACACTCGACATTCGAAATTCAACATTCATCATTTTTCATCCCATCGCCATCATCTTTATTTATCCTCTGTGCATCTCGGTGCCTGCTCGGTGTAATAAAAGATCTTTGAACTCTTTTTCCTTTTACTACGAATTCCCTATCGTCCCGAGAGATACCTCTTTTCCCTAATATATCCACCGCCGGGACTCCCGGTCAGGTGTGCGCACTTTTCAACCATGCACGGCGGCGCATTACAAAAAGTGGTGACTATAAAGGATTTTCTGCGCCTTGTACATGGCTATTCAATGTTAAGCCCGCTTCGGGGCTTCCTTCCTTGTTTTTTTTCATCACTCAGACTTTATCATTTCAACTCCTTTCCTCAGCGACCCTCCGTGCCTCCTCTGAGCAACTCGGTGTAATAAAAGGACTTTGCTCTTTAAACTTTTTCCTTCAATTAGCCAGTTACTTAAATTATATCATTGTGCTCATTGTGACTCTTGGAGCTCTTCGTGTCAATCTATAGCGCTTCAGCGCCATAATTTATAAATCCCTATAAATCGAATTTCCGATCATCAAATACTAACTACCTCCCAAATCCCTTAAGTCCTAATTCGTTCAATTAGATAAATTAGTGGTCGCCCTTTTTTCCTTTAACCTTGTGTCATTCATCTTTTCAATACCTCTAAAACCCCCACAGCTCTTTTTCCTGCCAACTCATTCATCTTTCCATTAACCTCCTGCAAAAAGACAATCCCCATCACAAGAAACAATACCTCTTCTTCTTGCAACGCACTGCCCAAATCCATTTCTTTAATCCCATTTAAATCAAGAGAATCATCTAAATCAAGAATATTCCCCTGATATTCCTGATAACCTACTTTTTCATTGACTTCATGAAGCCTACACCATAATAGATCTACTCTATAATGTGTAGCTCCTCCAGGAGTAGTCTTTTTATCCATACCTCCAATTTTATTAAAATCTACTTGAACTATTTGTCCTTGATAATCAACAGCAGGTAAGTTTGCAATCAGACTCTTCAAAGAAGTAGCTTCAAAATCGAATCCTTTCATTAAATCTAAATCTCCAAATCGCAACCTTCTACAGCCATATACACTGACAGGGTCGGATTGAACTACCTTATGCATTTTTGAAGTCAACCTTCCATGTAAACCATCATGTCTGCCTGGATTCAGAAGACCTACACATGACCGGGATAGTTTAGCCGCGAATTTCGAGGCATGCCCAAATTCAGAACTTACCCTTCTAGAGTTCTCAAATTCTGGACCTTCCTTTAATCTTTTCTTTTTGGGGCTTCCTTTTGACCTGGAATAAAACTTTCCATTTCTCTTGTAAAAGATAACATTTCCCATTGTTCCTTCTAGCGTTAATGATCCTGTTTGCTTAGCCATAATTTCTTGGTGTTTGATTGGACTCTAAAATAATGATAATTAGTGACTTATCCTATACAAACACGTATTAACTCCGTATCATATCCGTATCAATACCATATCAGACACGTATCAAACATAAAGCAGACTATAGCCAAACTAGACATAAAGTCTGTTTAAAGCTATTTTTAATAAGATTCTGTTTAATTTTAAACCTTAGTGTTCCTTGTGGTAAAAGCCATTAAACTACAAAAGGAAAAAAAATTACTCAAAGGTCCCAAGGGATTTATCATGTGGGAAGAATTCCTAGTGTACCTTTGTTCCTTCTTAGTGTACCTTGTGGTTAAAAACATTTCACCACAAAGTGAATAAAGCTTCGAACAAAAGTCACGAAGAGCTTATTTAAAAATTTCTAGAATTGAAAGTTAATTATCAGATTTCAATCTCCAGGTAAGCCTACCTTCTTACTTTCCAAGGTCTTGCGTAAGTCAACTTTTCGATTTTTCAACCCAATTATTGCAAGAAGCTAATTTCAATCATCCGTGTACATTTCACCATCGACCTTTAAATTCATTTCTTTAGAATTTTAAGATGCTCTACTTGGTTGCCCCAAATGATCTCTAATATGGCAACACCTCTTCCTATTGGGTCAAGCATTTGCCTAAGCTGATTGTTTATTTCAAAAATGTCTTTAATAATCAGTTGCTTGTTTTCCAAACTACTATAATTCGATAATAGACGTATCGAGATTTCTTCTCCATTATAATTTTCCCTATTGAGTAATTCTAAGCGAATCTCTTCACCATTGCTGGGGTTAGGATAAACTCTCCAAGTGCCTTTCCCATCCATAGGTCCTACTTTCAAAGAAATTACTTCACTCAATGATGATTTTACTTCTAGGTCAACTTGCTTTAATCTATAATAGATATTCCCGCCAGCAAGTGGGAGAGAAGAATCTTTAAAATTATATTCAATAGGCATATCAGAATTGATTGCACCATTCACCTCACTAAGAACTTCCCATGACTTGATATCATTCACTGACCTTTCAATGATAAAATGAGAATTACTTTTTTCAGATGCCGTTATCCAATTGATTTCATTGGATCTATCCTGACTGTTGTGTTTTGCTGTGAAGGAAAGATATTCGACTGGGAGAACTCCAAAATTTAAGATGGCACAAATATTTACTGTATCTGAATTCCAAGAAATGTTACCAGATTGACCTGTTGGTGTTGGGTTCGGTGACCCAGCTGAAGGACATGTTATATCACCCGTCCAGCCAACAATATCAAGTCCAGATTCTATTTTAATTTCAGAGTCCCCAAACTCTAGACTTGCACCAGGACCTTGAAGATTAATTGTTACTCCATCAAAAGTATAACTATTCTTTATACCACTATTGTCATTTTCTGAGTCAAAAATAATCTTCCCTCCTTCTTCAACACAGACATCTACATATTTGAGTTCAGAAATCCATGCTAAATTTAAGGTTGCACCATTTTTAACAATTATACAACCTCTATTGGTAGCTGATAAACCTTCAATACTGAATGCCTCGGTATTTCCATTGCTTCTTGATGTACCAAGAGTCATAAAAACACCTGACTCTACTACCAAACCTCGTATAGTAATTGTATTATTTGTAGACCATCTATAAAAGCCATTACCTGAAAATCCGAAAATTTGATTGGATGCCCCACTATTATTATTGTTATTCCCAAACGTATAGGAAATAGGGTTTTCTAAGGTTCCACCAGTTGTTAATGAAACATTAGTACTAGGAGTACAGGTAGGACAAGTCTGTCCAAAGCTTTCAACTGAAAAAATAACACATAAGAGAAGTATTAGTGCAAAGACACTTCGAGTTTTAATCAAGAAATTTTTACGCATAAAGTGGTGATATAACTATTGAAATGGGGTGAATGTTTCCAATAATTACTAAGGCACACGAATATAAGTAGAGAATTGTTATTTGTAGGGACTATGACAAAAACTGTGTAAGTTGGTTTAGCTACTTACGAAGTTAAAGTTATACCTCGAAATTCTCTGTGTGATTTAGAAGAAATCGCACAGAGAATTTGAGGAACCCGCGGTAGGCGAATACCCGATCTGTGTGTGGACAATTTCTTACCTTTAACACACAGATTGCAAAAATGAAAAAAGAAGATCTATTAAATGATGATTTCCTCAAGCAGTTCAAGACTGCAGGGGAGCTCAATTCCTTTCTTCAACAGCTTCAGAAAAGAGCTGTCGAGAAAATGCTTGAAGGCGAGTTAGATGCCCATCTTGGTTATGAAAAGCATCAGAACTCCGATAATTCCAATTCAAGAAATGGCCATTCCAGCAAAACCATAAAGAACTCCTTTGGAGAAGCTGAAATCAAAGTCCCAAGAGACCGGGACGGCAGCTTTGAGCCTGCCCTTGTGCCCAAACGCAAAAGGATGGCAGAGGGCGTTGAAAACGTGATCATATCCATGTATGCTAAGGGAATGTCAAACCAGGACATCGAAGAGCAGATCCGGGAGCTTTATGACATCAATGTATCCACTTCCACCATCTCAAGGGTTACCAGTGCCGTAGCGGAGGATATTGTTGCATGGAGAAACAGGCCACTTGACCCTGTATACCTGATCGTTTGGATGGATGGTATATCCTTCAAAGTCAGGGAGAACTCCAAAGTAGTTAATAAGACCGTTTATATTGCTGTTGGCCTCAGAACTAACGGCCTCAAAGAGATACTCGGCCTTTGGCTTGGTAAGAATGAATCTTCCGCTTTTTGGATGGGGGTACTCACTGACCTGAAAGCCAGAGGGGTTGAAGATATTCTCATAACAGCAACTGATAACCTGAACGGGTTTACTGATACAATAAAGGCCTCCTTCCCTCAGTCAGTCACCCAGATATGTGTTGTCCACCAGATCAGAAATGCATGTAGATATGTCGTATGGAAAGACCGTAAGGCCTTTACTAGGGATATGAAGGAAATTTATACCGCCCCTACTAAGGACGCCGCATGGGCTGCTCTTAACGATTTTGCCAAAAAATGGGACTCCAAATACTCGTATGCAATCAAAAGCTGGAGGGACAACTGGGATGAACTCACCGTTTTCTTCGATTACCCGGTTGAAATCCGCAAAATCATCTATACCACCAACCTGATTGAAAACCTGAATGGAAAGATCAGAAAATACACCAAAAACAAGCTCTCTTTCCCAACAGATGATGCTGTTATGAAGTCTGTTTTCCTCGCTGCAAGAGAAGCATCGAAAAAATGGACTATGCCCATTCGGGACTGGGGCACTATTCTTAACAGTTTCCTGCTTATATTTGGTGATAGGGTCAGGCTTCTTGAAACCTGACCATAAAATCATAATTTAAAGTTTACACACTTATCGGGATAGTGTCTATTTGTAAGAATTTTCCCGTATTTTATTTACTAAAAAATGTAATTAATATACTGTTTAATGGAATTTATCATCAGTTCTTTTTAAGCTTATAAACAAACGTATTCGTATCATTTTGTAACTTAATGAAATACAAACCTGCCTTTAACTTTTCAGTTTCTAAATTCACTTCATTCGTTGTGCTTTTTGAACCACTATTCTGGATAATTCTTCCTGAATAATCTGATAAACTCCAATTAAATTGGTTCAAATCCTTTCCTTTTATTATAATTTGATTTGTAAAAGGGTTTGGAAAAACTTTAATATCCCAAGTAGGGCTAAAATCCACTCGGATGACTTTGGATAAATTATAACTGCCATCTAAATCAAATTGAGCTAAGCGGTAATAATTGATCCCAATCCTAGGAAGGGTATCAATCCATTCATATTGGGTAACTTGATCAGTGAACCCAAAAGCCTGAACTTCTCCGATATTTGCCCATGTTTGGATGTCTTTAGATCGCTGTACCAAAAAGTGATCGCTGTAACGCTCTTTGGCCGTCGCCCAATTTAAAAGAACAGATTCTTGCTCTAGCTTTCCATGGAATTTCAACCAATCAACTGGAAGCTCTGAAATGGGTTCTGTTGTTGCACTTGCATAGTTGTTGTCATCACGGGTTTCAGGTATTAGTGTGCTGCTGTATGTCTCTACAAAATTGAAATAATCTATTGCATCTTGCACTTCGACTACAATAGTTAAAGTTGCCGTTTCCCAACTCTCAAGTATTCCTACATCCCATATTGCAGGACTAGAAAGGGGGTCATAAGTTCCTTGAGAAGCTGTGTGACTGACATACGAATATCCAACAGGCATATTTTCTTCTAACACTACCTCTCTAGCAATACTATGCCCCTGATTTTCAACAGTTATTGTAAAAATAATTTCATCTCCAACTTCTGGTTTCATGGCAGAAACAGACTTTCCTGCTACTAAGTCATATTCTATGAGACGTATTCCAAAGTTTGCATTGCTGAGGGATGCATTATCAACCACGATATTGGGAAGAATACTATTTACTAATCCATCATGCCCCTCTCCTATACCCAAAAACTCCCCAGTGCTTTCATAATAGTTTGGAAGTACTAAATCTGGAGCAATTTGCCCCAAAGTCGGAAGTTGAGTAGTCAGCATAATACTGAAAGTTCCATTTGGAACATCATTGATCACAAAAGTACCGTCTGATTGTACAGTGGTAAAACTGACCACATTATTCAAATCATTGATTAAAACTGCATACAGATTTGTTAAATCTACCCCTGTACCGTTTACAGTATTATCTGAAAGGGCATTGATGTCTTCATATACATTTCCTGAAATAGAAAGAAAAGTGAATCCACTTGTCCTTTCGACGACTCTGTAGAAAGAAGCTGTCCAAGTATTGATGGTTTTATTATTACTAAACCCATTATCCCCAGTTGCCCACCAAATATGTTCAGGGCTCTCTACTCCAGTTACATTCACAGCAATAGATTGAGGACTATCGGATGGCGTCAATCCGGTTCTGGAAATATTTGAATCATCCCAAAAATAAACTCATTACTTAAAGCTCCAGGGCGGATGTTTGTAACTTCAATCCCAAGGTTCTGCTCCAAATCATAAATTGGAAAATGAACAGGGAAAAAAGCCACGGAAGCAATAAAATTCACTTCTCCACCACTTGGTAATTCGACACCATTGGCATCTTCGCCATTCCAATAGATCGTATAATTTCCAGGGCTTTCATAGATGGCAGAAAGAATGACATCCGTATTGTCAAATTCTCCGTTTCCATTGATGTCGATCAAAATATCGACAATGGCTGGTAAGCTAATATTAATGTTGACGTTTGCTTCTCCACCTGTCGCAGGCGCAGCTTTCTCACTGTAAATGATATCCAGAACAGCCGACGGCGGAGTAGTAGAAGCCCAGATACTGGGATCGGGGTCATTGATAAATAACGGGTATTGGTAATTATTAGAGGATGTGCCAGCTATGGACTTTCTATTTTCTTCAAATGATAAGTGATTCCTTGGTCCATCTTGATTGGCAAAAAAATTAGTCCATCCGCCAGATGATCCGTCAAATTTGATTCGCTTGACAAAATAGTCATTTGTAGCAGCGGTGTAGGTATTGTCTATGGGTACATAGAATCCAAAATCTTGGTGAAATGAATAAGCATCTGCTTGCCCTTTATTTTGAATCATTAAATTGTTTTGAGCAGCATTAGACCTAGAATTCGAAGTGCTCCAATATCTCGAATAAACCCTGCCTTTCTGTTCAGTATAGTTTTCAGGAGTCCCTGATGCCGCAGTGATGTCCCAAAAGTTTATATTGAATCCACTGGGTATGATTAAATCGTCAGTCCCAGAAATTTCTACCCAAAAAGCTCTATCTGCTCCAGTATCATTGATAAATGACAGGCCTGTATAGCCTGTACCAGTGACTTGGGTAGGGCCAGTGTGTGCGGCAAGTTCATCGGCAGGACGGCCAAACCCACCGCCTGCATCACTTGGATTGATTTCGTAACCTCCATGAAATGATCTGGAAGTACCTGTAGTTCCTTGCGGGAAAAAACCGGAAGAAGTTGCATCATAAAACCATCGTACTCGAATATTTCCAGTTGATCCACTTCTTCTAAATCCCCAAAATACGGTCTCGCCTTGTTTTACATAAACATACAACCGATGCCCTGCATTATAACCAGGAGTTCCTGAAGGAACCATCATGGACCCTCTTACTGTCAGTCCAGACACAGCTTGGTTTCCCGGTACCCAAAGCATACTTTGTCGATTTGTTGCGGTGCCCCAATCCCCAGAGCCTTCAGCATGGCTTTCATCAATTTTGACAATCAAAAACAATAAAAATAGAATCAAAGAAGCCTTTCCCAAAGAATGAAACTTCTTAGTCCAATTTATTGCTTTGATATTTGTAAAATCAATCTTCAACTTTCCCTGGGTTTGAATTTTTTAAAGTGATTTGACCATAGGGTGTAACCTTCTGAAAGCAAATATCATATAGGAAAAAATGCTAAACAATTTATTAGTTTACAAAGCGGTTTTAAGTATGCAAAATCCAAATTTTTAGCTAGATTCATTCTACTAATTTCTTAGAAAAATAAATTGATTTATTTTTAGAAAAAATTAACCCCTACCAAGTTAATGATAGGGGTTATAAGCTTTTTAAAACAGGTCGTTTTTTAGCTGTTCATACTGATCAAAAACTCAGCATTGTCTCTTGTTCCACGCATTCTCTGAAGTAAGAATTCCATGGCCTCTTGAGAGTTCATATCAGACATCAACTTGCGGAGTATCCATACACGCTGCATTTCTTCTTTGTCCATCAATAAATCCTCTCTTCTCGTGCCTGAGCTTGGTACATCGATAGCAGGGTAGATTCTTCTATTAGATAGTTTTCTATCTAGTGCAAGTTCCATGTTTCCAGTTCCTTTGAATTCCTCAAAAATCACTTCATCCATCTTAGAACCTGTTTCCACCAAGGCTGTAGCGATGATAGTCAATGAACCACCATTTTCTACATTTCTTGCTGCTCCAAAGAATCTCTTAGGCTTATGCAAAGCATTGGCATCCACACCACCTGAAAGGATTTTTCCTGATGAAGGTACGACTGTATTATAAGCTCTTGCTAGTCTAGTGATGGAATCGAGTAGAATCACAACATCGTGACCACATTCCACCATTCTTTTTGCTTTCTCTAGTACGATAGAAGCTACTTTCACATGACGATCAGCTTGCTCGTCAAAAGTCGAGGATATTACCTCAGCTTTTACGGATCTTGCCATATCTGTTACTTCTTCTGGTCTTTCATCGATCAAAAGAATCATCAAATGTACCTCAGGGTGATTTTCTGAGATAGCATTGGCGATTTGTTGAAGAAGAACGGTCTTACCTGTCTTAGGTTGAGCGACGATCATACCTCTTTGACCTTTACCGATTGGAGCAAATAAATCAAGAATTCTTGTAGAGTAATTATCAGCTCTTGTCGTAAGGTTAAGTCTTTCCTCTGGGAAAAGTGGAGTCAAATACTCAAAAGGTATTCTATCTCTGATTTCTTCTGAAGTTTTTCCATTGACCGTGATGACTTTTAGAAGTGCGAAATATTTTTCTCCTTCTTTTGGTGGTCTAATGGTTCCTTTAATGTGATCACCTGTCTTAAGACCAAAAAGTTTGATTTGTGATGGTGATACATAAATATCATCCGGAGATGCGAGGTAATTGTAATCTAAAGATCTCAAAAAGCCGTAGCCCTCTGTCATGATCTCAAGTACACCTTCATTTTCGATGATGCCTTCAAATTCCTTAGGACTTACATAAGTTTTTCTCTTGTTTGGAACTACCTCTGCTGAAGAAATATGTGCTTCTTCGATATCTTTGATGTTTTTTCTTCTTGGAAGCTCTACTTCTGTTTCTTGTACTGGAGTAGAAGAAGCGGGTTTTTCACCTTCAATTTCATCGATAACCCTTTTTCTAGGTCTGATAAATTTTGGTTTTTCTTCGTCAGTTGTAGCAGAAGGAATTGATTTTTTTGATTCTATAGAAGGTTCAGCCTTCGGTTTCTCTTGCTCTCTTTTTGGATTATCCTCCTTGTTATTCGAGTGCTCTCTTTTTTTAGGTTGATTTTCTCTTGGAGATTTTTCACGAGCTGTGACCTTATCTTCTGTTTTAGCTTCTTCTTTTGGAAGTTCGGTTACATTTTGTCTTCTAAACTTCGGCTTGCTGTCTCCTTCTTCTGATTTGGGTGATTCAGATTTTTTGGTTTCAGTAACTTTCTGTTCGGTTTGGTTTTGTTCAACCTCGGCTACAGATGGTTTTTTCTTGGGAAGTGCCTTTTCTGGGGTGATGGCTTGCTGATCTAATATTGCATATACCAGATCGTCTTTTTTAAGTGTCTTAAAATTTTTTACTCCCAACTCCTCTGCAATGTCTTTCAATTCAGAAAGAAGTCTGATTCTTAATTCTTCTATGTTATACATAAAAAGCTTATGATGTTGATTAATTTACTAAAGATGTGTTTTGATAAACTGTTATTGAGTATTACTGAACTGAATTAAAAATATATTCAGGAAAGTATAAAATCCACGGGGAGAGGATTTTGAAATACTGTTACGCCACAATATTACACCATACATTCTACATACGCAAATTTTTGGCAGAATGACTTTTTTCTCAAGAAATCAACTGTCGAAGGACTTTTACAGATTTCCAAGGATTACTGTCTTCCAAGTGTTGGGAATAAAACACCAAAAAGTGATCTAAAAGCACTTTTCTGACACTTGATGGAATGGTTTGCTCACATGAAAATGACGAACGAATCAACAAATCAAGTGCATCTCTTTCCGAAATTAATTGGGTTTGAGATTTAATTTCATGTATGATTTCATCAAAAAACGAAGCAGAATCAATTGGTGCAAAGCCAAGGTAATTAGACATTTCTAAAAGAAATACAATCGGATAGATCGCTAGCTTTACCTCTTGACTGTCTAAATGTGCCAAAGCGGATTCAAGAAAATCGTATAATTGGTCATTTTGGTAATTCTCAAAAATCGATTTTGCTAAAACTTCTGCCACAAACATCGCTATTCCTGAGCGAATAAAATCAAACGGAATAAGTTGATAGGGGAGTTGTAATTTTGCTTCTGAGATCCGATTCAAACCTGCTCCTTCTTTATCATACACAACCAAGTCTAATTGGGTGAGCGGTTGATAAAGCGCCATCTTGGATTTTCCAGAGCTACTTCTTACCCCATTGATGATGTAGGATTTTAGACCTAATTCTCTTGTGAAAATTTTTACAATAATCGATGTTTCTTTGTATCGAATATAGGAAATGACTACACCTTTGGTTTTTTTCTGCATCAGATGATTACAAATTTTCCTGCCACGCGCTCTCTTCCAAATTCATCCCTGACATATACTAAATACACACCGGAAAGAGGCCTATTCCCAGAATTATCTAATAGATTCCAAGACAACTTGCCTCCTCTTACTTGTTTTGAGAGCACAACTCTTCCCGATGAATTTGTGATTTTTACCTCAGCAAAATCTGAGAGACCTTCTATACTCAAAAGTCCATTAAAATCAGGTCTTACTGGGTTAGGATAAATTTTTAAGGGTTCTAAAGTTTCAAAGGAGCCAATTGTTCCTGTTCTATAAGTAATCCCTCCCTCAGGAAGAACAATTAGCAATTCCCCAGAACGATCATCAAAAGTTAAATTGACAATTTCATTTGAATAGATTGGACTATTTTGTCTGGTAAAATGATTTAAAAGTACAGTCCCCTGATCGGAGAAGTTCCAAAGTCCATTTGTAGCCGTTCCCAACCACAAACTCAAATCCGGCGCTGTAGCAATTGCAGTTATGGATTCACCATTTAATAAAGCTGCGTTTTCGAATAAAGGTTGTATGGCATTGATGGAAGAACTGTTATTTACTGATGGAGCATTGGGTATAAAAACAATTCCAGTACTCAATCCAATCCAAAGTCTATTTTCTCGATCTAATCCTATATCTTGTATGACACCATTAGGTAATCCTCCTTGATTATTTGCTGTGGATATTACTCTGTTTAAGCCAGAGTCTTCATTGAAAACCCTCAAAACTGTAAATCCAGAATTGTTTGATTGTAAAATCCACAGGTTACCTGCTGGATCGACTTGGATCTTTTGAGGAAAATTCAACCCTTGAACAGCAACATTTTCAATAGATCCATCTGCTTGAATCTTCAACAATCTACTCAGATTATCTTCTATGCCCACCCAAATTTGACCCATATTGTCTTTCTGGAGCAAACGAATAGAGGCATTTTCGGGAAGTCCTTGAAGTGAAATTTTTGAAAGGCTTTCATTTTCTATAAGCCAAAGTCCATCACCTCTTGTTGCAATGTATTGCAGTTCTCCTAATGATTGTGAAGCTATAGCATGTTCTGGAAAATCAAGCCTTTGCCATATCCCTTCCACAATTTGAGAACTTGCAGCCCCTGAAGACTGGCGAACTCCCCCAGAAATATCTCTGAAAGTAGGGAATGCAAAAATGATATTTTCATCAATGCCGAAGTGCTGTATTTTTGTATTAGGACCTGTTGGAGAATAGAAAGTAGCATCAGAGGACTTTAAGATTCCTAGTCCTGGCACACTCAAGTAGATGTCATTATCTATCAAGTGAAAATCCGAAAAACTGCTTGATGAAGCATATACTTCTCGAAATGAACCGCTAGATTCAATTTTGAATATTTTATTGTCTTTTTGGAAATACAGACCGGAAGAAAAAGATTTCAATGATTGGCTATTTTCAGTACCAAAAATCAACTCCGCATCAGTTCCTCTTACTAAATATAGGTTAGTATCATTTCCCAATGCGATCAATGAATTTTCTATTCGTTCAATTTCTTTAAATCCACCTGAAATGGCAGAATTGCTTAATGTCCAATTTCTGAAATCCTTCAAGTTTGTACTTTTATTTCCAATTAAGATTCCCAAATCAGTGGCTAAATAGAAGCTGTTTTCAGCTTCCGCAATGTCATTGATGGGAATAGAGCTGCCATTTGTTCCAATATTGATATAAGAATCTATGAACCTACCTGATTGAGCATCGATAATGCCAATCCCATAATTTCCAGCCAAAAAAGCATTCTGATCTATTATTTTGATAGAATTGATTTGCTTACTTTCTAGTTGCGTATTATTGCGCAAGGTGTTGATTGTGATGATATCATTTTCTCCAACTAGATCAATGGTTCCATCTGAATAAGCTAGAATGAGTTTTTTACTCTGTGAATCAAAAGTGGCCGTGGTAAAATCATGTCCATACAGGCCATCGATTTTGGTGATAGGATTAGCTTCCTGAGAGCTGATGGAAAAGTAAAATAAGCTTTCTTCTCCAACATGAAAAATAGTCTGATCAGACCCAGTTAACTTTGCGGGGTCGAGATAGGAATGATGGGTTTTCCAAGTTCCTACCGGAATATTTGATTGAGAAAAAGCAATTAAAGGGATCAAGACAAAAATCAATGATATACCTACAATTTTCCAAAGAGAATCGAGATTTCCTTTCAAGAATTTATCGAAGAATTCTAATTTTTGGAAGTGATTTGAATTGATTTTTTGCTTCATTGATCAGCCGGATTAATTTTTTTCTTCATAGAAGCATTTTCTACACCTTGCCTCGTAGCTGTCTTTTTCTCCCAACATCACTTTGTCTTTCGTATCTGAAAGTCTATAAGAATAAGAAGCCAAATCTCCACATTTCATACATATCGCATGAACCTTTGTGACATATTCTGCGATAGCAAGCAGTTGTGGCATAGGCTCAAATGCCTTGCCTTCAAAATCCATATCCAAACCTGCAAGAATAACTCTCTTTCCGCCATTGGCAAGAACATTGGCAATATGCACGATATGATTATCAAAAAACTGTACCTCATCTATTCCTACCACATCACAATCACCTGCAAGCAAAAGGATATCTTCGGCAAAGTTAACCGGAGTTGATCGGATGGCGTTTTCATTGTGAGAGACGACATCAAGTTCATGGTATCGTTTATCAATGGACGGCTTAAAAATTTCAACTTTTTGCTTGGCAATCAGGGCACGGTTCAATCGGCGAATCAGTTCTTCAGTCTTCCCTGAGAACATTGATCCACAAATCACCTCAATGTGACCCTTCTTATCTTTTTTATTCTTTATACTGATAAACGGCTCTATAAACATTTTTTCTTTTTAGAGTGAGATTTTAGACGTGAGACTCAAGATTTAAGACACAAGAATCAAGACAAAAGATTTAACCACCTAACTCGCTACTCCCCAACTTTTCAACTTTTAAACCTTGCAACCTTACATCCACTTAGCAAGACCAATCTTCCAATTTTTAATTTTTCTGATCTTCTAACCTCCTAATCACTATATTCCATGTGTGGAAATTTATTGACCTCTGCCACTCTGATTTTTAGTGTTCCTGATTTTAATTCTGCTTGGCAAGTTAATCTTTCATTCAGTTTTAATCTTTCTTTTTCTCTAAAAAATTCCTCTCTTTCGGTCAAAGGACCAAGGTTTTCAATACCCTCAGTGATGATCATTTTGCATGTAGTACATCTTCCTTTTTTGCCACAAGCATGCATCCAATCGACGAAGTTTTCGTGAATTATCTCAATAACCTTGCGCTTATTTTCTTGAGAAATAATTTCTTTGTTATTTAGATTCTCAATAATAATTTTCAGCATGATTTCTGCTCCACTTAATACTAAATTATTCAAATTATGAGTGTCAAAATTAATAGCAAATATTTAGAAAACTACGCTATAGAGTTCTCTAAGAAAGTTTGCGATCAATACTTTTCTTCAAAAAAGTACATGACTGGTACAGAAATTCTAAACCTTACGCCTTCTAAGCAAGTGAATTTCTTTATAATCAAATCTTTATTTGAGGCTTGGCATGCAGAGTTAGAAAAACTGAAAAGTAATCCTTATTTTGACTACAGAGATAATAATGTTCATCGAGCATTAAACGAATTTATGAACGTACTCTCAAGATCAATTAAGATAGGAAGAGAAAATTTTGAGCCTTTGTTAACTGAGGCTGTAGCTTTTTCTATTCTTGTGGCGCTTGAGCCATTGTCTTTTTTCAGAAATGAATTTGAAAAATCTGCTGAAGGAAAAATCAATGATTTTTTGAAGGAGAATAAGAAGTATTATAAATGGCATCTGAGTTTAATTGAAAACTTGATAGATCGTGCGGGGATAAGTCAAACCAAAGAAGCTTATTTGTCTGCCCTCACTCAAAATTTTGATCAGCAGAAAGATCACTTGAAAACAGCAGAAGAATTGCTTTCTGAATTGAAGGAAACGCTCTACTTAGATTTTGATATTTTGTACGAGTTTGTAGCTGAAGATCGAGCACAATCTGTGGATTCAAAAGTAGGAGTTGAAGAACAAGAAAAAACTATTGAAAAACCAGAAGTGCCAGAAAATGAAGATTCCTCAAATCCAGAAAAAGAAATTGAGTTTGTAGAAAAAGTTGAAGTCGCTGAGAAAGTCTACAAAGTTGCTGATTCTGATCGTGCAATTGATCCTTTACAAGCTTGGGCAAAATTTGAGTCAGAGCAATACAGTGTCATGAAAAGCACTATTGGCGAATTATCTGAAAGTATTGGAATCAACCAAAGGTTTATGTTTACCAAAGAACTGTTTGATGGGAATCCTGATCTGATGAAGCATGCTTTGAAATCTATAGATCAATGTGACAGTTTTATGGAGGCAATTTCTTTGGTCAATGAAAGGTATGTAGGTGAATTGAACTGGGATAAAAATTCCGAACCTGTAGAGGAATTCTTACAACTTATTTTTAGAAAATTTGATCAAAAGGGATAATCTTTCTTACACTTCAAATCTAAACCTTCATCGATAACCTTCGGTGAAGGTTTTGTTTTTTTTCAAATTGAGATCACTCTCAACTGTTCTATTTTCTATTTATCCATGTAATCTACCATTTCTAATACTCGGCTTTGTTTGATGTGTTCAATTGACTACTTTTTGGTTGAAATCCTAGTATAGAATCGATGTCTGTTGATTTTTGACCTGAGGAATTTCCAATTTCTACTCAAACAAACAATTATGATAAAACAAACACCCACAACTAGCCGAATAGGGATTTTTCTCTTAGGCTTATTGATTCTATCAGCTCAGGCTGTTTTTGGGCAACAAATCCCAACTCCGGAGGAACATTTTGGTTTCGGAATGGGCAAGGATTATCATGTCTCTAATTATTCTCAGACAGAGGCGTATTTCAAAAAAGTAGCAGAGATTTCGGATAGAGCGAAATTAGTTTCTATTGGCAAAACTGAAGAGGGTAGAGACCAATGGATGATGATCGTTACTTCACCTGAGAATCATAAGAATTTGGATAGATTCAAAGAGATTTCTGTGAAAATGGCTCGGGCTGAAAAGCTTACTGAAGCAGAGGCTAGAGCTTTGGCAGATGAAGGAAGGGCAGTGGTTTGGATTGATGGTGGCTTGCACTCGACAGAGACGGTTGGAACGCATCAATTGACAGAGACGATTTATAACGTTTTGTCTCGAAATGATAAAGAAAATCAAAGAATACTCGAAAATGTAATCATTTTGTTTGTACATGCAAACCCAGATGGACATGAAAAAATAGGGAATTGGTATATGAGAAACCCTGAACCTGAAAAGAGAAGTTTATCAGGTCTTCCTGTTTTATATCAAAAATACATTGGTCATGACAACAATAGGGACTTTTATATCCAAAATATGAAAGAATCTGTAAATATGGGGCATCAGCTTTTTGTAGAATGGATTCCTCAAGTGATGTATAATCACCACCAAAGAGGACCAGCAGGTTCTGTTTTGGCTGGCCCTCCTTACAGAGATCCATTCAATTATGTGTTTGATCCGATGATGGTAACAGGGATTGATGCAGTTGGAGCAGCGATGTACAACAGGCTAAATGCCGAAAATAAACCTGGATTTACAAGAATGAATGGTTCTTCTTTCTCTACTTGGTACAATGGTGGTTTGAGAACTACAACACATTATCACAATATCATAGGAATTCTCACAGAAATCGTAGGAGGGCCAAATCCTGAATCAATTCCATTGGTTCCCGATAGATTGGTTCCAAATGCCAATACACCATTCCCTGTTACTCCGCAGGCAACATGGAAATATCAGCAATCCATAGATTATTCAGTATCCTTAAATTATGCAGTTTTGGATTATGCTGCTAGAAATAGAGATCATTTGTTATACAATATGTATAGCATGGCTAAAGGCTCTGTGCAGCGAGGAAGTCAAGACTATTGGACACCTTTTCCAAAAAAAGTAGAAGCCATAAAAACCGCTTATGCAGATTCAAGATCAAATGGTCAAGGAAGTTCTCGTTGGGGAATTCCGTCTGTTTTTTATGATAGTATTTACCAAGCTCCTGAAAAGCGTGACCCTAGAGGATTTATCATTCCATCAGATCAAAAAGATTTTCCTACAGCAGTGAAGTTTATCAATGCTTTGATCAAAACAGGGATCAGAATCGAAAAGGCAAATTCTCAATTCCAAGTTCAAGGAAAAACCTACCCTAAGGGCTCTTATATAGTAAAAACAGATCAGGCATTTAGGCCACATATCATTGATATGTTTGAGCCTCAAGATTATCCTAATGACTTCCAATACCCGGGAGGACCTCCTATTCGTCCTTATGATGCTGCAGGATGGACTCTAGCTTTTCAAATGGGAGTTGAGTTTGATAGGATTTTAGATGGATTTGATGGGCCATTTGAAACATTGACCTATGGGATTTTGGAAACTCCAATAGAAAGTAATTTGGCAGACTCAAGAAATGGCTACTTGATTAGCAGTGTCCACAACGATGCTTTCGCAATTGCGAACGAATTCTTGAAAAAGGGTGTGAAAATTTCTAGAACAACAAAGACTGTGGATGGATTGCCTGCTGGATCTTTTTATATTCCATCTGATGGCTATAAAGTCCTTGAGGCTTATGGAAAGAAATTCGGTGTTGAAATCAAATCTGCTAAATCTCAACCAAGTGATTTGATGCCGATCAAGCCTTCAAGAATAGCCTTGTATGATTATTATGGAGGCTCTATGCCAAGTGGTTGGGTGAGATGGATTTTAGAACAGTATAATTTTGAGTTCGAATTGATCTTTGCAAAGGAAATTGATCAAGGAAATTTGAATAAAAAATATGATGCCATACTCTTTATCAGTGGAGGAATACCAAATGTAGGAAGTAGAGGCGGTTCACGAGGACCTAGCGAAGAAGAAATTCCAGCAGAATACCGTCATATGGTGGGTGGAATTTCAGCAGATAAATCTATCCCTCAATTGAAATCTTTTATAGAAAATGGAGGGAAAGTAGTGGCTGTAGGTTCAGCATCAGTTTTGGCCTATCATCTAGAACTGCCAGTGAGAAATGCCTTGGTGGAGATCCAAAGAGATGGATCAGAAAATCCTTTGCCTGGAGAAAAATACTATGTCCCTGGAAGTGTCTTAGAAACAAGGATCAATACAGAAGTAAATCAAAACTGGGGCATGGATGATCATAGCTTTGTTTTATTCAATAATAATCCTGTTTTTAAACTTAAGCCGGAAGCAAAACTTCAGGGAATCCAAGCCTTGAGTTGGTTTGATACGCAGACTCCTCTAAGAAGTGGATGGGCTTGGGGGGAAGCTTATTTGGAAGATGGAATTACTGGTTTTGTTGCTCCTATTGGTAAAGGTCAACTTGTAGTTTATACCCCTGAAATCACCTACAGAGCACAATCTCACGGAACTTTCAAAATGTTATTCAATAATCTTTATCAATAATCAAGTTTAGTTTAAAGCAAAAGCCTTCCATTCTAAATCCTGATTGGAAGGCTTTTTTCTTATTAATAACCTAAGAATCACATTTTTTAAATTTCACTTTTTACTTATTTTCAGTATCCGAAATATTCAACTTTATTTGAAGTACTGATAACTTTCACCCATTATCCGCTACAATTCAAATGTTTAATTTACTCATAGGGATTTCTATCGATAATTACTTTAATTCATTCTGCCTAGCATTTGAATTCTATGTGAGTCAAGTTTGATGAAAATAAACAAAAGAATAGTAAATGCCCATAAGGATGATCCTCCATAACTAAAGAATGGAAGGGGGATTCCAATCACTGGGAAAAGCCCAATTGTCATGGCAATATTGACCATAAAGTGGAAAAGCAATATTGAAATCACACAATAACCATACACTCTAGAAAATCTTGTTTTTTGCCTCTCAGCTAAAAAAACAAGTCGAATTAACAAGGTGCAGAAAAGAGTTATGACGATTAAACTTCCGATCCAACCAAATTCTTCACCAAGTGTACAAAAAATAAAGTCCGTATGCTGTTCTGGGACAAAATCAAACTTAGTTTGAGTCCCTTCGAGGTATCCTTTCCCAAGAAAACCTCCCGAACCAATGGCGATTTTGGATTGAGTAACATTCCAGCCAACACCTAGTGGATCTAAGTCGGGGTTGAATAGGACCATGATTCGATTTTGCTGATGTTGCGGAAGTTTGGATACTGCGTAATCTAAGCTGTAAACATAGCCTATCATCAAAAGCCCTATTACAGCAAAAGAGATAACTCTTGATAATTTCTTTTTACCCAAAAATATCAAGATCGTAATGATAGCTACTATTGCAAACACCAAGTAAAGGTTATTCTCTATCGCTAAAGCAAGTAGTGAAACTGCAATAAAAGTAAGCCCTAAAGCATAATATCTCTGAGGCATTCCTTCTCTATAAAGCATGATAAAAAAAGCAAAATAAACCATTGCTGTGCCAGTATCAGGTTGTAGCATGATCAAAATTACCGGAATCATGATGATAAGAAGAGCCTGAAGCTGATATTTAACTTGACTGAGGTCGAAGCTTGGGCGTTCCATAAACTTTGCCAAGGCCAATGCAGTAGCAAATTTGGCAAACTCAGAGGGTTGTATTCTGATAGAGCCAATACCAACTGTAAGTATCTGACCATTCACTTCTTTCCCGATAAAAGGAGTAGCAATAAGTAGAACTATAAAAAAAACATAAAGTATCATGGAAAGATTATCAAATAATCGATAATCAGCTACCATAATTAATAGAATCATAACAACTCCTGCACCTATCCTTACCAGTTGTTGCCCCGAATTAATGGATAAATCAAAAATACTTTTTGCATTTTGTTCATCAAAAACGGCAGCATAGATATTGAACCAACCAATGATGACCAATGCGGCATAGATTAGAATTGAAATCCAATCAATTTTATTAATGTATAAATCGTCTTGTCTCAAATCACATGAATTTACCTACTAAGACATAATCTTCTAGATCTAATCTAGCGACCTCTCTTTTGATGTATTTCTCTATCATCAAACTAGCTGTACTTGCCGCAGCTCTACCTCCCCAGCCGGCATTTTCTACATATACAGCGATTGCTATTTTAGGATCTTCTTTTGGTGCAAAAGCGATAAAAACTGAGTGATCTTCACCTTGAGGATTTTGAGCTGTTCCTGTCTTACCAGCCAGTGTAATGTCTTTCATGGCTGCTCTTGCAGCGGTTCCATAGATGGCTTCTGCCATAGCATCTTGAATCAAATCAAAATGATGTGCATCGACGCCCACTTCTTTCTTTGTTCTATACTCTTCGTTGATTCTGTTATTATCCCCATCTATTGCTTTGATCAAATGAGGAGTATAATAATAGCCTTTGTTAGCAAAGATTGCCGCCAAGTTTGCCATTTGAAGTGGAGTTACCATCATTTCTCCTTGGCCAATGGATAAAGAATAAATGGTAGAATATTTCCATCTTCCAGCACCATAAATTCTGTCATAATAGCTGCTTGATGGAATACTACCTTTACTTTCGTTATACATATCTATTCCCAAAGAACTTCCTAAGCCAAATTTGAGTACTTTATCTCTCCAAAGATCAAGACCTATTTCGGTATCTTTAAAAGTATTACTCGACACTTCTCTATTGATCATCGTGCGGTAAGCTTGATGGTAATATGGGTTACATGAATTCCTGATCGCTCCAAATAGATTCACTGGAGAAGGGTGGTTATGGCAAGCTACAAGGGATCTGTTACATGCATAAGTCGTATTGGGTGTTATTACTCCCATTTGTAGCCCTATCAAGGATTGAACAATTTTGAAAATAGATCCAGGAGGATACATGGCCATAATAGGCCTATTAAAAAGTGGTTTTGATTCATCTTGATTAAGTACTCCAAAATTAGACCCGAACTTTGATCCTGCTAATAAATTTGGATCGTAAGTAGGAGCCGAGATCATCGCTAAGATCTCGCCTGTTTTGGGTTCTATCGCTACTACGGATCCTACTTTTCCCGCCATCAGTTTTTCTCCATATTGTTGAAGCTCGAGATCGATAGTGGAGGTAAGATTTCTTCCTGCTACTGAAGCAGTGTCATATTCTCCGTCTTTAAAGGAGCCTTTGTCAATTCCTCGCACATTGACCATCTTATACTTCACCCCTTTCACCCCTCGAAGTTCTTTTTCATAAAATGCCTCTAAGCCACTCAAACCAACAAAATCCCCCTGTCTGTAATATTGTGTGGTATCTCTTTCAAGTTGTCTGCTGCTTATTTCTCCAATATAACCAAGGGCATTTGCAGCATTGGCTTGTGGGTAAGACCTGACAGATCTGGTGGTCACAAACAAACCTGGATAATCGATTAAGTAATCTTGAATTTTAGCAAATTCGGTAGTGGATACCTGAGGGATAAGTATAGAAGGTTTTACAGATGAATATTTCCGTGCAGCGGTATATTTTTCAATGAGTTCTTCTTTGTCTATATTGAATGTCTCACAAAAACTTGCTGTATCTTTCACATTGAATTCTTTGGGGATGACCATCAGGTCAAAAATTGGGTTGTTGTAAACCATTATTTTACCCGTCCTATCATAGACAAGACCTCGGTAGGGGTGATCTACGAGCCTTTGGACAGCATTTCTCTCAGCTCTTTTCAAAAAGCTGTCATCTGCCACCTGAATCATAAATAATTTGGTCAACAATACGATTCCAATCAGTACAATTACGACAATGATGGTGATCGGTCTTTGTTCGTTCATTATAATCCTCTCCTTCTCCTGTAAAATAACAGTTGAACAATAATACTCATTACAAATACAAAAATAGCACTCGCTATAATTTTTTGAACGACAGGAATAAATAAATCTGTACCCATACTTTCAATAAAAAAGAAAAAGCTATTAAAAATCAGAATCAGTGGTAAACTATATGTGGTAAACCAGCCAAAGCCCAAGTTCAAGAGAGAAGGCTGTAAATCCTCATCATAGCCTCCTGTTGGTGTTAAAATCTTGATCCAAGGCCTTCTTATGAATGCTATGGTCAGAAGGCTAGCTGTATGGATTCCGATGGTGTCATAAAAAAGATCTACAGACAAGCCCATCACAAAGGCAATCATCAGCGTAGGGATAGTTTTTGTCTCAATAGGAAGCAATAGCAAATATAAAATATATAAAAAGCAAAAAGCCGAGCCAAACAGCACAAGGTTTTTGAGTACTAAAATTTGTACCAAAAGGTAGATGATAAATCCACCGACTAATATAAAAACCCTATTGGCGTTCATTATTCAGTTCTGAATTTATATATAATGAATCTAACTCTTCTTCGATAGTATTTTCTACAAGATAGACATAAGATATTCTAGTAAAATCTGTCGAAAGCTCAACAGTAATATCCAGATAATTGGTATCTGTACCTTGACTCACTTCTGAGATTTTTCCGATAGCAATACCTTCTGGAAAGACCGCATTATATCCTGAGGTGACAATTTTATCTCCCTTTTTTACATTGACATGCCTTGGGACATAAAGGAGTTTAGCATTTTTTGAATCTATACCATCCCATTTGATGGAACCAAAAACCTCTGAAGTCTCAATTTTTGAAGAAACTAAGAGCTCTGTATGTAAAAGCGAAATGACTGTTGCAAAATTATCAGTGACTCCTTTTACTCTTCCTACTACTCCTTCCCCGTTGAAAACACCCATTCCAGGTTTTACCCCATGTTTTGATCCCTTATTTAATGTAAGGTAGTTGTGGTTTAGTCTAATGGAATTATTGATAACTTTTGCTCCCTTGAAATCAAACGATGTCAAAAGAGTGCTATCCAACTCTATAAATGCACTATCAGCTGGTTTTCTATACATTTCCAACTCTGCTAATAATTGGGCATTGGTGTCTAATAAACGATTGTTAACTTCTCTTAAAGAAAAATAATCCGTAACATTATTTTTCGTCCCTAAAACTTTAGCGCTAAACTGATTTGAGCTATTAAAAAAAACCGAACCTTGCTGAGAATTGTAGGAAACAATTAGCCAAATGGCTATCACCTCTAGCACAACAAATAAAAGAAATGCTCTTAAACTGTATAGGAATAGTAAAATGCGCTGCATTCTTCATTAACTCATCAAAACGGTTCTGAAATTGGAAATATTTTTTAAGGCGGTTCCTGTTCCTCTTACTACAGCTCTGAGTGGATCTTCAGCGATGTGAATAGGTAATTTAGTTTTTTGGTGAAGTCTTTTGTCAAGTCCTTTGAGCAAGGCTCCCCCTCCTGTGAGGTGAATACCATTGTCATAAATATCTGCTGATAATTCTGGTGGAGCTATTTCAAGAGCTTTTAGGACAGCCTCTTCAATTTTCGATACAGATTTGTCTAAGGCAAAAGCAATTTCTGAATAAGATACTTTGATAACTTTTGGAATACCAGTCATCAAATCTCTCCCTCTGATTTCATAATCCTCTGGTGCATCATCTAGTTCAGTCAAAGCTGAACCAATTGCTATCTTTACTTTTTCAGCAGATCTTTCACCAATCAAAAGATTGTGTTGCCTACGCATATAATCTAAGATGTCTTTGGTAAAAGTATCACCTGCAACTCTTATAGATTGATCAGCTACGATTCCCGAAAGAGCAATCAATGCAATTTCTGTAGTTCCTCCGCCGATATCCACAATCATAGATCCCATTGGTTTTTCTATATCAATGCCAATACCAATAGCAGCTGCTATCGGTTCATAAATCATATAAACTTCTTTTGCGCCAGCATGCTCTGCAGAGTCACGAACAGCTCTTTTTTCAACTTCCGTGATTCCAGAAGGGATACAAATAACCATTCTGTGAGATTGTGGGAACATTCCTTTTTTGTGACCAGGAATCATTTTTATCAATCCTCGGATCATTTGCTCGGCAGCATAGAAGTCAGCAATAACCCCGTCTTTCAATGGACGGATAGTTTTGATGTTTTCATGCGTCTTTTCATGCATATTCATCGCATCTTTTCCAACAGCCAAAACCCTGTTGGTTGTTCTATCGATTGCTATGATAGAAGGTTCATCTACCACGATTTTGTCCTTGTGAATGATTAGCGTGTTTGCAGTACCTAAGTCGATAGCAATATCACTGGAAAAAAAATCGAATAATCCCATTATATCTTTTGATTGAATTTTTTAGTGAACTTGTTAAAGTTAGCATTATAGATGCATAACATGAAACGCAGAGAGGCAAAATTATTATCTTAATTGCAATTTCTTATCATTATACTCTTTTTTTTTGAAACAATGTTTCATTTTACTCGAATAGCTGATTTTACATTTGGGAATTTGAATTCTAAAAGGAAAGATAGCAGCAAGTTGGAGCACATTTAGCAATTGGCATACCAAAATCGAAGTCTTAGATGAAATGTTTTTAGTTTTGAGTGTAGGTAGTTTGAATTCAGATACCTTAATATTATTTTGATAACTCAGACGTTTTTTTTTATAGAATAATTTTTATTAAATTTGTACCGTATTAGCCGATTATATGGAGGGGACGACAGTCCCCTCTTTCATTATGGTATATCGTAATATATGAATTTGAGAAGCACAATAGAAGAAATAGTAGAGAAGCATTTGCCAGATCAAGAGCACTTTGTAGTAGAGGTGCAGCTAATTGAAAATGCGAGCAAGCCTCAGTTGAAGATTTTGATCGATGCGGATCAAGGAGTAAGTATTGAAACTTGTGCTTTTATAAGTAGACAAGTAGGTGAAGAAATCGAAGCAAAGGAATTGCTATCTGACGCCTATGTATTGGAAGTTTCCTCTCCAGGGGTAGATTATCCGCTAAATTCGAAAAGACAATATTTAAAAAATGTTGGTAGAAAACTTAAAGTAACCTTAATAGATGGAAGGGAAACTGAAGGACAACTTCTATCAGTAGGCCCTTCAGATATCAAATTGAAGGTTGTAAAGAAGGAAAAGGGAAAGAAAGCCACCGAAGAGGAGCTTGAAATCACTTTAGAAGAAATAAAGAAATCAATTGTACTAGTCTCTTTTAAGTAAAAAAAATGGATGCTAAAGTTCTTATAGAGTCATTTGCAGAATTTGCAAGATCAAAAAATGTAGATCGTCCAACAATGATCCGCATTCTCGAAGATGTGTTTAGAGCGATGATTCGCAAGAAATACGAAACAGATGAAAACTTCGACGTAACGATAAATGCTGATAAAGGTGATCTTGAAATATTGCGAATTAGAGAAATTGTCGACGACAATTCTGAAGATATTTGGGATTTTGATAAAATCAGTCTGACTGACGCAAGAAAAATTGAACCAGATTTTGAGGTTGGAGAAGAAGTGTATGAGAAGATAGAACTTGAAGAGTTCGGTCGCAGAGCTGTGATGATGGCTCGTCAGACTTTGATTCAAAAAATCAAAGATTTGGAAAAGGATTTGCTTTTCAACCAATATGAAGAATTAGTAGGGGAGATTATTTCTGCCGAAGTGTATCAAATTTTAGGTAGAGAAGTGCTTTTGATGGATGGAGAAGGGAATGAACTTATTCTTCCAAAAGGAGAACAAATCCCAAAAGATAGATTTAGAAAAGGAGATTCTGCAAGAGCTATTGTACACAAAGTAGAAATGGTGAATGGTAATCCTAGAATTATTCTTTCTAGAACTTCTCCCATTTTCTTAGAGCGACTTTTTGAAAACGAAGTGCCTGAAGTTTTTGATGGATTGATCACAATTAAGAAAATTGTCAGAGAACCAGGAGAAAGAGCAAAAGTAGCTGTTGAATCTTACGATGATAGAATTGATCCCGTAGGAGCATGTGTCGGAATGAAAGGAAGCAGGATTCATGCTGTCGTCAGAGAATTGCAAAACGAGAATATTGATGTGATCAATTACACCGATAATCTTGACTTGTATGTTTCGCGTGCACTTAGCCCTGCTAAAGTGACTTCAATTCAAGCCGATCACGAAAAGAAAAGAATTTCAGTATTCATGAAGCCAGATCAAGTATCTATGGCAATTGGTAAAGGTGGATTCAATATTCGTCTTGCAAGCCGATTGGTAGGTTATGAAATTGATGTATTCAGAGAGCTGAGTGAAATAGAGGATGAAGAAGATGTTGTACTTGATGAATTCGGTGACGAAATCGAAGATTGGGTAATAGATGAATTGAAAAAGACAGGACTAGATACTGCTAAGAGTGTTCTTTCATTGACAAAAGAAGATCTCTTAAGAAGAACTGAGCTTGAAGAAGAAACTATTGACGAGATCTTCAGAATATTAAAACAAGAATTTGAACAATAAATAAAGACCGAATTACCCAAATATAGGTCTTATATTTGCCAAAGAATTAGAAAGAGGTTTTTAGCGTATGTCAGAAGAAAAAATGATGAGACTTGGCCAAGTCGCCAGAAAACTCAACGTAGGAATAGCTACGATTGTGGAATCTATGGCTAAAAAAGGCTTTGAAGTCGAAAACAACCCAAATTCTAAGATCAGCATGGATCAATATAGTGTGCTGGCTAAGGAATTTAAGTCCTCCGCCCAAGAGAAGGAAGAGGCATCTCACCTATCTATAGGTAAGCGTCATCACGAAACGTTTACAATAGAAGCTGATTCGGACGCTCGTGAAGAGTCTAAACCCGAACCCGTCAAAGAAGAGAAAAAAGCAGAAGTAAAAGAACCAGCTCCAGCTCCAAAGCCTGAGCCAACTCCTCCTGCTCAAGAAAAGGAGAAAGTTGAACAACCTAAAGTTGCAGCTGAAGCACCTAAGTTGCCTGGGATTAAGGTCTTAGGCAAAATCGATCTTGCACCAAAAAGTGAACCTACTCCAACTCCTAAGAAAGAGGAAAAGGCGATCGAAAAACCAAAAGTAGAGCCAAAGCCACAACAGAAAAAGGAAGAAGCTCCTAAAAAGGAGTTGAAAGAAGAAAAGAGCACTCAGGCTGTGAAGCCTCAGCAAAATGACAACGCTAAAACTCAAAAACCTGCTCAATCTAATCCTCAAAAGCCTACTCAAGTAGAAAAAAATCCTCCAAAAGAAGAACAGAAATCTACACCGGCACCAGTAAAGCCTGAGCCTGCACCGCAGCAAGTTATTGCCGCAAAAGCGGATTCACTAAAAGGTTTGACAGTCTTGGGTAAAATAGAACTGCCAACGGACAAACCTAAAAAGAAAGGAAAGCCAATTGCCTCTTCTGACGAGAGAAATAAGGATAAAAAGAAAAGAGTTCGCAAGAGAATTGATAAAAATACTCCTGGAAGCGACGCTGCAAAAGGCGGAGCAGCAGGAGGAAATAGACCTGCCACACCAGGACAACCACAAGGAGGTCACCGTGCTGGAGGAGGTCCAAATAGTAGAGAAAGAAGAAGCCCTCAAGGAAGACCAGGACAAGGAAGACCAGGTCAAGGAAGACCAGGTCAAGGTCAAACTGGTGGTCGAGTTCAGAAAGCTGAACCAACACAAAAAGAGATTCAGGATCAAATCAAACAAACTCTTGCTAGACTTCAAGGTGGCAAAGCCAGTGGAGGGAAAGGAAAGAATAGAAGAGATAAGAAGGCTGAAAGAAGTAGAGAATCTGAGGAAGGTGTAGAAGAGAGCAGAGTATTAAAAGTAACTGAATTTATCTCCGCTAATGACTTAGCCTCTTTAATGGACGTATCTGTAAATCAAGTTATTTCTACTTGTATGTCTTTAGGGATGTTCGTTTCTATCAACCAAAGGTTGGATGCGGAGGCAATTACGATTATCGCAGATGAATTTGATTATGAAATTGAGTTCACTAAATCTGACGAAGAAGAGAATTTTGTAGAAGAAGTCGATAACCCAGAAGATCTTGTCACAAGAGCTCCGATCGTAACGATCATGGGACACGTAGATCACGGTAAAACTTCCCTTCTTGATTATATCAGAAGAGCGAAAGTAACCGATGATGAAGCTGGTGGGATCACACAGCACATTGGTGCATACGATGTGATGACCAACACCGGAGAAAAAATCGCATTCCTAGATACTCCAGGTCACGAAGCCTTTACAGCTATGCGTGCTCGTGGTGCGAAAATTACGGATGTTGCCATCATTGTAGTTGCAGCTGATGATGACATCATGCCACAGACTAAGGAAGCAATCAATCACGCTCAAGTTGCTGGCGTTCCTATGATTTTTGCAATAAATAAAATTGATAAGCCAAATGCTAATCCAAATAAGATTAAAGAGCAATTGGCAAATATGAATCTATTAGTAGAAGAATGGGGTGGTAAATACCAATCTCAAGATATCTCAGCAAAAGTAGGTACAGGTATAGAAGAATTACTTGAAAAAGTACTTTTGGAAGCTGAAGTCCTTGAATTGACTGCTAACCCAAACAAAAATGCGGTCGGAACTGTAGTTGAAGCATCTCTAGATAAAGGTAGAGGATATGTGACTACAGTGATGGTGCAGGCAGGAACTCTTCGAGTAGGTGATGTGATGCTAGCAGGTCAACACTATGGTAAAGTAAAAGCCATGTTTGATCATAAAGGTAAAAAGCTGAAAGAAGCCCCACCATCAACCCCCGTTCAAGTATTGGGACTTAGTGGAGCACCTCAAGCAGGTGATACTTTCAAAGTATATGACTCAGAAAGAGAAGCTAGAGAAATTGCAAACTCAAGAGAGCAGATTCTTAGAGAACAAAGTTTGCGTACCAAGAAACACATCACATTGGATGAAATTGGGCGTAGATTGGCTATCGGTAGCTTTAAGGAATTGAATATTATTATCAAAGGTGACGTGGATGGTTCAGTAGAGGCATTGTCAGATTCCTTGTTGAAGTTGTCGAAAGATGAAGTGTCAGTCAACATCATTCATAAAGGTGTAGGTCAAATTTCTGAATCCGATGTTTTGTTGGCCTCAGCTTCTGATGCAATCATTATTGGATTCCAAGTAAGACCTTCTCCAAATGCGAAGAAAATCGCAGAACAAGAAGAGATCGAAATCAGACATTACTCGATCATTTATGATGCGATCAACCAAATCAAAGATGCAATCGAAGGAATGCTTGAACCAGAGTTTGAAGAAATCATCACTGGTAATATCCAAGTGAGAGAAATATTCAAAATCTCTAAAATTGGTACTGTTGCCGGTTCTTATGTTACAGATGGTTTCATTACCCGTAAGAATAAGATCAGGGTTATCAGAGATGGTATTGTAGTTCACGATGGAGAGATCGATCAATTGAAGAGATTCAAAGACGATGTTTCTGAGGTGAAAGCAGGCTACGAGTGTGGTATTTCAATTAAGAAATTCAACGATATCCTTGTTGATGACACGATTGAGGGTTACACCATGCAAGAAATCAAGCGTAAGAAATAATTAACTTATGAATCTTAAAAAGGAACTTCCGTAAGGTTGTTCCTTTTTTTATTTTCTATGAGAGAGGCGATCCATATTTTTCTTCAAATTCTCGTTATATTCAGTACCCTTTCATTGATTTTGGGCTTGTATAAGCCTGTATTAGTACTTTGGTTTTTAGATCGTTTCAACAGATTGAAAGTATTGAAAATATATGGTTTGGCACTACTTATTTTTGTACTCCTATTATTTTTGAATAATATCTTTTGATATGGTGGCTTTTGGGTAATTTTAATTATTTTGATTTTAAAATTTCCTAAGATTGAGAAAAGTTATCTCCATATTACTTTTAAGCGTGTTTGCTTTGTACCATTTTGGGTACTATGGATTTTATTATTCGCTCAATTTTAGATTAGAATCATATTGGACTGATAAAATATTCGAAACTGAAGAGTTTACTGAAGAGATTATGGAGATCCCTATTTCTGTTCCATACATGTCAGATCAGTCTGATTTTCAGGTTACAAATACTACATTTGAAAAAGACGGGAAAAATTACCGGGCTGTAAAGCAGAAGTATTCAAATGATACCTTACAAATTGTCTATGTCCCTGATACAGCAAAGAACAAACTGGATAATGTTGTGAAAAAATGGATCATTTCGTTGGTTTCAGATGAAATTCCCACAGAAAATAGCAATTCTTTACTTTCAAAAATATTCATAAAGGATTATACCAAGCCCAATCAAGATTTTGTGATTGCACCTTTCATGAATCAAGAGAAAAACTACATAGGATTTATTTTTTCGCCTTTCAATGAATTATTTCTCAGTAATAATACTCCTCCTCCAGAAGTGGTTTGAGTTAAACCATTCTTAATTGGTATTTTCTTTAGATAATCACTCATTAAAATTCAGTTTTTGAGCAGATGATTCTATGTTTTCAAAGGGGTTTGTTGTACATAGATCATCTCTTCATATTGTATTTCTGTTGATTTTTCTGAAAGAAAATGAAAAGTCTACCCTCAGAATATGAATGTGATTATCTTTTGATAATCGGGTGTCATGTGATTAATTGGTTAGACAGCAACTTATTTATCCCCTCCAAAGCTTCAATTTTGGAGGGGTATTTCTCCAATTTTGAATGGATTGATTTTTAATATTCAAACAATTTCAAATTTTAACTTAAAAATTATTATGAAAAGATTATTACCAATAATCCTTGGTATGATTGTACTTTTTTTTGTACAAACTCAAATCCATGCGCAAGGTTGCGTGGCGATTAGGCAATTTTCGGGTATAGGAAATGCAGTTGGACAAGGAAATATCCTTGAAAAAGGAGAATGGAATATTAGCTCAAATTATCGCTATTTTAAGTCATTCCGACACTTCAGCGGTACAGAAGAGCACCCAAATCGAGTTGCAGACAATACCGAAGTGATTAACTGGTCGCATGGAGTGGATCTCAATGTAAGTTATGCCATTTCGGAGAGAGCTTATGCTGTAGTTTCATTGCCTTTTGCTTACAATGAAAGAAGTTCTTTATATGAACATGGAAGAAATTCACGCCATAAGACTTATTCTAAAGGATTGGCAGATATGCGAATTGGGGCTGGCTATTGGTTGCTACCTTCAGAAAAAGCGAAGAAAGGAAATACAGCAATAGGTTTTGGAATCAAAATTCCAACGGGCGATTACAATGCTCAAAGCACATTTTATAATGTAGGTCCAAATGGTACTTCAGAAGTAAGACCTGTTGATCAATCTATTCAGTTAGGAGATGGTGGATTGGGACTGATAGTAGATGCGCAGGGGATTTGGAATTTGCGCTCTAATTTCTTTTTATACTATGATGGATTCTATATGTTTAATCCAAGAAATACCAATGGGACTATGACAAATAGGAGCAGAGCATCTGAATCAATCATGAGTGTTCCTGATCAATTTGCTTTTAGAGCAGGTCTTTTTAAGCCAATTCCTAGGCTTCACGGACTGGGAATTTCATTGGGAGGAAGAGCTGAAGGAATTCCAATAAGAGACTTGATTGGAGAAAGTGATGGGTTTCGTAGACCGGGATATATTGTTTCTGTTGAGCCAAGGATAAGTTATATGCTGGGTAATTTTACCACGACTTTAACTGTTCCAGTGGCATTAATCAGGAATAGAACACGAAGTTTGACTGACATCATTGAGTCCACTCCTGAAAACCGAAGACACGGTGATGCTGCTTTTGCAGATTATCTAATCAATATGAATTTGGCTTGGAGGATTCCGAAGAAGGTTAAAGAAGTATTTAATAGTATTGATTAATTATGTTTTATTAGGGGGATTAGCCTAAAAGACTAGTCTCCTTTCTCAAACTTTTCCCTGCCAAAAGAATCAAAGCCAATGATAAAATAAATAGTATCACTGCGATTCCAGTTAAAATATATCCTTGCTCTTGGAAATTCTTCCAAGCAAATAATGCCAAGGAAGTCAAAGTAACTGTAAACATAAAGAACATCGGAATCAAGACAAAGGTAGCATTGGTCTTTTGTCTGATGAGATAAACTGAGATTGCCAATAATGCCAATGCTGCCAAAAGTTGGTTTGCGGATCCGAAGATGGGCCACAAGACACTGAATCCTCCAGATGTCAATAAAAGAACAGAAAGTACAATGACAATACTTGTTGAGAGGTAGCGATTTTTTGCAAGCTTCACACCGATAGGATTTTTCACATCTTCGAAATATTCCTGAAAGGTGAATCGAGCCAATCGTGTACAAGTATCCAAAGTTGTCAAAGCAAATGCGGATACTGTCAATGCAACGAATCCAATCCCAAACCCTTCTGATATCCCTAAGCTAGAGATAATATTTCCCAAGCCATTCGCAAACAAAGGCACGGGGCCTAAAGTGTCTATTTTCTCTAGATACTCCGCTCTTGATAGGACAACTACCGCTGCAACAGCAATAATTGCGAGAAAAGATTCAATCAGCATGCCTCCAAAACCCACGATTTTAGCGTCACCTTCTTTGTCTATTTGCTTTGAAGTAGTTCCTGAAGCGACCAAAGAGTGAAACCCACTGATTGCGCCACAGGCGATAGTTACAAATAGAACAGGGAAAATATATCCCAAATTCTCAGAAGTAAAATGAATGTCATTATCCATGACGATAGTAGGGTTGGCGATAAAAACACCAATAACCGCGGCTATGATTAATCCATAAAGTAAAAAGCTATTTAAATAATCCCTTGGCTGAAGCAGCATGGACATGGGACTAACCGAAGCAATAAATGCATAAGCTAGTAAAATGTAAATCCAAGTTTGATAATCTAGGACGATTGGAAATAGCATTCCCAAATACACAAAGTAATACATCAAGACGATTCCAATAATGGAAATGATGATGAATGCCATTTTTTTATCTCCAACAGCCTTACTTACAAACCCAAATAATACAGCCAAGAAAATAAAGAGCAAAGATGCCGACGCAACTCCAGGATTACTCACAAAAGTTTTGGCGATGATATCTGCAAAAACACCAATGATGAGAATCAAGGTTGAAAAGCTGAAAAGTATAAAAAGTTGCTTACCTCTGTATCCGATGTTATTTTGGATAATTACTCCAATAGATTTTCCTTGGTTTTTTAAAGAGGCAGCCATACTACCTAAATCATGAACTGCACCAAAAAATATCCCTCCCACTAGAATCCAAATCACAGCAGGAATCCATCCAAATGTCAATGCAATGATTGGCCCTACTATAGGCCCAGCACCTGCAATAGATGCGAAATGATGCCCCAATACAACTATTGGCTTACTTGGGATGTAGTCAATACCATCAGATAGCTGATGTGAGGGCGTGATATTCTTATTGTCAAGTTTAAATTTTTTAAAAACATATTTACCATAAATGAAATATGCAGCAATCAATACAAAAGCAGAAAGACTCAATAAGGTGATCAGATTCATGTCTGAAGATATATTTGGGGTTTCAACCTTGAATATCATGCTTATTCAGCAGAATACAAATACCCAATTCGAACTAAAAGGTATTTAAAAAAAACTACAGGATTGAAATTCCATAATCTCTTTCCATCAACACTTCTAGTGCTTGATTTTAAGCTATTTACTTGTTTTGACTTTGAGGAACTTACTGGTGTAATTTTATTTAATGGATATAACCTATAAATTTGTAATCCCTGAAATAAATATTCAGGGATTAACAAGAATAAATTATGGCTTGGTTTAAAAGAACAGATAAAGGAATAAAGACCTCAACAGAGGAAAAGAAAGATGCTCCTGATGGCCTGTGGTTTAAAACACCTAAGGGAAATATCATTCATACACGTGAATTAAAGCATAATTCTTACGTTTGTCCCGATGATGATTACCATGTAAAGATTGGGTCAAAAGAATATTTTGAAATATTATTTGATGGAAATAAATTTAAGGAAATAGATGCCAATATGACATCTGGAGATCCTTTGAAATTTGTCGATACCAAACCATATACATCGAGAATTGATGCAACTATTGCCAAGACAGAATTGAATGATGCTGTAAGAACAGCAGTAGGGAAAATGAATGGTTTAGACCTAGTTGTTTCTTGTATGGACTTCAACTTTATTGGAGGATCCATGGGTTCGGTCGTTGGAGAGAAAATTGCAAGAGCAATTGATTACTCACTAAAAGAGAAAATTCCATTTCTGATGATTTCAAAATCAGGAGGCGCAAGGATGATGGAAGCAGGATTTAGCTTAATGCAAATGGCAAAAACCTCTGCTAAACTCGCTCTTCTAGACAAAGCAGGAATCCCATACATTTCATTATTAACTGATCCTACTACCGGTGGAGTTACCGCTTCTTATGCCATGTTAGGGGATTTCAACATAGCAGAGCCCGGAGCCTTAATTGGGTTTGCCGGTCCTAGGGTTATTAGAGAAACCATAGGTAAAGATCTACCCAAAGGATTTCAGAGTTCTGAGTTCGTTTTGGAACATGGATTTTTAGATTTTATCATCGATAGAAGGCAGTTGAAGAACAGATTGACAACTTTGTTAAACTTACTGAACAATTAATCAGTTACAACTTAAGATCATTAAGGATAAAAGTGGCAAAATTCATATAGATTTTGACCTTCTTTATCTATTTATAAATATATTTGTATTCCCTAAGTAGGGACTAAATACTGAAAAATTAAAAGTAAAAATTATCATTAAATGGGTTCAGTAATTATTACCTCGATTGTAGCATTTACACTGATTATTCTGCTACTCGTTTTTATCCTTTTGTTTGCCCAATCTAAGCTAGTCAACTCTGGAGATGTCAAAATCATCATTAATGGTGATGAGAGCAATCCAATTGTGACATCTGCTGGTTCAACTTTGTTGAATACCTTGGGTAACAAAAAAATCTTCTTGCCATCCGCTTGCGGTGGAGGGGGTACTTGCGCAATGTGTAAGTGCGTCATAGAAGATGGTGGTGGAGAAGTTCTTCCTACAGAAGAAGGTCACTTGAGTAGAGCAGAAAAGCAAGGTAATGTAAGACTTTCATGTCAAGTAAAAGTAAAACAAGACATGAAAATCAGAATTCCAGAAGAAATATTTGGAATTAAGAAATGGGAATGTGAAGTTATTTCAAACTATAACGTATCCACATTTATTAAAGAATTTAAAGTTAAACTTCCAGAAGGTGAAAATCTAGATTTTGAGTCTGGAGGATATATCCAAATTGACGTTCCAGCTATAACTGTCAATTTCAAGGATATGGACATCACACCTCACCCAGACTTGGGTCACCCTAAAGATGTTTATCAAAGTGATTGGGATAAGTTTGGTCTTTGGGATCTAGTGATGAAGAATGACGAAGAGTTGTTTAGAGCCTACTCAATGGCAAACCATCCTGCAGAAGGAAATATTGTTATGTTGACCATTCGTATTGCTACTCCACCATGGGATAGAGCGAATAACAAATGGATGGATGTAAATCCAGGAGTTTGTTCTTCATACGTGTTTGCTCAAAAGCCAGGTGATAAAGTGACCATTTCGGGTCCTTATGGTGAATTCCATATCAACCCAACTGATAGAGAAATGATCTACATCGGTGGTGGTGCAGGAATGGCTCCACTTAGATCTCATATTTTCCATTTATTCCATACAGAGAAAACAGACAGAAAAGTATCTTATTGGTATGGTGGTAGATCCAAAAAAGAGTTGTTCTATACTCCTCAGTTTAGAGATATCGAAAAAGATTTCCCAAATTTCAATTTCCACATAGGCTTATCTGAGCCACTTCCAGAAGACAATTGGAAAGTCAAAAAATCTTTGGACGATAGAGAAGGTGATGGATATGTTGGATTTATCCACCAAGTACTTTACGATAATTATTTGAAAGATCACCCAGAGCCAGATGAAGTTGAATTTTACCTTTGTGGTCCTCCATTGATGAATGCAGCAGTATTGAAGCTTCTAGATGATATGGGAGTTCCTCAAGAGAATATCAGGTTTGATGACTTTGGAGGTTAATTTATAAATAGAGTCCCGCAATAGCGGGACTTTTTTATTTCACTCTGATTTTTTTACTTATTTTTGAAAAAGACTTAGCAACAATCTATGAATCTCAAATCTTTCTTTGAGCCAGTTCCTGAAATTATCACCAATCAGAAATTTGCACACAATTCTTTCTTTAATTTTATTCATTTTCATGGGGATACTTTTCCCGACATAAAAGGTGTACAGATTGCGATTGTAGGCTTATCCGAAAAAAGAGGGATGAAGCATGCTGATACAATAGAAAGATCTGCCATTGAGATTAGAGAAAAACTCTATCACCTTAAAAAAGGTGAAGCATTGTATAAGATAGTGGATCTTGGAGATCTCCTTTCTGGGGATACCCTAGAAGAATCTATCGAAATACTCAAAACTGTTGGTGAGTTTCTCTTGAAAAAGCAAATCCTTCCAATTTATATTGGAGGATCGCACGACTTGGATTACGGACAGTATCTCTCTTATCAAAAATTAAAGAAACTCGTCAGCCTGGTAACTGTTGACGCCAAAATAGACATGGAAGAGGATGGGCTTCCTTATCAAACTCACACGCAAAATATCATACTTCACCAGCCCAATTTCCTTTTTAATTATTCCCATTTGGCATATCAAAGTTTTTTGGTGGACAAGGACTTAATCAATGTGATGGAGAAATTATATTTTGATCATATCAGACTTGGTAATGTAAGAGCAAATTTCAAAGAAATTGAACCCCTAATCAGAAATGCAGATTTGATGAGTTTTGACGTTTGTGCGATCCAATCTTCCGATGCTCCAGGTGCTGCAGATGCTCAGCCTTTTGGATTGACAGGGGAAGAGGCTTGTCAGATTTGTCGATTTGCTGGAATGAATGAAAAATTGAGCTCTTTTGGGATTTATGGCTATCAACCATATTATGATGATAGTAGAAATAAAACAGCCTCAATCATTGCTACCATGATTTGGTATTTTATTGAAGGTTTTTATGATAGGAAAGATAGTCTAAGTTTCAAAAGTAATGACTATATAAAGTATACTGTCTCCTTGGATACAAAGCCCTCCATTATCATCTTTTATAAAAGTAAAAGAAGTGATAAATGGTGGATGGAAATCCCTCAAAATGATCAAGAGAAGTTTGAAAGAACGACCATAATCCCATGCAGCTACAAGGATTACCAAATGGCACAATCAGGTGAAATCCCAGAAAGATGGATCAATGCCCAATTAAAATTGTTTTGAGATGAAAACATATACAAGGCAGCAACTTGCTTTGAGAAATGGGCAAGATAGACCTGAGATTTGGATAGCCTTCAAAGGTGTGATTTATGATGTGACAGCATCAAGACTTTGGAAAAACGGAAAGCATTATGAGCATTGGGCAGGACAAGATTTGACTGAGGAACTTGTCGATGCTCCACATACCGAAAAAGTTTTTGTGAAATTTGATCCTATAGGACAATTGATTTAAGAAAATGATTTTAATAGCAGATAGCGGTTCAAGTAAAACAGACTGGAGATTGATTGCTGATGATGGTTCGATTGTGCAGCATCGTGGGATAGGTTTCAACCCGACTTACCAATCAAAAGAAGAAATGATCAAATTGCTCCAAGAGGATTTTCTTTTAAGTTCTTCAAATCAAGTCGATCAGATTTTTTATTATGGAGCAGGTTGTTCTAACGATGCGAAGAAAACTCAAGTAAGTTTAGCACTATCTTCTATTTTTACTAAAGCAGAAATAATCATTGAACATGATATGCTTGCCGCAGCTAAAGCCACATGTGGCCATGAGGCTGGAATTGCTTGTATTCTTGGAACAGGTTCCAATAGTTGTGATTATGATGGTAAAGAAATCATAAGGTCCATGCCTGCACCAGGATATATTTTGGGAGATTTCGGTGGAGGATCTAGTATAGGGAAAAAATTTTTGCAGGATTTTCTTTATAATGAACTGCCTGATTCAATTTATCAAAAAGCATTGGATCAATTGGGTCTTAGCTATGACCTGATCATTCATGAAGTTTATAAGAATCCTTTTCCTGGGAGGTACATGGCATCTTTTTGTAAATTTCTAACAGAAAACAAGGCTGATCCATATTGTTATTTGCTGTACTTGAATGCCTTTCAAGATTTTTTCAGAAAATATGTAATGAAGTTTGATGATTACCAAAATAAGCAAGTGAATTTTGTTGGTTCAATCGCTTTTCATAACAGTGATATTTTAAGAAATGCTGCTTTTGATCTAGGGGTTCACGTTAATTTAATTCTAGAAAGCCCAATTGCAGGCCTCACACTTTATCACAAGAAAAATGAACACCACAGAAAGTAATTCTCTATATAACAATCTCGAGAAATTAGATATTGCCACTTTATTGATGAATATTAATCAAGAAGATCATAAAGTTGCTGTTGCGGTAGAGAAAGCTCTACCTTTGATTATTGCTCTTGTAGAGCAAATCGTCCCAAGGATGGAGCAAGGAGGAAGACTTTTTTATATTGGAGCTGGGACAAGTGGAAGACTTGGGATTTTGGATGCTTCAGAGTGTCCTCCTACCTTTGGAGTGTCTTATGATCGCGTGATTGGGATTATAGCTGGTGGTGATAAAGCCATTAGAAAGGCAGTAGAAAATGCTGAAGATGATCAAAATCAAGCTTGGAAAGACATTTGTGCGTATGGATTTCATGCCAGTGATATCGTGATTGGTATTGCCGCCTCTGGAACCACCCCTTATGTCATTGGTGGAGTAAAACAAGCCAAAGGAATAAACTTGTTGACTGCATGTATTACTTGCAATGCCGATACACCATTAGCTCATGAAGTTGACTTTCCAATTGAAGTGATTGTAGGTCCAGAGTTTGTCACAGGAAGTACTCGGATGAAAGCAGGAACAGCTCAAAAATTGGTGCTGAACATGATTTCAACATCGGTAATGATTAAGCTTGGTCGTGTGAAAGGGAATAAGATGGTTGATATGCAATTGTCTAATGAAAAACTTGTCAAAAGGGGTACAAGGATGATAGCCGAAGCAACTGGGTTGAAAGAAGAAGAGTCCAAAAATCTTCTTTTGAAACATGGGTCTGTCAGGGCAGCAATCAAAGCTTTTTATCAGAAATAATCCTTATCTTTGCAGCCCCTTTAAATTCAGGAGCTTAGATTCTTTTCAATTAAAGTGGACTTACTAAAAAATACAGCAGAGATGTTGCATGAAAAATGAAAAAAGATAATAATAGAAATCAAGGGTCTAATAGAGATTCTAAACCAAGTAAGCCTTACAACAAAGAAGGTAGAAGTGACAGAGAAAAAGATTTTTCAAAGGATTCAGACTTTAAGAAATCCAGATCAAAAGATGATTTTAAAACTGAAAGAGGATCTAAATCAAGTTTTAAAAAATCAGATGGACCTTACGAAAAGAAATTTTCTCCCATAAGAAAATCAAAAGAAGATGCTGCCAAGTCAAGTTCAGCCAAAAAGGATGAATTCAGCTTAGAAGGTTATCCAAAAAAGAAATATACTCCAAAACCACAAGAAGGGAGAAATAATCCATCCTATGGGAAAACTAGTTCAAGATCTAAAACCTCGGGCCCTAAATTAAATTCAGGTGAATTTAAGACAGTTTATAAAGGGAGAGGAAAAGATGAAAGGCCTGTTTTTGAAACGGTGAAGAAGTCTGATGTTGATAAGAAATTGGCTGCTAGAAAAAAGTCTCAGAAATCTAAGTTTCATGAAGCTCCAGCTGAACCCAGACCTGAATATAATTTTGATAGAATTGAGAAAAAACTCAATAAAAATCAGGATGATGACGAAATTAGATTGAATAAATATATTTCTAATTCTGGAATCTGTTCAAGAAGAGAAGCTGATACTTTAATCCAAAATGGAGATATCAGAGTGAATGGAGAAACGATCATGGAAATGGGCTATAAAGTTCAAAGAGCTGATGTGGTCACTTACAAGGGGAAAAATATCAATCCTGAAAAGCCAGTTTATTTGCTCTTGAACAAGCCAAAGGATTTCATCACTACAACTGATGACCCAATGGAAAGAAAGACCGTGATGGAGCTCGTAGGCAATGCTTGTAAAGAGCGCATATTTCCTGTTGGTAGATTGGATAGAAATACTACAGGGTTATTGCTATTTACCAATGATGGGGAATTGGCTGCTAAGCTCTCGCATCCTTCCAATGAAATTAAGAAGATTTACCAAGTAACTTTGGATAAGCCGCTGACCAAAGCTGATGAAGAGACAATTCTTGAAGGCTTTGCATTGGAAGATGGCGATGTGAAAGTGGATGATATGCAAGTGCTTTCAAAAGACAAAACTATTTTAGGTTTAGAAATTCATGTTGGGAGAAATAGAATTGTAAGAAGAATTTTTGCACATTTTGGATATGAAGTGATTGCACTAGACCGTGTTACTTATGCTGGTCTTGACAAAAAAGATCTTCCAAGAGGAAAATACAGATTCCTTACCGAAAAGGAAGTGATCAACTTGAAATATTTCAAATAAACAAAAGAGGCGTTTTCGGTAAGAAAACGCCTCTTTTTTTGAATTTAATCTATTATTTTGTCGCTAATAGTTTCGAGAATCCATTGTCTGATTTTACAAAGAATTCAATTTTAGAATTTGATCTGCTATGGTTGAAGATATAAGTTTTTTGAAAACCTTTAGAATTGAATAATTCTTCCTCGTGAACCAATTGATTGTTTTCATAAATTAGAACAGTCATATTTGACGGTAGGAGAGAGTTTACCAATAGTTTATATTGATTGTTTTCCACTTTTTCCAATTTCGAGAAAACTACAGGCTCTACTTTTCTGTCTGTCCCAAGATTTAATTCCAAATGATCGATTTCTCCTGAATTGTTGAAAACCCCGATTTGGTATTTTCCTTCTGCCAATTTTGAAAAATCGTAAGCTTTGGAGAATTCCTTTTTGGAAAGAATTCTGTCAGTATGGAGTAGGGTGTTAAAATCATCATAGATTTTAACTGTGATTGCACCACTCGGTACCATTCCATAAATCAATTGAACTTTGCTGTCTGCTACTTTTTTAAGTTTAACAGTTCCTTCAAGTGTGTTTTGTTTTGCAAAGGCTGTAACTGAAATGCTCATTGCAAGAATCATTGCTGTCATTAATCTCATAATAGTATAATTTAATAGGGTTAAGAAATACTTATTTTTTGATTAACCTCTGTGTCGATTTATCGAACATGTAAAATAGAGGCCAGCTACTTTGGGAGAGTATCTTTTAAAAGATGATGATACAAACTTATACATGAATAACTTTAATTGCAAATAATGCAATGAAAATAATTTATTATTATCAAATATATAATTAAAACATTAAAATGATATGAATTTGATAATAAATGAAAAATTTTTACGGAAACGTTATCATGAAAAATGCAAAGACCGATTTATTCCAATAATCCAAATAATATTCTGAATTATAGCTCTATGTTTTTCTGATCAAAAGAAATTACTTCAATGAAATATTTCAAAAAATTTTATGTGTTTAAATTTTAAAATGTCAAAAAAATGAAAAATCCTTAGAAAAGCATCAAGAGTTTTCTAAGGATTTATGTTTTAAATCTGGGAAATTCCAGAGTTAGATCATGTCAAAACCTAAGTAAGGGACCAAGACATTTGGCATTTTTATGCCATGTTCTGTTTGGTTATTTTCTAATATGGAAGCAACAATTCTTGGTAAAGCTAAGGCTGAACCATTTAGAGTATGTGCTAAAATCGTTTTTTTGTCTTCGCCTTTATATCTCAACTTCAATCTGTTTGACTGATAATTTTCAAAGTTGCTTACAGAACTTACTTCTAACCATCTTTCTTGCGCGGCAGAATAGACTTCCATGTCATAAGTCAAAGAAGAAGTAAAGCCCATATCTCCACCACATAGTCTAAGAACACGGTATGGTAGTTCTAATTTTTGAAGTAAACTTTGTACATAATTACTCATGTCTTCCAAAACTTCATAGGAATTATCTGGGTGAACAACTTGCACTATTTCAACTTTGTCAAATTGATGCAGCCTATTCAATCCTCTAACATGTGCCCCCCAGCTTCCAGCCTCTCTTCTAAAACAAGGAGTATAAGCGACGTTCTTGATTGGGAAGTCTTGTTCGTTCAAAATTACGTCTCTATATAAGTTGGTAATTGGGACCTCTGCAGTTGGGATCAAAAAGAGCTTGTCTGCTGTAGCTTCATACATCTGACCTTCCTTGTCTGGAAGTTGACCTGTGCCGTAGCCTGAGTCTTCGTTGACAAGGATCGGAGGCTGTATTTCCGTATAGCCAGCTTTCATCGCCTCGTCCAAGAAGAAATTGATTAAGCCTCTTTGTAATCTTGCACCTCTCCCTTTATATACCGGGAATCCTGCGCCGGCGATTTTCACACCAAGATCAAAGTCGATAATGTCATATTTCTTGATCAATTCCCAATGGGGAAGTTTAGATTCAGGAAGATCAGGAATGCTGCCATGTTCCAATACGATCTCATTATCATCCGCTGATTTTCCTGATGGTACAGAAATATGAGGGACATTTGGGATTGTATATAAAATTTGCCTTAAATCTTCCTCGACGTTATTGTAATTGTCCTCAAGGATTTTGATTTGAGATTTTATCTCAGCAGTTCTTGATTTGATTTTTTCTGCTTCTTCTTTCCTCCCTTCACGCATCAAAGCACCAATTTCTTTCGATATGTTGTTTGATTCTGCTTGTAAATTATCCCTTTCTGTCTGTGTTTCTTTTCTGGTTTTGTCCAATTCCAAAACTTGGTGTAAGGTGGCCTCGGCATGGGTGAAATTCCTCTTTTGAAGACCTTCCAATACGGTCTCAAAATTGTCCCTGATAGTATTTACAAGTAACATATAATGTGTCTTTGAGTCTTAAATTTGATAGCTGCAAAGATAAGGATGTTCTTTAAAAGGCATCTTCCAAATCTTACAAGAAAGCCAAAAAACGATTTATTTTACAATTACTTTTTTTCTAATTGTTGAAAATGGTCCATCAAGTTCATTGCCATTTTGGTGCAAGAGTTTAATAGCAATGCTGTGCTCGCCTTTGGGGAGATTTGCGATCCTAACTGGGGTGACTTGTTCAATTTCGTATTTCATGTCATCTATTGAGATTTCAACTTTCAGTTTGTCTAATTTTAATTCGCCGCCAAGAACCAAAAAATCAATAGTCACTTCTTCTTCTGCGGTGAATTCTTGCCCTTCTGAAGGTAAATTTACAGCAATATAAGGCTCAGCAGAATAGGGGAAAGGTCTAGTTTCTCCAACTCGAAAATCTCTATCCACATAATTCCCAAACTCTTTGAGCATCAACCCTTCTTCATCGACTAGGTATGCAATTGCTCTGTATGTTCCTTCTTTGAGTTCTCTTTGAAATATCGGCATATTATAACCAATTGGATCTCCTGAATTGAGGATTAATTTGAGTTGAAAACCACTCAGCCCTTCACCGTAAGGATAATTCTTTATATTAAATTCGAAGGGGATTTTGCCAGGCTTAAACACTTGATTGCCCAATGGGCTGAACATCTCAATTATTGCATCGGGATAGTCATTCTTTTCTTCATAAAAATAAAAGCTAATCTCGGGCACTGGAGAAGAAATGGAGTCGCTTTTTGTAATTGGGATTTTAACCTCTTCTTTTTTTTCACGTCTCGACTCGCAAGAGCTAAGTGATAATAGAAAAACACAGAAAGTAAAGAGACAGAAGTTTTTCATAGTTTTTAGTGGTATAGCTAAAGATATTTAAATTTAGCGTAAAAAACCGTACCTTTCGAGGTAAATTATATCCGTATGACTGAGATTTTATATGACGAAATTCCATCTTTAGACTTAGCAGATTTCACTTCTGGAGATGTAAATGAAAAGGCAGCTTTTGTAGAAAAGCTAGGTCAAGCCTACAATAATATTGGCTTTGTTGCTATAAAAAACCATGGTTTAAGTAAAGAATTACAAGATAACCTTTATGATATTATTAAGAGATATTTTGCTCTTCCTGATGATGTGAAGGCAAAATATGAAAAACCAGAAATTGGTTATCAGCGTGGCTACACGGGCAAAGGTAAAGAACATGCCAAAGGAAGAAATACAGGAGACCTGAAGGAATTTTACCATGTGGGCCAAGATAGAGCAAGTATCCCTGATTCAGATCCTATCAAAGCCGAATATCCTGATAATATCTGGCCAACAGAGTTGCCCGAGTTTGAAGAAATTGCTTTGGAAGCATTCAAAACATTGGAAGCTGCTGGCAAAAATATGCTAAAGGCCATTGCATTGTATTTGGAATTACCAGAAAATTATTTTGAAGATAAAGTAAAGTATGGGAATTCAATCTTGAGACAAATTCACTATTTCCCAATTGAGAACCCTGATGAAGTTCCTGCAGATGCAGTAAGAGCAGCAGAGCATGGAGATATCAATTTGATTACTTTGCTTATGGGAGCAAGTGCAGATGGACTTCAGGTTTTGAGAAAAGACGGAAAATGGATTCCTATCACAGCACTTCCTGACCAATTGGTTGTAAATGTAGGGGATATGTTGGAGAGATTGACCAATAAAAAATTGAAATCAACCATACATCGTGTGGTCAATCCTCCAAGAGAATTGATGAATACAAGCAGGTTCTCCATTCCATTCTTTATGCACCCAAGGTCTGAGATGGACTTGACTTGTCTGGAAAGTTGTATAGATGAAAGTAATCCAAAGCAATTTACAGATGCAACAGCAGGAGAGTTTTTGGACGAACGTCTTAGAGAATTAGGATTGAAGAAATAAGGTGACAGTAAAGAAAGTAAGATATTATCTTTACCTGAAGGATGTTTTACTACTTTCTGTGACAGCATTTGGTGGCCCACAAGCTTTCCTTGCCATGGTCTTAGAACTCATGGTGAGGAAGCGAGGTTACATTTCTGAACAAGAGCTCTGGGAGCTCAATGCTTTATGTCAGATTCTACCAGGGCCGACTTCTACACAAACTATCTCAGCAATAGGTTATCGAATTGGAGGTCCAAATTTAGCTTATCTGTCACTTTTTTTATGGATTTTGCCTGCTACTATTTTGATGATAGCTGCAGCTTTCTTGATTGACTTTTTACAAGAAAATACACCAGGAGCACTAAACTTTGCCAAATTTATCCAACCCATGGCAATTGGATTCATCATTTACGCTGCGCAAAAGACTATTTTCAAAATGGTCAAAACTACAGAAGCTACAGTTTTGATGATGTTGGCTGCGTTTGTTTCATTCTTTTACAATTCTCCTTATGTATTTCCAATTTTATTGTTGGCAGGAGGATTGGTAACTTCCATGAACTACAGAAATCACCCAAAGGAAAAAGGGGATAAGAAATTAAAAATCGCTTGGGCTAATTTCTATTTATGGGCAGGGATATTGATTTTAGCAGCAGTTTTAGGTGCGATTACCAAAAATCAATCAGTTCTTCTTTTTGAAAATTTCTATCGAAACGGAAGTTTGATTTTTGGAGGAGGGCAAGTGTTGGTGCCTTATTTATTCACTGAATTTGTAGAGTTCAAAGAGTTTCTCACTTCTCAAGAATTCCTTACTGGATATGCAATCTCACAAGGAATGCCAGGACCGACTTTCAGTATCAGTTCGTATGTTGGAGCCTTGTCAATGAGGGAATATGGCGTGATGGGTTTGTTGACAGGTGGGTTTATCGCTGCTGCTGGGATTTTCTTGCCAGGTACATTTTTGATATTCTTTGTAATCCGTTTTTGGGATCAATTGAAAAAATATAGGCCAGTACGTGCAGCATTGGAAGGTGTTAATGCTGTGAGCTGCGGGATGCTAATCGCAGCGGCTTACTTACTGTTTGAGCCATTGGATGCGAACTTGTTCAATGTATTGGCTATTTTAGGTACTTACCTTTTGTTGAATTTCACCAAGCTTTCCTCACCTTTGATCATCATCATTGGAGTAGTAGCTGGGATAGGTTATAATTTGATTTTTTAAATCTTAGTTATTGTTAATTTAAAGATTAATACATTTATTCAGAATAGTTTAGGTAGGAAAAGCTAGATAGATTTGTGCGAGGTCTTTGGTTTCTGACGCCAAACACTAAATGGTTCAATTTAAGAGAAAGAAGGATTCGTGTTGCCGACACTTTTTTTATCCCACCAATCCTAGATCCCTTCAAGCCAATTTATTCACATAATCCATGATATTGGCTAAGGAAGTGGCAGTTGTTTCGTTACTTATGGGAAAGCTTTCGTTGCCGCTGTATACGATAAACTTATCTGTTGCCTTGATGTCTTCGCAAGAAATAATAAATCCTTTTGAGACTTTTGGACTCGAAGTTCTCTTAATTTCAAGAGCAATCACTTTCGTTTTAAATGTGATGACAAGATCGATTTCAGCTCCAGAAAACGTCCTGTAGTGCCAATATTCAGCTCCTTTTGGCAATATGGATAAAATGTTTTCAATGATAAAACCTTCCCAGCTTAATCCCAAAATTGGGTGGCTTAGTAGTTCTTCCATTTCTCCTATATTCAATAATGCATGAACTAAACCTGAATCTCGAATATATACTTTAGGACTTTTCACCAAGCGTTTGCCAACATTGCTAAACCATGGTCTGATACTTCTTAATAGAAGTAAGTCTTCTAATAATTCAATGTAGCTTTTGATTGTTGGAGAGCTAAGATCCATACTACTACCAAGTTGGCTCATATTGAGTTGAGAACCTTGTAGGTGTGCCAACATTGTCCAAAGTCTCCGAAGTCTATTTGCTGGGATAAATTGTGCGATTTGAGGAATATCTCTTTCTAGGTAGGTTGTGATGAAATTATTTCTCCATCTCAAGCTTGCCGGATTTGATCTTGCCAAGAAGCTATCGGGAAACCCTCCTCTCAGCCACAGTCTCTCCAGTGAATTATCTTCTTTTTGGACTTCCAAAAGATTGAGAGCGAAGAGTTCTTCATAAGCGATCCTTCCTGCCAATGATTCTGATGATTGCTTGATCAATTCTAAAGATGCTGATCCCAATATCAAGAATTGTCCATATCGATAGCCTTCTTTTCTTCTTTTGTCAATGACTCCTCGGAGTATTGGGTAAAGTTCAGGCAATCTCTGAATTTCATCTAAAATGATCAATTTGCCTCTGTGAAGGTAGAAATATTGCTCAGGTTCTGCTAGTTTGCTCCTGTCACTTGGACTTTCTAAGTCTAGATAGATAGCATCTTTGTCTAATTTTGCAGCGATTCCCTGAGCAAGCGTAGTTTTTCCTACCTGCCGTGGGCCTAAGATAGATACGGCTGGAAAGTCCTGAAGTAACTCTTCTAGTTCTAACGCAATATTTCTATAAATCATGATTGTAAAAGTAAATATTAAATTTAAATTTTCAATCCTTAAAAATCAAATTTACATTGAAAATTTAAAATGTAATTTTAAATTTTCAATGTTGTATTCTTCTAAAAATAGGTTTAAAACTCTTTAAATGCTTTTTATGGGTTTTTGTTCATTTTCAAAATCAATTTTTAAAAATGCACCAAATAAAGAGCTTATCGCAGAGATCAAAAAGAAGATTAGGCTGAAGGCAACAGCTGCATTTTTATCAATTCCGATGTATTCGTGACTATAGATGAAAACCAACTCTCTTGCACCAACTCCACCAATAGTGAGTGGCAAGACTGCTACGATAGATGATAATAAAAATACAAATTGATACTCGAGGATTTTTTGATCTATTCCTAAAGCGATTAGGATAAAATAAGCTGCTACCATTTGGGCTATTTGTCCGCCGATGGAATAGAGGTTTGCGGCTAAAAAAGAGGGTGTGAATTTTGAAAAAATTAATTTATGGATTAAAAAAAAGGTAACTACTCAGGTACATTATTTACTGACCGATATTCAAGTATTTGGAGTCTTGTTGCCCTCTGTGGTGTATTGATGCGTATTTGTATGTGAATGTACGAAAATCAGCTTTAAAGTTGGTTTATCCACATTTTTTTGTGGGGAAAAACAGCGTGGATTATTGGTATTCATGGGATTATGTGCTGATATTCAGGAAACATTTCTATAGTATATTGGACCACAGGGATACGCTTATTCAGGAACTGATCAAGATGAACCTCCAGCTTATGGAGCAGGTCAAGTCTTTAAAATCTAGGGTATCCGATTTGGAAAATGAGCTTGCCCGTTACCGTAATCCCAAAAACAGCCGCAACAGCTCGGTTCCCCCTTCAAAAGACGAGAACCGCCCCAAAAAAAATCAGAGTCTCCGTCAGGATACAGGGCGCAAAACCGGCGGTCAGCCTGGACACAAAGGCCATACCCTTGAAATGACATCCTCCCCGGACATAATAGAAAACCACATCCCTTTATTCTGTACCTGCTGTGGTGGTGATCTGTCGGCGGTTCCAGCAGAACTGTCCTCCAAAAGACAGGTCCTGGATCTTCCTGTGATTAAAGTGGTATGTACCGAGCATAGAATCTTTTCCAAAAACTGTTCCTGTGGAGAAAAGATCAGTGGGTCATTCCCTGACAATATCAATGCCCCCATACAGTACGGGAGCGGTGTTGAAACCATTGTCGGTTATCTGCATGCCAGACAGTATGTTCCCTATAGAAGGATGAAAGAACTTCTCAGGGACTGCTTCGGTATTAATCTCAGCGAGGGGAGTATCGATAACATTATCGGTAGGTTTGCCCGCAAGTCTGCACCAATATATGCAAAGATAAAGACGGCAGTCTCTAAAAGTCCTGTGATAGGAGCTGACGAGACTGGGGCTAAAGTGGATGGAAACAAACAGTGGGTCTGGACTTATCAGACCGAGGAACTCACCCTGTTAGCTATATCTGAATCACGTGGACTTAAGGCGATGAATACACATTTTCCCGATGGGTTCGGAAAGGCAGTATTGTGCCACGATGCATGGAGGGCATACTTCAACTATTCGGAAAACCTGCACCAGCTCTGTTGTGCACATCTGCTTAGGGAGCTCAACTACATTGTTGAACGCTATAAATCTAAATGGGCTGACAGCCTTAGGGCCCTGTTCAGGGAAGCTATCTCACTGAAGAGAAAACTCAAAAAACTACCAGATCCAGAGAATAGCAGGAGTATTGCTTCCATTGAAGAGAAGATGGATAACCTACTCGCCCAACCTGTAGAGTCAAAACATAAAGAAGCAGTATCCCTACAAAAAAGACTCCTGAAATACAGAAAGTCACTTTTTACTTTTCTCTATCACCAAAAAGTACCACCGGATAACAATGCCTCTGAAAGAGCCATACGCAACATCAAGGTGAAACAAAAAATATCAGGACAGTTCAAATCCAACAATGGAGCTGAAAACTTCTGTGTTATAAGATCCGTCGTGGATACCCTGATCAAACGTTCGGGAAATATCTTAGAAAATCTAAATCATATAGCTAATTTACAACCTGAGTAGTTACAAAAAAAGATTGGATAGGTAATTAGAAGTAGAATAATGGAAATAGTCGAAATTGGTATTGCTGGAATCAAATTGATGTTTATTTCTACAATGAGTAAAAGGCCAAGTAAAATGAAAATTATCGCGACCAATCCTCCTAATCTATCTAAAAGAGAGGCCTGAACAAGCTGTTTGACTGGCGTTTTGAAATGCTTGTGCAAAAAATGATGAAGTTGACCCCCTTCTGACGATTTAAATTGCCCCCCCATCTGGTGATTCAAATTGACCCCCGGCTGGTGATGTAAATTGACCCCCGTCAAAAGTTATTTTTCTGGAATGGAATAAGAGGCTTTTAAGTCCTGTTAGGAGTGCAAACAATTAAGCATTCCCATGGCCAATCGCACTCTTACCATGAACAAGATCAAACAAATTTTACGAGGCCATTTTGAAGGCCATGGCTCCAAGCAGCTCAGCAAATTGACGGGAGTCTCCCGCAATACTGTCAAGTCCTATCTTAAAAGATTTCAGCAAACAGGCCTTTCCTTTGAAGAGGTTAATCAGCTTTCCGATGAAGGTTTAGCTGAATTAATATTAGGTCCACCAGCCCCTGTGCAGCAAAGTGACAGGCTGGAAGTATTACTTCCTTTATTGCCTGGGATCGTTAAGAAGTTGCGAATAAAAGGCATGACACGTCAGCGTCTCTGGGAAGAATACCGACAGAAGCATCCTGACGGTTTTCAGGCCAGCCAGTTCCGCAAACATATTCGGCAATACGTGGGTAAGCAGGGGCTAACGATGCATTTTGAGCACCTAGCCGGAGATAAAGTATTCATCGACTATGCGGGTAAAAAGCTCTATGTCACTGATCCCGATACAGGGGAGCATTTTCCTGTAGAGGTATTTGTGGCTACGCTGGGCTGTACTCAATACACTTATGTGGAAGCCACTTACACCCAGAAGAAACCCGACTTCATCGGAAGCTGCACAAGGATGCTGGAGTTCTTCGGCGGGGTTCCAAGGGTAATCGTGCCTGACAACCTCCGGTCTGCAGTTACCAAAGGCAGCAAATACTCTCCAGTCCTGAACGAGACCTTTGAAACCTTTGCTGAGCATTACAACACCACTATCATTCCGGCAAGACCGCGTCAGCCAAGAGAAAAGTCTCTGGTCGAAGGTGCTGTAAGACTGGTATATCAGCGGATTTATGTAGAACTGCAAGGCAAAGTTTTTTTATCCTTAGAAAGCCTTAATGAAGCACTTGTTCCTTTGGTATCCAACTACAATGACTATGCACTCAGAGGTGAGGAAAGTCGCAGGGAACAGTTTGAGACACTTGAGCGGAACAGTCTGCTGGCACTTCCCGAACTTCCTTATCAGCTGATGAGTGTCAAAGTGTGCACTGTAATGAAAAACACCCACATATGTCTTGGGGAGGATAAACACTACTACAGTGTTCCCCATCAGTATATGGGAAAGAAAGTCAAAGTCCTTTTCAATGATGACCAGGTAGAGATCTTTTACAAGTATCATCCTATAGCCAAACACAAACGCGATAAAAGGAAGCATAAGTACACGACACTAAGGGATCATCTGGCCGGAAACCAGAAGTATGTATCCGATTGGAGTTATGAATTCTTTGTAAGTGAAGGCAATAAGATCAGCAAGGAGGTAGGGAAATTCCTATCCAGCCTGATGGAATCTATTCCCCATCCGGAGCAAGGTTATAGATCCTGCTCCGGAATCCTTCATCTTGCCCGTAAAGTGGGTTCACAGCGGATCACTGGAGCCTGCAAAAGAGCGTCAGAGTATGGTGTTTACACCTATCCTATGATTGAACAGATCCTTTCCAAAATTTAGACGCAATCAGTTTTTCCGATGAACAGCTGGATGAGTCTTCCCAGATGCCCAAACACCACAACATCCGTGGCAACAGATACTTCAGTTAACAAACACCAATTCCAATGATACAAGAAACAATTGAAAAAATGAGAAAATGAAGCTTTACGGCATGTCACGAAGCTTCAGTCATGCCACAGAATCCGGCTCTCTGTCATCCCTTACACCGGATGAACTGATTAGTCTGCTCGTGGAAAACGAATGGGATGACCGTCAAAACCGCAGGATGGATCGAAGCCTTCGTGGTGCACGTTTCCGATACAAAGCCACTGTCGAGGAACTGGATTTTCGTCCCGGGCGTGAACTGGACAAAAATCAACTATTGAGACTCGCAGACGGAGCATACATCCACAAAGGAGAAAACATTCTGATGACAGGAAGTACAGGCACAGGTAAGAGTTATCTTGCCTGTGCCTTGGGCAATCAGGCTTGTAGCAAGGGACACAAAGTCCTTTATGCGAATACGACTAAGTTGCTTACCCAACTGAAAATGGCTAAGGCTGATGGATCTTCTATCAAAGAGATGCTCAAACTCGAAAAACTTGATGTGTTGATACTCGATGACTTTGGGATACAACCCCTGGATGTTCAGAGCAGAATGTTGCTGATGGAGATTATAGAGGACCGACATGGTAAAAAGTCCACCATCATCACTTCGCAGTTACCGGTCAGTGCATGGTATGAAATAATCGGAGATCAAACTCTTGCAGATGCTATTTTGGACAGAATTGTGCACGATGCTCACCGGATAGAACTAAAGGGAGAATCCCTGAGAAGAAAACGTAATATTAATCCCGAAAAACAATAACTTTAACGCGATGTAAGTCCACTATTCCTGACCAAAAAAACTACTTAACTCCGGGGGGTCACTTTGCAGCGCTGATAGGGGGTCACTTTGACCGCTATATGCATCTCTCCAAGTTACCCACAGACAAATATAGTGTGGAATTGGCATCTCTTAACTGGGATCCGAAATTCTTCACTCAGATGTTCAAAGGAATCTGGGATGGAAATGCTGAGGAAGTAAAATTGAAAACTGGCAAGAAATTCTATTGGGCAAAGCCAATCTAGAAAATTTCATTTTTAATAAATCAAATCAATAGCTGTTGGTTTCTACCTCTTCAATATGATTTAGATTCTCAAATACGGCGATGATGTAAGTTTTTACTGTATCTCCTCGGTATATGGTGTAGAACTTTTCTTCGAGCATTTTCCGATCAAAACCCATTTCTACAGCATTTTGAATTTCTTTTTTCTTCTACCTAGATTGATATTGAATGTTTGTGGATTGTCTTGAACATAGAATGCCATCTCAGAAGAAAGATGATAGCTGTCGCTGAAGATAAAAGAGTCTTGAAGCAGCAAGCTGTCTTTTAGAAAGTCAATCCGCTCTCCCATTTCTCTATATCCAGCTAACCGATTCATTGGATCTTTCGATGGTTTGAGGACATTTTTGAACCCGATAGCATCAAAAGGAGCCGGGAAGAAGAGTATTAATAAAAGTGAACCTGTCAATATCCCGGCAATCAATGTGTATTTTCTCCATTTTATAGAGGCGTCATCTAAAAATTGAGCTAGAACAATAGGCAAGGTAAGCATCCCAAATGCCGGCCAATTGACATATACATTTTTGAATATAGCCATTAGAAAAAAGAGCGTCCATACAACTAAGGGTGGAAGAATTAGGAAAAGTGTTCTTGAATCTGTTCTGAGTTTGGCTTTTTTGAAACTCATCCACAGGATAGGAATAAAAAATGGAGAGAGAAAACCAAGTTGACCACCAAGGTACTCACCTATATATTTTAGTGATTGAATTAAAGTGAGACTTTTCTTTTCCCCTTCTACACCGCCTAAAGTGCCTACGTGTTTGAATGTGACAAAATCATTTTGAAAGTTCCAGATAAGAATTGGAAGGAGAGAAAGGCAAGAGACTAAGACATAAAGCCAAGGACCTTTGGTGAAGAATCTTTTTTTGTCAGTTAAAAGAAGGTAAAGTCCTAAAATCGGCAATGTCAAGACCATGATATTTTTAGAAAGAATTCCAAAAACTGTCGCAATCCCTGCAAGAATCCACCACTTCAATCGATCTGATTCTAAAGCTTTCCAGATCAAATACAAACTCAATATCCAGAAAAAATAGAGTGAAGAGTCTGTAGTGTGAAATATCGATCCAAGATGAAAAAAGGGCATGACAGTAAGCATCATGGCTGACCAAAAAGCAATATTTGTTTTTTTGTAGATCGTAAGAGTAAGTTCAAATACCACCCAAGCTGTCAAAAAGCTGAACAGCACAGCATTGAATTTGATGGCGAAATCCGTGTCCCCAAAGATGGTTGTGCTGATAAAGTTATACACAGCAATCATTAGGGGTTTGGAATAATAATTCCAATCTAAATGCTTAGACCAGAGCCAATATTGAGCCTCTTCTGTGAAAATACTGTGGTTAGAAAAGCTAAAGTAAACCAGTTTTAAAACAGCTATCAGGGAAAGGATTATGAGTGTAAGGTTTCTATCAAAAGTAAAGTTCTTCATCTGGGCATATTTACATTGCAAATATGCTAAAAAAAGAAGAGGCTGTCTCATAAGTCTCTTTTTAAAAAAAATGAAAGGCTACCAAATTTCTCGGGTAGCCTTTTTCTTGTTTAACTCAAAATTGTTATTTTGAGGTGTGCAAAAACAAGACTCAAATATAGTCTTTAAAGACTATGATCACAACCAGTTGATGCTCCTTCCCCACAATTTGGGTGACCTTCTTCCATCAGAGCATCCCGTCCGTGTAGTCAGCACGGTCGTAGACAAGATAAACATCCAGCCGATCTTTTCGCAGTACAGCAATATGGGAGCGAGCAGTTACCATCCCCGTATGCTGTTGAAGGTACTAATATACGGTTATCTGGAAAACTGCTATTCCTCCCGTAAGCTTGAGAAAGCTGTCCGTGAAAATATCGGTTTCATGTGGCTCTCGGGCATGCAGCGACCCGACCATAATACCATCAACCGTTTCCGGGGGGAAAAGCTCCGTGAAGTGATCCGGGAGATTTTTTCACAGGTAGTGCTCATGCTTTACGACGAAGGGCTTCTGGACATAAAAGACGTTTATACAGACGGGACTAAAATAGAGGCCAACGCCAACAGGTACACCTTTGTCTGGGGAAAGGCTGTCAAGAAGAGCAGGGAGAGGATTGCAAAGCAGCTTCAGGAGCTCTGGGATTACGCTGCCGAAACGGCAAAGGAAGAACTCGGACAGCCCGAAGAGAAGTTTGAGAATCCCAGTCCCCAAAAAGTACTTGAAACCGTTGAGAAGATCAACACGGCACTACAGGGCAAAGAAGTTGATCCCAAAGTGAGACAGAAGCTCAGGTATGCAGAGAAAAACTGGCCAGGAAAGCTTGCCGAATATGAACAGAAGGAGGAGACCTTACAGGAACGCAACAGCTATTCAAAAACTGATGAAGATGCCACTTTTATGCGGATGAAGGAAGATCACATGAAAAACGGGCAGCTTAAACCCGGCTATAACCTTCAGCTCAGTACCCACGGACACTTTGTGGTCAACTATACCCTGCACCAAAAACCCAACGATACCACCACACTTATCCCACATATGAATGCCTATCGGCAGATGTACGGAGCTTACCCCGAAACACTGACTGCCGATGCGGGGTACGGAAGCGAGGAAAATTATGCCGCCCTCGAGCAGAACGGTACATCAGCTTATGTAAAGTATAATTACTTCCATAAAGAACTCAGAGAAGAAAACAGGAAAAACAGGGAATACAGACTACTTGAAAACCTGTATTACGACAGCCAAAAGGACAGGTATATCTGCCCGATGGGACAGCCAATGGAAAGGAACGGTACCAGAACCAGGACAACAGCGACAGGATACAAACAAGAATACGCAAGATATACGGCATCAAAATGTGTGGGATGTCCTTTGGCTGCTTCCTGCAGGCCGGGAAAGGGAAACAAAACCATTGAAGTCAACAGGGCATTGGAACGGTATAAATCAGAAGCAAAACAAAAGCTGACCTCTCCCGAGGGAATCCAAAAAAGAAAGCAGCGGGCCACAGACGTCGAACCTGTATTCGGACACCTTAAGCAAAACAAGGGGATGAAGAGGTATGTGCTCAGGGGACTGGAAAAGGTGGAAATTGAAACAGGTCTTCATGCAATCGCCCACAACCTTTCCAGAAAGGCAGCAAAAGCAGCATAATTATCATTTTCGGGAAGATTTAAATCAAAAATATAAGAGAAACATCACCAAATCAGATAGAGTAATAAACCATGCTTTTTGACCAGAGTTCAAAAAATAAGAAGCCGATTTGTTGAAAATCGGCCTCTATTGCTAAATTAGGCTGTTTTTAAAATTTAAATTTATTCAAATTTACTTTTGAGACAGCCTCTTTGTCAGAATTTTATGGGTTTTATTGATTTGCTAAGACCACTTTTTCTTTGAATTTTTTGATTTGTCTTCTTAGTCCTTCTATGGCTTCATCTGCTGCGCCTTCGAATGAGTCACTTTGATTTTTGGCAAAGAGTTGTTTTCCTGGCACATTCAGTTTGATTTCCACTATTTTATTTGCGTTTTTTTCGTTTTTGTCGAGTCTCATAAAAACTTCTCCGTCAATAATGCGATCGTAGAAGGTATCAAGCTTGTCTGCTTTTCTTTGAATAAAGTCTGTCAGCTTGCGATCGGCATCGAAGTGAATAGAATGCATTTGAAGTTTCATAACGGTATTTGTTTAAAGTTAAACTTATATTACGCTTTTGGATGTGCTTGATCAAACACAGCCTTAAGTTTTTCCATTGAGTTATGCGTATAAACTTGCGTAGCTGCCAAATTAGCATGGCCAAGCAAGTCTTTGACTGCATTTAAGTCTGCCCCTTTATTTAGCAAATGAGTGGCAAAGGTATGTCTGAGTAAATGAGGACTCCGCTTAGAAGTCTGCGCAAAAAGATCTAAATAGTGTCTTACGATGCGGTATATCTTCATAGGATAGGCGGGTTCTTTTGTATTTGTAACGATAAAATAGTCACTCTCGTCTAGAAAATGAAATGTTTCTTCAAATATTTTTTTATACGAAATTAAATTTTTTTTGAGCCCATTTGTGATGGGTATTATTCTTTCTTTTTTCCTTTTTCCAAGTACTTTCACATGGTCTTCAATTAGATTAATATCCCTCCATCTCAAGCTTAGTAATTCTGAAAGTCGAACTCCCGTCAGGTATAAGAATTCCATGACCATCCTATCTCTTTGACCATCAAAATCTGGTGTATAAATATCTTGATCCATGATTTTTTCAATGGATTCTTCTTGAACGAATTCAGGTAGCCTTTTAGGGGTTTTGAGTATTCGAAGCTTGTAAGTTGGATCTTTAGAAATCTCTCCTGAGCGCAATAAAAATTTATAAAAAGACCTCAGTGTGGCTATTTTTCTATTGACAGTGCTGGGACTTAACTCTTGCTCCACTAAATCAACAATCCAAGCTCGCAATTCAGCATGCCCAACAAAACTGATATCTTTAGCATCAAATGATTGAGCACAAAACTCTTCAAACTGTTCTAAATCTTTTTGGTAAGCAAGCACAGTGTGTTGACTTGCTCGCTTTTCATATGTTAAGAAATTGATAAAAGATGCAATCATGTAATGGCTTTCGTGCACATCAATTTAATTATTTTAAATGGAATATGGTAAAGATGTAGCAGAAATAGAATTGAAATATTTTAAAATTAAATAGTGAAGCAAGATATAAGAAACTCATGGTCTTCTTCTATGTTCTTTTCTTCTCACTTGTGTTGAGGAATGATCAAATAAAAAATATTAAGCCAAAAAAAGCGCATCCACTTTCGGTAGATGCGCCAATTGAGTGTATCTCAAAAAGATAGCAAACAATAAATAATATTATTTTGCTTCTTCAGTTTGTAACATTTGTTTGTAAGCAGCTTTAATTCTCTGCTCTCTGTTTTTAACAGAAGGTTTTACAAAATGCTGTCTTGCTCTAAGTTCTCTTACAGCACCAGTTTTATCGAACTTCTTTTTAAAACGCTTAAGCGCTTTCTCGATAGATTCGTTTTCTTTTACGTTGACTATGATCATATGTTTACACCTCCTTTCAGGGTTGCAAAGGTAGGGAATATTATTTGGTTAAAAAATAATTGTTCATTAATGTTTATACTCTTTACCAAAAAAGAAAAAGCTCGATGTACATCGAGCTTTTTCTCAAAAGTTTTGATCTATCAGTAAGTATTACGATATCACTTTTTCAGCAAGTAGTACGATATTGTTGTCTTTTACTTCTACAACACCACCATCTACGATCATGCTTTGCTTGCCTTCTTTGGTTGTAAAGGAAACTGCTCCTTTAGCCAAAGCAGAAACCAATGGGGCGTGATTTTTCAAAACCTGAAAAGCACCATTTGCTCCTGGAAAGCTTGCTTCAGAGACTTCTCCCTGAAATACTTTTTTATCTGGTGTTACTATCTCTAGTTGCATTTTTGTTTTAGTTATTGAGTGAATAGTTATTGGTTTATTAGTAAGGTAGTTCGCAAAGACTGATAACTAATAACTGATTTCTTTCACTTATTTTACTTCAGCAAGCATTTTTTCACCTTTTGCGATAGCATCATCAATGCTGCCTACCAAGTTGAACGCTGCTTCCGGTAAGTGATCTAATTCACCATCCATGATCATATTGAAGCCTTTGATGGTATCTTTGATATCTACCAAAACTCCTTTTAGACCTGTAAATTGCTCTGCTACGTGGAATGGCTGAGACAAGAATCTCTGTACCCTTCTAGCTCTATGCACGACCAATTTATCTTCTTCAGAAAGTTCTTCCATACCCAAGATGGCGATGATATCCTGAAGTTCTTTATATCTCTGTAAAATCTCTTTAACTCTTTGAGTACATCCGTAGTGCTCCTCTCCAAGAATTTCTGGAGAAAGGATTCTAGAAGTTGAATCCAAAGGATCCACAGCAGGATAGATACCCAATTCTGCAATCTTTCTAGAAAGTACAGTGGTAGCATCCAAGTGAGCGAAGGTAGTCGCTGGGGCTGGATCGGTCAAATCATCTGCAGGAACATATACTGCTTGTACTGAGGTGATAGAGCCATTTTTAGTAGAAGTAATTCTCTCTTGCATGGTACCCATTTCAGTTGCCAATGTTGGTTGATAACCCACGGCAGATGGCATACGCCCAAGAAGTGCAGATACTTCAGAACCAGCTTGTGTAAATCTAAAGATGTTGTCAATAAAGAATAGGATATCTTTACCTGCTCCATCGCCTTCGCCATCTCTATAGTATTCAGCCAAAGTCAATCCTGTCAAGGCTACTCTAGCACGAGCCCCAGGAGGTTCGTTCATTTGGCCGAAGACGAAAGTTGCTTTAGATTCTTCTAATTTTTTCAAATCTACTTTTGAAAGATCCCATCCACCTTCTGTTTCTAAGGAGTGTACGAAATCATCTCCATATGTAACAATGCCAGACTCGATCATTTCTCTCAAAAGGTCATTTCCTTCACGAGTTCTTTCACCTACACCAGCGAATACTGAAAGACCTGAATATGCTTTTGCGATGTTGTTGATCAATTCTTGGATCAATACAGTTTTACCTACACCAGCACCACCAAAAAGACCAATCTTACCACCTTTTGCATAAGGCTCAATCAAGTCAATCACTTTGATACCCGTATAAAGTACCTCTGTAGCAGTTGAAAGATCTTCAAACTTAGGAGCTGATCTGTGAATCGGGAGTCTCTTGCCAGCAGGTAGCTGTGGAAGACCATCGATAGCCTCTCCAACTACGTTGAAAAGACGACCTTTGATACCTTCACCCGTCGGTACAGAGATAGGAGCACCTAAGTCGGTTGCTACCATGCCTCTTACCATACCTTCTGAAGAATCCATCGCAATAGTTCTTACTCTGTCTTCACCCAAGTGCTGCTGAACTTCCAAGATCACTTTTTGACCGTTTTCTTTGGTTATTTCAAGTGCATCAAGGATATTAGGTAATTTACCTCCTTCAAAAGAGATATCCACTACTGGACCAATTACCTGCGTTATTTTACCAAGATTTGCCATTTTTATGTATTGATGTAAAAAGGGAATGACGCTTTATTAATTCGAGTGCAAAATTAATTATAAAAGCTTAATACCAAAGGATGTTTGGAAATTAAATCGTGTATTGTTGGGCTTTTTATTGGAACTTCTTATTTCTAGAAGTTTAATTACCATTTGTTTTGAGAATTATTGCTCAGAATACTCTTCTCCCAAATAAATATGCTTTTGACCAATAGCTGTTGTTCAGATTGTCTTCTGTGACTCCTAATGATGTAGATGAGTGGATAAACCAAATTTGCCCTCTTGAATTAGCTGTTACAATTCCCGCATGTGTCACTTGCCTTTTTTTTCTTCCAGTAGCAAAAAATACAACATCTCCTTTTTCTAGATTTCTCTCAGCTATTTTTTTGCCGATTTTGCTTTGTTGCTCTGATGTTCGCGGCATCGTAACCCCCACACTTGAAAATGCATGAAAAATCAAAGCGCTACAATCAATCCCCGAACGTGTTGTACCTCCATACCGGTAGGGAGTTCCTCGATATGACTTGGCTGTTTCTACTACTTGATTGATGTTTTGTCTTCTGATTTTCTTTGTAGAAGAGCAGGAGGATAAGTGAAAAAGTGAAAAAATCGAAATAAAGAGGAATAGACTTCTAATCTTGTAAAATTTTCTTGGTTTTATCTTCATTTTCACTAGAAACTAATTAAATTCAAGTATACGTACCAATATTAATGTTTCAAAGTTTTAATGAATAAGAAAATCCACAGCTATGAATTTGAAATCTGGTTTTTTTGTACTCCTCCTCTTAATTTTTGTTGCATGTAGTGGCCGCGACGAGAATATACAAAAATCAAGAAATAATTTTATCGTTCCTGAGGAAAAAGTCTTCCAAGCTACAAGCCTTCTAGGAGACTCTTTGTTCACAATTGTAGATTCGGTATCGCAAAAGGATCAACTCGTCAAATTACAAGATGCTGAAGATGCATATTCAGATAATTCTACACTAGAGAATTTGATCTGGATTGGTAGGAGAGAAGCATATCTGAGTAGGTATGATTTGGCAATCAGAACATTTACCAAAGCTATTTCTGAGCATCCTGATGCCTATGAACCATATCGTCATCGAGGACACCGATATATTTCAATTAGAAAATTTGATAAGGCCATTGAAGATTTCAATACTGCATCCCAACTTATGGAGGGAGTAGAAATTCAGATTGAAGAAGATGGTATGCCCAATAAATTGAATATTCCCTTATCCAATATTCAGTTTAATGTTTGGTACCATTTGGGGCTTGCGCACTACCTCAAAGCCGATTGGGAAAATGCTCTAAAAGCGTATCAAGAGTGTTTGAAAGTATCTAATAACGACGACCTGATTGTGGCAACATTAGATTGGTATTACATGACGCTCCAAAAACTTGGTCGTGATTCAGAGGCTCGGGAATTGCTCAAATCGATCAAGGTAAATATGGAAATCATAGAAAATGATGCCTATTTCAAAAGGTTGTTGTTGTACAAAGGGAAATTGACTCCTGAAGCCCTGCTTTCAGTTGAAATGACAAGTGATGAACAAAAACTACAATATGTCACGCAAGGTTATGGTTTGGGTAATTATTACCTTTCTCAAGGTGATACTTCTCAAGCCAAATCTATATTTCAAAATGTGATAAAAACTGGATATTGGTCTGCATTTGGGTATATTGCATCAGAAATGGAATTAGCAAAATTATTGAATGAGTAGAGAAGATTTCAAAAAGCTTACCTTACAAAGCAAAATTCAAAAACTGTATCTGGATGGAACCTTCGTCGTGGCCATTAGGTATTACACACATAAGGTCAATTTATACCTTTTGGGAAATGACTATGTGGAGGTTTTCTATAATCATAAACAAGATAGAATTGATAAGATTGATTTTTTGAATCGAGAGCATACCAGAATGAAATTCTATCTTGATCAAATCCATATCAATGTGGAATGCTAATATCAATCAGTCTTTCTAGACTAATTTCAAAAGACTTTCATGTAGCTTAAGTACCTGAGGAATCAAAAGTTTATTGTCCGTATTTTTTATAATAAAATCACTATTGGAAGTTTTTTCTTCATCAGGCATTTGCTGATCAATGATTGCATGGATTTGCTCCTCCGACCGATGAGGATCTCGCATCAGGACTCTATTGATTCGGACTTTGATAGGAGAGGTGACCGTTATTATTTTGTCAAGCTCTTTGTAAGAACCTGTTTCAAAAAGTAAAGCAGCTTCTTTGAGAACATAAGGTGCGTTTTGTGAACTTGACCATGCTTCAAAATCTTTTTTTACTGCCGGATGAACAAGATTATTGATGATCTTAGTTTTTTCAGGAGAGCCAAAGACTTCAGTGGATAAGAATTTCCTATTTAGTTTTCCATTTTCAAAAAAAGATTCCTCACCAAAAGCTGCTTTGATTCCTGCAATGAGATTTTCATTGTTTTCCATCAGCCACTTTGCTCTATCATCTGCATAATAAATGGGTATTCCAAGAATCGAAAAAATCCTAGCTACTGTGGACTTTCCAGAGCCAATTCCCCCAGTAATGCCTATTAAAATCGGCTTATTTTTCGTCATATTTTAACCTAAATACAGAGGGTTCTACTCTGATATTTTCTAAAATTGTCGGCCTCGGTCTGACAAGCACTTCGATTGTGCTGTCTTGTTTATTTCTATTGGCATAATTTAATACTGCCTCGAAATCTATGCTTTTTAGCTCTTCGACTTTTCTTTCATCAATTAAATAATACATCATAATATTATTTGGCTCTTGAAGCAAAGAGACATTTTCTGGAAAATTAGTTTTGCTAATCTTTAACCTCTTATTTCCTTCTAAAAATTGTACGACATCAAATTTTACCAAAACGCTTTCCTCCTCTATTGTCAAGAAGTCTGTCAGTTCCTCAGGGATCGTAATAGGAATGATTTTGTTGAAATTTGAATTGATCTTATTCTCTGATAAAGCAACTTTTATTTTTCCATCTAGTTTTTCTAGCGCTGATGTCGGCCCCTTGATATCGATGATTTCTGGATCAATCACAAAGCCATTGGCAAGCCTAAAGTTATTTGCTAGTGTATTTTGAGTAGTGTCTATTTCGACTTTTATTTTTCTTGTGACAATTTTGTCGATTTTGAATTTGATCGTATCAGAAACCATAGAAACCAAAGTAGTTGGACTGATATTCTCTGCCAAGCTTCTTCTAATTTCTGAAGTCAAAATGTAATTCTTAGTAGCAGGATTGTTTATCTCAATCAGAAAAGGACTGTCATTGAAATTGAAATATTTCCTTAACAAATCCCAGCCATTGCCATTGATTTCGATTTTGATTTTTGCGGGTAACTCCTGCACTGCCATAAATTCTTCCTTGTCATAAATGATCTCAATAGGATAATCTACAACAGTATTATAATTGTCCTTATTCAGGGCATTCAAAAACCAGAAAGTGGCAGCCGCTAGAAAACATAGGGCTACCACTTTCATATTTGCAACCTTTCTAGGGTTGTCTGTAGAAAAGAATTTTTTTAGTTTCGTCAAGGGACAAATTATTTTGTTCCGTTTGCTCTTTTGGTAAAGTCCAACGAGATAGCGGACTTTTCAACTTTGATTTTTAATCCTTTGTCGAGTTCAAGTGTAATTGTATCTCCTTCGATAGCATAGATTTTTCCATGTATTCCACCGATTGTCACCACGTTGTCACCTTTTTTAACTTCTTCAAGGAAATTTTTAGATTCTTTTTGTTTTTTCTGTTGTGGCCTGATCATGAAGAAATACATGATCAATATGATCGAACCAAATAAGAATACCTGACCCATGATGCCTCCACCAGCACCTTCTGCTTGCAATAAAATAAAATTGTTCATAATTACTTTTTAACAGGGCCAAATTGACCTGCGGCGCTTGCTGTTGATTTTGGTGTTACATTTCCTTTTAGTCTCAATCTATTGACATTTGGACTCGTATTAGCTTGAATACTTACTGTTGGCGCTTGTGTACCTGGCTTACCAGTAGAGTTAAATGCAACTTTTACAAATCCTGTTTCACCTGGCTTAACTGGCGTTTTAGTATAATCAGGAGTAGTACAACCACAAGAGGCAGTTACATTTGAAATTACTAAAGGTGCTTGGCCTTCATTGACAAAATTAAAGACATGTTCCACTATTTTTCCTTCGGCAATAGTACCAAAATCATACTCCACTTCTTCAAAGCTGAATACTCCTAAAGTAGAAGGATCTATTGCAGTACTAGTTTGTACATTTGCAGGAACTGCCGTTGCATTTTCCATTTGGGCGATTTTTTGCTCTAAAGCAGCAATCTTTTCTGATTGGTCATTATTGCTACAGCTGGAAACTGTCATCGTTCCGACTAGTAATAACGCTGATAAATTTAAGTATTTCATAATGAATTAATTAGCTTCTTGATTTATTTGTTCAATAAGTTTATTTACATCGCTGAGAAGATTTTCAGCTTTATTTTTTGCTTCTGAGATAACTTTATTTCCTTCTGTTTTTGCTTCGTTCAAAGGCATATTTTTACCTTCTTTAAGGTCTTGGATAAGCTCCTCTAGCTCTTCTCTATACCGTGACAATTGATAGGATAATTTGTCCCTTGTGTTTTTTCCTGAATCAGGGGCAAACAGAACCCCCAAAGCTGCGCCTATTCCGGCTCCAGCTAAAAATGCGATCCATCCACTACTGCTTTTGCTCATATTTTTATTATTTATTATCTAAAAGACCTCTTCCACTTTTCTTAATTTCACCATTTTCTATCATTTCTTTTGATAAAACATCCAAAAGCCCATTTACGAACTGTTTGCTTTTTGGTGTACTATAAGTTTTAGAAATATCTATATACTCGTTGATTGTTACTTTTACTGGAATACTTGGAAAATTTTTCATTTCAGTGATTGCCATAGACATGATAATCTTATCTGTAAATGCAATTCTTTCAATATCCCAGTTTTGGGTTTTTTTAGCAATTAATTCTTTGTTCAAATCTTCATTTTCGATGCTCAAGTTAAAGATATTTTGGAAGAATTCCTTATCATCTTCCCAGTTCATGGCAATTTCAGGAAGTAATTCCACTCCTTCTTCTAGCTGTTCATACACGTTTCTGATCACCTTGCTCGCTAGACTTCGTACGATAGATTTGTTTTCAGTCCAATTCATGTCTTTTTCAGAAAAGAAGTTGAGGATTGTATCATTCTTGAAAATGATTTTCTTCAAGATCGATTCCAAAATTTTATAATCATCTTCTCTGCTTGGCTGACTTATTTTGATGTACTCTTGGTAAGGTTCAGAAGGCTTTATATAGTCTCTAAACCATTCTTTGATTTCTAACTCTAAATCATCCAACTTAGCATCATAGCGAATTATTGCTGTTTCGAATTCTGCAAGACTCTTTAACTTATTTAAAATAACATTCTTGGCTAGGTTAAGTTCACTGCTGCTTCCAGTGATTTGATCAGAAGAGATTTTCTTTTTTCTTTCCGCCTCTTTTTCTACATGCTCACCAAAGGCAACCAAAAGTAGCATTGAATTCAAGTAAAGTTGTGGAATCATCTCAGCAGAACTGATCATGTTTTTCAGTAAAAATTCATAATCCTTTTCATTTGACCTATGGTAAACATTGATCGCCTTAATCGCCTCGGATTTGATCTTGGTGCTGACCTCTTCTTGAGATACAAGAGATTTGTTTTTCAGGTTTTTGGAAAAAAGTGAGACAGCAATTTCAGCATCTTTTTTAAGCTGAGGCTTGTCTTGAACTTCCATGCTGTTCAAATCAGGAAGAAAGGCCTCTTTTATTTGATCTTTTGCAAGATTGAAATTTGAGGCTTTACATTGCTCGTAAGCATAGAGATTTTGAAAAGCCTTAACTCGGAGTATTCTTCTGTTTAACATACCTGATTTTAAAGAACGTAAATATAAATATTTTCGACGAAGGTTTTGAAATGGATTCGTCAAATGCCATTATTTGATACTAAATCACCTGAATTACTTAGATTGACTAAATAATCCAGGTGATAAATTTTATTTATAAGATCAATACGGGAGTTTTACTCTTCCCATAGCTTCGATTCTGTTCCAAGCCATTTCAATAGCTGCTTGCTGAGATGGAATATTCTCTACTGCTGATTTGTCTAAGATAGAAGTAGTGATATCATATATTTTCTCAGCATGCTTGTAAGTAGATTCTCTGTTGTACCCACCCATAAATTCTGCGCAAACATTGATCAATCCACCTGAATTGATAAGAAAATCTGGTGCATAGATGATACCTTTTTCTAGAAGTATCTTTCCGTGCTTTTCTTCATCTTTCAGCTGATTGTTTGCACCGCCAGCAATCACACTACATTTTAATCTATCGATGGTGTCATCATTGATTGTAGCACCAAGGGCACATGGAGAATAAATATCCATATCAAAATCATAAACCGTATTAGGGTCTATGGCCGTAGCTCCTGTAGCTTTTGCTACTTCAATTACTTTGTCTTCGTAAATGTCAGTTATAAATACTTCTGCATTTTCTTTGGTAAGATGAGAGACTAGGTATTTTCCAACTTGGCCAATTCCTTGTACAAGAATTCGCTTACCTTCTAAAGAATCTGATCCAAATGCTCTTTTTGCAGCTGATTTCATCCCTAAGTAAGTTCCATATGCGGTAACTGGAGATGGATCTCCTCCGCCCCCTCTTACTTCTGGAAGACCTGTCACGTATTTTGTTTCCATAGCGATATACTCCATATCGCTTGTTTTCATATTGACATCTTCAGCTGTGATGTACCTACCTCCTAAACTATCCACGAATCTACCGAACCTTCTTAGAAATGCTTCGCTTTTCAATTTCGGATCTCCAATAATGACCGCTTTTCCACCACCCAAATTCAAGCCTGAAATGGCTGCTTTAAATGTCATTCCTCTTGAAAGCCTCAAAACATCTGTTATGGCCTCTTCTTCTGAAGTGTAATTCCACATTCTTGTTCCTCCCAATGCTGGGCCAAGGACGGTGTTGTGAATACCAATTATTGCCTTCAGTCCTGTTGGTTCATCATAACAGATGACCAATTGCTCATGGCCTAGGGAAGTGATCTGTCCATAGATGGATCCTTCTCTTATTTTTTCACCAGTATTAATATCTAGCATTTGAACTTGGAATTTTTAATTGTGTTATATTTGGGATTGTTGTGAAGTAAATTCATCGATGCAAAATTATATATTTTTCTCGGGCTTTACCAATGCAATTAATAGAGTTAAATAAAACTAATCAAGAGATTTAAAAGTTTTTATTTTGTGAAACCACTTTGGCGCTTAAATAAGTATTTGTTAAAATACAAGGGTTACCTCCTATTAGGAATCTTATTTACTATCATTTCAAATATTTTTGTAATAATTCCTGCCCAATTGGTAAGAATTGCAATAGATTATGTCGTAGAAAGTTTTACTTTTTATCAAGTATTTAGTGAGGGTGAATTGAGTGTTGAAGCAAGGTCTGCCTTTCTCAAATTCATTTTTATCTTTGGTGTCTTGATTCTTGTAATGGCCTTGCTCAGAGGTTTTTTCCTTTTCCTTATCCGACAGACCATCATCATCATGTCTAGATTGGTCGAATTCGATATGAAAAACGAAATTTTTGATCATTATCAAAAACTTCCACTAAGTTTTTATCGCCGAAATAGTACGGGAGATTTGATGGCAAGAATTACTGAGGATGTCAGTAGGGTTCGCATGTATTTAGGCCCTGCTATCATGTATGGCCTCAATCTGGTTGTCTTGTTTCCACTCGTCATTGGGTACATGTTGAGTGTCAATGTAGAATTAACCATTTATTCATTACTGCCACTTCCAGTCTTGTCTATCAGTATATATTTTGTCAATAATCTAATCAACGAACGCTCCGAGAAAATCCAAAGAAGCTTGTCTGGTCTGAGTACTTTTGTTCAAGAGGCATTCTCTGGAATTCGTGTTTTGAAAGCTTTTGTAAGAGAAGATGATAGTGCCAATGACTTTAGAAAAGCAAGTGAAGATTATAAGGACAAGTCTATTAGGTTGACTTTGGTACAATCTCTTTTTTACCCTTTGATTTTGGCTTTGATTGGGATCAGTACCATCCTGACTGTATATATGGGCGGAATGCAAGTTATTGATGGTACCATTGGTTATGGTGTGATTGCAGAATTTATTCTTTATGTCAATATGCTAACATGGCCTGTGACTTCTTTGGGCTGGGTGACGAGTATAATACAAAGAGCAGCAGCTTCGCAGCAAAGAATCAATGAATTCCTAGATGAAAAAAATGACATCATCAGCACAGAGAATCTTGATGTTCTGATCAAAGGTGACATACGAGTGAAAAATGTATCTTTTGTTTATCCTGATTCTGGAATCAAAGCCTTACAAGATGTTTCTTTTAGTATCAATTCTGGTGAATCCTTAGCAATTATTGGGACCACTGGGTCTGGGAAATCAACAATTGCGAATTTGCTCATGCGCATGTATGATGTTTCTTCCGGTCAAATCGATATAGACGGTCGAAATATTCAAGTCTATGATACAGCATCTCTGAGAAAACAGATAGGATTTGTTCCTCAGGATGTCTTCCTTTTTAGTGATTCAATCGCTAACAATATTGGCTTTGGCTTAGATGAATTTAAGGCAGAGCAGATCGAAAAAGCTGCAAAAGATGCCGATGTTTATGAAAATATCATTGATTTCCCTAAAGGCTTCGAAACCAAGTTAGGGGAACGGGGTATTACACTTTCTGGGGGGCAAAAGCAAAGGGTTTCTATAGCTCGGGCTATTGCTAAAGAGCCAAGCATTTTACTTTTGGATGATTGTCTATCAGCTGTAGATACTAAAACAGAAAATGCAATTCTCAACTCCTTGAAAAAAATCATGGTTAATAGAACTTCTATCATCATATCTCATAGAGTATCCTCAGCGAAATTGGCAGACAAAATTATTGTTTTAGATGATGGGAAACTGGTGGAGCAAGGAACACATGATTATCTTATGGATAAAAAGGGTGTTTATGCTGAGCTTTATGAAAAGCAAACACAAAATAATGAGGCTATAGAAGAATAAATTATTCTCTATTCTTGGCGAAAAAATCGAAACCGATTTTCTTTGGATTACCCATGCTTGAGGTATGTTCTAATTTTTGATGATAGCTGATTAACATGATATCATTAAAATTCGGAGCAAGCAAATCATTGTTTAAAGCAGAAAGAAGAAGGTTTTCGATAAGTTTCTTGTTTTTTTCTTTAGTGATAGGATTTTCTTTTAACTCGGGAAATTCAAATACAATTTTCCTATCCCCCTCCAAGAAAAAATGATTTTCTCTGTTGATTAGGATTCTAGTAATCAAATAACCCGGATCATCCAGTCTTCCATAAGTCAGGGTGTCTGCTAAAAAGTTGTAAACTAAGATTTGACCAAAATACCTTAAGGTAACATCATCTTTGAGATACTTTGATTTACTGATATAAGCATCATCTGATAACCTCACAATATTACTCTGAAGAATAAAAACCAAAACATCCCCACCAACTCTAAAAAGAAACTCGTAATCATTGATTTTTTCTATTTTTACAGGGATCGGAACTTCGTGAGATTCTTTTTGAAGTGCTACTGCCACTTCTCTACATGTTTTTTCTAATTCTGTGAAAAATGAAGATACCTGCTCAAATAACTTTTGCTTGAGAAGACTTGTCGTTTCTATTTTGTTAATAATTTCAGATAACATTCGTAAATTGAGTTTAATTCTAAATCAAATATCATGACAGCTAAAAAGAATAGTTTCGACGAGGTAGAAAATCTCCTTCAAGATATCGGTACTAAAATAGAACAATTAATTGAAAAAGCTGCGGATTTAAGCGGAGAGGCAAAAGATGAGATTGAGAAAAAAATCAAAGAACTAAAAGATAAAGAAACCACACTTCAGGCCGAATTTAAAAAAGGAAAGGCAAGGGCAGAAAAGTTTTATCAAGAAAAGAAAACGGAAGTGGAACCAAATCTAAAGAAGTCCCAAAAGCATTTTAAAAATGCATTCAAACAGTTAGGGGATGCTTTTAGCGTGCTTTTTAGTGGGAAAAAATAAATTGTTTATCCTATCTTTAAATTGATTGGTTTCGGATAGAAGAAGCCTTCTGAATGCCAGATTGAAGTTTTTCAAGTGCATGAAGTGCGCCCTCAGACTTTTCTTTGTCTATTTCTAATTCTAAATCGCAATTCGGACACGTGACTCCGTTTGATGTGAGCAGCGTCTGTATACTTATAGGAATTCGTGTACTACACTCTGGACATTTTAGACCAGGGTTTTTAGAAATCGATATTGAAGGAGTAGCATTATTTTCTACCTTAACTGGTTTTTTAGCAGTAAATAGTGATTGAAACCAATTATTGATTTTCTTTAAATAATTTGGCATGACTTATTTTTGGTTTGCTTCAAGAATATTTAAAAGTTGAATGACTCCAATAGTTGGTTCGGATTGTGCTAGCTTGATTTTCACATTCATATTAGCTTCTGTATTCGAAGTGGTTTGTGGTTTTCCGGCTTGAGGTTTTTTTCCGAAAATTGCTTTTAAAGGTGTTGCTTTTGCTAGCTGTGATTTCTTTAAATTAGAAGAAGAGTCCTTTGTATCTGGTTGTGATAAGACTAAGTCAAATTCAATTTCCGCTTCAGCTATTTTCAGCATTGGGATCGGAACGATGGTCAATAGCGGGACCTCAATTGAGGTGACTACCTCTTCATTTCCGCCAATATTTCTAGAATAATTGAAAGTAATATTTCTAACATTGCCATATTCCAGATCAGATGCATCCGAAGGTTTGGTAAAGCCTACTTCTTTAATGAAATCAGCTGTTGCTCTTGCAGCAATAGCTTCAGCTTGAACAATTGCAGCCATTGGGGCGCCTAGTAAATCTGAAATAAATCTTGGAGATATCATCGGTTAAAGAAAGTTTAGAAGTTTGAAGGTGAATCGCTTTCATTGATCATTGCAAAATCTTTGGCGCTGAGGTTGAATTTCAAAGTCAGGACGCTTTCTGGCTTAGCTTTAGAAATCTTTTCGGCATCCACAGCGATTTTTAATGTTGTGATTTTACTTTGGTCTAGGATGTTTTGAATTCCATTTTGAAAGTCCAATGATTTTTTACTCAAGAGATTTTTACTGACATTGAATAGTGTTTCATCTACTTTTTCTTGGACTGCATTACTTGTGTTTCTTGCTTCTTGTGGTGAGATTTTTTTACCAAGAACCCAAGAATTAGCGATCGGAGCATTTTTGACTGCTACAGCTTTTTTAGCAATAGAACTATCGAATAGCGCTTTGGGATTGAATCTGCTATTGGGGTCAGCTTTTGCAAGTATTTCCAACTGTTTATTACCAGAGACCAGTTTGGCAGTGTTGACCGTACCGGATGATTTGCTCTCACTTATCTTCAGCTGATTTTTTGAAATTTGTTCAATCAATCCTTTGGCTTCTGTGATGGCTTCTCTTTCATTGGTGAATTCATTTTTAAGTTTGAATTCAGTTTGTCCTTTTTCGTCCAAAGAAATCAAACTGTAAGTTCCTTTCAAGGTAGGAATTGAGGCAAATGAACCTACAATATTGGCTCTTGGAACCACTTCTTTAATTTCTGTTTGGATTGATTGAAAGCTTTTTGAAATCGTGTTTTGAACATTGGGAGTACTCAAATTGATACTTTTCAAACTTCCAGTTAGCATTTCAGCAATATTTGATTCCCAGTTTTGATCTGGATAGCCTTCTAGCTCTTGATAGAGTTCGTTGGATTTTGCTTCATTGGAGATGGCCTTTCTCAGCTCTTGTGCTGTACTGACAGAAAAGTTTTGGATAAAGTCATTCAGCCTCTGCTGAGACTGATTGGTGTTTTCTACCTTTTCTTCTACATTTTCGATCACATATTTCAGTTCAACCTCCAAATTGTCGATACCCACTCGCGGAATGGGAAAATATTGCAGAATTTCGTCTGAGATATATCTGTTTGCAATTTCTCTTGAAGTCATATCTGCCCGTGCCTTGGCTGTGTTGATATCGCTAAAAATCGAAGATAAAATTCTATCTAGTTGACTCATTATATCATGAATTAAAAGTGAGAAATGTTAAGGAGTAGTCACTGGCTTTTCTAAAATCGCATTTTCCATGATGTGTAGAATTTTAGCAAGGCCAGCAGGCATTTCATCTTGCACAGCTTTCAAATTTATATCAATAGTGTATTGTGTTGAGTTATTTGTTTTAGAGTTGCTTGTTTCGCTTTTGTTATGGCGAGTAGAAACCTTGGCATTTAACCCAAACTTGACAGGAGATAAAAAGCTTCCCGCCTTGAAATCAATAGAAGTATCAGTTGCTACACTGCTATTGTTTGCAGAGCCTCTGGAGTATTCTTGCTGTTCGGTGATGTTCGCAGTGAATTGAATAGTCATTTCTTCAATTCTGATATAGGGAATGGGGACAATGGTCAGAATTGGTACAGTTAGGTTAACTTCTTCTTCTCCGTCTCCATTAGTTCCGCCTTCCCCTGCTACAGATTTTCTTCTGTACTTGAAGGTTACATTTCTGACTTCACCCATATCACCATTTGCATCTGATGCTTCTCCAGCCGAAGGTGTACTGTCTTCTCTAGTAAATCCAACTTCCTTGATGAAATTGACTGTGGCCTGTGCGGCTAAAGATTGCGCCTGAATGGCTGCTGTCATTGGCCCACCAATGACTCTTCCGAATGGTAATGACCTTAAGGTTCTGTTTGCATAACTCATAATAGTATTGTTTAAAGATTAAATAAAAATTAAAATAATAAAAACCATTATTATAAACACTTTAATATTAGAAAGTTGTGAAAAAATAAATGAAAAGGAAAAAATAATTGTCAAAAAAATATTTGAATACTATCATTTTACTTGCTTTAAGATGGGTGCTTGAGATTGATACAAATTCACTTTACTTAGATGTAAAAAGTATTAAAAATGGCTCAGTTCGCTCTTATTAAAATCTAAGGTGACTTTAAGAGTCAGGATAGATTGTTAGTTTTCGATTTAAACTTCTTTAAATAAAGAGGTGATATTTTTTTAAAATTTTAATAAGTCATCACTTTCTGAGCTGATTTGGGAATTTTAATTTTTCCAATCTTTTATTCCCTTATCTTTGCGCCATGAATTACCTATCAGTAGAAAACCTTAGCAAGTCTTTTGGCGAGCGCAAACTTTTTCAAAACATTTCTTTTGGCTTAGATCAAGGTCAAAAGGTGGCCTTAGTGGGAATCAATGGAGCAGGAAAATCCACTTTGATGAAAATCATCATGGGATTAGAAGTCCCAGATTCAGGCCAAGTAGCTATCAATCAAAACGTCAAAGTGGCATACGTTCATCAAAATCCTGTTTTTTCTGGTGAGTTGAGCATTTATCAAACGATTTTTGACGGCAGTAGCAATGCCACTCTCAAAGTGATTGAAGATTACCATAAAGCCATGTTGGATTCTGAAAATGGGAAAGATAATTCTGACCTTTTGCAGACTATTTTTGAAAAAATGGATCAGCTAGAGGCTTGGGATTTTGAGTATCAGGTAAAGGAAGTTTTGGGGAAATTAGGTTTGCATGATACAGATATTTCGGTAGGGAATCTAAGTGGGGGCCAAAGAAAACGTGTTGCTCTGGCAAAAGCAATTTTAGAAAAACCAGACTTACTCTTACTTGATGAACCCACCAACCACCTCGATTTAGAAACAATAGAATGGCTTGAGGAATATCTCTCAAAAGCCAATCTTGCACTTTTTATGGTTACTCACGATAGGTATTTCCTAGAGAAAGTGACCAACCAAATCCTTGAGTTGGACAATGGGAGTATCCATCGCTACATGGGAAATTATGGTTATTTCTTAGAAAAAAAGGCTGAGCGCAGAGAAATCGAAGCCACTGAATTGGATAAAGCGAAAAGCTTGTATAAAAAAGAGTTGGACTGGATCAGAAGGCAGCCAAAAGCGAGAAGCACCAAAGCAAAATATAGAGTCGATGCTTTCGAAGAAACAAAGGAGAAAGCATTTAATAAAAGAGAAGAAAGAGAAATAGAACTTTCTGTAACTTCTCAAAGACTTGGAAATAAAATCATTGAAATCGAGAAACTCAACAAATCTTTTGATGACAAAAAAATTGTTGAAGATTTTAGTTATACCTTCAAGAAAGGGGATAAAATAGGAATTGTGGGCCCAAATGGAGCAGGAAAAACCACTTTCTTAAATATGATTACTGGTGCGCTTGAGCCTGATAGCGGAAAGGTTGCAATAGGTCAAACAACTGCTTTTGGATATTACAGACAAGAAGAAGATTCATTTGATGAGGAAAAAAGACTACTCGACATCGTCAAAGAAGTCGCAGAAGTGGTGACTGTCGCTGGGGGAGCAACCATTACGGTTGCGCAGTTTTTGAATAAATTTGGTTTTCCGCCCAAGCAACAGCATACACCAATCGCCAAACTCAGTGGAGGAGAAAGAAGAAGGTTACAACTCTTGATGATTTTGATCAAAAGTCCAAATTTCCTGATTCTCGATGAACCTACCAATGATTTGGATATTGTGACATTGAATACTTTGGAAGAATTTTTGGATAATTTTCCAGGTTGCTTGATCATTGTATCTCACGATAGGTATTTTATGGACAGATTGGTGGAGCACCTTTTTGTTTTTGAAGGAGAAGGTCAGATCAAAGATTTCCCTGGAAACTATACTGATTTTAGAGAGTGGGAAAAAGAGGAAAAACTAATCCAAAAGGAAGATAAGCCAGTCAAAGAAGATAAAAAAGAACAAGCTACGAGCCCAACAAATGATTCAGAGCCAAAAGCTACTTTTAAGGAAAAAAAGGAGTTTGAGGAATTGACGAGAAAAATTGAAGCTTTGAATTCAGAAAAAGCCAAAGTGGTAGAATTGATCAGCGCCGGGACCGAAGACCATCAAAAACTCGTGGATTGGTCCAATAAAATCCAAGAAATTGATTCAGAAGTAGAGTCTTTAGAGTTGAGATGGCTAGAATTGAGTGAGTTGGACGGGATTGAGTAGGAGAGGTATTGTTCACTTGTAGATGTTTTTGTGTGAATTCCAGTTCGAGATTTCTCCTTTTAGTCAAAATGTGAGGTAAATTCGAAATGACTTGTATGTCACCTCGACCCTAGGGTTGGTATCAATCTATGAAATATAAGTTATTGTAAAAAAGGCTCTGAAATTCAACATTTCAGAGCCTCGTTTTTTTAGATCATTTCTCCCGAAAACAGCGCACTTTTGAAGATTTTGATGGCAATGGATAAAAGAATAATCCCAAAGATCCTTCTCAATACATCCAAACCTGTCTTTCCAAGTTTCCGCTCCAGCCAAGTTGTACTTTTCAATACTACATAAACGATGATCAGGTTAATGATAATCCCTATCCCGATGTTGATTTGAGCAAACTCAGCTTTCAATGTCAAGATGGTAGTCAAGGTTCCTGCACCTGCGATCAAAGGGAATGCGATTGGTACAATCGATGCCCCGCCACTTGCTTCAGGATCAGGTTTAAAAAGCTCAATTCCCAAAATCATCTCCGCTCCCAAAGCAAAAATGATCAAAGCTCCAGCTATCGCAAAATCTTCGACTCCAATTCCAAAAAGGTTAAGGATAGATTTTCCTAGGAAAAGAAATAAAATCATCAAAACCCCAGCAGCCAATGTCGCTTTTTCAGATTCTATATGTCCGACTTTTTTCCTCAAGTTGATCACAATGGGGATGGACCCCAGTATATCAATGACTGAAAAGAGGATCAAAGTCACAGATAAGATCTCCTTTAAATCAAAAGTTCCCATTTAATATTGTTTTAGAAAGTTGATCAATTTATCAAACTCAGCATCCGTTATAGCCGGGAAATTCGCAATCCTAAAACTAGTTGTTTTCAAAGGACCATATCCACCTCCCATTTGCATACCTTCTCTTTCAGCTGCTTTTTTGACTGAAGTGATGAATTCTTCCGAACCTGAAATGGCCAAAACAGTAGAGCTCCGACTTGCTTCATTTTCTATCAAGAGCTTTAATTTGCTCGTCATGGCGACTGTATATTCCAGTTTTTGCATGCGCTCCTTGATCTGCTCGTCTACATGTTGGATTTCTGGCATGTCTCTCAAGACTCTATTCAATAAATAGATTCCTAAGACATTTGGTGTATAATGCGTTTGATAAATTTCTGCATTTTCTAGCATAAAGTTCAAACTATTATAGTGTCCCCGCTCTCCTTTGTCTCTGATCTTTTCTATCGCTTTTGGAGAAAGGAGTAAGACTCCAAGTCCCGCAGGCAAACCAAAACATTTCTGAACGGAAGCATACCATATATCTGCTAAGCTAAAATCCAACTCAATACCACCCATAGAAGAGGTTGTGTCTACAGCAATCATCTTCTCGGGAAACTTATCCGCTATTGCAGCTATCGTTTCATTCTTTACCTGAGTGGCATTAGAAGTCTCGTTTTGCGTTATGGCAATCACATCAAACTCGTTCCCAATCTGGAGATTTTCCACATCAATGGTTTCATTTGCATCGATTTTCAAAGCTTCAGTTTTGGCATTAATATGCTTGGCATATTCAAACCATTTCTTACCAAAAGAACCTGAGAAAATATGAAAACCAGCTTCCTGCACGATAGATTGGGTGATAATCTCCCAGTTTTCCGTAGCGGAGGAAGTGAAAAGCAACTTGTATCCCTCAGGAACATGCAGTTTTTCCTGCATCAATGTTTCTGTTTCTTTATATAGATTCATGAAAGCCGAACTTCTATGGCTTGCACTTAGTATTCCTGACTCATATGCTTCTTGGAGATATTTGGGCAAGGCGTCATAAACCTTAGATGGCCCAGGAGAAAATGTAATCATAGGTTTGTAGAGGTTCTGAGAAAATATTGCAATCCAAGTTCATACCCCATAAGACCTAAGCCAGAAATCATCCCAACACATTCTTTACTGATGATACTCTTGTGTCTGAATTCTTCTCTTTTGTAGATATTTGAAATATGAACTTCCAAAACTGGAGTGCTCACCCCAGCTATAGCGTCTGAAATAGCAACTGAAGTATGTGTATAACCACCTGCATTCAGTAGAATAGCGTCACATTCAAAACCCACTTCGTGGATTTTGTTGATAATTTCGCCTTCCACATTGCTTTGAAAATAGCTCAGATCGATTTCTGCAAACTTGTTTTTCAAAATAGAAAAATAATCCTCAAAAGATTGATTTCCATATATTTCAGGCTCTCTTTTTCCGAGAAGGTTAAGATTAGGCCCATTGATAATGATGATTTTCAAAATGCGATTTGATTAGTGGTTATCTATAAAGAACAAAGTTATTTGATTAATAAGAGATAACACAAAAAATATTGAATAAACAGTTAATTCATTCAAATTAAAAAAACATCCACATCATTTCAAGGCGTAAAAAAAACCAAGCATTTCTGCTTGGCTTCATAGTAGCGGGAACAGGACTTATTCAAAGAAATTAAAATCAATAAGTTACAGCTTTAGGGGGACAAAATAGGGGGCAGAAGTCAATGGTTTCATGAATTTGAATTGATTGGAATCAAATTGAAATAACTGGTTAGTATTAACCAAATTAATTTTAATCTTACTATTACCAAAATCGCTTGTGAAGTGAATAGCGATAAATTAAATAGGTAGAAACCAGCAGACTTCGGAACGCAAAACTTCGATTTCAATTTTAGCTATTTTTAAGCCAAGTGCTGATTTTCCGCTACGTTTCCTGATGTAGTCATACAGTTGTCATTAGAAATTGAACTATTTTTTCTTTCCTTTTCTGTATTAAATCTCTCGTCCAAATTGGATTGTCCTTCGTCAATTCTTGAATTTCTCTTTGTTGCTCTAAATGTGTGTAACTCGCTCTTTTGTCCGCAAATGGCCTGTTACCTACTGAACAGTTATGAGATTTTGAAAGGAGTAAATAGTTTCCTAAACAGTTGATGTGTTGATTTATAAATTCTTCATCATAAGTGTCGTAACCTGTTTCTGGATTTTCTGTCTGTGGTGCAATATGCTCCAATTCTGGACTTGTTATTTTATCAAATCTTGTCGGTGAGTAACCACTTTTCCCTTGTGATTCAAGATGGTTTTCGTATTTCCAAAGTAAGAATTTTGCTGTCGAGTGATTAATGCCGCCTTGTAATGCTTTTTCTAATTCATTGTTACCCCAATATGACCACCACCAATCTTGTGTAGTTTTCATCCAATCAATTCTAATAATTATTGGTGAAATGTCAGGATTCTCAGAAGTGAATTTTTGGTAAACATCATTAAGTCGTGATGTTATATCTGCTCTTGTTCCTATTAGTCTGTGTCTTATTACTAATGATTCAAGACTTGAACAAAGTTGTGATATGTCAATTTTGGAAAGTCCGAATTTGTAAGCCTTTATGATAAATGGAATAGAAATACCAATGCCACCAAGTGAAATGAGTGAATGAATTTCAAGATTTTCTCTTTGGTCTTTGCCAAAGAACGACGTTAAATGCTCAAAACTTATCGCAAGTGAACGAGTAAAATCCTTGATAAATGAAATTGAATTTTCTTCCGAAAGAAGTTTATTGATTTTCTCAATTGCGTTTGACTCCCAAAGAGAATTGAAATGAACTCTTAATGTGTAAACCAAAACATCATCTTCGTTTATATTGTATTCGATTGATGAAATTGATTTATAAATCTTTTCAAATCTTGATTTAATTTCATCAATTAATGTTTCCTTTTCTTCGCCACCGTAAAGATGAACATTAAACATAAATTGAGCCTTTATAATCTCCAAATTTGAAGGTTTTTTACCCCTGTTGTTTTGGAATATAAACATTTGAATTGCTTCTGATTCGTCTGTAACTGGGTGTGTTGTGCAAGATGCACTTTGAACAGTTTCAAGAATTTTTAAAAGATATGCTTCATCTTTATTTATAAGTTTTTGAGCAAAAAAGTCAAAAGCAGTTACAATTCGTTTTGCTGATTCTGTTTCAAGTCCGTTTTTATCCTTTTTGGATTTGTCAATTACATAGTCTTTGAAAAGCTGGTTATCATAATCAACTGTTGCAAAGCGATAAGTTGAATTTCTTTTAATGATGTCTTCAAATGTTTCTTGTTCGGTTTCATTTAAAGGTCTGATTTGCTTAATTCGAGCGAACAAAGCCGAAAGAAAAATGACAATTGTTGTAAGTCGCTGTTGACCGTCAATTACTCCGAATTTATTAACTTCCTTTTCTTCAAATAAAAAGTGTCCGAAATAGTATTTTGATTTTGTTGTGCTTCGATTGTAGTCTTCCAAGTCAGACAGAAATGTGTTTACTTGTTTAGGCGTTTTACTACTTTCAAATTCTGTGTCCCAAGAATAAGCACGTTGATAAGTAGGAACAAAAATTCTGTTCCCTGCTAACATTTGTTTGATTGATGTTGATGCTTCCATTGTCGAATGTTAAAGATGTCTATTTTTGATCTCAGTTATGTGTAATTATCATTTTTCTTTCCCCAAAAGCAATTGCTTCAGGGGAAGAAAAATTTAATATGATGACACATTCTTGCATTCCTTGCACTTTTTGCAGAGTATGCCCATACTGGTTAGATTAAGGGTTTTTAAAAGGGGAACACTGCAAGGTTCCTGCAAGTAGTGCAATAATTTTTTGATATTAATTACTTTTTAGTCGTTTAAAGTGCTGGGCTGTGCTTTCCCTTATTACTTCCATCGGGATGTCGATGACACGAACCACTTGTAAGATGTAAAATACTATGTGATTTTGATCCACAAAATTTACATGTGTACTGTGATTTTTCACTCCCTTCATAGAGCTTATGATTACTTTTATTTGAACCTAATGGAGATTTATGACATTTGCCACTAGTCAAGTGTGCTACACTATGAGATTTTAATCCACAATATTCACAATAGAAATTTGACATGATTTTATATTTATTTTAGAAATTTTATTTTTTAAAATCCTAGAAGTAAGTCTGGAGCATCGCTAAAAACGAATCTTACGACATTATCTCCAGAATTCATTATAAATCTAACGCTTAATCATTTCTCAAACAATACCAACTACAGGGTATTTTTAACTGAATTGATTCTTTATCATACTTCATATCACTACAACATGATACGCAATACCCCTAACATCCAATCATCAGCATATTCAAAAGCAGAGCGAATAGAAACATTACCTTTCTGCTTTCTTATCTGTTCAAAATCCAAAACTTTCTGATTGCCCTGAATGCTGCTAGCAGTTTTTATTGAAGCTTTTCTCCAAAAACCCCCTTCAAATTCAAAGGGCAGTGAACACAAGCCTTCTGTTTTGAAACCTTTAGAGTCTAAGTAATTTGTGATTGGCGAGTACATGAAAGTTCCTGTAAACTTTCCCAGTCCAGCAATAAGAATTACCCTTCCTTTTAAGCTATCCAGTCTTTGTTTGATTTGATCTGACAGCTCCAGCTGCATTGGTATTTCCTTTTTTAAAAACCTGAACCCACCATAATAATCATAAGCTGAATTAGGAGGTGCAAATTGGATAAACTCACAATTCATCTTTGATATACGGGGCCTTTTATCAGTGATAAAGGTGATGCTATCAACTTTCAGATTATCACTACTTCGTCCGATCAGTTTTGAAGCAGCAGTCCCTAAGGCTACTAAATGGATTTCTTCTTTTTGAGTATAACTCAAAATAGAAGGAGCAACCGCCAATATTGGCAGTGACTTTACAAAATCTCTTCTTTTCATATTATCAAATATTCTTGTGATTCACATTGATTTTCCAGCCTGCCTTATAGGCAATTTCTATTGTTTCTATCTTTTCTGTTCTCTTCAAAATCATCCTAGGGATTTGATAAAAAACAGGATTAAAGAAATTCTCAGCTTCTACCTTTAGTTGGCTAAAGGATAATTCCCTATGAAGCGTATAGATACTAAAATAGTCGATGGCCAAGTAGCTGATATGAATAGGGAATTCAGATTTTTGAGAAAAATATTTTTCAAGATATCTATGTAGTTTTAATAGTTTGAAGGAGAATTTCAGCCTCTTAGGTTTATTTTCAGAGCAGAATAATAAATCATCCTTCCTGATGTAGTCATGTTGCAGAGGATATTCCAGGTCTTCTGGTATATAGGCTAACTTTAGCTCTTTTAGAGTTTCTATTTTATTTTCCCATAAAAACTTAAAGGTTAATCGGGTCCTTTGAGCATCCCATGATTCAAAAGGACTCAATATACTTATCCAAAGTGTTTGGCGTGAATCAGATGGTGGTAGCGAGAAAGAGAAGTCAAACGCTTTTCTCTCTTTCAAAAATTCACCCAACCGTTTCTGTTTTACATCTAAATAAGAAATCTCAGAAGGAAGCTCCAAAAAATAATCATAAAAAAAGTCCGTGAGTATGATTTGTGGGAGCTTTGAATAGTTCCGCTGTAAATTCTCGATTTGGTTATAAATGCCAAACCCATTTATATCTTGGTTATCCAAAAGCAAAAAGGAATCAGACTGCATTCCCATCAAGCTTAAAAAATCCATCATCAGCTCTTTTGTTTTTTCTTTAGTTTCAAATGCAATCAAATGAATTATTTGAGCTTCCTGATCATCTAAATCCCCTAAGAAAAATGGCTTTACTTTCTGTATAAATGATTCTATAAACAGACCGTATTTGGGATAAAGCTTTTGCAATGCCAAAGCTGTAAATGTCAGGTGTTCTGATTTATTCATAATCCAAAGATCAAATGAACCTCTGCCAAAATATGTCTTGATAAAAAATAACTCCGACGTATTTTGGCGAAGCTTATGCTTATCTTTAGAGCATGAGCAAGTTAGATTCTTTAATAAGACAGGCTGAAATCATCAAATTAGCCAGAAGAAAGGCGTTTGACTGGGAAACCCTAGAAAATCACTTAGCAAGGAAAGAAGAAGACCTTGACAGAGAATTGATCATTTCGAAGCGTACATTCAACCGAGATTTAGCTGAGATCAATGAGTTTTTTGGCATCTCTATCAATTTTGATTTCAAATCCGGCCAATATGCCATCGATACCGAAGAAAGCAGCGAACAAAACATACAGCTCTTAGAAGTTTTTGATACCCTTCAACTCTTTGGTAAAAGAGGAAAAGTACCTCCTTATATTTTTATGGAGCAGAAAGTAGCTAAAGGCACAGAGCACTTTTCTACCATCATGAATGCCATAGAACACAGCAAAAAGATTCAAATTACCTATGGTAAATATTGGAAATGGGAAACAGAAGAAAGAATTCTAAAACCACTAGCCCTGAAGGAATTCAAACAGCGTTGGTACTTGCTGACTTTAGACGAAAAGGATCAATTCAAAGTATTTGCGCTAGATCGGGTTCACGAGATAAGCTTAAACAAAGAAAGATTTAAAGTTAATCGGCAGATTGATTTTGAGGTCTATTTTCAGGATCTGTTTGGTATTATCAATACTCCTGGTAACCCTGTTGAAGAAGTAGTCCTAACTTTCACAGAATTCAAAGGCCGCTATATCAAATCTCTACCATGGCATGAAAGTCAAGAGATCTTGGTAGATGATGACCAAATTCTAACCATCCGTCTCCGTGTCAAAATCGAATATGAATTGATCGCTGAAATACTTTCCCATGGTGACGAGGTCAGAGTTGATGCTCCAGAGAAATTAAAGGAGATAGTGAGAGTGAAGGGGGGGGATATAGCTGAGGGAATACTATTCAAATAACTCAATATCTTAAAGTCTCAAAAAAAGTAAATTCTATTCAACCAAACTTAGAAATATGACAATTACCGAAAAAGAGAACGAGTTGTTTCAACGATGGAGAAGCCACTCTAATGCTGATGAAACAACATTTTTTGTTCAAGATGGAGCCTTGGACGCTGACGCATACATTAACTCAAGTATCAAAATATGTTCAATTCTCAAAGAAGTGCCATTTGATAAAACTGCTTCTAAAGGATACAATTTTGGTAAAGGTTTTCAGAAAAAGATAAAAGAAAAAGGTCCGGAGGCATTTCTAAAGAATAAGGGGACTTTAAGTGTTTTAGCTAAAAGGATAAGCCTGATACGAGAGATTTTTGAGGAAAAAAATAATAAAGATGCTATTTCATCACTAAGCGAGTCTGCTTATGTAAATATTAAAAAGTATAGAGGCACCAAAACTTCTTCAATTAAGGATCTAGAAATGGTAGCAACTAAAGACAAGGATTTTTTAATGGAACAAATCGAAGGGATTTTAAGTCCTGACATTTTGCTCTGTGGTAAAACGAGACATTACCTTGGTTTCATTTATGGTGGAGATATCCAACTAATTATGGAAGATCAAAATAGAAAAACCAGACTGTTTCATCTTTACCGAGAAGGAAGTGCTAGAAGATTGATAATTGAAATGTACCATCCTAGTCATAGGACTTCTGAGAATGAATTATTAGATAGGCTCAAGGATATTTTACTGCGTTACAAAAAATCTGAAATTTGTCTTTTCGACAAAACATCTTAAAATCATAAATCACGAGGTGAATATTTGCACTGATTTATTTTAGAAATACCATTTCACTTCCCCTGAAGCTAAGGTTTCAGGGGAAATGAGAACTTAAAATGAGGCTACTTTTTTGCATTCTTTGCACTTCTTGCAGTATGTGACCATACGGCTTGGAAATGCTGATTTTGAGTTAATTTTACTGCAAAATTTCTGCAAAGAGTGCAAAATCATCTATGATTCACTCTTCTTTAAGACTACCCACTAAACCATAAAGAAATTATTCCATATTCCGATATGGAATAAAACTACCATGAGCCGATTAACTCTTTTAATCGGCTCAAAATACCATTTAGTTCAAGTAAGTAATGGTAGCAAGAATAAAAAGAACAAGAAATTCTTAATATTTAGCGAATACAATGTAAAAGAATTTCAATTTTCTTTACATTAGTGTTTCACAAGATAAAGAAAAATTAAAAATCTTTACAATACCCATGACCTGGCAACCTACATCACTTCCTTACAGCAAAGAACTTGAAACCAAACAAGTACTCAAAGCCCTCAACCAGGCACATCGTGCACTGGCAGAGCTCAAGGGCGTAGCTCGAAGTATTCCTAGGCAGGATATATTGATCAATTCATTATCCATACAAGAGGCTAAAGATAGTTCTGAGGTGGAAAATATAGTTACTACACATGATGAACTCTACCGATCTTCACTTGGACCTGATTACTATGTGTCTCCACAAGCCAAAGAAGTGAAAAACTATATATCTGCTCTCAAAAGGGGTTTTGACATTGTCACCAAACATGGCATTCTTACATCCAATCACATCATAGAAATACAAACTGTATTGGAAGGGAACAATGCAGGTTTTCGAAAACTATCAGGAACAGCACTCAAAAATCAGCAGACGGGAGAAGTGGTTTACACACCACCGCAGGAATATGATGAGATTGTAACGTTAATGCAGAACTTGGAGCTATTCATCAACGATCCTGAGATGAGTGAAGTAGACCCAATTATCAAAATGGCAGTTATTCACTTTCAGTTCGAAAGCATACATCCATTTTATGATGGCAATGGCCGCACAGGAAGAATCATCAATATCCTCTACTTGGTTCTCCAAGGTTTACTTGACTTGCCCATACTGTACCTGAGCCATTTTATTATACAAAATAAGAGCGAATACTACATGCACTTGCAAGAAGTAAGAAAAACAGGGGAATGGGAAGATTGGCTTTTATACATGATTCAAGGGGTGGAGCAAACTGCGCTAAGCACCATGCACAAAGTGGAAGAAATAAAAAGAGCTATGATGGTGTTGAAAAATGTCCTCCGAGAAAATTATAAATTTTACAGTCAGGATTTGCTCAACCACCTTTTCCATCATCCCTACACCAAAATAGAATATTTACAAGAGGCCCTTCGCATCAGTCGACCTACCGCTGCGGGATATCTCAATCAATTAGCCAAAGATGGCGTCTTGATCAAAAAAGTAAGCAAACCCAATTATTACATTAACCCATATCTGACCAAGGCATTGACGCCCTAAATGAATATAGACATAATGGTTTAGGCAAATTAGCGATTGAAAGAAAAGCCAGAGTAGATTGCTAAGAAAGAAATTAGATAGAATTTAAATGAAAGTATAAATAAAATCTATGCTTCATTTCATGAAAATAGAGAAGCAATTATTCCATATTCCGATATGGAATAAAACTACGCTGAGCCGATTAATCCTTTTAATCGGCTCAAAAAATATCTATATTTGAGCCGATTGAATAAAATAATTGGCTCATGACCTACAACTGGCAGCATCAAAATTGGCCTAATTTCCATTATGATTTGGAGATCTTACAGCCTTTATTTCTAGAATTTTCCTTGGAATGGGCTGAATTGAGTGGGATGGAAAAAGGACTCTCTACAGATTTAGAGGAAGAAACGGTCATCAATATCATGGTTTCTGAAGCCATAAAATCCTCTGCCATTGAGGGTGAGTTTTACAGCCGAGAGGATGTCATGTCTTCAATCAAGAATAAACTTGGACTAAACAAAACACCTGCTAGAGTAAAAGATCGCTATTCGGCTGGGATTGCTGAGTTGATGGTAGAGGTAAGAACTAGCTTTCAATTGCCGCTAAGTACAGAGATGCTAAAAAATTGGCACAAAATCCTCTTTGTTCATTCCAAGAATTTACTGGTTGGCGATTGGAGAGAAGGAAAGGAACCCATGCAGGTCGTTTCTGGATCCATAGGAAGAGAAATAGTGCATTTTGAAGCTCCACCATCAGATAAGGTGGCCAAAGAAATGGAATTGATGGTTAACTGGTATAACCAGGCTAACTTTCCCCCAATCAATGCTATCGGTTCAGCTTTGTTGAAATCAGCCATCGTGCATCTTTATTTTGAATCCATACATCCATTTGAAGATGGTAACGGAAGAATCGGCAGGGCCCTTGCAGAAAAAGCCTTATCACAATTTCTAGGAAAACCCGTCTTAATGAGTATATCAAAAATCATTGAAGCGGATAAAAATGCGTATTACCAAGCTTTGAAAGATGCGCAAAGGGGCTTGGAAATTACCGATTGGATAGCCTACTTTATTAAAGTAATCATCACCGCTCAACGGGATTCAAAAGCTTTGGTAGAATTTCTTTTGGGGAAAGTGAAGTACTTTGATAAATATAAAAACTATATGGACGACAGACAGACCAAAGTCATTGAAAGAATGTTTGAAGCAGGGCCAGAAGGTTTCCAAGGTGGAATGAGTGCTAAAAAATACATGTCCATCACTCAGGTTTCCAAAGCCACCGCAACAAGAGACCTGCAATACCTTAACGAAAATGGACTTCTGATCCAGTCAGGAGCGGGTAGATCTGTGAGGTACGAGTTGAATTTACTAAATGTGAAATAATCTTTCCGTATTAATCTACCTCTTAATATTCCAAGTCAGGCAATTTATGATTCCTGTGTCCTGTGCCGGTTCATTGCTTAAGATTGTAATGAGTTGTTTCTCAGGAAAGATTTCTTTTGCCTTTTCAATTGCCTCGTCGTCTGTTACCTTATTAAAAATTGGTAAGATTAAGTAGTTTTCTAATTCAAGAAAGTTCAAATAAAGTCCTGCCGCATCATCCAAGTCTTCATTGTCATATATCTCATAGGGGAAAATACGCCATTTGAGACCTGAGTTATGTAATGCACTCAAAAAGTCGATATAGTCCTCCTGTTCTTCTTTGCTAAAATCATTTATTAAAACAGTGTCACTAGCAATAAACCTAGCCATCCCATCAGCATGGCCTAGCCAATCCCCTTTTTCTACTGGAACAAAAAATAGGTCATTTATTTCAAGTAGATTTTTTAGCTGTTCAATAAGTTCAAGTTCTGGAATTTGTCGGTTTTCAATAAAGATTTTGCTTGTCATCAATACCTTATCGTTCCACCTAGATACATTTCCTCCATCTAGAATTATATCAGATTTAACAGTCTCGATACCAATTGCATGACAGATAGAATCAACATCTGAGATTGACAGAGCTTTAATTTTGCTAGAGATTAAATAATCAGGTTTATAAGTGAATCTTACAAATTTGCTCTCTGAAACTTGAATTGGCATATAATCAACAGCCCAAACATCCTTAGTATTTGGAAGAACTCCATATGGGATATTTTCTTGCCCTAGTTTCAAAATAAATTCTCTAGCAAAATCAGGATACTTTTTGGGAAGAGAATCTGCTATGAAGACAAAATTTGTTTGGTTATCTGTTATCATATTTTAAGGAATCAATTTTATAGGTATCCCAACGTTTTGAATTGACATTATCTGAGATTAAATCAATAGAAAATCGATATGAAAAATTTAAGTTTGATAGGTTTGATGATTTTGTTCCATTTGAAGGGTTGGCTTTCATTATCTTTAACTCTTCCTTCATTTGCTCTTTTGAAAGTTTGTATTGAAGTGTTTTATAAGGAGAGGAATTTGTATCAATAACCATCAAGATATACCCATCGATTCTTTCTTGGTAATCTCTTAATCCAACGAAGTTTGCAAGTTTATTTGATGTTGTTAAAATCGAAGTTTTAAATTCATAATACTTACCAGAAATGGAAAAATCCCCATTATCTTCAGATGGATTAACTTTTTCAAAATCGTTAAACTCAATAATTCGATTTTGAATTCTTGTTCCAAAAGACTTAGGAGATAAGAACTGCATAATTTTTATAAAGTCTTCCCAATTTAAGTCAAAACCATACCTTAAGTCTTTGGTTGAGTTTAATTTTATTTCACGTAATGTTTTTAATGCTATTTCTATTTCTTGGCTTGTCATCTTTTTTAAAATTTGTAATGAAGAGTGAATCCGATTAAAAGTAAAACTTCGAGTAATTTCAAACAGGTTCTTTTAATCAATTCCATAATTATAGTGTTCTGAAAATAAGGAAAATTGATTTGGTGAAGATTTTTAAAAGTCTAATTGTTTATAGTAACAATTCATTAAGACATCTTGTAATAGCCTCCCTAATATCGTCAGCTTCAGTAGAGCCTTGCCCCTCTGCTGTACAAGAGCATACAAGAGAGTTTGCTTTTGAAGACACAAATTGAATTGTTACTTCCAGGGCATATCCACCTAATCCAGTTTTTCGTTTGCCACTTTCACCGTAATTAATAATTAAAGTTTCATTTGATAATTCAGGCTTCAATTCAGGTAATCTAATCATTCCTCTTTTTGTCAAGTTGCCTGTTATTACATCACTTGGATTAACAGTTTTACTTGATGAGTAATATTGACCATTAACTGTAGCACCAGAACTTGAAGTTAAACTGTTTGTTGGGGTGATAAAAAAGTATTGGTAATTCTCAATTACATCATTTTTGATACTTGTTGGTGGCTTCAGTGATCCACAACCTATTAGAAAAATACTTGTTACCATCATTCCAAAGTACCCCAATACTATTGATCGTTTTTTCATGTTTATGTTCTTTGGTTCTTTTAATATTTAAAATCAAGTACTTATTATGGTTGAATAAGTAGATACATTACCTCAACTCCCCCTTCTCTTGATCAAAGAAAAAATCATTGTCCATTGGCTTCCAATATTTACTGATATTAGCCATATGCTGAATAGGTTTTTTAAAAGCTGAAACAGGGATGATATAAAGTGCATCAGGGGAGGAAGGAATTCCACCAACACCTAAGGCAATAAAGGTTGGCATCTTAGTCCGAGTTTCAAAGGCCTGATATCGCTCCAATTGCCCATCATTCGCAAAGCGAATAAAATCTCCTTTTACATTACTTCTCCATTTACACTCTACAGCAACAGGGAAGCGTTTATTTCCTAACTTTAACTCCAATTGTAAGTCAGGGTCTAAGGTAGTTTCTGCATACCTGCCTTCAACATATTTATCTCCTGCCCATTGTTTGATAACAAAGTAGTCTTTATTGAACTTCATGACGATGAATTTTTCAAAATCTAATCCTGCTTTGACATTTACATCGATCAACTCAGTTTCAGGTTCATCTATTGATGCTTTCAGATCTTCTTTAATTTTTTTAATGATAGGTTCAGGATCTTTACCTTCTTGAAGGGCTGTATCTCGAATTAGATTTTCTTCTTTTGAAGTGAAATTTGAATCCTTTATCGCAGCTGCAATAGCATTCTCAAGACTTTTCTGATCTATTGTAGAAGAGTTCTCTTGACCAAGCATCCAAATTCCTGAACCTATGGCAACAACTCCAAAAATAATTAATGCTATGGCTAACATGCGTGTCATATTTTTTTAGGACTGATTTAAAAAACTCAAATTAAGAAAATTTTGAAGTTTTAAGAACCAAAACCATATCAATGGAAGTAAAAAAAGGAATATCGAATAAATAAGAGGCTTCGCCCTCTTATTTTAATGTTTAGTACTATCTGATTTAAACCCTTGAATATAATACTTTAGCATTTGCGCTTGCGTTGGTGTCAGCTCTCTAGGTTTGACCAAACTTAGAAATTCTTGCAAGCCAATTTCTTCAATTAGAGCCCCAAAAGAAGAGTTTAAAAATGATGAAGAAGGCGCAGATGCGTCTTTAAAAGAAACTTCAATGGTTTCACCTTTTTTTAATACCTCTTTAAGATGGAGATAAAAATCATGTCCAGCTTGATTGGTAAAGGTCTCCTTGACGATATGTGCAACTCTAATCAACATATAAATTATTTCACCATCTCCTGACTGCCATTCAATTCATAAGGCTGAATTAACACCTCTACTGGCAATCCTAAAAGTTCGTGAAGGTTTCTGATCATGTCTATAGTCAAAGCTCGTTTACGGTTGAGTACAAGGCTTACAGTAGTCTTACTGCCAATAGCAGGGATCAAGTCTTTGTCTTTAAGCCCTTTCATTTCCATGGCTTCTTTGATAGCAGTGATAGGCTCAGGTAAAGCGATAGAATAGTGCTCTTTTTCATACTTGTCTATCAGCGTCACCAATAGCTCTGCTTCCATTCCTTCAGGACTATCTGGATTGTCATCAAATATTAAAGAGAGTCTCTTTAAAGCATTTTCATATTCCTGCTCCGTGGTGATGATTTTATCCCATTTCATATCTACGATTTGATTTTACGATTTAAAACTGGTCAACTGTATTGGCATCAACTTTATCATATTCGGTATGTGTGCCAATAAATTTGATAAATACCCACTGCCTTACATAACTAATCTGTACGATTAGCCTGTATTTATTTCTTGCGATATTGAATACCACACGATTGTTTTTGACCGGGTCTGCATCAGGAAAGTCTTTGACTACATCCATTGACTTTTGCCAATCAGCTCCTTTTGTAATGGATATCCATGTTTCAAGACTGGCCTTCGCATCGGGATGCTTTTCATAGAATTTTACCAGATTTCTTAAAGCAATGATGTTTTTCAATGATTTATATTTTTACAACGGTTGAAGATAGGTAAAAGTTTTCAATATGAAAACTTTTATCTGATTTAGATATGAAATTTAAGAATTCAGAATAAAACTTTTCTTTTCAATAGAAATTAGGTCAAACTTGATAAATATCCAAAATCAATAAGTATTTTTAGGTACATCAAATAATTTTAAATAATGAGATCAGCAATTCTAGTTTCCTCAACTGAAAGACTTGAAGGTTATGAAATTGAAAAGTATTTTGAATTGATTTCTACAAATGTTGTCTTAGGTACAAACTTCTTTTCAGATATAGGAGCATCATTTACTGACTTTTTTGGAGGGAACTCCGAAATATATCAAAGCAAACTCGAAAAAATTTACAAAGTGGCTATTGATAAGTTGAAAAATAAAGCAGCAACGTTTAATGCTAATGGAATCATTGGAGTAAGAATAGATTTTGATGAGATTTCAGGAGGCGGTAAATCAATGTTTATGATCTCTGTATCTGGTACTGCCGTGAAATTGAAACTTTTAAAGAAAGTTGATTTAGTAAAAGAGAATAATTCGTCTTTTACATCAGATGAACTTGATGTGATGTCTAGAAAGATAGCCACCAAACTAAAAGTAGATCAAAATCAAACTCTAGGTAGCAGTGACTGGGAATTTTTAATTGAGAATTCATTAGAAGATCTTATTCCAAATTTGGTGGAATCATATTTTAAACTGGTTAAGGATTACCCATACTCAGACCAATTAAAAATTTATAAAGGTTATCTAACTGTATTGCTGAGACAGAGCACTCCAGAATTAGTTGAGAATACACTTTATGGAATGTATGCTTCAAACCCTGAAATTATTTCACAATTAATTATTGAATGTGAGGTGTTCTCACCTTCCTTAACAATCGATTTAATTGAATCAGGAAAAATTCATTATGCTATAGCAATTCTTGAAGCCAAAAAGAGTTTTTATACAGCTGATGATTATACTAAAATGGTTGAAATCTTAGTCCTGTTAACCTCTTTACCTGATACGGGTAAAATTGAGGTAGTAAAAGGAATGTTGGGTTCGAAAGAAAAATTCATTTGTGACAAAGGTCATCAAAGCCCACCGGATTTAGTTTATTGCACTGAATGCGGTCGTAACATAAAAGGTGTTACCAAAGGAGAAGAAATAGCCATAAATCAATTCTCAATGAAAATTGAGGCTTTAGAGGAGTTATTCAAAACTAAAACCTAGTGGTTATTCTTTTACATGATTTTATTCATTTAATTGGATTGGATTTAATAATTCACATCAATATTACATAGTAATCATACGATTATTTTACAGCCAATTCTTTTGAAAGATTGAATATTGAAACTTGATTTTCAGCAGGATATGCAGAACCTTTAATTCTAGATCTAATTATTCCTTTGTAACCTATAATCCTGAGTAAAAGAACCTCTAAATAAAATATTCCAGTATTCAGTAAAGGCCATGTTTTACCTTTGAGTTTTTCCAAATCTTTCTTTTTAGATTCTGAATAATGAACATATGCATTTCTTATTAAAGGAAATACATAAGCAAAATCTTCAGACTTATTTAGATCGAATTCTTTGAAAGTTTTTCTGTATTCCTTAGGGAATTCTGTTGATAAACTGAAATGAAAGAGAAGACTTCTAATTTTATTACTTGCGTAATTTTTTTCTTTGTCAGATTCACCAAAAGCTTTAATTTCTCCTTTCTCTAAAACTAGCCAACTATATAGAGTTTCAAAGCTGTTTTGTAAAAAAATGATCGAGCCGTTAGTGTAACCAGAGTTATTTAAAGCTTCTAAATACCAATGGATCACAAAATCCATTTTTTCAAAATCACTTTCAGTTTCCGTGACATTTAAAAATTTATTCCATAGTGAGCAAAATTCATCATCAAAGCGGAAAGGTAACCAGGATTGAACATATTTATGATGATCAGTAATGTATGGTGAATAGTCTTCCCAAATTATTTTTTCATCACTTGAATATGCTTTCAAAAATAGTGGTGCAACTCTCCGACCATTTAAAAAAGATAAAAATATTTTAAGCCTCTTAACAATGAAATTGACTCTATTTAGTGGAGTGACTTTGTTGAACTTTATCCTGCAATTGTTAGAGATAATATAACCTCCTTCGCTCTTAATTGCTTTTTTACTTTTTTCATCAAGAATGTTTTGAATCTCTATTGAGTGATCAGTAGAAATAAAACTTATATGTCCTAACCTTGAACCTTTAGGACTTTTCTGGTATGATAACCCAAAATATTCTCTAAAATTAACTAGATTAAAGTCTATGTATTTTATATTTTTCTTACTTTGAATAAAAATTAATTTTTCATTAATGCTTCCATTAATGTTAATAGTTTCGCCATAAAATTTATTTTCTATAAAAAATTTCACCTTTTTGTTTTGACTCCCAATTGTAATTGATATTTCATTTTTATCAAATATTGCCTTCAAATCAGAGCAATCAAGGATTTCAAATCTTAATTGATGCCTTGGAACCCATTTGACAAAGATTTTTCCATTAAAAAGATGAGTACCAAAATGAAATTCTCCTTGGTATATCAATATTTCTTGATTTGGGTATTCCATAATTATGGTAGAAACTATTCCTTTCTTTCTCACCCTTCACCCCCTTCCACTATCCTAATCTCCTCCTCTGTCAACCCATAAAGTTCATAAACCAATTGATCGATTTGGTTTTCTAATTCTTTAATGTCGGCTGAATTATCAGCTTGTTTCAATTCTAAAATTTGTTGAATTAGATTACATATATTTTTAAAAACTGTTTCATTGTAATTGGGCATTGGCAATATTTCTAAATGCCCCCTTTTGACTTGTGCCAATGCCTCACCAACTTCATTGTTTATTATGTTTTGATAATACCAATTCAATAAATTTGAGTTTAATAAAGCTAAAAGCACGTACTCAGAAAACTCGTTGTTTGTGGAAATAATTGTATAAAGATTATCCCTTACAACAAATTGACGATTATCAATAGTGGATATCAGAGAACTTCCTGTTTGACGAATAACAATCTTAATGGGTGCATCATAGTTAGCAGAATATCTGGGTTCAGCTAACCAATCTCCAAAACTGATATAATAATTATCATTCCAGGTTATTACGTATTTGTTTATCAAGCTGCCTCGAAGCAATGGTCTAAAAGTATGATCCTTTTTGAATGACTGAACGAATGGTTTCTCTTGCATTGTTTTTTCGTCCTGCTTCGGCTTACCTTTTCCTTTTTGAAATGGCTTTGTTCCCTGAGTAATTTTCGCAACATTATCAAGTTTTAGAAGAGTAGAAAACTTAAAATCAATCTTTGAAGCAAAGTCTGTTAAATAAATGTTTATGTGACTATGATAATTTTCGGCAAGTAATTTATTTGAAAAGTGATTTTCAATTTTATCTCCGTTCTTGTCAATTATTTGGACAGACATTGAGCTTATTGAATCTACTAATTTTACTGCACTTACAATTATGGTATCAACTACAGCTTCTTCAAATACAGGAAAGCTGTATGCTCTTACATTATAAGTGTTGAAACAAGTAAAAAGTAGTTTTCTGATATTTGGTGTTTTTAAATTGAGTAACCAAGTATTAGGAACAATGAAACATAATTGCGAAAATTCTTTGAGCAAATGAAATGAAAGCTCAAAAAATGTCATATAAATATCAAACTGATAATCAGAATACTGATAATTATTTTTTATGAATTCTTTTTCTGATTCATTAAATAATGCACCGTAAGGCGGATTCCCAATCACCACATCAAAACCCACAAAATCCCCCGATTCATTCAATACCTCAGGAAACTCAAACCTCCATTCAAAGGCATTTTCATAGATCTTATTGCTTTTGATCTCTTCGATCTCGGTAGAGAGCTTTTCCAGTTCGGCTTCTATCTTTTCTACTTTCTTTTTTCGCTCCTTTTTCTCTTTGGCTGATACCTCAAATAAACCAGTTTGCATGGTAAGGTTATAAAGCTCACCACCAAGTTTCGCTTTACGCTTGATCTTAGGGTCATTGTTGGCTATCTCAGAGCGAAAGTCAGACTTGATCTCTGCAATCAGTCGTTCCATCTCTCTCTTCTCTTCCTTGCTTTGGGCATTTCGATAAGTCGTCACCGCCATGCGATAGCTGTCTATGGAAAACTTACTTTTCTTCAGCGCCTCACTCAGATCTGCATCTATCGCAAAGCGACTGACCAGAGAGTTTCCACATTTGATATTGATATCGATGTTTGGCAGGGTTTCCAATGCTCTAAGACCTGTCAGGTTTTCAAAACCTGCCAGGTCTTGCTTGTAGTAAGCATTCTTCAACAACTCAATCCACAATCTCAATCGACAAATCTTTACCGAGTTGGGGTTGATATCTACTCCAAACAGACAATTTTCTATAATCGCCTGTTTTTCATGAAACAGGGTCTCTTGAATGCGTTGGCTTTCTTTGTTAGATGGATTGTATTCAAAGAGCTCACCCTCTTCGTCAGTCACGATCAGTTCATCATTGACTACTTCTACTTGATATTCTTTCAACCGCTTGCCATTTCGGTCTTGCAGGATTTTCAAGTCATTTTTCACCGCAATCATTTCATTGAGTGCAGATACCAAAAAGTGTCCAGAACCTACGGCAGGATCACAGATTTTGATACTATTGACGATTTCATTGGCTTGTTTCCGGTCTTCTATTTGATCATAGATTTGATCTAGACTTTCTGAAAGTTCTAAATCTTCTGAAATTTTAAATCCTGATTCTTTAAACTTCTGAACCACAGCCCTCCGAATCGTCTCCCTACACATATACATGGTAATGAAACCCGGAGTAAAGAAAGAGCCATCTTTGTAGCCATTGATCTTCTCGAAAATCAATCCTAGAACAGAAGCATTGATCAGCGTTTTATTGTCCTCCTGAATATCTTCGGAACCTTCGGAACTGAAATCATAAGCATTCAAGAACTCAAAGAGGTATTCTAGGGTAGACAGTTTGCCTGTTCTTTTCTTCCCCTGCTCGTTTTTCAGTACAGTAGAAGAAATGATCGGAATCAATTTATCATCCCTCAGATTACTGATAAACAAAGTTGAATGCTCAATATCAGTTGGCTCAAAAAGCGATGAATTGAGGTAAGGGACTTTCTCGAAAAGTGCTTTGACATCTGGGTTTCTATCCTCAAATTTCCTTGCCAACACCTGGAAGAAAAGGCTGTTTAGATCATCATAGTTTTTGATTTTGTCAAGACTAAGAAAGGAGTAAGACTTGTCTCCTTTATGATAAGTAAAGAGTTGCGCTTCCAACAGCTTAAGAAACAGAATTCGGTTGATCCAAGTGATAGAAAGCTCAAGGGCTACATTGAAAAGTCGTTCTTGATGGGTCTTCCCAAACTGAGATGGCTGAGACAATCGACTGATTTTATCCAAACTATCCAACTGAATGATCGCATCTTCCAGAATACTCCCTGTATTTCTCTCACCTTCCTTATTTCTACCAATCAGCTTTTTACCACCTTCTTTGGTTTCTGTTAGGCCGATAATATGTAATAATTCGCTGTAAAACCGCTTATCGAGGTTATTACTGTCATTGGAAAATGGCAGCTTAAGCATGTGTTCTGGTGAAAGCAGCTTGAAAAGTGCAATCAGCTTTACATCATCTTTTTTGTCCGCATTTCTAAGCGGTTTATCATAATTCCTTAAGTCAAAATACGTGAAAGGCAATTCACCTTCCAGATTATTGATCTCACGGGATGCAATTTCCTTGTAGAAAAAATCCGTAGTATTTCCCGATAACCTACCTTCTTCAAAAGCCTTAAAATCCTTCACCAAAGTCTTGTTCTGCGCAAAAGCTTTCTCAAAAACTGAAGCATCAAACACAAACCATTCATAGATATTGGTCACCACAAGGTGTTTGACTTCAAGGTTGTTTTGGGTGATTCTTTCCCTTAGAAAGTACAAGATCAATTCCTGAAAGGATTTGACATTGAGATTCACCCTCATCCCCGAAGTCGACGCCGAAATCGGGGGTTTCTCCCCCTCTCCTTCAGGGAGAGGGGGTTGGGGGGTGAGGGTTTTATCACCAAGGGAGGGCCGGGGGGTGAGGGTAATGTCCGCTTGTGACGACTGAGGCCGCGCTTTCAGAAAACTAATCATCTCACTTTTGTTGGTAGGTTTCTTGGTTTCCAATATCACCCCAACCGGACTTTTGGCATCTTTTCCGTTATGGATAACCATGTCATTTCTACCCTTGGTGTTGATAGAAAAATCTGGTTCGTAGTACGTTCTTTTAAGAAAGTCAGAGACGAGGTTCTTATGAAACTCCTCTGATTCCGATTCATTGATTTGATCAAATAGTCTGATTAAATTCCCTTTAAAGACCTCAATTTGGGTTCTTACGGGTTTTACTTTTAAAAAAGCTTTGTTTAAGGCTTGCCTAGGTTTAAGAAATTTGTGGTTCATTTTCCCGAATTAGCGTTGAAAAATTTCATTCAACAATTTGCTTGTTTTTGGTCGGATTTGCAATAAAATTTAATTGGCACTTTAGTTTTTTGATGATAATTGACATTGTTTGACTGAATTTATTAAAAAAGCAGCCTTTGAAATTGAAAAGATAATGATAATATTATTGACTTATAAATGTTAATAATATAGACAATGGATGTTTTTGAGATTTTAGCGGAACTGGAAAGGAGGGAGGAGCAGATTGAAATCAAGCTTAAAAAGATCTTAGAGGCTAATTTAAATCCTTTTCCAGGTGAAAGGATACAGAAAGCGAAGCTGTTACTTAAGCTTATCTATGAATTCAAGAAGCATATTCAAGCAGATGAATTTATCCAAGCCGGAATGAAGCTCCGTGATTTGGAAATTGAAGGATTGATGATTCTTGTAGAAAAATCACCTTCTTTGAAATGATATTCATTAAAAAGAAAAAAGAGGTTCAGTTATTTTTGATATAGAATCATAAAGTTTATCATAGACCAGAATCAATTGATCACAATTGGGCAATGTGCTTCTGAATATTACTAGTCAAATTATAGTCCTTAATTTACAACTTAAATTTTATCTTCTTTTGATTCAATATAATTTTCCGCATAGATCGTTCTACTGTAGCTTCCAATATTATAGTTTATGCTTTCAGCAAGTTCTAATAAATGACTTGGATTGATTTCATATAGATCACCGAGCTTTGCAGCCTGTAAAATATCTAATTTCCTGATACCATTTTCTATCTCCAAATATTCTGAATCAGTAAGGTCTGCTTTGGCAGCCACCAAGTCAATATCATACTTAAACTCTTCACGTAATTTTTTTAAAAGTGTATATTTCATTGTATTGGTTTATCAATTCTATTCATATTTTTAATTATCAAAAATAGCTCTTCTTTGTCTTTTTTTAAAGATTCTAATTCTTTAATTAAATTACCAATTTGGATATCTTTCTCCTTAATTATTCTTTCGTAAAATTCAGAATTATCATTTTTGCCTTCGTGGTATTTATTTGTCGATATAATGGACCTACTGTATTCACCTGTATTATAATTTATTATTGGTAAATCTTCTGATAAAAAGTAATCAGGTTTGACATGGTAAAACTCTGCTAATTGTTGTATTCTCTCTAAGGTCAACTTAGTTTTTCCTGACTCTAAATTAGAATATGTTTTCTGATTAATATCCAAAACATTGGCCACATATTCTTGAGAGAAGTCTCTTGACTCTCTTAATATTCGAATAATTTTCTGTGCTTTGACCATATTAGAAATATTTCGACTAAAATTCACTGTTAAATACTCAATTAGTAAAATACTTAACTCTCTCTATCCAATTTTTTTTAAAAATTTGTACAACACTCTTCTAAGTTAAATATACTAAGTATTCTTCAAAACTAAAGCATATCAGCAAGATTAGTGGGGCTTAATTTATGCGGCTTTAAAATAAATAGAGATGGAGAAAATTTATAGGTAAACTTTATGATCCTGGACAATCAAACAGTAGGAAAAAATATCTCTCTCTTCCGTAAATTGAGACAGAAAAAAGCCTTTGAAGTAGCCTTTCATTTAGGTTTAAAGGAAGCGGCATATACCAAATATGAAAGAGGGGAGACAAAAATCACCATTGACTTCATCCAAAATATCTCTGAGTTTCTAAAAGTAGATCCACTTCACTTGCTAGTATCTAACCCTGAACAACTTCTCGAAAACCTATATCAAAGCTCCTCAAATTCCAGTTTCAAGTTAGATTTAAGTAAAATTGAAGACCACAATAAAACCCTGAATCAAATACTACAATCCATTCTAACCCTAAATGAATCCATCAAAGAAATTTTAATAGCTAACAAATAAAATTCAATTGTTGTCATTTGCTTCCACCATTACCCTAAGTTATTCAGTTAACCCAATTAACCATTTAAACCTCCACCTCCCTAGTACCAACGTAGTAGCAGTCTAGTATCAACGTTGGGGTAACGTAGGGGATACGTAGACCCCATGACTAGACCCCGTAATTTTAATTCTTTAAAAAAGAACATTTAATCTTTAATTTAATACAATTTTAATCTTTTCCCGATCTTCCCTCACAATTCATGGTATCTTAAAAGACGGCTCTAATCTTGTTTCAATAAAAACCTTTCAATTTTAATCAAACCGTCTGATGCGGGCGGGACGACGGAGATCCGGGCCGGCGATGGCCTTGAGCGTGGATAGGATATCTCCGTCTTGACTTTTTGGTTACTTTTTGTGTCAAGACAAAAAGTAAGAGAAAACAATATATTCATCTCAAAACAGATTCTCTCACTCCTCAAAATCAACCCTTCACCCTTCTAATTTTACAAGAACCCTATCGTCCCGAGAGCCACCTCTTCTTCCTAACATATCCACCGCCGGGACTCACGGTCAGATGTGCGCATTCCTTTACCATGCACGGCGGCGCATTACAAAAAGTGGTGACTATAAAGGATTTTCTGCGCCTTGTACATGGCTATTCAATGTTAAGCCCGCTTCGGGGCTTCCTTCCTTGTTTTTTTTCATCACTCAGACTTTATCCTTTCACACCCTTTCCTCTGTGATCCTCCGTGCCTCCTCTGAGCAACTCGGTGTAATAAAAGGACTTTGCTCTTTAAACTTTTTCCTTCAATTAGCCAATTACTTAAATTATATCATTGTGACTCTTGGAGCTCTTCGTGTCAATCTATAGCGCTTCAGCGCCATAATTTATAATCCCTCCAAATCGAATTTCCGAACATCAAATACTAACTACCTCCCAAATCCCTTAAGTCTAAATTCGTTCAATTCGCTAAATTCGTGGTCTTCCTTTTTTCCTTTAACCTTGTGTCATTCATCTTTTCAATACCTCTAAAACCCCCACAGCTCTTTTCCCCGCTAACTCATTCATCTTTCCATTAACCTCCTGCAAAAAGACAATCCCCATCACAAGAAACAATACCTCTTCTTCTTGCAACGCACTGCCCAAATCCATTTCTTTAATCCCATTTAAATCAAGAGAATCATCTAAATCAAGAATATTCTCCTGATATTCCTGATAACCTACTTTTTCATTGACTTCATGAAGCCTACACCATAGTAGATCCACCCTGTAATGTGTAGCCCCGCCAGGAATAGCCTTTTTCTTAACACCTCCAATTCTACTAAAGTTAATTCGAACCACCTGACCTTGATGGTCAACAGTAGGCATATTTGCGATAAGACTTTTCAAAGAAGTAGCTTCAAAATCGAATCCTTTCATTAAATCTAAATCTCCAAATCGCAACCTTCTACAGCCATATACACTGACAGGGTCGGATTGAACTACCTTATGCATTTTTGAAGTCAACCTTCCATGTAAACCATCATGTCTGCCTGGATTCAGAAGACCTACACATGACCGGGATAGTTTTGCTGCGAATTTCGAGGCATGACCAAATTCAGAACTTACCCTTCTAGAGTTCTCAAATTCTGGGCCTTCCTTTAATCTTTTCTTTTTGGGGCTTCCTTTTGACCTGGAATAAAACTTTCCATTTCTCTTGTAAAAGATAACATTTCCCATTGTTCCTTCTAGCGTTAATGATCCTGTTTGCTTAGCCATAATTTCTTAGTGTTTGATCGGACTCTAAGATAATGATAATTAGTGACTTATCCTATTCAAACACGTATTAACTCCGTATCATATCCATATCAATACCATATCAGACACGTATCAAACATAAAGCAGACTATAGCCAAACTAGACATAAAGTCTGTTTAAAGCTATTTTAAAGGTATTTTTGATAGAATTTTAAGTAAATAATTAAGCTTAATTGTACTAGATTAACAATATTTTAATGGTTTGATTTTCAACAAAAAAAGGTTTTAATAAATGGAAAAATAAGGAGCCTTTAAAGGTCTAAAATGGTTTCAAACATTTCTCTTTTCAAAAAAGTGTAAACAAAAAAACCAAGCATTTCTGCTTGGCTTCATAGTAGCGGGAACAGGACTCGAACCTGTGACCTTCGGGTTATGAGCCCGACGAGCTACCAACTGCTCCATCCCGCGATATATCTTATAGACTTAATAAATCAATCTTTTTTATGACCTCGAACTTGTATCTGCTACTGCGGATATTAGACCGAAGAACTACCAACAGCTTTAACCTGTGATATGTTTTTTGACTTATTTATCGCTTTTTCTTGTTTCAATCAGCCTTCTGCTTATATTGTGGTACAAAAGTAGAAGTATTTTTGATGCTATGCAAGTATTGGAGGATAATATTCAATATTTTTTTAAACAAATAGCGCTCAGGTTCATTTAATATCTAATGTCTTCAAAGCTTAAATTTTAATTTAGCAAACGAATTCTTTGGGTTTAAAAAATTAAAATGTTAGGTTAGAGGATTCCTTTTTCATAAAGGATGTGGGATTAATTTAATAAAAAAAACCAAGGATTTTCTTTGGTTTTTTTTGTATTACCTATTTAACTTACATGCATTCTTTTATTTTTCTAACTATAAACTATTGAAAAGACTTTGAATAAATTGAAAATTCTTATCGTTGAAGATGAACTTGTTATTGCTGAAGATCTGAAAGATATTTTAGAAGATCTTGGATATGAGGTTTGTGGTATTGCAATCAGCGCGAGAGAAGCATTGGCTATGATAGACGAGTTTGCACCCGACTTGGCACTTTTAGACATTCAAATAAAAGGAGGTAAGGATGGAATAGAACTAGCAGCAGAAATCAATGAAAACTTCCACCTTCCATTCATAATCGTATCATCTTATTCGGATAGACAGACTCTCAACAGAGCAAAAGAAGTCCATCCTTTAGGATATTTAGTAAAACCATATAATGAAAAGGACATCTTAGCCGCTATTGAAATGGCAATGGCAAACTATGCCAAAGAGCAATCAAAGAAAAATGAAGATAAATCAGAAGAGTTTGTGCTCAAAGACAGCCTTTTTATAAGAACAAACGGGATGTTAGTCAAACTTAAACTCTCCGATATTATTTATTTTGAGGCAGATGCTAACTATACCCAAGTTTATACCAAAGACAAGAAATTTGTAATTCGCTCTATCTTAAAGGAATTGGAAGCTAAATTAGATCCAAATAGGTTTGCTAGAGTACACAAATCGTATTTGATCAACCTTGAAGAAATTCAAGGAATCCAAGCTGAAGCTGTTCATATAGCAGGAAAGGAAATCCCAATTAGTAGAAACCAATACAGTTGGCTACTACATCAAATCAAATTGCTCTAAATAACCCAAATCCTTTAATCTACTTAATCTTCCATTTTTCCAAGTCAACATACCAATTCCCATTTACCCAATCAACTAATCTTTAGCCTTAGGTCTCTTTCTTAGTTTTACATTTTTTTACACTTCTTCCTCATTTACTGCAGCTTGCTCCCTTTTATTCATTAGGATATAGACATTCTTCATAGATTCAACTATAAATTTTTACAAAACCAAAACCAAAGCAATCATGAAAAAGACACTTTCAATCTTCGCATTTACGTTTTTGATTATTCTTACAGTAGCAGCTCAAGAAACTAGGCTGATAGCGAATAATTCAAATAATGAAAAAAAAGAAGTTCTACTTAGAGAAATGGAACTCCCTGAGTTCATAGGAGGTCAAGAAGCAATGGCAACTTTTATTCAACAACAAATCATCTATCCTGATTTGGCATTCAGACAAGGAGTTGAAGGAGTTGTCTTGGTTAATTTTAGAATATCAGAAAAAGGTGAAATTTTAAAACCCTATATCGCCCAAAGTGTCCATCCTGATTTGGATAATGAAGCCTTGAGACTGATCAAAGAAATGCCAAAATGGTCCCCTGCTCTGCAGAATGGGGTGCCAAAAGAAGTGGCTTATCAGCTTCCAATTCGATTTGAGCTAAATAATTAATGACTGTCATTTGGATCAATTCGGCTTGCTGAAAAAGTCTCAGATATGCCTGATTCAAAGAGACCACTTGAAGATATATGTTTAATCAATTACTAACTGCCTTTTATTTTGAAAGGCAGTTTTTTATGGATCTAGATATGCTAAAAAAAGGAATAGGAATTAGCAATAATGAAAAATGAACATGTTAAACCCTAATAAGATTGTTAGAATTTACAGAAATATCTTTAAGATATTTCTGTAAATTTACTTTTAATAACTATTTTAATATCAGTTAATTGCATAAAATTTAATTTGAGAACTCTTACTTTTGAATCAATGAAAAATAAATTTACCTTTTCACTTTTCATCTTCTTATTAAGCCCACTTATTTCATTTCCCCAAAAATCTCAATGGCTTACAGATTCATTAGGTTATTATCAAAAGAAGTATCAAGAATCATTCAAGTTGCAAGACATTGAAAAGATAAAAGACATTACATTCATTATAGAGAGCAAGGGAATAGATAGCCTTGACCCCGAATTCTTTAAGTTTTTTAATCAAGCAATTGAAAACCCAGAAACAAAACAGTTTCCTGGTGTTTTAGCGACACTTTATAAAGGAATTGGAACATTAGAGTTTTATAGAGGTGAAATCAATGTAGCTAAAGAGGCCTTTAGAAATGCAAAAACCTATTATCTAAAAGACAGCGCTTTTCGTAGCGCTGCTGGCATGGCTATGAATTTGGGAGTAATGCAAGAGCGTTCAGGACAATATGATTCTGCGATCATGAATTACTATGAAACTATCCCGATTTTTGAATCACTGGCTGATGCCAAGTCACTTAGTAATGTTTACGAAAACATAGGATTAGTTTACTATCAGCAGTCGCAATTTGATACGACCATATTTTATTACAATAAAACTGATTCTTTACTAAGAAGTTATCTAGATTCCATGGATTTACGTTGGGTGGGTTTTTACATGAATAAAAATTCGGTGCTCAGCAAAATAAATAGACAAGATGAAGGCTTAGAATTGCTTTTAAAGGCATTTCGAATTGCAGAAAGTAATAAAAACGACTATTATATCAGTAGATTGAGTTCAAACATGTCAGATATTTATGAACTGAAAGGAGAGACTGATAAGCAATATCAAGCTTTATTGAGAAGTAAAAACTTCTTTCAAGATAGAGCTAATCAATATGAAATTGCGATGCTTGATTATAAATTCGGTAAGTATCATTATCATAATACAAGTATGGACTCAGCTGAATACTTTTCTCAAAAAGCGCTTCAATATTTTAAATCAAAGGACTTAGGGGAGGAGACAGGAATGGTTCTAAATCAAATGGGGAACATCGCTTTTACTCAAGAAGATTACAAAAAGGCAGTCGATTATTACGAACAAACCGCAAAGTATATCAAAAATGAAAATACGGAATCTTATGCAGGTTTTCTATTCAATATTGGATATGCATTAAACAAAGAAAAAGCCTACTCAAAAGCTTTAGAGTATATCAATAAATCACTAGAAATAAGAAAAAATCTAAAGAATCTCACAGACTTAAGGGATGCTTATCAAGGACTTGCTGAAACTTACCAAGGTATGGGGGATTTTAAGCGAGCCTACGACAATCTCGCCCTTTTTCATAATTACAGCGACTCCGTTTTCAATGAAGTGAAAAATCAACAGTTAGCAGAATTAGAGACTAAATACGAGACAGAGAAGAAAGATCAAGCAATAGCTGTCCTCGAAAATGAAAGGGAACTACAAGAATTAAGAGGGCAAAAACAGCAAGCCCAAATTTACCTGAGTATTGCAGGGCTAATAATATTCTTAGCAATGGCAGGATTGTTTTTCGTCCAAGCTAAAACAAGGAAGAATCTCAATAAAACGCTTTCAGCTAAAAATAAAGAAATAGCCAAACAAAATGATGAAAGAGAACTTTTGTTGAAAGAGATTCACCATCGAGTGAAAAATAATCTTCAAATCATTTCTAGTCTTCTAAGCATGCAGACTCGAGGTCTAGCAGATGACAAAGTCAAAGATGCCATGAAGGAAAGTCAAAGTAGAGTAAAAACAATGGCTTTAATTCATGAAAAACTCTATCAATATGAAAATTTATCTAAAATCAACATGCAGGAATACATGCTGCAACTAAGTGATTTTCTCACCCAAACATATAGATCGGAAAAACAAATTGAAGTACATATTGAGGCAGAAGAAATCAATTTAGATATGGATATGGCTGTACCTGTAGGTTTGATTACAAATGAATTACTATCCAACTCTCTAAAATATGCCTTCGAACATCTTGAAGTTGGTGATATTTATATCAAGTTCAGCCAGACCGAACCAGGTGCTTATAGGCTTTTGGTGGAAGATTCTGGAAAAGGTCTTGATGAAAACCTTGATATAGATAAAACCAGATCTCTTGGACTGAAACTTGTACGTACCTTGACGAGACAGATTAATGGGAAATTGAAAATCACCTCCAACCCAGGAGCTTCTTTTGAAATCCATTTCCAAGAGGAAGTATTAGCAGCCTAATTCGTTCTTAGCTTTAGAGTGAAACAAGTCTTGTAAAATTTTCCCAATAGAAAACACTTTTCTAGGCACTTCTAGAGGTTCAAAATCATCCAATAAGCTTATCTACAATAGGAATAGATAAAATTTGATTAATAGATGCTCCCAAAATGATAGCCCAAAAAACCCCACTTAAAAACATATAAGTAAAGACTACTTTTTTTTCCACTCGAAAAGCACTCATAATAATCGTTCCTCCAATAGGAGTCAAGAGCATAGGGGTAATGGCAGCGATGCCAATCGGACCAAATTTTTGCCATACTTTGACAATTCTCCTATTCTTTTTGGAAAACTTATTACGCTTCTTACTTACTTTAAACGACCAATTAGTCTTGATCCAATCTCCTAAATAGCTGATCAAGAATACAGATGTCATCATCCCCGCAACAGATACTATCGTAATTTCAAAAATAGAATAACCTGCAGCAGAACCTAAAATAGGGCCTGCTACAAATTTAAAAAGACAGGTGACATAGATAGCTAGAAATTTAAGCAAATAGTCAATCATAAAATGGAATAAAGGTAAATAGCATACAATAAAACCAATAAACCACCTTCCCAACGGGAAACATTTAACCTTAATCTTAAAATAGGGAACAAAATTACTGTAATAGCCAGCATCCAAATAAAATCTTGGCTTAAAAACTGTTCAGTTACTGCGATAGGTTGAACTAGTGCTGTAATTCCAATAATCCCCAACACATTCATAATATTACTTCCTAATATGTTTCCAATCGCTATATCTGTTTTCTTATTGATCGCAGCAATGACTGATGTTGTCAACTCAGGAAGACTCGTGCCTATTGCAATGACGGTAACTCCTATAATCCGCTCACTTACACCAAATACCCTTGAAATTTCCACCGCGCTATCTACAAACATATCAGAACCAAAATATAGTCCAGCAACCCCCAACACAATTAAACCTGCAGCTTTCCAGGTAGATTCCTTTTTTAATGATTCGGCCTCTTCTTCTGTAAGTTCAGGCTCTGTGCCTTTTAGTTTTTTGAAAATATACAAGTTTACCAATACCAATAAAATCACAAATATCAAGCCCTCTACCCTAGAAATGACATTGTTGTAGGAGAGGATAAAAAATAAGGATGAAGATATTAAAGTAAATAAATAATCTAACTTCAATACATTGATATGCAAAACTATTGGGAATAAGATAGCACTTATCCCCAGAACTAAAGAGATGTTAGCAATATTCGAACCCACTACATTCCCTACAGCTATGTCACTTGTGCCTTTCAAAGCGGCATTGACACTTACTAAGAGTTCTGGCGCAGATGTACCAAAAGCTACTACTGTCAAACCAATTAGTCCTGCACTTAATCCCAACTTAGCTGCGATTGATGATGCACCATCGACAAGTAATTTCCCCCCAAGAAGAAGTATTCCTAGACCTATAATTAATATTAAATAAACCATTTTTGAATTAAAGTTTTTCTCCGAATGCTAAATCACCTGCGTCTCCGAGACCTGGGATAATGTAAGATTTTGAGTTAAGTTTTTCATCTAAAGCACAAGTCCATATCTTGAAAGGTATTGACATTGATTCTTTGATATAATTTATACCTTCTGGTGCGGCAATTATGGAAGCTAGATGGATCATTTTTGGTGTTCCATTTTGTAATAATGCCTCAACACTTTTAATGAAAGATTTCCCGGTTGCCAACATCGGATCTATTAGGATAAGTTCTTTTCCATCCAATGCAGGAGTTGCGAGATAATCAAGATCAATATTTACTTCATGAAGACTTGAAGTTTCTTTCGCTCTATAAGCACCGATAAACCCTGAAGAAGCATGGTCAAAAAAATTGGAGAAACCTTGATAAAAAGGCAATGCAGCTCTCAATATACTGATTAAAATTGGGTGATTCTGTATTGTATTGACCTTTGTATTTTGTAAGGGAGTTCGGATTTCTGATTCTTCAAACTCTAAGGTTTTCGAAATCTCGTAGGCCATAATCTCACCAAGTCGTTCTAAATTTTTTCTAAATCTTAGCCGGTCTTGATGGATTGATACGTCTCTGATTTCTGATAGAAAGTTGTTTGCTATACTATTATTTTCACTTAAGATAAACATGACATAAGTAATTAGGTACAAAAAAAACCCGATCCGCAAAGATCGGGTTTTCATTTGATATATTATATCTTATTTAACTTCGAAGCTTGTTCTTCTAGCTAATTGTCTAGCGTCAGCAGATTGCTTATCTACACTAGTATCTTCACCATATCCTTTGTAAGATAATCTAGAAGCTTCAATACCAGCTGCTACCAATAAGTCATGAACATTTTTAGCTCTTCTTTCTGATAACTTAACATTGTAATCTTCAGGACCTAACTCATCAGCATATCCTTTGATTTCTACGTTAACTCCAGGATTTCTCTTCAAGAAGTTTGCAACATAATTTACAGAAGATGCAGAGTAACCAAGTGGTTTAGCACTGTCAAATGCAAAGTAAACGTTCACATAACCTTCATTAATTGCTTTCTTGAAGTAATCTACTTCTTTAACTTCTTCAACTGGACAACCATCGTTAGATGCTGGACCTGGAGCGAATGGACACTTGTCCAAATGATCAGGAATACCATCACCGTCAGAATCTAAAGTTCTACCATGAGAATCAACTCTAGCACCTGCTGGAGTATTTGGCTCTTTGTCAAGATAATCAGGTACACCGTCACCATCAGAATCCTTAAGCATATCTTTGATCTCACCGATCTGAGAAGCCAATTCTTCTTTAGTGGCATACTTGTCAGCAGCTACATACCAATCAGCATGTGTGTCTTTGCTGCCTAAGTAAAAGCTTAATCCTAGTGTACCAGTCCACCATACAGCATTGGCACCGTAGTAACCATTGTTTGTGGAGGAATTTGGCATTGTTCCAGGGTTGATATTGTTAGCCCCATCAAATGTTGTAGTTTGTCTACCATTGATGATAGTACTGATATCAGCATTTAATGCAACTCTTTCAGAAAGTTTCACTTGTCCAGTAAAACCAGCAATGAAATTGTAAACATTATCATTGAAGTCAGCATTGGCATTTTCTTGTGGATTCACTTGACCAATACCTGCTCCGAAGTGACCTAATAGGTTCACTCTTCTAGAGAATGTTTCCCAATTCATGATTCTGCCTAAGTTGGCAACACCCTGAAGATTCAATCTCCAGTAATTGGTAGAGAAAGATGGGCTATTTCCATTTGACTCACTAAATGAACCGAAACCATAATCTAGTTTCGTACCGAACTTGTCATTGAACATATATCGAACACCTAGGTCCGCATGTCCAATATTCAATGATGGAGACAAATAACCAGCTGACAATGGTGCCATTGGTTTGTTGAATCCTCCATTTACTTCAAGTGACCACTTGTTGTAGTCGTTCTGGGCGTTAGCTCCTAAAGCTAAGGCACCAGCCATTAATGTAGATAGTAGTAATTTTTTCATGGTAAAAAATTTTTTTTCAAAATTTTGAGTGTTTAATTGATTTGAATGCAAATTTATAAACTTTTAACTTAACACAAATGTATATTTTATTTTTAAATCTTTAAACTTTATTCCAATTCTTTTAGAATTTAGGCTATACATTCGCATAAATTCTGTCATAAATAATGCCAAAATGAAACTTTTAAAAGATTTATTAGAAATACAAAGTGTCTCAGGTAACGAATCTTCTATGCAGAAGTTTCTTTTAAACCTCATCTTACAACGCATGAATACCTGGAAGGTTTTGCCAAAAGTATATCATGGAGAAAATTTTCATGATTGTATATTACTCAAATTTGGTAATCCCCGTACTGCCGTGTTTGCGCATATTGATACAATAGGTTTTATGACTAGGTATGAAAACCAACTGATTTGTGTTGGTGGGCCTGAACTTGAAGACAATATATTATTATGTGGGGAGGATTCTCTTGGCCCTATACTTTGTAAATTAAAAAATATAGATGGTGAATTATTTCATGATTTTCCTAGAGCTATTGACCGAGGTACTTATTTGTCATTCGCCCAGAATGTTAGGATTGACGACAAATTTATTCAAGCTGCGTACCTTGATAATCGACTTGGAGTATATAATGCCTTAAAATTATGTGAAGACTTAGTAGATGGTTGGGTTGTATTTTCAACTTATGAAGAACATGGTGGAGGGAGTATGCCATATTTGCTAAAATTTATAATGGAAGATGCACCTGTCAAACAAGCGCTAGTTTCAGATATCACTTGGGTCACTGAAGGAGTAGGGCATGGGAAGGGAGTTGCAATCTCCATAAGGGATAAATATATTCCCAGAAGAAGTTTTGTAAACAAAATTATTGCCTTGGCAGAGCAAAGTGGTGTTACTTTCCAACTTGAGGTTGAGGATGCAGGTGGGAGTGATGGAAGAGAAATTCAATTTTCGCCTTATCCAATAGATTGGATTTTTATTGGTGCTCCTGAAGATCATGTGCATACACCGAATGAAAAAGTAGCGCTTTTTGATTTGGAATGTATGATCGAAATGTACAGATACTTATTGCCACACTTATAATATATACTTATCTGTTTTAATATTAGTAGTCACTTACAAAAAACTACAACCTTATATTTAGGCTACTATGGACGGATAGTTGTCGTCTTTTGACAATTATTCACAAAATCGTAAATGAAATTTTTAAATTCTAATATCATTCTTGTTAATCCTAATAATGTATTAGCAAAAATTATGAATGGATAGAAATCATTTTTTTTCTATATTTGTAACGCCCTTGATGATAAGGGCATTTTTATTTAGCTAAAATGATAAAAATAAAGGATAAAGAGTTTGTCCCTTTTATAAGTGCTGAAGAAATCGATATTCGATTGAAAGCTCTTGGTGCACAAATTTCTAAGGACTTTAAAAATGACAATCCCATTATTATAGGTGTATTGAATGGTGCATTTATGTTTTTATCTGATTTGGCTAAATATTTAGATATTCCCACTGAAATTTCTTTTATGAAAGTGGCCTCTTATGTTGGTACTGATTCCAAAGGGGAGGTGACTGATTTGATTGGGCTTGAATCAGACCTTCTGAATAGAAGAGTGATTGTTGTGGAAGATATCATTGACACAGGATTGAGTATGACTCATCTGCTCAAAACAATAAATACAAAAAACCCAAAAAGTGTATCTGTCGCGACATTGTTATACAAACCAGATGCATTAAGATACAATGTAGAGGTGGACTATATTGGTTTCGAAATAGAAAATAAATTTGTTGTTGGTTATGGCCTAGATTATGATGGTCAGGGAAGAAATATACCCTCAATTTACCAATTGAAATAAACGTCAATTAATTGATCAATTGACATCTTTAAATAAAATTAATTCCAAAAGATCTGTTATGCTTAATATAGTATTGTTTGGCCCTCCAGGAGCGGGTAAAGGAACCCAAAGCGAAAAGCTTATTGAAAAATACAACTTGACACACCTTTCTACGGGAGATTTATTTAGAAAGCATCTTGGAGAAGGTACTGATCTGGGAAAGCTAGCTCGTAAATATATGGACGAGGGTAGATTAGTGCCGGATGAAGTTGTAATCGGAATGGTAGAAGATAAAATCAAAGAAACTAAGAGTGGAAATGGCTTTATTTTCGATGGTTTTCCTAGGACAGTAGCTCAAGCAAGTGCTTTGGATAAGGTTTTGGAAGATCTAAGTCTGAAAATTTCAGGGATGATAGCACTAGATGTTCCAGAGGACATTCTGAAAGAAAGGATACGTGAAAGAGGAAAGACGTCAGGTAGAGTTGACGATCAAGACGAATCCAAAATAGAAACTCGTATTAAAGTGTATTTAGATGAGACCCTACCGGTCGCTGGGTATTATAAAGGCCAAGGTAAACTAACCAAGATCCATGGTGTAGGAACCATTGATGAAATATTTGATAACATAGCGAAAGTTGTTGATCAATATTAGTAATCAAATATTTATTACCTTTGCGGCATCAAATATTTTGGCTAAGCATATTTGCTTAGCCTTTTTTATTCCAAACAAGAAATAGAGTGGCAGATTCTAATTTTATAGATTATGTAAAATTCTGTTCCAGATCAGGAGCGGGAGGCGCAGGTTCGGTACATTTCCGTAGAGAAAAGCATGTGCCTAAAGGTGGGCCTGATGGAGGTGATGGAGGTCGTGGAGGTCACATTATATTAAGAGGAAGTTCTCAATTGTGGACATTACTTCACTTGAAGTATAAAAAGCATGTCATCGCAGAAGCTGGAAAAAATGGTGAGGGAGGGAGAAGAACAGGTAAAGATGGACAAGATATAATTTTAGAGGTTCCCCTGGGCACAGTAGCCAAAGATGCTGAAACCTTTGAACTTAGACATGAAATCACTGAAGACGGTCAAGAAGTAATCTTGACTCCTGGAGGTAGAGGTGGATTAGGTAACGATCATTTCAAAACAGCTACGAACCAAGCTCCACATTATGCCCAGCCTGGTGAAGAAGGTGTAGAAGAATGGATTATTTTGGAATTGAAATTACTGGCAGATATAGGCTTAGTAGGATTTCCAAATGCTGGAAAATCAACGCTACTTTCAAGCATATCAGCAGCAAGACCAGAAATTGGCGATTATCCGTTTACCACTTTAGTTCCTAATTTAGGAGTTATTCCTTATCGAGATGATAAATCCTTTGTGATGGCTGACATTCCGGGGATTATAGAAGGTGCTGCGGAAGGAAGGGGACTTGGGATTAGATTCTTGAGACATATCGAGAGAAACTCCATCTTGTTATTTATGATTCCTGCTGATGCAGAAAACATCAGCGAGCAGTATAGAATATTACTTGGGGAACTCGAAAAATATAACCCTGAGTTGCTTGATAAAAAGCGACTCTTGGCAATCACCAAAGCAGATATGCTTGATGATGAATTGATGAAAGAAATGGAAGCTGATGTCCCCAAAGATCTACCCTACATTTTTATATCTTCTGTAAGTAATTATAATTTAGATAAATTGAAAGACATGCTGTGGCAGGCAATCAACAACTAACCTATGTCAGATTGTCAGTTTTGTACCTATGGCAAACAAATTGATATTCTTCAAAAGTCTCAAGAAGATGACTGATAAGAAAAATAGGAGCGTCATAAAACAGTAAACGTGACAAATAAAGATATGAGCAAAGAAAATATAACTTCAGAAGCGGAAGAGTTGAACAAAGAGGAAGTTACTGCAAAAGAAGAAAATACAGATAACACAACTGAAGAAGTTGTCAATGAAGTATCTGAAGAAGAAAAGTTGAAAGCAGAAGTTCAGGAATTAAAGGATAAATACCTTAGACTTTATTCTGAGTTTGAAAATTATAGAAGAAGAACTTCTAAAGAGCGTTTAGATCTAATCAAAACAGCATCTCAAGATTTGATGACTGAAATTATTCCTGTTGTAGATGATTTTGAAAGAGCTTTCAAAGCAAGTGAAAATGAGGAAGATGCAACAAAAGTGAGAGATGGAAACCAACTTGTTTTCCAAAAATTCCAAAGAATTCTCGAAAACAAAGGGTTAAAACCGATGGAAGGATTGGTTGGGGAATCTTTCGATGCAGAAACTCAGGAAGCGATCACTCAAATTCCCGCTCCAAATGAGGAGTTGAAGGGCAAGGTAATAGATGTAGTAGAAAAAGGATATACCTTAGGTGACAAAGTTGTCAGATATGCCAAGGTTGTCATTGGAGCGTAATTGATATGGCGAAAAGAGACTATTATGAAATATTGGGAGTAGCAAAAAATGCATCCCCAGAAGAAATAAAGAAAGCATATAGAAAACTTGCTATCCAATACCATCCGGATAAAAATCCAGACAATCCTGAAGCTGAAGACAAGTTCAAAGAAGCAGCTGAGGCATATGAAGTATTGAGCAATCAAGAAAAGCGTCAGCGATATGATCAATATGGTCATCAAGGAGTAAGTGGAAACGGCGGATTTGGTGGTGGTGGTATGAATATGGATGACATATTCTCCCAATTTGGTGACATCTTCGGTGGCGGAGGTGGTGGCGGTTTCGAATCATTCTTTGGTGGTGGAGGAAGAGGTCGTCGAACCAAAAAAGGGACTAACTTAAGGGTGAAACTCAAATTGAACCTCAAGGAAGTTGCAAATGGCGTCGAAAAGAAAATCAAAGTAAAACGCCATGTCTTGGCAGATGGGGTGACCTTTACTTCTTGTAGCACTTGTCAAGGTACAGGACAAGTCAAAAAAGTAGTCAATACCATGCTCGGTCAAATGGTTTCTGCTAGCACTTGCCCTACTTGTGGTGGAAATGGACAAATTGTAGACAAAAAACCAGCTGAAGCAGATGCAAGGGGATTGATTCTCAAAGAAGAAGTTATTGCGATAAATATTCCAGGAGGTGTTGCAGACGGAATGCAACTCAGTATGTCTGGAAAAGGAAATGAAACCGCAGGTGGAGTTCCAGGAGATTTACTGATCGTCATAGAGGAGTTAGAAGATGATACCTTACAAAGAGATGGTAACAATGTGGTGTTCGATCTTTATGTAAGTTTCATAGATGCTGCACTTGGAGCGCAAGTAGAAGTGCCGACTATTGACGGAAAAGTAAAAATTAAACTTGATGCTGGCACTCAAAGTGGCAAGATGCTTAGACTGAAAGGAAAAGGCATTAAAGATATCAACGGCTACGGTAAAGGCGATCAGCTGATCCATGTAAATGTCTGGACTCCGAAGCAACTCAGTAAAGAAGAGAAACAAATACTTGAAGGACTAAAGGATTCGGATAATTTTAAACCTGATCCTGGGAATTCTGAAAAAAGTTTCTTTGATAAGATGAAAGAATTTTTCTAAAATAGAGGCTGGAAATATTTCCAGCCTTTTTTATTGCCCAATTATAACCTTTTCGGAATATCGCCGTAATTTATCCGTATGTTGAGAGGAGTGTGCTTAATCATATGTTTCGTTTTCAATAGCGAGATAGCCCTAAAAGCCCAAATAGACAAGGAATTCAAGATTGAAGAAAGAAAAGGATTCAATTTAGTACATGTTGATTTTAACGTGTATAAGGGGATTACTGAGCTCTATCGAGAACACGGTGACTCGCCTCTTCACATCACTTCCCACCTCTCAAAAGTAAATATTCTTCCAACTTTCTCACACAATATTAGAAATGGGGTTCTTTCTGCCAATCTTTTACATCGAAATGTGGAGTCAGAAACGTTAGGGAAAAGTCTTTCTTATAAATTGTTCTCAAGTGACTCTGAGGATTATGATCATAAATGGAATATAGGCTTGAGTTCAAACCACCTCTATGATTTAAATCTCTATTTCGGCATAGGCAAAGCCAACTTGGATTTTTCAAACCTCCCTATTTCTAATTGTAATATCAAATCTGCAAGTGCTGACATAAAATTGAATTACACAAAAAAAGCCCCCAATTCTGTAACCATGGACACCTTGATGGTTTCCATTAATATGGGGAATTTAGAAGTCTCAAATATCAATTATGCAAATGCTGAAAATATGATATTTGAAATCAACTATGGAACATTAGATTTATCATTTTCAGATAAATTGCTCCATGACGCAAAAGTATCAGCAGTAGTAGGCGCTGGTAAAGTAAATATTACCTTGCCCGATCAATCGCAGCCTTATAAATTGAAAATAAAATCAACTGCCATGTGTAGGACCTATCTTCCAAAATACCTGAAAGATATTGGTGACAAAACTTATGTCAGTAAAAGTTATAAAGCTGATGCACCAGATTTATTGGACCTTACCATAGATGTCTCGGTAGGGTCAGTGACAGTGAAGTAGATTTTTTAGCTTCGATTGACTACTTTCATCAAAAGTAAAAGCCTTGAACATACTAGAAATTACCAATCTCAAAAAAGTGTATGGAAACCATACGGCACTTCAGGATATCAATCTGACTATACCTCAAGGAACAATTTTTGGTCTTTTGGGACCGAACGGTGCTGGGAAGACATCACTTATTCGGATCATTAATCAAATTATTGATTGTGATAGTGGAGAAGTATTTTTCAAAGGTGAAAAGTTGCACCCAAAACATATAGCTAATATCGGTTATTTGCCAGAAGAAAGGGGGCTTTATAAAAAAATGGAAGTTTGGAATCAATTGATCTATTTTGCTAGACTCAAAGATATGCCTCTTGCAGAAGCAAAAACTAAAGTTGAATTCTGGTTGAAAAAGCTTGATATCCTTGCTTGGAAAAGGAAGAAAATCGAAGACCTTTCAAAGGGCATGGCGCAAAAAATCCAATTTATCGCAACAGTGATTCACGAGCCTGATTTATTGATTTTGGATGAACCATTTTCTGGCTTTGATCCCGTCAATGCTGAGTTGATCAAAAATGAAATTCTTGAATTAAATAAAAAAGGGATTACTGTAATACTTTCTACGCACAGAATGGAATCAGTAGAATTACTCTGTGATGACCTTGCAATGATTCATCAATCTAAGCTTGTCCTAAGTGGATCACTTCAAGAAGTTAAGAAAAAATTTAGGAAGAAAATATTCAAAGTGGTTTTGAAGCCTTTTGAGCCAAATACTCTTAAGGAGAATTGGAAAATGGTATCTAATGAAGGAGCATTTCAGCTCCATGTTCCTCTGCTCAATCAAAGTCCGAATGAACTGCTTTTAGAAATGATTTCACTAGGTGAAATTCAAGAATTTTCAGAAACCATTCCTACGATGGAAGAAATATTTATTCAACAAATCAAATTTCATTCTTATGAGTAAAGTTCTTCTTGTCGTACAACGAGAATATTTAGCTCGAGTAAAGAAAAAATCTTTTCTTCTAGCTACTATTCTTACTCCATTAATTTTCCCAACTATTATGGGTGTTTTTTTATGGATTGCTGTTGGGGAAGAAAAAGGAGAAGCTCTAAGAATAATTGAGGTTGTAGATGAAAATAACTTGTTTTTTTTAGAAAGTAGAGATCAGTATGCATTTTCCTTTTCAAATTCCTCTCCCGAAGAAGCCAAAATGCAAGTGCAATCTGGAGATCGATATGGATTTTTATATATCCCAAAAATTAATTTAGAAAAGCCCACTGGGATTGTTTATTATGGATCAAGTAATCCAAGTATGAGCTTTGTATCCTCTTTGGAGTCTGGGCTGAAAAGAAGGGTGGAAGAGCTTCGGATGCAAGAAGCAGGAATAGATCCAAAAGTTTTGGAAGCCTATCGTACTGTAGTCAATATTCAAGCAATCACTCTGGATAATTCAGGTGAAGAAAAATTAACCGATGCCACAGTAAATTATGGGATTGGCTTCTTCACAGGAATATTGATCTATATTTTCATTTTTGTATATGGAAATCAAATCATGCAAGGTGTAATAGAAGAAAAATCAAGTAGAATCATAGAGATTTTGGTGTCTTCTATCAAGCCGTTTGATTTAATGTTAGGGAAGATTATAGGAATTGGTGCAGTTGGTTTGACACAATTCTTAATCTGGATTGTTTTGATCTCAGGAATCTCAAGTGTGGTATTGGGTTATTTTGGTTTGCAAATGCCACAGCAGACGGCCATGGAAATGGCAAATCCTGAAATGATGGAATTAGTAAATGGGAATGATGATCTCTCAAGTATTTTGGCAGTCATTATGCAAATCAATTTCTCTAAAATCGCCTTGACTTTTGTTTTCTACTTTATAGGTGGGTACTTACTCTATGGGTCTTTCTTTGCTGCAATAGGTGCGGCTGTTGACTCCCCATCAGATGCACAGCAATTTGTCCTTCCCATCACAATTCCTTTATTGATTGCTTACTTTGGACTATTTGCATTCGTATTGGTGGATCCTGCTAGTAATATATCTTTTTGGCTTTCTATAGTTCCATTCACTTCTCCAATTGCCATGATGGGTAGAGCAAGTTATGGTGTTCCATTTTTTGATTTGGCTTTATCGATGTCCTTATTGATTCTTGGTTTCTTGATGACTACCTGGGTTGCTGCTAAAATTTATAAAATAGGCATCTTAATGCACGGGAGTAAAGTGACTTATAAGACACTTTGGAAATGGATAAGATTAGGTTAGTCATAAAAATAAAAAGCCCGACTTTCGTCAGGCTCTTTTGATTTTATCGATTGATAATTTTACTTGAGGTATGCTGAAAGCATCCAAACAGTTTTTTCTTTGGCAGTAATATATCCGCTCATCAAATCCACTGTGCCCTCATCGTTTTGTTCAGAGGCTGTCTCTAGTGCTTCTCTTTCAAGCTTCAGAAGTATGTTCAAATTGTCTCGAACAGTTTCTACCATTGCTTTTGAATCAGAAATTTCTTTAGCCTCTTTGATCTCAGAATGCTTGATATATTCTTCAAATGAAGACAAAGGTCTTTCTCCTAATGTTAAGATTCTTTCTGCAGTCTCGTCTATTCCAAGATTTGCGGAATTGTAGAGTTCCTCGAATTTAGCATGAAGCTCAAAAAAATTCGGACCAGATACATTCCAATGGAAGTTTCTTAAGTTTTGATAATACACTTCATAATTTGCCAAAAGACTATTTAATTTTTTGACTAAAACTTTACTGTCTTTTATTTCTAATCCTATATCGTTTGTGCTCATTTTATTATATTTTTGGTTTCTACTACTTATTCATCAAATATAACGCCATACTTAGTGGAATTTAATTTTGTCAGTATTGATAATATCTATCTCCCAAAAAGAGTTGTCTATATGGTTAAGCCCAATACAAATTGCTGATTAAAATATGAGGAATACCCTTCAGGAAATTGCCACTTTAGACTTTTATAAGAATAAAAATAAAATCAAGTGGTTGATTTTTATTTGTTCTGTAGTGATCAGTTTTGGATCCATTTATTATACCAACAACCTTGTTGAAGAACTCAAAGAACGTGAGAAAAGACAAATCGAACTTTTGGCACGCGCACTGGAATATGCATCAGTTTATACTGACAATTTGACCTTTATCAATCAGGAGATCATACAGCAAAACAACTCCATCCCTTTAATTATCATGGATGAGTTTGGAAATCCAGGTGAGTATAAAAATATTAACTTTGGAAAGAAAACCTCAGAAGAGGAAAAATTAGACATACTCAAGTCAGAATTGCTTCAAATGAAGGATGAATATGAGCCTATTCAAATGGAAAACGGCTCCTTTATTTTTTATAGAAATTCTGAGTTATTGACCTCACTTCGTTTTTATCCATATGTTCAGTTAGCCGTAATCATTGTTTTTGGGGTATTAGCTTATGCAGTATTCAATCAATCAAAAATCGCAGAACAAAACCAAGTTTGGGCTGGTCTGACCAAAGAAACAGCACATCAACTCGGGACGCCTATTGCATCATTGATGGCTTGGATTGACTATTTGAAAAACTCGCCGGTCTGGGAAGAGAACAAAGAAGTGATTCAGGAAATGGACAAAGATGTTGTCAAATTGAGAATGGTCACAGAGCGATTTAGCTCTATTGGAAGTAAACCTGTTATTCAATCCGAGAATGTCTTCGCAGTAGTCGATGATGCTATTGCTTATCTGAGACCAAGGATTTCAAGTAAAGTTGACATGACAGTCAATGGTTACGCAAAAGACGTAGAAGCAATGATCAATAAGCCATTATTCGAATGGGTAATTGAGAATATTTGTAAAAATGCAGTTGATGCGATGCGAGGTCAAGGAAAAATAGAAATCAATATCATCAAAGAAAGTGAACAGTATGTGCTTGTAGATATAAGCGATACTGGAAAAGGAATCGAAAAAAGGATGTTCAAACGTGTCTTTAACCCAGGATTTTCCACTAGAAAAAGAGGATGGGGGCTTGGGTTGACGCTAGCCAAAAGGATCATCGAAGGGTATCATCAAGGGAAAGTTTTTGTAAAACAATCCGAAGTAGGTAAAGGAACGACATTTAGAATTGTTCTCAAAGGAGTCAAAGAACAAATGGATGAAAATACAAAAGATGATTTTTTCAGTTTCTAGAAAAATAAAAAGGCTTCAAAGAAGCCCAGATAAAAGATAAAACAGCCAAAGACTGTCAAATCTTTCCATTTATTAAACCTTACAGCCTCCAATATAATGCGCTAACTTAAGATATCAAAATTTACGCAATTAAGATTGGCTCTAAGGAAAATTTACTGCAATCAATGTCTATCAATCAATTATTTTTTAATTCTTCAACCAAACTGATTAACTCGCTCCTAATCCACTAATTGACCCAATCACTGATAACTTAATAACCTAATCAACCAATATCTCAATTGATATTAATAAAACTAGCTACACCAAGCCTAACACCACCTCTTGAATAGTTTCCATTTTCGAAACCAGCTCCGATTTCAACTCTAAATATTCTAAACAAGTTATCCAATGAATATCCCACCTCCCAATAATGCGGAGAGTTGGCAGTCTTGAGGTAATTCAAGAAAACATTTTCTCTTACACCGGAAAAGCGTAGCATCGGTAGTTGAGTCAAAAGGAATTTTCTGAATTGATAATGGACAATTCCACTTACATAATTTGATTGAGCACTGTATTGATAGTAATCCATAAAGCGATAGTTTGACGCTACGCCCATATTTGCAAAAATGGTTCTATTGCCACCAAAGTGCTTGTAATCTTGAAAATAAACTCTATTGTTATTGAGGAAAGTACCTGCTCTCAAATTGAAATCAAGCTTACCACTTACTCCGAAATTAAAGAAATGCTCCAATCCAAATTCCGCCAGATCGAAATCTGCTTGATTCATTGTGCTTCCTGCTTTGATGCCTTTGGTATAAGCAAATTTTAGCAAAGGAGCGGAGGAGTAGATAGGGTTTTTTCGACCATTTCGAATGCTGTATTTGACCCCAGGTCTCCATTCCACACTGCTATTCCAAATCAATGCACGATGATTGTCGAATGCATAAGGTGATTCCTCTACATTTTCAGGGATATTACTTGTGTATTCCCTTCCAGGCCTGTTGTATATACTCCAATTGTTCGTGTTTTCTAGTGTACGTCTATTTGCATAAGTAAAGTTAGTTCTGTAGGTAAAAGCATCATTCACTCTATGAGCAAGATAGACCGTGACAAAATCCTGCTCAAAAAGCTTCATATAGTTTTGTCTAAACCAAATTGAGTACAAAGCATTGACCTGTTCGTTGATTGGGTTATCTGTATTATATTGGAAAATGTATGAGCCTCCTTTAAGTCCAAAAGTATACCCTGGTCTTCCTTTGGTTACGGATCTACGCAAATCCACTACTCCATACAGTCGCTCGCTGGAAAACCCATAGCGCACCTCTGGTTCAATGTTCCAAGAACGATTAAAATAACTGACACTGTCTGCCATTTTTGTACTTTTTTCTATTCTATAAAAAGCACCTATTCCCATTTTATAGCCTTCTACAGTATTAAATGAAATCTTGGTAAGGTTAGAATTAAATCCAGCTGACTTTCCATTTCCAAAGAAATATTTACCTCCTGTCAAGATTTCCTGAACTCTGAATTTTCTTTTTGCCTTTTGAATCGTGCTGTCATTGTCACTTTTTTTAGCAGCTTCGACAACAGCTACACTATCATCTCTTTGATACCCTTTCAATTCGGCATCGGTGAGTTTTACTGGTCGAATGCTGTCCCAATAACTCAAATCTCTCTTTTTAGCCAAGCTGTCTATTTTGTAGGTTCTTTCCGAAATGACTTCAGAATTTTCTCTTTCCTTCTCTGCTTCTTTTTCATATTCATTGATCAGTTTTCGGAAGTCTTTTCGTTTCATATTATCTGCTTGGGCAATTTGATCTAAAGCAGAAAGGTTTTTATTGAAAGTGCTGCTTCCCTCAGGTACTTCATCGATTTTTTCATCAATAATTTCTGTCTCCACAATCAAATCCGGATTCAGCTGAACTTTATAATCTCTCGTAGAAGCGAGGTATTTGTATTCCCCAGCAAAACCAAAAAATTTGCCACCAAAAGTATAAGTGTGAGTAGTCGGCATCCAGACATTTTCTGCTACTTCTGCATAAAGCTGTCTTGCATTGATATCAAATCCGAGTAATGAGGTTTTTAAATCTAAACTATGGATTGCCCATAAGTCTTCAATGATAAAAATAACGCCTTCAAATACACGCTCGCCTCGAGATCGTGGGGTAACTTTAATTTTATTGACTGTAACTCCATTTTCTATAAAGGAACCTTCAAACCTAAACCTATAATAGGCAAAAGCAGAAGGAGCCAAAGGAGATATCGCATCATTAATTTTCTCATTATAAAAACTCGTAGCCAAATAAGGAGCTGGTGAGGTTTGGTTATTGTCACCGTTTGTTCGAATACTAATTACGCGTTCTTCGATTTTATCGGGTTGTGAAAAAGTGATTTCAGAAACTGATTCTGTGGTATATGCTTCGTTGAGTTTCATGCCCTCTTTTTCCAATTGCTTTTTGATAAAAAATGGAGCATTGGTGAGTTGACCTGTACCTTTGAGATAGACCATCATGCTATATTCCTCTACTTGCAACCTATGGTACTTAGCTTTCGATATCGCTTTTCTCATAATTGTCAAAGCAGGATCTTCAGCCTTGCTATTGATAGTGACTTCTTGTAAAGCATAAGTTTGTTGCTTTAGCTCAAAATCTAGTTCAATCCATTCTTCTTTGACCTCAACAGTTCTCAATACAGCTTCATAACCTAAATACTGAACGATCACATCGTAAAACCCTGGTTTGAGCTTGTATTCGTAGGCCCCATTTTGATTGGTTGGCACTCCATCAGCAAGATTTCTAATATACACCGATGCATAAGCAAGAGGTTCGCCAAGATCGGAAAGTACTTTTCCTCTTATTCCTTGAGCCTTGAGTTCTGCTGCTCCAAAAAGGATAAAAAAGAAAAGCAATATTTTAAAAGTAGAAGTCATTATCATCAGTTTTTATGGATTGAAAAGTAAACTAAATACTTTAAACGACCTGAAATTCCGAGAAGTTTTGACAAATATTAACTAATGCCCCCTATTTTTCTCAAAACCGTTTTATTTCTCTTTTAACGTCTTTTATAATCGTTGATTTCCTAGTTAGAATATTACCAATATTTTATTTGGTGAATTAACACATCTAATTGTTTTGTGTCAATGAATTCACACTTTCATAAGTGAATCCATAAAAAAGGTATTGTTTTTTCACATTTCTAATAAAATCGAAAAATTTTAACTATTCGAAAAGTTCAATCGTTTTCGGTTGACGATATGGTAAGAATTCTTATTAAATATTACTGATTACAAAAAAATACCATAATTCTGTTAACACTCCTTATTTCAAAAGGCTCTATCTGTATATGTTAAAAATTGCAAAATTAAAATTAAACATCCAACTTGGAGGAGAAATTAACTATTAAACCAAACCGTTTTTTTCAAAACAACAAACCCTATGAGAAATTATTTACAAAAAATGAAGGTGTTTCTGATGGTTACTATGCTGCTTTTTGCTGCGGTAATCACAGCAAATGCACAGAGCAGGGAGGTTTCAGGTACAGTCCTGGATAAAACCATGGGTGAACCCCTTCCTGGAGTAACAGTTTTGGTCAAAGGTACGACCAGAGGAACAAACACAGACCTAGATGGAAAATTCACAATTCCACTTCAGTCGGGAGATCAAGTATTGGTTTTTTCTTTTGTAGGTTTTACTACGCAAGAAATCACTGTCGGTAATCAAAGTATCATCAATGTAGAGCTTGAAGAAGATATCACTTCCCTTCAAGAAGCTGTCGTGATTGGTTATGGTATTCAAGATAAAAAGGAAATTACCAGTTCGGTAGCGAGCGTTGGTGTGGAAGGCTTCAACAAAGGTAACTTCCCTAATCCACAAACTTTGCTTACAGGTAAAGTAGCTGGTTTGAATATTTCTGCTCCAGGAGGTTCACCTAATTCGCAGCCTACAGTAAGATTAAGAGGTATTTCATCATTTGGTGCAAATTCTTCCCCACTTGTGGTTTTGGACGGAGTAATTGGTGCATCAATCGATGCAGTCGATCCAAATGATATCGAAACAATAGATGTTTTGAAAGATGCATCTGCTGCCGCTATATATGGTACAAGAGGTGCTGCTGGTGTGATTTTGATCACAACAAAACAGGGAAGCACGAAAAAAGGTTTTTCAAATGTAACAATCAATACTTTTGGTACAGCGGAACAAGCTACAGGCTTAATCCCAGTTTTGTCTCCTGATGAATTTAGAGCGAGAAGACCTGCGACTGCAGATTTCGGTCAAAACACCAATTGGAGAGATCAAATTTTGAGAACTGCCCTGAACGGAACTACAAACGCGTCACTTTCAGGAGGTTTTGAAAACACTTCTTACTTTGCTTCAGTTAATTATAGAAGTAATCAAGGAGTTGTGAAGAATTCGGGAAGAGAGACATTGAATACAAGATTGAATTTATCGCATGGTGCGCTAAATAACAGATTAAGAATGAATGTAAACCTGACATTTACAGACACAGAAGCAAATGACGTACCTGGGGAAGCCATGCTTTATGCTACTATTCTTAACCCAACAATGCCTGTTTTTGACAATTCTCCTAATGGCTTGTTGAATGGAGGATTTTTTCAGCCAACTGGTTTTGATAACAATAACCCATTGGCGCTGATCAACACGAGAACAAATCAAACCAAAGTAAGAAATGCTTTATACTCGTACAGAGCTGAGTTTGATATTACAGATGAATTGATTGTTTCGGCACAGTTCTCTCAGGATGTTTTGAATACTTTGAATGGTCAATATAGTTCAAGATTAGATGGAGCTCCAAATGGAGGTGGAGCAAATAATGGTATCGCTCAACAAAATACTTTTGATAGAACAAATACAATTGTCTCTGGAAATTTAAGATATGAAAAAGAGATATTTGATGGTTTGAACATGTCACTTTTGGGTGGTGTTGAAACCCAGCTGTTTGACGAGAGAGCCTTTGGTGCTCAAACAAGACAGTTCTTATTTGATCAAGGGTGGAACAATTTAGGTGCAGGCGGTATCAGATTTGGTGCAAACACAAACCTTTACAGTAATGCAACAAAATCAACCTTGAACTCAGTTTTTGGAAGAGCGAATTTCAATTTTAGAAACATTTATTTCTTCTCTGCAACATTGAGATCTGAAACATATTCAGGTTTTGGTTCTCAAAATCAAACTGGTTATTTCCCAGCATTCTCTGCTGGTGCTGATTTGACTCAAATATTTGATATGGGTCCATTCAATCAGTTCAAGTTGAGAAGTTCATTTGGTATCGTAGGTCAGTTGCCTCCATCTCCAACATTGGCAGTGGGTATTTATCAAAATGGAAATAGAATCCAACTAGATCCAACCAACTTAAATACTGCTTGGGTAGCACCAGTTCAAGTTACCAATGCCAATCAATTCTTGCAGTGGGAAACTACAAGAGAATTAACCTTCGGTTTGGATTATGCGTTATTTGACGGGAAAATTTCCGGTAGTATGGATTACTACAGAAGAAATATCCAAGATTTGTTATTTGATGTTGGGGTAAATATTGGTCAGCCAAACCCTTTCAATCCAAGAGCAGATCAACCAGGACAGTTTTTTCCTTACACAGCGGGGTCTATTTGGGCTAACATTGCTGGCTTGAACAGTGCTGGTTTCGAATTTTTGATGACAGCAAACGAGATTAACCTAGGTTCTGGAGTGACATGGACTCCAACGGCTATTTTCACAATCTACCAAAGAGCCAGAATTCAAGACATTGGAGCTGGAGGTTTGACCTTGCCTGAGATTAGAAGAGGTGTTCCTGGTGCTCCTGGAGTTAATAATTCTCAAGTAATCAGAAATCTCGAAGGTGAAAGAGTAGGTGACATCTACGGGCCTAGATTAGAAGGGATATTGGATGATGGAACTACAGTTTTATCAACAAATAGCCCTGACGAATTCGAAGTTTTAGGAAATGCCTTACCTACTGGTGACTTTGGCTTTACTAACCAATTCAATTATAAAAACTGGGATTTGAACTTCTTATTAAGAGGTTCTTGGGGACATCAAATGTTGAATTCATTCAGATTATTCTATGAAGGTGATGGTAATGCGACTTGGAACTCAGTAATTACGAAAAATACGCCAACAAATCCAGTGATTTCAAATGCACCTAGTCAAATCTCTGATTTCTACATTGAAAGAGGTGATTTTGTAAGATTAGACAACTTACAACTAGGCTACAATGTGCCAACTAGATCTGGTGCGATTTCTAATTTGAGACTGTATGCAGGTGTTCAAAATCTATTCACCATTACAAACTTTACTGGTGTAGATCCTGAAGTTAGATGGGCCGATGGAGGTGACCAATTGGCACCTGGTATTGAAAGAAGAGATACGTATTTCATTCCTAGAGTTTGGACTACAGGATTAACAATAACCTTTAAATAACATAAACTAATTTATACTATGTTACGATCAATAAAAACGATATGTGTAGGAGGACTCGCAGCGCTGACCATGGTGTCTTGTGAGCTAGAGCAGGAAGTATTGACAGGGATCACTCAAGAGAGATTGGCAAGTGAAGCTCCACCTGAACTTGCTGAGGTATTGAAGCAATCGGCTTACAGTCAATTGATGGGAAATGGAAGCTGGGGTGGACACGGTGGTTTCTACAGTTATCAAGAAATCACCTCTGACGAAATGGCAATTCCTGTAAAAGGAGGTGACTGGAACGATGGCGGTGTTTGGGTAAGAGCGCATAGACACACTTGGAATGTGGATGATGGAGAATTAAATGGAGTATGGGATACTCCTTTTAGAGTAATTGCAGAGACGAATTCATTGATTCAACAATTTCCTGATATTCAAGAATTGGCTGGAGAAATGAAAGTTTTGAGAGCTTTCAGTTATTTGGTCCTACTAGATAATTTTGGAGGAGGAATTCCCCTAGTTATCGAAACGACCACTGATCCAAACCCTCCGAGTTCATCGAGACAAGAGCTCTTTGATTTCATCGAATCAAGTATACTTGAAAATGCTGAGATTTTGACTAAAGATAACAGAAGAACAAACTTGAACTTCTGGACTGCTCACATGATTCTTGCGAAGCTTTATTTGAATGCTGAAGTATATATCGGACAATCTCGATTAGCTGATGCCAATGCCATGCTTGATATTATAATCAATGATGGTCCATATAGTTTAGCTCCAAATTATTTCTCAAACTTTGCGACCTCAAATCAGAACTCGGTAGAGAATATGTTTACACTTCCTTATGATGCAAACAATGCTCCTGGATTTAATATTCACCTAATGACTTTACATTACGAATCTCGAAAGACATTTGATTTAGTAGATCAGCCATGGAATGGATATGCAGCTTTGGAAGAATTTTATAATAGCTATGAGGATGACGACTTAAGAAAAGATAACTTCCTAGTAGGACCTCAGTTTGCTCTAGACGGTGTTACGCCTTTATCTGATGAAGCTGGTTTTGATGGAGATCCAGATGGTGTGGAAGTGAATTTCACTCCAGAGATCAACGAGCTAGAGCCAGTTGCATTCAGACAAGCAGGTGCTAGAGTAAATAAATTTGAAATAGCCATCGGTGCGCAGTCTGAGCTTAATAATGATTTTCCAGTATTCAGATATGCTGATGTTTTATTGATGAAGGCTGAAGTATTATTAAGACAAGGAGATGCAGCTACTGCCTTAACTTATGTAAATCAAGTAAGACAGAGAGCAGGAGTGGAACCTTACACTACCTTGACTTTAGACAATCTTCTTGAAGAAAGAGGTAGAGAATTATTCGCAGAAGGTTGGAGAAGATCCGATTTGATCAGATTCAATCGTTTTGGGTCTCCTTGGTGGGAAAAACCTAGTTCTACCGCGACTAGACACATTTTCCCTGTTCCTTTGAATAAAATTCTGTCAAATACAAATTTGACTCAAAACCCAGGATATTAATAATTAACCCTATATATTATCACCAAAAAGAAGTGTGCACATGCACACTTCTTTTTAATTATACCGCTGAATCAATTTAGTTTTCAGAAAAGGATTAGTTTTACTTTCAGTAAATCCATGACAGTCACCTCCAAACCTTCCTTCGTTTATATTCTTATTGCTTTGCTGCTGTTGAGTTCCTGTACAGTAGAGGAAAAGGAAGTGCTACTTTTTGAGTTGATGGATAAAGAAGATACTGGAATAGACTTCACCAATCAACTTACCTATACAGAGCAATTTAATCCATATACTTTCAGAAATTTTTATAATGGTGGAGGGGTAGCTCTTGGAGATATCAATAATGATGAATTAACAGATATTTTTTTCGCAGGGAATCAAGTGGGGAATAAGCTCTATTTGAACAAAGGGAATTTTGAATTTGAAGATATTACAGAAATTGCAGGTTTAGCGGTTGAAAACATTTGGTCCACCGGTGTCAGTATGGCCGATGTCAATGGAGATGGCTTGCTGGATATTTATATTTGTAAATCAGGGCCACTTGGTGGCGAACAAAGGCATAACGAGCTTTTTATAAACAATGGTGACCTGACTTTCACAGAAATGTCTCAGGAATATGGATTATTTATCGAAGGAGAAATCAGAGATATTAAAAAAATCCGAACTCAAGAAGGATATAAATTGGCAGTAATTAGAAATAATGATAGCTTGATTTTGCTTGATAAAAATTAAATAAATTTAGAAAATAGAAAAGTATGAAATTGAAATTGGTTCTCTTCATTTTAGGTTTTGGTTTGCTTTTTTCCTGTGATAGAAAAACAGAATATGAAAAAGTAAAACAAAGGGAATTGGAATCTGGGAAAGTCTATGATGATCTATTTCTAGGTTTAAAATTTGGTATGCCTAGAAAAGACTTTTTTGTGGCCTGTTGGGAGATGAATAAAGATGGAATTCTGACGAATGGTGCACATGCACTAAAAGTCCAGTATAAACTGGAGATGCCTTCAGGGAAAATGGCAAATATGTATTTTTATCCTAAATTTGAAGAGGGACGAATTTTTTATATGCCAGTGGAATTCCAATACAGAGACTGGTTTCCAACAAATCCTGAATTTAGCTCTGAGAATTTAGTAGATGATGTTGTGGGTTATTTTGAGCAATTATATGGAAATGGATTTTTCAGAGTAGAAGATTCAAAAGGGACTTTTGCTATGGTTAAAATCGATGGAAATAGACTGATTCGCATTTATATCAAAAATTTGAGTGGCGTAAGAGTAGATATCTTGGACTTGAGAATAAAGGATATTAAAGATATTGCTTCATGAAATTAGTTGGAAAAACAGTTTCTTTCTTTTTACTAGCTGCTGTTTGCATTTCATCTTGCAAAAAATATGAGCAGAAGAGCGATGCGCTATTTGAATCTATTCCATCTTCTAGTTCGGGGGTGACTTTCAGCAATGACCTTACGTTTGATGAAGATTTCAACATATTCACTTATAGAAATTTCTATAATGGTGGAGGAGTCGCTTTGGGAGATGTCAATAATGACGGACTTTTGGATATCTATTTTACTTCCAACCAAGGAGAAAATAAGCTTTATCTCAATGAAGGAGACTTTAAATTCAAAGATGTAACGGATGAAACAGGTGTTACAGGAACGAGAGCGTGGAGCACAGGTGTGGCCATGGCTGATATCAATGGTGATGGTTTGCTGGATATTTATGTGTGTAATTCAGGTGATTTGGCTGGTGATAACAAGCAGAATGAGCTTTTCATCAACAATGGAGACGGGACATTTACCGAAATGGCGGAAGCTTATGGTTTAGCAGATCAGGGTTTTTCTACCCACGCTGTCTTTTTTGATTATGACAACGATGGGGACCTTGACATGTATTTGCTCAACAATAGCTATACTGCTATCGGGAGCTTCAACAAAATGCAGAATGAAAGGCCAAGAAGGGATCCTGTCGGAGGCGATAAATTATTCAGAAATGATGGAGACAAGTTCACTGATGTCAGTGAAGAGGCCGGGATTTATGGAAGTTTGATTGGATTTGGATTGGGAATTACGATTGGTGATGTAAATCAAGATGGCTGGATGGACATTTTTATTTCCAACGATTTTTTTGAGAAGGATTATCTCTATATCAACAATCAAGATGGGACTTTCACAGAAAGTTTGGAGACATATATCAGGTCAACCAGTGCAAATTCCATGGGTGCAGATATTGCAGATGTCAACAACAATGGTTTTTTGGATATTTTCGTGACTGATATGCTACCCGAGCCTATGGATCGCTTGAAGCAAGTCATCACTTTTGAAAGCTGGGATAAGTTCCAATTCAATATTCAGCATGGTTACCACTATCAGTACAATAGAAACATGCTCCACGTCAATAATGGTGATGATACTTTCAGTGATATGGGAAGATTATCGAATTTGGAAGCTACAGATTGGAGTTGGGCAGCTTTATTTTTTGACATGGACAATGATGGTCTCAAGGATGTCTTCGTAGCAAACGGAATCTATCAGGATATTACAGACCTCGATTATCTGAATTTTATCGACAATGAAGAAACCAAGAGAAAAATCATCACCCAAGAAGGTGTGGATTATAAAGCTTTGGTTGACCCGATTCCTATAAATCCTGTTTCCAATTATGCTTTCAAAAACAATGGGGATTTGGTTTTTACAAATGTCATTCATGAATGGGGCATGGGAGAGGCTATTCACTCCAATGGATCGGCTTATGGGGATTTGAACAATGATGGCGCCTTGGATCTTGTCATCAATAATGTTAATAAAGAAGCATTAATCTATAAAAATAGAAGTAGAGAGTTTTTCCCTGAAAATAACTTCTTACAGATTGGATTGAAAGGAAAATCAGGAAATACAGCAGCCATAGGTGCACAAATCAGACTCAAATCAGGTGATCAGATTTTCTATCAAGAAAATATGCCAAACAGAGGATTCCAATCTTCTGTGGACCCTAAATTGACTTTTGGCTTGGGATCAGTTTCAAAACTTGATGAAGTTCAAGTGAGATGGCCTGATGGAAAAATATCAGTGCTCAAAGAAATCATAGCAAATCAGCTCCTTTCTTTGTCTTGGGAAAATGCAGTAGAGCGTTCTGAGGAAAGAGATTTTTTTGAAATACCAAAACCCAACATATTCGAAAAAGGGAAAAACATCCTAGATTTCACCCATGTTGAAAATCAATTTGTGGATTTTGATCAGGATAGATTGACATACCATAAACTTTCCACAGAAGGTCCGAAAGCCACTTTTGGAGATGTCAATGGAGATGGTTTGGAGGATGTGTACTTAGGTGGTGCTAAGGGTTCTGCAGGACAATTATTTCTCCAATCATCAAATGGAACCTTCACCAAATCCAATCAGCAAGCATTTGAATTGGACAAGGTAGCAGAGGATACAGATGCTATATTTTTTGATGCTAATGGAAATGGATTCTTGGATCTTTTTGTCACTTCAGGAAGTAATGAAGCGGCTTTCGGTACTGCAGAATTAGCGGATAGATTATACTTGAATAACGGAAAGGGCAAGTTCACAAAAGCTGAAAATAATGGTTTAGGATCTTTGCGTCACAGTACTTCCGTCGTCAAAGTAATGGACATCAATGGCGACGGAGCGATGGATTTGTTTGTTGGTGGAAGATTGATCCCTTTTGTTTATGGAGTAAATGCGAGCAGTTTTATCCTCGTCAATGATGGCCAAGGGAATTTCAAAGATGCGACAGGAGAATTTGCACCTCAACTAAAGGAAATTGGCTTAGTGACAGATGCCGCGTTGGTGGATTATGATGGTGATGGAAAAGAAGATTTGATTTTAGTAGGAGAGTGGATGGCTCCGACATTTTTCAAAAATACGGGTAAGCAATTAGAGAAAATTGAAATGCCTGAAATGCAAGCATATAAAGGTTGGTATCGAACTATTCAAGCTGGAGACTTTAACAATGACGGCAAACCTGATTTTGTGTTGGGAAATCAAGGGCTGAATAGTAGATTCAAACCAACTGACCAAACCGCTGTGAGAATGTTTGTCAATGATTTTGATCAAAATGGAAGCGTAGAGCAAATCTTCACGAAGCAGTCAGGCGATAAACATATTCCTTACACTTTGAAACATGAACTTGAGAAGCAAATCCCAATCATCAAGAAAAAATATTTGAAATACAGTGCTTACAACAAAGAAGCTTTAGAGGGTATTTTTCCTGCTGAGGTATTGGGGAATTCGGTCATTCAAGAATTCAATTTTGCTTCATCTGCAATCATGATGAACAAGGGAGCAGGACAATTTGAAATTCAAGCTTTACCGAGAAAAGCACAAAGATCTTGGATGTTTGCAGCATTGGTGACCGATGTGAATGGTGATGGAATTGAAGACATCATCATGGCAGGAAATCTTGCAGGAGCCAAACCTGAAGTAGGTCAATATGATGCAAGTTACGGGGAAGTCTTGATTGGTAAAGGAGATGGGACATTCGATTACCTCGAAAATAGAAATCATGGATTGAAACTTGAAGGAGATATCCGAGACCTCCATGAAGTAAAGATCAAAGGTCAAAGAATGCTGATGGTCGTGAAGAATAATAAACCCCTTGAATGGTGGGCATATTAGTAATCAGTTATTAAGTTATTGGTTAATTAGGGATAGGTAATTGAGTAATGATTTGAGATTTTAACATTGAATGAATAAATATATAATTGGTCTTGTTTTCTTTGTATTGCTTTCTTGTTCTAAAAAGGAAGAGGAGGAGAAGCTATTCTCTTTGTTACCTTCATCCCAAACAGGCATAGATTTCAGGAATGATTTGGTTTCCACCGAGGAGATGAACATTCTCGAGTACTTGTATTTTTATAATGGAGGAGGTGTGGCCGTAGGTGATATCAACAATGATGGTTTGGTGGACATTTATTTCACTTCCAATCAGGGAGAAAACAAGCTTTATCTCAACAAAGGGGAATTTCAGTTTGAAGACATTACTCAAAGTGCAAGCGTAACAGGAGATGGCGGCTGGTCCACAGGAGTGACTATGGCGGATGTGAATGGTGATGGCTTGCTAGATATCTATGTTTGTCAAGTTGGAGATTATAAAGGGCTTTCAGGGAGAAATAAACTCTATATCAATAATGGAGACTTGACTTTCACCGAAAGTGCTGCTGCTTATGGGATTGATTTTATGGGTTTTTCCACCCATGCATTATTTTTTGACTATGACCAAGATGGAGATTTAGACCTGTATTTGCTCAATCATTCCATCAAAAAACCAGAGGTTTTCACTCACGCAGATACCAAATTCAATAATCAAGATGAAAAAGGTGGAGACAAACTCTTCAAAAGTCTAATTGCTCAAGGAGAGCTGAAAATGGAGGAAGTAACCTCAGAGGCGGGGATTCTGTCAAGCAGTCTTGGGTTTGGTCTGGGAGTTGGGATAGGTGATGTCAATGGAGATGGATGGATTGATATTTATGTGTCCAATGATTTTACGGAAGATGATTATCTCTACGTCAATCAAGCAGACGGGACTTTCAAAGAATCTCTGAAAGAATACATCAGCAGTACAAGTCGCTACAGCATGGGCAATGACATCAATGACATCAATAATGATGGCTTGCCTGACATTTTTACTACAGACATGCTTCCCGAAGATCCTACAATTTGGATGAAATCTATTGGTGAGGACAAACAGGAAGTTTATGATATTAAAAAGAAATTCGGCTATGGGGATCAATATGTAAGAAATCACCTTCAACTTAATCAAGGCAATCAGCGCTTTGCTGAGATCGGTCTTTTGACAAATACATTTGCCACGGACTGGAGTTGGTCTCCCTTGATTTTTGATATGGACAATGACGGTTACAAGGATATTCATATCACAAATGGCATTGTCAAGCGGCCAAATGATCTAGACTTTGTTCAATACAGTCAGTCACCCAATCCAAATCTGACAGAGGAGGAAGTTTCTAATCGCTTGATCGAATTACTCCCAACCATGAAACTTTCGAATTATACTTTCCGAAATGGAGGGGATTTGGATTTTGAAAGTATATCAACAAAATGGGGCCTAGATCAGGTTTCTTATTCTTCTGGATCAGCGTATGCAGATTTGAATAATGATGGAGCATTAGATTTGATAATCAATAATATCAATGATCAGGCTTTTATTTATCAGAATAAGTCGAAAGAAATTTTGGGTAATAATTTCATCCAAATTGATCTCAAAAGTGATCAGAATAATTCATTTGGGATTGGTGCCGAGGTGACGATTTATGCTGAGGGTGACAAGTTTCATCAGATGTTGAGTACGTCAAGAGGTTTTCAATCAGGATCTTCAACAACCCTGACTTTTGGTTTAGGGAAAAAAGAAAAAGTAGACTCTGTTCTTGTCAGATGGAATGCATTAGATTTAGAGATTTTCTATGAAAACACAATCAATAAGAGGTATCTATTGAAGAAAGGAGAGGGTAAAGCGTATGTTCCTAGAATATTAGAAAAAGAAAATGTTTTTACTGTAGTTGACTTAGGCATCGATTGGACGCACAAGGAGAATCTTGAATTTGACGACATGCGTCGAGAATATTTGATTCCTAGAAAATATTCTACCGAAGGTCCAGCTTTGGCTGTTGGCGATGTGAACAATGACGGTTTGGAAGATTTCTATCTTGGTGGGGCAAAAGGTCAAGCATCAGTACTTTACCTACAACAAACAAATGGTACTTTTGCACCTCAGGAAAATCCTGTTTTCGAAATGTTGAGTCCCGGAGAAGATGTAGTTGCGGAATTCGTAGACTTGAATGCAGATGGGTTCCTTGACTTGTATGTAGGTAGTGGAGGAAATGAACATCCAAAGGGACATCTTTACAATTTCGACCGCCTTTATCTAAATGATGGTAAGGGAAACTTGAAATTTTCTCCAAACTCTCTATCTCCATTAGGAGAGAATACCTCTTCCATCGCGATCCATGATGTCAATAGAGATGGTACTTTAGATATCTTTGTGACTGCTGCTGTTGAGACGGGGAATTATGGCGCCAAACCTTACAGTTACCTTCTGATCAATGATGGAAAGGGAAATTTCAAAGATGAGACGAGGAAGTATTTTGGGGATTCATTTCATCCTGGAATGCTTCAAAAAGGTGCTTGGATTGATCTCGATGGAGATCAACAAAAAGAGTTGGTTTTGATAGGAGAGTGGACTGCAGTCCAAGTATATAAGCAAAATCAAAAAGGTACTTTTGAGCAGATCATCATAGATGAAAAAGCGGGGCTTTTCAATGCTGTAAGTTCTTTTGAAAATAAAGGAGAAGAAATAATCCTTTTGGGGAATCTTGGTGAAAATAGCAAGTTGAAAGCGAGTGTTGAGAAACCATTATGGCTTTATCACCATGATTTTGATAGCAATGAACAGGAAGATCCGCTGATTTTTCATTATATGGGAGAGCTATTGGTGCCGTTTGCATCGAGAGATGATCTGATCAAGCAGATTCCAAGTGTGAAGAAAAAGCATGCGAGTTATGTCGAATATGCCCAAATCAAAAAGCCAGAAGACCTATTTGACACAAATATCCTCAAAGAAGCCTCAAAGTACAAAGTGGAAAATTTACAATCTGGGTTATTGATCGAGAATAAGTCGGGAAAATATGAGTTCAATCCATTCCCAAAAGAAGGTCAATTTGCACCCATTAAGGATTTCTACACCTGGAAAAAAGATGGAGAAAGACACATCCTTTCTGTTGGAGGATTTTATGGGTTTAGAAATGATTTGGGAAGAGTTGATGCGATGCCGATGGCTCATTTTATTTATAAAGATGGACAAGTTTATTTTCAGGAATTGAGATTGGATTACAATCAGATAAAAGGAGAATATCGAACTATAAGACCTTTAACTATTCAAGGTAGATTACATCTTATAGCAGTCAGAAATAATGCTAAACCAGTTATTTTGAAGGTGAATTGAGATTAGCTGAGTATTGTAAATTTTGCCACTCTAACAAGTATTATGTAATTTTAAAATTAATATTGAAGCATTTGAAAATGAGATTATTGAAAAATATATATGGTGTTTTTGTTTTAGCGGTTATGCTATTTTCCTGCCAACCAAAAGACTACTCCAATGCGATAAGTGATGGTTCTTACCAGTTTGCTGCGCAGAATAAATTGACTGAGATCATCATCAACGATATTTTTTCTCCGCCTGTCGCTAGCAGAATTTACGCTTATCCAGCCATTGCGGCTTATGAAGTGGCTGTTTTGGATCGTTCGGGAGAATACCAAACGCTAATGGGACAATTGAATGATTTTGAAAAGACGAATTTTGAAATAGAAGAGAATGTTTATCTTCCACTTGCTTCACTAGCTGCTTACTATAAAGTGGGAACAGCATTGATTTTTTCTGAAGAATTGATGCAAGAGCACAGGGAAAAAACTTTCAAAGAACTGAAATCCAAAGGTATTCCAAATGATGTTTTTGAAGCCTCAGTTGCTTTAGGGGAACGTGTAGCAGATCATGTCATTGCTTACTCCAAAAAGGATAATTATCACCAAAGTAGGTCTTTTCCAAAATACTCAATCAGCAATGATCCGAATGCTTGGCAGCCCACACCTCCGATGTATATGGAGGGGATCGAACCACATTGGAACAAGATTAGACCTTTTGTCTTGGAAGCTCCTGACCAATTTAAGTCAGAGCCTCCAACTGCATTTGATTCGGAAAAAGGAAGTGATTTTTATAGAGAGGCAGAGGAGGTTTTTAATGTGGTCAAGAACCTAACAAAAGAACAAAGTGACATCGCGTACTTTTGGGATTGCAATCCTTACAAAGTAAATGTAAAAGGTCATGTGATGTTTGCGGAGAAGAAAATAACTCCAGGAGGGCATTGGATGGGAATTGCAGCGATTTCTTCCAAGACAGCAAATCAAGATTGGAAAGGAGCTGCAGAAACTTTAGCCAAAACATCAATTGCTGTTTTCGATGGATTTATTGCTTGTTGGGATGAAAAGTACCGAAGTGTGCTAATCCGACCTGAAACGTATATCAACAAATACATCGATGAAGATTGGTTGCCTGTGTTGCAGACGCCACCATTTCCTGAATACACCAGCGGGCATAGCGTCATCAGCTATGCTGCCTCGGAGACATTGACGAGTTTATTTGGAGATAATTTCCACTTTGTGGACTCTACAGAAGTTGCTTACGGGCTACCTGTACGAGAATTTAAGTCTTTCAGATTGGCAGCAGATGAAGCCGCAATCAGCAGAATGTATGGAGGGATTCATTATATGCCTGCTATAGTCAATGGAGCTTCCAAAGGAAAAAAAGTAGGAGAGTTTCTCATCAATAAAATTGATACAAAAGCAGAGAAATTGGCAGCTAATTAATCTTTTGGAATACGAAATGTATCAGGTCTTTTTTTCTTTTTCTACTTAAATAATGTAATCATTTGATTTCCAGCTTCTGTTGACTGTCGTCGGAGGTCTGTTGACAATCTCCGTATAACTTAAAGAATGAAAGATACTTACTTGGATTGCGGATAATACAATAGAAAAATAAAATATTTAAATAGATTCAGCCTATTTTTGTTCTTTGATAAAAACTGAATGCGATAATGGATATCATTTTAAAGTATTTTCCTGACCTTACGGCAAAGCAGATTGAGCAATTTTCTCAACTTCAGGATTTGTATGCTAATTGGAATGAAAAAATCAATGTGATCAGCAGAAAGGATGTGGATCATTTTTATGAAAGGCACGTACTTCATGCGATGTCCATAGCCAAAGTGATGCAATTTGAGCCGGGAACAAAGGTATTGGATATCGGCACAGGTGGAGGTTTCCCGGGTATTCCCCTCGCAATATTGTTTCCTGATACTCATTTTCATCTGGTAGATTCCATTGGAAAGAAAATCTCCGTTGTCAAAGATGTGGTGAAGAAACTGAAGCTTTCCAATGTGGAAGCGCAGCAAGTCAGAGCGGAGAGTTTGGTTAGAAAATATGATTTTATAGTCAGTAGGGCAGTAACACGATTTGCTAATTTTCTTCCATGGGTAAAAGGAAAATTCAAAAAAGAAGATTTCAACGAATTCCCAAATGGCATTTTCCTGCTAAAAGGCGGTGATATTGATGAGGAAATGGAAGAAAGAAATGTAAGCTACGTAACCTATCACCTGGATGACTATTTCACCGAAGAATTTTTCGAAACAAAGAAAATAGTCTTCGTCCCTTGGGAAGGGAAAAGGTAGAGAAAAGGATGAATTTAGAGGGATGAAGGATGAAATGGAATTAATATGACAATCTCATAATCTCGTAATCTCTTAATCTTCCAACCCTAATAACCCAATCAACCAATTACAAATTGCTATTCCCAATGACCTACCTCGAAAAAGCAAATGCAGCAGCTGCATACATTCAATCCCAAATTAGCCAACAAGCGGACACTTTGGTGATATTGGGTTCTGGTTTGGGTGGATTTGTGGAGGTTTTGGAAGAAGCTGTTTCTATTCCGTATGTTCAGATTCCATATTTTCCTGTTTCTACAGTAGCTGGTCATTCAGGTGAGTTGGTGCTGGGTAAGGTTGGAGACAAATGGATCTGGGTAATGAATGGCAGATTTCATTATTATGAAGGCTATGAATTGGGTGAGACCGTATTTCCTTTAAGAGTTTTGAGTTTGTTGGGAGTAAAAAATTTGGTCGTATCCAATGCTGCGGGTGGCTTGAATCCTGATTTCAAAGTAGGTGATTTGATGCTGATCACTGACCATATCGACAAGTTTCCATCTAATTCACTCAGAGGTAAAGATGCTACAGATTTTGGAGTAAGGTTTCCCGATATGAGTGAACCTTATGATCTAGCTTGGAGAAACCTAGCTAAGGAAAAGGCAAAATCTTTAGATATCAACTTACAAGAAGGCACTTATACAGGCGTAACAGGCCCAAGCTTGGAAACTAAAGCAGAAATCCGATACTACAGAAATTTGGGCGGTGATGCGGTAGGGATGAGTACTGTCCCAGAAGTGATCGCTGCTAATCAGATGGGTATGAGAGTTCTGGGTATCTCCGTCATCACCAACGAATGCAATCCAACTGACAACAAGCTATTTGCACATGAAGATGTGGTAGAAGTAGCCACAAGATCTGGGAAAGCAATGCAGGAGTTAGTGAAATTAGTTTTGGAAACTAAAATTTTTTAAACTGATTATCAATAAGTTGTGTTATTCTTTGAATTTTTTTCAACTAAATATTATTGGGGGGGGTAAAATTTACTAATTTACGAAAGAATTAAATAGAGCGCTCAATTTTTAGTTCAACCCAGCCAATGGTTGGTTTGGGTAATTGTTAAAACAATAAATTATTTGATTATGAAAAAGATTAAAGTTTTCACAGTTGTATTGTTAGGTGTTTTAGGTAGCCTAGGAGCGGTAAGTACTAGTTATGCCGGATGTGAGGGATTTATTATTGGTCCCAGTGGCGAACTCATCACATATTCCAAGTCATTAGGTGATGGTTCATGTATGGGGTGTGATTTGGATTGTGTAATCACAACTCAACCTTAAATCGAAATTAGCCAGCTAGCATTAGATTGCTGAAATAGCTGGCTATTTTTTCATTTTCTAGATTTTAAATTTAAAGAATAATATGAAAAATATTTGGGTTTTATTTTTATGTGTAACCTTTCTGTCTTGCGATAGAAGCGTGTCTAAAGTGTATAATTATCAAGAATATCTTTCAAAAAGTGATTTTTCAATCACTCTAGACCAAGAATCAGATTATAATTTTTATTTTTTTGAAGAAATAGAATTAGATGGAAGTAATTATTTATTAAGATTAAATAATGCGAATAAATGTATCTATCAATATAGTTTAGAAGACGGGCAAACGGTTAAAAAAATTTGTTATCCAAGTGAAGCACCTACTGAGTTGGATTTTATACAAGGGTTTACATTCGTAAATTTGGATAGTATTTATTTATACCGCCGTGGAAGTTTAAGTGGTATTACTTTGATCAACGATAGGTCAGAATTTTTGAATAGTTTTAATGCTATTTTTGATTCTAACAAAACAAATGATAAAATAAATAATCATATTTCAATACCGAAATCGCCAACATACTTTCATAATAAAAAGCTCAATTTTATAAAATACCCTGTATTTGATACTAGAAATCCAGATAATTTAAATAGCGATTTTCTATTTTCAATAGGAGTTGACATAGATGAAAAGACGATCGATTATAATGAAAAGTCAACATTCCCTGAAAATTACCAAAAAAAAATATGGCCAGTATATAATTTAGGTTTATCGAGAATTTTTGACAATATCAATGAAAGAGAGATATATTCTTGGGATATGTTAGATACTATTGAAATTAGAAATAGGAATGGAGAACTTTTAGATAAAAAATTTGCTGGAAGTAAATATTCAGAACCAAACGTAAGTCTGTCTAATAAACTAGAGAATAAAGAGGAAATTAATTCGTTCGTCAATTCGTCAATTTACTATTCTATAAAACATGATCCCTATTCAAATCTCTATTATAGATTTTTTAGAATTCCATTAGGCAGAGAATTAGGAGATATACCTCATTATGCGTTCCCTTCTGATGGAAATGACTTTTCTATAATTGTAATGGATAAAAATTTCAAAATTTTAAATGAAGTTGTATTTCCAGGAAAGAAATATAAACTCGAACAAGCGTTCGTTTCAAAAAATGGAATTTACTTACCGAAAACTAATTCTTTTGATACAAATCTAAATGAAGATGAAGTACTTTATGATATTTACAAATTATTTTAAGCTTTTGCTTTTATTTTTATTTATTACTTCATGCTCTAATAATGAAGGTCTTCTTAACAATAGAGTTAAGAACTTGATAAATACCCTTGATTTAGATTCAAGTAAACCTATATTAATTTTAGGTTTTGATAAGTGTCCAGTTTGTAAATCAAATGCTCAGTCTGGAAGTTCTATTTTGGAAAATTTAGATATTTCTGTAGTAGTTGTTTCAAGGTCAAAAAAGGATATTCTTTCATTGGGGGAAATTAAGAATTTATATGTGGATAAGGATTATCATTCCGTGAGCCAAAATCTTTATCATTCTCTCCCAACACTCTATTATCAAAAAAAAGACACTAATTACGATTCACTTACAATCAATGATTTTGAATATTTAAAAGTTTTTGAAAAATGAAATATCTAACTATAGCATCCATCCTATTTTTTCTGACATTTACAGATTTATTCTCTCAAGAATTGATTCAAAAATTAGATGTTTCTGTTAATGAATTAGAAGGTTTTAAGTTTGATCAATTATGTTCAGATGGAGAAAATGTATTCACATTGGGAAATTCTACTGATGGATATTTTCTTTTTGAATTTAGTCGCAATTCGGTTAAAAGAAAAATTGAAATTCCTTTAGGAATACCTCATTCATATAAAATTTTTGAAAAATCAATTCATGTTTACACTACCATGCCTTCAAAGATTTTTATCTTTAATCGAAAAGATAATAAGCTTGAAAAAGAATTTCTTGTTAAAAGCCCTTTGAATATGGTATTAGAACATGTTTTTGATTCAGATGAATCTGGTAATTATTGGTTTTATACTACTGCACCATTTTCAATTCCGGGCAAAGCAAATGAACTAAAATCCACTAGTGTTATTTTTCAAGGCAATATTGAAAATGCTCAAAATAAAGAAATATCAAGATTTAAGTTTAGTGACGATATTGACTATCTATCTGTAAAAAAAATTGGACAAAAGATTTATTTATTAAACCGAAACGACTCTTTATTGAAATCACTGGATTATGGATTTCTTCAAAAAGAACAGTTGATACCAATTAATAAGATTAAAAGATCTTATATTCAGCCTGAAAAATTAAGTATTGATGAAATAAAAAAAATGACTTCTCAAGAAAGATCCGAGTCAATGGGTTATAAATATTCCGACTTTGTCGTGATAGAGGATGAAATTATTACCTTAAGCAGTAGAATTGTTGCTTCAAATGAATACCATATTATAGGTGGAAGAATAAACTCGAAAAAGGATATATACAATTCAATCAGTTTAAATGGGTTGAATTTTGATTCAGAAGGAAAATATTTTGGTCATAGGGTCATAGCTAATCACATACATTTTTTTAAAGGAATGGTAAAGGATTTGAAATAAGTTTTGATGTCTAGTATGATACAATAAAAATCCCCATTCACTGGGGATTTTTTTGCTACTTCCCTACATCTGCTTAACTTCGTCTGATAATTTTCAATAAGCGTCCATGTCCCTGATCGTTCAGAACCTTACCAAAATCTATGCGCAGCAAAAGGCCCTTGACCAAGTTTCCTTTGAAGCTGAAAAAGGGCAGGTTTTGGGTTTCTTAGGTCCTAATGGCGCTGGGAAATCCACCACCATGAAAATTGCCACAGGGTTTTTATTGCCAGATGAAGGGGATGTGCTGATCAATGGGATTTCTGTAATGAAGTCACCCCAAGCTGTGTCCAAGCTTATCGGCTATTTGCCGGAGCATAATCCGCTATATTTGGATATGTATGTGAGGGAGTTTTTGGGATTTATAGCAGGACTTTATGGAATAAAGGGGCAGCAAGCAAAAAAGCGAATCGATGAATTGATTCCGCTTTGTGGTTTGGAAGTGGAAGCACACAAAAAGATCCATCAACTTTCTAAAGGATATAGACAGCGTGTCGGATTGGCCAAAGCACTGATCCATGATCCTGAAGTAATCATCTTGGATGAGCCGACCACAGGTCTAGACCCTAATCAATTGGTGGAAATACGTGCTTTGATTAAGAAAATTAGCAAGGAAAAAACCCTGATTCTCAGCACACACATCATGCAGGAAGTGGAAGCCATCTGCGAGAAAGTAGTGATTATCAACAGAGGAAAAATTGTAGCTTCTGACCTTTTATCCAATCTAAAGTCTGAAGCGGGTAAAGTAGCACTGACTTTAGAAACAGAAGAGCCTTTAGAATTGGATTGGTTTGAGGGGATTGGAAAAGTTGAATTTGTGTCTAACAAGCAATTTGCTGTTTCCATTCTCGTTGATGAAGTAGCTGTTGCAAGAAAGGCTTTACTTCAGCTCGTGCAAGAAAAAGAACTGAATTTGATTAGCATTCAGCAAAAAGAAAAGAATTTGGAATCTATTTTTCAACAAATCACCCAAAGCAAATAATTTGATGCGCGCATTGTATTGGAAGGAAATCAACGCTTTTTTTGGGAACCTTTCAGGATTCCTAATTTTAGCTGTTTTCCTGATTTCCATTGGTTTGATGGTCTGGGTTTTTCCTGATTCGTCAGTGTTGGCTTATGGTTTCGCGGATTTGGAGCCACTATTTGTTTATACACCTTATGTTTTCACTTTTCTGATTCCTGCGATCACGATGAAGATGATTGCAGAAGAAAGAAAATCAGGGACTTGGGAAATTTTGAGAACTTCACCACTAGGAGATTTGGCAATTATACTAGCAAAGTTTCTAGCCGCATTTACACTGGTTTTTATCGCCGTGTTACCCACTTTAGTCTATTATTACAGCATTGTGCAGCTAGGTGAACCTGTTGGGAATATAGATCATGCTGGATTCTTTGGTTCTTGGATTGGACTGCTGTTCATTGGTGCAGTATTTTCAGCCATGGGGGTTTTTGCCAGCGCATTGACAAGCCATCAGATCATTGCGTTTATCTGGGGAGTATTCATGATTTTCTTGCTTTACTTTGGGCTGACGGCTTTGGTGCAGCTGCAAGTGATGTCTTCTTTTGCACTTTTGCTGGAGGAGTTGAGTTTGAGTTACCACTATGAAAACATGAGTAGAGGAGTGATCGAAGCGCAAAATGTAGCTTACTTTCTCTCCATCATGATATTGATGTTAGGTTTGACTGTTATTTTGATCCGAAGAAAATGAAAAATAAGAGCAGCAAGCAAATCCTTAAAATTCTCGGCGTCATCCTCTTGACCATTGTTGGGATCAATGTACTTTTCAGTTTGATTAATCTTAGAATTGACTTGACAGAAGAGAAAAGATATTCTTTGCATCCTGCGACCATTGATGTTTTAGAAAATTTAGAAGAACCACTTGAAGTAGAGATTTTGCTCAATGGCGATCTGCCCGGAGGGATGCGAAGATTGCAAAGATCCGCAGAGCAAATGGTCAGGACATTCAATTCCTACAGTTCACAAAAGATAAGTTTTTCCTATTTGGATCCCCTTACACTTCCAGCAGCAGAGCAAGAAGATTTTGTTGTAGGGTTGACGGAATATGGAATACAACCCACCAATCTGTTTGTCACAGAAGATGGGGGACAAAAGTCAAAAATGATTTTTCCTGGCGTGCTTATCAAAGATGTAGAGTATGAAACAGGAGCTTTGATCTTAAGAGGAGAAAAAGGCATGTCACCTGATGAGATTTTGAATAACTCTGTCGAAAACCTTGAATATGAGTTGATCAATGCGATCCGTAAACTTGTCAGTAAACAGCAATATGCTGTTGGCATGTTGATGGGCAATGGTGAGTTGGAAGGTGATGATGGGTTTGGAATTGTGGAGGCCTTGGTGGAAGATTTTGAGGTGTTCAAAATTCCACTGGATCAAGCCAAAAAAGTGGATGATTTAGATCCTTTCGATGTTTTGATTATCTCCGGACCAAAAGAAGCCTATGATGAAAGGGAGATTTACCTTGTTGATCAGTACTTAATGAAGGGCGGAAATTTGATCATTCTTCCCAATTCACTCGCATATAATCTGGATGAAGCCGGTGGTGAGGGGACTGTTGCAATGCCATTTGAAAATGGTTTGGATCAGCTTCTTTTTCGCTATGGAGTCAGAGTGAATAAGGATTTTGTCCAGGATATGAATTTTGGATATCATCCTGTGATGGCTGGAAATTTTGGTGATCAGCAGCAGTTGGTACCTTTACCTTGGCCATTTTATATTGCAGCAGGAAGGATGGCCAAGCATCCCGTGACCAAAGGACTGGATCAAGTGATTTTCAGGTTTACGGCAAGTTTGGATACTGTAAAAGCAGATGGGGTTAAGAAAACACCTCTTATTTTTGGTTCCGATTTTAGCAGAAAGTTGACCGCGCCAGTAAGAGTAGCTTTTCAGGATATGGAAAATGGTCCTGAATTAGAAAGTTTCGGTTTGAAGAATCTCCCTTTGCTGTATTTATTGGAAGGCGAATTTACTTCAGTATTCAAAAATCGATTTTTACCGGTTGGGATTTCGAAAGAAAGCTTTTTAGAATCAGGAAAAGAAGGAAGAGTTTTAGTTGCCGGAACAGGAGGGCTTTTTGAAAGTTCTATCGATCCTCGTAGTGGGGAACCTTTACCCTTGGGTATTGATCCTTTTTCCGATTCGCAATACGCCAATCGCTTATTGCTTCAAAACATGATTTCTTACTTGGTCGAGCCAGATGGCATCATTGCGACAAGAACGAAACAATACCAAATCAGGCCATTAAATAAGGTAAAGGTCAGTCAAGAAAAAACCAAATGGCAGCTGATTAATGTGATTTTGCCAGTTGTTATAATAGGTTTACTTTCATTGGTTTGGATGTTCTCTCGCAAAGGTAGAAGAGGTGCAAAGGATTATAGTTGAAATGTTTATTTTGATTGTCAGATTATAAAATCGAAGTATTGAAAAGTTCGACGGCTTGACAGAGATTAGATACATCGGTTTTTATGCGATTCACCGACCACGAAGTGGTCAAACCTTTCAATAGAAGCCTCGGGTGAAACCCATGGGAATAAATGACAAGTCACTACCAATTTCCGACCTTAAAAGGGTCGAATTCTCATTAACAAAAAGTTTAACCGTTTCAAAGGTATTGATCTCCCCTTCGTGTTACGTCCTGAAATTAGTTGACACTTTTTTTATTGATTTCTCTTTATTTTCTTCAGGTATTCAATTGCCCCTTCAGGGCAAAAGTGAATCATACATTTACTATTGCATTGGGTTGAAACCCAATGTTAGTGTCAGTTGCCCTTTCAGGGCATATTCTCATTTTTTTGTCAAGTGTTAAGTCTCACAACGTAGTGTCATGTCTCATATCTCATGTCTTGAGTCTCATGTCTAATATCTAAAAAAACACTTTTTTTCAATGAAAATTCAAGTCATTAGCTGTCTTTATGATTTTATTTCTAAATTTACCCTGTTATAATATTTCGACATAAAATAAGCTATTCGATATGAAATTTATTGTTTCTTCTTCTGCGCTCTTAAAGCAGCTTTCAGCGATTAACGGGGTAGTAACTACCAATCCTGTAGTTCCTATCTTGGAGAATTTTCTTTTTGAAATCAAAGAAGGAAAACTAACCGTAACTGCCTCTGACCTGCAAACTTCCATGATGACCGAAATTGACGTGGAGGCAAAAGAAGATGGGAATATTGCCGTTCCTGCAAAGATTTTGATTGAAACGCTTAAGAATTTGCCTGAGCAGCCAGTTACATTTAGTATTGACCACGAGACTTATAGCATTGAGATAAGTTCTGATAATGGTCGATACAAGCTTGCAGGTGAAAATGCCACAGACTTTCCTAAAATAGCAACTGTTAGTAATGCAACGACCGTGGATATGTCCACAGAAGTTTTGAGCAGTGCGATCAGTAATACAATTTTTGCAACAAGCAATGATGAACTGAGACCTGCGATGACGGGTGTTTATATCAACTTGAGCAGCACTAATGCTACTTTTGTAGCGACTGATGGGCATAGATTGATCAGGTATAGAAGAGTGGATATTGCTTCTCCAGATGCTGCAAGTATCATTATTCCTAGAAAAGCCCTAAACCTTTTGAAGTCAACTTTGCCTGCTGAGAATGTTCCAGTAGCCGTTGAGTTTAATAGTTCAAATGCATACTTCAACTTTGGAAGTATCAAGATGATCTGTAGATTAATCGATGAGCGATTCCCTGATTATGAAAATGTGATTCCTGTGGATAATCCAAACCACATGACGATTGATAGAATCGAGTTCTTGAGTTCTTTAAGAAGGATTGCAATCTATGCAAATAAAACTACCCATCAGGTGAGGTTAAAACTTGCAGGTAGTGAGTTACAGATTTCTGCTGAGGATTTAGATTTCTCTAACGAAGCAAACGAAAGATTGTCTTGCGAGCACGATGGCGAGGATATCGAGATCGGATTCAATGCGAAGTTCTTGGTAGAAATGTTAAATAATATTTCTTCAAAGCAAGTTACACTTCAATTCTCAGCACCAAACAGAGCAGGTTTGATCGTTCCTTCTGACAAATCAGACAACGAAGACATCTTGATGTTGGTGATGCCAGTGATGTTGAACAATTATGTGTAAAAGTTATTAATTGATATTTTGCTTTCGCATAATTGATATTTGTAAATATTTTGAAACCACATGTTGGTTTACACCGGAAGCTCCAGCTGGAAAGTTGGAGCTTTTTTTTAATATAAAAAACCGAAAAGATAAAGAGGGATTTTGTTTCCCATTCCATGGAGCATTTCATCTGCTGCAATGTAGGAATTTGGGATATTGGCTATCTGATCGAAAGTTTTATTTTTCCCTCCTACTTCAAATTCAAACTGATTATTAACTAAAAAATCCCCATTCTTGGCTGTAGTGAGTATGGAGCCACTATTTTCTAGTTGATTATAGAAAAATGTCTCTCTAATATTGCCAGAATTTTGATTTTCTAAAGCGAGAGCGTAAATAAGATTAGTATTCGATAGGTAAATCTTGTCTGGTTTATTCATCATGCTTATCCCTTTAGAAGAGCTTCTCAAACTTTTGATCAGTTTAGAAACTTCCAGCATGTGTAGCATTTCGAGCAGTCTTGGCCTTGTTGTGTCTGTTTTTTCAGCAAGCTTGGTTATGTTTGGACTGAATGGTACAGAGGTGGAAATTAGATAGAGAAGTTTTTTTAATTTTGCCTGAGTGCTTGTCGAAATGTCTTTACCTTCTGGTAGATCATAATCAATGATAACATTGATGAGTTGGTTGATTTTTGAAATATAGTCTCTTTCATCTTCTAAAAAGAAAGGGTATGCTCCAATCTTTTTGTAGTTTTCAAAATGTAGCATCACATCTGGAACTGAAGCAAGAATGGGGTCGATTAGTTTTTGATGATCTTTTAAAATTTGAGTAAGGTCGTATTTTTCCAACTCAATCTTCAATTTGAGACTCAAATATTCCCTAAAAGATAGTTCAGGTAATTCATAATAAACAAGTCTTCTACTCAAATCCGCTTGTGATTTTTGTAAAGCCAAAATTGAAGATCCAGATATGATTAGCTTGAGATCAGGATAGAAATCATAGATGTTTTTGACTGCGCTTTGCCAATCTTCATATTTGTGTACTTCATCCAAAAGTAGATTTCTACCTCCTAATTGATAGAATCTCTCTGCTAAATCTACCAAGCTGTTTTGTTTGAAAAACAAATCATCTAGACTCAAATACAGAGATTGATCTAGTGGTAGGTTTTCTTTGAGATATTGAAGCATCAAAGTTGATTTCCCTGTTCCTCTAGCACCCAAAATACAGATAGCTCTGCCGTTCCAATTGATTTTATTGTAGTGGCTCCTTTTAAAGTCCGTTTTGAAAGACTGTAATAAGTTTCTATATCTATTGATTAATCCTTCCATTGTATTTTCAAAGATACATAATATATTTCAAGTTGTATCTTTTAAGGTACGAAAAATACAAAAATTGTATTTCTAAAAGTACAATTGATTTATACCAATTGTATTAAAAGAATTCGGTATTGGAAATTTTGGTTAAAGCCAACTCAAATTATGATCCTTTCTAAGGATGGGCTAAAGCCACATCATCAATTGAATAACACATACTTTTTAAATTGCCTCCTGCTTTAGCTGAAGGCAATTAGGTCAATGATTTTATCTAGGCTTTAGCCAAATAATTCCGCATTTATGTTTTTAGAATAAATAGAAAAAAGCCCCCCTTAAAGGGTTTTTAAACCTCAACTCAATTAACCAATAACTTATTCAACTTTCAACTCACTTGATCTCCAAAATCCAGCTTTCCAAAGGCTTTAAATCAACTCGAATTTTTGCTTGGCCAGTAGATACATGAAGTTTGGTTTTTGCCTTGCCATAGAGTTTTTCTTCAAGCTCGTACTCACCATCTTCCAATCCCCAAGCCTTGATGATGCTGGCGGGGATTTGTAATTCAAAACCAAAGCTATCTGATTTATCAAAATTGGTCACAATGATCAATTGTTGATCGTGTGACCATCTTACATAAGAATAAACTCTATCATTATACCATTCTGTATTTGTTCTGTTAAAGGAATGAATCTCAGCATAGTTTCCAGCCATTGCAGGACTTTTGATGCTAAAGTTGAGTAAGCGTTTGTAAAAGTCTCTGAGATCTTTTTCAGCTGGACTAAGTTGTCCTCCATCAAATTCCCCTTCATTCATCCATCTTTGGTGATGGGGAACACCAATATAATCGAAAATAGAAGTTCTGCTTGCAGTTCCAAAACCAGCATTTTCAGCTCCAGGTTCGCCAACTTCCTGTCCAAAGTAGATCATCATGGGAGCTTGATCTATTGTTGCAGAAAGTACCGCTGCAGGCTTGGCGAATTCTGCCTTTCCAACAAACTCAGGGCTTGCGATGCGCTGTTCGTCATGGTTTTCCAAGAAATGCAACATGTGCCCGCTGATGTCAGATAAACCTTGTTGAATGGATATCAAATTATCCGTAGATCCACGACCTTGCATGATATTTTTGAGTGTGTCATAGAGTTCAACTTTATCATAGAGATAATCCATCTTCCCTAGTTGAATGTAGTTTCTATATTCTCTAGGATTGTAGATTTCTGCAAGGAGGAAAGCGTCAGGATTTTCCATTTTGATGGCGGAATTCATATAGCTCCAAAATTCAACTGGAACCATTTCCGCCATGTCAAACCTGAAACCATCTACACCTTTCTTAGTCCAGTAAAGTGCTATATCCCTAAATTTCTTCCAAGAATCTGGCACATCCTTATCTTGCCAAAATTCATAATGTGCTTGATGTGTTTCCTCTCTGAATTGTACAGGAAGTTCTGGGAAATCTTTTGTGCCATCAGGCTTGATACCATAGTTGATTTTTACAGTTTCGTACCAATCGTGAAGGTAAGGCTGAGCTTCTCGAGAGCCATTTCCTGTCCATTTTGCAGGGTTTTCTTCGAATTCCCCATCTGATAAAGGATGATTTTCTCCTCCCAAAGGTTTATAATCATTCAAAGGTTCAGGGACTTGAAATGCTTTGCCTGGGATGTAATAAAAATTATTATCTCGCTTGTATTCCACAGTGAGATCATCATCTGCTCCGAAATCTCTCACTCCCTCAGGATTGTTTTTTCCTTCATAATGACGGGCGACGTGGTTGGGTACGATATCAATTAAGACTTTCATTCCTTGCTGATGTGTTCTTGCTATCAGCGCCTCAAACTCCTCCAATCTTTTGGTAGGATCATTAGCCAAGTCGGGGTTGACATTGTAATAATCTTTGACAGCATAGGGCGAACCTGCACGACCTTTAACTACATCGGGGTCATCGTTTGAAATCCCGATTTCAGAATAGTCTCTGATGACAGCATGATGTGGGACACCTGTGTACCAAATATGGGTTACACCCAAATCTTTGATTTCCTGAAGCGCCTTGTCAGTGAAGTCAGAAAATTTACCGACACCATTCTCCTCCAAGGTTCCCCAAGGTTTGTTGGTGGTATTGGTATTTCCAAAAAGTCGAGTAAAAACCTGATATACGACTACTTTATGCATTTCTTCCATTTGTTGTTCGGATTCTGTAGATTTTGACTGATAATTGCAAGCAAAAATACAAGATGCCAAAGTTAGGGCTAATGAAAACTTGGTTAATGAATTTTTCATAGCTTTAAAGATAAAAAATGTTAGGTGGCTTTCTGAGAAAATTTGAGAAATCCTTTTAAACAAAAATCCTTTATGCTATTTTCGACATACAGGATTTTGAATTTCGAGTTGTTCAAGATTATCAACCAAAAAAAATATTTAGCTCCTAAATGAATTTATGTTTGGTTTTTTATTCAATACTTATTTCAACAACCGATAAACAAACAATGTACTTCTTTTGATCAAATCAGGATATTGCTTCATATTGATGGTTTCTGCTGGAGAATGGGCACCTGATCCTGATGCACCAATTCCATCAATGCAATCCAAATATTCAGCGACATAAGAAATATCTCCAGCTCCTCTTGAGCCAGGATCACCTGCATTTACTTCTCCATATCCCATATCCAAACTCACTTGATTCAAGATATCTACCAAAGCTAGATTCCCTTCTGTCGGTGGCATGGAAGGTATTCCATCTTCAAATTCGATTGCTGCAGTTGTCCTGTTCAAACTTTGACTGACGATATTTCGCATTTTTTCTCTTGCGGCTTCTTTCTGTGGTTCACCTAGGAATCTCAAATCTCCCGTTACAAAAGTTTCTCTGGAGACAATATTGGTTTTACCCAAAGCTTCTCCTTTTCCAGTTTCTGCATTGTAGCTGACATCCGAGCCGCCGATAAATTGACCAGGATTGAAGGTTAAATATTGTTCATCTGAGAGTTGAACTCTGAATTCGTTCAAAATTCTTGCAGCTTCGTAAATTGCTCCGTAGCCTGCATTCTCTTTGAAAACACCTGAAGAATGAACTTGCCTACCCGTGGTTTTCAAAGTCCACCCAGAAGCTCCTCTTCGAGCGACTGTGGCGATATTGAATCCTTGGGCAGTTTCATAGCCTAGGGCGATATCATGCTGCTTTGCCCGCTCTACAAAATCCAGCCTACTCACCCAACTTGGTTTTCCTGAATTCTCTTCATCTCCTGTGAAATAAACTGTAATCGTTCGGTCTTCTAATAATCCCAAATCATAAAGTGCTTTTAAAGTAGCGAAAATCATGGCGTTGCCACCTTTCATATCATTGGCTCCTTGTCCTTTGGCAGTGTATTCATCTACCATTTCAAAAGGATAAAAAGGCATGTCTTTTTCAAAAACCGTATCCAAATGACCAATGAAAAAAAGTTTTTTACCTTTTGATCCTTTTCGAGTTGCTACAAAATGCCCAGCTCTTCTAAGTGAATCAGGCAAGGTGATCCATTCTGTTTGGAAACCGATCTTTGCAAATTCCCTTTCATAAACTTTGGCTACAGCTCTGACTCCTTCAAGATTGAAAGTTCCAGAGTTGATATTGACAGTTTCTTCTAAAAGTTTTACAGTTTCATGGTAGTTTCTGTCAATTGCTTCAATTAGCTTCCGTTCGGTGTCATCCAGTTGTTGCGCAGAAATTTGATATGAAATAATGAAAATGAAGAGGGTGATCAGCTTTTTCATAATTATTCAATATGATTATCCGCTACTTTGCCAGTAGGGTTGGATAGAAGCAATAATAAGTCGGTCAAAGAGTCTTTCTCCAAAGTATCTTCGGTTTAGTTTGTAGCAAAACTCGTCGATGTAGTTCTGAAGCCTTCTTTCTGATATCATTTTATACTTTCTAAGATCACTTTTGAGGTTACTGATTGCTGTATGAGCCCATTTAAGGTTGAATCTACCCTCTTTTGTTGAAGATAATTCGGTGACATGGACATCCACGAAGTCCTCAAATTTAGCGTAAGTGGTACTATCATCGGTTTGAAGAACAGCATCTTTATTGATGAAGTCTTTAATAAGTTTCTCAGCCGTTTTAGCCTTTAAGTCCTCAATCTTCTTCATCTTGAAGTAGCGGCAGCTTTTGGTTAACTTCTTTGTCTTAGGATCCTCAAGAATGGTTGATTCAGCCATCACAGCCACTGTGGACTTCTGCTGAGTTCCTCGGCCCCGATTGAGATTCTTCTTTTTCTGGGCTGAGGTTGACTTGGTGATGTAAGCTTCATCATATTCTACCATGTCTTCGAGCTTATATTGATCATCCCGCTTACCCATTATGACACGAATCTTATGGCATAAATCAAAGACGGTTTGGTAGCGAGTAAACCCCATTTGTCGCTGGAGTTCAAGAGCGGTAAACCCCTGCTTAGTGGCACTAAAGAAGGTCATGGCCATCAACCACTTACGAAGTGACAGATTGCTATTTTCCATCACAGTTCCACTTTTCAAACTGGTACGGAATCCACAACTTTTGCATTGAAACATACTTTTACTGTGGAGCCAATAGTGCTCTTTTTCCTCGCACTTTTTGCAAACCACGCCTTCCTGCTCTCGTTTAGCTTTGAAAAAGCTAATACAGGATTCTTCATCTGGAAAGCGCTCTTCAAACTTCAAAATATTCATGGTCAGAACCTTTGTTTTGACCAAGTAACCTCTCTTTAGCTTGATTACCAATCGATTGTCACCAACTGTCAGTATATAATTTGGCTACTGGCAGAATTACGTATATTCATATTATTCAATTTCAATTCCTGTAAACCAAATAAACTTCACTCCATCTGCATTGAAATGCTCGGTAGCGAATGTAACTCCATCAATGGTTTTTTCGGCTTCCCAAGTAAATGCTCTGCCTTCTGCGCCATTTCCTTTTCGGAAAACCCATTCTTGGATCATAAATGCTTCATTCAAATACAAATCATAAGCATCTCCCGGTGTGTAGCCATCTTCATTGTTGTAGATAATGGTGAGTTTGGTGCTATTTTCTCCTGAAATTGGAGCCGCGACATTAGCAGTTTCTTCATAAGTATATCCGGTGTCCCAGATCAACTGAAAGGGATACATCAACCAATATTTATCATTGATAAAGCCAGCATCAGCTTTTGGTAATTCTTCTTTAGGAAGGTCAAGGCTGTAGGTATAGCTCGTGTCTGCATCGGCATAGTACACAGTTCTATCCTTGATATTCCATTTCCAATCTCTTGTACGAACCACATCGCCAGCTTGAACATTCCAAGTGTATGCAATGGAATTTATCTTGTCAAAATTATCATAACCATAAGCCTGAGCTACTTTTTGTGGAGTAGTGAGCTCTTCCTGTGGTGTGGAACAAGCAATAAGCAATCCTAGTACGAAAATGCTTAATATTTGAATTGATTTTTTCATTTGATTGGAGGTTGTATTTGTTTGATCTACAATTTAATTGATTCTTGAGTTAAAAAAAGAACCACCAACAAATAAATGCTGATGGTTCCAAAATATCTTGATTTTCAAAATCAGATTATATCATAATGATCTTAATCAATCCTCACAATATCTGCTCCTAGTGCATTCAAACGCTGATCGATGTATTGATAACCTCGGTCGATCTGCTCGATATTATCGATGACAGACGTACCTTCAGCAGAAAGCGCAGCGATCAAAAGTGCAACACCCGCTCTGATATCCGGTGAAGTCATTCGAATTCCTCTCAGTGGGTATTTTCTATCCAAACCGATAACAGTAGCTCTATGTGGATCACAAAGAATAATTTGTGCGCCCATGTCTATGAGTTTATCGACGAAGAATAAGCGGCTTTCAAACATTTTTTGATGAACGAGAACAGTTCCTTTTGCTTGGGTGGCAGTTACTAAGACGATACTCAACAAATCCGGCGTAAATCCAGGCCAAATTGCATCTGCTATCGTCAAGATAGAACCATCAATAAAAGTATCAATGATGTAATGCTTTTGAGCAGGAATATAAATATCATCTCCTCGGAATTCTAAGTTGATGCCCATTCGTCGGAATGTATCTGGAATAATTCCCAATCTGTGTATTTGAGCATCTTTAATGGTGATTTCAGACTGGGTCATAGCTGCTAAACCGATGAATGAACCAATCTCAATCATATCAGGAAGTAGCGTGTGCTCCGTTCCTTTCAAGGATTTTACCCCTTCGATATTCAATAAATTCGAACCAATACCAGTGATTTTAGCACCCATTCTATTCAGCATTTCGCAAAGCTGTTGTAAGTAAGGCTCACAAGCTGCATTGTAAATTGTCGTTTTGCCTTCTGCCAAAACTGCCGCCATCACAATATTTGCAGTTCCTGTTACCGATGCCTCGTCAAGGAGCATGTAAGCACCTTTGAGATTCTTGCCATCGATGTGGTAAATCTCTCTTTTGTTGTCATAGTGGAATTCTGCACCCAGTTTCTGAAAACCAGTAAAGTGCGTATCCATTCTTCTTCTTCCGATTTTATCACCTCCTGGCTTAGATAATCTCCCTGTTCCAAATCTTGCTAAAAGTGGCCCCAAGATCATTACAGAACCTCTGAGAGCTGAAGCTTTTTGTAAAAAATCTTCCGTATCTAAATACTTCAAATCTACCTGATCGGCCTTAAAAGTATAAGATTCAGGTCCAGTTTTATCTACTTTGACACCCATGTCAGAAAGCAAATCTATCAGCTTATTGACATCGCGGATGTTTGGAATTTTGTTGATGGTGATTTTTTCTGGTGTAAGTAACACTGCGCAAAGAATCTGAAGCGCTTCATTTTTTGCTCCTTGAGGAGTGATTTCCCCTTTGAGCTTTAATCCACCTTTTACTCTGAATGAAGACATTTATCGACGTTTTTTGGAGTGACCTCCGTTATTGTTATTTCTTCTTCTGTTATTTCCGCTAAAATTTCTTCTGTTGTTTCCAGTGTTTTCAGCTTCGATTGGGATTTTGAAATCTCTTCTTGTATTGGTTTCAAAAAGACCCATTTCTTTTACTTTTTCTAGGTCGATATGCAACTTCCCTTTTGAAAGTGTTTTGATATCATCAAGGATTATCTGATCATCGAAATTGTCTCTGTTCCAAGTGGAATGGAAACTTCTCATCAGCTGACCAATGTAAATGATCGCAGCTTCTTGTTCCTCATCATCCTCGATTTCTACCGCTTTTTCGATCAGCTTTTCAATATTTCTGCCGTAATGCTTGAACTTCACTTCTCCAATTGGATAACCAATGGGAAGTGGTTTTTTGCCAAGCAATTCTTTTTCCGGCATCGGATAGGGACCGTCAATTTCTAAAGTGAAATCTGACATGATATACAAATCATCCCAAATCTTCTGATCACTTTCTAATTTCAGGTTTGGATTGAGCTGCTTGATGATTTCTACCAGTGTGTAGGCACTTTGAGTGCGCCTCTCACGATCTTCTAAGCTAGCAATATGCGTGACCAATCTTTGGATATTCTTTCCGTATTCTTTCAAAATAACTGTGTGTTTGTTTCTTTCATTTAGTTTCATTGCCAAACCATTTGCTCCACCTCCTTGAAGGTACAAAAAATCATTTAAAATCAGTTTGGTTTATTTTGCTGTAATAATTTGGAAGCCTATGCTTCTCAGTCTATTATTCTGAGCTTTGCAAAGCTAAGTAATAAAGTCTTTTCTCCAAAATTCTCGAATTGTATCGTGGCTTTTTTATTGATTCCTTCTATTTCAATCTTCAAAACCTTGCCAAAACCGAATTTTGGATGTTCTACTAACATGCTTTCTGCAAGATTGTTGGTATTCGAAGGCTTAAAATCCGGACTTGGAGTGTGAACTTTGGCCGTGGTCTGTGGACGCATGGATGGATTTTTTTTGATTCCAATGAATCCATTTCTTCCCTCACTTCCTTCATTTCTCAACGCTCCTGAAGGTGCTGCTGTCATCCGTTTGTTTACTCTGATACAAGCAGGATCGACTTCTTCGAGAAATCTACTAGGCTCGCAATTCAGCAATCTTCCATAGCGGTAGCGTGTGAGTGCATAAGTGAGGTATAGCTTGTCCATGGCACGAGTCGAAGCGACGTAGAATAACCGTCTTTCTTCTTCTAAATCCTCTCTGCTTTGCATCATCATCTGCGATGGAAAAAGATCTTCTTCCATACCCACTACAAATACCTGCTTGAACTCCAAGCCTTTTGAAGAGTGGATAGTCATTAAGGTCACCGAATCAGTAGTGTCTTTGTCTCGATCATTGTCTGTCAAAAGCGCAATTTCCTGTAAAAATGCTCCTAGAGATTTGTCCTCATTTTCAGGATTGTCCACATATTCTTTGATGGCATTCAGTAATTCTTGGACGTTTTCATAACGGTTTAGCCCTTCGATGGTCTTGTCTTCATACAAATCTCTCAACAAACCCGATTGCTTAGAGATAGATGTTGCTGCTTCAAAAGCATCTTTGCGTTCTACTTCTATACTGAAACTCTTTATCATGGTCGTGAAGTCTTCCACTGCATTGGAAGCTCTTCCTGATAAGAAACTAGTCGCATTGGTCATGACTTCCCATAGTGGGATATCATGTTCGTAGGCAGCTACGAGCATTTTCTCTACCGTTGTATCTCCAATTCCTCTTTTTGGATAGTTGATTATTCTTTTGAAAGCTTCTTCGTCGTCTCTATTGACTACAAAGCGCATATACGCCATCAGGTCCTTGATTTCTTTTCTTTGGTAAAATGAAAGTCCACCGACAATTTTGTAGTTAATATTCATTTTGCGCAAAGCCTCCTCCATCGATCTCGATTGAGAGTTGGTTCGATAGAGAATGGCGAAATCGCTGTTATTGAGTTTTTTGTTGTTCTTTTCTTCAAAAATCGTCGTTGCTACCACACGTCCTTCTTCATTATCAGAACTCGCTTTGATCAGTTCGATCATGTCGCCTTCGTCGTTTTGAGTCCAGACATTTTTTTGAAGTTGAGCTTTATTTTTGGCAATGATGCTGTTGGCAGCTTGGACGATGTTTTTGGTAGAGCGATAGTTCTGCTCTAGTTTGACTATAAAAAGATCAGGATAGTCCTTTTCAAAATTCAAGATGTTTTGAATATCCGCGCCCCTGAAGGCATAAATACTTTGTGCATCATCGCCCACCACACAGATATTTTGATGGACAGCAGCAAGTTTTTTGGTGATGAGGTATTGGGAGAGGTTTGTATCCTGAAACTCATCCACCATCACATATTTGAAGCGCTGTTGGTATTTATTGAGTACGTCGAGGTGATCTCTAAAAAGGATGTTGGTATTGAACAGCAGATCATCAAAATCCATGGCAGAGGATTTGAAAAGGCGCTTTTGGTAGGTTTTGTAGATCTCTCCCATACGAGGCTTCATGGCAGATTCATCATCGGCTTTGATGTATGGGTCATTGAGATAGGCCTCCCAAGAGATCAGTCTGTTTTTTGCTCCGGAAATCCGAGAAAGTACTGTGTTTGGTTTGTAGACTTTGTCGTCCAGCTTCATTTCTTTGACGATGGACCGGATGAGTGACTTGCTGTCATCAGTGTCATAGATGGTGAAGTTAGATGGATAGCCTAATTTTTCTGCTTCTACTCTGAGGATTTTGGCAAAGGTAGAGTGAAAAGTCCCCATCCAGGTATTGCGAGCTTCTAGGCCAATCAATCTTTCTATCCTATTTTTCATTTCGGCAGCAGCCTTATTGGTAAAAGTCAGGGAGAGTATATTGAAAGGGTCAACACCTTTGGCATGGATCAGGTGCGCAATGCGGTAAGTCAGTACCCGGGTTTTGCCCGATCCTGCACCTGCGATAATCATCACGGGTCCATCAGTGTGTTCTACAGCTTCTTTTTGTGGGGGGTTCAGTCCTTTGAGGTAATCCATTCTTAATCTATCCGTTCTACAAGCTTCAAAGTTAATGGATTTTTTGGCTTTAATGGAACGTGGATGGATGCGGACTTGGCGGATGCTCACGAATAAAATATGAGTTTATCTGTTCTATCGTGATGAAGTTTCGTTCTTGTCTGAGGTGTAGAGGATTAGAGTTGACTTTTTCACAAATCTATGATTTCTCGTAATATTGGTGCTTAGGCTTTAATCAGATATAATTAAACCTAATTAAATTAGTCTTTTTGTTATTTTAGCATGCTTTTAGTTCATTAATTGTATATTTTTTAAATAAATATTTATAAATATTTGCGCATAATAATAATAATATTTTTGTGAAAGTTTTTAGGTTAAAGCTAACTCCTTTAGGAGTTTAACAATAACTTTAATTTCTAACAAGTATGCGTAAATTATTCTTTTCATTGGCTCTGATTGGGTCATTTGGTTTTTTTGCTAATGTAGAAGCAGATACAAATTCTGAAAACACCTCTTTAGTAATTGTTGATTGTTTTCAAAGAATGGTCATTTGTTCTGGTGAATACACAGTTTATAACTGTGATAAAAATTTCACAAGTCAAAGGTGTAGTAGGTATTATGTCCAGTGTTTCAATTGTGAACCTCAAGAAGAAGAGCCGGAATCTTAAGAAAAAATGATTTGTTTGAAGAAGCTGTGTTTAAATACACGGCTTCTTTACTTAATTTAATATTTTATGGATAATAGATTTGTTATTTACATTCTCGTTTTTTTGTGGTTTTCAAGTAGTTGTAATTCATCAGTTGAATATGATGGAGCTGCTTTGAGTCACTTTGATATTTCTAATGCTTCAAATAAAAAGTCTTCTGATTTAGAAATTGTTGAACTTGTCCCTTTAGAAACTACATCTGAAAACCTGATGGGAATGGAATTTAGAGTTAGGATAAATGAAGATGGCTTTTGGGTTATGAATGAAGATACTAAGGATGCAGTCCATCATTTTAGTTTAGATGGAAGTTATTTAGGGAATAATGTAGTTATAGGCGAGGGGCCTAACACTCTAGGGAATATGTTTGATTTTTATCCCAACCCAGATGGAACTCTATCAGTTTTATCATCAATTGGTCAATTCTCTACAATTTATAGTATTAATAAGGCAGGAGTTACAGAAAAGATTTTGGAATTTGAATATCCCTCTAGTGCTTTTACTAAACTTAATTCAGAAAATTATTTAGTTTATGGAGGGTATAACTTACCTGTAATCACACATAGGGTAATAGAAGTTGGTAATAACAATTTGACGGGGAGAAAATTTTTGGAAAACACTTACAAAAATCAGATGATTACAATGACCGAAAGAAATTTTTTTAAGTCAACGGACGAATTATTTGTGATTGAATCATTTGATAATATTGTTAAGAAATACTCTAATGGAAATATGATTTCATATTTATTTGTAGATTTTGGAAAATATAATATTCCTTCCAAATTTTGGGAGTTAGACATAATGGAAGGCTTTGAAATGATCAATGAAAATGGTTTCGCGAGTTTTCATGGAGTTTTTGCTGATAATGAAAACTTGCTTTTGAGTGTTTTTCATCAATCAAGAGAAGGAGTTTTTAAAAAGTTACTGTTTTTAAATAAACCTTATGATAAAGGTTATTCAATTGAAATAAGAAGAGATGAAAACAACCCATTTTATCAACCTATAGGCATAAGAGATGATCGAGTTTTGTTTATTACCTATAGATCTATTTTGATCAATTATTTAAAAGAAAAAGAGGAATCTTCGACTTTTTTAGCAAAGATTCCCCAAAATGATTTTGACTACCCAGTTATCGTTTTTTCTAAAACAAACTTTTAAAATGAAAAATATCATCCTAATTACCCTTTTGGTGGTTCTTTGCCTTGGTTGTAAAAGTGAAAATGAGGTGTTCACTATTCCTTCATCTCTTGAAATAGTTGATGTTGTAGAAGAAAGTAAGGAGGTTTGTTTGGAATGTGAGCATAAAATTGTGGTCTACTGTGATTATTCCCTTAGAAGCCTATCCTTTCTAAAAGTATCTATGCAAAGTTGGTCTGAAATTTCAGATGAGTATCCTGATGTAGGTTTTTTATTTGTTTTTCATGGAAAAAATAAATCGACCCTTGAACGGACATTAAAAGAGTATGAATTTCCTTTTCAAGTAATGTTTGACCAGGATAACGAGTTTTACAATTTAAATAATCTAGAGAAGTCTTCCACTAAAAATAAACCTCTTCAGGCCTTTCATTTAGATGGGTTGAAGAATGTTAAAATTGCTCAAATTGGAATACCAAATTTACTCAGAAAAGAGATTGAGGAGTTTAGGAATAATTAAGGTTAATCTGCTTCGCCTTCGTTACTAGTGTTCTATTTAAGATAGAACGCTGATGATGCGGATTTGGCGGATGATCGCGGATAGGTAGAAAGTGGAACCTGTACCGAACATCGGTATGACGCGAGTTTGGCGGATACTCACGGATTAAAAAAAAGTCAGTGAAGATTTGTTCAATCAGCGTTCCATAAGGGTAGAACACAGATGACGCAGATGTAGCAGATGTAGCAGATGGTCGCAGGTAAAAAAAATCAGCGTTTATCCGTTCTATCCGCGTCATCGGCGTTCCATTTTCATTACCTACTGACTTTCCAACGATTGTGGCTCCAGAGGTATAGGCTTGGACTGTGGCGGATGGTCTGCTCGGTACGTCGGATAAATTCATCTGTAATGCTATGTTCCGCCGCATGATCATATGGAGGACTGTCCATAAGGCTGTAAGTGAAGATATAATGACCTCGTTTGGGTTTGCGTACATCTGAATAGACCACGGTATGATTGAATCGCTTGGCAAGCTTTTCTGCTCCTTCAAAAAAAATTGTTTCCCGATTCATAAAAGGTGCCCAATAACGGATTTCAGCCTTGGTTGGTCTTTGGTCTGCAGCTAGGACGATCAAGCGTGGGTTGTTCCTATTTCTCAGGTATTCCCGCTGAAAAGCCGCTCGTTCTACCAGCATTCCCCCAAATCTACCTCGAATATTTTTCATTAATTTTTCAAAAAATGGGCTATTTACTTTCAAATAGACCACTTCGCATTTTGTACTGACATTGGCCAAAATATGGAGCAAATGCATCTCCCAATTGAAAAAATGTCCCGTCATACCTACTACAATCTCACCTTTGTCGATGAGATCAAGAGGGATATGTGCATTTTCGATTTGAACTCTTCTTGCCAACTCCTCTTTTGATATGGTGTACATTTTGATGATTTCAGCAAAAGAATCCGTCAGATTTCTAAAAAATTTCCGTTCAATTTCCAATCGCTCAGCTACTGATTTTTCTGGAAAAGCATGCAGCAGATTTTCCCTGATCACCTTTTTCCTATAGCCAATCCCATAATATCCTATCAGGTATAACAAATCTGAAAACAAGTAAAGGATGCTTAAAGGAAGGTAAGAAATAAGTTTGATTAGGAACATTACCTGTTTGATCTAGAGGTTGAAGGTTAAAGTTAGGCTTTACAATTGACGAACGAAATCATGCCCATATCATATCAACTGACAGCGGTTGACAGTCCACAGCACTTTGAAAGTAATAAAGAGCCTTTAATTTAAATCGTTATTGAGTAGAAAATGAACTCAGTTTACAACTAGTCTTTTTTCATTTACAAATATCTAAAATAGTAGCAATGTAAAAACTTTTTAATACCTGATTTCTCAATACTGTGCCCCATTGACTGTGGACAGAATGAAAATCACTTTCTTCAAAAAAATTAGCTATAATTTAGCTCATTGATTACTTTTGATACTTATGTCTGAAGTGCAGAGAAAAAAATATTCCGATCAGGAAAAAAACCAGATTTTCGATGGGGAGTTTATGCCACACATAGATTCCATGTATAATTTTGGTTATAGGCTAACCTTCGACGAGGACGATGCCAAAGACCTCGTGCAAGATACTTACCTCAAAGCCTACCGTTTTATCAATTCTTTTGAGCAAGGCACCAATGCCAAGGCTTGGTTGTTCAGAATTTTGAAAAATAGCTTTATCAACGATTACAGAAAGAAAAGTAAGCAGCCTGCCATAGTTGATTATCAAGAAGTTGAAACTTATTACAATTCAGATCATGTTGACTATGGCATCACCTCTGACTTGCGGGTTGATTCTGTGAAGGACATGCTTGGAGATGAGATTTCCAATGCTCTCAATAGTCTAGCTGTTGATTTTCGTACGGTGATCATTCTTTGTGATTTGGAAGGTTTCACTTATGAAGAGATGGCGAAAATATTAGATATTCCTATAGGGACTGTAAGGTCTAGATTGCATAGAGCGAGGAACTTATTGAAAGAAAAGCTACGTTCTTATGCTCAAAACATGGGATATAAGACAGATGAAGAGGAATAGAGATTAGAGAATAGATAGATTAAGAGAATAAGATTACCCTAGATTCAGATTAAAATGGAGAATAATTTAGAAGGAACAGGAGAGAGGAAATTGCAATGTAATGATGTGAGCAAATGTTTTCAATTGTTGGAGAGCATTTTGGATGGAAATGAAGCGCCTGATTCACAGGAAGTTTTAAAATCAAAACTTGCTAAATGCCAACCTTGCTTTGAGCATTATCATCTCGAGCAGGCGATTAAGGAAGTGCTCAAGAATAAATGTACCAAACACGAAGTGCCTGCACAACTTGTGGAGAATATCCGTCAAAAAATCGAAGAGATTAAATAAAAAATATGTCATCAGGTAAAGCGATTATTTTTTCAGCTCCTTCAGGTTCAGGCAAAACGACAATAGTCAGGCATTTAATTAAAAAATATCCAAATCTGGGTTTTTCAATATCCGCTTGTACGAGAGATAAGCGAGGTAGAGAAGAGGAAAATGGAAAAGATTATTACTTTTTAAGTCCCGACGAGTTCAAATCAAAAATAGATCAAGATGCATTTATTGAGTGGGAAGAGGTTTATGAAGGCAATTTCTATGGAACACTTAAAGAAGAAATTCAACGCATTTGGGATTCTGGAAAACATGTGATCTTTGATGTAGACGTCAAAGGAGGTCTAAATTTGAAAAGATATTTTGGCGATCAAGCCATTGCGATATTTGTTAAAGTACCTTCTTTAGAGGTTTTGACCGAAAGGCTTAAAGATCGAGGAACAGAATCAGAAGAGAGTCTGTCTCGCAGGCTGTACAAGGCAAAATTTGAGATGGGCTTTGAAAATAAATTTGATGTAACCATCGTCAATGATGATATGCAAAAGTCATTTGCAGAAGCAGAGACGCTGGTAGGAGAATTCTTAGCAAAATAAATTTGAAAATCGGACTTTTTTTCGGATCTTTTAATCCTATTCACGTCGGCCATTTGATTATCGCCAATGTGATGCAGGATCAGACTGATTTGGATGAAGTGTGGTTTGTGGTCAGTCCGCAAAACCCCTTCAAAGCTAGAAAAACATTATTACATGAATTTGATCGGCTAAAGATGGTAGAGCTCGCCATCGCCGATCATTTCTTTTTTCGGGCTAGCGATGTGGAGTTCCACATGCCCAAGCCAAGTTATACGATCGACACACTCACTTATCTTTCCGCACAACACCCACAGCACGACTTCAAATTGATTGTGGGAGGTGATAATCTGACACATTTTCACAAGTGGAAAAATCACGAACAGATTCTTGAGTATTTTGGGCTTTATGTCTATCCACGCCCCGGTTCCAATCCCGATTTTGAGCATCCAAATGTTCAGTATATTGCTTCACCACTTATGGATATCTCAGCCACATTCATCAGAGAATCCATCAAATCAGGCCATTCTGTTCGCTATTTACTTCCGGAAAAAGTAGAAGAGTATATCAAGGATAAGAAGCTTTATTTTTAAGGGTGGTCTTATTGGATATTTTCAAAAACACTATCCAAATCCAAAACAAATCCTTCTACTGCTTGTGAGGTAACTTTGTCACCAAATGTAAAAAGTCTAGACCCTTGATATTTTCCTTTAGTTAAGGTGTAAATGAGGAGAGTACATTCGTTTGGGTGAATTACCCAATATTCTTTGACCCCTGATTCTTCATAAACTTCAAATTTATTTTGAATTTCCTTTTTATTGTTTCCAGGAGAAAGGATTTCTATAATCAAGTCTGGAGCTCCAATACAACCTAAATCATCTAATTTTTCAGGATCGCAGATTACACAGTTATCTGGCTGAACTACTGTTGTAATGTCTTCATTTTTCTTTGATTTTGATGGGAGCCTTACATCAAATGGTGCTGAGAACACTTCACATTTTTTACCTTTTAGAAAAGTAAAGAGCTCGCCAGAGATTTTCATGGAAACTCTTTGATGGTTTACTCTGGGTGCAGCTGCCTGTTTGAAGACCTTTCCCTTGATCAACTCCACCATTTCATCCAATTGCCAAGTCAGGTAATCTGCATAAGTGTACTCGCCATACTCGACAAATGGTTCCTCAACTTTATTTTTCAATTCCTGCTTTTCCATAAATTAAATTTACTGATTGTCAGGCAGAAATGGAAGTCCCTTTTTAATATTCAGGGCGCAGATAAAAAAAGAATCAGCGATGATCAATTCAAGCAGCATCATCAGCATGCCAAAAAGAAATAGCAAATTACCAAGAGCAGTCAAAGACTGCAATGGTAAGAGTCCAAGACTAAGTCTTGAACCAGGTCAAGCGTGTTGAAAAAATTAGCGTTGATCTGTTCAGTCAGCGTCACCAGCGTGCCATACAACATAGACAAGGCAAATGTTTTCGCAAAAAGAAAGTCACTAAGTCACAAAACCTTAAAACCCCCAACCTTCCAATCCGCCACGGCCAAGCTCTTAAAACTTTTAGATATGCTTCTCCTTACCGGAGGCTATTTCAAATAGCAATTCTCTTGATCTATGCAATTGGGCTTTAACTGTGCCTAGTGGCTTGTCAAGCTCTTGTGCAATTTCATCGTAAGAGAGCTCTTGAAAGTAGCGGAGTTCTACAAGTTTCCTGTATTTGGCTGGTAATTTATCCACAAATACGCGTACCATCTCTATTCTTTGAGATTTGATGAATTCGTCTTGTGGGTTATTTTCATCGTCTTCCACATCAATGTTCACAGAATTGCCGCCATCATCACTAAGCGTGGTGTTGAGACTCATAGTTTTGAGTTTTTTCTTTCTGATAAAGTCTATAGTATTGTTAGTGGCGATTCTAAATAGCCAAGTACTGAAAGTATAGTCTTTTTTAAATTTATGGAGATTTTTGAAGGCTTTGGCAAAGGCTTCCATCGTGAGGTCTTCAGCATCATCTGCGTCGCGAATCATTTTCAAAATCATGAAGTACACCGCCTTTTTATAACGCTTCATCAATGCAGCATAGGCTTGCTGATCTTTTTGATCTACCGCACGGTCGATGAGATCAAAATCTTCTAATGCTTTATTTGAAAAACCTCTTGAATTTACTTCCATCTAACTTTTTTTGACTGATACCCTAATGTGCCGATGATCCAAAAATACCCTAGATAAATGACATCAAAAAGCGATGTCCAAAAGACTTTGGTATTTCCTTCGAGTTTTTTTCTTGCCGATGTCACTACTGAAGTGAGCAATATCGATCTGACTATAGTTATACCTATAATTAATGAAAATTGTTCCCAATTCTGATCTAAGCCTAGAAATATAGCTAAGGTAATCCCTGATAACCAAAATAATAGATGGGAAAATGAATAAAGCCCAATTTTCTGTTTGTCTTTCCCCCTGTAATATTTCCCAGCATGAAAATGACGTTTTTTTTGTCGGAAATAACTCTTCCATGTGGACTTGGGTTTGGATAAAGTTATGCTATCGGGGTGGATTACCACAGATGTATTTTTGCCATTCGCATATTTATTGATGAAGAGATCATCATCACCACAGTCTATCTGCCATAGATCTTTGAAAGCCTTTTTTTCCATAAAAAAACCTCTTCGATAAGAAAGGTTCCTGCCAACTCCCATAAATGGTGCTCCCCATAATGCAAAGGAAAAATAGAGTATTCCTGTCCACAATGTTTCAAATTGTATCCATTTGTTAAGTATTCCGTGATCTTTTTCATAGGGGGAATAGCCAAGAGCAAATGTTTTCCCTTCTTCACGAACAGGTGCGGTCATCAACCTTATCCACTGATCTGATTGGGGAATGCAATCTGCATCTGTCAGTAATAAGACATCATTTTTGGCTACTTTTATCCCCAGAGTAAGTGCATATTTCTTAGAAGTAACATGGTCCGGAGTATATTTGACTGTTACGGTGCGGAGTTGAGGATATTGGCTCATCATCTTTTCAAGAAGCACTCTAGTGCCATCAAAAGATCTGTCATTGATGATCATCACATCATAGTTGGGATAATCTTGACTGCAAAGAATTGGGATCAACTTTTTGAGGTTTTCTTTTTCATTATGAGCAGCAACAATGATAGTAACTCCCTCAGAACGATTCTTTTGAAGAGTTGAAATTTTATTTCGATGAAAAAAAGAAAGCCGACTAAAAATAAGTAGAATGTAGATCAATTGCACCCCAAGTGCAATGAAAAACACAATCCACAAAACATCATTGATCATTCCAGATTATTTAACAGGCAAATATAAAAGCAAATTCAGCATTCAATTAAGAATAAGCTTTTATTTTTGTGCTTGAATTTATTATTAAGTACTAGCAAAGCTTAATTATTTGCTAGACAACTTAGAAAAAAGATATGAAGTTTACCTTACAACATACAGATCCTCAAAGTAAAGCGAGAGCTGGAGTACTCAAAACTGATCATGGAGATATAGAAACTCCGATTTTTATGCCAGTAGGAACAGCAGGTTCGGTAAAAGCTGTACATCAGCGCGAGTTAACTTATGACATCAAAGCTCAGATTATTTTGGGAAATACATATCATTTGTACTTGAGACCTGGGTTGGGTGTGCTTGAGAAAGCAGGTGGGCTTCATAAATTCAATGGCTGGGAGAAACCGATCTTAACAGACAGTGGAGGTTATCAGGTTTTTTCATTAGCTGGGACAAGGAAAATCACCGAAGAAGGGGTCGTTTTCAAATCTCATATTGATGGTTCTAAGCATATATTTTCTCCAGAAGGTGTGATGGATATCCAAAGAAGCATTGGGGCAGATATCATCATGGCTTTTGACGAGTGTACGCCTTATCCATGTGAGTTTGAATATGCAAGAAAATCTATGGATATGACTCACCGTTGGTTAAAGCGCTGTATCGAGCGCTTTGATAGTACAGAAGGAAAATATGGTTACAATCAGACCTTGTTTCCAATAGTTCAGGGCTCAGTCTATAAGGATTTGAGGAAACGATCTGCTGAATTTATCGCTTCCTGTGATCGGGAAGGGAATGCCATCGGTGGACTTTCTGTAGGGGAACCTGCGGAGATGATGTATGAAATGACCGAAATGGTCACGGATATTTTGCCTGAGGATAAGCCTAGATACTTGATGGGTGTTGGTACTCCTGCTAATATTCTGGAATGTATCGCACTTGGCGTGGATATGTTTGACTGTGTGATGCCTACTCGAAATGCAAGAAATGGAATGCTTTTTACTTCTGAAGGAATCATCAATATCAGAAATGAAAAATGGAAAGAAGATTTCAGTCCTTTAGACCCGGTGATCAATTCTTACGTAAGTAGTTTTTATTCCAAGGCTTATTTGAGACATTTGACGATCTCAAAAGAAATTCTAGCAGCACAGATTGCGAGCATTCATAATTTGGCATTTTACCTTTGGCTGGTAGGACAGGCGAGGGAGAAAATCAAATCAGGAGAATTCTCCTCGTGGAAAGATCAAATGGTCAAAAAAGTCAGTACAAGATTGTAATATGAAGATATTGGATAAACTCATCATCAAGGATTTCCTCAAGACCTACTTTTTTGTGGTCTTGATGTTAATTCTTATTGTGTTAGTTTTGGATTTTACAGAAAAAAATGATGCCTTTATCCGAAATAATGTGCCTGCTGTGGAGATTCTCAAATACATGGCGAATTACGGGCTCTATTTGAATAATTTGCTAACTCCGATAACGGTGTTTATTTCTGTTATTTTCATTACCTCTAAAATGGCAGGTAGAACAGAGATAATAGCAATATTAAGTTCTGGAACTAGTTTTGTCAGAATGTTGATTCCATTTTTTGTTGGTGCTGCAATGATTGGAGCAGCTTCTTTCTTATTAAATGGCTGGGTTTTGCCGGGTGCAACTTCAGGAGTCACAGAGTTCAAAACCCAATATCTCGAAGAAACCAAATTCTACAATGAAAATAATATTCATATCAAAGTAGCCCCTGATGTCTATGCTTATATTTCGAGATATTTTCCCTCCGGGAATATGGGGTATAGTTTCACCTTGGAACAAATCAGAGATGGTGAATTAGTAGCAAAGTTCTCTGCAGATAGAATTGTTTGGGACACAGCGATCAATTCTTGGACTGCAAAAAACTGGAATTTAAGAGTACTAAATGAAAAAGGAGAAACATATACGAAAGGAGATGAATTAGACACTCTACTTTCCATCACTCCAGATGATTTTGACTTACCTTCCAATCATCATGAAACCTTAAAACTCCCTGAGCTGTCTAAGCAAATCCAAGTCCTAGAAGACAGGGGTGCTGACAATGTGAATTATTATAAAATCGAGCGCTATGTGCGGTATATGTCACCTTTTGCAGCGATTATCCTAACATTTATCGGCGTGATTGTTTCCTCCAAAAAAACTAGAGGTGGCTCTGGTTTTCAGATTGCTTTGGGCTTTTTGTTGGCTTTTGTTTATATCATTTTATTTCTTCTTTCGAGGACTTTTGCAGAAGCAGGGACGACCTTTCCCTTGTTTGCTATTTGGTTGCCCAATCTAGTATTTGCTGTCACGGGTTTGGTGTTGTACAAAACAGTGCCTAGATAATTATGCTTCAAAACTCTACGATCAAAGATTATTTGATGCTTCATTTCATAGTGGTGATTTGGGGTTTTACGGCCATTTTAGGATTGCTGATCAGTATTCCATCAGTAGAAATTGTCTTTTATAGAACTTTGCTGGCAAGTGGATTTTTAGGATTGGTTTTTTTAGTAAAAAAGCAAAAAATCAAGCTGTCAAATCAAGAACTTGCGAAAGTCATAGGAACAGGGTTTTTGATCAGTCTTCATTGGATTTTGTTTTTCTGGGCTGCCCGCATATCAACAGCTTCAGTTTGTCTTGCAGGCATGGCAACTACCTCGCTTTGGACAGCTTTTATCGAACCGATGGTCAATAAATCAAAAGTAAAATGGTTCGAAATTCTGCTTGGCCTGATGGTGATTTCTGGGCTTTATGTAGTTTTCAGCTTTGAAGGAGGATATTGGTTAGGATTGACGATGGCTGTGATTTCAGCATTGATTGCAGCGATCTTTACCGTCATCAATGGTCGGCTGACAAAGAGACACTCACCTTATGTATTGACATTTTATGAAATGTTGGGAGCCTGTATATTTTCGGTTTTGTTTATGCCATTTTATGCAGTATTTTTTACAGAAGGAGTGGGGCTACAGTTGATTCCACAAGCTTGGGATTGGTTTTGGTTATTCCTTTTGGGTGGGGTTTGTACTGTGTACGCTTTTTCTGTTTCGGTGGAGTTGATGCGCAGATTGACAGCTTTTGCCATAAATCTTACTGTAAACCTAGAGCCTGTTTACGGTATCGTACTGGCAGTTTTGATCTTTGGAGAAAAGGAACAGATGACTCCAGGATTTTACCTAGGTACCTTGATCATTTTAATCTCAGTTTTGCTTTATCCTGTTTTTAATTATTTCAATAGGAGAAGGCAATCGAAAAGGGTTATAGGAGTGTAATGAAAAAGATTTGTTTTTTTTAGAATACAAATGACATTGATTCAGCAATACCCTTTGATCTTTTTCTTGAACTTTTAGTTTCTTATAAAAAGAATTATAGTTGAAGTTAATTTGAGAAAATCAAAAGACTCTTTATTTAAGAAAAAATTCAGTGATTTTTGTGAAAGTAGGTGGGGATTATCAGTGGTATTAGTTTTAAACTATGTAATAATTACGAATGATATAGATATTCTACAAATATATATTTCTTGTATTTCTGAATTCCATAAATTTTTAAAAATTCGAAAAAAAACGGTTTCAAGAAATAAATTCGGTGTATTCCACTAATTAAGAGAAGATTATTACGTAGGATTTATATGATTTTTAAAAATAATCCCGATATTTCCGCCATTATTTTATTGGTCCATTAATAATTTATCAAAAGAACAAGAATGTAAATGCTTTTTAAATAGGCTCAACTATGATAGAAAGCCCATAAATTCTTCAATACTAAATAGACTTAATTATGTTAAAAACAGCATTCATTACAGTTTTTCTGAATTTAGTTTTGGTATTTTGTGCCCTAGCTCAAAGTAAAGTCAGGTTGAGCTCTAATTTTCCAGATGTTGAATTTTTTAAATTGTCAGATAATAGTGACGAAAATCCAGTATCACTAGGCTTAGGGAATGTTGATTTTAAGTTAGAAAAGGACTCGAAAAATAGAGTAAAAGTTTACAAAGAAGGGTATGAACCTGTGATAGCTGAATTTCCCCGAACTGAAAAGTGGGATAAGGATCAAATAATCATTTTAGAAAATAGACTTGTGAGCTTTGCGGTGGATCAAAGTGGAGCTACGATTTCGTTTGGGGACTCTGTTACGAATCAAAAACAAGTCAATATAGTCATTCCAAAATCACAGACGGTAGTTGTGAAAGTATCAAAACCGGGATTTGTGACAGAAGAAGTTTCTTTTCACAACAGTACTGACAGAGCAGAACCGCCTTTGGTTCATTTGGTGAGTTTGCAAGATAGAGTGGTTAAATTAGATTTAAAACCTGCTGACGCCTCTTTTTCCGTAAATGGTCAAAATGTTTCCAATTCAAATTCTGAGTTTGTAGTACCTTTTGGAAAGTGCGTTGAGGTGGTTATTAGTAAAAAAGGTTATGCTGACATTGTAAAAGAATATTGTAATACTGCGGAAAATTCTAATACTTTACCTATCACCCAAAACATCATATTAGAAGACAGGGTGTTAAGCTTTAATGCACTGCCATCGGACGCTTCTATTTTTGTAAATGGTAAAATGGAATCCTTGGGAAGCTACGAAATGTTTTTAGCGAAAGGTAAATGCATTACTGTGAACATTGTAAAGGATGGCTATTTAACATTTTCCAAAAACTATTGTAACCAAGATGGAGCTGAAGAATTGCCTATAATGGAGCAAGTAAATCTTCAGGAAAATGAAGCGTATAATGCTTCTTTAGAATCCAATTTTTCAAATTCCAGATTGCTTTTACCTGCTCAAGCAGCCAATGTAAAAGAGGAAAGCTGGAAACTTTTAATTTCTATTCTTACTAAAGAATTTGATGTCTTAGAAACGGTTGATTTTAATGCAGGCTACTTGATTTCAGCTTGGAAATACCAAGAGTTTAATAAAGGGGAATTGACAACAAGAAATCGCGTAATTGTTACATCCTCAAGTAATTCAAATCAAAATGAATATGCTGTAAAATTTGTTAGTCAATTGGCTGAAGGAAAAATGGAGTCAAGGGATGAATCAAAGTTTAAAGATTGGAACAGAATCCTTACCAAATACGATGATCTAGCTGATGAGCTTATAGAAAGATTCCAGTTCAGCATAGACCCTTCAAAATCTATAGACACTTCATCGATTCCTGCTATAAAGACAGAAATAACTCCCATTGATACTATTCCTGCTGATTCAACCAAAATAGACACTATTCCACTAGAGCCTATTAGAAGGGATACGATTCCAGCAGATACTACCAAAACAGAGAAAAATCCAGCAGATACAACTAAAACAAACAGTAAAATATAAGATTTTCAATCTTTTGTAAATGGGGGAAATAGAGTTTGAGGTTTTAAATTGAACATTATAAAACTCCTTCAAACACAAAATAACCTTCTTTCCAATTTCCCTTTTCAGGCTTTTCTTCAAACAATCCAAACACAGTCGAGCCAGACCCTGACATCGCAGCATAAAATGCACCCATCTCATAAAGTTGTGTTTTGATCGAAGCAATTTCAGGATATCGGGGAAAGATACTTGCCTCAAAGTCGTTGATCAATTCATCTTTCCATCGGCTTTGGTCTGCAAGTACTTTTTTCAAATCAATGGAGGAAGCTTTGGGAGTTACGCCAGCGTAAGCTTCTTTTGTTCCGATATGAATATTGGGATTGATCAAGAGGAGGTGTTTTCCCGAAAGGTCCACTTCCACAGGTTCCAAGATTTCGCCTCTTCCCGTAGCTATTTTAGGCGTGTTTTCTATAAAAAATGGGCAGTCACTCCCCAATTGTGCAGCATACTCTTCCAAAAACCAATCCTCTAGTAGTAGATCAAAAAGATTGTTCATCATGCTCAAGGCAAAAGCAGCATCAGCTGAACCACCACCTAGGCCTGCCCCCATCGGGATGTTTTTATGCAGATGAATATTCAAATGCGGCAATTCATTGAAGTCCTTTCTCAGGAGTTTAAGCGCTTTGAAAATGAGGTTGTCTTTTTCAGTTCCAGGGATCTCCAATCCTGTGCTTGTGAACGTAGTCTTCTTATCCAGAATCATTTCCAAGGCATCATAAAGTGGAATCGGAACCATACAAGTTTCTATCTCGTGGTATCCATCTTTTCTTTTGCCTGTAATGTGTAGGCCAAGGTTGATCTTGGCATTTGGGAAACTGATCATAGTTCGAAATTAAAAATTCTCTAGCAAAATTATAAGATTCTAAAAAATACATTTGTTTTTTATTTAAAAACAAAATATAGTATTGATTTATCACTTATATTCTTTTTAATAAACCATCTTTTAATTTGTTTATTTGATGTTTTATAAAAAAATTTTTATAAAAAAATCAAAAAAATTAACTTTTTGTTAACATTAATGAAATTCAGGTTTTTATTTTAAAATTTTTAAATAATTCAAGTTTTTAAAATATAAAATTAGGTAAAATTCAAAAAAAAGTACATTAAATTTTTGTAAAATTATTAATAACAATATGAAAACGTTATTGATTTGATAAAAAAAGAATTAAAATATTGTAAGTGTCGAAATAGAGGTTTAATATTGTGTTGTCAAATAAAGAAGAAAAGTATTAAACCTAACCACATGTTTAAATCAGTCAGCCTTATTGGAATTATTATTCTCATCATTGGAAAGCAATGAGGCGCTAGACTATATAAATTAAACAACCATATACATCTAAGTGCCTCATACAACTGAGGCACTTTTTTTATATAAGCTTATTAAATAAACCTATTAAACCATGAGTTTGAAAAAGTATAGTTGGGAAATCAGTCAGAACGAAGAGCATCCAGCAGGCAAGGCCATGTTGTACGCCACAGGTTTGACTGATAAAAAGATGAACCAACCCTTTGTGGGTGTTGCCAGTTGCGGATATGAAAGTAATCCTTGCAACATGCATCTCAACGACTTCGCCGGTCTGATCAAAGCTTCCTCTCAAGAGCATGATCTGACCGGTTTAGTATTTAATACCATTGGCATATCTGATGGTACGACTATGGGGACCATGGGAATGCGCTATTCTTTAGTCTCCAGAGAGATCATTGCAGATTCTGTAGAATCGTTTATCATTGGGCACTCCTTTGATGGGTGCATTTCTGTTGCTGGTTGTGATAAGAATATGCCAGGTGCTTTAATGGGGATGATACGTACAAACAGGCCTTCTATTTTGGTGTATGGTGGCACGATCGCTTCGGGAAATTATAAAGGTGAGAAGCTGAATATCGTTTCGGCTTTTGAAGCCTTCGGCAAGCGAGTCAATGGGAATATTTCTGATGAAGATTATGATGGAGTGATCCGAAATTCTTGTCCTGGAAAAGGTGCCTGTGGAGGAATGTACACAGCAAACACCATGTCTTCGGCGATTGAAGCGATGGGAATGTCTTTACCATACTCTGCATCTTATCCAGCCAATTCACCAGAGAAATTGAGGGAATGTCGTGAGGTAAATAAATACATGAAAATCTTGCTAGAGAAAGATCTCAAGCCAAGTGATATCATTACTAAAAAGAGCTTAGAAAATGCAGTGACAGTTATCATTGCACTTGGAGGAAGTACCAATGCTGTAATGCACATCATTGCAATAGCTAAAACAGCCGGTATTGATTTTACCATTCAAGACTTCAAAGCTATCAATGCTAAAACGCCGATGATAGGTGACTTTAAGCCGTCAGGAAGATTTATGATGGAAGATCTTCACGAACAAGGTGGGCTTCCAGCATTTATGAAATATATGCTACAAAATGGTTTTTTACATGGGGATTGTCTTACGGTTACGGGAAAAACTTTAGCTGAAAACTTAGAGGGTATCGATGCGATAGTTCCTTCCTTGGTGAATGTAATTCATCCTTTAGAACAGCCTATTAAAGACATAGGACACCTTTGTATTCTTGATGGGAACCTCGCCCCTGAAGGTGCGGTAGCGAAAATCACTGGAAAAGAGGGAAGCTCTTTTACTGGTCCTGCGCGAGTATTTGATTCAGAACAGGAGGCAAATGATGCCATAAGAGATCATAAGGTAAAGAAAGGAGAAGTTTTAGTAATCCGCAATATTGGACCTAAAGGTGGGCCTGGTATGCCTGAAATGCTTAAACCCACATCTATGATCATTGGAGCAGGTTTGGGCTCAGATGTAGCTTTGATTACAGATGGACGGTTTTCTGGAGGCACTCATGGCTTTGTTGTTGGACATGTTACTCCAGAAGCATATCTCGGTGGTCCAATAGGACTTCTAAGAGACGGTGACTTAATCACTATAGATGCAGAAGGTTTGAAATTGACATGTAATGTAGATGATGAAGAGTTAGCAAGAAGAAAGGAAACTTGGAGGAGAAAGGAGTCTGAAGGGCTACAAGGCACTTTAAAAAAATACAATTTATTGGTTTCCACAGCTTCGGAAGGTTGCGTAACTGACAAACAATAAAATCCCAACACCATGATAAGAGGAGCAGATATCGTAGTGAGATCATTAATTGCCGAAAACGCTAAACATATTTTTGGCTATCCAGGAGGGGCAATTATGCCGGTGTATGATGCATTGTATGATTATAGTGATCAGATCAGGCATGTTTTGACACGTCATGAGCAAGGGGCAATCCATGCTGCGCAAGGCTATGCCCGCGTTTCTGGACAGGTAGGAGTGGCTTTGGCAACATCAGGACCAGGAGCTACTAACTTGATTACAGGCCTTGCTGATGCGATGATAGATAGTACGCCTTTGGTTTGTATTACTGGCCAAGTGGCAGCCCATCTTTTGGGGACAGATGCTTTTCAGGAAACCGATGTAGTTGGTATTTCCATGCCTGTCACCAAATGGAATATTCAGGTAAGAAGAGCAGAAGATATAGCACCGGCAATTGCAAAAGGTTTTCATATTGCAAGATCAGGTCGTCCAGGGCCAGTTTTGATTGACATCACAAAAAATGCACAGACTGAAGCTGGAGAGTTTAATTATGTGCCTTGTCTAAGTATCAGATCCTATAGGCCATATTTCGAAGTCAAAAAAGATGAGGTTCAGAAAGCAGCTGAATTGATCAATGAAGCAAAAAGACCCTATGTTTTATATGGCCAAGGTGTTGTGATTGGCAAGGCAGAGGAGGAGCTAAGAGCATTTTTGGACAAAACAGGGATACCTGCAGCCTGTACTCTTTTGGGTTCAGGAGCGATTTCTGAAGAGCACCCTTCTTATGTGGGCAAGCTTGGTATGCATGGTAACTATGCACCAAATATGCTAACTAATCAATGCGACGTTTTGATTGCAATTGGGATGCGATTTGATGATCGCGTTACTGGAGATTTGAAGCGTTATGCAAAGCAAGCAAAGGTTGTCCACTTAGAATTGGATCCAGCAGAAATCAATAAAAATGTATTTGCAGATGCTCCTGTTTTGGGGGATTGTAAACAAAGTTTATCCTTATTGACTGCGGTAGTTGACAAAAAAAATCATCAGGAATGGCTTAGTAAATTCAGGGAATTAGAATTATTAGAGAAGGAATCTGTCATTGCCAATGATCTTTCACCTACTAAGACTGGTCTTACGATGGGAGAAGTGATTCGCTTTATCAATCAATATAAAGCCGATGACGCTATTTTGGTGACGGATGTTGGGCAACATCAAATGATAGCTTGGAGGTATTTTGACTATAAAACTTCTAAGACACAAGTTACATCAGGAGGCTTGGGAACAATGGGTTTTGCCCTTCCTGCAGCTTTAGGTGCACAGATGTATGATTTTAGCCGTCAGGTAATCTGTGTGGTCGGAGATGGAGGGATCCAAATGACTATCCAAGAACTAGGAACGATTATGCAGACTAAAGCACCCGTAAAAGTTGTGCTTTTGAATAATAATTTCCTTGGAATGGTAAGGCAGTGGCAACAGATGTTTTTTGACAGGCGATATTCATTCACCGAATTAGATAATCCTGATTTCATCAAAATAGCAGAAGCCTACAGCATCAAGGCTTCTAAGGTCTCCGAAAGAGAAGGTCTAAGCGAAGCGGTAGCAGATATGTTTTTACATGATGGACCATATTTCTTGGAGGTGGTCGTGGAAAAAGAAGATAATGTATTCCCAATGATTGCTACAGGCTGCTCAGTAGAAGAGGTTAGACTAAGCTAAATCAAGAAAATATGAATCGTTATACCATATTAATTTATACAGAAAATTTTATCGGTATCCTCAATAGGATCACGATTATTTTCACCAGAAGAGGGATCAATATAGATGCACTTACAGCTTCTGAAAGCCGACTGGATGGAATCCACAAAATCACCATCGAGTGTACTGTTACAGAAGACCAGATTATCCAATTGGTCAAGCAAATAGAAAAAATCACAGATGTGATCAAAGCATATTATTTTAAGGACACGGAGGTAGTCTATCAAGAAATTGCGCTTTACAAACTGCCCATAGATAGTCTAGACGCTAGCTTAGAAAAAGTGATCAGACAGTATAATGCCCATATCATTGCAGCAGAAAAGGAATTTGTGGTAGTAGAATTCACAGGGCATAAAGAAGATACTCAAGCCTTGTTAGAGACATTGAAGCCTTACAGTTTGCTTGAGTTTTCTAGGTCTGGCCGAGTGGCCATAGCAAAGCCTAGATTTTCCGTATCAGAATATTTAAATCATCAAACCTTATAAAACCAATAACTATGAAACTGAAATTTGGATCAGTAGAAGAAAATGTAGTAACCAGAGAGGAATTTCCACTGGAGAAAGCTAGAGAAGTATTGAAGGACGAAGTAATTGCCGTATTGGGTTACGGAGTACAAGGTCCTGGTCAAGCATTGAACTTGAAGGACAATGGCTTCAATGTAATCGTTGGTCAGAGAAAAGATTCCAAGACTTGGGACAAAGCAGTTGCTGATGGCTGGGTTCCTGGAGAGACACTTTTCGAATTGGAAGAAGCCTGTGAAAAAGGGACAATCCTTCAATTCTTACTTTCTGATGCAGGACAAATAGCACTTTGGCCTTCAGTGAAAAAACACCTTACTCCTGGAAAAGCATTGTATTTTTCTCATGGTTTCGGTGTGACATACAAAGAGAAAACAGGTATCGTTCCCCCAGCTGATGTGGATGTGATCTTGGTAGCTCCAAAAGGTTCTGGAACATCTTTGAGAAGAATGTTTGTAGAAGGTAGAGGATTGAACTCTTCCTATGCCATCTTCCAAGACGGAACAGGCAGAGCAAAAGATAGAGTTGTAGCACTTGGAATAGGTGTTGGATCAGGGTACTTGTTTGAAACTGATTTTTACAGAGAGGTTACATCTGATTTGACAGGGGAAAGAGGAACTTTGATGGGAGCTATTCAAGGAATCTTTGCTGCTCAGTATGAAGTGTTGAGAGCAAATGGACATACTCCTTCGGAGGCATTCAATGAAACAGTGGAGGAACTAACACAGAGTTTGATGCCATTGGTGGCAGAAAATGGCATGGACTGGATGTATGCCAACTGCTCTACTACAGCACAAAGAGGAGCCTTGGATTGGTGGAAGCCATTTAGGGATGCTACTAAGCCGGTTTTTGAAGAGCTATATGATTCTGTGAAAACAGGAAAAGAAGCACAAAAATCAATTGATTCAAATAGCAAATCTGACTATAGAGTAAAATTAGAAGCTGAGTTGAAAGAATTGAGAGATTCTGAAATGTGGCAAGCTGGCGCAACCGTCAGAAAATTAAGACCCGAAAATAACTGATATTATGAGTGAAAAGCTATGGATATTCGATACCACCCTTCGTGATGGGGAACAGGTACCGGGTTGTCAATTGAACACCCGAGAAAAGATCGTGGTCGCTAAGGCATTAGAAGAACTGGGAGTTGATGTAATTGAAGCTGGATTTCCAATATCCAGTCCAGGTGACTTCAATTCAGTTGTTGAAATTTCCAAAGCTGTATCAAATCCCATTATCTGCGCCCTTTCCAGAGCTGTGGAAAAGGATATTGATGTAGCTGCTGAAGCACTGAAATACGCCAAAAAAGGAAGGATTCATACTGGAATCGGTGTGTCTCCTTTTCACATACAATACAAACTCAGATCTACGCCAGATGAAATCATCGAGCGGGCGGTTAGGGCTGTAAAATATGCCAAACGCTATGTAGAAGATGTGGAATTTTATGCAGAAGATGCAGGAAGGGCTGAGAAGGATTTTCTTGCACGAATCGTAGAGCAGGCTATCAAAGCCGGTGCTACCGTAATCAATATTCCTGACACAACTGGATATTGCCTACCAGAACAATACGGAGCAATTATCAGACATTTGAAAGAAAATGTTTCCAACATTGATAAAGCAATCATTGCGACCCACTGTCACAATGACTTGGGAATGGCGACAGCCAACACTATTTCTGGTGTTCAGAATGGAGCGAGACAAGTGGAGGTTACGATCAATGGGATAGGCGAAAGAGCTGGAAATACTTCCATGGAAGAAGTGGTCATGGCCATCAAGTGCCACCATGATATTCCTGTGGAAACGAGTATTGTTACCCCTAGGATATACGAGACTAGCAGGTTGATTTCCAAATTGATGAATATGCCCGTGCAGCCGAATAAGGCCATTGTAGGAAGAAATGCCTTTGCACATTCATCAGGAATCCATCAGGATGGTGTGTTGAAGCACCGAGAAAATTATGAAATTATCGATCCTAAGGATGTTGGAGTTCATGAATCCTCTATTGTCTTGACAGCAAGAAGTGGAAGAGCTGCATTGAAACACCATTTGGATGCTTTGGGAGTGGTGTTGGAAGGTGAGGCCTTGAACGAAGTGTATGAAGAGTTTTTGGTTCTAGCGGATTCAAAAAGAGATATCACACCAAAAGACCTACTTTCTTTGGTTGGAAAATATGTGGATGAATCAACTTTTATCGAACTAGAGAAAGTAAGTTATGAGTCCAACGGCTCTATCAAAGCAAGCGTTACTCTGAAAGTCGGTGATAAAATTAAGCAAGCTTCATCCAGTGGAAATGGCCCTGTAGATGCAGTGCTTAAATCTATCGAAAAAATCGTAAAGCCGGATATTGAGTTGGAAGAATTTCTGATTCAAGCTATTACTGCTGGAAGTGATGATGTGGCGAAAGTACACATGAGAATCATGCAAGGGAAAATCCCTTATTATGGTTTTTCTTCCAATACAGATATCGTAGTTGCATCTGCGCAGGCATTTGTAGATGCTTTAAATAAAATACCGGTCAAAAATAAAGTGACAGTAGCTTAATTATGGAAAAGAAAACATTATTCGATAAAATTTGGGATGCACATGTGGTCAAATCTGTCCCATCAGGACCGGATGTATTCTTCATTGATAAGCATTTTATCCATGAGGTAACTAGCCCTGTTGCATTTTTGAATTTGGAAAAACGTGGCGTAGGTGTTCTTCATCCTCAAAGGACTGTGGGCACACCAGATCACAATGTGCCAACGGTGGATCAAGATAAGACCATTAAAGACAAGCTTTCAAGAATGCAAGTTGAAAAGCTTCGTGAAAACTGTAAGAAGCATGGCATTGAATTGCATGATTTGGGTTCTGCTCACCATGGCATTGTTCATGTGATTGGTCCAGAATTGGGAATCACACAGCCAGGAATGACGATTGTTTGTGGAGATAGCCATACTTCTACACACGGTGCTTTTGGAGCGATTGCTTTTGGTATTGGTACATCAGAAGTGGAAATGGTCTTGGCTACGCAATGTATCATGCAAAGCAAAGCCAAGAAAATGCGCATCACAGTTGATGGTGAGTTAGGTGCAGGAGTGACTTCAAAAGATATTATTTTATACATCATCGCTAAAATCTCTGCGGCAGGTGCTACGGGTTATTTTGTGGAATATGCTGGCTCGGCAATCGAAAGCTTAAGTATGGAAGCAAGAATGACCATCTGCAACATGAGTATCGAAATGGGTGCCAGAGGAGGTCTAATCGCCCCTGACGAAACGACATTTGATTACCTAAAAGGAAAGCAATATGCTCCAAAAGGAGAAGAATGGGACAAAGCGGTGTCTTATTGGAGGTCGCTGAAGACGGATGATGGAGCTGTTTTCGATAAAGAATATCATTTCGATGCAGCGGATATTGAGCCAATGATTACTTATGGTACCAATCCAGGAATGGGTATCAAAGTCAAAGGGAATATCCCAAGTACCGAAGGTATGGAAGGAAGCAACAAATCTTCTTACTTGAAGTCACTAGACTATATGGGGTTTGCTCCAGGTGAAGCGATACAAGGAAAGAAAGTTGATTTTGTTTTCGTAGGAAGCTGTACCAATGGCCGAATCGAAGATATCAGATCAGTTGCCAATTATGTGAAGGGTAAGAAAAAGGCGGATAACATCACTGCTTGGATCGTTCCGGGATCTAGGGAAGTAGAGAAAATGGCTCACGAAGAAGGTTTGGTTAAAATCTTGGAAGAAGCAGGATTTGAGTTGAGACAACCGGGTTGTTCTGCTTGTTTGGCGATGAATGATGATAAGATTCCTTCAGGGAAATACGCGGTTTCTACTTCAAATAGAAACTTTGAAGGAAGACAAGGGCCTGGAGCAAGAACTATGCTCGCCAGTCCATTGACTGTAGCAGCAGTAGCTGTCAAAGGTGAAATATGTGACCCTAGAGAGATCTTTTAATTCTTAAAAAAAGGAAAAAATGGCTTACGATAAATTTAATGTATTGACTTCAACAGTCATCCCGCTTCCAAACGAAAATGTGGACACAGATCAAATCATCCCTGCAAGGTTTTTGAAAGCTACAGAACGGGAAGGTTTTGGAGACAATCTATTCAGAGATTGGAGATATGATGTAGAGGGCAATCCAAAAAAGGATTTTGTATTGAATGACTCCACTTATTCTGGAAAAATTCTCCTCGCAGGTAGAAACTTTGGTTCTGGCTCGAGTAGGGAACATGCTGTTTGGGCATTGTATGACTATGGTTTCAGATGTGTCGTATCAAGTTTCTTTGCCGATATCTTCAAAAATAATTGCCTGAATATCGGTGTACTTCCTGTTACTATCAGTGCTGAATTTGCAGAGGTTTTGTTTGCAGCAGTTGAAGCTGATCCAAGCACAGAAGTAGAAGTGGATATAGATACACAAAAAATAACCCTGTTGAGCACAGGTCAATCAGAATCCTTTGAAATCAATGCTTATAAAAAGGAGAACATGAAAAATGGCTTTGATGACATAGACTACCTTTTAAATTTAAAAGAAGAGATAGAGGAGTTTGAGAAAGAAAGAGTTTAGAAAGGATGAAGGCTGAGGGATGAATTTCGAGAAGCGAGAGATTAGAGACGAGATTCTAGAAGTAAAGACATTCAAGAGACCTTTGAGGTCTTCAAAAATAAAATAGCAAGGTTGAGTTTTGGTAGTATGAAGAACGCTGAACCTGTCACGAGCATCGGGATGACGCTGATTCAGCTGATGATCCTGGATAATTGGAGTCTAAAAACCCACATCTCAAATCTCATTTCTCACATCTCACGTCTCAAATCTAAAATCACATGGGAACACACCGTAAAATAGAAATCATGGATACCACACTGAGGGATGGAGAGCAGACCTCGGGCGTGTCCTTTTTACCTTCTGAAAAGCTTCAGATAGCCAAGTTGCTATTGGAGGAATTGAAGGTGGATAGGATCGAAGTGGCGTCGGCAAGAGTTTCTCGGGGTGAGATGGAAGGTGTCAAGAAAATCACCCAATGGGCTGCCGAAAAAGGCTATTCCGACAGGGTGGAAGTACTTGGTTTTGTAGATACCCCTGCTTCGGTGGATTGGTTGGTGGAGGCTGGAGCGAAAGTTATGAACCTATTGACCAAAGGTTCTCTCAATCACCTGACCCATCAGCTCAAAAAGACTCCTGAACAACATTTTGAGGATATCCATACTTGTGTAAAATATGCAAGAAGCAAAGGAATCACAGTCAATGTTTACTTAGAAGATTGGAGTAATGGGATGCGTAATTCTATGGATTACACCATGGAACTGATCGGATTTTTGAATGAAATCCGAGTACGAAGAATCATGCTGCCTGATACGCTTGGGCTGTTGCATCCCAGAGAAGTTTCCCATTTTGTGAAATTAATCACAACCGAATTTCCGGATTGTCATTTTGATTTTCATGCACACAATGACTATGACCTTTCCATTGCGAATGTACTTGAGGCGATTTACAATGGTATTGCTGGGATTCATACCACTGTCAATGGACTTGGAGAGAGAGCTGGAAATGCGCCTTTGGAGTCAGTGACAGCTGTGCTCAAAGATTTTACAGATTACAAAATCGGTCTCAATGAAAGCAAAATCTACCGCGTCAGCAAGTTGGTGGAGCAGTTTTCTGGACAACATATTCCCGCCAATAAGCCTGTGGTCGGGGAAAATGTATTTACCCAAACTGCAGGAATCCATGCGGATGGGGATAACAAAAAGAACCTCTATTTTAACGACTTGCTTCCAGAGAGATTTGGTAGACAAAGAAAATATGCCCTTGGAAAAACTTCTGGAAAAGCCAATATCCTTAAAAATCTTCAAGAATTGGGGATATCGCTTGAACAGGATGAATTGACCAAAGTGACGCAAAAGATCATCGAGCTTGGCGACAAAAAAGAACGGGTGACCACAGAGGATTTGCCTTATATCATTTCTGATGTATTGCAGAACAATTCGATTTCGAAAAATATCTTTATCGAAGGCTACCACATGACCCACTCGAAGGGATTGAAACCAACGGTGCAACTGAAGCTCAGCATCCATGGAAAATCCTTTGAAGAATCTTCTTCTGGAGATGGTCAATATGATGCGTTTATGCGCGCATTGGTGAAAATCTACAAATCGGAGGGTTTCCAGCTTCCCAAATTGACGGATTACCATGTTTCCATTCCTCCGGGAGGAAAAACCGATGCTTTTGTGGAAACAGTCATCACTTGGGATTTTGGGAAAATTTTCAAAACCAAGGGATTGGATTCCGATCAGACTGTAGCTGCGATGATGGCGACCGAAAAAATGTTGAATATTATTGATAAAATGGATACGAGGGCTTCTGATAAAGTAAAATTTCAGGAGCTGAAAAATCAAAACCCAAAACAAGACAAAGAGAATTTCTATGGAAATGAATATAGCGCTACTGCCAGGTGATGGCATAGGACCTGAGGTAATTGCTCAGGCAGTAAAAGTGGTCAAAGCTGTTGGAAAGAAGTTTGGCCATACGATCAATTTCGAAGAAGCGGCTGTTGGGGCTGCAGCAATCGACTTGACAGGAAATCCTTACCCGGATGCAACCCATGAAGTTTGCTTAAGAGCAGATGCGGTGCTTTTTGGAGCTATCGGAGATCCTAAATATGACAATGATCCCAAAGCTAAAGTAAGACCAGAACAAGGTCTTTTGGAAATGAGAAAAAAATTGGGACTCTTTGCCAATATCCGACCGACATTTACTTTTCCTTCCTTGATTCACAAATCTCCTTTGAAGCTAGAAAGAGTCGAAGGCGTAGATTTTGTTTTCTTCAGAGAACTGACTGGCGGAATCTATTTTGGTGAGCCAAGAGGACGAAACGAGCAAGGAACAAAGGCTTTTGATACAAATGTCTACACCAAAGAAGAAATCACGAGATTGGCTCGAATGGGTTTCGAAGCTGCGCAAAAAAGAAGAAAATTGCTGACTTGTGTGGATAAAGCCAATGTCCTAGCTACTTCCAGATTGTGGAGGGAAACAGTGCAAGAACTTGCTCCAGAATATCCTGATGTCAAAGTAGAATATGAATTTGTGGATGCGGTGGCGATGCGCTTGATCCAATGGCCAAAAGCTTATGATGTATTGATTACAGAGAATCTTTTTGGAGATATTTTGACTGACGAAGCTTCTGTAATTTCGGGTTCTATGGGTTTGATGCCATCAGCGTCGGTTGGTACAGAAAATAAGTTATTCGAACCAATTCACGGTTCTTACCCGCAAGCAGCAGGCAAAGATATCGCCAATCCATTGGCAACAGTGCTTTCAGCAGCGATGATGTTTGAATATGCTTTTGATCTGAAAGCAGAAGCTCAAGCCATTTCCGATGTAGTCAATAAGTCTCTTTCAGAAGGAATCGTAACCGAAGATATCGCCGAAGGTGCCAAAGCTTATAAGACCTCTGAAGTAGGGGATTGGTTGGCGGAGAATCTTTGATTGCTATCATTGTCATGAATAATTACAGCTAGCTTTCCCAAAGTTTTAAAACTTTGGGAAAGCTTTTTTTCATTGAATTGCTACTTTTGTATTCCATTTACACTTCCCTATTTTTAAGCTTTCATTCAATTCAATTTCATGCAAAACAAACCCTTCACCTACCTTTTTTATATCCAATATTTAGGTTTGCGCTATCACGGCTGGCAGAAGCAGCCCGGATTGAAAACGATCCAAGGGAAATTGGAAAAGGTTTTTAGGTATGTATTTGGTCATGAAGAATTCAATATTTTAAGTGCTGGTAGGACAGATTCGGGAGTTTCCTGTCACAGAGGAGCTTTTGAGTTGTTCAATATTGCTGAGATCGATCTGCCTTCATTTATTGATCAAGTCAATGAGAATTTACCAGATGATATCAGGTTGTTAGAGGGAAAGCGAGTTTCCTTAGATTTTAATATCATCCAAGATGTTACTGCGAAAGAGTATCGATACTCCTTTACATCCGGGGAAAAGTTTCACCCTTTTGTAGCCGGGAATTTAACATACTTTTCAGGGGAACTCGATATCGATTCGATGAAAGCTACTGCTGATATTTTTGTTGGTGAGCATGATTTCAGAAGATTCTGCGCCAAGCAAAAGCAATCTGATAACTACCACAGACAGATTTTTGAGTCTGAGATTTTGGAAGATAACTTGTTACTGACTGATGGGTCAAGTCTAAAAAGATATTGCTATCGGGTCAAAGGAAAAGGTTTTCTGATGCATCAAGTCAGACTGATGATGGGGAGTTTACTGGAAGTGGGAAAAGGAATCATCACCAAAGCAGACATTCAAGAAGCCTTAAAAAGCCATGAGACAAGTCCTTTGAGTGGGAAAGTTCCTTCGAACGGATTGGTGCTTTATGGGGTGGAGTTTTAATTGCACTATATAGTTCTTGATTTTGCTTGAATCTGGAAATTTAGCATATCAAAATATGCACTCAGGCATATCTTTCTGAGACCTTGTACGCTACCTCAATAAGTTGTTATGTAGCTGGAAATATTAAGGTTAAAATTGCCAAAATGATAATACGTACATATATTTGTACTAAATTAAACACAATATTATGCAAATTACAACTGTCTCAGAGTTTAGAAAAGATATTAAGACTTACTTGGATAGAGTTGCAAAAAACTTTGAAACTTTGATTATAAATCGTGGTAAAGATTCTGGAATTGTAGTCATGTCTCTGCAAGAGTACAATTCGCTGATGGCCACAAATCACGAATTATCTTCTCGAAAAAATGAACTAAGATTAGACGCTGCAATTGACAAACTAAAGAAAGGAGACGCTTTTAGTAATGACTTAATTGAAATTAAATGAAGTATATTTTTGTAGATGAGTCTTGGGAAGATTATTTGTATTGGCAAAAAACCGACAAGAATAAGCTCAAGAAAATAAATGAACTTTTAAAAGATATTGCCCGAAACCCTTTTGATGGGCTGGGAAAGCCTGAGCCATTGAAGCATAAATATGCCGGATTCTGGTCTAGACGGATTGATAGCGAACATAGACTTATTTACCAATACAGAGAAGGAGAAATATTGATTGCTAAATGCAGGTTCCATTATGACTAGAGTAAAAGCACTAGGGTAAGGACTTTAAAGACATTCATTGATTCTGCCTCTTTTCTTCACTTTCATTACTCAAACCTTTGCACAGACCTAAACTTGAAAAATAGCCGCTCTGCTATACTCAAGTCTTCGGTAATAATATCAGCAGTCCCAAGTAACTCTTGGTTCATAGATATTTCTTGCAGGGAAATCAGCTTGCCATAATGCTTAGCGACTATCCGCAAGCAGGTTGGACCACAGTCTTTGGCGTCTGGTTGGCGATAGAATGGGAAACTTCTTTTCAAAAAGAATTATTTTAATTTTCAGATCAATGCTGTCCTAAATAATTTACAAGACAGATGTTTAGCTGTGTTTCTACAATTTCTATTGTGATTTTATCTGTAATCCGGAAATAGAACCCCCTGTTGGCTTTTTTGAGGAGGTTTTTCATGGTCTTCAAAGGGTTTGTCCAGCCACTTTTGCAGCTCTATTTTAACGAATATGTTCAGTCTGATAAATGCAACCAGATTGGACAGATGCCATCCGAATTTAGCGGTTGCCTTCATCACTTTTAGGAGCAGAATGGTGATCAGCGCGGTCCATATCTGGATCATCACGGCATTTTTCGATGTTCCGATAAAGGTTTTGATATGGAGTAACTGCTTGATGTCCCTGAAGAAGATCTCAATCTCCCATCGGCACCGGTAAAGATCACCGATTGTCTTTGCTGACCATTTGAAGTTATTGGTAATCAGTTCTACGGTCTGTTGGTTTTTTTCGTCCCATACAGCCACTCTTCTGAGTTTTCCGGGGTACTTCACTTTGGACTGCTGGTGGACCAGTTCAATTTCTTCGTCTATGAGTACTTCCTGTGCAGTATTTTCAGGGAGTTGACGTTCATTGATTGTGCTGAACTTAAGGTTATCCTTGTGCCTTATGACGAAAAAGACCCCCTTGCTGTCCCAAATGTTGAGCATCGGAAAGTCATTGTAATAGCGGTCAGCCACTATAACGGATCCTTTCTCCAAAGGAATATCATAAGCGCCCTTATTGTCGGCCATACTTCCTTCTGTAATATTCACATAAACAGGGAGTTTCCCGTCATAGTCCAGAAGCGTATGCATCTTTACAGCACCCTTTTTGGTCCTGAAGGTTGCCCAGTCAAACATCGAAAGGCAAAGACTTACCACCGTGGAGTCGAGCAGATAGACGGGAGCCTTGATCCGTAATTTTACCCTGCTCAGGGACGCCTGCTGTCCTAAATGCTTCAGAAGTCCGTAATACAGCTCCTTGAACAGGTCAGAGTCCCTGCGCTTGTTCTGATAACTGATACTGGACTTGGATGGTGCCTTGGCAATCCCCAGATGGTTTAGGTTCCCCGTGGCCGAACGCAGGCCGTTTGAAATATCCCTTACAGAAGTACTCTTGGCAAAATGACAGAAAAGCATGGACACCAAATGCGTCCAGCTGTCAAAGCCTTTGCAGGCCTTGTCTGTTTGCTTCTCTTCAACCAGTTTCTTGAAAATTGAACGTTCGATTTTTTTAATAATCTGAGAAAACAATGTAATATTACTCATGGGAGGTCTATGTTTTTTGGTGCAATCCCAAAATAGCTATTTTGGGCAAAAAACCAGACCTCTCATATCTTATTTAGGACGGTATTGAAATTATATGTTTAATAATTGCAAATATTAAATTTTTGGTTTAGTTTTACCATTTGTTCACATTATTAAACAAATGCGAAAACCTATGAAAAAAATTTTATCACTAGTAATGCTGATTTGCTTTTTTGGGCTACAGCAAGAGCTTTTAGCGCAGACAAGGGTAGTCCGGGGAAAGGTACTTTCCGATGAAGATGGACTTGGTTTGCCAGGTGCAGCAGTCTTGGTCAAAGGTACCACCTTAGGAACCACTACTGATATGGAAGGTGAGTTTTCCGTGGAAGTTCCTTCTGGAAGAAATGTGTTGGTCATCTCATATATAGGGATGAGAAGCCAAGAGGTCAATATTGCCAACCAAAATGACATTACAGTTACGCTTAAGTTTGATGATACGGACCTTTCCGAAATCATTGTAACAGGAACGCGCGTAGGGGCAAGGTCAAGGATAGACTCCCCCGTTCCAGTGGACATCATTCCTGTTTCAGAGGTCATCGATGCGGTAGGTCAAATCGATCTGAATCAGATCCTGACCTATATCGCCCCATCATTTCAGTCAAGCCGTCAGACCATTTCTGATGGTACTGACCATATGGATCCGGCTCAATTGAGAGGTCTTGGAACAGATCAAGTATTGGTACTCGTAAATGGTAAAAGAAGACATCAGTCTGCTTTGGTGAATGTCAACGGTACTGTTAACAGAGGAAGTGTGGGTACAGACTTGAATGCCATTCCTGCCAATGCAGTGGAAAAAATTGAGATTCTAAGGGATGGGGCGGCTGCACAATATGGTTCAGATGCCATTGCAGGGGTTATCAATATTGTATTGAAGAAGAGTGAAGGCCTTTCTGGAAATGTGGCAGCAGGTACACATGTGACCAATTTTCAAAGGGATTACATCCTCAATGATGGTCAGAATGCAGGAGCCAATATCAGTGATGGAGACATGGTGAGTGCTGCCCTGAATTATGGTTTGAAAATAGGACAAGAGGGATTCTTGAATATTACAGGCGAATATTCAAGAAGGGGTTTTACGAACAGGTCAGGAACTTATGTTGGCCAAATTTTCCCTTCCGTGGGAGGTGTGAATGTGGATGAACAGGAGTTGACTTCCAGGGGACTTACCAGACAGGATTTTGATATGAGAATCGGTAACTCTGCCATCAACAGTGGCGGTATCATGTTAAACTTCTCCTTGCCGCTTAAAAATGGCATGGAACTGTACTCTTTTGGCGGTTATAACAACAAACGAGGGAATGCAGCAGGTTTTTATAGGTATCCTAATGCTGTACCTGGAGCTGCAAGACAGAATGTATTCCAGATTTATCCAAACGGTTTCCTGCCTGAAATCAATACAGATATTACCGACTTGTCCAATACCTTGGGTATAACCGGCAACTTGGGAGATTGGAGATTTGACCTTTCCAATACCTATGGTCAGAATATTTTTGACTTCTTGATCACTAATTCTGTGAATTATACACAAGCTTTGACTAACCCTAATTTCCAAAGGGAATTTGATGCAGGGGGATTAAATTTCTTACAGAATACAGTCAATTTTGATCTTTCTAAAAAGTATGATATCCTTGCGGGTCTGAATGTGGCAGCGGGCACAGAATTCAGGGTGGAAAGATTTGGTGTAAGGGAAGGAGAGGAATCCTCTTATAGAAACTTTGACCCGAACTCTGGAGTGGCTGCCGGTGCACAGGTATTCCCAGGATTTGCCCCATCCACTGCTGGCACCTGGAACAGGAACAATATAGGTGTTTACCTGGACATGGAGCAGGATTTTAGCCAAGCTTTCAGTGTGGCAGGTGCTTTGAGATTTGAAAATTATTCTGATTTTGGAAGCACGCTTAATTATAAATTGGCTTCCCGTTATAAAATCACTGACGGATTTGTCTTGAGAGGTTCTACTTCTACTGGTTTCCGTGCACCTTCCATGCAGCAGAGATTTTACTCCAGGGTCAATACTTTATTTGTTACCCTTCCAGGTCAGGGTCTGGTACCTGTGGAAGCAGGAACTTTCAGGAATGACAGTGAGCCTGCAAGAATTTTGGGAATCCCTACTTTAAGACAGGAGACTTCCAGAAGTTTTACTTTGGGTACTACTTTGCAGCCTGTAGATAATTTGGAAATCACGGTGGATGCCTATCAGATTGATATCGATGACAGAATAGTGTTGACCAACAACTTCACAGCAGGCGGTGATCCGGTGTTGGCTGAGCAATTAAGTGCAGCCAATGCCAATACGGCCAACTTCTTCACCAATGCCATAGATACCAGAGCAAGAGGTATTGAATCAGTGATTACCTACAATCTATTTTTTAGGAATAATTCTAAGTTGAGCCTGATTTTGGCGGGTACTTTTATTGACAATTCTGTCAAGAAAGATGAAAACGGAAATCCAATCATTAAAGCCTCACCAGTTTTGGAAGCTACCGGTCAGATTGGTAGTTACTTCAATAGAGAAGATCAAAGTAGAATTGAAGTAGCCAATCCAAGAAATAAGGTAAGCTTTATGGCTAACTACAATGTAGGAAAATTCACGTTTATGTACAGGGCTGTGAGATTTGGAGAGATAACTTACTTGGATCCGACTATGGGTACAGATCCCTCTGCTTGGCCAATCAATACTTTGACAGGTCAAAGGGAATCACTGGATCAGACCTTCTCTTCAAAAATTGTGACCGATGTAACCGTGAGTTACAAATTTAATGACAACTTCAGACTGAATGTTGGGGCCAATAACCTATTTGATGTTTACCCGGATGTACAAGACCATAGCGGCAACTTCAGTTTGGGTAGATTTGTCTATTCCAGACGTGTGCAGCAAATGGGCTTCAACGGAAGGTTTATCTTTGCCCGTTTGAACTTCAATTTCTAAGTTGAAAGATATTGGATTATAGCTCTGCAGCAAATACTGTATAGCAAAAACCACCACACTTTATGGCCTTCCAATGGGAGGCCATATTTTTTATGATTGATCAGATCAAGTAGGTTTTAATTGATCCAAATGGCTAAATGCTTACAATGACCAATACACGCCGAACTTTAGCCAAAGCCGACTTCTGAATCGATCTGGAACCAGGTAATCATCAGTTCTATAATCAAGTCCGACTTCGTATTTGGTATCATCGTCTACATAAAAGCCCAAAGATGCGACCAATCTGTTTTCCAAATCGTCCTCTGAATCCTGGAACATATAAATGACCTCATTGGATACAGTCAGGTACTTTTCTCCCGGATCCAGATTTCTCCCTTGTAAAGGAAATTGAACTGCATATCTATATCTCGCCCTCCAAAGCATGGATTCTTCATTGAAAAAAGTTTGATCTGTTCTGATTCTGTGACCAACTCTAAAAAAATTGCCCCTTTGTAAGATAGTTACCTGCTGAATGGGTCTGTGGGTGTTTTCTTTTTAGAATATCACCTTTTTCATCTAACAATAATACGACAAAATCTTTTTCACCTTTTTCGAAAGCTATGTATTGTTTCTTAATTGGGTCATAATCGATAATCTCTACGGAGTTTAATGATTTGATGCTGAATTCACTAGTCTTTTGGAGCTTAAACTGAGCAAAAGCATAGGTGTTCGAAAATATTAATATTAAAATGCAAATTATTTTTTTAATTCCCATATGCAGATAGGTGTTTAAAATTTATATATGAGCTGACTGATATCAGTCAGCTCTAAACACGAAAGTCATTCGAGGGCCTCGACTTCATCTCCACAATTGCATGTTGTATTTTCATCATTTGGGCAATAAAATTTTCTAGTAGAATAAGTGCAATCGTTTACAGCCATAGAATGTTGCCACCAAGAACAGGTAATATAACAAGAACCTAAACCATCTAAAGAGAAGAGTCCATTACCTCCCATAATACTTGCCAATTGACTCCTTTGAAGCATATCTTCTGTAGAAAGCCCCAGTTTTTCTAAATTCATCATAGTTTTATTTGTTTTGATGATTTTTATAATATCCCGATCGTTTTGAGGCATCCGCGATTTCTGCCTTTTTTATGTATATTCATACTAATTCAATACAAGCTGTAGATCATCAATAGAATAATATTCATGCAGTAAGTGTCCATTAATATAGATCGTAGGGGTTCGGGATATTTCCTCCTGAATACACCAAGTTCTCATAGCTGAAAGTTTTTTCTCGTTTTGTTCAACTGAAATGGAAGATTGATACTTTTTAGAAAATTTTACTAAATCCTTTTGATTTGCACTGTACCAGCTATCCAATGCCTTTTTGGTTGTGAAGCTATCATTTTCTTGACTAATTGAAAGGATATGGTTGATCGTTTTGGTTTTGATACTCTCCGGGTTTTCATCTGGGACAAACAATATTTGTAATTCAATCAAACCCTGATCATGGAGGTGCTCAAGAATTGGATGTGCTCTAGCACAAGGACCACAGTAAGGGTTACATACCTTTAGCACCTGATACTTGGCAGTAGGATTGGTTAAAGTTATTCCTAATCCTTTAGGAGAGGATAAAATCTTTTTTGAACCTGACAGCAAGTGGCTGAAAACTTCTTTGTCAGATTTGAAATTTGCCAACTTTCTTTTATAAGCATAGAGCTTGTTTTGGTCGAGTAAATATGGCTTCAATAAGATCCAAGCAAACATACTTGCTGTAAATAGTATCGCAAAAACCAATAAATCCTGGATTTCTAAAATACCAGATACCGGTAAGATTCTAAATATTGTAAATTCCAAAGTAAGTAACCCTGCAATCCAGAGACAGAAAACACACCAGTTCTTAAGTTTGAAATACTGATAATATAAGGAGGAAAAGACAATAGGGATACTTAAATAGCTTATGTATCCTAACAATAGAAAAGAAGATGTAGAAAAATTACTGAAAAGTAGTAATAGAAATCCGCTGAAAAAATATCCAAATGCTAAGTTGCTAATAGAGATTTCACCAAGCAAAGAACCTGAACTCAATACCGCATCACAGTTTACTTTCTTCCCTCCTGAACAAAATTCCTTCAATGTAGAGTTAGATTTATCAACCTCATACCAAAGTAGCATAGATGCCACTACAAGTCCAACCCCTTTCAAAATCAGTAATGAAAGTAGCCCAATTGCTCTATCAAGATCAATTGATAGATTAATAAACTGTGAAATTATTAGTGTCAGTAACAAGACTGCGATGATTGCAATCATTCCACTTTTGACTTTACCAATTAGTCGATTCTTCTTATAACTTGGCTCTAATGATTTTTCCGTTTTTTCAACTAAGAGGGTTACTCCAGTCCATAATTGTAATACATGAAAAGAGTAAGTCATAACATAAAAGAATTAATTCAAACAATTAATATGTCGTAACTACTCAGGTTGTAAATTAGCTATATGATTTAGATTTTCTAAGATATTTCCCGAACGTTTGATCAGGGTATCCACGACGGATCTTATAACACTGAAGTTTTCAGCTCCATTGTTGGATTTGAACTGTCCTGATATTTTTTGTTTCACCTTGATGTTGCGTATGGCTCTTTCAGAGGCATTGTTATCCGGTGGTACTTTTTGGTGATAGAGAAAAGTAAAAAGTGACTTTCTGTATTTCAGGAGTCTTTTTTGTAGGGATACTGCTTCTTTATGTTTTGACTCTACAGGTTGGGCGAGTAGGTTATCCATCTTCTCTTCAATGGAAGCAATACTCCTGCTATTCTCTGGATCTGATAGTTTTTTGAGTTTTCTCTTCAGTGAGATAGCTTCCCTGAACAGGGCCCTAAGGCTGTCAGCCCATTTAGATTTATAGCGTTCAACAATGTAGTTGAGCTCCCTAAGCAGATGTGCACAACAGAGCTGGTGCAGGTTTTCCGAATAGTTGAAGTATGCCCTCCATGCATCGTGGCACAATACTGCCTTTCCGAACCCATCGGGAAAATGTGTATTCATCGCCTTAAGTCCACGTGATTCAGATATAGCTAACAGGGTGAGTTCCTCGGTCTGATAAGTCCAGACCCACTGTTTGTTTCCATCCACTTTAGCCCCAGTCTCGTCAGCTCCTATCACAGGACTTTTAGAGACTGCCGTCTTTATCTTTGCATATATTGGTGCAGACTTGCGGGCAAACCTACCGATAATGTTATCGATACTCCCCTCGCTGAGATTAATACCGAAGCAGTCCCTGAGAAGTTCTTTCATCCTTCTATAGGGAACATACTGTCTGGCATGCAGATAACCGACAATGGTTTCAACACCGCTCCCGTACTGTATGGGGGCATTGATATTGTCAGGGAATGACCCACTGATCTTTTCTCCACAGGAACAGTTTTTGGAAAAGATTCTATGCTCGGTACATACCACTTTAATCACAGGAAGATCCAGGACCTGTCTTTTGGAGGACAGTTCTGCTGGAACCGCCGACAGATCACCACCACAGCAGGTACAGAATAAAGGGATGTGGTTTTCTATTATGTCCGGGGAGGATGTCATTTCAAGGGTATGGCCTTTGTGTCCAGGCTGACCGCCGGTTTTGCGCCCTGTATCCTGACGGAGACTCTGATTTTTTTTGGGGCGGTTCTCGTCTTTTGAAGGGGGAACCGAGCTGTTGCGGCTGTTTTTGGGATTACGGTAACGGGCAAGCTCATTTTCCAAATCGGATACCCTAGATTTTAAAGACTTGACCTGCTCCATAAGCTGGAGGTTCATCTTGATCAGTTCCTGAATAAGCGTATCCCTGTGGTCCAATATACTATAGAAATGTTTCCTGAATATCAGCACATAATCCCATGAATACCAATAATCCACGCTGTTTTTCCCCACAAAAAAATGTGGATAAACCAACTTTAAAGCTGATTTTCGTACATTCACATACAAATACGCATCAATACACCACAGAGGGCAACAAGACTCCAAATACTTGAATATCGGTCAGTAAATAATGTACCTGAGTAGTTACAATATGTCAAAGCATTGAATAACAATGCGATGTGCTAAACCTAAAAATCATTATTTTAAAAAACAAATTTAGTAGAAATTAGCAGGTTCAATTTCAGCTTGTTTTGTACTTTTTCAAGATGGTAAAACGAAATAATATTTTGTAAAACTAAGAATACCCCCCCCAAATTGTTAACTAAAACAAATGGATATTCTGTATTTTTAAAATTAAAAACTTATTTTGAAACTTTTGAAAAATAATTAAGTGCAATTTATTTCCAAAAAATAAAAGCTGCCCTTTTGGACAGCTTTCTGATTTATTTGATGCTGAATGGCATACTTACTTTGACCTGATCCCAGCTGAGGGAGATGGCACCTTCAGTGTCTGAGACTTTATCCACTTCGTAGGTTAGTCGCTGCACTTCATTGTCTAGATCGATTGGCTTGACGCTTACCCTTACCAGATCATCTGCTTCATCATATTCGTCTGCTAGATGCTGGTCATAATGCTTATTGATAATTAATGTCCATTCCTCTCTTCCAGGGATGGTAAAGAATCCATACATCCCAGCAGGTACCTCGACTTCATTTATTACTACATCTTCTGAAAATGTCACTGCTGTAGCCCAGTGCGAACCACTGACCCATACTTGATCATAAGAAACCAAGCCATTCCAGATTACACGTCCCCTTTTTCCTGGAGAACCATAATTGATCGTGACAGTAGCATCACCAATGGAACCAATAGCTTCTCTTCTAGCACTGCCTTTGAAGGTATCTTCTATCAAGCCAACATTGACGCTGTCGGCATAAGCTACTTTCTCCAAGAGATGCTCTTTCTCCAAGTTAGAAAGCTCTTCAGTTTCTGCTTCAAGGGTGACTTCTGTAGTTTCCTTATTTGCACCACCACGAGAGAATAGTAAAGTGGCGGAAAGTATGGTAATGAGTGTTTTTTTCATGTTTTAAAATAGATGTGAGACGTGAGACATGAGATTCAAGACATAAGAAAGTGAGATGTATTATTTTTGTATCAAGTACGATGTACCAAGTACCAAGAACTGAGGATTGTAAGGGTATGATTTTCAGGAAGGCTTCCAATCCAGATATTTATGACAAACGCTAAATCTTGCGCAAGCCAATCCCGATACTCGGGACAAGCTTTTCCAACTTTGAAACCTGCCACGGCGGACAAGCTATTCTAACCTTTCAACAATTTCTCAATTTTCCAACTTTTCAACTTTCCAACCTTCGAACCTTTTAACGGTTCGACCTCACTCTCCAGTCAATCCTTCCATCAATTCTTCAGATATTCCTGTTGTAGAGTATCCTCCGTCGTGGAATAGGTTTTGCATGGTCACGTATCTGGTGAAGTCTGAGAACATGGTGATGATGTAATCTGCACAAGCTTCTGCAGATGCATTGCCTAATGGAGACATCTTGTCTGCAAAGTTGTAGAAAGTATCAAAACCTCCGATTCCTGTTCCAGCTGTTGTTTTGGTTGGAGATTGAGAGATGGTGTTAACTCTTACTTTTTTCAACTTGCCATATCTGTAGCCATACCCTCTTGCGATGCTTTCTAAAAGTGCTTTGGCATCAGCCATATCTGTGTAGAAAGGATATACTCTCTGCGCAGCAATATAAGAAAGGCCCATAATGGATCCCCACTCGTTCATCACATCCATTTTCTCAGATATCTGCATCATCTTATGGAAAGAAATAGCAGAAACATCATAAGATTTGTTAGCCCAATCGTAATTGAGGTCACCGTAAGATCTTCCTTTTCGAATGTTTGGCGACATGCCGATGGAGTGAAGCAAAAAGTCAAAATTTCCGCCTAAATATTCCTTTGCCTCGGTATAAAGTTTCTCAATATCTTCCAAAGAAGTCGCATCAGCAGGAATGACAATCGTACCGCACTCCTGTGCCAATTCGTTGATTGCGCCCATTCTCATGGCGATAGGAGCATTGGTCAATACAAATTTAGCTCCTTGTTCGTGCGCTTTGAGGGCTGTTTTCCAAGCAATTGAATTTTCATCCAAAGCACCGGTGATGATACCGACTTTTCCTTTTAGTAGATTCTCAGGCATAATATTTTTGTTTGTTTTTTACGAATTTGAAGAGGTAAAAATACAGAAAAATTTGAGACGATTGTTGATATTTTATGGATTAGGTGGCTTTAATCAAATTGAAAGCAGGTTCAATCTAATTTTTTAGCAATTCCCGTGCACTTTCAAATGCGCTTTCGGAAGGGTTAGAACCGGCGATCATCTTGGCAATTTCTGTGATGCGTTCCGTGTTTTCAAGCAGACGGATTTTAGAAATTGTTCTTGCCGAACTGTTGTCCTTGTACACAAAATAATGTTGATCTCCCTTGGCTGCAACTTGTGGCAAATGACTGATACAGATTACTTGGTGTTTTTTGGCTATCTCTTGCATCATACGAACCATCTGCAAGGCTATTTCACCTGATACTCCTGTATCAATTTCATCAAAAATCAAAGTCGGCAAAGCCATCTTATCTGCCATGATATACTTGATGCCAAAGATCAACCTTGAAAACTCCCCACCAGAAGCCACCTGCTTCAAAGCTTGTGGTTTCACACCTTTGTTGGCTGAGAAAAGTAAGTCGATCTGATCTATGCCATGCTTACTTGGAGCGATCAATTGATGGGAAAATTCCACTTGAGCATTTTCCATTCCCAACTGCACAAGCAGAGATATCAATTCCTTGGAAAATGCTTGAAATCCTGTTTTCCGTTTTTTACTGAGCAGCGCTCCTTTTTCTAATAGTGACTTGTGGGCGGCATGCATTTCAGACTTCAAGTCTTCCATTTGTTCATCCAAATTCTCTATCTGAAAGGCTTTGTCAGCCAATTCTTTTTCCAATGCAATCAGAGCTTCTACAGAATCCAAACCATGTTTTTGTTGGAGTTGGTAGATCTTGCTCAAGCGTTCTCGAGTGGCTTCAAGTTTTTCGAAGTCTACTTCGACTTTACTGTCTTCGTCTTCTAGACTTTCGGCGATGTCTTTAAGTTCTATTAAAATGCTTTGGAATCGTTCTTTAAAAGATTCGAATTTTTGGGCAAATTTCCCGAGTTGCTGAATGCCAAGATTTGCTTGACTGAGGATATTCAATCCGCCAAACTGCTCGTCCTGAAGTTGAACGAGGATTTCTTGAATTTTGCTTTTGATCTCTTCGGCATTTTCAAGGATTTCCTGATCACTTTCCAATTCTTCTTGTTCCCCGGATTTCAAACTTAAGGAACTCAATTCCTCAAGTTGAAATTGATTGAAGTCAGCTTCTTTCTTTAGTTCTAAAGCTTGCTCAGCTAATTTTTCGTAAGCTCTTTTTGCTTTTTGATAGCCCGAATAGGCTTGCGAATAGGAAGTGAATTCCTGTTGAGATTGAGTGTAAGCATCGATCAAGTCCAGTTGGTATTCACCTTCACCTAGTTGCAAACTGTCGTGTTGAGAGTGAACATCCATCAAGGATTTTCCGAGTTCTTTGAGGATTTCTAATCTGACAGGCGTATCATTGATAAATGCACGAGATTTTCCATTTGGGCTGATTTCTCTGCGGATGATACAGACTTCTTCGAAGTCTAAGTCTTCACTTTCGAATAAATCTTGCAGTTTGTAATTTTTGATATCAAAGACACCTTCTACGATACATTTTTTTTCTTCGTCAAAAAGTGCTTTGGTATCGGCTCTATTTCCCAAAAGTAATCCAACCGCTCCGAGCATGATGGATTTTCCTGCCCCTGTCTCTCCTGTAATCATATTTAGAGAAGCACAAGGTTCCATCTCAAGTGATTGAATCAAAGCGTAATTGGCTATGCTAAGGCTTTTGAGCATGAATTTTTAAATTTTTTTATGATGCAAAACTAAGAAAATGAAATCAACCTTTCAGTAGGTCATTATATTTTCTAGCATTATTTGGATCCACTTTCAACAAGAGTTCCACCGCTTCTGTTCGAATTTCCAAAGGAGCATTTTTGAAAATCTTGCTGATTTCATCTCCTTTTGCATCCATAAATGAGATAGTAAAAATACTGTTTGGCTGAGCGGTATTGGCTTCTTCGACCTTTTTGATGGCTTCAAGCATATTTTTGTAAGCTTCATTAGGGTCTTTATTCAGCAAATCCATGCCTTTTCGATGATAAAGGTAGATGGCTTCTCGGATTGGAGCGAATACGGATGAAGTATAAATATCGTTGATCAGCCAATAGCGATTCCTTCTATCAGTCGGACTTTGATTCCATCCTGGACGATTTGACTGTTGGGCATTGTTGACGATGCCATTTGCTATTTCAAAATATGGGTCTCCTCCTCTCAAAGTAAAAGAATCGTAATCAATCCCTAAGGCCATATTAGCATAGTAGGCTAGAAGAGAGCTGATGTTATTGAGGTATGAAAACCTATTGAATTCTAGTGGCTGATTTTGAAGAAATTCGAAATTCCAGTTTCTGTCAATAAAATTGAAAGTCATGCTCTCGTAATTCGTGCCATAGATAGGTCTTACAACTTGAACCTGAACTGTAGCATTGTAAAAACCAACCTGAGGCATGTCATTGATCGTGATGAGCATACTTCCTTTGATCCTTTCGATGGGTCTGAACTCGTCATTTGTCCAATTTCTACCATTCAAAAATTGCTCAAAGGTAGTTTTCATATCTTCAAAAATATCTTTTTCTTGTGTTCTTGCTCTATCTGAATTGATAATCACTTGGAAATTCAATTCTTGAGAGAAAATGAAAAATGGAGTAAGAAAAAGGATTGTAAGGAAAACGAATTTTTTCATATCGATCTTTTATTGATCTAAAGATAACGATAAAAATATGTTTAGATTTCGACAGGAAGATTTTTAATACCCTGTAGAATCAAATCTGCGATTTGTGCTTTTGGTAAAACCTCGGAAGTCAGCTCTGAACCAGTTTTAGAGAAAAGAGTCACCTTATTGGTGTCAAGCTGAAAGCCTGCACCAGCCTCTTTCATAGAATTGAGTACGATCAAGTCGAAGTTCTTTTTTTGTAATTTTTCTTTAGCATGAAAAGCTTCATTCTCCGTCTCGAGAGCAAAGCCAACATGGATTTGATGTCCTTTTTTCTCCTGACCTAATGAAGCTGCAATATCTACATTCCTCATCAACTCAATAGTCATCCCTTCCCCGGCTTTTTTGATTTTCTCTTTCGCAATTTCTTTTGGAGCATAATCTGCTACAGCTGCTGCAAAGACGCAAATATCCATGGATTGATGAAGTTTTTGAGAAGCTTCATACATTTCTGAAGCACTTTTGACAGGATAAATATGGATATCAGAATGAATTGGTTTGAGAGCGCCATGTCCTAAGACAACATGCACTTCTGCTCCTTGAGCAGCAAATGCTTCCGCCAAGGCAGCGCCCATTTTGCCACTTGAGTGGTTACTAATAAAACGAACTGGGTCTATAGCTTCTTGGGTTGGACCAGAAGTAATTAGGACTTGCTTACCTTTAAAGGTTTGCTTTGCTGAAAAATAATTCAACACATTTTCCAGGATGTGTTCAGGCTCCATCAATCTGCCTTGACCAGATAGGCCGCTTGCAAGTTCTCCAGCCTCAGCATCAAGAATGATATTGCCATAGCTTTCTACAAGCGCAAGGTTTTTTCTAACTGAAGGATGTTGATACATATCAAGATCCATTGCTGGTGCGATCATGACTGGGCATCGAGCAGAAAGGTAAGTTGCTGAAAGTAAATTGTCGCAAATTCCATTTGCAAACTTGGCCAAGGTATTGGCGGAAATGGGTGCTACTAAAAATAAATCAGCCCAAAGACCTAGTTCGACATGATTAGTCCATACCCCATTTTCATTGGAGTGAAACTTATGATGAACAGGGTTTTTGGAAAGTGTAGCTAATGTCAATGGGGTTATAAAATCAAGAGCAGAGGTACTCATGATGATTTGTACCTCTGCTCCTTCTTTTACTAATAAACGTATCAAATGGGCACTTTTATAAGCAGCAATACTCCCTGTTACGCCCAATAGGATTCGTTTACCTTTTAATTTCATTATCCTTCAATATCAAGATCTGGATGACGAGAGTAGATTTTTCCTTCTACAAACTCTTCCATTGCCAAAGTAGATGGTTTTGGCATTCTTTCATAGAACTTAGAAATTTCGATCTGCTCTTTGTTTTCAAAAACCTCTTCAAGATTATCTACTGTAGATGCAAACTCAGAAAGTTTGCTATTTAGCTCTTCTTTCATTGTAGAAGAAATCTGCTTAGCTCTTTGGCCGATAACATGAATAGACTCATAAAGGTTACCAGTTGGTGCTGCAATTTTTTCTAAGTCTTTTGTGATGATAGATGGATTAACTGCCATTTTATATATTAATTAATTGTTTTCAGTAATTGGAATTGATTTGATTACTTCACCTTCTGGTGAGAGTGCTTTTTCTTCTTCTTCAAGTTTGGCTTTTGCCATTCTTTCCTCAAAATCCTTTTTTAGTGCTAAGTGTGTGTTGTATTCTCTTGTAGCGCTCAATACAATACTTTCAACTTTTCCTAAGTATTGACTATTTGGATATTTTCTTTTGAATTGTTCCGCAAAAGCGAATGCCTCTTTAAGACGCTCTTCCTTTTTGTTAAATACACTTCGTTCACCATATGCAGCCGATACTTCTACAAGTTTGTAGGCAAGTTCCTCGTTGTGTTTACTATCTGGATAATTTTTAGCAAAATTCTGGAAATTGATGATGCATGCTTTGTAAAAATCTCCTGGATAAAGCCCCTCAGTCAATCTTAGATACATGCTACATTCTTGATGAGCTTTTTCTTCAAATCTTTTTTGAAGATCATCAATCATTGCCATCGCTCTCTCGTAAGAGTCAGATTCTGGAAATTTGTTGATAAATAGTTGAATTGCATTCACAGCATCTCTACTGCTTCTTTGATCTAAATTGTAATCTGGTGAGTCTAAGTAAAGAGAATATGCATTCATAAACATAGCTTCTTCAGCCATGGGACTCCTGTTGTAAGTTTGGTAAAAGGTATTAAAATAGCCAGCAGCTTCGATGTACCTTTTGGTTCTGAAATGAGAATAGGCATAATTAAAATCTGCTAATTCTGCTCTTTCACTTCCTCTAATTACGGGAAGTACTTTATCATACAGGATGATTGCTTTATTATACTCGCCTGCCTCGTAGTAGCTATTTGCTGCTTCATATAATTCTTCCCAATTGGTGCTTTTTTCCAGCTTGTAGAAATTGCCACAAGAGGAAATCAGAATTAATAAAAAGAAAGGTAGAATATAATGGAGTGATTTTTTCATAATTTTCAAGGTGCAAATATAAGGGATTATTAATTTGTATCAAACTTAGGATTAACACCTAAGCGATTCACATTATTCGACAACGAGTTTTTTGGTGACAATATTTTTATTATCAACAAATAATGTATAAAAGTAAACACCTGGTCTGAGGTCTTCTATATTCATTACTAATGTTTTTTGTCTTGGGTCGAGTCTGAATTCTGCAACAGGATTGCCTATAAAGCTGTTGATGCTGATTTTTGCTGCTGCTTTTGGGTTTTTGAAATTGTAATCAAGCTGAGCAATTCTATTGCTTGGATTTGGATATACACTTCCTATAGAAATATCTTTATGATCCACTTCATTCACGTCTGCGTTGGGATTTGAAACATTGTAGATAGCCTCAATAACAAACAAGTCTCTGTTGTTCTCTGGATTTATGAAATGTAGTTCGAAGTTACCTTTGGTCTCAACGATTCCAAAATCTAATTCCAAATACAAATCTGTAACAATCTCACCTGGATTAAGCGGAAGTTTTATTTTCGAAAGTTCTTTCCTAGGGTCAAAACATGTATCTCCAATACAAATTTTAATATTTTGAGAAGTTCCTATATTTCCTCTCAAGAATCTTAAGTTGTATTCTTTTTTTTGATTGCTTTCGTTTTGAAGAATAAGTGATTTTCGTTGAGCTGCTCCAATTTTACCATTGAATTCAATATTTTCTGACAGCACACGAACCTGAGCTTCCGATTGAATGGGAAGCAGCAAGAAAAAGCATGCGCATAAAAGAAATAAGGATTTCATGTTAAGTTTTATCAATAAGCTTTCAGACTGATTCAGAACTCTAATTAACTATTACGTATAAATTTACCTAATAGGTTTGAGCATCAAAAGAAATACGGGTTAAATTTTGTTAACCAAAATAAAATTTTTTTCAAAAAATAGCGTTTCTTAAAATTCGATAAAATTAAGTGAACAGTTGGGGAACTATTTGTTTTTGTTTTTCAACCTTTCATTTATAGATTTTTGTATTTCATTATCAGTGGGTAAAGGGATAATGATATCAGGAATATTGAATAAGTTTTCATTAAATCTTTTCCTAGTTCTTGGAGTTCTCCAAGCATAGATCATTTCCATAGTTGGCTTTTCTTCCTCTCTCCATGTAAAACCTTCAAGCTGCTTATTTTCTTCTTTAAGTAGATGTGGAGGAGTAAACTGTCCTTCTGGCTTGATGAGGTAGTTGATTTTATGGACGTTTCCTTCCTCAAAAAACATAATCATGTTGGCGCAGACACTTTTGTTTACACCTCGTAAGGTGCTGTCATTTAGTAAATTAAAATACAAAGACTCGCCATTTCCTGTAACGTCTAGTCTCTGAATTTCTCCTTCGTTAAAAGTGCCCACCATTTTTCGGCCTTTCAATTGATTGAAATTTCCAAGTGTGTCTTTAGTGACATTGAAGGCTCTTTGTGTAAGAAAAACTTTATCTAATTCTTCATTTGCAATCAAAATTCTTATGCTGTCAGCAGTAATTTGACTTTTGTCATTCCATATTACGGGGTCTTGGTAAAGGTGAATGGTAGAATCAGAATAAATATATGTTAAGGAATCTGCGCGACCGGCTAACTCAGATTTGATAAGCCTTACATTGTAGAAAGCCTGCAAAAACCTTTCAGTCTCCAATTCGCTATCCTGCGAAATCAAAGTGTCTGCAATCATAAACATGGTGTCTAATTCAAAGTATTTTTGAACCAAAGCGTTGCCATATACTTGACTATATTTTCTGTCTTCCCAATATTTACCTTCCTCCCCAAAGATTTCAATTTCTCGCTCTTTATTGAATACACTTACGTCTCCCCTGCCTTCATAATACTGCTTATTTTCATCGTAAAAGAGATTTTCGGCATAAACAAGAGATGTTTCTGTTTCAACTTCCCCATCGTAAAAACGGAAGAGCTTATTTTCAGTGTTGTAGTAGCTTCCTTTTTGAGCGTTAAGTTTATTTCCTTCTGCTGATACAATATTAGTCAAACCTACTGTTTCTGCTGTTTTTGGGATGGTTTGGTAAATAAGGAAGTTTGTTTTGAGCGTATAATCTGGATTTACTAAAATTACGTTTTCAGTGAAGGTGATTTTTTCGATTGTGGTTTCGTAGATTCCATTACTACTGGTCAAAACATTTGTGGTATCAACCACCTTACCATTATTGAAATAATTTGCGATTCCGGTCTCTCTGTTGTAATCCAAAAATTCTGTATAAAGAGTGGTGGATTCATTTTTGAAAACTACGTTATTTCTCAGCTTTGCAATTCTCGTATTTCCGTCATATTCTGCATATCTACTAGAAGTAGTGACAGGATCTTTTTGATCGACGATTCTCACGTTTCCAAAAAGTTTCGCCATATTTTCTTCTTCATAAAAGTAGGCTGAGTCGCAATAAATCAATGAATTTTGATGTCGCATCACTGCATTCCCTAATAAACGCTGAAATCCAGAGCTCCCGATCAATCGATCAGCTTTTTGGATCTCGAGCATAGTTTCTTGTTGGGAGAAAACTGTGCTTGAAAAAAGAAGGAAAAGAAGGAAAATAATTCCGCTGTTTTTGATCATTTGATTTGTAAGTCGGCGACAAAATTAAGCAAAAATGGTATTTTTGGGTTATGGTTGATCATTTTATCCAATATATACGATCAAAAAATCTTTTTGATGTAAATAAACGCTATTTGCTTGCGATTAGTGGCGGAGTCGATAGTGTTTGTCTAGGACATTTACTTCATGCCGCTGGTATTCAATTTTCCTTGGTACATTATAATTTTGGACTAAGGAATGAGGAGAGCGACGGTGATGAAGATTTTATCAAAGATATGGCTAGGTTTTGGAATGTCTCTCTTTTTATTGAACATGCAAATCCAAAAGATTTTGATAAACCTGGGAAATCTACTCAAATGGTAGCGCGTGATCTCCGGTATCAATGGTTTGAAAAACTGATGAAAGAAGGGTTTTATGCAGGTGTCATAGTAGCGCATCATTTTGAAGATCAGCTTGAAACTGTTTTGCTAAATTTACTCAGGGGAACAGGTATCGAAGGCGTTTATGGAATGGCAGAAAAGAGAGATTTTTTGATTCGTCCATTGCTTTCCTTTAGCCGAAGTGAGATTGAAAAGTTTATGGTGGACAATAAGTTTCACTGGAGAATAGACAGTAGCAACGCAAAGAGTATTTACAAAAGGAATTTTTTAAGAAATGAAATACTTCCGCAGCTCCAATCGGGTTTTCCTGATGCTTTGCAAACACTTGGGGACAGTTTTCATAGGATGAAAGATACCGGGAAAGCTTTTTTTCATCTATTCAATTTGTGGAAAGTAGAGAACATCATTGAGGAAGGTGCGTTTCAATATTTGAAAACCCTTGCTGTGACCAATTTACCAGGGAAGCATTCTATGATTTATTATTGGTTGCGAGATTATGGGTTTGGTTATTCTGATGTGGTTGAAATTTTAAATTCAATTCCCAAAGATGAATCAGGGAAGTCTTTTTACGCTGGCAAATACATGGTAAACATAGATAGAGAGATGATTATTCTTGGAGAATATGACTTGAAGGAACAAGAAAGACACTTAGATGACACCGCAATTGCTATGCAACTCCAATCTGGAAGCTATGATATTTTGCATTTAAATACTCCAACAGAAATGGATAAGAACACAGAAAATGCCATGTTGGATTTTGATAAACTTGATTATCCATTGACTATCAGAAGTTGGGAGCTTGGAGATAAATTTATGCCTTTGGGTATGAAAAATGAAAAGAAAGTTTCCGATCTTTTGATAGATTTAAAAGTCCCTTTGATTCAAAAAAAATCTGTCTCAGTGCTTTGTTCGAAGGGAGAAATTGCTTGGGTAATTGGTTACAGAATTAGCGACGCATTCAAGTGTGATTCGAGTACCAAAAAAGTTTTATACTTCAAAAAAAGAAAATCATGATCAATCCATTTTCAAAGACATTCACAGCATCAGAACTTGCGATTTTTGAATTTCTGTCTCAAGTGAAGTTTTTTGAACGACTCAAGCATTCAGAGATGGCACGGTTTCTCCCGACTATTCACAATAGAAAATATGTGAAAGATGAGGTGGTTTTCTTTAGAAATGACCCAAGTCAAGCATTATATATTTTGAGAAGAGGACATGTAAGGTTGACAGTAGATGTTTTGGAGACTTTTGAGACAATTCTTGATGTTGGAAAAGGAGGGGCTTTTGGAGAGAATTCACTATTGGAAAACACCAAAAGAATTTATACCGCAATTGTGGATTCAGAAGAAGCGGAACTGATGGTGATTCCTCACTTCTCTGTGCAAGAAATTTTTGAATCCCATCCAAAGATCAAAGCCAAAATGATGACTTCTTTATCAGAGTTTTATAATCAAAACAATCAGAAACTATTTAAGTCCTATCAGAATTCCTTTGGCTTTTTCAATTTGGCGCAGATGTTTGATAGTGAATCATAAGCTAATTCCAAATTTTATCCTAGCTTTCATATAACATGGGTTTAAAATTTGTAGTAAATCATCTATATTTTATTAGCAATTCATTTTCAGTCATGAACAAGTATTCCGAGTCAATCCTTCATTAAATGTCCTTTGTTTAATAACTTAGCGCAACTTTTGAAAAATTCAATAAACTAATAAAAAAACATATAAATCATGGCAAAAGTAACCGTAGTTGGAGCTGGTAACGTAGGAGCGACCTGCGCAGATGTATTAGCTTACAGAGAGATTGCTGAAGAAATCGTTTTGGTAGATATCAAAGAAGGTGTTGCAGAAGGCAAAGCTCTAGATATCTGGCAAAAAGCTCCAATCAACCAATATGACAGCAGAACTGTCGGAAGTACCAATGATTATTCAAAAACTGCAGGTTCTGACGTAGTTGTCATCACTTCAGGTCTTCCAAGAAAACCAGGGATGACGAGAGATGATTTGATCGAGACTAATGCAGGAATTGTGAAGTCTGTAACAGAAAATGTAATCAAACATTCTCCTGATGCGATCATTATCGTGGTGTCTAATCCACTTGATGTGATGACTTATCAAGCACATATCACATCCAAACTTCCAAGAGCAAAGGTAATTGGTATGGCTGGAATTCTAGATACTGCAAGATACAGAGCATTTATTGCCGAGGAATTGAATATTTCTCCAAAAGAAATCCAAGCAATCTTGATGGGTGGACATGGTGATACGATGGTTCCACTTCCTAGATATACTACAGTAGCGGGTATTCCTGTGACTGAGCTTATCGCCAAAGATACTTTAGATGCGATCATCGAAAGAACAAAATTCGGTGGTGGAGAATTGGTGAAATTGATGGGGACATCTGCTTGGTATGCGCCAGGATCAGCTGCTGCACAAATGGTAGAAGCGATTTTGAAAAATCAAAGAAGAGTATTCCCTGTTTGTATCAAATTGGAAGGCGAATATGGAATCGATGATTGCTACTTAGGCGTACCGGTAATCTTAGGAAAGAACGGTGTCGAAAAAGTAATTGAATTAGACCTCAATGCTGAAGAAAAAGAACTTCTTGAAGTCTCAAGAGGACATGTAAAAGAAGTAATGAGTGTCTTAGACAAATTGTCAAGCAAATAATTTGAGCTTGTTTTTCAACCTAAAAGTCCCGGTTTTTTGATCGGGACTTTTAGGTTTTTATATTTATCAACTGATGTTAATCTACCTAACCAAGACCCAGTTTAGTGCCTAGTTTCAAACAAATCTTAATTGCGATCTTAATTATTGCCTTTGCTATAGGAGGTTACTTTTTTTATAACAGCACCCTATGGAATGGGGAGAAAAATGCCCTTGAAGTTGTTTCAGAGGATGCTATTTTTGTATTTGAAACAGAAGAGCCAGTGATGGCTTGGAATCAACTTGTCAGCCAACCTATTTGGACAAGATTGACAGAGATTCCATCCGTTAAAAATGCTGAGAGACAATTAGTCTCGCTCGATAGCTTGGTTGGAAGATCAGGAAATCTCGACAGATCTTTGAAAGGAAATCAGTTAGTGGTTTCGTTACATCCTGTAGGGAAAGAGGAGTTTGATTTTTTGTTCACACTTTCATTTAAGAATGGCTCAGATCAGTCATTTATCGAGTCCTTGGAGAAAAATCTACCAGAACTTTCTCAAATTACTACAAGAAATTACAGCGCTGTTCCTATTTACGAGTTTCAAAGTGTGAATTTGAATAGGATACTTTCTTATGCCAAAATAGGGAATATTATCGTTGCAAGCTATACTTCATTTTTGGTGGAAGAGGCGATTAGGCTCTTTCAAAATTCTTCGGAAGAAAATTTTAAATCAGCGAATCAAGAGCTTTTCAAAAGTCTAAGAAAACCTAGTGGTTTAGGGGTTTTTAGGTTGTCAAGTAAAGGCTTATCTAAGTTTTTTGCGGGAATCAGCAGAGACGAAAACTTGAATCTTATCCAGCAGTTTTCTAAAAACGAAATATCAGGTAATTTTGAAATATTTTTTTCTGAAGGGAAATTTAGCCTTCTAGGAAACACTTTTTTCAAAAATGGCGAAAAATATAATTTCACTCCTGGAGATTCTGATTATAAAAAACTAATAAACTTTATCCCAAATAGAACCGCAGTTTTATTTCAGTATAACCTAAGAGATTCCAATATGCTTGGCATGCTTAATAATGAGAATTTTCAAGGGAAAGCCACAGTTAATGGGGAAATAGAAATAAAATTGCTCCAAAAGGATTTTTTCAAAAAGCTATCTGGAGAAATGACTTTTATGATTTTTGAAACGATAGCCAACCAAGATGAAGATAGAATTTTATTAATCAAGACGGAAGAATTAGCAACTCAGATTGACTTACTCAAAGAGTTTAATAAAGGAGCAGATAGTTTTTCTGATGGTGTGATACCGATTGATTATTATCAAGAAAAAGAAATTTTTGTGTTGAATTTAGAGGATTTTCCTGCACATCTTTTTAATGGGAAATTTTTAGGGTTCCCGCAAACATACATTACAAGTATTGATGAAATGTTGGTTTTTGCGAATAGCAGTAAGTCGATGAAAATCTTTTTAGATGATATCAATGCTGATAATACTTGGGGGAAAAGTTTGACACAAAAGAGGCTTTCTGCTAGTCTATCTGAAAATTCAGGATTTAATTTTGTAGTCAATGTTCCTAGGATTTGGAATAGTTTAGAAGAGATGAGTTCGCCGAATTGGAGAGTATTTTTTCAAAAATATGCTCCTCAACTTCGCTCTTTAGACATTCTTACCTTGGGTATTGGTGATACTGAAAAGGAAAATCAAACTAAAATCGATATTCTCTATTCAGAAAATCCTATCAATGCAGTGAGTAGTGTGACACTTACAGAGAATAGAGTTGTACAGTTTAGAGACAACTTGATTTATGGACCCCAGAGTATTCAAAATTTCAATGATAGAAGTTTTGAGTTTGTAGTTCAAGATGAGTTGAATCAAGTACATCTTTTGTCAGGAGAGGGTGAGATAGTATTTTCTCAAACTTTGGAAGGGTCAATAATTTCTGACATTTTCCAAGTAGATTATTATAAAAATGGCAAGCTTCAATTGTTGTTTGCGACTGAAAGTCGCATCTATATCATTGATAGATTAGGAAGTTTCGTATCGGGATATCCACTCGAAATACCTGATAGAAAAATAACCCATTTGAATCTTGTTGATTATGATGACAATAGAGATTATAGATTTTTTGTCGGAACAGATCAAGCAGAATTATATATACTCAATAAAAACGGCGATGTTTTAGACGGCTGGGATCCTAAAAGGATTGAATCTAATTTGGCAGTAAAACCTGCACATCATAGAGTCGCAGGGGTAGGAGACCAAATGTTGGCACTTACTGAAAATGGGAGATTATATTTTTTTAACCGAAGAGGTGAAGCAATGCTGGATTCGCCAATCAAGCTAGGGGATAAGCAAAACTCTGACTATATAATCATTGAAAGAGGCAGTGCTTCATCAAGCAGGGTTGTCACCGTGACTCAAAGCGGTGAAATCGTAAATGTGAATTTTCAAGGAGAGATTGCCTACAGAAATCAGCTGATGCGACCTGATCCTGAAAGTCAATTTTTCTTGATTAAAGATCAAAAAGATGATCGATTTATTTATGTTGTCCACGAATACAATAAAATAACGGCAATGGACTCTGAATATAACGTCTTGTTCGATTACAATATTTATGCAGAGAACTTGAAGTTTCAATTGTTTTCCTTTGGTGGGGACAAGAATATCTTGGTGATCGTGGATCCGATTCAAGAATTCACTTACTTATTTAATCTCAAAGGTCAATTATTAAATACATTGCCGATAAGCTCAAAAAATAAAGTAGAGATTAAATATTCAAACAGTAAAAATGAATATAGCGTTTTTGCTACTTCTGCAAATACCTTTATAGAGTACAAGCTCCCACTTTAGAATTCTTACCTTTACATCTGAAAAAAAATCAAATTTAATGCGTTTCAATTTACTATTCATACTTTCTTTTTTTGTTCTACAACATTTAGCTGCACAAGATCAAGTTTTATTAGATGAAAACAAGATCCCCATAGCACCTGAGGAGTTGCAAAGTTTTACCTCGCCTTATTCTACCACATTGACTTTTTTTTATAATTTAAGAGAAGATAATTATGAAGTAAATATTGCAGCAGAAGCGCTTCGTCTCACGGATCAAACTCAAGCGGAAGCTGAGAGATTAGCTGTTCAATTGAAGCAGGTTTTTGATGGTAATGGGGTGTATGTCAAACTCAATGAAATTCCTAATGACCCCAATTACATCGACTCTTTACATAATAATCAGTCAAGATATTTCTTCGATGTAAGACTTCTACCAGGGGTCTATTTAGAAAAAAAGGAAGGTGAATGGAAGTTTAGCAAATTTACTGTTGATCAAATAAAAAGTTTACATAAAGAGACCTATCCATATGGAACTGATAAGCTGCTCAATATCTTGCCTAAACTTGGAAATGAATTTTATTTAGGCTTACACTTTTGGCAATTGGTAGGACTTTTCTTTCTGATTTTGATTTTATTCCTATCGCACAAAGTTATTACACTAATCTTAGATAAGGGGCTTTTGTATGCTTTGGACAAATTTGGTTATGGCTATATAGGGGAGAACTACTTTTTGCCAGTTGCGAAAATTACGAGTATTTACTTCATTATTTTATTGACGACTTTATTTATAAAAATTCTTCAACTTCCGATAGAAGTAGTTTCTTGGGTATTGTTGTTGTTGAATGCAGCAAAGCCATTCGTTGTCACGATTGTATTTTATAAAATTGTCGATATTGTAGCGATGTATTTTGCAAAGTTGGCTGAGAGAACAGAATCTACTCTTGACGATCAGCTCGTGCCACTTTTGAGAAAAACGCTCAAAGCCTTTGTGGTTATTATCGGTACGCTTTACGTCCTCAAAGAGGGATTACAAGTTGATATTGTTCCTTTCTTGACAGGACTTTCTATTGGCGGACTTGCCTTTGCTTTGGCTGCTCAAGATACCATTAAGAATTTCTTTGGCTCAATAATGATTTTCATTGATAAGCCTTTTCAAGTGGGAGATTGGATTACTTCAGGTGATGTAGATGGGACGGTAGAGGAAGTTGGCTTTAGATCTACTAGGATCAGAACCTTTAGAAATTCTGTCATGTATATTCCCAACGGAAAAATCGCCGACGCTACAATAGATAATCATGGGCTTAGACAATACAGGAGGTTTTATACAACTTTGACAATTACTTATGATACTCCACCTCATTTGACACAGACTTTTGTCGATGGGCTAAGGAAAATCGTAGAAAATCATCCTGATACGAGAAAGGATTATTACAACATTTATTTCAATAATCTCTCTTCATTTAGCCAAGATGTGATGTTTTACGTTTTTTTTGAAGTGCCGAATTGGACGGAAGAATTGAGAGCAAGACATGAGCTTTTAATTTCTATCGTTACCTTGGCTAACCAACTAGGTGTTCGTTTTGCATTTCCTACGCAGACTTTACATATGGAAAGCTTCCCAGATAAAAAGACCCTTGTGCCGGATTACAATCCAGACGCTAAGGCTTATCAAGCTAAGCTTCAAGAGTTTTTGGATAAAGAGTTGACAAAAAAGGAAAATAAAGATTAAGATCGAAAATTAATTATGAATGTTGTGCCAACATTTACTTCACTTAACACCTCTATAGTTCCGTTAAGTTTTGTGATTTGATTGTAAATAAGATAGAGGCCTATGCCTTTACTGTCTTCATGTGAATGGAATTTTTGATTGAGTCCAAAAATTTTATCCTTTACTTTGCTCATATCGAACCCTAGACCATTGTCTTCTACGGTTAATTGAGTGTTTTCTCCGTTTTTCGAACTTTTTATTTTGATATTTGGGGGGATTCCTGGCTGAGAATATCTTATGGAATTGGTGATTAGGTTAAGAAAAATACTTTCTAGATAATCTTTGTTAAAGACTATTTCTTCAGCTTCTGAGAAGACAAAGTCTATTTTTGTATTTGAACTTCGGATTAGGGAATGAATCGACTCCATAATCTTATCTAGAGTAAAGTCGAATCGGATAATTTCAATTTTGTTTTCCGTTGAACTTCTTTTACTTAATAAATCTACATAGTTGTCAAGCGTTTTTTTGAAATTCTCGCTAGACGATTTTAACAATTCTAGCAGTTCGAGATTTTCTTCATCTTTGATTTTGCTCAGGTCAATTAAATTAAAAATAGATAAAAAATTATTGACAGGTGACCTTAAGTCATGCGTTGTTCTGTAAGTGAGATTTTCTAATTCTTTGTTGATAGAAGTTAAGTTTGATAATAAGAGGTTGCGTTCAATTTCTAATTTTTTCTTGTAAGTGATGTCTTTTGCGATAGCAAAGATCAACTTTTCCTCTTCAAGAAACATTGACGTCCATGACAACCAAACTGTTTCTCCTGATTTTGTCAAATACCTATTTTCAAAATTAAGTAAAGGAGTTTTCTTAGTAAGTTCTTTACGAGCTTTTGCGGTAAGTTCTTTATCATCAGAATGTACAAACTCGTTGATTGGAGTATTGAAAAGCTCCTCTTCATTGTATCCAAGGAGTTTGCTTACAGCAGGGTTGACACGCTTAAAATAGCCATCGTACCCTGCAATACAAAAAAGATCTGGAGTGATTTCGAAAAAAATGTCAAGTTTGTGTAGAATTTCTGAATTCAGATTGTTTTCCATCTTCACTTAAAATAAGTTTTCTAGTAGCTCTTGGGTGATATTACAAACATACATTCTTTACTTGAAACATAAAGTAGAGTTTAAAATAAGTTGTCGATTAATTTCTCGAAATCTTTGTTCATCAATCCCCACTTAAATTCATGATTGGGCGTTTTATAATGGTATCCTCTAAAGCTATTTTTGGTAACTATTGGTGATTTACTGATTTGAAGCCCGGTCAACCAACCATAAAATCCAACTTCACTTCTAGTAAAATCGATCCACCCGATGATAACAAAATCTTTGCTAAGGGGATTTTGCTCTTGAGGATATCCATAGGTCCAATTGTCATTTGGTGGGTTTAAGGTGGATTTTAGCGCTACTTTTATATCGATTTTTTTTCCATTAATCAAAAAGTCATATTCATCAGAATTTCTGTTTTCGAAACCCTTATTGTCTATTTTATAAGCTATTTTCTTTTCTTCTAACCAGTGAGCAAATGCCAATTCTCCAAGACAACCAAGGTAAGCTTTATCTAGTCTTTTGATTGAGTTAAGTCCAAATCTAGAATAAAGGCCATTTTTGATCATCTCCGAAGCAATTCTTCTTGCTCTTGACTGCTGTGTATCAAAGTCAAAATTTGTAACAATCATAAAAAAGATTTAGATAAAAGAATAATTATGTTGAAATGGGCAATATGATCTGTCCGAGAATTTATCTTTAATCTTTTAATTCGAAATATTTAAACCCTGCATTTATTTCTGAATTTAGTACAGAAAGTTTGGAGTGTAATAAACTTAAACGTTTAAATGTGATTTCTGAAATTTTTCTAAAGCCCTTGGTGAATGCTTCTAAATTGGGTTTGATTTCCTCTGGAAGTTGAATGCAGATATATTTTCTTTGGCCCTGGTCTTTTAAATTCATTTCTAATACGGCTTGTGCTGTGGCACCTGACCCTGCAAAAAAATCCAAATAAATCCCCTCAGGATCATCAGAAAACCCAAAGAGATACTTAATCAGACTTGGTGGTTTTGGAAAATCAAAGATTTTTCCACCAAGCATTTCACGAAGTTCTTTGCTCGCTGTTTCATTCGTATCCACACCAACTTTATGATTGATCAAATTCGGGGGAACCTCTTCATCATAAGCTAATTTCTCGTAAGAAGGGCTGAGTTTTATTGTTGGAATTTGAATCAGGGTTCCGTTTTTGATTTCTTGATCAAGTTTGGATTGTGTCCATTTAAATTTGGCTTGAAGGATTACTTCTTTAGTAAAATATCCATTTTTCACCTCTGTATCTTCTAGCAGTTTGACGCTATACTTATCGGTGCCATAATCTCCCTTTGGAATGATTCCGTCTGTGATTTTTGTTGAGACTTTGTTTTTGGGAAAAGTAAGGATGTTGACTGCATTGCTTTGATTGAGAAGTCCATTACTACTTGGACTATTTTTTTTGATGCCTTTGAATTTGGTTTTGTTTTTTTGCTTTTGGTAGCAAAGCACGTATTCCGTGACCTTTTTACTTTTTCTTGAAAGATTGGCAGGAGTTTCAGATTTCACCCAAGAAAAAATCTCGATGTAATTTTCTTCACCAAATACTTCGTCCATCATTAGTTTTAAATTGGCCAATTCATGATCATCAATACTCACAAAGATTATCCCATCCTGTCTAAGTAGCATGCGTCCTAAAATCAATCTTGGGTACATCATAGAAAGCCAATTACCATGTAAGGCTTCAAAAGAATTAGGATTTTTTTGATTTAGTTTCTGCGAGGATTTTTGATTGGTGAATTTATCGGAATAAACAAAACTTTCTGAGCCAGTATTGTAGGGTGGATCGATATAAATGGCTTTTATCCTTTCAGAATAATGCTTTTGAAGCAACTTGAGCGCATCTAGATTATCTCCCTCGATGAAAATGTTTTCAGAGGATTCAGAGTCAAGAGACTTTTCTTCATTCAAGATGAGTTTGGAATTAGAAGGTAAATAGGCTTGATTTTTAGCAGCCACTTTACCATTCCATACTAATCCAGATTTATTTTGATTTTCGTATTCAAAAATTTGAATTAATTTTCCTAGATCAAGTTCATTATTTAAAAATACTTGAGGATAATTTTTTTTAAGTATGTTCAAAAGATATTCAATAGATGGTGGAGTCATTTTGATCAAATAAGTAATTTGAAAATTTGAAATTCAATTTGCATAAAAAATCACATAAATTCATGTTATCTCAAAGTTTAAGTAGGTTTGTAAAAATGATGTTTAGAATATTTGTCTAAAGTCTTTTTTAGAAAAATCAATCAATAAGACTCTGGGTTATAAAAGAGAGCATTGAAAAATTTGAGTTACGGCAAAAAATGTATTTGGTGAAGAGTTGATGCTTTGTAGTTCTGAACCCTTAACAGGATATTATAGAAATGGCTGTTGCGAAACAGGCGAAGATGATTTGGGAACTCATACTGTCTACGCAGTCATGTCAGATGAATTATTGAGGTTTAGTTATAACAGAGGGAATGATTTGATTACGCCAAGTCCGGAATACGCATTCTCAGGATTGAAAGCTAGTGATAAATGGTGTCTATCTGCTTCAAGATGGATGGAAGCCTACGTCGCTGGCTGTGCGCCAAAAGTAATATTGAAAAAATATATTTCTACTATAATTTCAGATTGTAGTCTCATAAAAAAGCTCCATCTAATGAAAGAAGGAGCTTTTTTTGTACCCAGGGCCGGAGTCGAACCGGCACGCCCGAAGGCATTGGTGTTTGAGACCAACGCGTCTACCAATTCCGCCACCTGGGCAGGTGAACTAGCCGTTCCTTGCTGAACGGGATGCAAATATGATTACTATTTTTTTTCTGTGCAAGCCACTCAAGGGAGTTCAACCATTTTTTTTGCACTAAAAGCACTCGGTTTCTCTGCAAATAGAGGCTTTGTTACAGCCCATACGGACTTAAACAATTCAGAATCACGATATTGATTTAAAGCGGCCTCATCTTCCCAAAAGCTATATGTCATGAAAATATTTTTAAAATTTTCATCTTGCCACAATTCTAAATGATGGCAACCTGGGAAGTTTCTGATTTTTTCTTTGTTTTGATGAAAGTTTTCTAAAAATGCCTCTACCTTATCTTCTTGAAAGGTCATTCGCACTATACGTTTAAGCATTTTGTTCAGTTGTTTCAAAGTTGATGTAAATTGGGCTGTCTAGTCTTAGCCCCAATAAATCTGAGCCATGGCCATGATTGATTCCAATTTCCAAAAGATCAAGGCTATTGAAGAAAGCGAAGCAATCTCCTGGTTCCACATTATCGTAAGATTTGTTGATTTTGGTCAGACCTTCTCTACTAAATTCGATCACAAATTTGCCAGGATTAAGTTTCTCAAAAACATCCTTTCTGATATTGGTGATTAGGTTTCCATAGTTATCTACACGCACCACATGTCCCACGATTTGCTTGCGAGTGGCCTTAAATTGTCGTGACATCATTTTCTTCATTTGCATCAAAGGACCACCAAAATCATGGATTGCAGCTCCCGAGGCTACTTTCGCCGCTATTGGCGCTAAGATGTCTTTTGCTGGAAAAGTACTGTCCTTGATATGAATATCAGCAAATTGAACGACTATTCCTGGATTATAATCTGCCAAAAGGCTCAAAACACCATTGTTTGGACCAATAAATATATGTTCTTCTAGTTTGATGCCGATAAAGCCATCTGTCATATTGCTCGTTCCGTTGAGTGCTACTAGGTGTACTGTTCCTTTCGGGAATTCCTTGAATACCGCCCTCAAGATAAAAGCTGCATGAGCAATATCATAAGTATCAACTTTATGTGAAATATCAATAATGTTCAACTGGGGGTTGATGGATAACATTTTCGCTTTTACTGCTGGAACATAATAGTCCCCGTCTCCAAAATCTGAAATGAATGTTATCAGTGCCATATAAGCAAGTCGATTAAAATTTATATTTTTGTAATAGGTGTGAACAAAAATAGGGATTTTATCCTTACACCATAAACAAACTCTTAAATCAAATTCAATAGATTGGTAGAAAAAGTAATTACTTTAGAAAATATTTCGCTGCTGGACTTTTTAGGCTCAGAAAACGAGAATATCCGACAGATTGCTGCTGCTTTTCCACAAAGCAAAATTGTATCCCGAGGTAATGAAATCAGGATTCAAGGTCGTGCACCTGAGATTTTGAGGATAAATGATGTGATCAACATGTTGCTTCAACATTTCAATAGATTTGGACATATTACACCTGACCATGTGAAAGAGTACATTACACTTGAAGGTGTTCCATTTGAAGAAAATCAAAGAAATGATGTGATCGTTTATGGAAATAAAGGATTAGTGGTAAAGCCAAAATCTGCTAATCAGCGAAAACTTGTGGAATCAGCTTTTAAAAATGACTTGGTTTTTGCACTTGGACCTGCGGGAACAGGGAAAACGTATATCGCCGTGGCTTTGGCCGTCAGAGCATTGAAAAACCGTGAAGTCAAGAGAATCATAATCACAAGACCTGCTGTAGAGGCAGGTGAAAATCTTGGTTTTTTGCCTGGCGATTTACAGGAGAAATTAGATCCATATTTGAGACCTATTTATGATGCTTTGAGTGATATGGTTCCCTCGGAAAAACTTAAATTTTATCAAGAAACACGTGTAATAGAAATAGCTCCTTTGGCTTATATGAGGGGAAGGACATTGCATGATGCTTTTGTCCTTTTGGATGAGGCACAGAATACGACAAGTGAGCAGATTAAGATGTTTTTGACGAGAATGGGGCCAAATTCTAAGGTAATTATAACTGGAGATCAAACTCAAGTCGATCTTCCAAAAAGACAAAAATCAGGGTTGAGCGAGTCATTACACGTTCTTAAAGATGTAAAAGGAATTGGAGTGGTAAACCTAAGCGGTAAAGATGTGATACGACACAAGTTAGTCAAATCCATCATAGAAGCTTATGAAAAAGATGAAACTGCAAAAATTCAGAAAAGAGATGAGTATAACAGTAGAAAAAGCCAAGACCAAGGAACAGCTTGAGTTGGTTTTTAAAATACGTCGAGAAGTTTTTGTACTTGAACAAGGTGTAGATCCATCTGATGAATCTGATGAATTTGAAGAATCGTCCAATCAATTTTTGGCGCTTTTAAATGAATCTCCTGCTGGGGCGGCTAGGTGGAGGGTCACCAAAAATGGGATCAAACTTGAGCGATTTGCAGTTTTGAATGGAATTAGAGGTCAGGGTGTAGGTCAAGCTCTTGTGAAGGCAGTGCTTGAAGATATTGCTAAAATTGAAGAGAATAAAGGAAAACTGATTTATTTGCATTCTCAATTACCTGCGATTTCACTTTATTTGAAGTTTGGATTCGAAAAAATTGGCGAGATGTTTGAAGAGTGCAATATCAAGCATTATCAAATGGAAAGATACTTGTAATAAAAGAATAGTATATTTGAAACTGAAAGTTTCGCCTTTCGTTTTAGCGTTTTGAAGTTATTTAATAAAGCATCTAAATTTTATAAATCATGAAAAAAATAGTACTATCTACATTAGTTTTTTTTCTAATCGGTGCAACGGTGTTTGCACAAACTGAGATGGAAAGAGATCACAGCATTGGAGAAGTGAAGTTGAATTTTCTTAATACGATCCTTCTAGGGTCGGTAGAATTTGGCTACGAACACTTTATCGCAAAAGATCAATCTATCGGAATTGAAGCTCATTTCAATGATAGATTTGCCTATGTGAGAACGAGCGATAGCAAGGAATTTGATGCAACGTCGATTTTGGCATCTTATAACTTTTATTTCGAAGGAGATGAAACAGGTAAGCTTTATATTTTTCCATTTGTCAAATATAGATTTGGAGAATATACTGAAATTTCAGACGGAATTTTGAACACTGTAAATATGAATAGTTTCTTGCTGGGGCTTGGAGGAGGATACAAATGGGTATTTAATGATAAGTTTGCTTTCGGACCTTATGCTTCAATTGCAAGAGGATTTAGTGAAGAAGTAAACGATCAATTTGCAGCAGTAGAATTTAAAGCTGGATTCTCTGTAGGATATAGATTCTAGAAATAAACGTTTATTATACTCGTAAAGGAGTCATTTATGACTCCTTTTTTATTTTTCTTGACTAAATTGAAGTAAACTTTTAGGTTTATGAAGTTTAGCGAATTTCCATTTTTGAGATATGTTCTCTTCTTTCTGTTAGGTGTATTGTTGTACACCAAATTGAATCTTTTCCCTTTAGAGGTTTTATTACTTATTTTAGGAATTTCTTATTGTCTCTATTGTTTTTTAGTTATTCGAAATAGGATTTTCAAAATATATCAATTCAAATTTTTTATTCCATTTTTAGCTTATATGCAATTAGTTGTTTTGGGCTTAGTTTTTAACTATCAAAGAGATCTTCAGAATCAACAAGATCATTTGATACATCATCAGAGGCACGGGGAGATGTATTTGGCAGCAGCATTGGCTAATGATGAACCCAAGCCTAACTCGATAGCTAATCGTGTTAAGTTATTAGCATTAAAAGATTCTGTCGGTAATATATATAAGAACAAAGGAGAGGTTTTGATTTATCATAAATTGGATGAAAGCATCCTTCCGGGGGATTTGTTAATAATAGGTGGAAATCCTGAGCGAATCCCAGTATCTCAGAATCCAAAAGAATTTGATTATGCGAGCTTTATGGAACGACAACAAGTAACACACAGTCAGTTTGTCAATACTAAAGTTTTGAAAGTTGGGAAGATCGCTATTCAGCCGATTGAAGACTTTTTTCTAGGGTTAAGGGCATCGATAATGAATGGAATGGATCAAATGATTTTAGATACTTATGCCAATCAAGTTGCTAAAGCTCTTTTATTAGGACAAAAGAAAAATCTCGAAAAGGAAGTCAATGATGCTTATGTCACAGCAGGTGCAATGCATATTTTAGCTGTTTCTGGCTTGCATGTAGGGATTATCTATGGATTCTTTTTTCTTTTTGTCAAGCCATTTAGACTCAAGTTAGCTAAAAGGGTGCTTTACCTTTCCATTATTATTCTTTTGATTTGGAGCTATGCTTTGCTAACTGGGTTGTCCCCGTCTGTGATGCGTGCTGCGACCATGTTTTCGATTATGGCCTTGGCACAGATGAAGTCAAGAAGTCCTTCCATTTTCAATGCAATTGCGCTTTCAGCTTTAATTTTATTAGTTTATGACCCTTTGTTAATTTTTGCTGTTGGATTTCAATTATCATATTTGGCACTTATAGGGATTTTGTTGATTCAACCTGTTTTGGTGAAATTATGGATTCCAAAGTCAAAGGTGGTGGAGTACATTTGGCAAATCAGTACTGTGGGTATCGCCGCACAACTGATGACTTTCCCTATTTCTGCTTATTATTTTCATGTTTTCCCATCATACTTTATTCTTTCCAATCTTGTAGCCATCCCTGGAGCATTCTTGATCATGTCTTTTGGTGTTCCTTTTATGATTTTTGCTCAGATCCCATTTCTTGCTAAGCCTCTAGCATGGATTACAGAATGGCTGATAAGAATAGTCAACCAGTTGATTTTTAGTATTCAAGAATTGCCTTTTGCGAAGATTGAGGGGATTTTTTTAAGGCCTGATTTCATGTTGGCGTACTGGCTTATTTTGATTTTAGTATTACTGCTTGTTATTCAGCCAAGAAAGTGGCATTTGTATGGAATTGCTTCAGTTTTATTGCTTTTTGGTTTTATAGGAATAGATAAAATATTCAAAAATGAAAATTCTGATTTGATGATTTATAGCTTGAACAAAGGCTTCTCTATTGATTATAAAGAAAAATATTACTTTGATTATGAAGTTCCAGAGTCTGATTTCAATTATAAGGTCATCCCCAATAGGCTGGCTTCTTTTAGTCGAGAAAAATTTCCTTTAATTGCTTTTTCGGATAAAAGTGACTTGTATATTTTTCTTCCAAATTTAGAAAAACCAATAGTATTGAAGCATATGAATGTATTGGAAATTAATCAAAGCATTCATAATGTGCAAGTCTATAATCAAGGAGAATGGAGACTTCAAGAGTCTTTTCTGGATTATAAGTTGGGTGATAGAGCTCTTAAATTAGTATTTAAGTAATTTGGTTTTGGAAGAGCAAATGTTCTGTGTTATCTTTCTATATAAGCCAGTTTATGATTAACCCTATTTGATTAAAATTATTATGATGAATCAACCTGTTCATAGTTTTGTCCAAGAAAGGATCGGCTATTTGGTACTCAACCGCCCCGAAAAAAGGAATGCACTCAATGCAGAAATGGTCGCAGCAATGAAAACTATACTTAAGGATTTTGAGAGTAATGATTTGGTAAAGATCATTGTGATCAAAGCTGCTGGAAAAGTATTTTGTTCTGGAGCAGACTTATCATCGCTTCAAGATTTACAAACGAATTCCTATGAAGAGAATCTCCAAGATAGTAGGAATCTAAAGGATTTATTCTATCAAATTTATACCTCACACAAAGTAATTATTGCACAAGTTCAAGGTCATGCTTTGGCAGGTGGATGTGGTTTGGCAACAGTCTGTGATTTTGTTTTTTCCGTTCCTGAGGCCAAATTCGGATATACTGAAGTCAAAATTGGATTTATCCCTGCGATCGTAAAAGTGTTTCTTTTGAGAAAAATTGGCGAAGGAAAAGCGAAACAATTACTGCTTGATGCAGATCCAGTATCTGCCAAGGAAGCAAAAGAGTTGGGTCTGATTAATTTTATAGTCGATGAAGAAGATTTGGGAAAGACTGTTTTTGATTATGCACAAAAATTAGCAACACAAAACTCAGGAACAGCTATGGGACTGACCAAGGAAATGATTGCAAGAGTTCAAGAGAGAACACTTGAAGACGGTTTAGAATATGCAGCTTCAATGAATGCCAAAGCTAGAAATTCAGCAGATTGTAAAAGTGGTATTGCAGCTTTTTTGAACAAAGAAAAGCTTAGCTGGTAAATGAAAACACAAGCAATACAAATTCTTCAAAAGTTTTTTGGATACGCCGACTTCCGGCCATCCCAATTGGAAATCGTACTCTCGGCGATGGAAGGGAAGGATTGTGTTGCTTTATTACCAACTGGAGGCGGTAAGTCTATTTGCTTCCAAGTTCCCGCATTAGCACAGGAAGGAATTTGCCTTGTAGTCAGTCCGCTTGTGGCTTTGATGAAAGATCAAGTGGACAATCTTCGAAAAAGGGGAGTGCTTGCTGCAGCAGTTTATTCTGGAATGCAAAAGCGTGAAATCGACACGATTTTGGATAATTGTGTTTACGGAAATTATAAATTTCTTTATGTTTCTCCCGAAAGGTTAAAAACAGATCTGTTCATAGAGCGCTTCAAACGGATGAATGTAAATTTGATTGCTGTTGATGAAGCGCACTGTATTTCACAATGGGGATATGATTTTCGACCGCCTTATTTGGAGATTGCGAAAATCAGAGAATTCCATCCAAATGTCCCTTGTATGGCTTTGACTGCCTCAGCTACATTGAAAGTCAAAGAGGATATTATTTCAAAATTGGAACTCAAAGACCCAAATGTTTTTGTAAGATCTTTTTCTAGGAAAAATCTTAGTTATTCGGTTCGATTGGTTGAAAATAAGATCGAAAAAGCAATACAAATACTTCAAAGAATTCCTGGTTCAGCAATTATTTACTCAAGAAATAGAAAAGGCACTAAGGATATTGCTAAGGAGCTTTATCAACTGGGAGTTTCAGCTACTTTTTATCATGCTGGCTTGGATAGTGCAACCCGTGAACTCAGACAGCAAGAGTGGAAAGCAAACAAAATTCGTGTGATGGTTGCAACCAATGCCTTTGGGATGGGAATTGATAAGCCCGACGTAAGGGTGGTGATTCATTTGGATTTGCCGGAAAATCTAGAGAATTATTATCAAGAAGCGGGTCGTGCAGGACGAGATGAATTGAAGGCTTATGGGGTTTTGTTGACTAACGAACAGGATATTCAAAAGCTTACAGAGCGAGCGGAATTGGCTTATCCACCGATCGATTATCTTAAAAAAGTTTATCAGTCACTAGCCAACCAATATAGGATTGCTGTAGGGAGCAGCTTGTTTGTGAGTTATGATTTTGACCTAACTGACTTTTGCTCTACCTATCAATTAGATGTTTTGATGACTTATAATGCCATGAAGGTACTTCAAGAGGAAGGATTTGTTGAATTGAATGAAAGTTTTTTTGCCCCATCTACTATTCATTTTCTTGTCAATCAATCCAAACTATATGAATTCCAAATTGCTAATGCTAGGCTAGACCCATTGATCAAGGCACTCTTGAGAACTTATGGAGGCGAATTATTTATGGAATATATTAAAATTCAAGAGCCAAAATTAGCGAAAAGTCTAAATCTTCCTGAGGGAGAATTGGTGAAGCAATTGGAATTGCTTGATCAATTTGGAGTCTTGGCATATCATAAGCGAAAAGAAAAACCCCAAGTGACTTTCCTAACCCCGAGACATGATGCAGGAAAATTACCTTTAAACGCCAAAAGAATTACTGAAAGAAGAGATAACTCGATCTCAAAAGCTGCATCTATGGTGACTTATATTCAGAATGCCGTACTTTGTAGGGCTAATCAGATTTCGCAATATTTTGGGGAGGAAAGTGATGACTATTGTGGGATTTGTGATGTATGCGTGGAGCGTAAAAAAAAAGCAGATAATAAAGTGAAGCAACTTAAATCAAAAATCCTTCAAACTTTAAGTGAAGGCAAGACGTTTTCTTTGCAGTCACTTCCCATAGATGCTGGAATTAGTGATGATCAGCAGACCCTTGATGTTTTGAGGGGAATGGAAGACGAAGGTCAGATAGTATCTGAACCGGACGGTACATACAAACTCAATAACTAATGGCTTCATTTATAGATGATATTTTTGGTAAACTTTTCCCTAATAAAAAGACCCCTGTCAAGCATAAAGAGAATTTTATCCAATCAGAAGAGGCTATCGCGTCTACTTCGGCTTGGAAAGAGTCTAGAGAGGGTAAAATATTAATAAACTTAGTTCAAAAAAATTATCATTTCAAAACATCAGGGATGAATGCAAGCCCTGAGGTTCATATTTTAAAATCTCCTTATGCAAATGGATTTGCAATAACTTTTGAAAGTCCCTTTGACAGTAAAAGTTTTTCACAACTTTTCTTTGCTTTTGGGCAGCGAATGTTAGATTTGGGATATCAAAAAATCAGTTTAGACAGAAAAATTGAAGAAATCAATGATAATGTCAAGACTACAGAGAAGCAATATTTTAAACCACCTTTGAGCAACATTGATTTTTCTCAAAAGATCGATCAGCTATATGGAAATGTAAGTATTGAAAAGATTAGCATAAATGAAAAACCGAGCTTTATGAAAGTGTTGGTGACAGTTTATTCGGATCATCTTTATCAGACAGCGAGACCTTTTGAGCAATTTATTGATGACTTATTTGAAAATTAATATCCGATGGATAGAAAACTACTGAGACAAAGTCTCGAGAATTACAGAACACCATTTGAAGAAGAAGCAAGCTTTATCGATGAATTTATTGATTTAACGCATGATGATTCGGCTTTTTTAAGATCAAGGTTAGAGGGACATTTTACAGGTTCGGCTTGGATTGTGAACAAAGGGAGAACGCATACTTTATTGACTTTACATAGAAAACTCAATCGTTGGTTACAGTTGGGAGGACATGCTGATGGTGTCGAGAATCTTTTAGAGGTAGCGATGATGGAAGCAAGAGAAGAAAGTGGTTTGATGTCACTGAGAATTGTTGGAAATGGTATTTTTGATATTGACAAACATATTATTCCGCAAAAAGGAGATATTGCCGAGCACTTTCATTATGATGTAAGGTACCTGATAGAAGCTGAGATTAATGAACCTCTAGTTATCAGCAATGAAAGTAAGGATTTGGCTTGGGTTTCTTTCGAATCCGTGGAAGATTTAGTGGGATATAATCCATCAATTCTACGAATGTTGGAAAAAACAAGTCGATCAGAATACGCCCTTTAATATGAAAAAATATTCGATTGAGGAGGTTAAGGCTTCCTTTTCTTTTTCGGTGCCTCTTCAAGTTAGGTTTTCAGATATTGATGGGTATATGCACGTGAATAATGGGATTTATTTCAATTACTTTGAACATGCCCGTGCACAATATCTTTTTCAGATATGTAATTGGAATATCATGGATGTGGGAACTGTGGTGGCGAATGTGAATTTAGATTATTATAGTCCAATTCATGCATTAGACTTACCTGTAGCTTATGTGAGAGTTTCTAAAATTGGTAATACTTCTTTCACAATGGAACAAGTAATTTTAGGGAAAACAGGACAAGGGGAGGAGATAGTTTTTGCATCAGCTACTGTGACCATGGTGTCTGTAAATATGAAGACAATGAAACCTGTGCCTGTACCTGAGGAGTATGTGTCAAAAATGAAAAAAAGCACCCCTTCAGCAGGATAAATTGTTATCTTTGCTCCTTAAATGAAAAGAAAAGTGAAGCATATTTTCCTAGGAATATTAACGATCATATTGATGGCAGGCTGTGGGGCATCAGAACAAGAATTGTTTGATGAAGGAGTGAAATCCCTTGAATCAGGAGATTTTTCAAAGGCGGTTGAGTATTTTGATCGAGTAATTGAAAAAAATGAATCAAATACCTCAGCTCATAATGCAAGGGGTGTGGCCTTTTTTCAGCAAGGAAAATTCGATGAAGCCATTGTCGCCTTTACTAATTCCATCAGAATTGACTCGACATCTTACAAACCATTCTTTAATAGAGGGAATGCTTATTTGGAAAAAAAGGCCTTCAAAGAAGCCGTTCGGGACTATAATTATGCAAATGGACTAGATCCACAGCAAACTGATATTTATTACAATAGAGGCTTGGCACTTCTTGCAACAGAAGATTACGAGGATGCCATAATTGACTTTGATCAAGCACTTCAAATAAATCCAAATCAAGGCCTCGTTCATTTCAATAAAGCAAAAGCACAATTGGGGAATAATGACCCACTTGGTGGCATTCAATCCTTAATCAACACGGTGAATTTGGATGCGGAAAATGCAGCAGCTTATTACCTTTTGGGAGTGACACAAATGAGTGCTTTGAGCCAAAAAGAAGAGGGTTGTGCCAATCTTAAAATGGCTTTGAGTTTGGGTTATGCAGATGCACAAACTTGGATAGATGATTTCTGTCAAGAATAATGGCTGAAATAGGAAAAGATATTGAGAAGGCTAAGCATATTTTAGAAGCTGGAGATCTGGTTGGGATTCCTACAGAAACCGTGTATGGACTTGCTGGAAATGCATTGAATGCGGATGCAGTTGCCAAAATTTTTGAGACGAAAAATAGACCGAGTTTCGATCCTCTAATTTTACATACTTCTGAAGCAGCTCGCGTTTTAGATTTTGTGATTGAAATTCCCGATGAATTGAAACCTTTGGCTGAAGCTTTTTGGCCAGGTCCTCTTACTTTGTTGCTTCCGAGGAAATCAATCGTCCCCGATCTTGTGACAAGCGGACTAGATACTGTAGCCGTGAGAATTCCTTCTCATCCGCTGACAGGAGATCTTTTGGCGGCTTTGGATTTTCCTTTAGCAGCGCCAAGTGCAAATCCATTTGGGTACATCAGCCCAACCCAAGCGAGCCATGTGAATGATCAACTTGGAGGAAAAATTGACTATATCCTAGATGGCGGACCATGTGAAGTGGGATTGGAAAGTACGATTGTTGGACTTGAAGATAGGCAAGTGACGGTCTATAGACTTGGAGGTTTAGATGTCAAAAAGATAGAAGAAGTGGTAGGGAAAGTGCGAGTAATGACATATTCCTCAAGTAACCCCAAAGCGCCAGGTTTGCTTAAAAGTCATTATGCTCCTTCGAAACCATTTATTCTTGGCAATTTGCATCAGCTAATTCAAGAACACAAAAAAAAAGGGGTTCAGTTTGCAGTATTAAGTTTTAATGAATCTTACAAGAATATTCTTGGAGACAAAAATTTCATTTTGAGTCCAACTTCAGATTTGTTGGAAGCTGCTAAAAATCTTTTTGCAGCAATGAGGATTTTGGATAGCATGGATGTTTCCGTAATTTTAGCAGAGCTTTTGCCTGATACAGGATTGGGAAGAGCGATAAATGATAGACTCAAAAGAGCAGCCGTACGTGAATAAAGTAATAAGAATTAATTGAACCTAATAAACACTATAAATCATGAACAAAAGAATCAAAAACGTAGATAACCTAGATTTTTCAGGCAAAAAGGCCCTAATTCGAGTTGATTTTAATGTCCCTTTAGATGAGCACTTGAACGTAACTGATGGTACAAGAATTAGTGCAGCAATTCCTACTATCAAGAAAATATTGAATGATGGAGGGTCAGCAATTTTGATGTCCCACTTGGGTAGACCTAAAGATGGCCCAACGGATAAGTACTCTTTGAAGCATATTGTTATGGACTTACAAAAACTTGCTGGTACATCAGTCAAATTTGCTCCTGATTGTATTGGTCAAGAAGCTGTGCAGTTAGCTGAAAGCTTAAAGCCAGGGGAGATTTTATTGTTAGAAAATCTTAGGTTTTACAAGGAAGAAGAAAAAGGTGATGACGAGTTTGCTAAGAAACTAGCAGCTTTAGGCGATGTTTATGTCAATGATGCATTTGGAACAGCGCATAGAGCGCACGCTTCTACAGCTGTGATCGCCAAGTTTTTTGACACTAAAGTCAGTGGATATTTGCTTCAGTCTGAATTAGAAAATGCGGACAAAGTAATGGAAAATCCAGAAAGACCTTATACAGCAATCATGGGTGGAGCTAAAATTACTGATAAAATTTTGATTATAGAAAGGTTGTTGGATAAGGTTGACAATATGATCATTGGTGGCGGAATGTCTTATACTTTTGCCAAAGCCCAAGGGGGTTCGATTGGAGACTCCTTATGTGAAATGGATAAATTAGATTATGTATTGGAGTTGATGGAAAAAGCTAAATCCAAAGGAGTGAATTTGATTTTGCCAGTTGATACTGTGATTTCCAAAGCTTTTGCAAATGATGCAGAGCAGGGAATGGCTCAGAGTGGGGAAATTCCAGATGGCTGGATGGGTTTAGATATCGGGCCTGAGACGAGAAAATTATTTGCTGATGTAATCAAGAACTCAAAAACTGTTCTTTGGAATGGACCAATGGGTGTTTTTGAAATGAGCAGCTTTGTTCATGGAACAGTTGCTATCGCGGAAGCAGTGGCAGAAGCTACTGAAGACGGTGCTTTTTCCCTGATTGGCGGAGGTGATTCTGCTGCCGCGGTGAATAAGTTTGGTTTCACAGATAAAGTATCTTATGTCTCCACAGGCGGTGGAGCACTTCTGGAACATATGGAAGGAAAAGTTCTTCCTGGTGTTGCAGCATTGGAGCCATAAAATATTTTATTAATGAATAAAAAGAGGCGGTCCCTTAAACAGGGGCAGCCTCTTTTTTTCTTGCTATAAGAAATAGTTTTTCAATTATATGCTTGATATTCAAGTCATTTTTCTATTTTTGAGTTGAAATGAGCAGATTCTGTATGAGTAGATTTTTAGTATTGATTGGGCTTTTGTTGACTTTCAATGGGTGTAGTTTTCTTCAAGAATTTGAAGAAATAGATGGTCCATGTATAGTCTATTTATCTGAAATAGATGACTCTGGTATGCAAGCCTCCTATGTGATCGATCAAGATTTAAGACGAAATAAAAAAACAGGTGTTTTTACTTATAGAGTATTAGAAGAAGATGGCTCCTCCAAATTGTGGTCTATTTCCAGAGCTTTAGAACCTGAAGAGGATGGGACTTACAAGTATTTTTCCAAAAGCCAAGATGGTACTTCAATAGAAGTTGATAGAATCGAATGTGGAAATCAGGTATATCTGAAGAAAGATGATCCTGACGGAGATTGATTAAATAAAAAGAACATGAAATTATCTAAATCGATACTGTGTCTGTTAATTTTAATTTCTAGTATTACTTCTGTTTTTGCTATAAATCCAGATAGAGAGTACATTCGAACTCCAGATTCTCTTGGTTTAAAATTTGAATCAGTGTCAGTGCAAACTCCAGATGGGTTTGATATCAAAGCTTGGATATACTCAGCCAATGAATCAACAGATAATGGTAGGCTTTTAATTTTAGCTTACCCCGATGCAGGAAATATGTCCTATTTCGTTTATCAATCTGCTATTTTATCTAGTCAAGGATTTACAGTTGTTACATTTGATTACCGTGGCTTTGGAAAAAGTTCTGATTTTGATATTGAGAGAAATATGCTCTATTACGATGAGTTTGTAACTGACTTAATATCGATAGGTGAATTTACTAAACAAAATTTTCCTGATAAGAATATAGGAATTTGGGGGATGTCTATGGGTACGATAATAGCGGTGAAGGCTATGACATCTTTGAAAGGAAAAGTTGATTTTTTAGTTACTGAGGGCTTTATTACAAATACAGAGTTAATAGTTGAAAGGATATTTAAGGATAAGGAATTAAATATTTCTTTACCTAAAAATAGTACTGATTATTTAAAGTGTTTAAATGATTTAAGTGTGCCAATTTTGATTTTTTCGGCTAGTAAAGATAATATCACTCCATTTGAAGATGCTTTGAATTTCAAAAGAAATAGGATATCTGGAATTTGTGAAATTGTTAATTTTGAAGGTGACCGACTCTCCGGATTCAATTTTGGAGACGGTGAATGGGGGACATTTTACATTAATAAAATCAATCAATTCATAGATGCTGCAGAAGCTTAATAATAACTTTAGTGCTTCAATATTTTTCTAATATTAATGATTAAAATAAATCACTTCATTGGTGAAAATGAAAGCGCTTTAAGATATTTCGAATCAACCTTTTTGACAATTGGGCCATCCATTTCTGAAGCATCTCGAATCTTGTTCCAATCTGCATCTTCAGCAAATCTAGAGAAAGCATACTGTGCTCTTTTCTCGTTCTTATGGGCTAGTAGATAAACTAACTTTGGCTGAGAACCATCTTTTTCAACGGTATACCAATACATCACATTGGTCATGTCATATCTTGAAAATAACTCTCGGGTATAGTCTCTGAATCTTGCGTTGATCGCTTCTACTTTTCCTGGATGAAGATGATATGTTCTAAGTTCAAATATTTTCTTTTTTGAATTGAGTTTGCTCACCACCGGACTCAAATCGCCAGCGATTTTCATAAAAATTTGATCCACATTGGCGACCAATTTCCCATTAGCTTCAGAGGCTTTGGCTACTTCTTTCCATTCGGAATCATTGATAAACTTGTTCCACAATTCATCCCTTGATTTTTCATCTGGATAAGCCAAAATAAAAGTCAAAGTATAATCTGTAGGGTCTGTAGGAATAAAATAAGCAATATTTTCTATGCCGTTTTTTTCAAAAAGATCTAAAGTATGATTTTCAAATCTACTGATCAAATCTGACCTTTTGCCCTCGTGGGCAGTATAAGTTCTCATCTCAAAATACCGAGTATCCTGAGCTGATAAAGAAAAAGTAAGTGAGAATAAAAATAGGAGAATGCTGGATTTTAAAATGTTCATAATCTGTTAGTTAGTTAGGTTTTGATCTACTTCTTTGATGAATTTAATCAATCCATCAAAGAATACTTTTTGATCATCGTATTGGGAAAGGTGACTTCCATCTGGGCAGAATAAATATTGACCGTTTTTAACTTCTGTGGACATCCACTCCATATGTTTTGGATCCATGGTGTCGTGACCTGCGCCGATGACCAAGGTTGGAACTTCGATCTTTTTCAAATCATCTTTTCTATCCCAACCTTTTAACGTTGCTCCAGAAGTTATGCCAAACTCTGAATAGCCTTGCATAAAAACATAAACATTTGGATTGACATGTTTCAATGTTCTTAAAATCGCTTCAGGCCATTCTGCAAGTGGTTTGCGAAGAACGTGGTATTGATAATGATGCTCCATCAGCAACTCTTCATAGCGAGGATTTCCAAAATCTCCCTCTTCTTCAATCTTCATTATTTCCTGAAATACCTCTTCCGGCATTTGTGGTCCGAGTACTTCTTTCGCATACTTTTCATAGTCATCCAAACTGGACATCATGTTGGAAATAATTAGCCCTTTTAACTTATCTTGGTGTTTCAAAGCATACTCCATAGCGAGCATTCCGCCCCAAGATTGTCCAAAAAGATAGAAATTATCTTTATCAAGTCCCAAAGCGACCCTCACTTGCTCCACTTCATCTACAAATCTATCGATGGTCCATAATTCCTGATCTTCAGGCTGATCAGAATAGTAAGATCCAAGTTGATCATAATAGATATATTCTATGCCTTCAGCCGGAAAGTACCCATCAAAACATGAGTACAATTCATGTGTCATTCCTGGTCCTCCATGAAGTAAAAGCACCTTCATTTTTGGATTATTTCCTACTCGCTTCGTCCAAACTTTGAATTCGCCTTTTGGAGTGGTGATTGGAATCATTTTTATTCCTCCTTCATACTGATCTTCTCTTTCAGAAAAATCAAGATAGGAGTTTGTTTGAATGGTTTCATTTTGCGGAGAAGAAGTGCATTGCAGAAAGAAAATGGCAACGACTAGGAGTAGAATCGATGATTTTTTCATAAGGATTATTGGTGGTGTTTAAAATTGACTGGGTATTCAAAATAATAGCTGAATGTACTCATAATAGTGCTTTTATCCAATGTCAAAATCTGGACTGCAATTATTTAAGATGTACCAGAAATTTAAATTTCCTTCAAAATAAGTAGGGCATTCATATCTAAATATTAATTTAACGCTTGATTATTCATTCCTCCAAAAAATATGGTTTTACTAAGGTTATTTTTGAGTGTTATTGTGATGCTTTCAGTTCTTGTCTCTTGTCAAGAAAAAAAGGGAAAAGAAATTGATTTGCATGAATTGACTATTTCTGAAATTCTCGCTGCTTATAAAGCACAGGAATATAGCAGTGAGGAACTTGTCAAAGCTTATATCTCACGAATCGAGCAGTTCGATGCCGAGATCAATTCGATTTCAATTATTAATCCTGAAGCTGTCTCGATTGCAAAAGCACTTGACAAGGAATTCGCTAAAATCGGGAAATTGAGACCATTACATGGGATTCCGATCATTGTCAAAGACAACATCAATACCAAAGGTTTGCCGACTTCAGCTGGCGCATTGGCTTTGAAAGACTTTATTCCTGAGGAAGATGCATTTATTATTCAGAAGATAGTAGATGCTGGTGCAATTATTCTTGCCAAATCAAATATGGCTGAATGGGCTTTTAGTGCTATGCATACCGAAAGCTCTACTGTGGGAACTACAAGAAATCCATATAATTTAGATCATGTTCCTGCTGGTTCGAGTGGAGGGACAGCTGCTGCGGTTGCCTCTAATTTCGCCACAATTGGTTTGGGTACAGACACCGGAAATTCCATTCGAGGACCATCTTCGCATAATGCTTTGGTGGGTTTTAGGACTACGCTAGTATTGGTAAGCAGGTCTGCCATTGTGCCATTGTATTTGAGAAATGATGTGGTCGGCCCAATGGGTAGGACGGTAGAAGATGCGACGAGAATTTTGGAAGTAATAGTGGGGATAGATGCTGAAGATCCGATTACGCGATATTCTGAAGGGAAAACTCCAGACAATTACCTTCAATTCTTAGATGCAGATGGGCTAAAAGGAACTCGGATTGGGGTTTTTAGAACGCTAAGCGAGAGAAATGTTGACCCTGAGATCAAGAAGATTTTTGATATGGCGCTTGTCGATATGCAGAGATTGGGAGCAGATATCATCGATGATGTTGAAGTCCCTAACTTTGAAGAATTGAGAAAAGATCAATGGTGCGCTACTTTCAAAGAGGATTTAGAGGATTTTTTGGTGAAATATGTGAAGAACGACACCATAAAAACACTAGAGGATGTGATTAGAATTGGGAGTAAGTCAGAGTTTGCAAAAACAAGGCTCGCTACTTTTCAGGAAAATCTAGGAAGATGGGAGGATGGAGATGTTTCATGCGGAGATGCATTTACAGATCCAAAAAGAATTGCTTTTAGAGAAGCATTCGAAAATACGATGGATTCTTTGAATCTTTCTTTTATGGTCTATCCAACATGGAATCAAAAAGCTGCTCGGATCGAGTTTTTTCAAGAAGAATATAAAGGAGACAACAGTCAGATCATTGCACCACATACCGGAATGCCTGCATTTACTGTCCCAATGGGTTACACAGAAGGGAATCTGCCAGTAGGGATACAGTTGCTAGGGCGGATGTTTGACGAGCCAACATTAATCAAAGCAAGTTTTGCTTACGAGCAAGCTACGCAACATCGAAAATCTCCGAATCAAGATCTAAAGAAATAGAATGGATAAAGAAAAAATTCTTAAGCATTATTTTGAAAGAAAGGTCAAAGAAGTTTAGAAATTAAATCTGACATATCCTTCTCTATCATCTGATTCTTGGCTCCCCATTTTGAGATAAAACCCATTGGGTGTACTGAATCCCAAATTATTGATTTTTCTGTCAGAAAATTTCACTTCTCCGATTTTAGTAAGTGATTCATCGAGGAGGATAAAGCTATTTTTAGAAAAAGTAGTTCTATCATCTTGTCCTTGCTGAATAATAAGGTGTCTTAAAATCAATCCCTGATAAGGGTCGTGCATCATCCACTTGTATCGGCTCGTTTCTACGCTAGGCGAAAACACCGTGTATTCTCCTCTTGCTTCAGTAGTTCCTTTTTTGAATTCGAGGTTTTCATTGCTCCCCGCATAAGCTTTAGTTCTTTGATCAACATGGATCACCAAAAGAGAATCAGAAGCAGGAAACCCGATGAGGTGTTGGTTTTTATCTTTTAGAAACAGATGAAAGTAAATTCCCAATTCAGGATCGTCTAAGAATTCGCTATATGGCTCTGGAAATTTAAACTGCGCTGCAACTTCCTTTTTCTCTTGTTTAAAATCAAACTCCCAAATCCAATCTTGATAATTTAAAATGGGTTCCTTAAGTAAGAAAGGTACATCAGTCACCATCAAGGTCTGACGCGCTGAATTCCAGTACATTTTATTTCCTTGTTGAGCGCTGAAATTAGCTGCCATCCTATTTTCAGTCGTCATCGGAAGTGAGATTCTTTTACTGACTTTGCCATCAAAGTCAATATGAAGGACTTCCTTTTGATTTGAGATAAAGAAAATCCCATCACTGGTGATTAATTTCCCGGAAAAGTAACCCCCAATTCCATCAGGGCCTTCTTTTTCGAAAGTAGTATTTGATATCAGTTTTCCTGATGGATATTCATATTTTAAAAGATTGAAGCCTGACATGCCGTAAAGAAATTCTTTGTCTCCTTCTTTTTGGTAAGTGAATTCCAGCGGAAGAGATTTTGTGGTCAAGTCTTTTTCAAAGTAAATGGTATCTATAGCGTAGTCTGCCAAGTCACCTTCAATGGTTGCTGATTTTAGATTTTCTTCAGAAGAACAGGAAAAAAAGATAATTGAAATAAAAGACAGTAGGGTAAAACTTTTCAATTTTCTCATTTTACTTTGACGTTATATTTTAAGAGAATAGGATCTTCTTCATCTTCAAGGTTTTCCATTGCTGCTTCGAGCTGTGCAGTGTATTTTCCGAAGTAATTGCTCTCAAGATAAGCTAAAATATTTTCAGCGAACAGCACTTCATAAAAGAAGCCATCTTTTGTATAACCTTTTCCTCCAAATGCACCGAAAGCTTTGGTGACTTTATATTCCAAACTTGGGTATTGAATATACAGGTGCTGAATTGGAAATGTGTTTAAATCATCTTGGTTAAGATTTGTTGATTTTTTTATACCAAATATTCCAACTTTTAGAATGTCATTTGCAGCTAAAGCAGTGCCGACATTGAAGCTATAAGTTTGGTTAGCAAATATGTTTTCAAAGAAATTTTCTGGGTCTAATTTCTCATTTTCAGGGGCGTTGTTATCCGCTAGATTGAGTTTGATCCAAGGTCGAAGACTATCGTTTTTATAATGATAGATTGTGTCAGATGCTCCATAATTCAAAATGTAAGACTTATCAGGCATTTCAGCAATTTGACCTTCGATAATGTTTGAAGTTATTACTCTGGCTTTTGGAGAAAATGTTTTTATCTCCTCAGTTTTTTCATCCAAAAGTTGGAAAACTGGGTAATAGCTTTCTTCATCGACTTCTCCGCTGTAATCATCCACCAAAATCCATTTTCCATCACCTAAAGATTGATAAAAGGGAATGAAATCAATGTCGACGCCAGCTAGTTTTTTGACACCTTCAAAGTCAAAGTTTGTTTTATTATAAAGCTTGAAGGTTCCTCGTTGATCCCAAATTGCTAATTTGTCGTCAATCATGTCAATTCCATTGATATAAGGATATTCTTCCGGACCATCACCTTGTTTTTTGAAAGTTTGTTCATACTTCCCATTGAGTTCAAAAACATGAATGGAAGCATCTCTGAAATCACCTACCGAGAAATAAATTTTATTATCAATTTCCAGATGTGGATCGTTTGCTGAGAGTTTCAAAGGGGTGTCTTCTGGAATCACAAATGGAATAAATTCGATTTCATTGACTACTTCTTCAAAAGAAATGATGTCGGACTCTGTGATTTTTATTTCCTGAAAACCTATGTTCTCCTCAGTGGAAGAGTTGCAGGAAAATAATAAACTGACTAAAGAAAATGCTAGAAAATGATAAAAGTACTTCATGATTGATTTTGAATATAATTAAAGATAAAGTCCAATTAAGGTCTTTGGTTAGAAACTAAAAGCCAATTGCCAAGAAAATCAAGGATTTAAAAAGTTTTTCAATCAAAAAAACACCCCAAGAAATTAATCTTAGGGTGTTTTAATTTAATTGATAAAGCTTTTGGCTACTAACCGATAATTAGTTCAACCCCATTTGGGGTTGACCAGTCCATTGCTCACTTTGATCCCCGGGTAGGGCTCCGCCACGGCGAACAAGTTATTCAAGGTTTAACCCTTTCAGGGTTATTATTTTAGGATGCAATACTGGGGTATTGTTTTATCTTTACTTTTTTTCAAATTTAAGTAACGTCTTGTTTCTTGTATCTCGCTTCTCAAATCTATTTTCTCGCTTCTTCAATCAATCTTCCCCAAGGAATGGATATTTGTAATCCACTGGAGATACGAAAGTTTCTTTGATTGTTCTTGGAGAAACCCATCTGAGTAAGTTGATCATGGATCCTGCTTTGTCATTGGTTCCCGAAGCTCTGGCTCCACCAAATGGCTGCTGACCTACTACCGCACCTGTCGGCTTGTCATTGATATAGAAGTTTCCTGCTGCATTTCTCAATTTTTTGGTAGCCAATTCGATAGCATACCTGTCGGTAGAGAAGATTGCGCCAGTCAAGGCATAAGGAGAAGTTTGATCTACTAATTCCAAAGCAGTCTCAAAATGCTCAGCATTGTACACATAGATCGTCAATACAGGACCGAAGATTTCTTCTTTCATGGTCGTGTACATTGGGTCTGTTACGACCAAGACTGTAGGTTCGATGAAGTAGCCTTTTGACTTGTCAAAATTTCCTCCAGCGATAATCTCTACTCCTTCAGCTTTTTTGGCGTCAGTGATGTATTTGCTTATTTTATCAAATGACTTCTCGTCAATGACTGCATTGATGAAGTTGGTGAAATCTTCCGTTGGTCCCATCTTCATGTCAGCAAGATCTTCAAGCAAATATTTTTTCACATCATCCCAAAGGTTGCTCGGGATATAGGCTCTTGAAGCAGCAGAACATTTTTGTCCTTGGAATTCAAATGCTCCTCTGGAAAGTCCTACTGCTACAGCTTTTGGATTGGCAGATTTGTGTGCCAAGACAAAGTCTTTTCCGCCAGTTTCTCCGACGATTCTTGGATAAGACTTGTACTTATAAATGTTCTCTCCAATAGTTTTCCAAATGTGTTGGAACACACCTGTAGAGCCTGTAAAGTGGATTCCTGCGAAATCAGCGTGATTGAAAATGATATTTCCAGCTGTTGGTCCATCGACGTAGATCAAATTGATCACACCATCAGGAACGCCAGCTTCTTTGAAAACATCCATCAAAACTTTTGCTGAGTAAATCTGCGTGTAGGCAGGTTTCCAGACGATGGTGTTTCCCATCATGGCAGCAGAAGTAGGAAGGTTTCCTGCGATCGCTGTAAAGTTGAATGGGGTCAATGCAAAAATAAAACCCTCAAGTGGTCTTTGTTCCAATCTATTCCAAACGCCATCTCCTGAAACAGGTGGCTGCTGTGCATAGATTTCAGTCATGTATTGCACATTGAATCTTAAAAAGTCAATGAATTCGCAAGCGGCGTCGATTTCAGCTTGCATGGCATTCTTAGATTGACCAAGCATGGTTGCCGCATTGATTTTTGCTCTGTATGGTCCAGCAAGAAGGTCAGCAGCTTTCAAGAAGATAGCAGCTCTTTGTTCCCATTCCATGGATTCCCAAGCTTCTTTTGCTCCCAAAGCCGCATTGATTGCCTGCTCAACGTGAGACGCATCGCCTTCATGGAAATAGCCAAGGATGTGCTGATGGTCGTGTGGAGGAGACATTGGTCTTTTCTTGCCTGTTCTTACTTCCTCAGAACCGATATACATCGGTACATCAACTTCTTGGGCTCTAAATTCTTTAAGTGTTTTTTGTAATTCTATTCTTTCCGGAGATCCCGGTGCGTAAGCCTTTACCGGTTCGTTTTTCGGTGTAGGCACATTGAAAAAACCTTTAAGCATATTATTTGGATTTTATTTGATTTCTGAATGTGACAAATATAAGAAACTAGGCTTGGAATGCCTTTTTTATCCTGTTCTTTTATCAATGTTATATATAGGTCAATAGAAAATTGGCTTTATACCCGTTTAAATGAAATGGGATTACTCAGTAATATATTTAATATAAAAATAGGATTATGAAATATTTATTTAGTTTTGCATTCATGTATTTTACGAGGATATTATTTATAGCATCAGTTCTAATTTTGACACTTCCATTCTCAGGCATTAGTCAAAATGAAAACAAAAGAGAGGCGATTTACCTTGAAGGTTTGGGGTCTGGAATTTTTTATTCCTTCAACTATGATTGGAGATTCAAAGATCAGGCAAGTGGCTTGGGAGCGAAAGCAGGGCTGGGCTACACTGCAATAGATGGATTTAGGGTTGCAACCATTCCATTAGGGGTTAATTATCTCTTGGGTAAACAGAGAAACTTTTTAGAATTAGGACTTGGGGCTACAATGATTTTATTGTCTCAGACCAATTCAACAGGAGCAACTTCAGATCCTAGAGTTTCAGGAACTGGTCTGATGCTAAATGGAATTCTCGGATACAGAAGAGTTTCTAAGTCAGGATTTCTTTTGAGAGCAGGCTTAACACCATTTTTCACTTCTGACCCTGCTGAGCTTATTGCTCCTCAAGTATCAATTGGATATTCTTTTTAGAGAAAAATGCCAGCCTTTGGACCAATGAAGATACCTCTTGTGTTTAGATTCTTGTCAAAGAATGCGCCTCCTTCTAAACCTAAATAGACTTTATTAGAAAAGATTTTTTTAAGTGTATAGGAAACTGGAAAATGCAGACCAGCTTCGATATCTCTGTTCCAAGAAACACCTCTATAAAAGTTTCTTTCTTCGTCAAAAGCTACAGCAACTAAGTATTCGTTGTTTTCTACATATCCACCGATCCCCAATCCAAAACTTCCCTCCAGATTGAATGGTAAAGAAATTTTCCTTCGAAGTATGAAATAAAGATGATCGGAATTGACTCTGCCTCCTGTTCCAAAAGTACCTAATGATACAGGAGTTCCAGCAAGTGATTGTCTGTCATAATTAAAGACTGAATGATTGATAGCAGTTCCCATCTCCCATTTATCATTGATTTGGTAAATCAATCCAAAATTCATGTTAAAACCAGCTCTTGGCAATTCATACTTTACTTGATTAGGTACTCTATAACTACCAAAACCTATATTGAAATCAAGTTTTTGTGCTTTCAATGGAGAGTAACCTAGTATGATTATCAAAAATGTCAAAAATATGTTTTTCATAACTAGTGAAATTTAAAATCTATAACTTATTTCTGGACCAAGATGAAATCCTCCAAAAATATAAAATGGAGTGAGAAAGACTCCTGACTTGATTCCAATGACTAAATTTTCATTCACCTGCTTATTAAAATTAACTTCTATGGGCATTGTAAAGTCTCTTTTATATCGTTTTATTCCAGATAAATAATTCTTTTCTCCCTCCCAATGCTCTAAGAAGTAGCCTACTCCTGTTCCTGCATGAAACTCCCAGTTGTTTTTCAATTTGAATTTTCTCAAGAAAACAAAAGACACCGCATTGTAAGTAGCTCTAGACCTCTCTCTTCCAATTCTCTGTCCATTTATTCTTTCCTCTGCGCCAGCTGGTGAAAAGTGAAAATATCCGTGAAAATAATTTGAAGAAAGTGTAAGCTTTTCGTTGAAATGATAATTGAATTTTATCCCTGTACTGGCTCCTATTTCGCCATCTACATAATACCAAAAGTCAATTGGCGTAAATACACCTCCATGGATGCCGATATCATAACTTTGAGCTGAAACCGAAAATGAGGAGATGATAAAAAGTAAGATCAGGATTTGTTTTTTCATGATTTGGATAAATTCCCCTAAAACTAACATCAACTTATTTCTAATCACAGAAATTTCTCCAATTCCTTCAAGTGCTTGATCGTATGGGTTGGTTTCATTTCTATTCCTTTGCTATGTGGATCAAAATAGACTTGATCGATATTGGCATTGATGGCTCCGAGAATGTCTGAATTTGGGTTGTCGCCAATCATGATGACATCCTGATTGTTGATTCCTAAATTATCAAGTGCATATTGGAATATTCTAGGATCAGGCTTCTTGTGACCTGTAGTCTCAGAAGTGACGATCAGATCAAAATAAGGACTCAATCCTGAGGCATTGAGTTTTTTAGCTTGACTTTCGTTGAAACCATTGGTGATGATATGCATCGGATATTTGGGTTTCAGGTACTCCAAAATTTCTATTGCATAAGGAAGAAGGTAATTCTTCGAGGAAGTTCGATGCATAAAGTCAGGCTCAAAAAGTTCAGGTACACTTTCTGGATCAACTCCCGCGTTTTCGAAGACTAACTTAAAACGGGTAGCTCGAAGGCTATCTCTGTCTATTTTACCGACATCATACAATGCCCAAAGCTTGAAATTGACATTATAGAATGCCTGAATTAGCGCTTGAGCGTCTTTTATTCCAAGTCCATTCAGTTGATGAACATCATGCAGTTCAGTGAGTGATTCCTGAACATTGCGGTCATAATCCCAAAGGGTATGATCTAAATCGAAGAAAATGTGTTGATATTTTTTCACTAATTTTTATTTGCGGTAGGGGTTGTTTTGGATTTTGTTGATGGCCAACTCCCGGTTAGAATGTAAAATTTCATAGACCTCCTGATCTTTGATCAAGCTGATGTCTTTTTGTATAAACTTAAAAATCTGATTAATGATTTCGATTGCCTCTTCCAAGATGTAATAAAAAGTCCATTGATCCACTCGTCGGCTACCGACTAATCCTGCATTTTTGAGATAAATCAAATGTCGACTTGTCTTGGTTTGGGTGAAATCAAGAATATGTTCCAAATCGGAGATGGATAACTCTTTGTTTTGAATCAAAAGATGGATAATTCGTACTCTAGGCTCTTCTGAAAGTGCTTTGAAGACCCTCATTCCATAATTCAAACTTATATTTTTGAGTCTCATTAATAACTTTTAACGAATAAATCGGGTTGAATATTGAGTAAATCAGCCGAAAATAGGCTATTATTATACCGTGATTTAAACATAGGCTTTTCTAAGCCGTAATTAAAATAAAAGCAAAAAAATTGACACGCAATAAAAAATATATAGCCTCACTTGTCTTTTCCTTGATGCTCTTGCTATTTTTTCAAAATCTACAAGCGCAAGATCAAAAGGAGAGAAGAGTGATCCAACTTTCTGGGATCATCTTAAATGCTGACAGTACAGATGCTGTGCCTGGAGTGAACGTATACGTTCCCAAAAAGGGTAGGGGGACGAGTTCTGGAAGATTTGGATACTTTTCTATGCCCGTATTAGAAGGTGATTCTGTTGTATTCACTTTTATCGGTTTAAAGAGGCAAACATTTACCATTCCTGAAAATTTGGAAGAAGATAAAGTCAGTCTTATCATCACCATGCAAGAGGATGAAATAGTATTGAAAGAGATAGAAGTGATGCCTTATCCTTCTGAAGAAGAATTTAAGCGTGCTGTGTTGGCAATGAATTATGATGCTCCTAACACACGAGGGAACATGAGTCCAGAAACACTTTTAAGATGGGCTGAGAATATGCCAGCTTCAGGGAATGAAAACTTCCGTGGTGTGCAGCAAGGACAGATGATGCAAATTCAAGATCGTTATGGTCCAAGGCCTTTCAGACTACTTGATCCATTCGCTTGGTCACAGTTCATCCAATCTATCAAGAGAGGGGATTTGAAGAAGAAAGACTGAGGAAAGGATGAATCGCACGCAGATCCTCCCAGAGAGAGGCAGGTGCGTGGATTGCGCAGATTTTGTTCATGAATGATTTTGAATTAATGCCAGTTTGATACCTATCTGTAGAACAATGCTCAAGTTTGGAGTAAAAAAAAACCGCTGAAATTTAAAGATTCAGTGGTTTTTTTATGACTCATTCAAGAGAATTTTAATAAGTAGGTGTCTTGGTACATTGTACATGGTACTTAGTACAATATAATCACTACATCGACTTCATCAACTTCTGCAAAATCCCTTCTTCTTTCATGGTTTTCTCAATATCAGCGATAGTTCGAGGGACGAATTCACTTAGGTTTTCATAGCCATTTTCAGTGATCAAGATATTGTCTTCCACACGAATTCCTATTCCCCACCACTTCGGATCGCAATCTGCACCTTTTGGAATATAAATTCCTGGCTCGATAGTGAAGACCATTCCTGGTTCAAAAGCTCCATATCCACCTCTGTCATGTACATCCAAACCTAAGTGATGACCAATGCCATGAGGGAAATAAGGGTGTCTTGCTCCGGCTTCGATGATTCCTAAATCGGCTAAGCCTTTGTCGATAATTTCTTTGGAAATCGCACCGATTTCTTGGAAACTAGAACCTGGCTTACTTGCTTTTGTACTCTCTTCCAATGCTTTTAGGACGATTTCATATATGGCTTTTTCTTCAGCAGAGAATTTGCCTTTTACAGGTACTGTTCTCGTAATATCTCCTGAATAGCCTCTGTACTCTGCACCTATATCCATCAGCATCACACCTTCTTTTAGGTCTCTAACACTGTTGTAAACATAATGTAGAATCGTACTGTTGTTGCCAGCTCCGGCGATAGAACCATAGCCCACGTATTCTGCACCCATGGCTTTATGCACAAATTCATGGACACCTTGTATGGCTCTTTCAGAAACTCCTGGTTTGATGGATTTGAAGGATTCAATATGTCCATGTCCAGAGATTTCGATTGCTTTTTTCAAAAGAACTAATTCCTCTGATGTTTTAACCGCTCTCATCTGATTCATGATCTGGCTGAGCACCTGATCTGCAGGTCTTGCTGGACTTGTATTTACGGCTTTGAAAGCCTCTGTCATGGCTCTTAATTCTGCATTGTGTCTGCCCCCTTCAATCTCAGGTAAATTGAAAGATAGAATCTGTGTAAATGCTGAAAAATCAAATACTGGGTTTTTTAGAAAATCTGCATTTAAGAAGACTGATTTAAATCCTAACTTTTCTTTAACACCTTCGATTCCCAATCTTTCACCTTCCCACTGTTCTGTTCTTGGATCTCTTTTTTGAACAAAGATCACTTCATTCACTTCTTGCCCATCGATCATTTGAGGAGTTTTGAACACGATCAAAGCCGAATTCGGCTCTCTGAAACCAGTCAGATAGTAAAAGTCTGAATTTGGTCTGTATTCAAAATGGGTATCATTTGATCTGTTTTTGACCGGGTTGTTGAAAAATACAGCTACAGCATTTTCCGGCATTTTTTCTCTGAGCAAATCTCTTCTTCCTTGATGAAATTCAGGACTCAAGCCATCATCAAACCAAGACTGTGCAAAGCTTGGCGAAAAAGCAGTAGAACTGAATAAAATGATGGCAAATAAATAAACAAGCTTTCTTTTCATGATTAGGTATATTTTGACTGAAATGAAAAGGAAAGATACGTTTCATTTCCGAAATTCAGGAAACCATTGGTCAAAATCTAATTCTAATGTTTTTTTAATCATCCAAATAGACTTGTTTAAAAGCAATTTTACGATTTAACACAAAGGTCATTTTGGCTTCATTATGAATCCCTATATTTGTAGCAATAAATAAAAAGAAACAATGAAAAAGACATTTGTACTTTCCTTATTTGCAATGATCATTTGTTTTTCTGCTTTTGCGCAGGAAAAATCAAAACCCAAGCTTGTTGTTGGAATTGTGGTCGATCAGATGAGACAAGAATATTTTTATAAATACCAAGATCGCTTCAGTGAAGGTGGTTTCAAAAGGTTGATGAATGATGGTTTTGTGATGAAAAATGCCCATTACAATTACATTCCAACCTACACAGGACCTGGGCATGCATCTGTTTACACTGGAGCTACTCCTGCCACACATGGTGTGATTGCGAACAATTGGTTTGTAAGAAGTCTGGGAAGAAGTATTTATTGTGCTGAAGACAGTACAGTGATAGCAGTTGGAGGTTCTGAGGGAAATGGTCAGATTTCACCAAGAAATATGCTTTCTACGACGATTTCTGATGAATTGAGATTTTCTACAAATAAGCGTTCAAAAGTAGTTGCCCTTGCGATCAAAGATAGAGGAGCGTCTTTGCCTGCCGGACATTTGGGAGATGCTTATTGGTTTGATAGTAAGACTGGTAATTTCATGACATCGACCTACTATTACAATGAATTGCCAGCATGGGTGAAAGCCTTTAATAATAAAAAATTAGCAGAAAAGTATCTTTCTGACAAGTGGGAGACACTTTTTCCAATTGAGACTTATGTACAAAGTATTGCTGATGACAATGAATTCGAAGGGCCGTTTATTGGAAAAGACAATACAGCATTTCCTTATGATTTGAAATCATTGATGAAAGATAATGGAGGATTTGGCTTGATTTCTACCACTCCTTATGGAAACTCCATTACTTTGGATATGGCCTATGCGGCTTTGGAAGGTGAGCAGTTGGGAAAAAATGGGGAGACAGATCTGCTAGCAGTGAGTTTTTCTTCTCCGGATTATATTGGACACAGGTTTGGACCAACTTCTGTAGAAGTGGAAGATAATTACCTTAGACTAGACAGGGAGTTGGAGAAGTTTTTTGCTTACCTGGATAAAGAATATGGGAAGGATGAATATTTAGTTTTCTTGACAGCAGATCACGCTGTAGCCGATATTGTGGATTATATGAAAAGTGAGCATATTCCTGCTGGTAATTTCAATAATAGATTTATCCTGACACAAATGAGAGGGTTTACTTCGGAGAAATTTGGTGAAGGAAATTGGATCTCGAATTTTTCAAACGAGCAGGTATTTATCAATCATACTTTAGCCAAAGAAAAAGGAGTAGCCGTAGAAGAAATCCAAAGATCCTTGGCTGACTTCCTTCTTGGTTTTGAAGGAATCAAAGAAGTGTATACCGCTACTGATATGAAGAAATTTGAGTATACCCAAGGGAAAAAATCTTTACTTCAAATGGGTTTCAATCACAAAGCTTCAGGAGATTTATTATTGATTTTGGAGCCCGCTTGGTTAAGTAGTTCATATAAAGGTACCACGCACGGAACAGGTTATACTTATGATACCCATGTGCCGATTGTATTTATGGGATGGGGAGTTAAAGCAGGCAGTAGCTCAAGATATGTGACAGTTACCGATATCGCACCGACCTTATCTATTATGCTTGGTACCCGTCTTCCAAATGGAGCCACAGGGCAGCCGATTTTGGAGATTGTGGATGGGAAATGAGACTAATTTAAGAGACAAGAAGCAAGAGTAAAGATACAAGAGATTAAAAACCTCTTTTCCCTATTTAGGGCGTGCTGAAAAACGCCAATTAGAGAATAATCAAATGAAGTCCAATTATTTAGAGTTGTCTTTTTAAGCAGGTTCAAACTTATTAATGGGTCTAGCTTGATTTGCATGCATTTGAAAATTTCAAAGTTCGAAATTTTCAGGCTAGTCTCAGGCATACCATCTTCTTCATTGGGCTCATTTGAAGTATAAACATACATCTTTATTCGCCCGCTTTGAAGCTGGCATACCGATAGGAAGAATAGATAATAGACGTGAGATATGAGACGTGAGATAGAAGAGGCAAGAAGCATGTACTTCCCTAAATAGCGTTGACCGTTTGGTTCAACATTCATTAAGTATTTCCATCGGGCAATCATGAGCCAGAGGTTCTTCTCTTGGGCAAACTTCGTAGGGGCTCGACGCCCCTTCGAAGTTTTTCTTTCCTTCGGTATAAACAATCACCGTCGGTCTTTCTTGGGCAGATAAATGTACTAATTTTTGATAAAATCCCATAGGAGTAAATTTCATTTTGAAAGCTCTGTGTAGTCTTTTTGTATTGTAGTGTTCAACTGCTTTTCCCACTTTTTTCTTCAGGTCTTTTAAGTCCTTAATCTGCCATCTTTTGAGGTATTCATTTTTAATAATTCCGTTGATTCGTTCAGCATAAGGGTTTTCCCATGCAACTGTTCCCATACTGATGTGAATATGGTTTTCTTTTAGTAAACAGGTATATTCCTTACTACTATACTGGGATCCTCTGTCTGAATGATGGATCAAGCCCCAAGACTGGTAATTCATTATCTTGAGAGCCATTTTCATAGCCGCTATATTTCCTTCTGTCCTCAGATTTTCGTTGACTGCATATCCTACTACCAATCTGGTATAAACGTCAATGATAAACACCAAATAATAATGCTCACCGTTTAAGTGAAAATAGGTTATATCGCTTTGGATTACCTGAAATGGCCTTTTTATTCCCATCCCCTCTATCAGGTTGGGATAAATATAAGCCCCGCTATAAGTAGTTCTATGATAATTACTTACACGTTTGACTCCATAACCTAATTCCATGAAAATCTCACAGAACTGATCCCTACCCATAAAGGATGGGCGCAATGTATAATACATCTTTTCAACCCCACAATCAGGGTGTTCTTCCTTGAGCTTATCTGCTAAGATTACCAATTCGGAAACCTCAAGATCAAAGGCTTCCTGTCTTTTCTTAGCCTGATGAACAGCTTGCTTGCTCACGCCTACGACCTCGTAAAGTGAATTGAGTGAATAACTCATAGCTTGTCGGTTGTCTTGGAACCACCAGAGTGTGGGGTGTTGGAGTTTTTTTTAATATCAATCGAATAGTTCTCCTTGGCCAGATCAATCATCTTCTCTAAGTAATCAATCATTATCTGCTTCTGACCTACTGCGCGTTCCAATTCCTTGACCTTTTCTTCCAGTTCCTTTAGCTTGTTTGTCTGACTATCTTTCATCTCAACTATCCTAACATTTTTTTCATTATACGTCGAATACTTATAAATCCAATTGTAGATAAGACCATTTCTAATATTATAAAAACGCTCCATCTGAGCAACAGACATTATCCCTTTCTCATAATCATCAACCAATTTACGTTTAAACTCTTCAGAAAATCTCCTTTGGGAATTAATCCTTTTTCCAGTCTTTAACATCTAATTTAAGGGTTAAAAACGGTCAACCTATTTCAGGGAATGTATAATACTCCCCAAAATTGAGACCAGAGGTTAAGTTAAAAAAAACCGTTTAAATTTAACCTTATGAACAAGCAAACAAGACGAAAGTTTTCTCCTGAGTTCAAGGCAAAAGTGGCCCTTGAAGCAATCAAGAATCAGTTTACATTGGCTGAATTGTCCAAGAAGTTCGATGTTAGCCCTGTGATTATCTCCAAGTGGAAGGGTGAGTTTTTGGATAATATGTCAGCTGTATTTGAAAAGGATCATTCAAAGAAAAAGGAAGAAGGCCCTGCCCTTGAGCAGCTCTATGCCCAGATCGGAGAGCTAAAAGTAGAGAATGACTTTTTAAAAAAAAGCTGCAAGAAACTGGGGATATGAAAGACCGGGCGACATTGGTTTGTTCCGATTATAAGGGGCTTTCTATAAGGAAACAGTGTGAAGTATTGGAGGTTCCCCGAAGCAGTCTATATTACAAACCAAAAGGGGAAAACGAGATCAATCTGAAACTGATGGGAATCATGGACAGGCATCTTACCGATCACCCTACTGAAGGCGTTGTGTCGATGGTCTATCTGTTGACAGGACTGGGCTTCGTTGTCGGCCCAAAGCGCATCAGGAGGCTTTTCAGGCTGATGGGCAGGGAAACCCTTTACAGGAGGAAGAACCTTACCAAATCCGGTTTGCGTGAATATATCAGGCCTTATCTTCTCAGGAACTTAAAGATTGAAAGGCCCAACCAAGTGTGGGTAACCGATATCACCTACATTCCGATGCAGAAGGGGTTTATGTTCCTGACCGCAGTCATGGATGTTTACAGCAGAAGGATACTGTCATGGGGTATATCCAACAGTCAGGACGCCAAATGGTGTAAGCAGGTAATCGAAGAGGCCATCAGAGAAAATGGTAAGCCAGAGATAGTCAATTCCGATCAGGGAAGCCAGTACACATCAGCCTTATGGATCAATTACCTTGAAGGGCTGGATATCAAAGTATCAATGGACGGAAAGGGAAGGGCTTTGGACAATGTATATATTGAAAGGTTCTGGAAGTCGATCAAGTATGATTACATCTATCTGAACCCAAGCGAGGACGGTTATGACCTGCTCAAAGGTGTCAAATGGTATATTGAATATTACAACCAAAAGGTTCATCATACCACTAGGGAGAAGCCTGGGGAAAGATATTATGGGCCAACCCGAAAAGCAGCATAAAGTAAAAGTTAGTTGTCCTATTTCCCAAGGGTACCCTTGGGAAATAGGACAACTAAAGAAGTATTAACAAATAAATAAATTAACTTAGCAACTGATACTTTTGGTCCAACAAATGGGGAGTGTTATAATGACATGGCCACTAATTTCACGAATTGAACGAATTTAGACTTAAGGGATTTGGAAGGTGATTATGTAAAAGTATGGATGAAACGATCAATAGCTTACTGAATCTTAATGGGATTGAGGAAGAAGAAGTGGATTTTGATTGATATTCTGAATATAAAGAATTCTGTCATAAGCCAAACAATAAAGTCGTAACCAATAACAAAACATTGATTGTAGTTTTTCAATGGGATTAATTATTAAGAGTAAAAAACATTGAAACTATAATGCAAAATAGTTTTTCCTTAATATTATTAAATTAATTTTGGTGTAACTACTCAGGTACATTATTTACTGACCGATATTCAAGTATTTGGAGTCTTGTTGCCCTCTGTGGTGTATTGATGCGTATTTGTATGTGAATGTACGAAAATCAGCTTTAAAGTTGGTTTATCCACATTTTTTTGTGGGGAAAAACAGCGTGGATTATTGGTATTCATGGGATTATGTGCTGATATTCAGGAAACATTTCTATAGTATATTGGACCACAGGGATACGCTTATTCAGGAACTGATCAAGATGAACCTCCAGCTTATGGAGCAGGTCAAGTCTTTAAAATCTAGGGTATCCGATTTGGAAAATGAGCTTGCCCGTTACCGTAATCCCAAAAACAGCCGCAACAGCTCGGTTCCCCCTTCAAAAGACGAGAACCGCCCCAAAAAAAATCAGAGTCTCCGTCAGGATACAGGGCGCAAAACCGGCGGTCAGCCTGGACACAAAGGCCATACCCTTGAAATGACATCCTCCCCGGACATAATAGAAAACCACATCCCTTTATTCTGTACCTGCTGTGGTGGTGATCTGTCGGCGGTTCCAGCAGAACTGTCCTCCAAAAGACAGGTCCTGGATCTTCCTGTGATTAAAGTGGTATGTACCGAGCATAGAATCTTTTCCAAAAACTGTTCCTGTGGAGAAAAGATCAGTGGGTCATTCCCTGACAATATCAATGCCCCCATACAGTACGGGAGCGGTGTTGAAACCATTGTCGGTTATCTGCATGCCAGACAGTATGTTCCCTATAGAAGGATGAAAGAACTTCTCAGGGACTGCTTCGGTATTAATCTCAGCGAGGGGAGTATCGATAACATTATCGGTAGGTTTGCCCGCAAGTCTGCACCAATATATGCAAAGATAAAGACGGCAGTCTCTAAAAGTCCTGTGATAGGAGCTGACGAGACTGGGGCTAAAGTGGATGGAAACAAACAGTGGGTCTGGACTTATCAGACCGAGGAACTCACCCTGTTAGCTATATCTGAATCACGTGGACTTAAGGCGATGAATACACATTTTCCCGATGGGTTCGGAAAGGCAGTATTGTGCCACGATGCATGGAGGGCATACTTCAACTATTCGGAAAACCTGCACCAGCTCTGTTGTGCACATCTGCTTAGGGAGCTCAACTACATTGTTGAACGCTATAAATCTAAATGGGCTGACAGCCTTAGGGCCCTGTTCAGGGAAGCTATCTCACTGAAGAGAAAACTCAAAAAACTACCAGATCCAGAGAATAGCAGGAGTATTGCTTCCATTGAAGAGAAGATGGATAACCTACTCGCCCAACCTGTAGAGTCAAAACATAAAGAAGCAGTATCCCTACAAAAAAGACTCCTGAAATACAGAAAGTCACTTTTTACTTTTCTCTATCACCAAAAAGTACCACCGGATAACAATGCCTCTGAAAGAGCCATACGCAACATCAAGGTGAAACAAAAAATATCAGGACAGTTCAAATCCAACAATGGAGCTGAAAACTTCAGTGTTATAAGATCCGTCGTGGATACCCTGATCAAACGTTCGGGAAATATCTTAGAAAATCTAAATCATATAGCTAATTTACAACCTGAGTAGTTACATTTTGGTAAAAGGAAGTATGTGAAAACATTTAATTTGGATTGTAACTTTTGAATCACATCAACTATGGAAATTAAATATAATAAGTTTAACTTCTATGAACCTCCTTATCCAAATAAGGAAGGTTTTATAGAATTAAAAAAGAATATTTTTAATAGCCCAAGACTTGAGTTAGGACCTGAAAATGATTTTATATCAAAGTATGGAATTGAATTTATATTATCCATTGTTTGTCTTTTGTTTGGTATAATAGGATTTTCTGTTTCGCATGAAACTTTTAAGACAGTAACTCTAATCATAGCTGCACTGATCTTTTTACCCTTAGTGATTTCAGGAAGACTCAATACTATGCAATCCTATTTTTGGTTTAATCTTAAAAGAAGCTTCTATTACAACCGACTTAAAAGAAGCATTGTAAAGGCAGAAAAATATGAAGATTTTATAAAACTGATGAAGAAGAGCAGTTTTATGGAAGACTTTTCAGGGATTTTTCAATAAAAAATAAATAATTGACAATACATAAAATACATATTTACATAGAGATTCATTTCTATTGAAATTACATTTAAAAAGAAGCAATAATCAATATGAGTATAAACACACAAAACTTACAATCTATCATCAACTTCATTTGGACAGTTGCGGATGATGTATTAATAAATAAATTTCTTGAAAATCAGTATCAAGATGTTATCCTGCCAATGACCGTTTTAAGGCGTTTGGACTTGGCATTGGAACCGACCAAAGACAAGGTGCTGCAAACGCACAACGAGTTTAAAAGCAAGATTGACAATGTTTCTGGACTATTGACCAGCGAATTGCATGGCAGTGGTTTGGCGTTTTACAACACTTCGCCATACACAATGAAAAAGCTCTTGGATGACCCCAAAAATATTGATGCCAACTTTTTGGATTACCTCAATGGCTTTTCAGAAAATGTACAGGATATTATTTCTAAGTTTAAATTCCGCAACCAGCTAAATACTTTTGAGGAAACAGGTATCACTTTTTCATTAATTGAAAAATTTTGTAACCCTAAAGTTGAACTCAGCCCCGACAAAATATCGCCAATGGCAATGGGCTATATGTTTGAGGACTTGATTCGCAGATTCAATGAAAAAACCAATGCAGCCGCAGGGCGACATTTTACACCAAGAGAAATTATTGAGTTAATGACACATTTGGTCTATTTGCCTGTAAAAGACAAAATCCAAAAAGGCACATTCTTGGTGTATGACCCTTGTGCGGGTTCGGGTGCTATGCTTACCCAATCCAAACTTTTTGCTACCAACCCCGAAGGAGAAATCAAATCAACGGCTACTTTCCATTTGTACGGGCAAGAAAACACAGGAGAAATGTACGCCACTTGTAAATCGGATATGTTGCTGAAAAATGAAGACCCCGACAAAATCAAGTTTGGTTCTACGTTGAGCGAATACGGTTTTGACCCTGATTTGAAATTCAACTTTATGCTTACCAATCCGCCTTACGGCACTACTTGGAAGCAAGACCAAGAAAATTTGAATGTAGGCACAGGCAAAAAAGTAGAGATTAAAGACAGACGTTTCAACCTAAAGATTAAAAACTTTAAAGGTGAATTGGAAGAAACCTGTTTGACTTCCCGAAGCAATGACGGACAGTTGATGTTTATGCTCCATATGCTTTCTAAAATGAAAGACCCTAAAGACGGTGGTAGTCGTATTGCTTCCATTCACAATGGTTCGGCTTTGTTTACCGGAGATGCAGGCAGCAGCGAAAGCGGTATTCGTCAATACATATTGGAAAATGATTTGTTGGAATGCATCATTCAGTTGCCCAATGATATGTTTTACAACACAGGAATCACTACCTATATCTGGCTATTGACCAATGTCAAAGAAGAACGCAGAAAAGGTAAAGTGCAGTTGATTAATGCTTCTTCAGAGGGCTTTTATCAAAAAATGCGAAAAAGTTTGGGTAGTAAACGAGTGGAATTAACTGCTAACCACATCCAAATCATACAGGAAATGTGTTTTGCTTTTGAGGAGAACGAATACAGCAAGATTTTCGACAATGAGGATTTTGGCTTTTATCAAATCACGGTGCATCAACCTGAAAGAGATGAAAAAGGCAATATCATCAAAGACACCAAAGGAAAACCTAAAAGCGATAGCACTTTAAAAGATACAGAGAATGTGCCAATGAAAGAAAGCATAGCTGATTATTTCAAAAGAGAAGTTTTGCCCTTTGCTCCAGGCGCTTGGTATGATAAAACCAAAATGAAAGTTGGTTTTGAGATCCCATTCACAAAGTATTTTTATCAATATGAACCTCTAAGGGCCTTAAGCGATATTGCTGCGGATATTATGACTTTAGAGCAAGAAACAGAAAATCTTCTCAAAGAAATTGTAGAATAATGGAATTACAGCATCAATTTGAACATATAACTCAACTGATTGTAAATGCCCGAAGCAAAGCTTTTAAAACAGTCAATCAAGAATTGGTGATGTTGTATTGGAGCATTGGTCAATATGTGAGCGATCAGGTAGCAAAAAAGGCTTGGGGTGAATCTGTCGTACAAGATTTGGCAAACTATATCCAAAGCCGTGAACAAAACATCAAAGGCTTTTCTGCTCAGAATATCTGGAGGATGAAACAGTTTTATGAAACATATAAAAGCAATGAAAAACTCGCCACATTGTGGCGAGAATTAAGTTGGTCTCACCACAAGCTGATTGTGCCTTGCAAAACTGAAGAGGAACGAGAGTTTTATTTGCGCTTTGCGATAAAAGAAAAATGGAGCGTCAGAGAACTTGAAAGACAAATTAATACTGCTTGTTTTGAAAGAGTGATGTTGGGCAATGCAAAACTCTCGTCACTGCCGAGAGAATTACCCCAAGACATCACCAACACCTTCAAAGACTCTTATGTTTTGGAGTTGCTCAATATCCCAGAAAGCCATCAAGAAAGTGATTTACGGAAAGGGATATCGGAAAATATCACCAAATTCTTATTGGAGTTTGGGCGTGACTTCGCTTTTATGGGTGAGGAATATCCCTTGCAGGTAGGCAATCAAGATTTTGCGGTGGATTTGCTGTTTTACAATAGGAGCTTGAATTGTATGGTGGCAATAGAATTGAAAATAGACCGCTTTAAACCTGAGCATTTGGGGCAACTTAATTTTTATTTGGAAGCCTTAGACTGCGATATTCGCAAACCTCATGAAAACCCCAGTATAGGTATTTTACTTTGCAAAGGCAAAGATGATACGGTTGTAGAATATGCAATGAGCCGCAACCTAAGCCCCGCAATGATAGCTGAGTACCAAACCCAACTACCTAACAAAGCCTTGCTCAAAGCCCGCTGGGAAGAAATTATTGATCATTTAAGCCCTGAGTCAGATGAAGAATTATAACTCCTATGATACATATAGATATAGTAGTATTGCATGGATAGGAGATATTCCGGAGCATTGGGAGGTGAGGAAACTGAAGTATATTTTTCAAATCCAAAAAAGAATTGCAGGTGAATTAGGTTTAAATGTTTTGTCAATAACTCAAAAGGGAATAAAAATAAAAGATATCACTTCTGGAGGCGGACAACTTGCAATGGATTATTCCAAGTACCAAAGAATTTACACTGGTGAATTTGGGATGAATCATATGGACTTACTCACTGGGTATGTTGATATTTCCAAATATGACGGTGTAATTAGCCCAGATTATCGTGTTTTTGCTCAAATAGATAACGAGTCTGATAAAAATTACATGCTTAGACTTTTGCAAATGTGCTACAAGCAGAAAATTTTCTTTGCAGAAGGTCAAGGTGCGGCTCAATTAGGTAGATGGAGAATGCCATCAGATAATTTCAAAAACTTTCTTTTTCCTGTTCCCCCCAAAGAAGAACAAACCGCCATAGCCCGCTTTTTAGATTACAAACTGGCAAAAATCAATCGCTTTATCCAAAAGAAGAAGCAACTACTTGCTTTGTATGCTGAAAGAAGAAAGTCATTAACGAAAGAACTGGTAAATTCCCAAAATGTAAAATATCTGAGACTGTCATCGGTTGCAAATCTTATACATAGACCAATTGAGCGACTTGAAAATGAATTATACACACCAGTTGGATTGTATAATAGAGGTCGAGGATTGTTTCATAAGGAATCTATCCTTGGAAAAGAATTAGGAGATTCTAGTTTCTTCTATATAAAGAAAGGTGACGTGATATTAAGTGGTCAGTTCGCTTGGGAAGGTTCGGTTGCGTTAGTTGATTTAGAAGATGATGGATGTGTTGCTTCTCACAGATATCCAGTTTTAAATTGTGATTTAAATGTAATTATCCCAGAATATCTTTTTTCATTTTTTACAATTTCTGAAGGTCATTTATTATTGGATTATCATTCAAGAGGAGCAGCAGGAAGAAATCGTCCACTAAACCCTAGGTATTTAATTAAAGAAAAAATCCCTGTGCCAGACATTTCGCTACAAAAAGAACTAATTAAATTAATTGAAAGAGAAAATGAGTTAAAAGCAATAATCAAAAAAGAAATTTCTCTAGTTGAAGAATACAAAACGGCTTTGATAGCCGAAGCGGTTACGGGTAAAATTGATGTGAGGGGGTATGATGTGCCTGAAATATCGGAAGAGGAAACTTATGAGGAAATAGAAGAAGAAATCAGTATGGCGGCAGAGGATGGAGAAGAATATCAAACGATAGAAGAATGAGTAAGAAGCAATATACACACAAGGAATTGATGCAATTAGCCATTGACGTAATGAATAAAAGCGTTAATGAACCTAGAGAAGATGGTAAAGTACCACCTAAGGTTGGTGCTGTTTTGCTTTTTCCTGATGGTCGTGTTGAAACAGCCTACAGGGGTGAACTTCGTGAAGGTGACCACGCTGAATTTACTTTGTTAGAAAGAAAATTGGCGAATGAAAATGTAGCAGATTGTATTTTATACACCACCCTTGAACCTTGCGTAGAACGCAATCCACCCAAAGTGCCTTGTTGCCGAAGAGTAACAAATGCAAGAATCAAAAAAGTATTTATTGGTATAGAAGACAAAGACCCAAAAGGCAATGGCATCAGACATTTGGAAAAACACAGTGTAGAATACAAAATGTTTGACCGAGAGTTTCAACGAATTATTGAGGAAGAAAACAAGGTATTTTTGAAACAAGCACTACAACGTAAAATAGAAGCTGAGCAGGAAGAGGATTTACGTACCCCATTTGAACTGCCAGTTGCCAACTATGACAGTAGTAAGTTTTCAGATGAAGCTCTTCGAAAGTTCATCAAAGAAGCCAATTTGGATTTCAAGCCTACAGACGAAGCTTTTCTTGAATACTTATCTGATTTTGGAGCAATGGAGTTGGACAAGGAAAAGAAGAAGTATGTCCCTACAGGCTACGGAATACTCCTTTTTGGTAAAAACCCACGTGCTAAATTCAAAAATGCAGTGTTAAAAGCCCACGTGAGCTACGGCAGTAGTAAAATTGAGCCGAAAGATTTTGATCAGGCATTAGTGCTTTTACCCGACCAAATTGAAGAATGGTTGAAAAAAGTATTACCACTTTCAAAAGACACTAGTGGCTTCAAACGAAAAGATGTTCCGGACTTTCCTATTGAAGTTTTACGAGAAGCTATTGTCAACGCATTAGTGCACAGAGATTATGAAATTGAAGGTGCCAAATGCGAAATCAAAATAGATGAAGATAAAATAATAGTAACGAGTCCAGGCAAACCGCTTCCTGCGATTTCACTAGAAGAACTAAACACCTTTGAAGCTCCTTCATTGAGCAGAAATCATATTATAACCTATGCATTTAGCTTGATGGATTATGTGGAGGAGAAAGGATTTGGAATGAAAACGTTTAAGTCTTTGAACAAAGAGCACGGTTTGCCAATTCCAAAATATACGTTCAAAGAACCATTTTTGACCTTGACCTTTCCAAGAACTATTGAAGGCGTGAAAGAATTGTCGATAGTTGGTGAAATAGAAGAGTTAGATGATCAGGAATTAAGTTTATTTGAACTGTTTAGAAACAAAAAGTATTACTCTAAATCGGAGTTTGTTGAACAAACAGGAATTGCGTCACGTACCGCTGAAAGGATGCTGAAACGATGGGTGGAGTTAAATTTACTTAGGAAAGAAGGTGGTGGGAAATATTTAAAATATGTTATTAATGAATAATCACTCGCCACATACTCGCCAAAGTGGCGAGATAGAATACTGCCAGAGAATAAAATCATTCTTGCTCGCCACTTGCTCGCCATTTTGGCGAGATATAAAAGTGATTAACTTGAATTTTAACTTTATCTCGCCAAATACTCGCCAAAGTGGCGAGATAGCTGACTTGCGTTTGAAATTATGGATTGAGGGAATAACTGATGGAGTAATTGAGGGAATAACAGAGGAATAAATAAGAAATATGACAACAGACACCACAGAAAAAGGATTAGAAACCCACATTGCCCAATACTTGGTCAATGATAATGGCTATTTACTTCGTGAAAATACCGCTTACGATAATGTGGCTTGTTTGGATAGTGCCTTATTGTTTGAATTTTTAGAAGCTACGCAACCTAAATCAGTCGCAAAACTCAAAACCTACCACAAAGACCTTTACGAGCAAAAAATAATCAAACGCTTGAATGACCAAATACAAGCGAAGGGGGTGATAGAAGTATTGCGAAAAGGCATTACCGACGGCTTTACCGATACTAAGCTCCATTTGTTTTATGATAAGCCTGTTTCCAATTATAATGTTTCAGCTAGTATCTTGTATCAAGCCAATTCATTTTCGGTCATGAGGCAAGTTTATTTTTCGCCACAGAATAAGAAGTCTTTAGACTTGATGCTTTTCATCAATGGGATTCCAATTATTTCTTTTGAGTTGAAGAATGAGCTGACCAAACAAAATGTACAGCATGCCATTAAGCAATATAAAACAGATCGAGACCCAAATGAAGAACTGTTTCGCTTAGGTAGGTTAATGGTGAATTTTGCAGTGGATACCGAAGAAGTTTGGATGTGTACCCAACTCAAAAAAGAGAAATCATACTTTTTGCCTTTCAATAAAGGATATAACAATGGAGCAGGAAATCCACCCAACGGAGGCATAAAAACAGATTATTTGTGGAAAGAGGTTTTGACTAAAAGCAGTTTAACGGACGTTATTCAGAATTTTTGTCAACTCATTACCGAAGAAAAGGAGTACTTAGATGAAAAGGGTAAAGTCAGAACCCGAAAGGAAAAGAAACTGATTTTCCCACGCTATCACCAATTGGTCGCTGTTCGCAATTTATTGGCAGATGCACAAGAAAAAGGTTCAGGACAAAAATATTTGATTCAACATTCTGCTGGTTCGGGCAAGTCCAACTCCATTTCTTGGTTGGCTCATCAGTTGGTTGGTTTACACGACAAATCAGGACAAAACAACATTTTTGATACGGTAATTGTAGTAACAGACCGCAGAGTGTTAGATGCTCAAATCAGGGAGAACATCAAACAGTATCAGCAAGTAAAAGGTGTAGTTGAAGCCATTACCGAAGGCAGTAAACAACTGAAACAAGCTCTCGAAGAAGGCAAAAAAATCATCATTACCACCATTCAGAAATTCCCTCACATTGTAGAAGATATAGGGGATTTGCCAGGGAATAATTTTGCCATCATCATAGATGAAGCCCACAGTAGTTTGAGCGGACAAATGGCAAGAAAACTGAACGAAACCCTTTCTTCATCAGTACAGACAGGGCACGCCCTGTCTCAACATCTCAAAGAAGAAGAAGAATTTAAAACCGAGGATGGTGATACCCTAACTGGCGAAGATTTAATTGCAGAACTAATTAAATCTAGAAAGCTATTACCAAATGCCAGTTACTTCGCATTTACTGCCACACCAAAGAATAAAACCTTGGAATTATTCGGTGTTCCGTATCAAGATGACGGCAAAACCAAATTCAGAGCCTTTCATTTGTATTCAATGAAACAAGCCATTGAAGAAGGTTTTATTATGGACGTATTGCAGAATTACACTACCTATCAGAGTTATTATGCCTTACTGAAAAAGATTGAAGATGACCCTGAATATGATAAATTGAAAGCACAAAAGAAACTCAAACATTATGTAGAGAGCCACGAACATGCCATAAAAAAGAAAGCCATTTTAATCATTGAGCATTTTATGGAAAATGTAATACGTAAAAAGCGAATAGGAGGTTTTGCAAAAGCAATGTTGGTAACGAGTTCCAGAGCCAATGCAGTAAAATACAAAAAGGCATTTGACGATTATTTACTGAAAATCAATAGCCCATTTTTATCAGTGGTAGCATTTTCAGGAGAAATTGACGGACAAACAGAAGCCAGTTTAAACGGATTTTCAAGTGCAAATATTCCAAGCGAGTTTAAAAAAAATGAATATCGATTTTTGTTGGTAGCGAATAAATTCCAAACAGGTTTTGATCAACCACTTTTGCATACCATGTATGTAGATAAGAAACTAGGAGGAGTGAATGCTGTACAAACACTTTCGAGGTTGAACAGAAGTCATCCTTTAAAGAAAGATACGTTTGTTTTGGACTTTGCAAATTCCGCAGAAGATATTGAAAATGCATTTAAGCCTTATTTTGAGAGTACGATTTTAGGCGAGGCCACTGATCCCAATAAACTCTTTGATCTTCAGGATGCTTTAGACAATTTTCAAGTCTATACGAATGATCAAGTCTATGAATTTTCGGAGAAGATACTTGCAAATGTTCCAGTTGATCAATTACATGCCATGCTGGATACTTCAACAGAAATATTCAGAAAAGATCTTTCTGAAGAGCAACAAGCTGATTTTAGAGCAAAAGTAAAAACGTATGTTCGACTTTATATTTTTCTTTCTCAAATCGTACCATTTGAAAATCCATACTTGGAACGACTCTATATTTTCCTCAATCATCTGCAAAGTAAATTAGGTGGTGATACGCCGATAGACTTAGCTCAAGGGATTTTAGACAATATTGATATGGATAGTTACCGTTTGCAGTTGGAAGCTACTACCAGTATAGTAATGGAGCAAGGTCAAGATTTGAATCCTATTCCAACCGATATGCGAGGAGGTTCTAGTGATGCTGAAAAGGACAGGTTATCCAATATTCTTAAAACCTTTAATGATCGATATGGAACTCAATTTGAAGATGCTGACAAAGTCCGGCAAATGGCTGAAAACATTGCTACTGATGTTGCTAAAAATAAAGAGCTTATAAGTTCCATTCAACATTCGGACGATCAAAATGCAAGAATTACCAGTGACAAAGTAGTGGGGGAAGAGCTCCTCAAACACATCACTACCAATTTTGACCTTTATAAACTCTATTCCGACAACAAAGAATTCAAAGAGGACTTTACAGCTATGATGTTCGGTGTTGTTAAGGAGTTAATTAATAGAGGGATTAATGCGCAGAAGTAGGTAATAAGTATTGTAAATAAGATTAGGCTTTGATTATTTGCTCAATTTTCAAAAGACTTTTAAAAGAGAGATCTAATAATGAATTTCATAAATACTATAAAAGTTATACTTTCAATTCTATTCCTTTTATGTCTATTAGATATGCCTTATGGTTTTTATCAACTCGTAAGATTTATTGGAATGTTGGGTTTCGCAATACTTGCATTTAATGGTCATGAACAAGGTAAATCGACTGAAATGATTGTTTATGGTGGACTTGCTTTATTATTTCAGCCATTTTTCAAAATCGCACTTGGCAGAGATATTTGGAATATTGTAGATGTGGTTGTAGCAATTGGGCTGATAGTTTCAATATTTTTAAAGCCAAAGGAACGTTAACTCTGAAATAATGTCAGTTGTAAGAATTGATTATTCCATATCGGAATATGGAATAATGTATTCATGGTATATTGAAATGAATGCTAGCGTTCAATCTTAAAATGAATAATTCAGGGCTTACCCAATCTTACCATCAACAATATTCCTCGCCTTCCCTCTCACTATCTCCTTTAATTTCTCTGGAGCATCTACTCTGACCTCGTCACCGTGTGAAAGTATTTCAGCAATAAGTTCATATTCGATTTTTACTTTGAGGCGAATGGTTAAAATATTGTCTTCATCTACCAAGATCTCCTGACTTGCATGCAATGGAAGAGATTTAATATAGCGACCTTTGAATTCTGTGAAAGTTAGGACGACATCTTCAACAGGGTTGCCAGGTGTATTAATAATGCCAAACAGATCCTGGAAATAGACCTCAAAATCAATCTGTCGATTGACTGTAAATCTTTCTTTGGTTAAGCTTATCTCGTGAACCCGATCTAGCGCAAAGACTTTGAATTGATCATTTTCGTCTAAAGTCAGCAAGTACCAACGCTGTTTGAATTCTTTCAGGGCTAGTGGTTTTAGAATTCTTTCTTCTGTTTCCCATTTCCAATATTTACCATAAGTAATCTGAATCTTTTTGCTATGTTCTATGGCCTTGATGATGGTAGAAAAGTGCTCTGTGCCTTTGGCTACTTTCTGCTCCATAAAAACATAAGGAGGTACTTTTCCTCTTTTACTAAAGAGTTGAAGGGTATCAAAAACTTCTAAAAGCTGTATGTTTTGTTCGCTGCTTCCTTCGGTATCGATGGCATATTGGCCGGATTTGAAATCAAATTTGATGGAGATGCCAAAAAACTCATTGATCTCTGCCAAATCCCGGTTGAATGTCCGCTTGGAAATGATCAATTCCCTGTCAAGGTCTTCTTCCTTCCTTGCCAAGTGATTTTCAAGAGTTTCCCAGTCAAAAGCCTTTCTTCTGGCTAATTTGATAATTTCCGCCTGTCTAATTAAAGAATCTAACTTGCTCATGTTTTAAAGATAAGCATAAGCTTCGCCAAAATACGTCGGAGTTATATTTTATTAAGACATATTTTGGCAGAGGTTCAATAGATCTTTGGAATATGAAAAGAAGAGATTTTGTGAAATCGCTGCCAATATTGGCGGTTGCGCCTTCTATTTTGAGTTATACTCAAAAAGAAGAAATCCATTTAGTAGCCTTAGGGACTGCTGCTTCAAAAATGATCGGACGAAGTAGTGATAATCTGAAAGTTGATAGCATCACCTTTATCACTGATAAAAGGCCCCGTACATCAAAGATGAATTGTGAGTTTATCCAATTTACACCACCTCATTCGGCTTACGATTATTATGGTGGTCATAGGTTTTTGAAAAAGGAAGTACCAATGCAGCTGGAGCTATCAGATCAGATCAAACAACAACTGTACAACTTGCAAGGAAGGATTATTCTTGTTGCTGCACTAGGGAGGTTTACAGGGACCTTCATGTACTCGCCAATCACAAATTACTTAGATTCTAAAGGTTTGATAACTGAAGGCTTGTGTTCATTGCCCTTTGAGTTTGAAGGGGATTTTTGGAGAAAAGCCTCAATTAAAACGGCTAACTGCTTTCAAGGCAATCAAAAAGTATTGGACTTTGAACAGCTGAGAAAGCAAAAAGGAAATCTTTCTCTTCGCTCTGCTTTTAAAGAAGCTGATGAATGGTTGATGGGGGAATTGATGGAAAGATTGGGATGATCTGAAGGGAATTATTAAAGATTAAACAGATAAAAAATGAATTATTGGTTACACAGAATTTCACACCATCCTGAATTATCTTATCCGCTACTGGAAAATGGATATCTATCAATCGGTTTTTCTGATATGATAAATAATGAAATCATCGACAAAGTATTGTTAGATGACTGGGACTATTTTAATGAGCTATTTCAAATGACTTGGAGTTCAATTCCCAAAACAAGGTTTAACCTCTGGAATTTTTTAAAAATGGCAAAAGGAGACTTGGTGATTGTTCCAAGCTGGGGAACCTTCTTTGTCTGTCAGATCAAGGAAGAAAGACCAGTGAAAATTGGAGATGCTTTTTTTGATGGATTAAAAACATGGCAAGGGATGCCGGTTACAAGACATGAAGACAGACTCATTTCAGAATCCGGAAATACATTTGATCTTGGTTTTGCTTGGAGTGTAAATGTACTATACAAGCATATCCCAAGAGCTAAGTTTGCCGACTCAAAACTTACTTCAAGGATGAAAATTAGGCAAACAAATGCTAACATCTCAGATTTAAAGGAGAATATTGAAAGTAGTATTAAATCTTGGATTCTATGGAAAGAAATATCCTAGCTAATTTTTTCCTGAGAAAGGAAATAAATTTCTTGACAAAGACACAGTTTGGCGGAGGGTAAGTTTATCTTAGGGATATAGTAAATTTTATAAAAATATGATAGATTTTATTGGTGACATACACGGACATGCAGACAAACTTGAAGCTTTACTTTTAAAATTAGGCTATTCCAAAAGAAACGGAATCTATTCACACCCTGAAAGGAAAGCCTTGTTTGTAGGAGATTATATAGACAGAGGCCCTCAAATTAGAGAGACACTTGAAATCGTGAAGAGTATGGTTGATAGTGGAAACGCCATCGCCTTAATGGGAAATCACGAGTATAATGCCATTTGCTTTCATTTCGAATCACCACAAGGCGGGCACTTAAGAAAGCATTCTCTCAAAAATATGATTCAGCACCAGGCAACAATACAACAATTTCAAAATAGGCAGAGCGAATATGAAATGTATCTTGAATGGTTCAAAACACTGCCAATTTTCTACGAGAATGAACAATTCCGAGCTGTACATGCCTGCTGGGATGAAAAAAGTATCCAATACCTTAAAGAAAATCTCATCAATGGTAGATTAAATGATGAGCTTATTTATCAATCTGTTAAAGAAGATTCTCTGCTTCATCAGGCGATAGAGACAACTTTGAAAGGAAATGAATTGAAAATGCCAGAAGGTTTATTCTTTACCGATAAAGATGGAACCAAGAGAACAGAAATTAGAATAAAATGGTGGGAAGACCCTTCTACCATGACCTATAAATCTATCAGTATAGAACCCTTTGAAAATTTGCCTGATAAGCAAGTTCAAATTGGAGGAATAAACTCATTAAACTATTACCCAGCTGATGACAAAAAAGTGTTTTTTGGGCATTATTGGTTAAAAGGAGAACCTTCTCTTTATAAAGATAATATCTGTTGCTTAGACTACAGTGTTGCAAAAGGTGGGAAACTTGTAGCCTATAGAATGTATGATGAGTTTCCCTTACAGAGGGAAAATCTTCTTTATGTTTAATTTTCTCAATCTTGAAATCAGAATTAATCCACAACTTAAGCATTTTGAACTATGAATAATCTTGATAAAAAAGACAAATACCTAGGCTGCATTTTAGGAGGAGCTATTGGTGATGCTTTGGGTGCGCCAATCGAGTTTTTGAATCACGAATCTATTATCAGCAAGTATGGTGACTCGGGTGTCCAATCTTATGTAGAATATCCAAATGGCAAGGGTGAATTTACAGATGATACGCAGATGCTGCTATTTACAGCGGAAGGACTATTGAGAGCTAAGCACAGGGCTGTTTTAAAAGGCATAGGTGGTGCACAAACTCAAATCACCTATTATTCATACCTGAGGTGGCTGAATACGCAGGGTTTGAAGATTTCTAAAATGAATGATCTTTCCGGTTTTGAGGAAGGCTGGTTGATTAAGAGAAAAGAGCTCTATAAAAGAAGATCTCCAGGAGGCACTTGTATTTCATCTCTTCAAAGTGGGGAAATGGGTACTTTTGAAAAGCCAATCAATGATAGCAAGGGATGCGGCACCGTGATGCGAATTGCTCCCGCTGGATTGATCTTTAGTCATGACCGAGAGGTTGCATTTGAAGAAGGTGCCAAAATATGCGCTATTACTCACGGGCATACATCTGGCTACTTGAGTGGGGGACTTTTATCTGCTATAATAGCAGACATATCTAATGGTTTGGATTTGCAGGCGTCCATTTCAAATGGACTTGAAATCCTAAAAAGATGGAAAGGGCACGAGGAAGTTTACGATAGTATCAAGTTGGCGCTTGATATCCACAGAAGCTATATAAACAAGGATATTTCAAACCTTGAAATTAAAATGATTGGAGAAGGTTGGGTAGCTGAAGAGGCATTGGCTATTTCCTTACTTTGTTCCTTACACTATCAAAACGACTTTAAAAAAGCTGTTGTTACAGCAATCAATCACAGTGGTGATTCAGATAGCACAGGAGCTATTACGGGAAACATCGTAGGACTTATAGTTGGAAAGAATCAAATACCACAGGACTGGAAAGATAATCTGATGTTCAAAGATATTGTTGAAGAGATAGGGGTTGATTTAGCTATTGGCTGTAAGAGTTATTATGATTTCCCTGACGAGAAATGGCATTTGAAATATCCAGGGTATTAAAAGAAAAAACCAGAGGAGCTAGTGATCGATCAACTGTTGGCTATAAATTTTATAATTTTAGTGTCACTAGATCAGGAATTCTTATTAAACGGATACACACATAAATAAAATCTTATGAAACATTATCAAGACGTAGTAGATGAAATATTTGGAAATTTATACAGGCATAGAACTTTGAGGACCTTGTTTGATCCAAATTCATCAGAATGGAATGAGACCACAATCGAAAAAAACATGAAATATTGAAGAGGATTCTAGAGAGTAATAAAATCACTTTTCAACAGCTTATTTCAGGTTACAAAAACTTCTACAAAAATGAACTTGCTAATAAAGGACATGTCTTAAATTCACTTGAAGATGGAATTTTGATTTTACTCCAAGAAGCCTTGTAAGTCAACTATTCCTGACAAAAAGTTTATTTAACTCTGTTTGTGATTCAAAATAGAAAGGGAAGAGAAAGATAATTCAGTATTAATAGAAATTATGTGCAGGCTAATGATTTTTAAAACACTAAAAACTAGTTAAAATATTATTTTTATTACTAAATTTTAGTATATAATTTATAAGTTTAACTTGTGAATAACTTATATCATGATTGAAGATCTTTCATAAGAAAACTATTTTAAAACTTACACTTTACAAATAATGGATATTAAAGAAATTTTAAGAGAAATAGCAGAATTGGAAGGTGCTATTGATGTTTACGTAGATCCAATTTCTGAAAATCTTTTAATAAGCGCCACGAATGAACATCAAATTGATGAAGAAATAGAAGTTTTATTTTTAGGGGAGCATAATAGTGATTCTTTGTTGATGACGATTCATTATATTTCAATAATATCTACTGATTATAATAGGATCATTAAAATATATTGGAGCGATGTAAAAAGGTTTTACTTTGATACCAAAAACTACACGTTTATTTTGTCATTTAATGACGAGGAAATTGAAATTCCCGAAAGAATATTTGGATACTCTCGACTTAATGCACCAAAAGAGAATAGAAGAATTATAGAAAGGTATATTAATCAGATCATTGAGAATTACCTAGAATTAAAATTTACATATTTTTTACAACAGTTAGGGGAAGAACCCGATCTTGAAGAAGACAAGCAATTATGGCTGGAAAATGTTTTATTACTTTGTGACCTTTTTTTGAAAGATGCTGACACAGAAAATGCGTATGTCCGATACATTATTTCATTAGTTTTTATCGAGAAAAATCAGTTTAAGAGAGCAATTAAGGAACTAAACATTATAATTGAAAATAGAATTGATAACGATGAATCAAACTATCATGTATATTATCATTTGAAAGCTCAATGTCTTTTAGAAATAGATGATATTAATGGTGCAATATTAAATTTAAAAGCCGCTATAAATTGCTGTAAAGAAAATTCAAAAATATTGGAGTACACTAAAAAATTAGAGGAAAGTAACAAAAAGTTAGAAAAAGTATTTGTCGATTTACCATATAATAAAAGAAAACTAATTCTTTTTAGTAGGCACGAAGAGAAAATTGATATTTCCCAAACCTTCTTAGTTTTAAATTCAAATAGAATACCTCATTCTCTAAAATTCCCGGTTGGACATCCTAAAGAAGATCAATTGTATGTTGGTCATCCATGTCTTAATAATCAGTATATCCCTTTTTCTGAATACGATAATTTTTTGGTAGAGCATAGATTTCAGGAGTTTAACCAGCTAGTACAAGCATTAGGTGCTAAGTCAATGAAAATCAAAAAAGAGTACGGTAACCAAAAAGATCTAAATAAAAACTCGAAGTTAGATATTGATGCTTCAATTGGAGTAGGAAAAAGTGCAATCAAAAATAAAGGGGAACTTAGTTTAAAAAAAGAAATAAATCATCAAAGGAATGATGATTTATCTGAGTCTCGGACTCTTAAACAGAGTTTTTTACCAAAAAAAGCACCATATATCCCAGAAGACTTAATTTGGTTTGATCACGAATCTTCTTGGCAAATGTTATATAAACAAAGAGCTAACGGTGATTTGTTGTCACATCACGAAATTATTAACTCTAGGAATTCTTTTACTATAAGCGATAATGAAAGAACAAATGTGAAAGCGGCATTCAAAACTTTCTTTGTAGATGCGGGTGTAGGAGTAGATTATCTAGTAGAAAATTCATTTGGTCAGTCTGAGTCAATAAAATATGAAGTTGAGATCGAATTTGAATCTGTAGATAATCTTAAAGAAATCTATAATCCTAAACCTAAAGAGCTTTCTAAAGAAGAACTTCATTATTTGGATGAAGTTAAATTTATGCTTGAGGATGGGGTTATTGATCAAGTAGAAAGGAATGCACTAGAAAGATTGCGCCAAAAACTTGGGCTTTCCATGAATAAAGCAATTGAACTCGAAAATAACTTGATAGGCAACTTCAATCATGACTCTTCTGAATTAGAATATATAAAAGAGTACAATGAAATACTTAAGGATGGTGAATTGTCTGAAAATGGTTTAAGAATCTTGAACCGATTAGCTTCTAGGCTTGGAATATCAAATAATAGAGCCCAAGAAATTCTTGAAGAATTAAATAGTAAAAGGCTAAAAGGTTAAGTAATTAAAGTTCGTATTTCACTGAAAGAGGTGGAATATTAACCCATAACTGTAAATTTTTTAAAGGACTAATTCAAGCCTTTAAAAAATTAGACAAAGATTGTAGAAAGACATATTTTGGCTAAAGGTCAATTGATTTTTGTCAAAAACAGGGATGCTGAAAACTGTAAAGAGTAAGCAAAAATTAAGACTTAGATGAAATGGGATTTATGATTAATAGGGGGAAGGAACTAATTAGAATTAGTCCTACCCAACCCAATAAAATTGAATATTCAACGAGTAGTGGAAGAAGTTGGATGACCCGCTATGTTGGGAGCACTTGTGGCGATTTCTTAGACCTGATAGATAATGGCAGGGAAATATTAGGCACTACAACCAAAGGTTTATATTATTCAACAAGTGATGGCAGAAGCTGGATGAAAAGAAGTTGAAAATCGTCAGCAGTCAACGGCTAACGGTCCACACTTGTGCGCCGCAGCTTAGCAGTCCAAATATAGTATTTACTCCGTTTTTACTGGCGACTGGTGTGAAAGCGGATGTACTGTTGAAATGATTTATTTCTAGCACGGAGTGCCCCCGATTGCAGTTTATACTTGCTTTATAAATAGAAAAAGAAACGTTTTCGGCGTTTCTTTTTCTATTTTAACATCATTTATGTTTCCTGCATCAGCCACAAAATAAGAGTTTTACTCCGTCCAACTCATAGGATAATTTGGATCTACGAATTCTAGGCCTTGGGTGGTGACAAACATGGGTTTGAATGTGTCTAGCATAACTGCAAGTTCTTCGGTGGCTTTTGCTCCGATTGATTTTTCAACTGTTCCAGGATGTGGGCCATGTGGCAATCCTCCCATGTGTAAGGTAAACGAACCTCTGTCGATTCCTTTTCTACTCATAAATTCACCTTCGGCATAATATAAAATCTCGTCAGAGTCTATGTTGCTGTGATTGTATGGTGCTGGAATGGACAGTGGGTGGTAATCAAATAATCTTGGCACAAAAGAGCAAATTACAAATCCCCAGGCTTGGAAAGTCTGATGTACCGGCGGTGGCTGATGAATTCGTCCAGTAATCGGTTCAAAGTCATGGATCGATAGTGCATAAGGGTAGAGATAGCCATCCCAGCCTACGATATCCAAGGGGCTGTGCCCATAGGTGTAGGGGTGAAGCATTCCCTGTTTCTTGATCTGTATGAGATATTCTCCTTTTTCACTTTCTGTGTGCATTTCATGCGGTGGACGGATGTCACGTTCACAATAAGGAGAATGCTCTAACAGTTGTCCGACCTCATTTCTATATCTTTTGACAGTTTCTATAGGTCCTTTTGACTCGATAACCAAAATACGAAGCGGTCCTTCTTCTTTGAATTCAAATCTATAGATGGTCGTCCTTGGAATGACAATATAATCTCCTTGTCGAACTTCCAATTTCCCAAACTGTGAATACATGACCCCTTCACCGTCATGAATGTAAAGCAATTCGTCACCATCTGCATTTTTGAAAAAATAATCCATCTTTCTTTGCTCCGGTGAGCAAATTCCCATCATCACATCATTGTTCATCATCAGCATTTTTCTCGCACTCAGGTAATCTTTCCCTGTAGTTCCTACACCTGCTGTTTTGAGATGCGTTTGATTTAATCCATGTTCTTTGGCTATTTCCCAATCAAATGGAGTGGGTTTACCGATCTTCTGTACATTATTTGGATTGTGGATATGATATAAGTTTGAGTAGATTCCTGAAAATCCCTTTGAGCTCACCAATTCCTCTTTATACAAGCTGCCGTCTGGCTGTCTGAATTGCGTATGTCTTTTGGGAGGGATATTTCCAAGTCTATGATAGTATGCCATTTTCCTTTGGGTTTATATTATATGTATCAAATTTAATGAAATCAAACGAAATTCCACTGAAAGTGATTTTGCTAATTTGAATTCGATAAGAATTAGAAAAATATCAAAAAAAAAGCCCGGGATTAACCGAGCTTCTTAATTTCTAATTTTATTCTATTTAACATCTCCATCTTTGTCGAAGAGGAACTTGCTTAATTCTTCTTTAGCGGCTCCAGTTTTCTTCTGAAGTTTACCTAGCAGTTGATCTTCCTGACCTTCTGCGTAAGCTAAATCATCATCGGTTAACTCTCCGTATTTCTCTTTGAGTTTACCTTTCATTTCATTCCAATTTCCTTTGATTTTCAAGTTTAAAGACATAACAATATATTGGTTTAGTTGAAAATAAATTATATTAATAAGTATGCAATTTCTATTCCAAAGTCCAATAATCTTATATTTAGCCAGTTAAAAAGTATAAATAAGCATATTTTTTATTCAAATAGGTAAAAAATGAAATGAAATATCTTATCCAAGAAGTACTTATTTAACTATGAATAAGCGGAGTTCTTTTTCTTGAATGCTGTAGATTTATTAATTTCAATTTTCATTTTTACTTACCAATAAGCCATGAACCAAGCTGAATCAGTAGTTAAGTCAGAAGGAATACTAAAGGAATTTTTTGGGTATTCTGAATTTAGGGGAAATCAGAAGCAGATTATTCAATCAGTTCTTTCAAAAAAAGACACCATTGTCTTGATGCCGACAGGTGGAGGGAAATCTGTATGTTACCAAGTTCCTGCAATGATTTTTGATGGATTGACATTGGTGATTTCGCCTTTGATCTCTTTGATGAAGGATCAAGTAGATGCTTTAAATGCGAATGGAATTCCTGCCGCTTTTTTAAATTCCTCTCAAAGTCAAAGTGAGCAGCGCTTTATTTCTTCACAGATTCAATCAGGAAAAATCAAGCTTTTATACATTGCTCCGGAGCGCTTGTATAGAGGTGATTATCCATTGATAGACTTTTTGAAAACCGTGAATTTATCTCTCGTCGCTATAGATGAAGCACATTGTGTTTCCCAATGGGGACATGATTTTAGGCCTGAATATTTGAAAATTGGCGAGTTGAGAAAATCATTTCCTCAAATACCCTTTATCGCATTGACGGCTACGGCGGATAAGTTGACTAGAAAGGATATTGCTGATAAGTTGGGGTTAAAAACGCCACAGTGGTTTATTTCCTCTTTTGACAGAAGCAATATCACCTATCGGGTTACTGCGAAAAGAGATGCAATGGGGAAACTGTTGGAATTTTTGGATTTCCATAAAAAAGACTCAGGTGTAATTTATTGTCTTTCTAGAAAAAATGTAGAAGAAACCGCCTCCGAATTGCAAGCCCGAGGATTATCAGCTTTGCCTTATCATGCGGGGTTGCCAAGAGAGGAGCGGGAGAAAAATCAAGAACTTTTCATCAAAGATGAAGTGAAAATCATGGTGGCAACCATAGCTTTTGGAATGGGGATAGATAAATCAAATGTGCGATTTGTTGTTCACATGAATATGCCCCAGAATGTAGAAGGTTACTATCAGGAAACAGGAAGGGCAGGTCGAGATGGCCTGCCGAGTGATGCCTTGCTTTTTTACTCAGGTCAAGATGCCAATACCTTGGGCAGAATGCTGGATCGGGGAGATAATCAGGAGTTTGCCCATGTGATGCAAGAGAAGCTGGAAAAGATGAAATCATTCTGTCAGACGAAAATTTGTCGGAGGAAATTTTTATTGAATTACTTTGGAGAAGACCATACAGGAGATTGTGGCAATTGTGACATTTGCTTCCAAAAAGGGAATAGGCAAGACATGACTATTCCCTCGCAGATGTTGCTATCCACCATTGCAAGATTAGGAGAAAGTTTCGGGATTGGCTATGTGTTGTTGATCCTCCGAGGCTCCAAATCCGCCAAAGTACAAGAAGCACATCAAAGCTTAAGTGTTTATGGGATTGGGAAAGACAGGCCTGAGTCCTTTTGGAAGGATTTGTGCGACAAACTGGTTCAAGAGGATTATTTGGCAGAAGCTGGAGCACAGTTTCCAACCCTGAAACTCACAGAATTCGCTTGGCAAAAGTTAAAGGCTAAAGAGAAAATTTTGCTGCCGATGGAAGAGGCTTTGCCAGAAGTCTCCAATAAACCGAGTACATATCATGAAGAATTGTTAGATGAATTGAAAGCATTGAGATTTTCGATTGCACAGAAAAGTGGCGTACCTCCTTATGTGGTTTTTGCTGACAGTTCCTTGGTTGAGATGGCTACTTATTTGCCGATTGATGAACAATCATTCTTGGAGATTTCTGGTGTTGGACAGGTGAAAGCACAGAGTTATGGAAGTGATTTTATGAAAATAATTGCTGACTATGCGGAGAAAAACAAGCTTACTCCCAAGCGAAAGATTCTAACCCAAAGAACCAAACCACTTCGGAATTCGCAGTCTGAGTTGATGACGATGAAACTTTTCAATGAAGGAAAAAATATTTATCAAATCGCAGAAGCAAGAGGGATGACTTTCAATACTGTGGAAGATCATTTGGTGAATATGGTCAAGAAAAAGGAACTTGATGCGGAGAAATTTCTTTCAAAAGATGATCTTCTCAATATTCGATTGGCTTACAGACGACAGGGGACACATTTTTTGAAGCCATTAAAAGAGCACTTTGGAGAAAGGTATTCTTATTTTCAGTTGAAAGTTGCTTTGGCGGAGGAAAGGTAAAGGGTTCTCGCAAAGGAAGGGGAGGAGCTAAGTTTCGCAAAGATATTTTGTTTGGATTTTTGGCTAAACCCCCTCCTTATCATCATAAATTATTATTTTATCCTCCAGCTAAAGCAGGAGGCAATTCAGAAGGAGGAATCTAGGAAAGACGAGACCTCTCCTAGCGTCGAGGTGACTTGGTTGTCGATAAAGCATAGCTTTGATAGCAGAGAGTTGAAGAATTTGTCCGCTACGCCATAGGCACAGGCGTGTCGGATTGGAAAATTGGAAAACTGTAAGATTAAAAAAAATCAATATTTTAGTGTTTTCAATTGGGATGGTGCTTTAGCCCATCCTTACCAAGCATCTTTATATATTTAAGGTTTTAGCCAAACATTTTTATTTCAGCATCTACAATCTAAATTACCCTTCTTCCTTCCAATGCCAGATTCTTGTCTTATTTTTACATTGTAATCCAACTACATACATGGCTCAATCATTTTCTTTTTGGAGTTTATTCAAAATCAGCCGTCCTGCTAATTTGATCATAGTTGCTTTTGCGCAACTGATGACTGCTTATTTTTTGGTGGAGACAAGTAGGCAGGGTTTGCCTGTGGTTCAGGATGTCAATTTATATTTATTGGTTTTCTCTACGGTGATCATTACCGCTTCTGGATATATGATCAATGATTATTATGATGTGAAAATTGATTATATCAATAAGCCTGATGAGGTGATTATTGGAAAGGGTGTTAAACGTAGGATGGTGATTTTTTTTCATACAGTTTTAAATTTCACGGGTATTGGGATTGCTTGGTATGTAAGTCCTCGGGTAGGAGTGATTACTTTTGTTTCGGCTTTCCTACTTTGGCTTTATAGCAATCAGCTGAAGCGCTTGCCATTTATAGGCAATTTTGTTGTGGCATTATTGACTGGTGTAGCGATATGGATTGTAGGGTATTACTATCAGCAATCGGAATTACTGGTGCTAACCTATGCGATTTTTGCATTTTTCATCAACTTGATCCGTGAGATAATCAAGGATATAGAGGATAGGCAAGGGGACAGGAAGCATGGTTGCAAGACATTACCGATTGTGCTTGGGTTTCGAAATACCAAAAGGGTGATTTTTGTGATCGCAATTGCTTTTGTTTGTGCTATAATGACGGTCACTTTTAAGATTAATAGTGCTTCCCTATTCTATTATTTTGGGGGGATGAGTTTCTTATTCTTTTTATTTATGTACAAGATTTACAATGCGGATCGCAAGGAGCACTTTACACAGTTGAGCATTTTATCCAAGCTGCTGATGTTGACTGGGATTATTAGTATGGGGCTGTTGTAGAACGCTGATAACACAGATTTTCCGGGTGATCACAGATGAAAAGATCGATCATTCTGGTTTCAGCAATTTTCAAAGGCTATGGGATAGGCTATTAAAAAAAAAATGTAAAAGTCATTGCCATCTTGCTTGGCTAAAAATCATGGGAGAAGTTTTCTTTTGTTCAGACCTTTTTCGATTTTCTGAATTACTATCAGTTGTTCAACCAAATCATCAAGTGAAAATTCCTCTGGCAGATTTTTTAATTGCTTTTTAACTTCCGCTTGAGTCAACATAATCAAATTTTTTAATTTAATTTCAATTTGCAGTTTTATCTAAAATAAAACGAAAAATAAGCAAGTCTTTTTGGATGACTCATCACTAAAGATCTGCTTGATCAATTATATTTATTTTTTTTCCGCCCTTAATCCTTCTGACTATTGATCAGATAAGGAGTTTTGCCATCGGTGATGATGATTTTGGTATTGGGTGAGTTGGCAAGTTCACGGAAAGCTTCGATACTTCTTAATTCTATGATCTCTCTGACCAAACCTTCAGCAAGAATCATTTGAGCATTTCGGGTTCCTTCCGCTTCAATGCGTCTTCTTTCTGCTTCCTGTCGTTCTCTATCGAGTACATATTGCATCTGCTGAGCTTCCTGTTCCGCTTGAAGTTTTCTTTCTATAGCACGACTAAGTTCTACAGGAAGTTGGATGCTTTTCATCAATACTTTTTCTATGACAAACCCTCTTTCTAAAAGGGATTCATGCATGCGATCTTTTATTTGATTCTCGATTTGTCCACGCATACCCGAGTGCATGTCTTTAGCCATATATTGAGCGGTCACATCTGCAGCGGCAGATCTGAAAACGTTCATGATCAGTACCCTTTCATAATTTGTGCCCACATCTTCAAGGATAAATGGGACTTTATCCTTTTCGATACTGTAGAGGATTGAAATTTCTGATTCTATTGTCAATCCTTCTTTGCTCGGAAGATTAAGTTTAACTTCTTGATTGACGGTTCTGACAGGGACTTTTATCACTGTAGTGGTGAAGGGATTGTAGCTGATAAGTCCGGCATCAGAAATGTTGCTATTTAATTTACCGAATTTACGTTTGACTCCGACCTCACCTTGTCTTACAACAGTACAGGATGAAATCATTAAAGCAAGGATGGATAAAAACAGGAGATTTCTCATATAATTTAGTATTAGTTTCAGATAGCTTAACGGGGAAAATACCACTAAAGGTTGCCCAATGAATCTGGAAACATTTAAATTCTTCTTGAGAAATCTGTAATTTTACTTTTCCAAATCTAAAAAGCTAATCACCTTGAAAAAAATAGCAATTCTTGCCTCAGGAAGTGGATCCAATGCTGAAAAAATCATGGAGTATTTTTCTAAAACTGAAAAAGCCCAAGTTTCCTTGGTAGCATCAAATAAAAAAGAGGCTTTTGTACTAGAGCGGGCCAAAAAATATAATGTTCCTTCATTTACTTTTTCAAAAAAGGAGTTAGAATCAGGAATGCTGACAGCTAAATTGCTCAGTTTAGAAATAGACTTGGTTGTGTTAGCAGGGTTTTTACTTAAGATTCCTGATGAGTTCATTAAGAATTTTCCGGATAAAATAGTGAATATCCACCCGGCCTTACTTCCAAAGCATGGAGGGAAGGGGATGTACGGGATGTATGTTCATCAAGCAGTAAAAGATGCTGGAGACAAAGAAACAGGAATTACTATTCACTTGGTGAATGAAAATTATGATGAGGGGAAAGTGATTTTTCAGGCTGGAGTGGAGGTTTTGGAAAAAGACTCTCCAGAGGATATAGCCAATAAAGTTCATGAATTGGAGCATAAATACTTTCCAAATGTAATAGAAAGCCTGCTTTAATCCCTTGGTTTTCCTACCTTTGCGACTTGAAAAATTATTCACCAAAAAATATAGCTACAGCAATTAGATTTATCCATTCGTGAAAAATCTCCCTGTAGTAACCAAAAAACATGGCTACCAAAAAAATCCAATCCGCTTTAATTTCAGTCTTTTACAAAGACAATCTTGAACCTATAATCGCTCAGCTTAAAGCTCAGGGAGTAAAAATTTACTCTACAGGAGGCACTCAAAAATTCATTGAAGAGCAAGGTGCTGAGGTGATTCCTGTTGAAGAATTGACAGGATATCCATCTATTTTCGGAGGGAGAGTTAAAACTTTGCATCCAAAAATCTTCGGTGGAATTCTTCACAGAAGAGATCATGATGGCGATATTTCTCAAGCTACGGAATTTGATATACCTGCGATAGATTTGGTAATAGTGGATTTGTATCCTTTTGAAGAAACTGTGGCTTCGGGTGCGTCAGAGGCTGATATAATTGAAAAAATTGATATTGGAGGTATTTCTTTGATTCGTGCAGCCGCTAAGAATTTCAAAGATGTCACCATCATCGCATCCAAAGCGCAATATGGTGAGTTGGAAGAAAGATTGAAAGCGCAAGATGGTGCGACTACTTTGGAAGATAGAAGGTACTTTGCAGCTCAAGCTTTCCAAGTTTCATCAAATTATGACACACATATTTTTAATTACTTCAATAGAGCAGAAGGAATTCCTGCTTTAAAAGTATCCGAATCAAAAGCAAAAGCTTTGAGATATGGAGAAAATCCACATCAGGCAGCACATTTTTATGGTGACTTAGAAGAGTTATTTGATCAATTGAACGGTAAGGATCTTTCTTACAATAATTTGGTAGATGTTGACGCAGCAGTTGCTTTGATCGCTGAATTTAAGGGTGAAACTGCTTTTGCAATCTTGAAGCATACCAATTCCTGTGGCGTTGCGATAGCTGATTCGGTGAAAGTGGCGTACCAAAAAGCATTTGAAGCAGATACGACTTCTGCTTTTGGCGGGGTATTGATTACCAACCAAAATGTAGATTTAGCCGCAGCGGAAGAAATGAATAGCCTTTTCTTTGAAGTGTTGATCGCGCCATCATTTGATGAAGATGCTTTGTCCTTGTTGAAAGGAAAGAAAAACAGAATCCTTTTGAGACAGAAAATCCAGATTGAAGGAACCAAGCAAATCAAAACCTTGCTTAACGGGATCATTGAACAAGACAAAGATTTGCAAACTGAGACCAAAGCTGATTTCAAAGTAGTTACAAAAGTAGTTCCTACTGAAGAAGAGCAAGATGCGTTAGTTTTTGCTGCGAAAGTATGTAAACATACCAAATCGAACACGATTATCTTGAGCAATAGCACGCAACTTTTTGCATCAGGAGTTGGACAGACTTCCCGTGTAGATGCATTGAGGCAAGCGATTGAAAAAGCCAAGTCTTTTGGTTTTGAATTGAAAGGAGCAGTGATGGCATCGGATGCATTTTTCCCATTCCCTGATTGTGTAGAAATCGCTTCCAAAGAAGGAATCTCAGCTGTAGTTCAACCAGGAGGGTCTATCAAAGATCAGGATTCAATTGATTTTTGTGATGCAAATGGAATGAGTATGGTGATGACAGGAGTGAGACATTTCAAGCATTGAGTGAGTTGAAAAGTATAAATAGCTAAATCAAAAAGGTCTGGACAAAATTATGTTCAGACCTTTTTTATGATAAATATTTATTTTTAAGGGTTAATTTAAGAGGAAAGAAACGTTTTTGAAATTGACCTATTATTAATGTAAATTTGTTTACTGAGGAAACAGATTTACAAGAATGAAATCAAATAGGCTCAAGTGTAAATTTATTTTGGAAATAATATGAAACAGCTAACTTTAAATATCTCGGAAAAAAAGTACAATACTTTTCTTGAATTCATCAAAACACTTGATTATGTGAAGGTTGAAGATGTCGACGAAGACACTCTGAATAATCTAAAAGTTAGTCTTGCTGAAGTTAAGCTTATCAGAGAAGGTAAATTACCGAAGCAAACAGCTAAAGACTTTTTAAATGAGCTTTGAAGTAGTAATCACTCCAGTATTCAAAAAGCTTTTTAAAAAATTAACGAAGAAATATCCTTCTTTAAAAAATGAACTTGAAGTACTGATTGAAAAGCTTTCGGAAGAACCTGATTTTGGGATTCCCTTAGGTCAAAATCTTTATAAAATCAGGATTTCAATTTCTTCTAAAAATAGAGGTAAATCTGGTGGTGCTAGAGTGATATCTTTTATGTTGAGAAGAGAAGAGGAAGTCTATTTAGTTTACATCTATGATAAAAGTGAACTTGACAACCTCACAAAAGATGAAATAAATAGTATAATCATTGAATTAGGATTAAAATAAGCTTAAAACTGCCCAGTTTCTTCGCAAGATAAATTCTAAAAGCTAATTTGCAGACTTATTTTATTCTTTATAGTATTTTAGTTTGCTCGTTCAGGTAAACTGCAAGATGATAATTATGACACATCACTCCCAATTGAAAATATACAATACCCTTTCAAGGACAAAGGAAATCTTTGAACCAATCAATCCACCTTTTGTAGGAATGTACGTGTGTGGTCCTACAGTCTATGGTGATGCGCATCTTGGGCATGGAAGACCTGCGATAACATTCGATACTGTATATAGATACCTATCACATTTAGGAATGAAAGTTCGCTACGTCAGGAATATTACGGATGTGGGACATTTACAAGGTGATGCGGATGAGGGGGAAGATAAAATTGCCAAAAAAGCAAAGTTGGAGCAGCTCGAGCCAATGGAGGTAGCGCAACAATATACAGATTCTTATCATAGAGATATGTTGGCTTTGAATACCATCAAGCCAAGTATTGAGCCTAGAGCGACGGGACATATTCCTGAGCAGATTGCGCTTGTTCAAGCGATTTTGGAGGAAGGTCTAGCTTATGAAGTAAATGGATCAGTGTATTTCGATGTCTTAAAGTATAATGAGACGCAAAAATATGGGAAGCTATCAGGGAGAGTTCTTGAAGAGTTAGTTTCTGGTAGTCGGGATTTGGATGGGCAGACCGAAAAAAGAAATGCAGTTGATTTTGCATTGTGGAAAAATGCAGCACCTGAGCATTTGATGAAATGGGAATCACCTTGGGGAGTTGGGTTCCCTGGTTGGCATTTGGAGTGTACTGCGATGAGTTCTAAGTACCTTGGGAAGCATTTTGATATTCACGGAGGAGGGATGGACTTAATGTTTCCACATCATGAATGTGAAATCGCCCAAGGAAATGCCTGCAATCATCAAGATCCTGCCAAATACTGGATGCATAACAATATGATCACGATAAATGGTCAAAAAATGGGTAAGTCTTTAGGAAACTTTATCACTCTTCAAGAGTTATTCACAGGAAAACATGATTTGTTAGAGCAAGCATATAGCCCGATGACTATTCGGTATTTTATTCTGACGGCGCATTACAGATCGACATTGGATTTTTCTAATGATGCTTTGAAAGCTGCTCAAAAGGGATACAAAAAGATTATCAATGGTCTGAAAACTGCAAAAAACCTTGTGTTTGAACTAGACAGTGAAGTGTTAGTTGATGAAAAGCAAGTTCAGCAAATTGAGCAAATCATTAGCAATGCTTACAGAGCAATGGACGATGACTTCAATACAGCTCAAGCAATAGGACATCTTTTCAACTTATTGAAAAAAATCAATTCACTTTATACAGGACAGTTAAAATCAGCCGAATTGGGTAAAGAGGTTTTTGAGAAAATGATTCAGACTTATGTTCTTTTCATTGAAGAGATATTAGGTCTTGAGGAAGAAAAGCCAGACCATCAACAAGGTTTATTGTCTGTTTTATTGAAGCTTTATGCTGATGCAAAATTGGCTAGAGATTATGATAAAGTGGATGAAATTAGAGGAGGGTTAAAAGACATGGGTATTATTGTCAAAGACATGAAAGATAAAATTGATTGGGCTTATGAAGAATAGTATCATTCTTGGATTTTTACTTTTGGTTAGTTTTTGGGCTTGTGATTCCAAGAAATCCTTTGATCAAGTTGTCGAACAAATCACTTACAAAGAAGTTCCTGAATTTAATGCTGATTCAGCCTATCAGTTTATTCAAAAGCAAGTGGATTTTGGTCCACGAGTACCCATGACTATTGGACATCAGCAGACAAAAGAATGGATTATTGCTAAATTTCAAGAATTTGGATTAGAAGTTCAAACTCAAGAATTTCAAGCCAAAACTTATGACAATCAAACTTGGGATTTGACCAATATTATTGCCTCATATAACCCATCTGCCCAAAAACGAATCATGATCTCTGCACATTGGGATACAAGGAGAATAGCAGATAAAGATACTCAAAGAATCGATGAGCCAATTGACGGAGCAAATGATGGAGGTTCGGGTGTTGGTGTAGCTTTAGAGTTAGCAAGGATAATTACTTCTTCGAATTTGAAGCCAGATGTTGGGATAGATTTTATATTGTTTGATGGGGAAGATGATGGAGAACCAGAGCAAACCAACCTGAGAAATAATTCTCAAACATGGTGGTGTTTAGGCTCCCAACATTGGTCAAAAAATCCTCACGAGAATGGTTACAAAGCCTTTTATGGGATCTTACTTGATATGGTAGGTGGAAAAGGAGCTAGATTTTATAGAGAAGGCTACTCCATGTATTTCGCAAAAAACATTGTGAATAAGGTGTGGAATTATGGAATAGAATTAGGATATTCGGACTTATTCATTTTAAAAGATACAGGTGAAATCACCGACGATCATTTCTTTGTCAATAAAGATGCCGGTATCCCAATGATTGATATCATTGAATTTTCTCCCGAAATTGGTTTTGGGAGATATCATCACACCCATGATGACAATATGGATTTGATTGATAAGCGAACTTTGAAGGCAGTTGGACAAACAGTATTATTCACTTTATATCAGGAGTAATTTAAACTAAAGAATTTCAATGAAAAGAGGCCATCAGGTAACAATGAAGGAGATTGCCAAGAAGCTGAATGTTTCTGTCTCCACAGTTTCCAGGGCATTGAAAGACTCCCCCGAGCTGCATCCGGATACAAAAAAGCGTATCGTTGAAATGGCTAAAAGTATGAATTATCAGCCTAATCTTCTAGCTCAAAGTCTCAGGATAAGTAGAAGTAAGGTCTTGGGTGTTATTGTTCCTGAATTAGAGTCCCATTTTTTTTCAAGTAATATATCAGGAATCCAGGATACTGCCTATAAAAGAGGGTATAATGTCATGATTTGTCAGTCCAATGAATCCTATGTTCAGGAAATTTCCAACATCAGAGTTCTTGTAGCTAGTCAAGTTGATGGATTATTGATTTCTCTGAGTAGGGAAACAAAAAACTATCAACATTTACAAGACCTCTATGATAGAGAGATTCCATTTATCATGTTTGATCGTGTTACCGAGGAAATTCCAGTTTCCAGAGTGACTGTCGATGATGAACATGGAGCTTATCAAGTGACTCATCATTTGTTGGAGCAAGGGTGTAGGAAAATTGCTTTTATATCTGGTCCTCAAGACTTATACATCAGTAAGAAACGGAAAGAAGGATATCTCAAAGCTTTGGCAGAATATGGAATTTCTGAAAAGGATAGTCGAGTTTATATTTCTGATCTGAATCAAGAATCAAATCGTCAGATTGCCTACAAAATTCTTGAAGAAGAAGATCGTGCAGATGCTATTTTTGCGATGATCGATCCAGTAGCAGTTGATGTGATGTTGATTTTGAAGGAAAAAGGAATTAGAATTCCAGAAGAAATTGCCTTGGCGGGTTTTACAAATAACCCAACATCGGCGGTTGTAGAACCCGCCTTGACGACTGTCTCCCAGCCAGGTTATGAGATGGGGCAAATCGCTGCTAATCATCTTTTGGATCAATTGGATGATATTGTTTCTGATGAGCCACAGTCTTTTGTATTGGGTACAACTTTGATCCCAAGAAATTCTACTTTGAAGGTGAAGTAAAGTTATTGAAGTTTTTTTCTGGCTGAAAATCAAATATTATCAATCTATTTGATGTAGAATTGGGTAATATGATTTTCAGCTTTTATTTTTAGACTTCAAACCTATTATAACTGATGTCAAGTCAACCCACTATAAAATATGAGCCATTTGGTGTTGCGCCAAATGGTGAAGAAATTCAACTTTATACTTTAGAGATTCCAGGTATCATCAAAGCTTCTGTGATGAATTATGGTGCTACTTTAACCCATCTATATGTTCCTGATAGACATGGAAAAATGGAGGATATCGTTTTAGGTTTCGATGATTTTGAAGGATATCTGTCCGAAGATTATCAAGAAAATTATTGCTATTTAGGTTCTACAATTGGTAGAATAGGGGGTAGAATCAAAGGTAATCAATTTGATTTAGAAGGTATAAGCTACAAGTTGGAGCCAAATCAAGGTTCAACTCACCTTCATGGTGGCAAACATGGGTGGGATAGAAAAGTGTGGAAGGCCAAGCTTATTGAAAACGAAAAGATCCTTGGCATAGAGTTTTCTCTGATAAGTCCCGAAGGAGAGGAAAACTATCCCGGAAATATCAAAATGCAAGTGATTTATATGATTAGTTTTGATGGTGACTTGACTCTTGAATATCATGGAAAAACAGATAAGACAACAATCTTAAATCCTACAAATCATTCCTATTTCAACTTAAGTGGGGATTTTTCTAAAGACATTTTAAATCATCAACTCCAGATTGCAGCAAAGCATTTTTTACCTGTTGATGACAAGAGTTTTCCGACAGGTGAGTTGAAATCTGTGGGAAATACGCCATTTGATTTTCTGGAAGAGAAAGAAATTGGAAAGTCCCTTGAGCAGAATGATAGGCAATTGAAATATGGGAATGGGATAGATCATTCATTTGCATTAGACATTCATGAAGATTGCCTTTCTCTTTACGAGCCAAAAAGTGGAAGAGCCTTGAAACTTTCCACTACAGAGCCTGGCGTTCAGATTTATACTTCAAACTATCTTGACGGAAGTATCAAAGGAAAAAATGAAACCTCGTATAAGAAAAATGCCGCAATCTGTCTAGAAACGCAGCATTTCCCAGACAGTATCAATCAAAAAGCTTTCCCTTCCGTTGTGTTAAGGCCAGAGGAAGACTTCTTTTCAAAAACAACTTTTAAATTCTCTACCCGCTAAACCCTAATATCATGTATCAATCAATAAAAAATACATTTATAGACATTTTCGATCAAGAGCCATTGCTGGTTTATTCTCCAGGAAGGATTAATTTAATCGGAGAACACACAGATTACAATGGTGGATTTGTACTTCCTGCTGCGATAGATAAAAAAATGGTAGTTGCGATTGCAGAGAATGATTCTCAAAAAGCGAGAGTTTACTCTGTTGATTTTGAAGAAGAATTTTCATTTGATATCTATTCATTTTCTCCCAAAATAGGCCATTGGGCAACGTATGTGATGGGAGTGGTTTCTCAGCTTCAGCAAGCTGGCTATACTGTGAAAGGATTTGATATGGTATTTGGTGGAGATATTCCGGTGGGAGCTGGGTTATCCTCATCTGCAGCTCTTGAATGTGCGGTTGGTTTTGCTTTGTCAGAGTTGTTTGGGTTTGATATTCCCAAGAAGTCCTTGGTTCATTATGCACAAAAAGCAGAGCATACCTTTGCAGGAGTTCAATGTGGAATCATGGATCAATTTGCTTCTGCAATGGGAAAAAAAGGTTTTGCTATCAGACTGGACTGTAGAACATTGGATTTTGACTATTTCCCGATCAATCTTGGGGAGTATAAAATACTCCTCGTAGATAGTCAAGTAAAGCATTCTTTAGCAGATAGTGCATATAACAAAAGGAGATTAGAGTGTGAAGAAGGAGTGAAAGCTGCTCAACAAATTCAGGCCGATGTTCGAGATTTGAGAGATGTGAGTATAGATTTATTGGATCAGTTAAACTTAGATGCTGTAGTTTATGACAGATGTAAATTTGTCATTGAAGAGAATCAAAGAGTTTTAGATTCTTGTGAGTTATTAAGTAAAGGAGATTTAGAAGGCTTTGGGAGAAAAGTTTATCAATCACATCAAGGACTGAGCAAACTTTACGAAGTTAGCTGTGAAGAATTAGATTTTTTGGTGGATTTCACCAAAGAAATACCTGAAGTTTTGGGAAGTAGAATGATGGGAGGGGGATTTGGCGGTTGTACTATAAATATTGTACACCAAGATGCAGTAGAAAAATTACAAAATGAGATTTTGGAGGCTTATCAGAAAAAATTTAATAAAACGCCTAAATTTTATATTGTTTCTCCAGAAGATGGGACGGGGTTTTTATAGCGGATTTCAGAGAAAAGGACAAGTTTTGAGAAGCTTTGCCTTTTCTCTTTATTTTTTTAAAACAATCTAAATCCAGCAGAAAGGACAAGCTGGGTTTGCCTTTGGTCAGTTTCAAAACCTGCTACACTACCGGCTATTTTACCTAAAGAGCTTTCATATTTGGCATCTAATATAAGGTTTCCCAAATCCAATCCTATTCCAGCTTGATAACCTATTGTTGAGCTTCTGTAATCGATATTTTGAGTGGCAGCTATTGGATCATCGCCAAAAGATTGGTCTAGTAATATACTTGCAATTGGGCCAGCTTGTAATCTAAAAAATTTTAAAACTTTAAAGCCAACCATCATTGGGATATCTAGTCGATTAATTGTTGTTTCGATTGTTGCATTATTGTTTTCATCTATAATAAAGCCACCAGTACTCGTATAAAGAAACTCAGGTTGAACAAAAATTGATGCGCCGCCCATTCTGACAAACAGCCCAACATGGTAGCCCATTTTATCATCTCCTGCTTTAAATCCATCTCCATTAACCTCAATGTTGGCTTGGGAAACTCCGAATTTTGGGCCAATAGAGAAGTCTTGAGCACTCAATGAACCTGCCATTAGAAAGACAAAGATCAAAATGATGATATTTTTCATAATTCAATTAGTCAAATACTTTTATGTAAGCACCTTTTACTAAGGTAATTTATAACCATTTTATGTATAACGAAATAAAAAGCCCTAATTGTTTATCAATTAAGGCTCTTATTTACAAATCCATGCGCTATGTCATATAATTCATAGAAATCCATTGGTTTTGGTAGTAACCTATCAAAAGCTATTGTACTTATTTGACGAAAGTAATCAATATCTCCAGCTGTAAAACCGATAATTGGGATTCTGCTAATTTTATCATTTAGCTTTATTTCTGCCAAGAGCTGAATACCATCCATCTCAGGCATCATTATATCTGTGATTACAATATTAAAATCACTTTCATCATTCAAAAGCTGCATTGCTTCACAGCCATTTTGTGCTGTCTTTACAGTGTTATTTTCTTTTTCAAAAAGCTTCTGAAGAATTAGTCTATTTATTGCATCATCATCAACAACAAGAACTTTCATATATATTGGTCGGGTGAACTTTGCCAATATCACAAAAAATTATTTAAAAAACATATATTTATATATAAAATTAAAAGGTCATCTCAAAAACACTTTAAGATGACCTTTTAATTCATTGATTTTCAAATTTTTATATTAACCGCCTGTTTCTGGTGCGCCAAACACTCCGAATAAGTTTAATAAAACAAGACCAATTACGATAGGACACACATATCTGATAAAGAAAGCCCAGATATTTCCAGCACTGAGGCCAAAGAATAATTTTTTCTTGAAACTTGGAGAACCGATAGCAATTTCATCTACCAATTCACTCGTCTTAAATGACCATCCTGAGAATATGGCAAACAATAGACAAAGAACTGTAACAGCTAATGTTCCAAATGTCCAATCCATGATGTCAAACCAGCCTGTCTTCGAAATAGAGCCGATTTTCATAGTCACCGTATTGAATACATTGCCATCGATAGAGCTTAGTATTGCAGGAATTGAGATAAGCATTGCAGCTATTCCAACTCCCCAAGCAGCTTTCTTTCTAGAGACTTTCTTTTCATCGATCAAGTATCCAACTGGAACTTCTAGCATAGAGATGGTAGAGGTAAGAGCTGCCACCATCAAAAGTAGGAAGAATGCTGCTCCAACTATCGATCCGCCTGGGATTTGATTGAAGACTTCAGGTAATATTTTGAATACTAATGAAGGACCTTCATCTGGCTTTAAGCCTAATGCAAATACAGCTGGGAAGATCATTAATCCACCAAGAAGAGCCACAAAACTATCGATAGCACCAATCCACAAACCACTACTCACCAAATTGGAGCTTTTAGGAAGGTACGAGCCGTATGTTACCATAAGTCCCCAACCAACACTCATCGAGAAAAAAGCCTGTCCCAAAGCAGCTAAAATTACACCGCCATCGATTTTAGAGAAATCAGGTTGTAAATAATATTTGATGCCTTCACTAGCTCCTTCCAAAGTAACACTTCTTCCAGCGATCAAGATGATGAGAATAAATAAAACTGGCATCAAAAGCTTTGATGCTTTTTCAATTCCTCCTGATACACCTCCTAGGATTACCAAAATAGTGATCACCATAAAAAAGAAGGTCAGAGGAATAATATACTCAGGTGTTCTGATGAAAACTTCAAAATCAACGGGAATATTGATTAACTCTGTGATGATGTAACCAACAGTCCAGCCCGCAATGACAGAATAGTAAGTCAAAACCATGAAACAGATTACAACACTCATGATGCCAGGAATCATCCAAAGTTTATTTTTTGAAGCTATTTTCATAGCTCCGATTGGATTTTTACCAGTGAGGCGCCCGATCGCTAGTTCATTGAATAATAGTGGAATCCCAATAAGAATGACACAAAGTATATAAACAAATACAAACGCGCCACCACCATTTTCTCCAGTGATATATGGGAATCTCCAAATGTTTCCTAATCCGACCGCAGAACCTGCTGCTGCCATAATAAATCCTAGACTAGAGCCCCATTGACCTCTACTTTCAGTATCGGGTTTTACTGCCATACTTATCGAATAATTAGTTTTTGATTGATTATTGAAATGTTAAGAATTGGCTAATTTAAGTTGTTTTGATAAAATACCAATTCCATCCATAAAACTTTTGGGAGAATACCCCAAGTTGTTGATGGCTTTGTCGATGATAAAGCCAGTTTTCATTGGCCTTTTGGCCTTTTGAGTAAATGCCTTAGAGTTAGTTTTCTTAATCTTTGATTTATCTAAATTAAAATAATCTGCGGTAGCAATAGCCATATCATATGGCGTAAGTAGATCTTTTCCTGATATATTAAAGACTCCTTCAGCTTGTTTTTTGATTACTAAAAGGCAACCTTCCGCTAGGTCTTCCGCTAATGTTGGTGTTCTGAATTGGTCATTTACCAGCTGTAAGGTTTCGCCCTTTTCAAGGGAATTCTTCACCCAAAGTATAATATTAGATCTACTCATGTCATTGGCAATTCCATAAACAAGAACAGTTCGGATGATAGACCATTTTATTTTTGCATTCTTTATATTTTCCTCGGCTTTCATTTTTGTCCAGCCATAATAATTTACTGGGTTTGGAGCATCCTCTTCGGAATATGGACCAGCTTCTCCATCAAATATAAAATCCGTAGATAAATGAACCAGATGGCTTTTAAGTGTCTCACAAGCATGAATTAAATTATTTACGCCATAGATATTTAATTTAACACAGGTATTTTTTTCTGCTTCGCAAATGTCCACATTTGTCATAGCAGCTGTATTGATGACAAAATCCGGTTTGAAACTTTCAAAAAGGTCTAAAACTTCATCTCTATTAGTGATGTCCAAAGATTTCCATCTGTCTTTGGCTCGTAAATCTGTAATGCGACAGTCTCCTAGGCCTGTAGGTATGACAATAAATTGATCCTCTTCAAGTATTTGGAGAACTAGTTTTTGTCCTAAAAGTCCATTTGCTCCTGTGATCAGGATGGTTTTTTTACTGGATTCATTCATAAGTGTACCCAAATTCCTTGGTGATTTTCTTTTTGTTGATGTGGGAAACACTCACTTTTATGTAAACAGGCTCTAGGGGTTTGTCTTGCAAGCCAGTTTTCTCTTTTGCTATCGTTTCCATTACATCAAGGCCTTTTATAATTTTGCCAAAAACAGTGTATTCGTTGTCCAAATGTGGCGTCCCTCCATCAGTAGTGTAAGTTTCAATTTGCTGAGGGGTCATTTTTTTATCTAAATTAATATTGTAAAAATCTTCCAAGAGAGTTTTGGTGCTCAGCATTACTTTATTCATCGAATCTAATTCTTGAGCTTGATAAAGTTGGTAATAATTTTCTCTTAATTCTTTATTGCTTTCTAAGCTAATGTACTGATTGAATTTTTGCCCTAATAAGCGCATGTCAGTTACCAGCTCCAACTTATCATAGACTTTTCCTTGTACGATGTAAAATTGAGATCCGCTTGAGGCTCTTTCTGGATTTACATTATTGCCCATTCTAGCAGCAGCAATCATTCCTTTCCCATGGATTAATTCAGGATTGATTTCTTCTGGGATAGTGTACCATTCATCTCTGGGTAGATTTTCTTTTCCAAAAACATCTCCACCCTGAACCATAAAGTTTTCTATCACCCTGTGGAATTGGGTTGAGTCAAATCTTCCATTTTCTGCTAATTCTATAAAATTACTCTTGTGTTTCGGTGTTTCATCAAAAAGTAAAGCATACATATCACCATGACGGGTCTCGATTTTGATCAAATAATCTTTTTCAACAGAACAGCTGGAAAAAGCTAAAATGGATAGTCCAATCAAAAATAGGTTTCTTAGTTTCATTTGTTTAATGTAGATTTTATGTCATTTAATATTTCCAGTCCTCCAGATTGGAACACTTTTTCTGCTAAGGATTTGCCGAGTTGCTCAGCATTTTTAGCTTCACCTGATAGCTGATGAATGATTCTTTTTGAGCCATCTAGGCTTACGATTCCACCTTTGAGTGTAAGTGTGTTTTTTTGAATATCTGCTAAGGCAAATACGGGAATGCTACAGCCACCCTCTAATACTCTCAAATAAGCTCTTTCAGCTTGGAGTCTAAAATTCGTTTCTTGATGATTTGTTGCAGCGATGATTTTAGATTTAATTTCAGGGTTCATCACAGTTGCGGCTTCGATGGCAACACTGCCTTGTCCTACTGCGGGAGTGAATTCATCCAAAGATAATTCATGCCTAATCAAATCATCATAGCCCATTCTATGAGCACCTGCATAAGCAAGTAAAAGGGCATCGCAAACACCTGATTCCATTTTAGCAATTCTTGTTTGCAAGTTACCTCGAACCTCTACTGTTTGAATATGAGGATAATAGTGTTTTAGTGTGGCCACTCTCCTAGTTGAGGAGGTGCCAAGGATTAAAGGTTTTTTTGGGTTTTTATAATCAATATCTGTATGGTGGCTTAGAATTATGTCATTCACTTTTTCACGTTCTGTAAATGCGATTATTTCAAATCCATCAGGTAAAGATGACTGCATGTCTTTGGCACTATGTACAGCAATATCAATTTGTCCGCTAGCTAATTGATCTTCTAGCTCCTCTGTAAATACTCCTTTGCTACCTATTTTAGCAATTGAAACGTCTAGAATTTTGTCACCTTTAGTATCAATAATGACAATTTCACTATTTATACCATTTGATTTCAAAAGATCGGCGACATGATAAGCTTGCCAGAGAGCCAACTTACTTCCTCTAGTCCCTATTTTGATGTTTTGCATTATTCTTTAATTTTTCTTTTCGGTGATTTATTGTTGACAGACTCTTCTATGAATTTGACGATCTCACCTGCGATATTTATTCCCGTTGCTTTTTCTATTCCCTCAAGTCCTGGTGAACTATTCACTTCCAAAATCAATGGGCCTCTTGAAGATTGGAGCATGTCTACACCGGCAATATCCAACCCTAAGACTTTAGCAGCATTCAGGGCTGCTTGTTTTTCGGCACGAGAAAGTTTGATGATTGTAGCCTTTCCACCTCTGTGAAGATTTGATCGGAATTCACCTTCGGCACCTTGCCTTTTCATAGCACCAACCACTTTGCCATTGACAATAAACGCCCGGATATCAGCTCCCTTTGCTTCTTTGATGAATTCTTGGACAATGATCCTCGCTTTTAATCCATGGAAAGCCTCAATTACGGATTGGCCTGCCTTTTTGGTTTCTGCTAAGACCACTCCAAGTCCCTGAGTTCCTTCCAATAGTTTGACAATCAGTGGAGCACCACCTACATGTTCAATCAATGTTTTTTCACCACCTTTTGAAAAGTTTGTAAAAGCAGTTTTAGGCATTCCTAAGCCAGCTTTGGAGAGGATTTGTAAACTTCTTAGCTTATCTCTACTTCTGACTATAGCTTGAGATTCTACTGCGGAAAAGGTACCCATCAATTCAAATTGTCTCACTACTGCGGTGCCATAAAAGGTAACCGAAGCACCAATCCTTGGGATGATTGCATCAACTCCAACTACTTTCTCTCCTTTATATATGATCGACGGACCTTCTTGCTCAATGATGATATCACATAAGGAATGGTCAATGATTTTTGCTTCATGTCCTGCAGCTTGTATTTCCTCTAGGAGTCTCCTTGTAGAGTATAAATGCGAATTTCTCGAAAGTATGACAATTTTCATATTTTTGATTTTTGGGATAAATTGACTTCAGATACATCTACTAAAAATCTCCCTTGAATCATTTTTCTGCCCAAGAGTATGGTATTTCTCATTTTAGATCTATCAGTGAGTGTGAATTCGGCTTCGAATTCTTCATCAAACATAATCACTTTTGTTTTCACTTTATATCTTACTTCAGCTTGACCAAAAGAATTTTTAACCTTTTTTTGTGTGTAGTCATTTGTATGATGAATGATGTCTTTGTATTTCCTGTCTGTAGAGCCTAATACCCTATAAAATAGGATCATTTCACCGTCTATTTTTCGTTCCTCTACAAATGTACAATGAATAGAACTTGTATAAGCACCTGTGTCAACTTTGGCGGGAATCATCCTTAATTTCCAGTCAGGAAGTGTGATTCTTTCTCTCCTTCCGATTATTTTCTTCATAGTCTTTGCTTAATTTTTCTTTCGCATTATTCTAGCAAGTTGAAAAGATAAATCTGTGAAGAGGATTTTTGGGCTTGCATTTCTTTCCAAATGATAGTGGGCTTCATTCATCAGCCGATACATAGACAGGATTTTATCTTCATCAAGGACGTGTACTCCGAGATTTTCTATAAAACCTCTGTCTTCAGGTACACTTCGCATCAGTCCTGTAAGTTGCGATTTGCTTAAAATGACTTCCCTGAGGACATTAATTCCGCTTAACAAAAGTGATTTTTGACCTTCTTTGTCTCTTTTTGCAAAATCCTCAGCTTGAGCTATAATCTCGCCGGTCTTTAAAGAAAAACAGAGTCTGTACCAATCTCGAACCTGAGTAGTGTTTTCATCGACTACTTGATCTACAAGTCTAAAGGCCTCACGCATATTTCCATCTGCTAATGGAGCAATTTGCTCAGATGCTTCTCTGGAGCAAAGCTCTTCCTTAACCAAGTGATCTTTGATTTCTTCATCTGTAAATGCCCTAATCATTACCTTTTGAGTTCGGGAGAGAATTGTTGTCAGCAATTGCTCAGGTTGTGTTGTTAAAAGTAAGAAAAGCGTCTTTGGTGGAGGTTCTTCTAAGACTTTCAAAAGAGAATTTGCAGACTGGATATTCATGTATTCCACTCCCCAAATCAACATGATTTTGTAGCCGCCTTCAAAGGACTTTAGTGAGATGGTGTTCAAAATAGTTTTTGCAGCAGCTCTGGAAATATTCAATTGCTTCTTTTCAATATCATTGTGATAGATCCAATCAGAGATATTTCCATAAGGGGTGTTCAAAGCAAAATTTCTAAATGATGCCGTGAAATCGATTTTAGTTTCTTTTTCTTCATCCTCATCCTCTTTTTTCTTGGTGAGAGATGGGATTGGAAGTGCAAAATTTAGATCAGGGTGAACCAATTTTGCCATTTTAAGACAAGAGGCACATTGCCCACAAGCATCGTCTTCTAGTGGGTTTTGGCAATGTAAAAATGTAGAAAGTGCCAAGGCCATTTTAAGATTTGCAGAGCCTTCTGGGCCATGAAAAAGCAATGCGTGAGCTAAGTGGTTATTCTTAACTGCCTGAAGAATTTTTTCTTTGACATCTTGAAGACCTGGAATCGACGAAAATAGCATAATTACAGATTAAAGTGTTTTGTCCCAAATACGGTAATGCTTGGTCAATTCAAAAACTTTTTGAATGATTTCTTTTTCTACTTCATCATATTCTAGTCCTCGTCTTTTCATAACAGCTTTAGCAACCTCTTCAAATTTATTCACTTGGAAAGTGCTAAATCCAGCAGCACCACCCCACGAAAAAGAGGGAATAAAATTTCTAGGATAACCATCTCCAAACACATTCGCGCCAACTCCCACCACAGTTCCTGTATTGAACATGGTATTGATGCCGGATTTGGAATGGTCTCCCATCATTAAACCGCAAAATTGCAGCCCAGTATTCGAAAAGCCACCTTTGATGTAGTCCCAAACTTTTACAGCAGCATAATTATTTTTTAAATTTGATGTGTTTGTATCTGCTCCCAAATTACACCATTCACCAAGGACAGAATTGCCCATGAATCCATCGTGTCCTTTATTGCTAAATCCAAATATTACGGAATTGGAAACTTCGCCGCCGATTTTGGAATGTGGGCCTACAGTTGTGTCACCTCGCATTTTCGCTCCCATGTTCACTGTGGAGCCTTCGCAAAGAGCAAATGGCCCTCTGATCAAGGCGCCTTCTTGGATTTCTGTATTTTTGCCTATGTAAATAGGCCCATTTTCAGCATTAAGCACAGCTGCTTTGATTTTCGCACCTTCTTCTACGAAGATTTGACTTTCATTGTAGATTATTGTGTTGGGATCGCTAATGCCAGCTGACTTTCTACCTGAGGTAAGTAGATCAAAATCAGCTCTGATTTCTTTTGCATTGAATTCAAAAATGTTCCAGGTTTTTTGGATCAAGGTAAACTCTCCCTCGAACTCAACTCTTTGCTTTTCTTTCGCAATGTCTTGATCAAAGTTGGAAGGATCACCTGATTGAACTGCAATCAAGGTTTGATTAATCCAAAGTGCTTGTTTGTGATCAAGTGCAGAGATTGCTTTCCACAATTGTGGATTAGGGCAAAAGGCGCCATTGATTAGAATTGCTTCGCTTTTCTGATAAGTAAATTTCTTGCTGAGGTAATTTTGTGTTAAAAACCCCGGCTTTATTCCAGCATATTTTTCCCATTTCTCGCTGATTTTCAGAATCCCAACTCGGATGTCTGCGATAGGTCGGGTAAAAGTAAAAGGTAATAATGATCCTCTGATCCCAGAGTCATCGAATAAAATTACATTGTCCATGTCACAAAAATAAAAAAGTCTCTCGGAAAACAACTTCCAAGAGACTTTTAAAACTTTTAATAAATAATGAAGCTTATTTCTTCGCGTATCTTCTGTTGAATTTCTCAACTCTACCAGCAGTATCCAACATCATTTTCTTACCAGTGTAGAATGGGTGAGAGTTAGAGCTCACTTCAATTTTGAAGAGAGGATACTCTTTTCCATCTTCCCACTGAATAGTTTCAGATGTTTCGATAGTAGATTTTGTTATGAACTTATATTCGCTTGAAGTATCATAAAAGACCACTTCTCTGTAGTTTGGATGGATATCTTTTCTCATTGTATTGTTATTTATCTTAAATGCCTTTTTCGAAATAGTTTGCAAAGTTATTCTTTTTTGAAAAACCATCCAAATCAAATGTGTGAATTTATTTGGCTCTCTGAGCAAATCAAGAATAAAACTCGCTTAAAACCTTTAAAAATGAACAAGAGTACATTTTTTATTTGATGGCTTTTTATAGATTTACAAATCTAAGTCTTTTATTTCAATGATTATGAGGAAGTTTTTACTGCTTTTGGTTTTGTGTGGTCTGATCAAGGTGAGTTCTTGGGCTCAAGGTGCATATGCTCCTTATAATAGAGATTATTATCATGCATTAGAACGTTATGAAATTTTGAAAGGAGAGATGAATCCCATTTTTCATACAGGATTCAAACCCTTTCGAAGAGATAAAATCGCAAATTACTTAGAATCTTACTTAATAGATTCTGCATCCGGGATCTTTCAAGGATCAAAAGCCGATCAATTTAATTTCTATTACCTCAAAAATGACAATTGGGAATTTGCTAAAAGTGAAACAGAGGGTTCTAACCGACCTTTTCTAGGCAAACTGTATAGAAAACCTTCTGATTTCTTTCATTATAGAGATGAAACTTTTGATATTCATATTAATCCAGTACTCTATCTCTCAGGTGGGAGGGAACAAGGAGAAGATGCTTTTAGATTTAGAAATTCTCGAGGCTTAGAATTGAGGGGGACTATTGATAGAAAAATCGGATTTTATACTTACTTAACTACGACACAGACAATCTTCCCCTCTTGGATAAGAGATTATATAGAGCAAAACGGGGCTGTTCCTGGAGAAGGATTTTGGAAAGATTACGAATCTGAGGGTTATGGTTATTTTTCAGCGATGGGACATTTGAGTTTCAATGTGAGTAAAAATATCGAGGCACAATTTGGTCACGATCGCAATTTTGTAGGAGAAGGATACCGATCGATGATTCTGTCTGACTTTTCAAATCCCTATGTTTTTTTTAAGTTGAACACAAAAATTTGGAAATTTAACCTGACTAATCTTTGGTCTCAGATGACCGCTGATGTCATTTATAATGGTCGTAGACCGACGGATGGCCGCTATCCTCAAAAATGGTTTTCACATCACCGACTTGGAATCAACATCGGCAAAAATTTGAATATTGGTGTTTTTGAATCCGTTATGGCGAATCAATTTGATTGGAATTACTTGAATCCTGTGATTTTCTACAGATGGATAGAACATCAATTGGGCACACCAGATAAAGTGATGCTGGGATTTGATGGAAAATGGAATTTCACACCTGGCATGCAGCTTTATGGACAATTTGCGCTGGATGAATTTGTGTTTAGCGAGTTTTTTGGAATTGATGGGAAAAATTCAAGCAGAAATAAGCATGCCATTCAGGCAGGTTATAAATATATCAATGCTTTTAAGGTGTCAAACTTGGATTTGCAGTTGGAATATAATCAGGCTAGACCTTACACGTATCAAGAAAAGTTTGAAAACCAAGCGTATACCAACTACAGAACGCCGCTGACGCACCCGAGGGGAGCAAATTTCCGGGAAGCCATTGCTATATTAAGGTATCAGCCTATACCTAGACTGACTGTAAATGCAACTGGATTCTATCAGCTTTTTGGGACTGACCCAAGTGATGAAGTTAATTTTGGAGGAGACCTTTTGAAAAATAGGTTGGTGACAAATACTGGACTAGGTCTTTTCGGACACGAAATTGGTCAAGGAGTAGAGAATAAAGTCTTGATGGGGACATTGAATTTGAGTTACATGCTGAAGCATAATCTGTTTGTTGATCTGAGTCAAAGCTATAGAAGGAGGACTGCTCAAAATCTAAACGCGCCTGATGTCGATAATTTTACACAACTATCTTTGAGGATGAATATCGTAAGGCAGGAATTTAATTATTGATTACTAAGGACAACTTCGTTTAGAATGCGAAGGTGGTTTTTGAATTTAACAGATATTTAAAATTAACTAACTTGCGGATTCGAATTCACAATCGCTTTCATGAATACCTATTTTAGAATACTTTCCTATGCTCGTCCTTTTAGAAGATATATACCGATATATGTGGTATATACACTTTTGGCGATAGTTTTTGGATTATTGAACTTCACTTTACTCAAACCTCTTTTTGATGTGATATTTGAGCAAAGTGGGCCAGTTGATGTATCAAAATATCTCGAAAAGCCAGAATTTGCATTTTCGATAGATTATTTTCTTCATGTTTTTAACTTTTATTTTTTACAAATCTCTGAGGAATTTGGGAAGTTTGGAACTTTAGTTTATGTCTGCATCATCATTGTGATTTCAGTTTTTCTAGCCAATCTTTTCACTTACTTATCTGGAGTAGTTTTGGCAAAAGTAAGGGCTGAAGTCATCAGAAAGATGCGAATGGATATTTTTGAACATGTAGCTCAGATGCATATAGGATACTTTTCAAATGAAAGGAAGGGTGATTTGATGTCCAAAATGACTAACGATATTCAAGAAGTGGAAAACAGTATTGTACAGTCATTGCGTGTTGTTTTCAGAGAGCCTGCTACCATCATTTTATATTTTGCGGTACTCTTTTTCATGTCTGTCAAATTGACTTTATTCACAATTTTAGTCATTCCAATATCTGGAGCGATTATCGGAGGGATCACTAAAAGGTTGAAGAAAAAAGCTGTAGAAAGTCAAGAGTCATTAGGTCGTATAGTCAATATTCTGGATGAAACGATTGGCGGAATGCGTGTGATCAAAGCATTTGGAGCAAAGAAATATATTACAAAGAAGTTTGATGATGAAACTGGATATTATTCCGATGTGAATGTGTCCATGGCTAAGAAAAATGAATTGGCTTCCCCAATCTCTCAGTTTATGGGGGTATCTGTCGTTGCTGGGATTTTAGTATATGGTGGAAGTCTGGTTTTGAACAATACCTCAGATTTGAGTGCCAGTGATTTTATCACCTATATCATCATCTTCACGCAAGTACTCAATCCTGCGAAAGAAATATCAAGGGCAGCAAGTGTAATCCAGAGGGGTTTGGCATCAGCAGAGCGGATTTTCAAAGTGGTAGATACAGAAAGTGAGATTCAAAATATTTCCAATCCGAGATCCCTTACATCTTTTGAAAATCAGGTTTCTTTCGAAAATGTGTCTTTTGGTTATGAAAGAGAGGAGGTTCTGAAGAACATCAATTTCAATCTTCAAAAAGGAAAAACGATTGCTTTGGTAGGTCCTTCAGGTGGAGGGAAATCAACTATTGCAGATCTGGTGCCTCGGTTTTATGATCCTACAAAAGGTCAAATCAGCATAGATGGAATCAATTTAAAAGAATTAGAATTAACACAGTTGAGATCTTTGATGGGGATTGTAACCCAAGAATCCATCTTGTTCAATGACACCGTATTTAATAACATCGCCTTTGGTTTGGAAGGGATTTCTGAAGAGAAGGTGATCGAAGCAGCCAAAATCGCCAATGCACACGAGTTTGTCGTTCAATTAGAAAATGGCTATCAGACCTCTATCGGGGAGCGAGGTTCCAAGCTCTCGGGTGGTCAAAGACAAAGGCTCAGCATCGCACGTGCAGTATTGAAGAATCCACCCATCCTGATTTTGGATGAAGCTACCTCCGCTTTGGATTCTGAGTCAGAATTATTGGTGCAGGAAGCGCTCACTAAGCTAATGACCAATCGAACGACTTTGGTGATCGCGCATAGATTGAGCACTATTCAGCATGCTGATGAGATATTAGTGATTCAAAGTGGTGAAATCGTCCAAAGAGGAACACACCAAGAACTGATGCTTGAAGAAGGTATTTACAAGAAACTTTCCACAATGCAGTCTGTTTAGTATATTTAAACGCTTAACCCAAAAAGAGAAATTTATGAAAAAGTTTAATAGTATCATGCAGTTGCTTTTGGCGCTGTTTTTTGCGCTCAGTTTGGTTTATTTTCTGGCATTTGAAAGTGTCAAAGGAGTATTTGGGGTAACTGAACTGTATTCTGGAACAGTCGTGACCTTTTTACTTGTTGGTTTGATTTTGTTTTTGGCAACATGGGCAACAAGTTCCATGGCTATGAAAAGTTTAGAAAGTAGTCTTTCCAAAAAAGAATTAGAAAAGAATGAATTGAAAGCCAAGCTTTATGATCTGGAGCAGGCTTTGAAGTTGAAAAACATTGACAGGAAAATTGACCAAATAGAAGAAGATAAAGAAAGTTCTGTAATCAAGCCAAGGCAGAATTTTAAGTAGGTAAATTTTCAAAATACTTTTGAATTTGGTTATATTAGGAAATCTTTTAGGTTTCCTTTTTTAATTTCAACGAATCAAATTATGGTAGCAAAGACTTTTGGAAGTGCTGTATCAGGTGTTGATGCAAAGCTCATCACAATAGAAGTAAATGTGGGTCAGGGTACCAGTTTCTTTATGGTGGGTCTTCCCGACAGTGCTGTGAAGGAAAGTCAACAGCGCGTGGAGTCTGCTTTGAAATATTTTGGCTATAGGATGCCACGCCAAAAAGTCGTGATCAACCTTGCCCCTGCAGATATTAGGAAAGAAGGTTCAAGCTATGATTTGCCTATTGCATTAGGGATTTTGAAAGCTTCCGAACAAGTTTTATTTCCTGAATTAGAGAAATATGTAATTATGGGAGAATTATCTCTTGACGGTAAGTTAAGACCAGTCAAGGGTGTGTTACCGATTGCCATTGAAGCAAGAAAACAAGGTTTCAAAGGTTTTATCTTACCGAGAGAAAATGCAGCAGAAGCTTCTATTGTCAATAGTTTGGATATCATAGGAGTAGATTCCTTGGAAGAAGCAATTAACTTCTTAGAAGGGAATTTGGAAATAGAACCTGTGGTAACAGATACTCGGGATATTTTCTACAATTCACTTGAGCATTATGAATTTGATTTCACGGATGTGCAAGGTCAGGAAAATATCAAAAGAGCCATGGAAATCGCCGCGACAGGTGGGCATAATGTGATCATGATAGGCCCTCCCGGAGCAGGAAAGACCATGTTGGCAAAAAGACTTCCATCAATCTTGCCTCCACTTTCTCTGCAGGAAGCATTGGAAACCACAAAGATCCATTCTGTTGCTGGAAGGTTAGGAAGAAATGCATCGCTGATTGCTCAGCGGCCATTCCGATCTCCACATCATACGATTTCTGATGTCGCCTTGGTTGGTGGTGGGGGAAATCCACAGCCAGGAGAAATCTCACTTTCGCATAATGGAGTTTTGTTTTTAGATGAATTGCCTGAGTTCAAAAGAACAGTTCTTGAGGTGATGCGTCAGCCTTTAGAGGAAAGGAAAGTGACGATTTCAAGAGCGAAAATCTCAGTTGATTATCCGGCAAATTTCATGCTGATAGCAAGTATGAACCCATGCCCCTGTGGTTACTACAACCACCCCGAAAAGGAATGTGTTTGTGGTCCGGGAATCGTGCAGCGTTATTTGAATAAGGTCAGCGGGCCACTTTTGGATAGGATTGACTTGCATGTGGAGGTGACGCCTGTGAAATTTGATGAAATGACTTCTAGCAGAAAAACAGAGACGAGTAAAGCGATTAGAGACAGGGTAATCAAAGGAAGAGAACTACAAGTAGAAAGATTCAAGAACTCTCCAGAAGTGTTTTGTAATGCCATGATGCCATCTCACATGGTCAAAGAAGTCTGTCAGATTAATGAAGCGGGAAAAGCACTTCTCAAAACAGCAATGGAAAGATTGGGGTTGTCAGCGAGAGCTTATGATAGGATTTTGAAAGTAGCGCGAACGATCGCTGATCTTGCATTGAGTGAGAATATCAAAGTAGAACACCTGGCTGAGGCCATTCAATATCGAAGTTTGGATCGAGAGGGTTGGGCTGGATAAAAATAGGTGAATCAAAAAAGGCGGTTTTTAAACCGCCTTTTTTGATTATTTCCTCTGTCTGATCGCTTCGTAGATGACTACTCCTGCGGCAACAGATACGTTTAAACTATCGATATTTCCTGAAAGAGGGATTTTGACAAACTCGTCACTGATTCCCATGATCTCTGGAGAGATTCCATCTTCTTCTGATCCTAATACCAAAGCCGTAGGAACGGTGAAATCGGCCTCGTACATGGCTCTTTCTGTTTTTTCCGTAACACTTACTACGCTCAAACCCATTTTCTTCAAGTCTTTCACTGTATAGTAAAGATTTTTCACTCTACAAACTGGAAGAAAATTCAAGGCTCCGGCTGAAGTTTTTACGGCATCAGAATTGATCTGAGCACTTCCTTTTTCAGGAATAACGATCGCATGAACACCAGCACAGTCAGCAGTTCTTGCCATGGCACCAAAGTTTCTCACATCTGTGATTCTATCCAAGACTAAGATAAGTGGAGCAATGCCTTTGCTAAAGCATTCGTCAATTACATTGTCTAAAGAAGCATACTGAATCGCCGAAATATGGGCAATTACACCTTGGTGATTTTTTCTTGTTGTTCTGTTAAGCTTTGCTTCAGGTACACGGACCACGGGAATTTTTTCTTCCTTGGCGAGTGAGAGCAATTCTTTGATAAGCTCGTTGTTGAGGTCCTTATTGACAAGGATTTTATCTATATCTTTTTGAGCATTTATGGCTTCCATCACTGCTCGTGTACCAAAAATAAAATCTTTATCCTGTTCGCCGCGCTCAATTAGAAATCCATCTTTCCGCTTCTCCATAGTGTAATGCTTTTGAACCATTCAGGCTGCAAAGCTCTAGAACGGTTGAGTGTATAATAATTAGGAGTCAAAATATTTTTGACGCGTGCAAAGGTAAAGTTTATTTTGGAATTTGAGTTAAGATCGCCGTAAGTCCATATTTCTGCATTCTGTCTAAAAGTGACACCATTTGGAGGACCCATGACCGTGTAGACCATTCCTTTGTCTGTTTTCCAGCCTTCCTTGAAGTCGGTAAAAAGGATATTAGCGAACTCGATTTGTCTGAAATATTCCCGAATTAAGGTCTTGGCTGTTTCTTCATTTTTTGTCAAACCAATCCAATATTGATCCAAGGCAATTTTTTTATCTTCAGCCTCCAAAAGTGCCTCGTGCTCTCTTCGGGTAGAAATATACACGACCATATCTACCATTTCTTCCCAAGATTCTACTCTTGGAAATGCTTGAGGTGCAGTTTTGATCATCAATCCTTCAGTAGAGTTGGTGTCTGATTGGATGAAATAATACCCTTTTTTTTCAAAATCTTTTGGGATATTTGCCAAGAAATCACCTTCATCGATTACTTCAATCTCGCGGGGCACAGGTGAAGGCTTGATCTCCATAGGAGGATATGGTGCCTCAAAACTTGCTGGATAAAAGTAGCTGTGTAAGCTCGCAGGCCCTTTTGTTTTAAAGAGCAAAGCTTCTTCTTGAATCAAAAATGACTGATCAAAAGGAATGTTGTTACCGAAATATGCGCCAAAATTTGGGTGACCAAGTACAAAAGGGCTAATCAAATCCATGTGGTAATAGTATTCATCACCTTGTCTTGTATCTACTACTTTTAAGAAAGCAATGGCAACTTGCTGCTCATCAGGAACCCTGATTCTTTGCTCAAAATAGAAATGATTTTGAGTATTCAATTTCAAATCTGACTCGCTTAGAGTAGTCAGATTTTCATCTGTAAAAGGTTGATTGTAGGAAGATAAAATCGTGAATGAAAAGGTATAATCAGAAAAAACTGCATTTTCTTCTAATTTCTCAATCGGTATTTGCAGAATAAAATTTCTTGGGCTTTCTTGAACAGGGATGATTTTCAAGGAAAGTCTTGAATATCTCGAGTACCGAAGTGCTTGATTGGTAGATTCTAACGTCTGCTGTCCTACTACTTCTATCGAAGAAAATACACTGAGCAAAAAGATACTCAGAAGGAACGGAATTTTTTTGGTGATTGCTTTTGTTATCATTTGGTTCAAAAATTAACCTTATTTTTGCTCAAATTAATAAAATTTTAAATGGCTACCTATACAACGGAAATTGCATCAGATAAGTTGGTAAGTGATAATCCTATTCACCAACGACTCCTCAAAGCATATATTGCTGCTAGACCCATGGTGAGTGGCGATCTATTGGAAGTGGGTTGTGGCGAAGGACGAGGGGTAGAAGTTTTGTTGGAGAAAGTAGATTCTTATCTTGGATTAGACAAAATCGAAGAAGTTATTACTTCTTTAAGAGCAAAATTTCCAAATGTAGCATTTCAGCAAGCAGTCATTCCACCTTTTAAAAATATCGCTTCAAATACGTATGATACGGTGGTGAGTTTTCAAGTGATCGAGCATATAGAGGATGATAAATTATTTTTGGAAGAAATCTATCGCGTACTCAAGCCGGGAGGGAAAGCAATCATCTCTACTCCGAATATCCGACATACCTTATCGAGAAATCCTTGGCATATCAGAGAATACACCTCCAAAGAATTGATTACACTTTGTGAAGAAATTTTTGATAAAGTAAATGCAATGGGAATAGGTGGAAATGATAAAGTTTGGAGCTACCATGAAGAGAATCGCAAGTCAGTCAATAAGATCATGCGATTTGATGTGCTCAATTTACAGCACAAACTGCCTGCTTCAGTTTTGAGATGGCCTTATGAAGTACTGAATAGAATGAATAGGAATAAACTTCACAAGAAGCAGGGAAATGCTGTGACGGATATCAGCCATGAAGATTATCTTTTGGTAGATCATCCTGATCAGGGGCTAGATCTATTTTATGTATTGGAGAAAAAGAGGTAAAATCATCATTTAATCAGTTTTTCTCTATTTCAAAAATATAGTGAAACCAACCTTAATTCCTATGTTATAAAGTTTGCTAGAGTAAAGATTATCTTCATTTCCATTGAGGGTGAATGAATTATAAGAAGCTAATATATCTAGTGCGCTTCTTTCTCCAATTAAGATTGCTATGCCCAAACCGCCACCAACATTTGTAATTGAATACTTATACCCGATTGTTGATGCACCTACCTCACTTTCTTGATTTCTTACTCCAAATAGAGAATTCACTTCTAAAAATGGCTTGATTTTTTCGCCAGAAAAGTAGTGTCTAGCAAATGGTCCAATTGCGAATAGATTCGTTTTGTTTAATGAAGTATTTCCTATTTGATTATTCTCTCCTTTTGAAAAAAAAGCAGCAAAATCAAGCCCTGCAGCGAAGTTATCAATAAAGAAATAACCAACTTTTGGAGCTAAATATACTTGAGTTCTTCGTTTCTATAGTAGTGCCATCACTTAATACTATAGTGGAAGAAGATCCAAGTGACATATAGCCATTAGACTCTCCAACTGAAAAGCTAGTGCCAGCACCCAATAAAAACTTTCCTTTTTCTGTTTGAGCATTTGAAAAATATCCAAGACTCAATAATGCGATCATTAAAACTAATTTTTTCATAAAATAAAATTAAAAAGTTTTTTTAAATATCAGAGATGTTTCAAAAAGTAGATTTAAATATTTTTTTAGTTTTTGGAATTTGTTAATTCTTGCCATTAATGGTCCACTAGGGTCACAAAGTTTTATTAATTGAATCAAAAGCAAAGAGCTCCATGTTTATACACGGAGCTCTTCGTTTGAATTGTAACATTCGCTTCGTCTATGAAGCTCTTTATTAGCTACTTATCTTCTGTCGAGTCTATTGTCTCTCGAAGTTCCCACGAATCTTTCTAGGTCTCTTTTCAACTCAGCAGCCAAATCATTGTATCCTTTTTCTTCAAGAAGAGGGACAAAGTAGCGAAGCATTTCAAGAGAAATTATTGCTTCTCTGTCATATTCCCGATTTGTTTTGGAGTAGAACTCTAGAAGTTGAATTGACTTCACAGTCATTTTCTCAACGATATCTAGCGCTTTTTCATCTTCACCAACTTCGAAGAACAAAGGAACAGATTGTCCACTTGCTAGATCGTAGGCAATTGCTTCATTTGGCATCTTGGCGATACCAAAATTTAAGATTTCTGCAGCTTTTTCAATTTCATCTTCATCTAGAAGTGCAATAGCGATGCTATTCAAAGCACTCCTGTGATTTGAAGTAAATCTTCTGAATTCATCATCAAAGTAATTGTCTGGATTATCCATTCCTCGGAAGGCAAAATCTTCCATGACATGTTTGTATGATTTTTCAGCATTGACTAACTCTGCTCTGAAATTTTGAGGCTTTCTCACAGGAAGTAATCTATAAGTCAACCCTTCCATTACCACATACTCTTCCAAATCTAATCCGATTGTGGCTAACGAGGTATTGTTGAAGTAGATTGGTCTCTCCCAATTATTGGAAGTGATCAAGTCAAGTAACATCATATTTCCTTTAGTGAGGTATTCTCCTTTTACCCTAAGGTTCATCTGATCTGTTACCAAGGCTTCCATACCTTCTGGAATCAACCCTTGATTATAGACTTTTTCTACATCAATATCCAAAATGATATTTCTGGCAGGAACCATGTTGATGGTTATCTTATTTGAACCTTGAAGTTTGAGTAAATCACTTTGGTTTTTGAGTAATCTCAAATATTCCTTAGCTGAGATTGCCTCAAGTCCTTCTCTTTCATATAAATATAGAACATCATTGGTTCCTTTTCTGTAGTTTTCATAAGTCAAAGAGAAAGGTAAAGCTTCAGAATCGTAAGCTTGACGTGTCATTTGATCTACATACCAGTCTGTATCAAAATAACTCAAAACGACTACTCTGACATCAGTTCTAAAGTTTTCAACAGCTTGAACGTACCAAAGTGGGAAAGTGTCATTGTCACCTCCTGTAAATAGAATTGCATTTGGTTCGCAGGAAGCCAAGAAATTCCTTGCAGAATCTACAGAGAAATATCTTCCTTGTCTATTGTGATCATCCCAGTTTTGGGTCGCCATCAATAAAGGGATAGGGAAAGTGATCAAAGTTGCAAGTATACCCGCAACTGCTAGGTTTTTATTCAGTTTTCCAATCCAATGCGACAGTGCCAAGACTCCAAATCCTACCCAAATGGCAAAAGCATAAAAAGAACCTACGTAGATATAATCTCGCTCTCTAGGTTCCACGGGTGGGGAATTAAGATAAAGAATCAATACCACTCCCATCATCAAGAATAAACCTAAGGTTACGTAGAAGGAATTAGGATCTTTTTTCGCTTGGAAAAACATACCGATCAATCCTAGAATTAAAGGAAGCATCAAATAATTGTTATGCGCCTTATTTTCTTTGATATAATCTGGGAATTTGTCACTGAATGCATCTGCGATTCCTAACCAAGGAGCATCTGAGTAGTCACTTTCTCGGCCAGAGAAATTCCACATAAAATACCTCCAATACATATGTCCCAATTGATGGGTTAGCATAAAGTAGATATTGTCACTGAATGTCGGTTCTTGACCTTGACTCAATCCAAGTTTTGCTCGATAGATTTGTTTGTGTCGTTCTTGTGTAGAGTAAATTCTAGGTAAAATAGTGGTTTTACTCTTTTCATATTTTGTAATAGTATTGTAATCTACGATTTCGTATTTGTCTTTTCCTTTGAGGTAAATTGGAGCTCCATCTTCTTGAGATTCAACTTTAGCAGTGAAATACTGTCCATGAAGAAGCGGTCTGTAGCCATATTGTTCTCTTTTTAGATAGGAGACATAACTGATGATATCGCTGGGATTGTTTTCATTGATTACAGGATCCTGATTTGCTCTGATGACAATCAGCGCATAGGAACTGTATCCTATCAAGACAAAAGTCAATGAAAGCAAAATGGTATTGAGGATGACTTTCTCTTTTTTGATACTGTATAAAATTGCATAAATCAAGGAGCCTAAGAAAACCGCAGAAAAAAAGACAATCCCTGATCCAAACGGCAAACCAATGCTGTTCACAAAGAAAATCTCAATCGACCCAGCAAGACTTGGTAGTCCTGGGATGATCAAGTTATTGATGATAATCAAGGCAACTCCACCACAAAGTAAAGCAATTGCTCCCCCTTTGATATTTGGGTTTTTGTACTTTTTGAAATAATAAATCAAAGCCAATGCAGGCAGCGTAACCAAATTGAGCAAATGGACACCGATCGAAAGGCCAACCAAATAAGCGATAAAAATCAACCACTTGTTTTCTTCCCTTGGATCTTCGATGACATCCCATTTCAGAAATGCCCAAATCACGATGGCGGTAAAGAAAGAAGACATGGCGTACACTTCAGCTTCTACAGCTGAAAACCAAAAGCTATCTGAAAAAGTATAAACTAATGCGCCGATAATACCAGCCCCCATTAAGCTGATTGTCTCTCCTTTACTTTCCTGACCTTTTTTCATCTTGAAAAGTTTTCTTCCAAGCAATGTGATAGACCAGAATAAAAACAAAATTGTAAATCCAGAAAATAAAGCACTTCCCACATTCATCCAATAAGCCACTTGAAGTCCATCGCCCATTGCAAGGAATCCGAACATCCTGTAAATCAGTAAGAAGAAAGGAGCTCCTGGAGGGTGGGGTACCTGAAGTTTGTAAGCAACTGCGATAAATTCTCCTGGATCCCAAAAGCTGGCGGTCTGTTCTACAGTCAAAATGTAAACTAAAGTGGCGACTAGTGCAACCAGCCATCCTGTCAGATTATTGACCTTTTTGTAATCAAGCATTGTTTTTGAAATAATAGTGTCGGGCGAAAATAAACAAATAATCACTAATCTTTGGAATTTTAACACGTTTTAAGCTTCTGTGATAAAAATTACTGTCACTTGAATCGAGGAATTCTAATTTTGTGATGTAATTTAAAGGTAAAGATCATGAGCACACAAGCCAAAACATTCAATGAGTTGATATCTGGAGACCAACCTGTCTTGGTTGATTTCTTTGCCACTTGGTGTGGACCTTGTCAAATGATGCAACCCATTTTACAAGATACAGCTAAGCAAGTCGGTGATAAAGTAAAAATCATCAAAGTAGATGTGGATAAAAATCAATTGGCAGCAAGTAATTTTCAAGTAAGGGGTGTTCCTACTTTAATACTTTTCCAAAAAGGAAAAGTATTGTGGAGGCAGTCTGGAGTGGAACCTGCGCATCAATTGGTGAATATAATAAATCAAAATATTCCTCAAACAGTCTGAATGTGATGAAAGTCATGCTGTAATTTCACGTTGCAACTTATGTTTGTTGCATCTTTAATGTTAGAAATAATTAAAAATTGAATATGAAAATAGAACAAATTTATACCGGCTGTCTAGCTCAAGGTGCATACTACATCGAATCAAATGGTGAGGCGGCAATTATTGATCCATTGAGAGAAGTACAGCCCTATATCGATCAAGCTCAAAAAAATAATTCGAAGATTAAGTATGTCTTCGAAACCCACTTTCATGCTGATTTTGTATCAGGACATCAAGATTTGTCTGCAAAAACAGGTGCGCCAATAGTTTATGGTCCTACGGCAATGAAATTAGGCTTTGATGCAATTATTGCAGAAGATGGACAGGAATTCAAAGTAGGAAACTTAAAAATCAAGCTGATCCACACTCCGGGTCATACGATGGAGAGTTCTTGCTATTTATTATACAATGAAGAGGGTAAAGAAGAAGCTATTTTCACGGGAGACACTTTATTCATTGGAGATGTTGGACGTCCAGATTTAGCCCAAAAGGTAATAGCAGATTTGACTCAAGAGAAACTTGCTGGTCACCTTTATGATTCATTAAGAAATAAAATCATGCCTCTTTCAGATGATTTGATCGTCTATCCAGCTCACGGAGCAGGTTCTGCTTGTGGTAAGAACATGAGTAAGGAGACATCTGACACCTTAGGGAATCAAAAGAAGACAAACTATGCGCTTCAGGAGATGACCAAAGAAGAGTTTATCAAAGAAGTTATTACAGGACTTACACCTCCGCCTGCATATTTCCCACAAAATGTCATGATGAATATCCAAGGATATGACAGCATTGACGAAGTTTTGAAAAGAGGGGTGAATCCACTTTCTCCAGCGGCTTTTGAAGCAGCAGCAAATGAAACTGGTGCAGTTGTTTTGGATACGAGAGATGCTCAATCATTTGCAAAAGGATTTATCCCTAATTCTATCAACATTGGTATAGAAGGAAGTTTTGCTGTGTGGGTAGGTGCAATGATTCCTGACTTAAAGCAAGAGATTCTTGTGGTAGCAGACAAAGGAATGGAAGAAGAAGTCATTACAAGACTTGCTCGTGTTGGCTATGATTATTCCATTGGATATTTAGATGGGGGATTTGACTCTTGGAAAGAAGACGGAAGAGAAGTCGATACACTTACTTCTTTGACAGTAGATGAATTTGCTGAATTACAAAAAAATCAAGGGGATGTAAATATCCTCGATGTTAGGAAAAACAGTGAGTTCCTCAGTGAGCATATTATTGGAGCTGAAAATGCTCCTTTGGATTATATTAATGAAAGCATGCTTCAGGTGGATAAGAACAAGACTTACTATGTTCATTGTGCTGGAGGATACAGATCAATGATTTTTGCATCCATTCTTAAGGCAAGAGGATATGATAACTTGATTGATATCAAAGGTGGATTCAAAGCCTTGAAGGAATCTGAGAAATTCAATGTGAGTGAGTACGTTTGTCCTTCCACTCTATTGTAAAAGAATTTGCTTTATTAGAGTTGATTAAAATCACCAAATGGCAAAGCTTCGGCTTTGCCATTTTCAATTTATAAAAGTGATTAAGTGATTTTTGTCACTTTTTCACAAGCTTGAATTAGTCAATTTTGAATATGAATAGAGTTTTGATAGTGATCTTTCTGTTTATGCAGAATGGGATTGCCTTAGCAAGTTCTTTCAGTAATGATGAGGATAGTATAAAAGTGGAAAAGCCATCTTTAAAAGAAGATTTGAAAAATGGAAAGTTTGATTTTCATTTCAGATCCTATTTGATGTCCACAATGAATAGTGGCGAGATCGTAGATTATGCGACACTTGCTGCTGGCGCAGGTATTGGATACACTAGTCCTGAGTGGAATGGGCTTCAATTTAGATTCAATGGATTCTTTACCTATCAAGTATTTGAAAATAACATTAGAATTGCTGACCCTCTTACTGGTGGAGGAAATAGGTATGAAATATTGCTCTATGACATGAATGATATAAGCAATACCAATAAGTTGGATAGACTTGAAGAGTTCTATTTAGCTTACAGTAAGAATCGTGTCAAGTTTGTTTTAGGTAGGCAAAAAATAATTACGCCGCTTCTTAATATTCAAGACAATCGGATGCGTCCTAATGTATTCCAAGGACTATCAGTTACCTATTCGGGCCTAAAATTAAAAGCTACTGCAATGTGGATCAATCAAGTGACGATCAGAGGTACGGTAGATTGGTATGATGTAGGTGACTCGTTTGGAGTGTATAGCTTTGGTAGAAATCCATTTGGAGAGCCATCCAATTATAAAGGTAAGATTAGTTCAAAAGGAATTGGTTTGTTGGGTTTGCAATATCATGATCAAGGATTGACAGTGCAAACATGGAATTATACTGCCGAAAATGTGTTTAATATGAGCTTTGGACAAGTTGATTATACATTCAACTTACCTCAAAAAGCACAAGATTGCACTTGGGAGTTCAAGGATTCCATCAATTTGCTATTAATGAAGGAGGAAATCCCGATAATCAATTAGCTTATATCCTTCCAGATGAAAAAGCCTCAGGAGTCGGTGCTAAAGTTGGTTTCTTCAAAGGAAGTCATAACCTTTCTTTCAATTATCTTGGGATTAATGATAAAGGGAGGTTTCTTTTCCCACGAGAATGGGGAAGGGAGCAGCTTTTTGCAAGTATGCCTAGGGAGCGGTACGAAGGCGCAGGAGGAATGAATGCTTATGTAATCAAATATGACTTAGTCACGCCGGTAGATGGTTTGTTTGTGCAAATGGGAGCGGGTCTAGTTAATCACTCGTCCATGACTTCGTTTACCACAAATAAATATGGGATTCCATCCTATTATCACTTTACTGGCATGCACGAGTATAGATTTAAAAATTCTTTAGAAGGGCTCAATTTGCAATTTTTAGCAGTCAATAAATCTGCTAAAGAAAGAAATAGCCTTTCAGATATTAATAAGATCAATAGAGTAGACATGTGGAACTTAAACTTCATTGTTGATTATAGGTTTTGATACTTAGGATGATGCAGTAGTTAAGTTCAAATGATAAAAATCAAATAAAAAAAACAAATAACTAAAATTAATAAAGTAAAATGGAACAATTTATTGAATGGATTTCCCAGCCTTGGCCATGGTATGTGGCAGGTCCACTGATCGGGCTGACAGTGCCAATCTTATTGCTAGTAGGTAATAAATCATTTGGGATTTCGTCATCTTTGAGACATGTGTGTGCCATGTGTGTGCCTGCAAATATCCCTTTCTTTACTTACAATTGGAGAAAGGAAATGTGGAATATCGTATTCGTGGTAGGAGTACTTTTGGGTGGTTTTTTTGCAACAACTTTCATTTCAAATCCAGATGCTATCGTAGTAGCGGAATCAACCCAAAGAGATTTAGCTGCTTTAGGAATTACGGATTATTCAAAGTTATTACCTGCTGAAATTTTCTCTTGGGAAAATTTATTGACTGGAAAAGGCCTACTTTTCTTCGTATTCGGAGGCTTTCTAGTAGGTTTTGGAACCCGGTACGCTGATGGATGTACCTCAGGTCATGCAATTATGGGAATTTCATCTTTACAATGGCCATCAGTTGTAGCTACGATCTTCTTTATGGTGGGTGGCTTCTTGATGACTCACGTATTGTTGGAACCTTTGATGAAAATGGTAGGATTTTAAAATTTGAATGAAAATGAAAGTAGCAGAAAATATAAAAAATACACAGCCTGTAGAGTGCGAAGCGCCTAATATGCAGGAAAGTAAAGATGGATTGTTGAAATACTTGATCATTGGTATTCTATTCGGAACTGTATTCGTCAAAGCTGAAATTGTTTCTTGGTTTAGAATTCAAGAGATGTTCAGATTGCAATCATTCTTTATGTATGGAGTGATTGGATCAGCGATCGCAGTTGGAGCCTTATCCATCTTTTTGATCAAAAAATTCAATATCAAAACGATGAAGGGTGAAACCGTAAATATCCCCAAAAAAGAATTTAGAAAAGGTCAGATCATTGGTGGATTCATCTTTGGACTAGGCTGGGCATTGACTGGTGCTTGTCCAGGGCCATTGTTTGCTCAGATAGGTAGTGGGTTCACCGTCATCCTAGTTACCCTTTTAAGTGCGATTGCAGGTACTTGGGTATATGGGAAGTTTTCTGACAAGTTGCCAAACTAAACGATTTTAAGCTTAAACAAATATGTGAAAGCCACTCTAATTTTTGGAGTGGCTTTTTTTAGCCAAACACTCTTTTGATCACTACTCTGATTAATAAAATAGCTGCTAATACGATGCTTCCTGCGATTATAAATTCCATTGTATAGTAACTTTGCTGATTTATTTTTGTTCTTAAAAACCTTCCATCCATGCATTTGCATTTTTTCAATCGATTGAAATACCAAGAGAAAATTAGACAAATTTATTTATCTATTCTCTTAGGATAAAGTAGTAAATTTCAATTGGAAATTCACCCTATCCAGACCTATGACTTTATTGCAGAAGAGAAGAGCCGCTTTGGGCAGTTTATTTTTTTTGGCAGGCCTATGCTTTGCTTCTTGGGCCTCTCGTATTCCCGATGTACAGGCCAAATTCGAACTTTCAGAATCTCAATTAGGTACACTTTTGTTAGGTCTTCCAATCGGATCTTTGATGGCATTGCCTTTAGCGGGGTGGCTCGTGCATCGCTACGGGAGTAAAATGGTGATTGTATTTGGTGCTGTGGGTTATATGATTTTTCTTCCACTGATTGGGTTCAGCACCACCATTTGGACTTTGATCCCTGTTATTGTGGTTTTTGGAATGATAGGAAATTTGATGAACATTTCTTTGAACACTCAAGCTCTTGCCTTGGAAGATATGTATGGGAGGAGTATTTTGGCTTCTTTTCATGGTTTGTGGAGTCTAGCAGGATTTACGGGAGCAGGAATTGGAGCAGGAATGATATATTTTGATATTGTGCCAAAATTCCATTACCTGCTGGTATCATTTATGGTACTGCTTATCATTGTTATTTCTCAAGGTTTCTTGGTCAAAGAAGAAAATCCAAAAGCTGATGGAGGTTTAGTACTGAAGAGACCTGATAGTCTCCTGTTGAGAATTGGTGCAATTGCTTTTCTTGGGATGTTGGCAGAAGGATGTATGTTTGATTGGAGTGGAGTGTATTTCAAGAAAGTAGTCGAAGTTCATCCAAGTTATGTAGCTGTTGGCTATGTTTCATTTATGGCAGCGATGGCTTCAGGAAGGTTTATCTCAGATCGTTTGAATAATAAATTTGGGAGATTAGTGATCCTTCGCGGAAGTGGGATTTTGATCTTCTCAGGATTACTAATTTCTGTTTTTTTTCCAATTACTGGGCCTGCTATCATTGGTTTTCTACTCGTCGGACTTGGTGTAGCCTCTGTGATACCTGTTTCTTACAGTGTTGCGGGAAGGTCTGAATTATATTCACCTGGGGTGGCTTTGGCCATAGTCTCTACCATTTCTTTCTTTGGGTTTTTGATCGGACCTCCGTTGATTGGTTTTATTGCTGAACTATCAAGTTTGAAAACATCATTTATTTTGATTGCTTTGACTGGATTGGGAATTACCTTATTGGTCAGTGTTCGTGTTCAAGTTTTTGCGAAGCTGTAAAGTGATTTATGTTTTGCTTTTGTCCCAATTTGATTTGGAAATATTATCTTAATCAAGTAAAAAATTTTTAACTTCAATGGTTTCATGTGAGAAATATCACATTTTTCGAATCTTGAAAAATGCAATTATGTAAGCATGATAACCTCGAAATTATGAACGAATCATTCCAACCTTTTATTAAGCTAGTCACTTTAATGGTAGCTTATATGGAATGGCTTGGAAAAGGTGTTCCAAAAGGAGAATCTCCTAAAGGTGTTGGGATATATGAGTTAGCATTCCTTGATAGACCAGCAAATCCAATTGCAGGAAAAAGAGTTTATGATAACCAATGTGTTTCTTGCCATATGGAAGATGGTCAGGGTATGCCGAGGTTTGATGGTTTAGGTTATACCTATCCGCCACTTTGGGGAGACCAGAGTTACAATGATGGAGCGGGACTTTATAGAATGTCAAGATTTGCAGGATATGTGAAAGCCAATATGCCGCTAGGTGCTACCTATGAAAGGCCGATGTTGACTGATGAGCAAGCATGGGATGTAGCAGCTTATGTCAACTCCATGGCTAGACCAAAGAAAGATATTACCAATGATTGGCCTGATATCAGTAAGAAACCGATAGATCATCCTTTTGGGCCTTTTTCGGATAAATTTACAGAAGATCAACATAAGTTTGGTCCATTCAAGCCCATCAGAGAAGCTAAAGCTGTGGCTGTTTTGAAATGAAAAAACTTATTTTTTTCATAGGCTTATTGTGGAGTTCGGTATCGATTGGTCAAATTAATTCAGATTCACTTAAATCCAGCCAAAAGCTCAAGTGGACTTTAGGAACGAGAAGTTTCTTTATGTCCACATCGTACTATGATGATTTCAAAAATGACTTTGCTTGGGCACAATCAGCATATGCAAAAGTGCAAACACCAAAATTCAAAGGATTTTCCTTTGCTGGGAGGTATGCTGTTTTTGGGAAAATATTAAGCTCTGATTTGATTGCAAGAGATCCTGTTACAGGTGGTAGGAATAGGTATGAGTCTGGTTTATTAGACGTTACGGACTTAGAGCGTAACTATTTCGGAAGGTTAGAAGAATTTCAATTCAAGTTCAATACCGAGCTTTTATCCATTGCCGCTGGGAGGATGCCAATTAATACAGCCTTAATCAATCCTCAAGATGGTAGATTGTCTCCAACATTTGTTGAGGGGCTTATTATTAATTTTATTCCTGATAAATTTAATACAGCTACGCTAAATTATATTTCTAGGATTTCCCCTAGATCTACTGCATCATGGTTTGGGATAGGAGAGTCGATAGGTTTGTATCCCATAGGATTGGATACTGACGGGAATCCATCGGCATATCAAGGTAAGGTGAGTAGTGATTTTGTGACAGTATTTGATTGGAAACATGTAGTGGAAGAAGATGCTTTTTCTTTTGAATTTAATCATACATATGTACAAAATATTTCAAGTACATTTCTTACTCAATTCCAAAGAGACTGGAAATTGACAGACTCAAAAAAGTTGGTCTCTGGACTTCAAATCATGTTCCAACACGGAATTAAAAATGGGGGGAATGAAAATCCAGCATTAAGATACAAAGATCCTTTTGACGAAAATTGGATTGTAGGTACGCGAATTGGAATGAAAAATCCGAAATCTAGTTGGCATCTTAACTTTACCTATATCGGGGGCAAAGGGAGATATCTCAGTCCAAGAGAGTGGGGTAAAGACCCATTTTTTACCTTTATCCCAAGGGAACGGAATGAAGGATTTAGCGAGGTTACTGCAATGACGGCCTATTACGAGAAGGTATTTAGAGAGAAAGGATTGTTACTTTATGGACATGCTGGAATGCATTTTCTTCCTAGACCCAACACATTTTCAATTAATAAATATGCTTTCCCTTCCTATACCCAAGGAAATATTGGAGCTAAATATACTCCCAAATCATGGGGGGCAGGATTAATTTTTCATGCACTAATTATGACTAAATTAGCATTACATAATGATCAGCTACGCCCAGGATGGGTTTATAATAAAGTTAACCTAGTCCATATCAACTTGATCGCTAACTATACTTTTCAATGGAAATAACAGAAAAAATATCAATGGAAGAATTTCAAGCATTACTTGAAAATCATCCTGCTACGCTAATTTACTTTTATCAAGACAAATGTGGTGTTTGCAAAACCCTTTTCCCAAAGGTCAAGGAATTGCTTGAGCAAGAATTTCCCAAAATGGAGATGCTCGTCCTCGAGGCTGAGCAAAACAGAGCATTAGCGGCACAATTGAGAATGCTTTCTGTGCCAGGAATCATGGTTTATTTTGAAGGGAAAGAGTTTTTTAGATCCAATGGGCTTGTTACTATTGGGGAGCTTGACCATAGATTAAGGAGGCTTTATGAGATGTTTTTTTAATTTAAAAAGATTAATGTCGCAAAAAGTAGCTTAAATAGAGGGGTTTACACTGTTGGAAATCGTTGCAAGTAACGATTTAGTAATGGTGCTCATTGCATTCATTTTTACTTAATTTCCTTGTAAATCACTAGCAAATATAATAAATCTATGTGATTTAAAACTCCTTTTCACGACCTAACTATTATAATTTTTAGGAATTTTGATGGTTCTTTTGTCTTCATCGTTAGAAAAAATTTCTCCCCAGTGGGGTGAAACTGTGGAATTATTATCATTAAATGTTTGAAATTTTGTGAATTAATTAGATGTAAACCAAATCTCAAATTTGGCAAGCATCACAAAATTTATTAGCTATGAAATATTCTTTAGACAAAATCCTTTTAGAAATTCACAATAAGGAGGATAAGATTTTATCACAAAGCAAAAGATTGATTGATGAGGCTTACGAAATGACCCTGTATCTTCAGGATCTTTTAGGTTCAGTTAAGAAATACCTTATTGAGGAAGGGTTTAAAAACGATGAGGAAGAAATCCGTTTTTTTCGTTCTATTAAACCCCAAATACTTGGTAAGCTGATTTACTATAATAAGATATATCGCATTGAAACCACTTGCCCTGTTAGTAACGGTAAAATGTATTATAATTATTTTTCTGGACAGTTGGCAAATCTTAAACGGGAATACACTGAACACCTCTGCAATTCGGATTTTTACAGATATTACCGCTCAGGACGGACAGACCGTGATGATACTTACTTCAAACGTGGAAACATTAACTACCACGATGGGCTTAACAGCATCGTATTTGAAATAGATCCGGAATTCTCGACTTTCTTCGATTATAAAACTGCAAGGATTATCTCCAATGAATTGCTCTACACCTATCTGCTAACAAAAATTAATCCCGATGAAAATCCCGATGTGATATTGCAAAAGCCGGAAAGTTCCAAAGATATATTTTGGACCGACACCAAAAATGCTATAATCGAATTGATATATGCCCTTTATGCTTCGGGTGTAATTTCTCACGGAAAAATCGGTATCCGAAAAATTAGTCTGATGTTTCAAATACTTTTCCGTATTCCTCTCGGCGACCTGCACCACGCTTTCCATAGAATGAAAACCCGAAGTGGTTCCAGAACTTCATTTTTAGACCAGCTTAAGTTTTCTCTTGAAGAATATATGGATAAAGACCTTTAGTTTAATTGAGCTATCATTTCAAAGCAGTACATCATCGTACTGCTTTTTTTTTGCCCATATCAGCCAATTGGTAAAGTTTGCAAAACACTATTGTTAAACAATCAAAATCCCCTAAAATCCTTTACTGATAAGGCTTCCCCTAATTGTAAAAATTTTTAAAAAACCGCCAAACCAATTGGCAAGGCTTGGCAGACAAACTCTGCCACTCTTTTCAACTTTGCATAGTAAACTTTAAAAGTTATGCAATGAAAATAATAACCATTGAAGAAGAAGCTTGGGATCAGCTAAACAATCGTATCACTGCTATTGCTGACTATCTGAAAAGATTGGAAGTGACCAATTATGATGACCTGTGGCTCAACAACCACGAGGTATGCCAATACCTACACATAAGCGAGAAAACCTTATGGCGCATGCGTACCAAAGATGAGATTGCTTATTCAAAAATCTATGGACAATACTTTTACACTATTGGTTCTATCAAAGATATGCTCAATGCCAATGCAGTACAAAGCAGTGATGAGTATGTACACGAACTTATAGCAAAAGGCAAAAGCTATATCGAAAAAGGCAGAAAACTAAAGACAGATAAAAAAATAGGTTAAACCCTTAAAATTATATTCCGATGAATATTGACAGAATGGAATTTTTGGCGTGGATGGAACGCCTAATGGACAGGCTTGATATCCTTGGCGACCATATTGAAGACTTTCAAAAGAAACGAAATAGTATTGATGGCGAGGAATTGCTCGACAATCAGGATTTGCTTCAAATGCTTAAAATCAGCAATCGTTCATTGCAACGTTACCGCTCTAACGGGAAACTGCCTTATTATACCATAAGCGGAAAATTGTATTACAAATTGTCGGATGTTCATCAATTTATAAGAGAGAGTTTTAATCCTCCGACACCTAAATAAAATGCCATTAAACGACAAATACTGCCTTTGAATGCCACTTAGTGCAATGCAGTAGACGCTTCTTTTATTTTCGGCATTGAAATCTTAAAATTTTCAGATTATGAGCGAAGAAACTTCAAATAAGCAAGAAGAGCCCGAACAATTATCGGACATATTGTTGGTGCTGGATAAAGAAAAAATGAAAATCCAAGCTGTAAAAAGCATCGACAAAAACGGAAAAATGGAAACCGTTGATCCCACAAAAAAGAACCAAAGCGAATTTATGCGGGTGGACAAACAGGGTGATTTGATTTCTAATTTCTTCTCAAATTTTTACAGACAGCTAAAAGATCCTACCAAATTTACATTCTTCAAAGTACCAGCCGATAAAGCTTTAGAGAAAGCAAAAGAATTTCAGAAGCAGGTGGATCATCCTACTCCAGAAGGCGAAAAACAAATGAAAAAAGATGAAGTGAAAGTTGAGCCTGAACATAAACAAGAAAATCAAAATAATATGGAAACAACACAAAAAGCACCGGAAAATAACGAATACCGTTACAAGCCGGAACAAATTGATTGGGAAACAATGAACAATCTTGGATTAGGCAAAGAACGCCTTGAAAAAATGAACCTACTTGAGCCTTTATTGAAAGGTTTTAAAACCAATGAATTGGTACCCGTAAGCCTAAATCTCGGCACTGTCTCGTCCTGAAAATGGTTGACACTTTTATTGTTCAAATATAGTTAGTATTTCAATTTCTAAGAAGTTTGGGATAACTTACAATACCACGATGAAGCGGAGGCAAGCTCTGCTGAGGAGCAACTTGCCAAGGAATAGTCGTTTGGTCCGATAGTGTTGCTATTTTCAGACCGGATCTTAACAGGTTCGGTCTTCTTTTTCCTAGCTGTACTTATTCCCAATAACGCGTTCGGTATCATGCCTTAGAAAACCTTCGTCATGTACTTGGTTTGGCGTAAGATTACTCCCCAGTCCTTCGTGCGGTCTCATATCATTATAGATTTTGATGATCTGACTTATATATTTTTGTGCATTGACACCTTGTTCTCTAGCAATATCATCCAACCACTCTTCTTTAAGAATACCGTTTACTCTTTCTGCTATGGCATTTTCATGTGGGGAGGCAGGCTTCGTCATACTGATCCAGACTTTTTTCTTTTTTAAAAGGTCCGTGTAATCATAACTGCAGTACTGTACCCCACGGTCTGAGTGATGAATCAGGGAGTATGGTTCAATGTATTTCTGAGATTGAAAAGCCATTTTTAGGGCATCAAGCGCCGATTCAGCCTTCAGGTCAAAAGAAAGATTCCAGCCCACTATTTTCTGGGAATAAGCATCTGTAATAAGATACAGATACATGACTTCCCTGTTAAGCTCGACATAGGTAATATCGGAGACCCATAACTGGTTGGGTCTTGAGACAACCATATTTTCAACAAGATTATGGTACTTCCTTAGCCAATGATGGCTCTGGGTAGTGAAAAACCTCCTTTTTCTCTTAGTAACTAATAATCCGTTCATACGAAGCAGATCAAACAGTTTATCTCTGCCTATCTTGATTTTATGTAGGGTTAAATCTTTCTTTATCAAAGAATACATTTTTCTCAACCCCCACCTGGATGTTTTAGCCTTCTTCCTGATCTTGAGAACAAAACTTAGCACCAAATCTTCCTCAAATGCCTCTTTACAAACATTATTGATACCTTTATAGTAACCTTGTCTGCTCTTGCCAAACAATCCACAAAGTTGAGCCAAGCTTATCCTTGGCTCTTCTTCTTTGAGTCTTTGAACTGCTTGGCACCAGACTTTTTTTCAAGATCCAGCCCATATTCTTCTTTGGCAATATCGACCATGATCTGATATGCCCTGCCCTTTAACTGGCTAAGCTTCAACTCTTCTTCAAGTTGCTTAATACGAGCTTTTAACTCGTTGTTGGAATCCTGTTTTTCTGACATGTTTCTTAATATCGGAAGAGGGTCCTTAGGAACTCTCCTTTCTAAACCAGCAAAAATCCTCATCCATTCCAAGATAGCGGATTTACTTTTAATTCCATAAACATGCCTTGCTTGTTCTTTAGTCAAAGTACCTGATAGTACTTCCATAACAATTTTTCTCTTTGCCTCCTCAGAGAATTTTTCTGTCTTTCGCATTTTGTCCGATTATAGGTTTACAATTTCTAGTAAAATTGTGTCAACCTATTTCAGTACACGACCGCACTGCCGTTACCCGAATGGATGCCCGTCTTTCCTTGCAACACAATGACGAAGGTAAGGTAGTGGTCGCCATACACGGTATCCGTAAAGAACCTAACTTAAACTTTGAGTTTTTTGGACACAAGTTTACTGATGAAGACAAGAAAAACTTACTCGATGCAGGAAATATGGGACGTGTGGTTGATTTGAAAAACCCCAAAACAGGCGAAACCATTCCGTCAATTATTAGTGTGGATAGGTTAACCAATGAATTGATTGCACTGAAAATAGAATACATAAAAATACCCGATGAAATAAAAGGGGTAAAACTGAATGATGAGCAAAAACAAACTTTAATGGACGGCAAACCACTTCATTTAGAGGGAATGATTTCTAAAAAGGGAACTGATTTTGAAGCTACGGTTCAGTTCAATGCAGACAAACGCTATGTTGAATTTCTGTTCGATAGAGGCAATTCCAATCAGCAAACGCAAAGCAACGGACAAAATAATCAGCAAAATAATTCGCAGGAAGTTCCGAGAACTTTTAGAGGTAAGGAATTGGATAATGAGCAATATGATAAGTTCAAAGACGGTCAGACTATTTACATCAGTGGCTTGACAGACAAGCAAGGTAAGCCGTACCAAGGTTATATCACTTTGAATAAGGAAACCAACAAAACCAATTTTTCTTTTCAAAATCCCGATAAGCTTAAAGAACAGGTGAAACCTACTGAAGCTCATAAAACGCAAACTGCGGTTAATTCGGATGGTAAAACCAATGAAGCAACAAAGAATATCAAAGAGCCTTTGCAACCGAAACAACAAACGCCAAAAGATAAAAAACAGCAAGAGCAACAGGAAAAACCTCAAGCACCTGCTAAATCTAAAGGCAGAAAAATGTAGTAAATTATGAAAGCAATAATTGCAGAAAAACCAAGCGTAGCAAGAGAAATAGCCAGCTTGTTGGGTGCTTCCGAAAAAAAGGATGGATACCTGACAGGCAACGGCTATTGTGTTACGTGGGCATTTGGACACCTAATTGGATTAGGAATGCCCGAAGATTACGGAATATCAGGTTTTCAGAAAGCCTCGCTTCCGATACTTCCCAACCCATTTTTATTAATCGTTCGTAAAGTAAAAAAGGACAAAAGTTATGTAGCTGATACGGGTGCATTAAAGCAATTGAAAATAATTGAGCAAGTATTTAATCAATGTGATAGCATAATTGTAGCTACTGATGCAGGTCGTGAAGGCGAACTCATCTTTCGGTACATTTATGAATACCTCAAATGCAACAAACCTTTTCAAAGATTATGGATAAGTTCACTTACTGAAAAGGCGATTAAACAAGGCTTTGATAACCTGAAAAACGGAAAGGAATTTGTCGGATTGTATCAATCTGCACAAGGCAGAAGCCGTGCCGATTGGCTTGTAGGAATTAATGCTACGCAGGCATTGAGCATTGTTGCAGGAAATGGGATTTATTCGCTCGGAAGAGTACAAACACCAACACTTGCCTTGATTTGCAAACGTTATCTCGACAACAAAAAATTCTCAATAAAGAAATATTATCAGATACAATTGTTGCATCACAAAGAAATGATTGGTTTTAAAAGTCTTTCCACAACCAAATGGGATGATAAAAAGCTGGCAGACGATGCATTGAGAACTATCGAAAGAAACGGAAATACTGCAACGGTTACATCCGTAGAAATCAAAAGCGTAACGGAACAACCGCCTTTGCTTTTTGACTTGACAGGCTTGCAAAAAGAAGCCAATAAAAAGCTGAACCTTTCTGCCGAAGAAACGCTGAACATTGCTCAAAGCCTTTACGAAAAGAAATTCATCACTTATCCTCGTACCGGAAGCAAATATATTCCCGAAGATATGTGGGCTGAAATCCCCAATCTTGTAAGAGCGTTACAAGACAGGGAAAATTGTAAACAAGCCTTGTCTAAAATAAAATGGGGACGTTTCAATAAACGCATCGTGAACGATTTGCGTGTAACCGACCATCACGCATTATTGATTACCGAAAAAATTCCATCAGCATTAAATGCAAAAGAAAATGCAGTTTACGATATGATTGCTTTTCGACTGCTGGAAGCGATTTCTCAAGCTTGTACGAAAGAGATTACCGACGTTGCTTTACAAGCTATACATTATGATTTTACTGCAAAAGGTTGTAAGATAACCGAACCAGGTTGGCGCTCGATAAAAGGAAGTTTCGCAGATGATGACACCGAACCTTTGCAGGATTTACCCGAACTGAAAAAGGGCGATGAACTTAAAATAAAAGAAGCCTCCGTTTTGGAAAAACAAACTAAACCGCCTGCATTATATACTGAAGCTGGGCTTTTATCAGCTATGGAAACTGCCGGAAACGGGATAGAAAATGAAGAAGAACGTAAAGCTTTGCAAAATATTGGTATTGGCACACCTGCAACACGAGCATCAATAATTGAAACACTATTTACTCGAAATTATATCCAACGGGAAAAGAAATCTTTAATCCCGACTGAAAAAGGATTGCAGGTTTATGAATTGGTCAAAGACCAAAAAATTGCTGACGTAGCAATGACTGCCGAATGGGAATTAGCCTTGCAAAATACCTTTTAAGTTTTCTCAATTCATCATTAAGGTATTTTTTAATAGGTTTTGAACCGTAAGGCTTTTTTGTTTCGATTTTATAAATGGTATTATAATAAATTAGTTTTGAAACGATAGTAGGTTTTTGATATTTAAAAAAATGGATTTCTTCCCCAATATTCTTAAATCCTCTGTTTAGAACATATTTCTTTACTTCCGACAAGTATTTTAGAATGATATCTATAAAGGCTTCTATCCGTTGTATAGAGTGATCGGTTTCAATCTCCAAATCGTTGATTTCTGTTTCCAGCTTGTGTAGTGTTTCTGTATAAAATTTGTTCATCTGGCTATTTTGAAGTCTATATTTGAGTTAGTGAAAAAAAATAAACTGTGTAATTTGTAGGCTATATCACATCTAATGATTTTTTTTGAAATTATTATAGAGCCTATTTGCAATAGCTTAGCTTCTTCCATAATCGGTTAAAAGATTTCAGGAATGTTTATTAGAACAATTCCTGAACACTCTTTTTTTATTTCTATTATCTCCTATTCTTCTAAGATAAAGGCAACTATAGATATAGGGATTTACTTCGCTAACTTCAATATTCTGTAAGCTCCCCTTGCTACAATTACAAATACAATAGCCCCAATAATCAAATCAGGATAACTTGAATTGAGCCAATTAACTAAAAGACCAGCAACAATAACTCCCGAATTGATAATGACATCATTTGATGTGAATATCATCGAAGCCTGCATATGCGCTTCTTTACTTTTGTTCTTTTGTAAGAGATAAAGGCAAAATACGTTTGCAATCAATGCTAAAACTGAAACGACAATCATTGTTTTGAAATCGGGCATAGCTTCAATTCCCATAAAACGCCTGATCACTTCAACGAAACCTATAATAGCCAGTAAGACTTGGAAGTATCCTGCAAATCTGGCGATGTTCTTTTTTAGGGCGATTGTTCCACCAACAGCGATTAATGCCAATGCGTAAACGACACTGTCTGCAAGCATATCCAAGCTATCGGCTATCAATCCCATTGAACCTGAAAAAATACCGAATAACATTTCCAATCCAAAGAACAGGAAGTTGATAATCAACACGATCCAAAGTAATTTCCGTTGCTTGTTGCTTGTATCTGTTTCAACAACAAAATTGCTTTTTTCAGTTGAAACCAATGTCGTATTTAGGTTCAGTGTTCCCAAAGCCAAAAAAATTGGCTCTGGGTTTCCATCGTGATAAACGTCTAATTTTCTATTGGCTATATCAAATTCCAATCCTTTTACCGTATCAAAGTCTTGCAGTTTCATACGGATTAATTGCTCCTCGCTTGGGCAATCCATTTTAGTTATATTGAATATGGTTTTTTCCATTTGTTTTAAAGCTTGAATTTTATTCCTCCGTTAATCACAAATCCGTCCAAAGGTGCATAAATGTCTTTAAAAACCGGATTGGTTATTGTTCCTGTATAAATGCTACCAAAGCGTGTTTGTCGGGTGTCAAGGAAGTTTTCAAAGTTGATGTACAGAGAAAATCTTTCCCAAATCTTTTCAGCCATAAATCCGGTAATAAAGTAACCTTCGCCCGTAGTTCCATTATTCAGTTTTTGAGGACTGAAGTAATAGGCTTCCAGACCAACTTTCCATTTGTCTTCTATTTCATACATCAGGATGGAATTAATGCGGTGTTTTGGCGTTAAAGGACTTTCTACAGTCGTTCCATTTTGGTTTAATCGAGCATCTGTATAAGTGTATCCCAAAAATAATTTCAAATCATCGTAACCAATTTTAATATTGGTTTCTGTTCCTTTGGTATGGATGTAGCCCGGAGAATTAACGAACTGATACAGATTTGCCGAGGAATTTTCAAGTAACAAAGGATTATCCAAATAGGTGTAAAAGAATAATTGGTTTATGCTAAATGACCAATCTTCTCCAATATAGGTGCGGTAATTGATGTCTGCATTTGCTCCATAACTTTTTTCCAATTTATTGGTCTTGTCGTCAATAGGCATTACATTTTGATATTGTAAGCGTTCACTTTCTTCTGTAAAAATGGTTGGTGTTTTATACCCAAATCCACCTCCAATACGTGAAGTCAATCCGTTTGCAATCTTAAACAATGCCGATACTCTTGGTAAAAATACAGCTCCGTAATCTATCACGTAATCCGTTCTTAAACCTGCTTCTAATTGAAGCCAATCAGTAGCCTTAAAAGAATTTTGAACGAAAGCTCCGAATGTGTTTTGGCTGTAATCCCTCAACGGAAATGCAGTAATCTGCTTTTCTTTAAAATTGTCCGTCCAAATATTAACCCCTGCTACCCATTCCGATTTTTCTGTACTGTTGGTGTAGTTGGCTTCGGTAAAACTTGCGGTTTGTGTTCCCTCAAACTGATAGCTTGGAATGGTTGTATTTCGATTAAAATAACTCACGCTATTTTTAATTTGAAAAGAACTTTTTTCATTAATTAAGTGGTCGAAAACAAATTGAGTGGAATAGCGTTGTGTTTTATTTTCCTCAAAATATTGGTTTGTATTATCTCCGTTTCCTTTAATGTAAAGCATATCACCTCCCAAACGGTTTTCGATAGTTGTATTGACACCGAAATTCATTTTTGTTTTATCATTGAAATAAACAAACAATTTAGGGTTCAGTACAAAACGTTCAAATTTTGGAATGGCAGAAAAACCAATTTTTGCAGGGTCGTAAGCGCCGTTTCTATTATGCGAAGCAAATATGGTTGTTCCGATTTTCTTAAACTTCTGTCCGTAAAAACCGTTGATGTCTAAACCTCCGCCTGATGTTCCGTTTAAATGAAAACGCAAATCCCTTTCTTCCGTTGGTGTCTTGGAAATCAGGTTTACCAAACCTGCTATTGCTCCACCACCATACAGCGTAGATGTAGAACCTTTGATAACTTCAACCTGCTTTAAGTCAAGCGGTGGAATTTGCAACAAACCTAATCCGCTTGAAGCACCCGAAAAAATAGGGAAGCCGTCTTTCAAGATTTGCGTATATCTTCCGTCAAGTCCTTGAATACGGATACTTGCATTGGCACTGGTAGGCGAAGTGGTTTGTACGTGAATACCTGTACTTTCCGCCAAAAGCATACGAATATCTCCTGGTTTCATATTACCTTTTTCGCCCAATTCTTCACTTCCGATAAATTCAATACGAGTAGGAATATTTTGTATGCTCCTTGTACTTCTTGTAGAAGATATAACCACTTCATCCAACTCCTCTGAACTTTCTTTGAGTAAGATTTCAATAACGCTGGTGTCCTTTAATGGAAATTCCAATGTATCAATACGTTCATTAAAGCCTACGTAACTAAAATGTATTTCCTGTACACCGTCAGGAACATTTACTATTATGATTTGACCGTTTTCGTTTGATGTAGCGGCAAGCGAGGTTCCTTTTATAGATGCCGTCACACCAATCAAAGGATCTTTGTTTTCACTGTTTCTAATAACAGCATTTAAATTGTTTTGTGCAAATACACAGAGATTTAGTGTCATAAAAAATGACATAAAGAGTATTTTTTTCATTATATGAAAAATTATTAATGTTTGAAAAATAAGAATTGACGGTTTGTAGCACCGCAATTTGTTATTGTGCCGAAGGCACTAAAAACATTAATTAATCTTAGGCGGTTGCCAAATGGAAGAGAGGAAGTCTGAAACAGCTGACGTAGTTATTACACTTAATTTCTTTTCAGGTTGTTGGGCAGAATTTGTCGTTAAAGCATAAAAAGAAGTAATTACAAATCCGGTACAAGTATTGCATTTAGAAAAAGGCGAGCAACATTCCATACCGCAACCGTCGCTATCTTCTTCCTGACTATTTGTTGTTTGATGTATGACGTCAAAGCATTTATCTTCCATAAAGCCTGGCAAGGTCGATAAGACCAAGACTATTAATGCTAATATGAATGATAAATGCTTCATTTTACAAATATATTAAAAACTACGTTACAACTTCTCCCTCAATTAAAATCACTCCCTATTTTTCATAAATTGACTTGTCCGTTAAAATTTCATCCGTTGTATGCGTACAGCGTTTAAAATTGCCAATAATGCAACTCCCACATCAGCAAAAACGGCTTCCCACATTGTAGCCAAACCACCTGCTCCCAGAACTAATACAATTCCTTTTACTACAAATGCCAAAGTGATATTCTGCCAAACAATTTTCTTAGTTTGTTTACCGATATTGATTGCCATTGGTATTTTACTCGGCTTATCGTCCTGAATAACCACATCAGCAGTTTCTATGGTGGCATCGCTTCCTAGACCGCCCATTGCAATTCCTACATCGCTCAAAGCTACTACTGGTGCGTCGTTCACTCCATCGCCTACGAATGCTACGGTTTCGTTTTGGGCTTTTATTTCTTTTACTTTATTTACTTTGTCTTCGGGTAATAAATCGCCAAAGGCATTATTAATTCCTAATTTATCGGCAACAAATTTTACTACGGTGCTTTTGTCTCCGCTTAGCATTGTGGTTTTTACGCCTAATGCTTTCAGTTTGTCAATTGTAAGCTGTGCATCTTCTTTGATGCTGTCTGCAATGGTAATATATCCTGCAAATTTTCCATCGTAAGCAATGGCAATTAAGGTATAAACAATTGTGGCTGGGTCTAAATCATATTTGATGTTAAATTGATCCAGCAACTTAAAATTCCCTACCAATAATTCTTTTCCGTTTACATTGGCTTTCAAACCGTGACCTGCAATTTCTTCGGTATTATCTAACCTTATTGAGTTATCAATTTCGCCTACGTATTGATGAATAGCGGTCGCGACCGGATGTGTACTTTGGCTTTCTAAAGCGTTGACCATTTTCAGGATTTCATCTTTATTAAATTCAGATTTTAATACCACTTCTTGTACCTTGAAAACGCCCTCGGTCATTGTACCCGTTTTGTCCATCACTACGTTTTTAATATCGGCAATGGCATCTAAAAAGTTGCTTCCTTTAAACAAAATTCCATTTTTGGAAGCTGCTCCAATTCCACCAAAATAACCCAAAGGAATACTGATAACCAAAGCACAAGGACAAGAAATAACCAAAAACACCAATGCTCTGTACAACCACTGACTAAATACATAATCGCTCACAAAAAAATAAGGAATTATGGTAATTAGCACTGCCAACAATACAACAATCGGTGTGTATATTTTTGCGAATTTTCGAATGAATAATTCTGTTGGTGCTTTTTGTGCAGTGGCATTTTGTACCAATTCCAAAATTTTAGAAAGTTTGCTATCAGTATAAGCAGTCGTTACTTTTACCTGTGCAACGGTCGTTAAATTTATCATTCCCGCCAATACGGTTTCACCTTTGGTTTTGGTGTCGGGCTTACTTTCTCCTGTTAGTGCTGCTGTATTGAATGAAGCGGTTTCGGATAATAATTCTCCATCTAGTCCTAATTTTTCTCCGGGTTTTAATTGAATTATATTGCCAATACTTGCGGTTTCTGCTTTTATGGTCTTAGCTTGATTATTTTCTAAAATAGTTACTTCATCTGGTCTTTGATCGAGCAACGTTTTAATGTTAGCTTTCGCTCTTGTTACTGCCAAAGTCTGGAATACTTCGCCAACGGCATAAAACAACATTACAGCAACACCCTCAGGGTATTCGCCAATGGCAAAAGCTCCGATGGTGGCAATACTCATCAATAAAAATTCTGAAAACACATCGCCTTTTCTGATGCTTTCAAATGCTTCTTTAATTACGGGTAATCCAACAGGTGCATACGCTACTGCATACCAAACAATTCTTACCCAACCTGTAAACCAAGATTGAGGAAACCAATTATCGAAAGCAATGGCTATTATCAATAATACGAAACTGATGATAGCAGGTAAAAACATTTGAAAGGTAGATTTATCGGTACTTCCGTGGTTATGACCGTCATCATCGGTGTGTTCGTGGTTGTGTCCATCATCGTCGTGATGTTTTTCCAATAGCATTTTAGCATCGGCATCGGTATATATTTTTTCTTCTTGAGGTGTGCAACAAAGCTGTTTGCCTTGTGCATCATATTTATGTTTGTGTTCCATTATAGTAATCTTTTAGTAGTTTGTTTATAGGATAAATATTCTTGTCCGTGTTGTTTTTCTAAAAATTCTTCTTCTAATCTTATCTGAATTTGGATAACAATATAAGTGGATAGCATCAGGAAAAATGTAATTGCATTGGGCAGTATGAAAAATATTCCGGTAACGCTATATACGTGAACGTTTTCAATTTGGTGATGCTTTTCTTCCTGAAAGCAGTAGCTGTGGCTAATCCGAGAGAAAATAGCTCAATTCCGATAGCAAGGGTAAGTAATAAACCTTCCTTACTACCAACTGAAAAGGCAATACCCACCAGCAATCCATCTATGAAAATATCAATGGCTACGCCTACAAAAAGGGTAGCCGGAAAGTTATTTTCCTCAGTTCGTTCAGTTTTAGCCGCTAATTTTTTGATGATTGATTTTATAACCAGCATCAAAACCACACCTACAACAAAGCCTGAAATAATTTGAATGGGGCGATGAATTCGGATAACATCTGGCAATAATTCAACGGCTACAACAGAAAACACCACACCTGCGGCAAAATGTAAAACTGTGCTTTCTACGCCCTTGCTAAGCCGAAAGAAAATCGCAGCTAATCCCCCTAATAAAACCAAACCCAGAGGTATCAAGCCAATCAATAAAGAATGTTCTATAGATTTCAACATATTATTTAAATGTTACTATCCTTCTAAATCAAAGAACCATTCCTCTGCTTGTTTAATACCTTCTTTTAAAGCATCTTCTTTGGAAATACTTTTTTCTGTTAATAATTTGCCTGCAATTTCCAATGCTTTTTCCTTGACGGCTGGTTTTAAGTCCGCTAAATTTGACTGGTTATCATCAAATGCATCTTGATTCATATTTTTCGCTTTTTAGGTATCAGATACGGATTAATTGTGGTTTGAACTTATTTAAGTATTATGATTTAATCCACGCTAATGCTGTGTCTCTTTCTTCCGAATCAAAATATTTTATCTCTGCATTGGTAAAAGGCCTCATAAAAATAGCCATCCATTCCTGCCATTTCTTTTCGCCAACCATTGCTATTTTCTCAAAGTCATTTGCATGTTTAAGGTCAAACTTAGCATCCTGCCAAAATGCTTTCAGTTCCCAACCCTTAAAGTTCTCCATTTCAAAATACCACCGAAGCTTGTTATAATTCCCAAGCCTGTTTGTCAAAATAGGAAGAAGGATATTATAATCTGAAGTTGCCAATTTTTCAATGGCTTTCGTGGCAATTACGTTGCCTTCAGTTTGTTCTAATATTTGTATCATCGTGATTTTTCTTATCCGCTTAATAAAAAAGTATGCGCTGTTGCGCATACCCACTATAAGTTCCTAATCAATTTTAACATTACCATGATGCTCATGGCAAGCATCTGCACATTCTTTGCAAGCCTGAGCACATTTTTTGCAATGTTCATGGTCATGCTTTCCACACTCCTCGGCGCACATACGACAAGCTTTTTCGCAGATAGCCAAAAATTCATGCGAAATTTCTGACCCTCTTTGCAATAAGCGGGCACTAAGCATGCAGATATCTGCGCAGTCAATATCCATTGGGATGCATTTTTCCATCATTGCGCCATGTGCTTCTTTAAAACCTTGTGCCGCACAATTTTCACAAGCTAAGGCGCAGTTCAGTAATTTCTGAATTAATGCCTGATGATTTTGATTTTTCATAATTTTATTTATTAGATATATGTAGATTTATTTCTACCAAGGTTAAAAAATGTTTATTCTTCTTCGCTGTTTTCATCTTAGATAGCAAATCATATGTCCTTTTTAAAACAATGTATAGTTCACATACAACTTATTTAGCAGTGTTTGTGGCATCATCGACTTGCCGTACTATGTCTTTTTCTCGAAGGTCTTTCATAGTTTTATTTGAAAGCAATCATGTAAAACTTTTAGAAATATTTCTCAATGCTGACAGGTCTTAAAGCTGATTTCTCCTTAAACGAACTTATCTGTTCCTTAAAAAGAATTAAGTTTTAGCGATTCCCCCGTTTTAATCTGGAAGGCATCTTCCACGTTCGAGATATAAATAATCCCGTCTCCAGGCTCGTTGGTTTTTCCATTTTCCATAATTAGTTCAATTGCAGCTTGCGCTTCTTCGTTTTGGCATACCAGCTCCAATTTAACCACAGGGCTATCTGTAACGTGAAAGTCCAAAGAGGGCTTTGCTCCCTTGGCTTTAAATGCACCTGTGCCTTCCGATTGGGATAAGGTCATGCTTTTAAAGCCGTTGTCGGTAAGAGCCTCAATTATTTTTTGAATTCTATTCGGTTTTACGAACGCTTTTATTTCTTTCATATCTGTATGTTTTTAATTCATTTTAACACTTTGCACCAAGCCCCCGAGAATAACAAAGCCTTCGAATGCAGTATTAGAGGCTGGCATAAAAGTTTTAAGTTTATTAGTGTCCGTGTTCCAATTCGCCTTTTACCATTTCTGATGAAAGTGTGTATGCCCCTTTTGTTACAACTTTAGCGTCCTGTTTTACGTCTGTAGGAAGATTGACTTCAACAAAACCTAAATCAGTAATACCAACCGTTACGGGTATCATTTTGAATTTCATTTTGCCCGCTTCCATTTCTTCATCTTCATCTTCATCCAAAATGAAAATGAAGGATTGCTCGCCTTCTTTTATGATGGCAGCTTCAGGAATAGCGAAACCTTTTTTCTCGCCCTGCACTATTCGCCCTTCCACGTACATACCTGGCAATAGGTTTTTATCCTTGTTTTCTATATCTGCCAAAACTTCCAAAGCTTTTGGGTCGGTGTTGAAAGTTTTGCCTATAGATCGAACAGTTGCTTTAAGCAGTTCATCTGGGTGCGAGGCCGTGGAAAAATATATCTGTTGTCCTTTCTGGATTTGCTTTATGTCCTTTTCATAGACTTTGAAGTTTACATAAATTTTTGAATTATCGCTTATCGAGAACATTTTGGATTGTTGTGCCACGTAATCGCCAAGGCTAATCATTACTTCATCCACATAACCACTTATGGCTGTGGTAATGGGAACAGCAGAATATATCTGTCCTTCCGCCACTTTGTCCGGGTTAATTCCCAACAGTCTCAATTGGGACCGCAAACCATTGACGCTGGATGTGGTAGCACGAAATTTTGATTGAGCCATTTGAAATTCCTTTCCCGAAGAAACGCCTTTGTCATAAAGCGTCTGCTTGCGTTCAAAATCCTGTTTCAAAAAGACCAGTTCATCATTTTTTTCCTGATAATCCTGTTGCATTGCAATGATATCCGGGTGTTCTATATATGCCAGCACTTGACCTTTGCTTACGTTATCTCCGGGTATTACTTTTATGGCACTCACATTTCCACCAATAAACGGGCTTATGTTCGCCTTGTCCTGCGGGAAAAGCTCCACCGTTCCTGTTACCTTAATGTTGTTCCCTAAATTGCGTTCCTCCAAAGGTTTCATTTCCAAACCTATGGTTTCGGCCTGTTGCTTTGTGAGTTCCACCACGCCTTCTTCTTCGCCGTGTGCATCTTCTCCACCTGCTTCGGTTTTTGATACCCCTTCGGCTTCATTATGCCCAAGTTCAGATTTTTGGGCATCATTACAACTCATAAACATAAGTGTAAATAATACGGTACTTACTAATAGTATATTCTTCATTTTTCTTTTTTTAAGGTTATAAATTGCCCAATTGATATTGCATATCAATGGTCTGCTGGTTAAACTGATTGATGTACTGTAAATGGTTTTGTTTAATACGGATGGCACTGTTGAGAATCGTGATGTAATTGACATAATCTATTTCGCCTTCCTTGGATGCCAATTGCGCTGTGGTAATTTGTTGTTCTGCCAACAATAGTGCGCCTTCTTCGTAATATTGCAAAATCTTCTTTGTTTTTTCAAGGGATTTGGCCAATTGCGACACGCGACTTTCTGTAACAGCCTTTTGCTCCAAATACTGATTCTCTGCTACCATTGCGTCTGCCTTGGCCGCCTTTACCCTTGACTTCTGGGGAAAAAACCACAACGGAATACTAATACCTGCCTGATAGGTGTAGAAGCCTGAAACATCATCCACAACCTGTCTGCCATACGATAAACTGAATTTCGGCAGGAATTGTGATTTCTCAACACCTACGTTTGCCTTGCTTACTTCGGCATTTTGCAACGCATATTGAAGCAAAGGATTATTGTCTACGGAAGCCGAGTCCAAAGTGGCCAAAAAATCCATCGGTTCATAGGTTTGACCAACCGTTTCAATTTCTTGTTCGATGCCCAAATATTGTTTCAATGCCCTTTTTGCGATTTCTATATCATCATAGGCTTGTTGCCTTAAGACTTGAATCTGCTGATATTCGGAAGAGGCGGCAATAAATTCCAGTTTGCCCGTTTCCCCGGTATCATAGCGAAGTTGGGCAGCAGTCTTAAAATTGACATAAATACTGTCCAATTGGTCTGCAAAACGCAACTGTGCCTTGTAATAATTAATTTGGTCATACGCCTGCATCACATTACGCACCAATTGTTGTTCACTGGCCACATAAAACTTTTCTCCCAAGGCAATACGCTCTTTGTAAAACTTCGATTTTGAAAACCCGGAAAGCAAATCAATGTTGCCCTGTTGCACACCAACGGTTGTCTGCACTCCAGAAAGATTATTTCCATATTCTTCTTTGCCAGTGAAAACTTGAGTGCTACCAAGGTCAAAACTCGTTCCCTTTAGTGCCTTTTCCCGTTCAATAAATGCCTGACTCTCCTTAAGCGATGGATAATTCTGCTTTGCCATCGCAATAGCCTCATCTACAGTCAAGGTTTTTGGAATTGTGCCATTTGGACTGGTGTTTTGGGCAATAGCAGTTCCCGAAGCCATCAAACCACCAACCATCAATAGTACGGTTACAATGTTCGTGGATTTGTTGATGTAGCTTACATCTCCACCAGTATTGTTTCGTTCCTTTCTCGATTCAAGCCAAAAATAAAGAATAGGTATAACCACCAAGGTCAGAAATGTTGCCGTAAGCATTCCACCAATGACTACTGTTGCCAAGGGGCGCTGTACTTCTGCACCACCAGAGGTGGAAACCGCCATGGGTATAAAACCCATAATTGTTGTAATGGCTGTTAATAAAATTGGACGTAAACGTTCATGTGTAGCTTCGTATATACGTTTTTTTATATCTGTCATTCCACTGTCTTTTAGTTCATTGAATTTGTTTATGAGTATGAGTCCGTTTAATACGGCAACTCCGAAGAGCACGATAAACCCGACTCCCGCAGAAATACTGAAAGGCATTCCACGAATCAACAAGACGAAAACGCCACCAATGGCTGCCAAAGGCACTGCCATATAGATCATCATAGCTTGTTTAAATGAATTCAAAGCAAAGTAGAGCAGAACAAATATTGTTAATAGAACTATTGGGACTACAATCATCAATCGGTCTGAAGCACGTTGAAGGTTTTCGAAAGAACCTCCGTAGGTTACAAAATAACCTGGTGGCAGTTTCACGTCCGTTTCCAATTTTTGTTGAATTTCCTCGACCATCGATTTTACATCGCGTCCACGAACATTGACCCCTACCGAAATACGACGGGAGGTATTGTCCCTTGAAATCTGCATCGGACCTGGCTTATAGCTGATATCTGCAACCTCCTTTAAAGGTACTTGTGCACCGTTTGGCAGGTCTATGAAAAGGTTTTTTAAGCTATTGATGTCTTGTCGATATTCCTCTGCCAAACGAATGACCACATCGAATCGTTTTTCCCCTTCAAAAATGACTCCTGCCTGTTCTCCAGAAAATGAAGCACTTACATAATCATTCAGCTTGTCAACGGTTACACCGTATTGTGCCATTTTTGCCCGGTTATACACCACTGTCATTTGTGGCAAACCGCTTGTAGCTTCTACATTGAGGTCAGCCGCTCCGGGAACGGTTCTGATGACCGCTGCGATTTCCTGTACCTTGTCTGCCAAAACGCCTAAATCTTCTCCGTACAGTTTGATTGCCACGTCCTCACGAACCCCTGTAAGCAATTCATTAAAACGAAGTTCTACAGGTTGGGTAAACACGAAATTTACGCCGGGAACTACTGAAATTTTTTCCTGTATTTTTTCTATCAGTTCTTCTTTACTATCTGCGGAAGTCCATTTACTCTTATCTTTTTCAAGAATAATATAACTATCGGCAATATCCATAGGCATCGGGTCTGTCGGTATTTCGGCCACACCAATCCTAGAAACTACTGTTTTTACTTCCGGAAACTCATTGATTAACTTCTGAAGTTTCTCTGAAGCCTCAATAGATTCTGTAAGACTGCTCCCCGGTTTTATCAATGCTTGAAATGCAATATCGCCTTCATCAAATTTAGGGACAAATTCTGCTCCCATATTGCTGAAAATAAATCCTGAAATCAAAAGCAAGGAAACCGCGCCTATAACCACACCTGCCCGAAAGCGAAGTGCAAAATTTAATATAGGCAGATAGATACGATTCAGAACATCCATAATTTTATCACTGAACCTATCAATCTTGTTTTCAAACTTGGCGAACCAACTATTTTGATTTTTAGCAGGTTTTAAAAATAATGATGACATCATTGGCACGTAGGTAAGACAAAGGATAATCGCTCCTAAAACGGCAAAACCAAATGTAAATGCCATTGGCCGGAACATTTTCCCTTCCACACCGGTCAAAAAAAGAATCGGTGTAAAAACTATAAGAACAATTAGTTGACCGAAGAAGGCAGAATTCATCATTTTACTTGAAGAATCATAGGCGATTTCATCCATTTCAGCTTGGTTGATGGCGGTTGTGGATTTTTTCATCCGTTGATGAATGTGGAAAACCGCTCCTTCCACGATAATCACCGCTCCATCTACAATAATTCCAAAATCGATCGCACCCAAGGACATTAAATTTGCCCAAATGCCAAATTGTTTCATCAAAATAAATGCAAATAATAGACATAAAGGGATTATCGAAGCTGCTATCAAGCCACCACGGAAGCTTCCCAAAAGTAAGACCAAAACAAATATGACGATTAGGGCTCCTTCTATTAGATTGTTTTTAACGGTACTTGTGGTTGCCTCAATAAGTTCACTTCGGCTTAAAAAAGCATCAATATAAACACCTTCCGGCAGGGATTTTTGAATTTCTACAATACGCTTTTCCACATTTTCAATCACGTCGCCTGGGCTTTCGCCTTTCAGCATTAAAATTTGTCCACCAACAGTTTCGTGTCCATCTTGGGTAAACGCACCATAACGCACTTGATTACCATAGCCTACTTTTTCCGCGACATCACGTATTAAAACCGGGCTTCCATTTTGTGTGGTTACAACCGTGTTTTCCAAATCGGCAATACTTCGTGCCAGCCCTTCGCCACGGATAAAATTGGCTTGGTGGTTTTTTTCGATATAAGCTCCACCAGTATTGGCATTGTTCACTTTAAGGGCCTCAAAAACCTGATTCATTGTAATGCCAAAACTTTTTAGTTTATCAGGATTTATGGCAACTTCGTATTGTTTTACATAGCCTCCAAAGGCATTGACCTCAACGACTCCGGGGACTAGTGCCATTTGGCGTTTAACAATCCAATCTTGGATGGTACGAAGCTCCATTGCGTCATATTTGTCTTCATAGCCTTCTTTTACTTTTAAGGTATATTGAAAAATTTCGCCCAGACCTGTTGTTATGGGTGCCATAAAAGGTGTGCCGAAACCTTCAGGGATTTCTCCAGCAACTTCGGTCAATTTTTCCTGTACCAATTGCCTTGGCAGATAGGTTCCAGCCTCATCCTTAAAGACAATGGTAACCACCGAAAGACCAAAACGGGACACCGAACGCAGTTCGATAACGTCTGGCAGATTTGCCATTGCCAATTCCACAGGGTAGGTAACAAATTGTTCTATATCTTCTGTCCCCAAGTTAGGGGCCACGGTTATTACCTGTACTTGGTTGTTTGTTATGTCGGGTACAGAACCCAAGTTTATAGTAGCCATAGACCAAATGCCCGTACCAACCAATGCCACTATAAATAAGCCAATAATAAATTTATTATTGATGGAAAATGAAATGATTTTGTTAATCATAGAAAATGTATTAATTCAGTTTAAAACTTACGATGCGAATAGGTGCAACGTATTTATAAAGCAATGCTTACCTTGAGAAGCATTACGTTAGGATATAGCTATCCTTAAAAAAAACTGAATTATACTTGAGGGGGTTGGAAAAGGGATTCCAGATATCTGGAATTGAAGCTGAATGAATGTAAATTAAACTGCTTTGCCTCTGCTAACTTTGATTGCTTGAGTAGTGTAGCATCCGTATTTGCGATAAATACTATAGGATGACAGGCAGCGTGGTGGGAATGAAAAGGGGCATCCTTGTTATCCGTATTATTATGATGCTTTGAATTGTTTGCCTCTTTATCTACGTAATCCTCTATTACATATTCATAAAATGAATCTCCATAGACTTTATGTTCTTCATAATGTGTGAAAAAAGAAGAGATTTTAAGAATTTGCTCACAAACATCAAAATTCGCACTAATTCCTTGGAAAAAGAGCAGAGTGACCAATGCGATGTGAACAAATTTTTTCATACAGTAATGCAAAGGTATAGATTTTTTTATAAATATGGTTGCAATGACATAAATTTCTATTTAAAAATATCAATCACATACTGTTCAAACATGTTGGAAACCAGATTTTTAATAAAGAGTGTGAGACTGTTCATTTAAGTGTGTCTGCTAACTTTACACAAGATGAACAAGAAAAAGACAATTGAGGATTTATTAAATGATCCAAAGATGAGTGACCGTCTAAAAGAGCGGTTATACAGCAAGAAGGGCTTGCTGGGCAAAGAGAGCCCCTTTAGTGAGATTTTACAACAAATGGTGAATACCATGCTTGAGGGAGAGATTGAGAGTTTTCTATTAGAAGAGCGGGCCTCTGGCCATGTTAATAAGCGTAATGGCAGGACTCCCAAGCGAGTGGTGAGCGATGCCGGTTTTCTGGATATTTCTACTCCCAGAGACCGTAATGGAGACTTTGAGCCCGAACTGGTAGGCAAACGTGAACGTGAACTGAGCAGCGGCCTTGATGATCAGATACTGGCGCTGTATGCGCAGGGTAATTCAGTGGAAGACGTAAGACGTCTGCTGGAGGAGATTTACGGGGTGAGTATCTCAGCAGGCCGTATCTCCCAGATTACCGATAAGGTGCTCCCTGAGATTCAGGAATGGCGTACAAGAAGCCTTCAAAGCTTTTATCCCATCGTGTACCTGGATGCCATACACTTCAAAGTACGCCAGGAGGGCAAATACATCAGTAGCGCCTTCTATACAGTATATTCGGTGGATTGGGAAGGGAATAGGGACGTATTAGGTCTTTACATCAACTCGGGCGGAGAAGGAGCTAAAAAATGGGGCCTGGTAATGGAAGATCTTAAATCAAGAGGAGTAGCCGATATTTTGGTGGTCTGCACGGATGATCTACAGGGATTTTCCGAACAGATTCAGGAAGTGTTCCCTGCTTCAGTTGTCCAAAAGTGCATTGTTCATCAAATGAGGAATTCGCTGAAATATGTGGATGAAGCTGATAAGAAGGCTTTAATAAAGGACTTACGTCAGGTATACACCTCCACCACTGAAGAAGGTGCGAAAACAGCATTGTCAGCCTTTGAAGCCACATGGGGCAAGAAATATAAGTATATAGTACGGCAATGGCGTGACAACTGGACTGAGCTGATGGCATTCCTGGATTTTCCTGTAGGGATGCGGAAGATGATCTATACAACAAATCCGGTAGAGGCCCTACATCGGATCATGCGAAAACTGATAAAAAGCAAAGCTGCATGGGCATCGGAAACAGCACTGTTAAAGCAGCTCTATTTATCGATCAGTCGGAACGAAAAGTCATGGAAGAAAAATGCAAGGGGATGGACTTCCATCCAGCGTGAAATCATGGAGCTGTACCCGGATAGGGTGCCACAAAAAAACTGAATTTTCAGCCTACTGTCTTAGTTGCCTTAAGGCAACTAAGACAGTAGGCTGAAAGAAAGATTAAACCTTAGACACAGTTTAATGAACTATTCCAAGAGTGTTGTCATATTTATTCCCTTTGCACATTATAAACTCACAATTAACTTAATGGACAAATTTACGCTTTAAGTTTAATTACTCAGATTACTTACAGTATTTATTCCTGTTGCACCAAATGTTGCAAATCAGGGTCATTTTTTATTCGCTCCAATTCCGTTGCAATAATTAGAACGATGTCTTTTTTTATCTGGCGATAATTGCTTTCGATTTCTTGTTTCATTTTATCTTCGCCCTGCTCATCTATAAAAGATAAAATCTCTGGTATTTTTTGATACACTTTAGTTTCTGCGGCAACTTTTTCATTGTCCACAACAATTTCAGCGTGAAATATTTTTTGTTCGATACGTTCATCAAAGTTATCGGATACAGACCCCACAAACATACCTTGTGTTAGTGTTGAAATTTTGGAAGCTGGAATAAGACTATCTAATTGTGTAGAAATGGAAGTTGACGTATCATTTCGGTTGATTGATATACTTTGACGCTTTTGCAATACTTTCCCGAACCTTTCCGAAAGGCTCTTTGCAGTTTCGCCAACTACCTGGCCCGAAAATATATTGCCCACAGTGTTTTGGATAACCTTTGCTTCTTTATCGCCATAATCCCTTATCAATTGCGAAAAATCTTGAAAGCCTAAACAAACTGCCACCTTATTACTTCGGGCAGTTGCAATAAGATTATCTAATCCACGAAAATAAATAGTGGGCAACTCATCAATAATAACAGAACTCTTTAATTGCCCTTTTTTATTAATGAGTTTGACAATCCTTGAATTATACAATCCCAAAGCTGCCGAATAAATATTTTGACGGTCGGGATTGTTTCCAACACAAAGGATTTTCGGTTCTTTGGGATTGTTGATGTCCAGTGAAAAATCATCGCCAGTCATTACCCAATACAATTGTGGCGAAATCATTCTTGATAAAGGAATTTTTGCTGATGCAATCTGCCCCTGTAATTGGTCTTGTGCACCACTTTGCCACGCATCCATAAACGGCGAAAGATAATTTTCTAGATCAGGATATGAAGTAAGGATAGTGAATACATCCGAATACTTCTTGTTCAGTAATTCAATGGCGTGTGGAAAGGTGCAGTATTTCCCATTATCATAGATTTTGAGATACCAGATAATTGCTGCTAACAAAATAATTGGACTTTCCACAAAGAAATCGCCCTGCTTTTGTATCCAGCTTCGGTTGAGGTTCAGCATTATGGTATATGCTGCTTCGTAAGCGTCAGAGATGTCCGTCATAAAATCTGGATTGAGTGGATTACATCGGTGGCTCTTTCTCGGGTCGTCAAAGTTGATGACGTAAAATTTGGGTTGAACTTTGTACTTATCGCCGTGTTTCAAAAGATGGTTATAAGCAATAGTAGAAAGGTCGTCAAACTTGAAATCGTAGATGTACATTGAGAACCCTTTCTCAATCTGTTGCTTGATATAGTTGTTTACGATAGCATACGATTTTCCGGAACCTGGCGTTCCTAAAACAATGGTTGCCCGAAAAGGATTGACGATGTTTATCCAGCCGTTATTCCATTTGTTTTTGTAATAAAATTTTGTGGGAAGATTGACAGAATATTCATTTTCCATCAATTTGGTTTCCTGCTGAAAACTTTCGTTTTCGTTATTGAAAACATCTTCCATAAGGTTAGTACGGAGCAATCGGCTCATCCATACACCTGCCATCAGCAAGGCGATATAACCTAACGAAATAGTAAGGATATACAGGAATGTACCTATTCCCGGAGATAGCTTTAGCTGCAAAAAATGATGAAGTTGACCCCCTTCTGACGATTTAAATTGACCCCCAGCTGGTGATTCAAATTGACCCCCGGCTGGTGATGTAAATTGACCCCCGTCAAAAGTTATTTTTCTGGAATGGAATAAGAGGCTTTTAAGTCCTGTTAGGAGTGCAAACAATTAAGCATTCCCATGGCCAATCGCACTCTTACCATGAACAAGATCAAACAAATTTTACGAGGCCATTTTGAAGGCCATGGCTCCAAGCAGCTCAGCAAATTGACGGGAGTCTCCCGCAATACTGTCAAGTCCTATCTTAAAAGATTTCAACAAACAGGCCTTTCCTTTGAAGAGGTTAATCAGCTTTCCGATGAAGGTTTAGCTGAATTAATATTAGGTCCACCAGCCCCTGTGCAGCAAAGTGACAGGCTGGAAGTATTACTTCCTTTATTGCCTGGGATCGTTAAGAAGTTGCGAATAAAAGGCATGACACGTCAGCGTCTCTGGGAAGAATACCGACAGAAGCATCCTGACGGTTTTCAGGCCAGCCAGTTCCGCAAACATATTCGGCAATACGTGGGTAAGCAGGGGCTAACGATGCATTTTGAGCACCTAGCCGGAGATAAAGTATTCATCGACTATGCGGGTAAAAAGCTCTATGTCACTGATCCCGATACAGGGGAGCATTTTCCTGTAGAGGTATTTGTGGCTACGCTGGGCTGTACTCAATACACTTATGTGGAAGCCACTTACACCCAGAAGAAACCCGACTTCATCGGAAGCTGCACAAGGATGCTGGAGTTCTTCGGCGGGGTTCCAAGGGTAATCGTGCCTGACAACCTCCGGTCTGCAGTTACCAAAGGCAGCAAATACTCTCCAGTCCTGAACGAGACCTTTGAAACCTTTGCTGAGCATTACAACACCACTATCATTCCGGCAAGACCGCGTCAGCCAAGAGAAAAGTCTCTGGTCGAAGGTGCTGTAAGACTGGTATATCAGCGGATTTATGTAGCTCTTCAGGGAAAGGTGTTTTTATCCTTAGAAAGCCTTAATGAAGCACTTGTTCCTTTGGTATCCAACTACAATGACTATGCACTCAGAGGTGAGGAAAGTCGCAGGGAACAGTTGAGACACTTGAGCGGAACAGTCTGCTGGCACTTCCCGAACTTCCTTATCAGCTGATGAGTGTCAAAGTGTGCACTGTAATGAAAAACACCCACATATGTCTTGGGGAGGATAAACACTACTACAGTGTTCCCCATCAGTATATGGGAAAGAAAGTCAAAGTCCTTTTCAATGATGACCAGGTAGAGATCTTTTACAAGTATCATCCTATAGCCAAACACAAACGCGATAAAAGGAAGCATAAGTACACGACACTAAGGGATCATCTGGCCGGAAACCAGAAGTATGTATCCGATTGGAGTTATGAATTCTTTGTAAGTGAAGGCAATAAGATCAGCAAGGAGGTAGGGAAATTCCTATCCAGCCTGATGGAATCTATTCCCCATCCGGAGCAAGGTTATAGATCCTGCTCCGGAATCCTTCATCTTGCCCGTAAAGTGGGTTCACAGCGGATCACTGGAGCCTGCAAAAGAGCGTCAGAGTATGGTGTTTACACCTATCCTATGATTGAACAGATCCTTTCCAAAAATTTAGACGCAATCAGTTTTTCCGATGAACAGCTGGATGAGTCTTCCCAGATGCCCAAACACCACAACATCCGTGGCAACAGATACTTCAGTTAACAAACACCAATTCCAATGATACAAGAAACAATTGAAAAAATGAGAAAAATGAAGCTTTACGGCATGTCACGAAGCTTCAGTCATGCCACAGAATCCGGCTCTCTGTCATCCCTTACACCGGATGAACTGATTAGTCTGCTCGTGGAAAACGAATGGGATGACCGTCAAAACCGCAGGATGGATCGAAGCCTTCGTGGTGCACGTTTCCGATACAAAGCCACTGTCGAGGAACTGGATTTTCGTCCCGGGCGTGAACTGGACAAAAATCAACTATTGAGACTCGCAGACGGAGCATACATCCACAAAGGAGAAAACATTCTGATGACAGGAAGTACAGGCACAGGTAAGAGTTATCTTGCCTGTGCCTTGGGCAATCAGGCTTGTAGCAAGGGACACAAAGTCCTTTATGCGAATACGACTAAGTTGCTTACCCAACTGAAAATGGCTAAGGCTGATGGATCTTCTATCAAAGAGATGCTCAAACTCGAAAAACTTGATGTGTTGATACTCGATGACTTTGGGATACAACCCCTGGATGTTCAGAGCAGAATGTTGCTGATGGAGATTATAGAGGACCGACATGGTAAAAAGTCCACCATCATCACTTCGCAGTTACCGGTCAGTGCATGGTATGAAATAATCGGAGATCAAACTCTTGCAGATGCTATTTTGGACAGAATTGTGCACGATGCTCACCGGATAGAACTAAAGGGAGAATCCCTGAGAAGAAAACGTAATATTAATCCCGAAAAACAATAACTTTAACGCGATGTAAGTCCACTATTCCTGACCAAAAAAACTACTTAACTCCGGGGGGTCACTTTGCAGCGCTGATAGGGGGTCACTTTGACCGCTATATGCAGCATACTGAAGAAAAGGCATGATGCTTGGGTTTTGCAAAGTAAAAACCCATTTCCCTTCTTCCCCCGCCGCCTTCGCATCTTCAGCAGCAGCATCTATCTGTCCTTGTGGGAGACCGGCTAGGTCTGCTTCATTGTCAATAACTAATTTGAAAGCATTGGTTTCTGCCAATAGATTTTGTCCAAATTGTAAAGTAAGAGATGATAATCTGCTGTTGATTTCTCTAAGCTTTTCTTTGTCAGGTTCATTCAAATTTGCTCCATTTCTTACAAAAGATTTGTAAGTTTTCTCAAGAAGCATCTGCTGCTCTGCATTTAGTCCAAGTTCATCTTTTTTGTCCCAAACTGCTTTTACTCTTGCAAATAACTTTTCGTTCAAAGAAATATTGTCACTATGTGCAGAAAGCTCGGGAGCCATTTCTTTCGCAATAGCTTGAATTTCTTCATTCGTATTTGCAGAATTAAGATTTCCAAACACGCGAGAAACTTTCCCAAGAAGATCTCCAGAATATTCCATCGCCTCGATGGTGTTTTGGAATGTTGGTTCTTCTGAATTGTTGACAATAGCATCAATTTCAGCCTGCTGCTGCGTGATGCCTTCTCTCAAAGCAGGAGCGAAGTGCTCGTTTTTGATTTTGTCAAAAGGAGAGACTTCAAAAGGCGTATCGTAGGCCTCAAAGAATGGATTCATAGCTTCTGTTTTTTCGTCTGCTGAGCCACAAGCATAAAGCAAAGTGGCAGTTGCGGCTAGCGCAAGAATTGTTTTTTTCATAGGTGATAATATTTGGGTTACCTGAACAAATATATAAAAATTTAGCCTCCAATGAATCTGGAGTTTTTTGGATACAAATCTATATTTATACAAATGGATTGTCTTCCGAAAAAGCAAAGTATATCTTTGTAATTCAATAGATATTCTAAGAAATGATAAGAATTAGCTTTGTTTTTCGATGGATAGCAGGTGTGATTTTTTTCTGTTGCCATGCGAATGCTCAAGAAAAAGAGCCTTATGTGATTCTCATCTCCTTGGATGGATATAGGTATGATTATACTGAGCGATTTCAGCCAGAAAATCTTTTGAGATTTATCGAAAAAGGAACGTCGGCTGATTTTATGATTCCTTCTTTTCCTACTAAGACATTTCCAAACCATTACAGCATTGCGACTGGGATGAAGCCAGAAAATCATGGTTTGGTCAATAATGCTTTTTATGATTCTTGGAAAAAAATGGTTTATAACATCAGAGAAAGAGATATTGTGGAGGATGGCTATTGGTATGGCGGTACACCACTTTGGGTACTTGCCGAGCAAAATGGAATGAAAGCTGCGAGTTATTTTTTTGTAGGTTCTGAGGCAGATGTGCAAGGTGTAAGGCCAAGTTATTATCATAATTATGATGCAGGAATTTCAAATCTAACAAGGATTTCTAAGGTTTTTGAATGGCTTAATCTGCCCGAGGAGGATAGGCCAAGATTGATTACGCTATATTTTTCTGACATGGATGAAGTTGGACATGCTTATGGGCCGAATAATGATGAACAATTATCCAAGAGAATAAGGAAATTGGATCATCAGTTTGGAGCACTATTTGAAGGTTTAGAAAGTTTTGATTTGGATATTCAAGTCTTCATCGTTTCTGATCACGGAATGGTCAATGTGCCCAATCAAAATCTGCTCAATTTGGATCATATTACTGAAGGGATAGCAGCCAAAGTTGTCAATAACGGAGCAATGGCACATCTGTATTTGGAGAATCCACTTGATGTAGAAGAAGCATTCATCAAGCTTTCTCAAAAAGAAGGTCCATTTAACGTAGTTAAAGTGAAGGATAAGCAATATTATAAAAATGTTTCAACTTATGAAGATCGACTTGGGGATATCTTGATTATGCCTGATTTAGGATTTTATCTCGGAACTACTCCTGATATAGTGAAATATCAAAATCGATCTGGACTGTTGCAAACGGATGTTTTTGGCGAACATGGTTTTAGTCCAGAATACAAAGAAATGGGGGCAATCTTCTATGCCAAAGGATCAAAAATTAAAGAGGGAAAAACAATTAAAGCATTTCAAAATATTCATATTTACCCATTGATAGCACATATTTTGGGTTTACAAGTTCCACAGGATATTGATGGAGATTTTGAAGTTTTAGAAAAGATATTGAAAGATGATTATTGAGAAAAAAGCAATAGAAAGTAGGGTGGAGGTTTCTCTTTTGGTAAGGAGTTTTTATTCAAAAGTGAGATTACATGATGAATTGGGGCCGATTTTCAATGGGATTGTTGAGGATTGGGAACATCACTTAGAGAGATTGACTGATTTTTGGGAAATGGTTTTACTCCACACTGGTCCAGGAGCAGGGAAGTTTAATCCCGTTCCCGTTCACAAGGAAGTGGATAACCATGTTAATCAAACAATTGAACAGAGGCATTTTGGGAATTGGCTAGAACTTTGGTTTGAGACAATTAATTCAAATTTTGAAGGGGAGGTTGCTGATTATGCCAAGAATCATGCACGTAAAATGGCTCACATCTTATTTTTCAAAATTTTGGAAGGGAGAGGGCACCAATAGTTTTTAAAATTTTGAGTAAAAAAAGCGACCAAACACCTTTTGAAAGATTTCTGATCGCAATTAAGTAGTAGTTTGAGTCGGTTAATATTTATACTGAAATCAATTTAAAATGATAATCAGTTTGTTCTCTTTTTGTAAAGGATATTTCTCTTCTTAAATGATAAAAGGCCTCTAAGAGCAGTGCACTTTCGATTTTTCCAGCGTCAATAGCTTTGAAACCTATAAGTTCAATTAACTTTTTTACACGTAACTTATCATCGCCTTCTTCACCACAGTAATATGTTTCTTTAATCATCCCCAACATATCTGATTTTGGGTAGTCTAACCCAAGGTTATTGAAAGCTTTATAAATCAAAGGCTCACCACCAATACTCTCTTGGATAAAAGTTGTATTACAGTAAAAGTATTTATTGTATGCACTATTTGTACAATCAATCAATAACTTTCCTTTAAGATTAACTTTTTTTAAAGCTTCACAGACATTTACTAAGTTGTCATTGTCACAACAAATCATGATGATATCAGATTGTTCTATTGCTTCTTGGTATCCAAAAACTTTATCTAAATACATGTTTAGGATTTTCCACTCTACATCTTTTGCCTCGAATCCTTGACGCACTCCAAAGACAACCTTGGCACCTGTAGATAAATATTTATTACCCAAGGTACTCGCCAATTTTGTTCCTCCTATTATTCCTAAATTCATACGCAATAGTTTTTTCGCCGGGTGACGATGGTTCAATTTTAAGCTGGAATTCGAGTAAAATTTGGGTGCTTTTGATAAATTAAAATTGTCATAATTTTACTCGAAAGGACTGAAAATTAGAAAGAAAATGAGTATTAGCAAAATAAAATACTGAAAAAAAACAATAAAATACATGAAATACGATAGTTGCTATTTGAAATTCATTAAAACATACTTAAAATTCTGAGTGACACTTTTTGAAAATGATGTAATCGATTGTTTATAAGAGAATTGGTAGAGGATGAGAATGTTTTTGTCTAAAAAAACTCAACAAATGTATCTGCAAAATGCCGACTAATTTGTTGAGTTTTATATTTTTTGTTGGCAGCGTTTTTACTCACATGTTACTTTGGGATTGAAAGAAAAATACATTCCGTTCGGGTTGTCTTTCCACACCCATACATGCAATTGGTAATTATCAAATGGTATGCCGTCTGGGTTGCCCGGTACAAAATCAAAAGCTATTTCCCCAAGCATCGGCACACCGTCACCTTCCCAAAGATCAGCCATGATAATATATTCTACCGCTACAAGTTTTAAATTCCCATTTTGCATCGGTTCATATACTAGAGCTTCTGGAATTAAGTGATTCATTTGCCCATCTACTTCGTCAGAATTGACATAGTGATAACCCATAGCACCCCATTCCGAATGGGATACGCAATGCGATCCTAATTCATAGCCTGTTTCCATAGCGGATTCGATTTTGTGAAATTTCGATGTGGCTTGTTTGATTTCTGCCAAAATTTGATTCTGTGCATTTTTTCTCAAGTTTTCACCTCCATTTTCTTCAATAGCTAATTCTCCTTTTTGGAGTTCTGACAATTTGCTATTGAGATCATCGGCATCTTGCATAGCACAGTGGCTAAAAAGCATAAGTGACAGTATTGATAAAACTGTCATTAGACGGACTTTAAAGTTCGATTTTTTCATAATGTTATAGAGTTTAGTATGTAATAAAAATCGAATAAATTCGTAAAATCACCTTCACTCTTTTGGGTGAAATCTATCTGGAATTCATTTAATTGATAAATTTCTTAAATGTTTATGGAGAAAGATATTGAGAAGTTAATTGCGACTATTGATCGTTGTGATGTTTATTTCTGGTATTGATTTAAAAAAAATAGAAGCGTCATTGGGTACAGGTTTGTAAAGATCTGCTTCTTTTCCGGTTAGACTGAAAATTAAATAAACTGGAATAGGCTCTTGTTGGACTGTTTTATATGATTCGGGGAGGTTTACTGGATAATAAAGGTTGTTTTCATATTGGATTATAAATTGGTAACTACCTCTAGTTGCTACATTGATAACTACTTCTGCATTTCCTTTTTTTAAAATTCCATTATCCTCTACGCAAGAACCCAAAAAGATGCAAATCAATATAAGTAAAAAGAGAGAAATGTTTTTCATAATAAACTAGACGAAAAAGAAAGTTGAAACGCTACAATACTAGATTATTTCCTTTTACTGAAAGAAATACTATAACAGATTTTCAAAAACTTCTGTCAAATCCAACTCAAATCCTTCTATTGCTTTAGATTTGACGATATCACCCATGGTCAAAATCCTGGAAGTGCTGTACTTACTCTCTACCAAAGTATAAATGACCAAAGTGCATTCATTAGGGTGGATAACCCAATATTCTTTCACTCCTGATTCTTCGTAAACTTCGTACTTGTTTTGAAGTTCCTTTTTATTATTGCCAGGAGAAAGGATTTCCACGACTAAATCCGGTGCTCCAATGCAGCCTAGTTCATCAATCTTTGCAGGATCACAGATTACACATATATCCGGTTGCACAACGGTGTTGATATCTTCATGTTTTTTGGACTTTACTGGTAGCCTAACATCAAAAGGAGCAATAAATGCTTCACATTGCTTACCTTTTAGAAAATTGAAAAAGGCCGAAAATACTATGCCAGCAACCCTCTGATGATTAACTCTCGGTGCAGCTGCTTGCTTGAAGATTTTGCCTTTGATCAGCTCAACCATCTCTTCCATCTGCCAAGTCAGGTAGTCAGCATAAGTATAGTTGCCACCTGCCTGACCGGTAGGTAGGTAATCTGTCGATGGTTCTTCAACTTTATTTTTTAAATCCTGCTTGTCCATAAAGTAAAAATACTGATTATAAGGCGAAAAGGAAATATTTTACGTTGCATAAGCACGAGTTTTTGCATTATAAAGTTTATAAAATTTCATATCTAAGGTCTTTATACTGCACGCCTTCGTATATTCATCTTAAATATCTATTATGCAATTTTACAAGCGTTATTTACTTTTCATAATTCTTTCTATCGCTACTTTTTCCTGCTCTTTCAAAGGAATTAATAGGAGTAAAGAAATCACTTACATGGAAAATGGGTTTTTGGAAAACCTGCCAGAGAAGCATTTGAATGTTTTTGCACCTAAAAAGGCAGATGGGACGAATCCGGTTTTAATTTTCATACATGGAGGAAGCTGGGATTCCGGCAATAAGGACATCTATAATTTCTTTGGGGCAAGATTAGCAAGGAAAGGGATAGTACCTGTGGTCATCGATTATCCCCTTAGTCCAGATTATCAAGTACACGACATGGCCAAAGCATCCGCGCAAGCAGTGAAGTGGACAAACGAAAATATCCAAGATTATGGAGGTGATTCCAATAGGATTTTCGTCTCAGGACATTCTGCTGGAGGACATTTGGCGAGTTTGATTTCAGTGAGAGATGAATATTTTGATACTTTGGGTGTGGAAAATCCAATCAAAGGAACAATCTTAATTGACGCAGCGGGTTTGGATATGTATTGGTTTTTGAAAGAAATGAATTATGAACCAGGGACGAAATACCTCCAAGCTTTCACGGATGATCCCCAAGTGTGGAAAGATACTTCTCCAGTTTACTTTTTGGACGAAAAAGATCCGCCCATGCTGATCATGATGGGAGGGAAAACACTTAACAGCATTGAAAAGACTACTGAAAGGTTATTGAAGGAATACAAAAGGATAGAGACAGAACCCAAATTCTACCTTCAAAAAAACAAGAAACACGCCCCCATGATCATCCAATTTATCTACACTCCAAACAAGGCATATAAATGGATTGAAGATTTTATGGAGGGGAAGTGATTGGCTGAAAGTTGAAGGCATGGTTACATCTAGTAATGGTTCAAGTTTTTGGGCTTGGACCAAATCCATTACAGTCTTCAGACTGTGGAAAATGCAGTCTGAAGACTGTAATAATAATAGTCCAAGACTAAGTCTTGAACTATTCCACCAATATCACATCCATTAGCCTATCCGGCAACCCGGCATAATTGGCAGCACTGCTGTATAGATATTCTTCGGGAGACAGTACGATTCCCGCTTCCACAGGATTTTGATGGATGTAATTTAAACATCTTGTCAATTTATCGTTTGTATTCAGCTCAATAGGATGGCTGTGCTGCTGCCAAACTTGGAAGTTTTGGTTATTGGGATTAAATCTTCCTGCTTTCCCAAAATGCCAGAGTAAAAAATCTTTCCTGCTTTCTTGAGAATTGATCTGTATCTCTTCTATTATCTTGACAGAAGTGAATTTCTTTATGTCTCGGACAATTCCTTCAATTGGTTGATCTCCATTTCTTCCTATGATAAGATGTGCATGGCTTGACATGACACAATATGCACACAAATCCAATCCTTTGTTTTTTTGACAATATCTGATGGAGTCTAACAATATATCCCGATAAATCCTTCTGGTAAACAAGTCAATCCATTCAACGATGGTAAAGGTGACAAAATAAAGCTTGTCCTGATCTCGGATTTTATATTTTCTACTCATGGGGTAAAAAGTTTTGGTTCAAAAGTGTATTTGAATTTAGGCTTTTGGGTCGCTATTGTCAATAGGTTGCTAGTTATAATTTGGTGGGAATGGTTCAATGTTGTTTGGTTCAAGTCTTCAGACTTGGACCATCTCTTTTGCAGTCTTCAGACTGCTTTTGCTACAGTCTGAAGACTGTGAATTTTATGGTCCAAGGCAAAGTCTTGAACCACTCTACCTCCTTATCCTCACTCCCCCGCATTCCAATACGCCATTCTTTCGCAGCTTTCTACTTCGATGGTGTAAAAATCAAATTCTTGGGTCACTTTGCCTTTGATCAGGTAGATGCCACGGCCTTTGAATGGATGTCTTTTGACTACAGGAGGGAAGTGTACCGTATCAATCCAATCTCCTTCTCGATCTACAAAAGTCCCGAAGTTCATCACGTCGCCCTTTACAGTTCTGGTGTATTTGATCGTGACGAGATAGCCGATGATCTGCACAGATTTACTCAAATACTGTTTCATATCCCGAGCCTTGATGCTGGAGACAGTCTGATCTTTGACGAGATGGAAGGGGGAGTCCAGAGGGAATTCTAAGATTTCGATTTGATCTACGATTTCTTGCCTTACATCAGAATCTTCCAGGTCGGGGACTTCTAATTCCCGAAAGCCTGTTTGCTTAAAGAGTTCATTGGCTGTATTTACAGTTTTACGCTTATTGAGAATAAAATGCGCTTCCCAGAGTAAAGCCTGCTTGCTCTTTCCGGTAAACCGAAAGCACCCAATCCGAATTAAGATTAGCACTTGCTCCAAGCTGATACCCACCCGAGCTACAAAATCTGCTAAACCTAAAAAGAAACCATTTTCTTGTCTTTCGTTGAGTACTTTTTCGATACTGTTCTTCTCTAGATATTTCAGATGAACAAAGCCCAAGTACACCGTTTTTCCCTTAATCTTGGTTAGGTAGTTGCTTTCATTGATGTCCGGAGCTTGGATGTCAGCACCGTTCATGCGGAGTTCGTGGATGTAGAATTCTGTGTGATAGAACCCTCCAAAATTATTGATCACCCCGACCATAAATTCTAAGGGGAAGTAAGCTTTCAAATACAAGCTCTGATAACTCTCCACAGCAAAGGAGGCTGAGTGTCCTTTGGCAAATGAATAACCCGCAAAACTCTCTATTTGATGCCAGACCTCTTTGGTGATCTTCGGATCTCTTCCTAATCTTTGACAATTGCTGAAAAACTGATCCTTCACTCTCTCAAATTCATCTTTCGATCGGGATTTTCCACTCATCCCTCGACGGAGTACATCCGCTTCTGAAAGACTAAGCTCAGCGAAATAATGGGCTACTTTGATCACATCTTCTTGATAAACCATGATGCCATAGGTTTCGGGCATAATCTCTTTCATGACTGGATGTGCCATTTCCCTTCGTTTTGGATTGACGTGGCGGAGGATATATTCCCGCATCATACCTGATCGCGCTACACCGGGACGGATGATAGAACTGGCCGCAACAAGCTCCAAGTATTCATCTGCTTTCATCTTAGCTAACAGCATCCGCATAGCTGGAGACTCTACATAAAATGCACCAATGGTATGGGCGGTTCGAAGGAGATTTTTGATTTTAGGGTCTTTTTTGAATTGTTCTACTTGGCGAATGTCCACTTCTACACCCTGATTTTGATAGATGATTTCCAAGGCACTTTTGATATGTCCCAATCCTCTTTGTGAGAGAATATCAAATTTGTGTAAGCCAATATCCTCTGCAATATGCATGTCGATGTGTGCAAGCGGAAATCCCTTAGGTGGCATCTCTGTTGCGGTGTAATAATGAATAGGTTTATGGGAAATCAAGACGCCACAGGCATGGATGGTCAGATGTGAAGGCATGCCGTGGAGAACTTGACTGTACTTGATAATTAGCTTTCCATACTGATCGGGAATATAGTCGGACTTGGCGGCATGATAGATCAGTGATTCGATTTCTGTTTTTGGAAGACCAAATACTTTCCCGAGTTCCCGAAGCATGGAGTTGGCTTGGAAAGTGCTATAAGAGCCCAAGAGTGCGACATGTTCCTGCGTTCCTTTATTGTATTTGTCAAAAATATACTGCGTCACCTCATCCCGGTCTGTCCAGCTAAAGTCTAAGTCAAAGTCGGGAGGATTTTCCCTGTAAAGATTGATGAACCTCTCAAAGTACAAGTCTAGTTCAACAGGATCCACATCAGTGATATAGAGGCAATACGCCACGATGCTATTGGCTCCACTACCTCTGCCGACATGGTAGAAGTTTTTGCTATGGGCAAATTTGATGATATCATAATTGATCAGGAAGTAAGAGACGAAGCCTTTTTGCTGAATCAGCTCCAGCTCCTTTTCTATCCTCGATTTAATTTTATCATTTAGATCTTTGTACCTACTTTGAGCACCTTTGAAAGTTTCCTGCCTGAGGTAATCGTAGTCTTCCCAGTCTGAACCAAGGATATCTCTTTTGTTTTTTACTGCTTGAAAGTAGAAGGAAAACTGACATTGCTCCAGTAGCTTTTGGGCATTGTAGAGCAGGTAGCTATGATTTTCGCAGCGTCCAACCATATCTGCGTAGCTGTAGAGCATGTCGCAGACATTTCCTTGTTCTTCTACATCTAGCTTACTCAATAGCGTATTGCCATCGATCGCTCGGAGGAGGCGGTGGGCATTGAATTCGATCTTGGAGCTAAAAGTGGCAGGTTGGAGTAAGACTAATTTTTCTTTCTGACGAAACCAGCTTGATTTGCCGATTTTATTGAGTTGATAAGGGTGAACGCCGATGAATTCATTTTCCCGCAGGGTAAAAACTTTCTCAGAAAAAGGGTAAACGATAAAGCTGTTTTGAAATGAAGGGGCTTTTTCTTTGAAAGGCATTCCTTTGGTTCGGTGTTGGGAGAGGTGGAGGTTGAGCTCGTAAAATCCCTCTTGGTTTTTGGCCAAACCAATGTATTGCTGCCTCACTCCATTTCGAAAATCTATGCCGATTACAGGATGAATTCCATTTTTTTGTGCTTCCTTGATAAAGGGAAATACACCTGAGACTGAATTGATATCAGTCAGCGCTAGCGCATCTAGTTTTTTACTTTTGGCTTCGCTGACAAGTCCCTCAACAGATAAGGTGCCGTATTTGAAGCTATAATATGAATGGCAGTTGATGAACATTAGGGTTAATTGAATTTTTCTTCTTGAAAGATACCTCTGTGATATAGACCTTCCTTTGGTCGACGAAATCAATGGATATATACCTTCGGCGATATATACACTGTGGTAGGTATTATAGTGTAAAATGTTAATTATTTTAACATTTATATGTTTATAATTTAGCCATATTAAATTCATAGAAGCAAGTCTGTGAAGGAAATTGTCGATGAAAGTTTTTGGACTGCCAATAAAATGAGTGAAATTGTAAAACAGATAGTTAGCCTGTATAGAAAATCGTATTTTTAGGACTATGGAAGAGTGGATTAATTACTTAGATAGCATTGTAGAGCAGCAATTGCGATGGGATATTTATAAGACAATCTTAATTATCATTGTCTTATGGGGGATAAAAAAAGTGGCTTTTAGAATCATTGGGTCAAAAAGAGAAGAGACAGAACTCAAAAAGTTCTATCACTGGAGAAAAACCATTCAATATACAATCGTATTCTTGGGCTTTTTATTGATTGGGAATATTTGGATCAGCAACTTTCAATCGATCACGACATTTCTAGGGTTATTATCTGCGGGGATCGCTATCGCTTTAAAAGACATTTTTATCAACATCGCTGGATGGCTGTTTATTCTTTGGCGCAGGCCCTTTGACATTGGAGATAGAATTCAGATTGGTGATTTTAAGGGAGATGTGGTTGATACGCGAGTTTTTCAATTTAGTATTTTGGAAGTAGGAAATTGGGTAGATGCGGAGCAAGCTACCGGTAGGATAGTACATGTTCCCAATGGGATGGTTTTTTCATCTCCTCAGGCCAATTACAGTCAAGGCTTCGATTATATCTGGAACGAGCAGCAAATCAATATCAGTTTGGATTCTGATTACAAAAAGGCAAAGTTGATTTTGACTGAGATGCTTGATGAAATCTTCAAGAAAGAATATCGTGGAATTCAAATCGCACTAAAAAGAGCACAGCGAGAGCATTTTATTTCCTTTAGCCAATATACCCCAACGGTATATGCCAAAATCCACGAAAGAGGAATACAGCTTTCACTTCGCTATTTGTGTAATCCTAGGAAGCGTAGATTTTTTGAACATCTGATAACCGAAACGATCATCGATCGATTCAAAGACGAAACAGCAGTCAAAATTGTATATCCAACCACGTCGGTGATTTTGGAGCATGCAAAGAAGCGAGAAGATTGAAGCTTCTTATTTTGAGTTGAGAAATGATTTCCTTATTCCTATAAACACAAGAAGGAATACATTGTAGCCAATAAAAAACGGGATGATAAATTTAATTAGCCCAATTGAAAGAAGGACTGAAATAAGGAGAAGCTGGAAACCAAGTCCGTAGATGGAAATCATCGACATAAACCATTTTGGGAAAGCTGGTGCATCACTTGCGTTTTTATCGAGTTTGAAAATTAGTTTGTCAAACGCTCCATAAAGAATGTTGTAAGTGTCATAAAGGAAATCTACTGTGCTCTGGTTTTCTCTTGGAAAGGCCTTAGGACGTTCATTTTCAATAATTTTACTGGTTCGCTCTCCGCCTTCTGTATTATGTCTCAGAATGACGTAGTAATAATTGTATAAAGTTCCTTGAACTTGGATGCTGATAAATGCCAATAAAGTAATCCAAATAGAAGAATCTGTGACGTACCAAATCGCCGCGAGAAATAGGAAGTTGAGGAAAATATCAAAAATAGAATCCAAATAGCGACCAGTGTAGGACGGGCGATTTTTTGTCCGCGCTAATTCTCCATCAGCAGCATCCAGGATTGATTTGATGATTAAAAATAGCCCAGCTGTAAAATAGTAACTATTCAAAATGCAATAAATGGCAATTAATCCACTAATTCCAAACAGGTAAGTAACTTGAACAGGGGTAATGCTGGTATGCTGAACTCGGTTGACAAAAGCCCTTGCGAAAGGTCTTCCATAGTCGGAGACATCGACAAACTTTTCATCAGAAGATAATTTGGACATGATTTATTTGCTGCACTCCACTTAAAACCTTGCATATTTTAAGCCCTGCTTGTTGATTAAATAATATGTATAGTTTTTAGAACCTGCAATTTTCAATTATTGTTCAAAGACTATTTTATTTAGTTGTGTGAAACCGTTTCTAAACTCTGAATTTCAATGCTTAAGAAATTTTTTTCGAAATTAATTTTGACTTATTAAAATAGATGTCTATGTTAGTGTCATAATATACTATGACAGTAAAACAATAAGATATGATATCAATAAAGAAGTTGAGTTTTTCTTATCCAAAAAAGCCCAGACTATGTGAGGAAATGGATCTGGAATTGGGAGAGGGTAAAATTATAGGACTCTTAGGGATGAATGGGGCAGGGAAATCCACCTTGATGCGCTTGATGGCAGGATTACTCAAGCCAGTTTCAGGTGAAGTAAAGTTTCAAGAGATTTCTACATTTGACAGAGCAGTCTCATTTTTGAATCAAATGATTTTTGTTCCTGAGAAAGTTTCAGTGCCGGAGTTTTTGAAAGTGAATGAATATGTAAGTATCTATAAGGATTTTTATACAGGATTTGATTTAGAGCGATTTGAAAAGTTACTCTCAGAGTTTCAGATTATCGGGAATCAAAGAATTTCCAACCTATCATTTGGTCAGCAAAAAAAGTTACAGATTGCGATTGGATTGAGTACAGGAGCAAAGTTATTGTTGTTTGATGAACCAACCAATGGCTTGGATATTCCTTCAAAAAGTACATTCAGGAGAGTGCTTTCAGGTAGCCTGCAAGAAGATCAGACCATGGTCATTTCCACACATCAGGTCAAGGATATTGAGAACTTGGTAGATCAGATCATTGTCTTGGATGAGGGAAAAGTGAAGCTTCATGCCGATTTGGAAGCCTTGGAAAATCAATTTGTCTTCTCCCAAGGACCACAAGCTCCTGAACAAGCTGTTTTCGTAGAATCACATCTTCTTGGAGCTCAATATATAACAAGACAGCTTGAAGGAGAACGTATTTCTGGTGGTAGCCCTGACTTGGAATTATTATTTAATGCAGTGATCGCAGGCAAATTGACCGGTGAATTTTTATCAACTCAAAATCAAGTAACACATGAATAGTTTATCCTTATCCAGAATTCTCAAGCTGATTAAGTTTGAATTTTTAATGCATAGGAAATTTTACCTGACCATGCTTATCGGAGCATTGTTGTTGATTACCTTAGTTTTTCTGATTGTATGGGATCAGACGCGAAGCTTTTCAGCAGGTTGGATACAAAAACATTATCAGTATATGTATGTATGGTATCTTTTAGCTGTAATTATATTTATCGTAGGTCAAAGTTTCAAAGATCTAAGAACCAAAGCCTCTTCCGAACGCTATCTTTTACTGCCAGCCTCAAATCTGGAAAAATTATTAGCTCAAGTATTCACGAAAGTTAGTTTAATATTAATTGTAATGCCTATTGTGTTTTGGTTAGGGTCACTTTTAGCTAGGGGAATTGGGCTTAGTTTGATGCGAAGGTTATTAAAAATAAATTTTTCCGAAAAAATTGAGTTTTTGAGTATTGAATCTTTATGGATATTGCCAGAAGGACAGTCTTGGGCTGCTTACGCATTATTTATAGGTATAATCTTTATTGTATTTTCTTCTATGTTTATGGGAGGAGTGTATTTTGGAAAATTGAGCGTGGTTTTCACACCATTGGCAAAAGTCCTTTTTGTATTAATTACTCTTCTTTCATCTATGGCTTTATTCAGTTGGCATAGAAATAATAATATCAATGTAGATGATCTGGAGGTTTTTGATGGAGTTCCTTTATTTGTTTTTGTACTTATTCTTTTACTTTTCTCGGGAAGTTTTTTGAGCTACGTGATTTCATATTACAAGCTAAAAGAAAGGGAGGTCTGATATGGAGTTTAGCGATGGTAAAACCATATTTATCCAAATTAGAGATCGACTCGTAGATCAGATTCTCACAGGGAAATTACTTCCAGGAGACAAGATCCCTTCTGTCAGAGAATTGGCAGTGGACTTAGAAGTCAATAGAAACACGGTCATGCGAAGCTATGCTTTAATGGAAAATGAAGGAATAGTGGATAACAAGCGAGGAATAGGTTTTTTTGTCTCTGATCATGCAAGAGAGCGCTTGATTCAGGATGAGAAAAAACTCTTTCTTCAAGAAGAGCTTCCCAAGCTGGTGCATCAAGCAAAAGTCTTGAAAATGGTTCCCGCTGACTTTAAAATGCTTTTAGATCAACTTAATGAAAATCAAAATGAAAACAAGTAATAAGTTATTGTTCTCCTTTTTGGGCTTTGCCTGGCTGAGTATTATGGTCTCGTTGATGGTTTCTTTCAAATACTCAAATCCCACTGGAGTTGTTATAACCAACCAAACATTTGTAGATGAAAGCCCAATATCTGGAGACTTCTCAGTAGTCTCTATTCAGGATTCTTGGGTTGTATCACTCGAGAATGATGGTGAGAAACGGGTTGAATATACTAGAATCAAAACTGATAAAAAGGGAGCGAAAGAACATGGTGATCCAGATCCTTACTTTTTGGAAGTAAGAGAAGATACCTTGTTTATTCAAGGGATGCAGCAAAAACCAAATGGAGGATATTCTCTTTACATCGGAGATAGTATTAAGTCTTTGGTTTTGGAGAATGTAAAGGAAGTAAATGTTAGAAAGGACATTAGTCTAGATAGCTTAATCGTTCAAGCTTCAAATTCGACCTTCAAATTACAAAAAGGCCATGGATTAAGTGCTCTGAGTTACTCTGGTATTTCAGATTCTCGCTTGTCAGTAGAAGGAATATCTTTTCTTTCCATTTATCTGCAGAATAGTAATGCAATTATTGAAGGTGACCTTGGTAAAATCTCAGGCGAGTTGATTGGAGCTGAGCTTTCTCTTCCACTCAAAACAGGAGGTATGAATCTGAAAAAGGATGATTATTCTAAAATTAGGGTGGCTAGCCGATAGATTTTCATTTAATAAAATCAAATACCATTTTTAAATAGAAATCAAGGGTACTTAAGACCCTTGATTTTATTTTTTAATTCTTTTTCAAATTCTCTAACCGAAGAAATACATGTTTATTTTCGATCGTAATCGAAGAATTACATGTTTATTTTCGATTATGATCGAAGAATTACATCAAATCCCCACTCCATTAAAAGGATTGAATCTCCGTCTGCCAACCTGCATGCCGATGGCGCGGCAGACGGTTTTGTCTCCATATTTGATATTTAGTCGATCAAGGGCTTGATAGAGCCTGATTTGTTCTTCGGAATCTTCGAATAGATTGATCTGATAGTTGCCATGCACCAAGCTGCTGAATCGCACGCCAATCAGACGAATCAGCATGCGGCGGTTATAGAGTTTTTTGAAAAGACCTTTTACTACAGTGATCAGCGTATGGTCTGTGGAGGTGTAAGGAACCCGCTGCTGTATGGTATGCGTATCAAAATCCGAATAACGAATCTTCACACTCACACAAGCGGTGAGTTGCTGCTTTTGGCGGAGCTTGGAGGCAAGCTGTTCCGTCATGGCGATCATGTTGGCTTCGAGCATCTTGACATCAATGGTGTCTTGTTCGAAGGTATTTTCGGAAGAAATAGACTTCGCTTCTGAGTAAGGAGTCACTAGAGAACGGTCTATGCCATTGGCTTTTTCCCAGATCATGCGTCCGTTTTTACCGAAGGTGGCTTCCAGAAGTTCGGAAGGCATGTTTTGTAGGGTCTGTACTTTTCTGACACCCATGTTATAGAGCGTATGGGATGTTTTCTCTCCGATCATTGGGATTTTTCGCACAGACAGCGGTGCCAAAAATGGCTTCTCAAACCCAAAAGGAATTTCTTTGGCATTGTTTGGCTTGGCTTCTCCTGTGGCTACTTTAGAGACGGTTTTATTTTCTGATAGCCCTAGAGAAATAGGAAGACCTGTTTCTTCGAGAATCCGCTGACGAAGCTCCTTAGCCATCTTGAAGCAGCCAAAAAACCTATCCATACCTGTATAATCTATATAAAATTCATCAATCGAGGATTTTTCGAAAAAGGGTACATCTTCTCGGATGATCTCTGTTACATCATGTGATTTTTGACTGTATTTCTCAAAATCTCCTCTAATAATCATGGCTTCTGGACAGAGTTGCCTCGCGGTACGCATGGGCATGGCCGAGTGTACGCCGAATTTCCTCGCTTCATAGCTACAAGAAGCGACTACGCCTCGGTCTCCTGATCCCCCGATGAGGATCGGTTTGCCATTGAGTTTGCTGTCATACAGCCGCTCCACGGATACAAAGAAAGAGTCGAGGTCCATGTGTACGATTTTTCTATTTTCTGGAGTCATTTTCTTTGGGATATAGGTTAAGAGCACCGTGAAAATCATTTTCACCGATTCTTTTTGAACAATTGTTAAATATTTTAACAATTTTGTGTCTATAATATAAACTGAATTTTTTAAATTTGAATCATTAAAAAATACCTTTGACAAGGAATGTCACGATTTGAAAAATGAACGGTTTTTCTTCAGAAACAAAGAGGAAAAAAATGTGATTCTCAAAAGCTTCTGATTCAAGTTATTCCTTATCAACATTTATAAAATCCATTAATCCTATATCACTACCATGCCTTCTTTAAATTCAAACATCAAATTTCTTCGAAGAGCAAAATCGCTCACTCAGGAAACCTTAGCAAATGCCATAGGGATCAGCAGATCCAAGTTGGCAGGTTATGAGTTAAATATCACTCCGCCCTTGGAGACTTTATTGGCATTTTCGGATTATTTTGGAGTGTCGGTGGATTTGTTGATCAGAAAAGATCTGAGTTCGCTTTCTGAGTACAAGTTGCGACAGGTTTTGGAGACAGATCAGTTTCTCAAAGGGAAAAATCTTCGAATTCTCACCACCACAGTGGATGTGGATGGTAAGGAGTTGATAGAAGTAGTTTCTCAAAAAGCAAAAGCCTCTTATTTGGCAGGTTTCTCTGATCCTGATTTTATTGAGGAATTGCCGAGGTTTTCTTTGCCATTTTTGCCTACAGATAAGAAGCATAGAGTTTTTCAGCTCGATGGGGATTCCATGCTACCGATTCCGGAAGGCGCTTGGATAGTGTGTGAATATATGGATGATTGGACTGCGCTGAAGGATGGGGAGAGATATGTAGTCGTCACAGAACAAGATGGGGTGACTTTCAAAATCGCTTACAATCAGATCAAGGAAAAAGAAAGGCTGTTGCTTTGTTCAAGCAATCCGATTTATAAGCCGTTCTATGTGAATATTTCAGAAGTAAGGGAATTGTGGAAGTATAGATTGGTCATTTACTAAGGTGATCTAAGACAGGGTTTTTAGATAGCTAATTCTTAAATTTTGTCAAAATCTACAAATAAGATAGGAAATTCTAAGACAAAACCGCTTATATTTCGTTGTTACATTATTGGCGTGAAAGTATTTATTGATCATTGAGTTTTAACCTTAAAAAAGACAGTAGATATGAGAGAGTATGCAGTGATGGAGACGCCTTTGGGCAATGTCAAAGCAGAAGTCTTTGACGGTTATTTAATTTCTTTACAATTTACCGATGAGCCTGAAACAGATACTTTCCTTGATGGAGTATTGATGGATGTTAGGATTCAGCTAGGCTTATATTTTCAGGGAAAACAAAAAACATTTGATATCCCTGTAGCGCTTGGAGGTACTGATTTTCAAAGGAAAGTATGGTTAGAAATCAACAAGATTCCTTTTGGTAATACAAAAACCTACGAGCAAATAGCACTGAATCTTGGAAATCCGAATGCTGTGAGAGCAGTAGGCTCAGCGATTGGTTCCAATCCTATCTTGATGATGCTGCCTTGTCATAGGGTAGTGGGCAAGCAAGGACAATTAACTGGTTATGCGGGAGGGATTTGGCGTAAGTCAGAACTCTTGGAACTAGAGAACAAGGACAAAGTGGGAAAGCAGTCAGTTTTGGGTTTTTCCAATTAAAGACTGTTTTACCTTCTAAAAAGCTTCATTAAGGACTTTATACAATCCCTTGATGGAGCTTTTTTTATTTTTAATTCCTAGAAATCCTTTATTTTTGATTTCGCTAGATCATTATGCAGGTAGTTCACATTATTCCTTACACGTCTGAATATCAAATTAATTTTCAAGAGATCAATCAATCTTGGGTTGAGAAGTATTTTTCTATAGAGCCATTTGATTTGGAACAGTTGCAAAACCCTGAAACCAGCATCTTGGGCTCAGGTGGAGCAATTTTGCTTGCAAAAGAAGGGGATAGGGTAGTTGGGACTGTTGGTTTGAAGTTCGTAGATGAAGGGCTTTTTGAAATGATTAAGATGGCAGTTGTTCCTGACTGTCAGGGAAGAGGGATTGGGAGGTTGCTAGCGGATGCGATCATTTTGGAAGCCAAGAGATTGGGCGGGAAGAAGCTTCAACTTTATAGCAATACCAAACTGATTCCAGCTCTTGAACTTTATCGGAGTTTAGGCTTTTCGGAAACAAAACCTGAGTGTGGCAAATACCTTCGATGTGATATCAAAATGGAACTTGATTTATGAATGCTTAAATCTATTTTACTTATCATGAAATAAGTTCTACCTTTGCAGTCCGAAAATCGGAGAGAAATTTTCAATCAGCGGTTCGATTACCCGCTTTACCAAAAATTATGATGGAAAAGAAAAAAGAAGTAGAAGCAGGGACGATGCTTCCAGTTATGGAAGCTTTTTATACAATTCAGGGAGAAGGTACTTTTTCAGGTCATCCGGCATATTTTATAAGACTAGGTGGATGTGATGTTGGTTGTGTGTGGTGTGATGTTAAAGATTCTTGGGAAGCTGCAAAGTGGCCGGTTTTGACAATCGAAGATATTGTAGCAGAAGCAAGGCAATACCCTGGTCGTAAAGTGGTCATCACAGGAGGAGAGCCATTGATGTACAATTTGAATCCACTGACGACTTTATTGAAAAAGGAGGGGTTTACCACACATATTGAAACATCGGGAGCGCATCCTTTTTCAGGGGAGTTTGATTGGGTCTGTTTTTCTCCAAAAAAATTCAAGGCTCCACATCCTAGTATTTATGAAGTTGCAAATGAATTGAAAGTGGTCATATTCCACAAATCCGATTTTGATTTTGCGGAAAAACATGCCTCTCAAGTAAATAAAGCCTGTAAATTACTGTTGCAGCCAGAGTGGAGTAAAGCGAAAATTTTCACCAATGAGATAATTACTTACGCAAAATCACATCCAAATTGGAATATATCCCTACAAACACATAAATTTATGGATATACCATAAGTTAGTTTATGAAGCAAGGGCTCCTTATATCATTCTTTTTATTGATTTCCTATGTAGGTTTTAGCCAGAGCTATACTATTTTTGATAAAAAAGCTATCAAACTTCATCAGGAAGGAGATGAGTTAATCCAAAAGAGGATGTACGATGAAGCCATCGAGAAATTCAAAGCTTCTATCAATAGAGAAGCTAATTTTTTGGAATCCTACCTGAAGTGGGGTAGAATTCTTTTGACGCAGGGGTTCCCAGATCAAGCCATTGAAATAGCTGATCGTGGGTTAAGAAGAAATATAAAAGGTTCTTCAAATTTGTTTGGTGAGATTGCTTGGTTAAAAACCCATTCTCACCTTAAGTTGGGAGATTTTGAAGCTGCGATTTTAGAATTTGAGCAAGCGCAGATGCTGCTGAATGTGGATTTCAAAAAGACACGTCCATTTAAGGAAATTGAAGAGCAAATAAATTTCATTAAGGTGGAGCTGGAGAATTCCTACGATATCAACAAGCAAAAACTTGCAGAACCTCTAAACCAATTTGTGCTGCAATACTTCCCCGTGCTTACAGCGGACAGTAAGAAAATGCTTTTTACAAAGCGCAACGGGCTTGAAAATTATGAACATGAAGATATTTTCGTGTCTTATTATGATGAGGATTCTCTCAAATGGGGATCACCTAGAAGTATTGCATCGAATATTAACTCAGCATACAATGAAGGAACTTGTACGATTTCAGCAGATGGGAAAATCTTGATTTTCACTTCCTGCCAAATGCCAGATTCTTTTGGTGATTGCGACTTGTATATCTCTTATAAAGTTAATGATGAATGGCAGCGTCCTATTAATATGGGAAAAAATGTCAATTCACGTGTTTGGGATTCGCAACCTTCTTTGTCAGCGGATGGAAGGATTCTTTTCTTCTCTTCAAATAGAAGAGGAGGTTTTGGTGGAAAAGATATTTGGTTTTCACTTAGGATGGCTGATGGAAGCTGGTCAGAAGCGAAAAATCTCGGAGAAAAAGTGAATACGTCAAAGGATGAAGTTTCCCCTTTTATATATTTCAATAATGAGATTTTATTTTTTGCTTCTGAGGGACATGTAGGATTCGGAGGACTTGACTTATTTATTTCTAGAGTAGTATCAGGAGATTTTGGAGATCCAGTGAATCTTGGTTTTCCAATCAACGATCACCAGGATCAGTTAGCCTTATTTATCACGGCTCAGCGAGACTACGCATATTATACGGAGACAGTCTTTAATAATGGAGTTCAAGAGCGGTCTTTTCTGTACAAGTTTAAGTTTCCGGATCAAATTGATTTAGGAGAGCGCTTGATGGTGACAGAGGGGAAGGTTTTAAATAAAAATACCGGAGAGCCAATCAAGGCCAAGCTATCTTTGGTTGATTTGGTTACAGATAGTACTTTGTATCAGTTTGAGTCCGATGGCAGGACGGGTGAGTTTACCATGCTTTATCCAGACAAGCCTGCTTCAGGCTTATATGTGGAGAAGCAAGGCTATCTACCAAAGATTTATAATGTAGATCGCGATAGTCTTCAAAACAAGAAGAATCTTGATGTTGAGCTGATCCCCGTAGGGGCAGGAGAGGAGTTTATTTTCGAGAACATATTTTTTGATTTTGACAAAGATGACTTGAAACCAGAATCCAGAAGTTCTCTAAGGCGTTTGATTTCATTTATGAATGATAATCCATCTGTTGAGATTTTGATTGCAGGTCATACGGATAATGTGGGTTCAGAGGTTTACAACAAAGACTTAAGTCTAAGAAGAGCTGAAAGCGTAAAGGAATTTTTGATTTTAAATGGCATTATTGAAGGAAGGTTGGGGACTAAGGGATTTGGATCGGCAAAGCCTGTATCAAATAATGATACTTCAGAAAATAGGGCGCTTAATAGGAGGATTACAATTTCAATTCTTTAGATAAGGATATAGTTATATTTTTTTTCAAATTTTATAATATTTCAATTTTTAGGTAAAATTTAGTTTTAAATACTGTCATACACGAAAACATTGATTTATTACACTGTTTTTAGCAGTAAAAATCCATTTTTATGTTGTTTATCTTATTTTTTCTAGTTTCAATCATAATTAGTAAAATTATATATTATATAAAGAAAATTTAATATAAATAGAATTAATGACTTATTTTTTTTAAAAAAATTAAAATATTTATATTTAAGATTTTAGTAATTTTCTAAATGATAACTTGACGATTATGGAAAAATGTTAATCAACGTTAAAAAAAAATTATATTTTGATTATCAAATGATATTAATGCTTTTTTTAATTTTAAACTGTTTAATCCGATTATAAAAGAATAAAATTTCATAAATATTGGAAATGCAATTTTTGGAAATGTGTTTTTCTAATTTTATAGTATGTAAATTTTTTAAATACCTTTGGATTATATCAAGTTAATGGATAAAATTGGGCTATCGTTAAACCAAAAAACAATAATATGAGGAAAGTTTTACTTCTAGGACTCACGCTCCTTTTCATAAGTGCTGTGGCATTTGGACAAAGTCGTGTTATTACGGGAACCGTTATTTCGGGAGAAGATAATTTACCTATACCGGGAGCTTCGGTGTTGGTAAAAGGTACTACCGTCGGTGTAGCAACTGACCTTGATGGAAAATTTTCGATCAATGTTCCATCTGATAAAAATGTATTAGTAGTTAGTTTTGTTGGATTAGAAACTCAAGAATTAACTATTGGGAATCAGTCCATCATTTCAGTTACGTTAAGACCAGATATGAAATCACTTCAAGAGGTGATTGTGGTTGGTTATGGTGAAATGACCAAAAGAGAGGTTACTGGAGCAATCGCTTCCGTGGGCTCTGAAGACATCAAAAACCTTCCAGTTGCTGGTCTTGATCAAGCGATTCAAGGTAGAGCAGCAGGTGTATTGGTAAGCTCTGCTTCAGGTACTCCAGGCGGTGCTATTAGTATCAACGTCAGAGGTACAGCATCTATCTCTGCTAGTAATGAACCTCTATATGTAGTAGATGGTATGCCTATTTATAGTGGAAACACTTCAAGTATTGGCAGGGGTGGACAGACTACAAACGTACTTTCTCAAATTAATCCAAATGACATTGAATCTATTGAAGTATTGAAAGATGCTGCCTCAGCAGCTATCTATGGTTCAAGAGGTGCAAACGGTGTTGTATTGATTACTACCAAAAGAGGTAAGGCTGGTAAAGCACAAGTAGATCTTTCTATTTATAGAGGTATTCAGGAGCCCACCAATAGAGTAGAGAACGTAACGGGTTCTCAATGGAGAGAGTTGATGAATGAATCAAGAATTAATGATGGGAATGCACCAATTTTTACACCTCAACAGGTTGCTGACGCTCCTGATGCAGATTGGTTTGGTTTGATCTTCCAACAAGGGACTATTGAGGATTATAATGTTTCCGTAAGAGGAGGCTCTGAAAATACCCAATTCTTTGTTTCTGGAGGTCTATTTAGAAACGAAGGGTTTATAAAAGGTTTTGACTTTACAAGATACTCTACAAGTCTTTCTGTAGATCATAAATTCAGTGAGAAAGTTGATTTGAAATCAAATTTGAGAATTGTAAATACAAGACAGGACTTCAGAAATAATGACAATAATATTTTTGGGGTATTCAGTGCAGCAACTTTGGCAAGACCTGACTTTGAGCCATTTTTAGAGGATGGTAGCTATAACCATGCTTTTAGTACGTTAATTGCTCACCCACTTGCTTTAGCTCAGGAGGTAAAGAATGAATTGAATGAATACAGATTACAGCCAAACATCGCCGTTGGTTACAAAATCATTCCTGGTTTAAGGTTTGAAACTTCCTTCAGAGCTGATATCATCTACGGAAGACAAGATACCTATAATCCAAACACGGTAAGAAGTGGATTTGCTACCAATGGTACAGGTACGCAAGCAAATAATTTGTATACTACATACTTGAACGAAAATATATTGTCTTATTCAAAAACATTTGGAGATGATCATTACTTTGATGCAATCTTAGGTCAATCTTACCAGAGATATATTGAAGAAACTGGATTTGTAACAGGTATCAACTTCCCAGGTCCAGATTTCAAATACATTACCTCTGCTGCTGAGGTGAACTCAGGTTCTTCTTTTAGAACAGAATATGCACTTCTTTCTTATTTCGGAAGAGCTAACTACCGTTGGAGAGATAAGTTATTGGTTTCTGCCAGTTTGAGAACTGATGGTTCTTCAAGATTTGGTGAAGAAAATAGATATGGTGTCTTCCCTGCTGGTTCGGTAGGTTATATCCTATCTGAGGAGAGTTTCTTGAAAAATTCAGAAGTTGTGAGTTTGTTAAAAGGTAGAGTGAGTTATGGTGTGACAGGGAATCAAGATGGTATTGATAACTTCCAAGCATTGAATCTATATTCTGCAGGTGCTAATTATCTTGCATCCCCAGGTTTTGAACCTTCTCAGTTACCAAATTCAAGATTAAGCTGGGAAGAGAGTAGTACTTTGAACTTTGGTTTGGATATGGGTTTCTTAAATGATAGGTTTCAAGTATCCGCTGAATACTTTATTCAGAACACAACCAACCTTCTACTGAATAAGCCAATCCCAAATACATCTGGGTTTACTTCAATAACTGAGAATATTGGTTCAATGAGGAATAATGGTTTAGAGTTATCCCTATCTGGTAATATTATTAACAAGGGAGGCTTTAATTGGAATTCACAATTCAATATTTCATTCATTAAAAATGAAGTAACAGCACTCGTTGATGAAAATACTCCAATCAATTCCTTGCAAAGTAGAGCAGCAGTAGGTCAGCCTTTGGGTGCATTCTTTATGATCAAATCTGAAGGTGTAGATCCTGAAACTGGTGATCTTAGATTTGTAGATTTAAATGGTGATGGTAATATTACTCCTGATGATAGACAGTATGTTGGTAAACCAAATCCTGATTTCTTTGGAGGTTTTAATAACACCTTTACTTACAAAGGGTTTGATCTAAATGTCTTCTTCCAATTTACTTATGGATTTGACGTAATCAATAGAACTGCTCAATTTAATCAAAACTTAGGTTTCTCCGCATGGGGTATGTCTGAATTGGCTCTTCAGAGATGGCAGCAACCAGGTGATATTACTAATATCCCTAGAGCCACTGCACTGGATCCGAATAGAAATAACAGAGTTGATTCTGATAGATGGTTAGAAGATGGTTCTTTCCTTCGATTGAAAAATTTATCTATTGGTTACACACTACCTGGAAATGTTCTTCAGAGTATTGGGGTTAGACAATTCAGAATCTATGCAATGGCTCAGAACTTGATCACCTGGACCAATTATACAGGATGGGATCCTGAATTGAATTCCCAGCCTGATGCGAACATTGCGAGAAACTATGATTTCTTGACTTTCCCGCAGGCTAAAACATTTACTCTAGGTCTTAATGTAGGATTTTAAAGTTAAGAAAAATGAAAAATATATTTAATAAAAGATTATTAGGGTCATTGCTAGGTGTTGCTATGATTGCTTCATCTTGTTCAGATGATTTATTGAATCTGGAACCAGTGGATTCACTGTCTTCAAATGCTGTTTTTGTAAATCAGCAAGGTGCAAATGCTGCTGTTCTGGGTATGTATGGTGGCTTAGCAGATGGTGATAACCTTGGTTTTAGAATGAACGTGGTTGGCGATATTGCATCAAACGATGTTTCGCATACTGGCTCTTTCAATACATGGAGAGATCTAGATTTGAAAAACTGGGATGCTGTGAATGGAGAAATTGGTGCGATCTGGGCTTCTGCTTACAATAGTATCAATAGAGCAAATAATATCATTGCGCAAGTAGATGGTATAGACATGGCTCAGGCACTAAAAGATCAGTACAAGGGTGAAGCGTTGTTTGTTAGAGCTTTGAATCATTTTAACCTTGCAAACTATTTTGGTGATGTTCCTTTGATAACTACACCTACAGCTGCTCCAATAGATGATTCTTACTTTGTCTCTAGAGATCCAAAGACTACTGTATATACTCAAATCATTAGTGATCTAAATGCTGCTATTGGGTTTTTACCTGTCTCATATGCGACAAATAATGATACTAGACACAGAGCAACAAGAGGTGCAGCGCAAGCGCTTTTAGCTAAAGTTTATTTGTATGATGAGAATTATGCTCAAGCTGAGACATTGGCTTCTGAAGTTATATCAAATAGTTTGTACAGTTTAGTTCCCTTCGAGAGTATGGTTGCGGGAAAAGGAACTCAAGAAGCAATTTTTGAATTATTCTTCGATGCAAACAATCAAAATCCTGTTACTTGGTGGTACGGAAGGGATAATGGTGGTCGTTTTGAATTCGGTGCAACTGAAGATCTTTGGAATTCTTTTGAAGCAGGTGACCTAAGAAGACAATCATCCATCCGAGAAGAAGCTCCTGGTGTTTTTGTTAATTTTAAATATAGAGACAATACAACAGGTACTGATGGAGTTCATATACTAAGAATTGCAGATATGTATTTGACTAGAGCAGAAGCTCGAATTAAAACAGGAAATTTCTTAGGAGCTTCTCAAGATATACAATCTGTTAGAAGAAGAGCATTTAACGATAATACTTTAGTTGTTGTCCTTCCTACAAATGAAGAAGCGGCAATGGATGTTTTATTAGATGAGCGTAGATTGGAATTTGCTTTTGAAGGTCATAGATGGCATGATATGGTTAGGACTGGAAGAGCTGAAGACGAATTTGGAATCCCTTCTTGGAGGACTTTAATGCCAATTCCTCTAAACGCCAGAGATGTTAATCCAAATCTTACTCAAAATCCTAATTATTAATTTGTTAAATTGGAGCCAAGGATTTTCCTTGGCTCTTTTATTTGAAATATTATGCGGATCCTACTAACTATATTTTTTATATTATTTAGTCTTTCATCATTTTCTCAAACTGCAATTGGGAATTCTGAAGGAAGTCAAACATTTATTGATCTTAAAGATAATTTTGCTACTTATATTGGTCTTCAACCTAAAAGTGAAGGAGTGAGTGGTACACCTTTTCTTTTTAAAGATTTAAAAAAAGCTAAAATTGTAATGATTACTGGTAAAGTACATGATGATATTATGGCAAATATTTTACCAAATAAAGCTGAATTATATGTTCAATTAAGCCCTAGCAACATCGTTATACCTGATATTTCATATATTGAGTCAATTTTGTTTATTGAGGATAATACACTTTACATACCCTTTGAAATAAATAACAACAGGGTATACATTCAATCGGTTTTTGAAGCAAACGGGAAAAAGTTTTTTGCTTTCACTGAAAAAAAGTTTGTCAAAGCTAATGTTGGAGGAGCATATAATTCAGGTCCAAAATTCGACGAATATAAAGAAATTATTACCTACTATCTTTTTGAGGACAATGAACTCTTAGAAATTAAAAAAGGAAATTCTGGAATTAAGTTGTTAGCTGGAGAAAGCTGGAAAGAAGCTAGAGATTTTGTGAAAAAAGAAAATATTGATTTTAATGATGTGAAAGACATGGTTAAATTACTTTCTTTTATTGAGAAATTATAACCTAGTTCTGGAACTTGTCTTTTCCTTATTAATCTTAATTCTTATTTCACAATCTTTTCCCTAAATTTGCAAGCCAAATTAGATTAGTAATGATACACGTTTGCAGAAAGGAGCATTTCAATGCCGCACATAAGCTTTGGAATCCTAAATGGTCAGAGGAAAAAAATTTAGAGGTCTTCGGACCTTGTGCAAATGCCAACTGGCACGGTCACAATTTTGAACTTATTGTGACTGTTAAAGGAATTCCTGATTCTGAAACTGGTTTTGTGGTAGATCTCAAGCAACTCAGCAATGTGATCCGTGAACTCGTTATTGAAAAAGTCGACCATAAAAATCTGAATTTAGATGTTGATTTTATGGAAGGAAAGATGGCAAGCTGTGAAATCTTGATCATGGAGTTTTGGAAAATCCTAAAACCTGCTGTTGATGAAATCACTCCTCATGGTAGCTTGTATAAACTCACACTATATGAAACTCCACGCAATTTTGTAGAATATTTTGGAAAGTAAGCCTCAAAAAATATAACTAGAAACCCTTTCAAATTCTAAATTTGAAAGGGCTTCTCTTTTAATGTAAATATTCTATTGGAACTACTGTTTACAATCGACCGTCGGTAAATAGTCCGCAATCTTTCAGCTTTCTAGCTTACTTAATTACTTCATCGCTGATAATTTGTCATTATTTTAATGCTTGATCTAAATCTTCTAAGAGATCATCTAAATGCTCTAAACCTACCGAAACCCTTATTAAATTTTGAGGGGTTTTAGTGTCAGGGCCTTCAGAAGCTGCTCTCCTTTCAATCAAGCTTTCGACTCCACCAAGACTTGTTGCATTGGTAAAATAGTTGAGTTTTGAAATGACTTGATCAGCTTTTTCAGCTCCGCCTTTTACTAAAAATGAAAGCATTCCGCCAAATCCTGACATTTGACTTGCTGCAGTTTCATGGCCTTGATGATCCTTTAATCCTGGGTAATATACCTTTTCCACTTCCGGACGATTTTGCAAAAAAGTAGCAATTATTCCTGCGTGTTCTGCATGACCTTTCATCCTATAAGGAAGGGTTTTTATACTTCGTGTCAACATGTAGCAGTCAAATGGAGAAGGTACTGCACCACCTGATATTTGTACATTTCTTATCTTTTCCCAAAACGCATCTTCTGTTTTACTGATTAAAGCTCCCCCCATGATATCACTGTGTCCGCCAAGGTATTTGGTAGTACTATGCATGACAAGATCAGCGCCAAGTAAAAGTGGGTTTTGAAAAACAGGCGTAGCAAAAGTATTGTCGCAAACTACCGTGATATTTTTTTCCTTAGCTATAGCGCAAATTTCCTTAATATTTGAAATTTTTAAAAGTGGATTAGAAGGTGTTTCTACCCAAACTAAAACAGTCTCTTTTTTGATCGCTTTCCTTACGTTTTCAGAATTTGTCATATCTACAAAATCTACCGAGAGAATTCCCTCAAACATTCCAGTTAATTGATTTCTAAGGCCATGATACATATCGTCAGGAGCGATGATATGGTCGCCAAGATTCAAGGCTTGAAAAACTGACATGCCTGCAGCATTTCCTGAGGAGAATGCAGCAGCAACCTTTCCGTGCTCCAATCTTGCCAAAACATTTTCTAAGGTATTTCTATTAGGGTTTGCAGCTCGAGCATAGATGACAGATTCTTCATGGTGCTCAAAAGTTGTGGCTAATGTAATCGGCTGAACGGCAGGCCTGTGTGAATCGCTGATCTTAGTTCCTGCGTGGATGGCAATTGTTTCCAATTTCATGGGGAATATCTTTAAGTTTCACTTGAAATTAAAGGTAAGTTAATTTGAGAACTCACTCAAATAAAAAAGCCGAAAAGAAACTTGAACTTCTTTTCGGCATTTTTTAAGAAAGCAATAAGGTTCACTCTAAGAACTCTTTTTTATCAAATAAACCATTGTAATTAAGAGTAATCTCAAATAAATATTTATCTGATTCTATCCACAGATCTTACTAGCATTTCATCTTTTCTGATGAACCTGTTGGCAAGGAGATTCATGATCATTCCTCCAAATATGGCCCAAAATCCTAATACAAAAGCACCATTTACTTCAGGATTGAAACTGGCGTTTGCTTGATGACTTGTCCAAATAATCAGAGCAAGTGTCACCACCATGACAATAGAGTTGATCATATTGAGAAACATCTGCTTTGTTCTGTTTTTATATTGTGTCAAGCTAAATAGCGCCAAAGCTGCTGCTACTATGGCTAATATTCCCAAATAAATATTTCCATCAGACTGAATTATTTCTTGAGTTTGGATGTCAATTTTGTCAAGACTCCAAGCAGAAAGTGTTAGCATCATGCTTTGGTCAGGATTCACTTGCTGCCAAATAGGGAAGCTTGTTACTAAAATCATTGCAATAGCAACTAGAAACAGAAATACGGTTTGAATTCTTTGTATCATGTTATTTTTAAATTTTGACAAAGAAACAGGGTAATTTCATGAATCGCAAGGATTAGTCATTTTGGCATTTAATTTTGAATGGGAATGGTATCTTTGCAACCGTTACAATGGATATAAAAAGATACTTTCTAGAAATTGCCTATAAAGGCACAAATTACCACGGTTGGCAAACACAGAAGAATGCTGTTTCTGTTCAAGGTGCGATTGAAAATGCGCTTTCAATTCTTCTTAAAACCCCCATTATTATCATGGGTTCAGGAAGAACAGACACTGGCGTTCATGCTACACAGCAGTTTGCACATTTTGATTTTGAGGGGGAATTGAATCAGTTTGGTTTTCTCAAGAAAATAAATTCACTACTTCCCAAAGATATAGCCGTATATTCACTTCGGGAAGTGAAACATGAAGCTCACGCTAGGTTTTCTGCCACCATTAGAAGTTATGTTTATAAAATAACAACAAGGAAAACTCCATTTGAGGAAGAATTGTCTTGGCATTATTTTCGGGAATTGGAAATACAAAAAATGAATGAAGCTGCTCGTTTGCTTTTAGACCATGAAGATTTTCAATGTTTTTCTAGAGTCAAAACAGACGTCAATCATTTTGGTTGTAAAATAAAAGAGGCTTACTGGGAACAAATTGATCACGAATTGTTATTTCATATAACGTCTAATAGATTTTTGCGAGGAATGGTAAGGGCAATTGTGGGGACTTTGACAGATGTTGGTGAAGGGAAGCTTTCTACAGCCAAGTTTAAGTCTATTTTAGAAAGTAAAAATAGAGATCAAGCAAGCTCTTCGGCACCAGCTAGAGGTTTGTTTTTGTGCAAAGTACACTATCCTCAGGATATTTTCATTTAAATAAAATTCAACTTGAGCCTCGAACAAGAAAATGTAAAAAGTGGTGAAATCCTTGACACGAAGGTGTTGAAAAAACTTTATGAGTTTATTCAACCTTATAAAGTTAAGTTTTACCTACTCATATTTTTAACTTTGGCGCTGGCAATACTAGCTCCGACAAGACCCTATTTTATACAAATAGCTATAGATGATTATGTGGCTTTAGGAGATAGGGCAGGATTAATTCAAATCATCTATCTGCTGGTAGGCTTGATGATTCTTCAAGCTTTTGTTCAATTTGTCCATACTTACCTTTCTGGATGGATTGGTCAGGTGATCATTAGAGATATTAGAATAAAGCTTTATAGACATTTGTTGAAAATGAGACTAAAGTTTTTTGATAATACCCCAATAGGAAGGTTGGTAACAAGAAATGTGTCTGATATAGAGACTTTAGCAGATGTTTTTAGTGAGGGCTTGGCTGCGATCATAGGTGATTTATTGCAGTTGGTTACGATTTTGGCAGTTATGTTTTATATTGACTGGCAGCTTACATTGGTGAGTTTGTGTACACTCCCTTTTTTGATCATATCGACTTACGTTTTCAAAGAGAAAATTAAAGTAGCTTTCAATGACGTAAGGAATGCAGTCTCTAATCTAAATTCATTTTTACAAGAACATATTACTGGGATGAATATTGTGCAGATATTCAATCGTGAAAATAGAGAATATGAAAAATTTAAAGAAATCAATATAGACCACAAAAAAGCACACGTAAGATCAGTTTTATATTATTCTATTTATTTCCCCGTCGCTGAAATTATCCAAGCTTTTGGAATTGGTTTAGTCGTTTGGTATGGCGCGACAGGTGTTTTTGATTTGGAAATTCAAGTTGGAGTGTTGATTTCTTTTATTATGTACTTGCAACTTTTTTTCCGACCAATCAGAATGATAGCGGATAGATTCAATACCCTTCAGCTAGGAGTAGTGAGTTCTTCAAGAATTTTTAAATTGCTTGATAGCAAAGAAAATATAGCAAATGAAGGCAGTTTTAACCCTGAAAAAATCAAAGGCAATATCTCTTTAAAAGATGTTTGGTTTGCATATAATGATGAAGAATACGTTTTGAAAAACATCAATTTCGAAGTCAAACATGGTGAAACTATCGCATTGGTAGGTGCAACTGGGGCGGGGAAATCATCGATCATCAATTTGATAAGTAGATTTTATGAAATCAATAAAGGATCAATTCAGATTGATGGGACTGATGTAAAAGACTTTGAACTGGGTACATTGAGAAGGCATATAGGAGTGGTTTTGCAAGATGTGTTTTTGTTTTCAGACACGATTTATTATAACATTACTTTAGGAAATCCAGATATCAGTAGAGAACAAGTCATGCATGCTGCTAAATTGGTGGGTGCGAAGAAATTTATTGAGCGTCTGCCAGGCGGTTTAGATTATAATGTGATGGAGCGTGGAGCTACACTCTCTGTTGGCCAAAGACAGTTGATATCCTTTGTTCGTGCGATGGTTTATAACCCTGAAATTATCATTTTGGATGAAGCTACATCATCAGTAGATACAGAGACAGAAGAATTGATTCAGAAGGCAATTGATAAAATGATGACAGGCAGAACATCGATTGTCATAGCACATAGATTATCTACAATTCAAAAGGCCACTAAAATTATTGTACTACATCAAGGTGAAATCAAAGAGATAGGAACGCATGAAGCCTTGTTAGAGTTAGATGGCTATTATGCTAACCTTCACAAAATGCAAATGAAATCCATGGTGATTTAAGAGAGTGATTAGTGAATAGTTGATTCAGTTTTTAAAGAACAGATCAAAAGCGTTTTAAAATATATTTTATAAGAAAATAGTCAGAATAAAATTAAATGGGCAACAGCGGATTGTATGCTTACGTTAAAGTTTGAAATACTGAACTAATAAATGAATAAAAAGTGAAAAAGTTACTGATTTTTGCCATAATGTTGGCGCCAATTTTTGCAAATGCTCAAGAAGATGGAGTAGGATTAAGGTTGGGAGAGCCATTATCAATTACTTACAAAAAATTTCTCGATGACAATATTGCCATTGAGGGGATGTTTGGTAGAGCAGGGATTAATAGCAATCAATATTATCAAAGATCTTTTTATAATAATAGGCCTTCTCCAAATGCTTTTTATACAAGTCATAGTACAGGTAGCTCTTTTGCCTTTAATCTTAGAGGTGCTTATCACGAAGATATTACGGATGATTTGAACATTGAAGTAGGTTATTTTCTTGCATATGCTGGGGCTGGTATACAATTGAGATCAACAAGAGTAGATTATGCATATACGGACGGGGCTGCAGGAATACTTTTAAGAGATAGTAGAAGAAATATTGACTTCGGGCCTGAGCTTTTCGGAGGTGGAGAGTATTATTTTGATGATATTCCGATTAGTGTATTTGCAGAAATAGGAATGTTTGTCGAGTTATTGGATAGGTTTGGGCATCTGAAATTACAAGGTGGCCTAGGAGTTAGGTATTTATTCTAAGATGAAAAAGTGGGTTATTGGGATTGTTATCCTTCTTTTTTTGCTTGCAATTGGCGTTTTTCAATTCAATAGATTAGGAGGGTTTAAAGAAATTGAAATTGAATCGGTTACTTCGTTTAATCTGAATTTGCAGGGCTTAACCTATAGAGGAACGCCCCAAGATGATAAATTGGGGCAAACTTTTGAGCAAATTGGGAGATTAGCAAAGGAGAAAAAAATCCCGCTTTACACTATTTATTCTGTAGAACCCGCAGGGAAATTAGATACTATGGAAGTTTTTGTTGGAGTGGAATTAGAAGAAATCATCCCTGATCTTGAAGTGAAATCATTTCAATTAGATCAAGTGATTTTAGCAAAAATAAATGCGCATAAATTTGTGATGCCTGGCCCTAATAAGGTGAAAAGTAAAATGATTGATTTCTCTAAAACGCTGAGCCTCAAATCTCCAACTACTTTTATTGATAAAATTATCTCCACTAATGAAGTTCATGTAATCGGAATTGTAGAAGACTAAATTGATTTTGCTAAAATTATTGATACAGTTTTAGCAAATAGGTTTTTAAGAGTTGAAAAAAACTTTATCTTCTCTAAGTTCGTCTTAAATTATTATTCACCTTAACTCACATTATTATGAAAAATCTGATGAAAGTATTGTTGGTACTTGGTTTAGGTACCTTTTTTGCCTGTGAAGGCCCTCCAGGCCCTCCTGGATTAGATGGTAGAGATGGATTAGATGGTATAAATATTCTTGGGGAGGTTTTTGAGGAAGAAAATATAAATTTCAATGCTGCCAATGGGTTTAGATCAGATTTTTATGAATTTAACCCTCCTATGGAGCCAAGTGATAAATTGTTGGCATTTATACTTTGGGATGTAGTAGACGGCACGGATGTATGGAGAGCACTACCTCAAACAAATTTTGATTTTCAAGAAGGGATATTTTCATATACTTATTATTTCACTAGGTTTGGTTTTAGCTTTGCCATGGAAGGGAATTTTAATTTAGGGATTTTACCTCCTGAATATACTTCTAATCAGATCTTTAGAGTCGTAATCTTTCCTGCGGATTTCGCATCTTCCAACGCTCGGGTAAACTTAGATGATTACGATGCAGTTATGGAAATGCTCAATAAGTCAGAATCAGATGTTGTCAAACTTCAGCCTAAAAAATAGTTTGTAAGAAGCCTCCCTGTGAGGCTTTTTTCTTTTTAGTCTATTTTGAATTTTTCTCCGTATATCACAAAATAAAATTTCCTACCTTATCTTTGCCCCATGCAATTGAAAAACGACTTACTTATAAGGGCCGCCAAAGGCGAACCCGTTGAGAGAACTCCAGTATGGTTAATGAGACAAGCTGGAAGAATACTACCAGAATATAGAGCCGTAAGAGATAGTGTAAGCGGTTTTATTGAATTGGCTCAAACTCCAGAATTGGCTGCTGAAGTAACTATTCAGCCCGTGGATTTACTAGGAGTAGATGCAGCGATTATTTTTTCGGATATTTTAGTTATTCCCGAAGCCATGGGATTGCCTTACGAAATGGTCGAAAAAAGGGGACCTTGGTTTCCAAAAGTAGTGAGTTCAGCTTCAGATTTGGGAAAATTAAGGATTGCTGATGGAGTAGATGATCTCAGCTATGTGATCGAAGCAATCAGAATTACGAAGAAAGCTTTGAATGGTAGAGTGCCTTTGATCGGTTTTGCAGGAGCGCCATGGACGATATTTGCCTATATGATAGAAGGTTCGGGTAGTAAGACTTTTTCAAAAGCTAGGGCCATGTTATATAAAGAGCCGGTTTTATCCCATCAGTTGCTTCAAATGATTACGGATAGTACTATCAATTATCTCAAAGCACAAATAGCGGCAGGGGTCAATCTTGTGCAACTTTTTGATAGTTGGGCAGGAATTCTTCCTCCAAATCATTATGAAGAGTTTTCTTTAAAATATATCTCCCAGATCTGCGATGCGGTCACGGAAGTCCCAAAAACTGTTTTTGCTAAAGGTGCATTTTTCGCAAGAGAACAAATGGGGAAATTGAATTGTGAGACAATTGGCCTTGATTGGAATATGGGGATTTCAGAATCTAGGAAGATGATTGGAGCAAACAAAACGCTCCAAGGGAATCTTGATCCAGCAGCGCTGTATGGCACAGACAAAGAAGTAGAAGCGGCTACTATCATGATGCTTGATCAGTTCAAAGGAACTAGGCATATTGCTAATTTGGGTCATGGTGTCTATCCTGATATCAATCCCGAAATGGTCAAAGTATTTATAGAGACAGTGAAGGCTTATAAGTAAACCTTGATTTAGAAAGTTGTTGAGTGAGATTAGATATTAGAAAAAAGAAATAAAAGACAAGAAAAAAGAAGAAATACAATCTCAAATAAGATAAATTAAAAAGCTCCAAGGGTTACTTGGGGCTTTTTTTATAACTTTTTACGAGCCATTACGAATTTGTTTGCATAATTATCAATTGATTTCTTTAAAAATTCTGCAATAAATGATTGAATTGGTTGAAAATTGTATCATAAAAATGAATTAATATTTCATTTTTTTTAATAGTAGTTAAATTTATTACCATAAATCATTCATAATACATTAAAAATGTTTTTTGAGGGTTTATTTCAAACCTATTTCTAACAAAACCTATCAAACAAATGAAAAACAGATTTACTTCTATGATCACAAAGACATTTGTAATGACAATGCTTTGTGCAGCTCTAACTTATTCTCCATCGTTTGCTCAAGAGGAGGATGATAAATTCAGCATGACTGTAACGCTCAACTCAGATCAGTTTTTTGGATTTTATCCTTTTTTCTCAGGTTCTTACAATCTCAATGAAAAAGTTGATTTAACCTTTTACGGGATTCTTTGGTCGGGTTGAACTGGTGGAGTGCAAGGAACAGGAGGAGGCTGGGGGAACTGGACTGAATTTGGTGTCGGAGTCGGGTTTGAACCTGCTGAAGGTATCAGTGTAAGTCCTCAAATTGGTATCACGGGTGGTAACTTACTTTCTTCTGGAGCAGCTGGGCCGTCAATCTTTGGTGATGGTATTGTTCCAAATTTGACTATTGGTATCGACAAAGCAAAAACAGAGGGCGAGATTTATGCAGGATTTTATGCGCCATTTAGAAATGAAGCACCTGTAAATGGTACAACTTTATCTTTTCTTCACTATTGGGTGAATTATGGGTTTAAAGCATCAGACTTTCTTTCTATAGGAGCTCATTATGAGCATTTAATCAATACAGGAGGATCAAATGTGGAGAGTTCTACAGACTTTTATCAATGGTTAGGTCCATATATTCAGTTTAGCAAGCCATCAGGTGGTGCATTCGCAAGATTGGCTTTTGGTACTGACTTAGTAGAGGGAAATGATTCCTTTTTCAAAGTCACTACAGGATTTAGCTTCTAAAAATTAAAGATTCTGAAATAAAAACTCACTTTGAATAAAGGGTGAGTTTTTATTTCAATTTTATCGTTTTCAATGAATCACCAATTTTCACTTTTACCCCTTTCAACAACAACATATTCTGCCCAAACATGACCTTTCCATCAACCGTTCTATAAGTAGCCAATGTCCTTAGCGGCTCTTTGCTTTTGCTTGCGTCATCTTGGTTTATTGTGGTCATGACGCAGCGTGCACAAGGTTTTGTGATTTTGAAAAGGGCATCTCCAATTTGGATTTCTTCCCAAGTATCTTCAATAAACTCTTCTCCACCTTCAAATACAAAATTCGGTCTAAACCTGTCCATCGGAACTGGATTTTCTAGTTTCGCATTCAAATCGATCAAGGAAGATTGCCCGATTAGTAAATAAGGCATCCCATCTGCAAAACTTACAGATTCCCCATTAACAGCATATTTTTCTTTTAACTTTCTCTGAGTACTATCAGGCATAATGACCAAGTCACAAGGCATTTCAAGTTGCTCAGAAAACCATTTGCTGATATTTTCATCCACCAATTGAGCCTCGATAGTATCTTCCCAAATGGTTACTGATTTTCTTAAGGTGCTTTTTGGCTCAAAAGGAATTGAAATGTTGATTTCACTATTATTTTTGTCAGTCACAACTAGACCATCTGAGTTGAGGCTTACTTGTAGAAGAGCCATTTTTGGAAAAGTTCTTTGGGATAAAAACATACCAGACTCGTCCACCAGCATCCATCTTCTGTCATATCGAATTCCTTTTTCTTCTAAAATTGCTTCAGTCAAACTGATGCCGCTCAAAGATTTGATCGGGTATATATAAATGCCGCTTAAATGCATGTTGATAGAATGAAGTAAATAAGTCTAAAATTACAATCTTTTAAATCTTTCCGGGATTTCTGGGGAAAAGAATCTAGTGAATATTTTCTGAAACTGATTTTCTTGTTCCATTTTCAAAAATTCTATTGGATTAATGATTCTACTTAAAAAATTACTTTGTGAAGGTTCATAAGAAAAAAACAAAACAGTCATCAGACAGATTACAAAGGCAAATCCCCATCTTAATCTCTCTATTTTACGTTTTTTTAAATTACTTTGAACCATAATACTAAGATACGGATATTCATAAAATGGTTGCATAGGAATTTATATTATGTTCAATCGCTAGCAATTTTTGTCATAAATTTTGTATAATTTAAGAAAATGATGTCAGGTTTGTACTTTTGATCTGACAAATCAAACTGACAATCTGACGTAATTTTTTACTGTAAGACCCTTGGCACAACCCTTGTCAATAGGTGAATTGTAGTTTAAATTCTGTAATCAAAATAATAAAAATATAATATCATGGGAAAAATCATAGGTATAGACTTGGGTACTACGAACTCTTGTGTTGCTGTAATGGAAGGTAACGAGCCGGTGGTGATCCAAAACTCAGAAGGTAGAAGAACAACTCCTTCTATCGTAGCATTCTTGGACAATGGAAATGGAGAGAGAAAAGTAGGGGATCCTGCCAAGCGTCAGGCCATCACTAACCCTGCCAATACCATTTCTTCTGTTAAGAGATTTATGGGTAAGAAGTTCTCTGAAGTTTCTGAGGAGAAAAAACACGCTTCTTACAAAGTAGAACAAGGAACCAATGACACTGTAGCTGTAAAAATCGGTGACAGATCATATACTCCACAAGAACTTTCTGCGATGATTCTTCAGAAAATGAAGAGCACTGCGGAGGATTTCTTAGGGCAAGAAGTGACTGAAGCTGTCATCACTGTGCCAGCTTACTTCAACGATGCAGAGCGTCAGGCTACCAAAGAAGCTGGGCAGATTGCAGGTCTTGAAGTGAAGAGGATCATCAATGAGCCTACGGCAGCAGCCTTGGCTTATGGCATGGACAAGAAAAACCAAGATATGAAGATCGCAGTGTATGACCTTGGTGGTGGTACATTTGACGTGTCTATCTTGGAATTGGGTGATGGCGTATTCGAAGTGAAATCTACCAATGGTGATGTCCACCTCGGTGGTGATGACTTTGACCAAGTGATCATCAACTGGCTTGCCGACGAGTTCAAGTCAGAAGAACAAATCGATCTAAGACAAGATCCAATGGCACTTCAAAGATTGAAAGAAGCTGCTGAAAAAGCTAAAATCGAATTATCAAGCTCTTCTTCAACAGAAATCAACTTGCCATACATCACTGCAACGCAGTCTGGTCCTAAGCACTTGGTGAGAACCTTGAGCAGAGCAAAATTTGAGCAGCTTTCAGAGGATTTGGTAAGAAGGTCTATGGAGCCTTGTAAAAAAGCACTTCAGGATGCGGGACTTTCTGCCTCTGATATCGATGAAGTCATCTTGGTAGGTGGTTCTACAAGGATTCCTAAGATTCAAGAGGAAGTGGAGAAGTTCTTCGGCAAGAAGCCATCTAAAGGCGTAAACCCAGATGAAGTAGTGGCAATCGGTGCAGCGATCCAAGGTGGTGTTTTGACTGGTGAAGTGAAGGATGTACTTCTTTTGGATGTGACGCCTCTTTCATTGGGGATAGAGACCATGGGCGGTGTGTTTACCAAATTGATCGAAGCTAACACAACCATTCCTTCCAAGAAGTCTGAGGTGTTCTCTACCGCTGCTGACAATCAGCCGGCTGTTGATATCCATGTATTGCAAGGAGAAAGACCTTTGGCTAAGGATAATAGAACGATTGGTAGATTCCAATTGACAGATATTCCACCAGCACAAAGGGGTGTTCCTCAAATCGAAGTGACATTCGATATTGATGCAAACGGTATCCTTAATGTATCTGCAAAAGATAAAGGAACTGGTAAAGAGCAAAAAATCAAGATCGAAGCTTCTTCAGGATTGTCTCAAGACGATATCGAAAGAATGAAGAGAGAAGCAGAAGCAAATGCTGCTACTGACAAAGCTGAGAAAGAAAAAATCGAGAAACTCAATGGAGCAGATAGCTTGATCTTCCAGACAGAGAAGCAGTTGAAGGAATATGGTGAGAAGTTGTCAGAAGGCAATAAATCCAATATCTCTGCAGCTCTGGAAACCTTGAAAACTGCACATCAGTCTCAAGACTTGGCAGGAATCGATGCTGCTATGGAAGGCTTGAACAAGGCTTGGGAAGCTGCTTCTCAAGAAATCTACAATGCTACGCAAGGTGCAGGAGCTCAAGCAGGCCCTGATGCTAGCGCTGGTGGATCTGCCGAAGCTGGGGACAGTGTGTCAGATGTAGATTACGAAGAAGTATCTGAAGATAAAAAATAAGCTAGTTTAGCTTTTAGTAAATAAAAAAGGCACCTGTATTTGATATGGGTGCCTTTTTTTTGACATGAGAAAAAAGACACAAGACACAAGAATCACTAGCTCTAGAGAGCCTATAGTATTTCATGGATTGTGTCACCTCGACGCTAGGAGAGGTCTCGTTCTAACAAAGTGTATTTGAGATATAAGAAACAAGATGTAGGATATGAGAATTCTGGAAAATCGAGTATATGTTTTCAATTGCCTCCTGCTTTAACTGGAGACCTAAAAAATAGACCAAAATTAGTAAGGAGGCTTTAGCCAAAAAATTACTAGAATCTAAAGGGGTTTGGCTAAAGCCTTAAATCAATAAATATCTTACTCAGTGGATGGGCTAAAGCACCATCCCGATTGATAATTTCAAAACCTTCTAATTTTCCAATCAGCTGCGGCGGACAATTTTTTCCAATATTTCAATCTCTCGCTATCAAGGCATACTCCTTTGCAAAATAACTTAAAATCACATTCGCTCCAGCGCGTTTGATGCTGAGGAGGGACTCTAGCATGGCTCTTTCTCCGTCTAGCCATCCTCTTTCTGCAGAGGCTTTGATCATGGCATATTCTCCGCTGACATTGTACGCTGCGATGGGTAAATTGGAATTGTCTTTCAATAGTCGGATCACATCTAAATATGCTAGTGCAGGTTTGACCATTAAGAAATCAGCTCCTTCTTCTGTATCCAAATCTGCCTCAATCATCGCTTCATAATAGTTGGCAGAATCCATTTGGTAAGTTTTTTTATCTCCGGACTTTGGAGCAGAATCAAGAGCATCTCTAAATGGACCATAAAAAGCAGATGCATATTTGGCGGTGTAGGACATTATTGATACATCTGTGTAGCCATTTTCATCCAAGACATTTCTGATAAAGCCAACTCTTCCATCCATCATATCAGAAGGGCCTAGAATATCTGCTCCGGCATGAGCCTGTGCAAGCGACATCTTTCCCAAGATCTCCAAAGTTTCATCATTAAGAATTTTGCCATTTTCCACCAAGCCATCATGGCCATCTGAACTATAAGGATCCATAGCCACATCAGTCATCACCACGATCTCGGGAAAAGTAGTCTTGATTTTATGGATGGCTTTGAGGTAAAAGGTCTCAGGGTTGTGGCTTTCTGTAGCGTACTTGTCTTTTTTGCTTTCAGGGTATGCAGGGAAAATATCAAAAGCCATGATCCCCAAATTGACACAGTCTTCGATCTCTTTCAGCATGAGATCCAAGGAGTATCTGTAGATGCCTGGCATGGAAGCTACTTCTACCTTTTGATTGACACCATCGATCAAAAACATCGGGAAAATAAAGTCTTTTACAGAAAGCCTCGTTTCTTCCACCATGTTTCTGATGGCTTGAGACTTTCTATTCCTTCTTGGTCTTCTTTGCATAACTGAACTTGTTTCCTGCAAAGTTAACATTATTTGGCGGAAGCCTGTTTGTCCAAGAAGGTCTTAATTTTTTGAATATTTGCAGGAGATGCACCTATGAAGACTTGTTCAACATCGCCGTCTTTGTTGATTAAAATGTGTATTGGAATGGCAGTGCCACCTCTTTGCTTGTCTTGTGCCTTGAGTAAATTGATGCTTCGTGTGTCGCCAAAACTTATTTCATAATCAAATTGAAAATCAGGTCTTCTTTTGAGGAAGGATTTGTATGTATTCATTGTTTCGTTTGAAAATGCCAAAAACCTTACATTTCTATTTTTGTATTCTTGGACGAGCTCGTTCATTTCTGGTATTTCTTTGATACATGGTCCACACCAAGTTGCCCAAATATTAATTACTGCCGCCTCCCCAGGAGAAAGTTCAGCAATGGCTTTATTCTTCTTCAAAGTATCATTCAATTGATCTTTGAAATTGTTAGTGTCATTTACTCCGGTGTTAACCAAAAGGAGATAAGTGAAAAATGTTAAGATGATTTTCATAGATGTGATTTATTTTTATTCACTAAATATATAAGCTTAGTTTGAAAAATAAAAAAAGCAGATGACTTTGTCTCCTGCTTTTAATCATATAAATACTAAACTTTGTTTTTTTAGAAATTGATCTGTGCTTGTAATCTCAATAAAGATCCTTTTTGCCGATTGTCTGGATTGAGTGAATTCTCAAAAGTTCTATCTGAAATGGTATACATGGTTACCAATTCAAAGTTTTTATGTGGCTGCCATTCTACACCTATTTCGAGTTCTTTCACCCGATATTTTGTTGCGTCTAGTTCATGTTTTTTCCCACCTTTGTAATAATGGTATCTTGTAAATGGTATAAAAATATCCTTTCCTTTTTTCAAGAAATAAGAAGCTAATACATAGCCACCTTCCAAAGGAGCATCATTTACGGTGTTAGTTTCTGGATCATATTCAGGGCCTCTTCCCCAATTGAATTCAGCTTGAATACCAAAAGGTTGTGGATAGAGTATAAAACTTGGTCCATATCGATATTCTCTAAATTCTGTTTGATCAAAGTTAGTTAAAGGATTTCTATTGATCACGAATTTACCAGTATATCCTTGAAAGGAAGTTTCGAAAATTTGACCCGATGGCAATTCAAAAGGATAGGTAAGTCTTGAAACTACGTGCAGTGAATTGTTTTTATCCGCTTGATTGGCGGTCTGTCCGTTATATAAGCCTAAGCCAAAAACACCATAATCGCCCGAACCTTTGAGTCCAGATGAAACTAGGTAGCTAAACCTTTTTCTTACAACAGAAGGCGCATAATAAAACATTACACCTATATCCCGTTCGTTTGCTACAGCTGAATTGAGGCCATCATTTCGGTCAAGTGGGATTCTGTTTTGACTAGATTGCAAATTTTCAAATCCAAAAGGTACTTTACTTTGGCCAATTCTTAATCTGAATTCTTGTTTTGTATCAAGTCCAAGATCAAAATAAGCATCTCGAATCTGGGCAAAATTATTTCCTCCTGAAGCTAAATCAGGTTGAATGTAGAAGTAAACTCTTTCATGGATTTGTCCATAAAAAACGAGTCTAATTCTACGGAAAAAGAAACCACCATTTTCTCCCCATGATCTATCACATTGATCACATTTGAGTTCAGGGTTTGTTTCAAATAATCTGTTATACCGCAATTGGGCATAGCCACGCAACTGAATGGACTCAAACCATCCTTTTTTCAAAGGAGTTTGAGTGGCTTCTGTCGCGGTAGAGTCTCTTTGGATGTCCCTTGCAAAAACATCCTTGGAGAAGACCATCGATCCGAGGATGATGATCATAGCGATTTTGATTCGCATACCGGAAAGTATTTTTAAATAAGAATATTGTACAGCGCCACAAAGGTGAGGAGCTAATATTTCTTTATGATGATGTAGAAATTAATTATTTGTTATGTAGCAGAGGGCATGAAAAGTGAAAAAATGATGAAATTCAAGATAAATCATTCGTATTCAATAGAAACAAGCTGAATAAGCTTGTTTCTATTGTTATCTAAATGTTAAGAAAATTGCAATGTTAAGTTTAGGACAAAAAATTGTTAAGTGATTTTGTGAAATTCCTTATCAAAATAGGCTTGTCACTTCTTTTAAATTTAGATCTAGATAGTTTTCAATATAAAGATCACAAGGAGGCAGTTCTTCTTTGGTGTGCGAAGATAATACACCGACTACTTTCATGCCAGCATTCAAAGCAGCGGAAACACCTGAGAAAGAGTCCTCAAATACGATGCAGTTTTCTGGCAAGACGCCAAGATTTTCAGCAGATTTAAGATAAACTTCTGGGTCAGGCTTGTGCTTGCTTACATGTTCACTGGCCAATACGGATTCCATCTTGTCTAATAATGATAGCTTTCCAGCGATCAGTTCAAGATTGGCTAAAGGTGCTGAAGTAGCTACTCCTGTAAGGAGTTTGTTAGATTTTAATTGATTCAGAAATTCCATAAAGCCACCGATTGGATTGACTTGTTTTGCATAGATTTCTCTGAATAAGCTTTCTTTTTCATCTTCTAGTTGTAACAATTCTTCACCTACTATTTCTCTACCAAAAAAATGACTCATGATATAGGAGTTGCTTTTACCATACATGTGGTCTGCAAATTCCGATTCTGTTGGATACATATTTCTTTTAGCAAAAAATGATTTGAAGGCTTGTGAGTGAAAAGGATTGGTATGACAGATGACTCCGTCCATATCGAAAATAATTGCTTTTTGCATGGAATTATAGGTTTTGATCTTATCAACTCGCAAAGGTAAAGCTTACAATCGGAATGTCACAGGATGTTTCTGAATTTGGTGATTGTTAAAGAATTTTAAAAACTGGGTTCTAGTAAATTTTTCCAATATTATTACATCATGAATTAAGTTTTTGAATTCTCAATGATTGTTTTAATTTCTTTATTTCAAACCCTCAATAGCCTTGAAGTCAATTCTGAAACTGTTTATAGCTACTTTATTTATTCATTCTACTTTTGGGTCAGAAGTTGATTATGTATTAATGCCTCTTGACCATAATGATGTCAATAGTGTTAAGATTAAAGGTGAATATTTATTTAAAGATGGTTTTGACTCCCGCAAAAAGACAGTCGTAGTCATGTCAGATGGCTTGGATAGATGTTTTACAAATCACTTTCAGCAACTTGGTTTTTCTGATAAATACAATGTTGTTTATTTTTTAGGTAGGTCAGGTTCTGATGAGATTAGTAGGCTAGTAAACTATAATGGGCAAACAAACTGGTCCAATGCCTACAAATGGTTGAACCTAGATCAGCAAGCAAAGGATTTAGAATTGTTTAGAAATGAGGTTTTGGGAGGTGAGAATTTCCATTTGTTTTCATATCCTAGTGCCTCAGGTATAGCACTTCATTACTTAAGTGTTTTTCCAAATCAGGTAAGTAAAGTATTAGCTATCAATCCTCTTCTTTTTGATTTGCAGAAGAATATGAATTTTCGTCCTTTTGAAATCGCAATTAGTGAGTTTTCACAAGATTTCATAAATGAAAAGTGGATGAAGTTTGCTTGGTATATGGGGCGGGAGAAGCCTCTTTACGAAGGTAAGATTGAAAGGAATGATATTCTATCTAAGATCTACCAGTTTAATTTATGGGGGTTCTTAATTCCTGATGTACCTGAAGTTAAATCTCTGAGTCTTGCTGTGAAGGTTCGTCTTTTTGAACATAGTAGAAATTATCTATATGACTTTGATGAATCCAAGCCTACTCCTAAAGTAGTCAAATGGATGAAGAAAAGTAGCAAGGAAGTTTGGGATGCTTTTGATCGGCAGCCGTCTCGGTTCATAGGGATGCATTATGATTTGCTTACACGGTTTACAGGGGAAATGATGATAGTCTGTTCTAGTCAAAATTTAATAATCAACCCAAAAACATTTGAAGGCTTAGCAGAATTTATCCAGAACCCTACCATGCTCTATATTAACGATGCCCATGCGTTACAGAAGTTTTATGGGCAAGCAGAATGGCCATTAGTTATACAAAGCTTTTTTGATAACGATGTACAAGGGAAAATCCAAGCCTTCAAAAACCTTCAAACCAAAGGATTGATTCATTAAAAAAGGAATGCAATGGATTTAAATTCCATAAACATTCCTTTTTAATTTTTTCTGGATATTTCGATATTATTTCAGCCTTATATCTATTGCATTTCTACGTTATTCAATGTAGGAAGATTTATTTTTTATCAAACTCCTTTACAACTTTCTCTATAATATCACAGCACTCATGCAATTGTTCTTCGGTCATCACTAAAGGTGGGGCAAAACGGATAATATTACCATGGGTTGGTTTGGCTAATAGACCATTGTCCTTAAGTGCTACACACATATCCCAAGCTGTAGAGCTGTCTTCGGAGTCGTTGACGACCACTGCATTGAGTAACCCTTTTCCTCTTACCAATTTCAATATGTTGTATTTATCCACAAGAATTTGCATCCTTTGACGGAAGATCTTTCCAAGTTTCCGTGCATTCAAGGCTAGTTTTTCGTCTCTAACTACTTCTAAGGCAGTCATGGCAACTTTTGCGCCTAGAGGATTTCCACCAAAAGTAGAGCCATGTTGACCTGGTTTGATCACATTCATGATGTCATTATTGGCAAGCACAGCAGAGACTGGATAGAATCCGCCAGAAATAGCTTTGCCTAAGATCAGCATGTCGGGTTGTGTATAACTTGTTTGTTTTTCACAGTTTGCCTCGCAGGTGCAGTTTCCACAAACGGCAAGTAAAGAACCTGTTCTTGCAATACCTGTTTGGATTTCATCAGCGATGAAAAGAACATTTTTGGCTTTGCAGGCTTCAGATGCTTTTCGGATAAAATCCTCAGCCGGAGTAAATACACCAGCTTCACCTTGAATAGGTTCTACGAGGAAAGCCACCACATTCTTATTTTCTAATGCTTTTTCCAATGCAGGAATGTCATCATAAGGAATTTTAACAAATCCAGGTGTGTATGGACCAAAATTCTTTCTTGCATTTTCATCGTTTGAAAAGGAAATGACGGTAGTCGTTCTGCCATGGAAGTTGTTTTCAGCAACGATGATTACAGCTTCGTTTTCAGTAACTCCCTTTTTCTCGTATCCCCATTTTCTTGCGATTTTGAGGGCTGTTTCCACGCCTTCTGCACCAGTATTCATGGGTAGCACTTTGTCAAAGCCAAAGTATTCTGTGATGTATTTTTCAAAAGGGCCAAGCACATCATTGAAAAATGCACGAGAAGTCAAAGTCAATGTGCCAGCCTGCTCGATCAGGGCATCTTTGATCCTAGGGTGGCAATGCCCTTGATTGACTGCTGAGTAAGCAGAAAGAAAATCATAGTACTTTTTGCCTTCTACATCCCATAGAAACACGCCTTCACCCTTGCTCAATACCACTGGCAGTGGATGGTAATTGTGCGCTCCATATTTATCTTCCAGCTCGATTGCTTGTTTACTTGAGTTTATTGTTTCCATCATAATATTTATATTTTTGCCGCTATATTTATAGAAGTGCAAACATGTAAGTGTAATATTACAAATATAACAAAAGCCTCAGATGATATAGTATGAATTCAAAAAAGAAGCCCACAGAACCAATGAAGTTGATGCCAGGAGATTATTATCTCAATGAGAATGGGATGATGGTCTTCACAGCACAATATCATTTAAGAAGGGGGTATTGCTGTGATAGTGGCTGTAAGCATTGTCCGTATAAGGATGAGTTGAAAGGTTAAATATTGTAAAGTTAGCTTTAAGGTAAAAGGGAATTTGTTTTGAATTCTTTGAATATGATGCAATGCTTTGTACATTTTCATAAAAATTAACCTCTGCGCAAGGAGTTTCATCTCTTAAATGTTCTCCACGCTAGCTTTTAATTTCTAGCCTCTCAATTGTTCAGTCTATTATCTCATATCTTAATATCTCTCCTAATCATCCACATTTTTAAAACTTTACGGAATTATTTTGAAGTTCACTTTTGGTAATTCATTAAAAACTCCGATATTTGCAGACTCAATTATAAAAACGTCTTAAATAATACGATCATATATCATGGCAAAAGTTTGTGACATCACCGGTAAAAGACCTCAAGTAGGTAATAATGTATCGCATGCGAACAACAAGACCAAGCGTAAATTCCTTCCAAACTTACATAAGAAATCATTTTATGTGCCTGAAGAAGATGCTTGGATCACTTTGAAAGTCTGTTCGAAGGCTTTGAGAACCATCAATAAGAATGGTATCAGCTCAGTATTGAAAAAAGCTCAGAACGAGGGTTTCATCATCATTAAATAATTAGAATTACTCTTTATAAATAATCAGAGCTATGGCTAAGAAAGGTAACAGAGTACAAGTGATTATGGAATGTACAGAGCACAAAGCTTCTGGTGTTCCAGGTACTTCAAGATACATCACAACAAAAAACCGTAAGAATACAACTGAGAGATTGGAATTGAAAAAATTCAACCCTATCTTGAAAAAAGTAACGGTTCACAAGGAAATTAAATAATCAAGGAATACTGTCGAAAGACTTTATATAAACCTCACAGATATGGCTAAGAAAGTAGTAGCAACCCTAAAAAAAGAAGGTGGCGTAACATATGCTAAGGTAATCAAGGCTGTTAAGTCTGAAAAAACTGGTGCTTATACCTTCAGAGAAGAAATGGTTCCAACCACTATGGTTCAGGATACCTTGAAGAAATAATATTTTGCACTTAGTTGCAAACTAAAGTCCCTCTGAGTAAGACTCAAGAGGGACTTTTTTATTATATTCGGGTTCAAATTGTAAAAATTATGGGAATTTTCGGTTTTTTCTCCAAAGAGAAAAAGGAAAGTCTTGACCAAGGACTTCAAAAATCTAGTGAAAATATTTTTTCAAGACTCGGTAAGGCTGTTGTGGGTAAATCCAAAGTTGATGAGGAAATTCTAGATGAACTCGAAGAGATTCTGATCACTTCAGATGTTGGAGTGGATACCACAATCAAGATAATCAGAAGAATTGAAGCTCGGGTATCTCGAGATAAATATGTTAATACTGCTGAATTAGATCTTATCCTAAGAGAGGAAGTAATTGGCTTGCTTGAAGAAAATCAGAGTGTAGATTTAGCTGACTTTGATCTTCCTGCTGATAAAAAACCTTATGTCATTATGGTGGTAGGTGTCAATGGTGTAGGGAAGACTACAACTATTGGTAAACTCGCTCATCAGTTTAAGCAAGCTGGAAAATCCGTCGTATTAGGTGCTGCGGATACTTTCAGGGCAGCTGCGGTAGATCAATTGATTCTTTGGGGTAAACGTGTCGATGTGCCTGTGATTTCTCATGGTATGAATACCGATCCTGCTTCCGTAGCTTTTGATACAGTAAAAAAGGCTGTAGAAATGAATGCTGATGTGGTTATCGTAGATACTGCTGGTAGATTGCACACCAAAGTCAACTTAATGAACGAGCTGACCAAAATCAAAAGGGTTATGCAAAAGTTTATTGAAGATGCCCCTCATGAAATACTCCTTGTTTTAGATGGCTCTACTGGTCAAAATGCTTTTTTACAAGCCAAAGAATTTACTAAAGCTACTGATATCAATGCCTTGGCAATTACCAAACTTGATGGTACAGCAAAAGGAGGAGTGGTCATAGGTATTTCAGATCAATTCAAAATCCCAGTGAAATACATTGGAGTAGGTGAGAAAATGACGGATTTACAAGTCTTTAATAGAAAGGAATTTGTTGATTCCTTATTCAAAAAGAAAAAATAAAGAATTCAATTTTTGTTAGATTATGTGATTAAAATTCAGGTTCTAATCACATAATCTTTCCTTTTTATCTTTATTTCAATATTTTTTGAGCTTCAATAGCTTCTCTTTAAAGCGGTCAACTGGAAGAAAATTCTTCTCTAAATTTGGTGCAAATGGAATAGGAGTATCTAGACTTCCCTCGCGCAGCACCGGTGCATCAAGTAGCTCAAAACAATGTTCAGAAATCCAAGCACAAATTTCTCCACCAATACCACCTGTCAGACAATCTTCCTGAAGGAAAATTACTTTACCCGTCTTTTGAACAGTTACTTTGACAGCTTCTTTGTCCCACGGAAGTAATGTCCTCAAATCTAGAATGTCTGCATCAATTCCTAGTTCTTCTACAGCAGTTTTAGCCCAATGCACACCCATGCCATAGGTGATGATGGAGAGTTCGTTACCTTCAGCTGCCAAATTGGCTTTCCCAATTTCTATTGTATAATAATCGTCTGGAATACCTGCAGTAATAGATCTGTACAATGCTTTATGCTCAAAATATAAATAAGGATTTGGGTCTTCTAGTGCGGCATTAAGTAAGCCTTTTGCATCATATGGATTAGATGGATAGACAATTTTCAACCCAGGTGTGTGGAAAAACCACGCTTCGTTGGATTGGGAATGAAAAGGGCCTGCTGCAACTCCCGCTCCTGTTGGCATGCGAACGACTACGTCGGCATTTTGTCCCCAACGGTAATGGATTTTTGCAAGGTTGTTTACAATTTGATTGAATCCCACAGAGACAAAGTCGGCAAATTGCATCTCTACCATGGCTTTGTAACCTTTGATCGAAAGTCCTAAACCTGCACCAATTATAGCACTTTCACAAAGTGGGGTGTTTCTCACCCGGTCTGCTCCAAACTTCGCTTTAAAGCCTTCTGTAATTTTGAAAGCTCCCCCATATTCTCCAATGTCCTGTCCCATAAGGATCAAATTGGTGTATTTTTCCATAGACTGACTTAAACCATCTGATATCGCATCAATAAATCGTTTTTCGGATGATGAGTTACTTTGTGGCTCAATGACTTTTTGTTTAAAAGGGAAAAATAGATCCGCCAACTCCTCTTCTGTATTGGCTTTTACTGCCTCTTCTGCAAAAGCAATATCCAATCCTTCATTGATCGCTGATTTGATTTCAGCATTGAATTTTTCTTTTTCCTTTACACTCAAAATACCAGAGTTTAATAAAAACTTTTCGTAATTCTCTACAGGATCTTTGAGCGACCAGGTTTCCATCAGCTCTTTGGGAACATACTTGGTTCCTGAAGCTTCCTCATGTCCTCGCATTCTAAAAGTGATGGCTTCTACGAGAACAGGTCTTGGGTTTTTTCTGATATCTTCTGCCAGATTTTTGATGCAATCGTACATTTCGATCACATTATTGCCATCAACTCTAACCGTCTCCATGCCATAACCCGGCCCTTTTTCAGTGAAATACTGGAATGCAAATTGCTCCTCACTTGGCGTGCTTAACCCATAGCCATTGTGCTCCACAACAAAGATCACAGGAAGTTTCCAAACAGCTGCTACATTCAAACCTTCATGAAAATCACCCTCCGAACTTGCTCCATCACCAGTAAAGACAAGTGTTACTTTTTCCTCTTTGGATAATTTATGTGCCAATCCAATTCCGTCAGCAATAGCCAACTGTGGACCTAGATGTGAAATCATTCCCACTATATGATGTTCTCTACTTCCAAAATGAAAAGAACGATCTCGACCTTTTGTGAAACCTGATTTTTTTCCCTGAAACTGTGCGAATAGCTTTTCTAAAGGAATATCTCTCCCTGTGAAAATCCCCAAGTTTCTATGCATTGGGAGAATGAATTCGTCTTTTTCTAAGGCATTTACAGCTCCAATAGAGATTGCTTCCTGTCCCCAGCCACTAAACCATTTTGATATTTTCCCTTGTCGAAGAAGAATCAACATCTTTTCTTCAATCCGTCTTGGAACCAACAGGGATCTGTAGAGTTGAAGAAGGGTTTCTTCACTGTATCCTTTTCTTTCAAAAATCACTGGTGTGCTAGCTGTAATATTTCTATTCATGATGGGTTTATTTTACGATACCAAAATAGAGTTTATTACTCAATTTTCTGATGATTCTGCTTAGGATATCCTAAGATTCATAATCTTTCAGTAAATTAGATAGATGGAAGAGCTTCAAATCAAAAATATGGTTTGCCCGAGATGCATTATGGCTGTCGAAAATCTACTTTTTGATAAGCACATAGCTTTCGAAAAGGTGGTTTTGGGAAAAGCAATTCTTCTTCAAAAGCCGAGTGAAAAGCAATTAGAAGAGCTTGAGGCTGACTTGATGAGAATGGGCTTTGAGATACTTCAAGATAAAGATGTTCAAAGAATAGAAAAAATAAAAGCTAGTCTACATCAGGTCTTACAGTCCGGAGAGATTCCTTCAGGCTTTAATCTAATGGATTATATCAAATCTATTCTCAATGAAGATTATAGCAAATTGAGTCACCTTTTTAGTAGCATGGAAGGTATTACCATAGAGAAATTTTTTATAGAACTCAAAATTGATAAAGTCAAAGAATGGCTCTTTTATGAAGAAATGAATCTGAGCGAAATTTCCTACAAACTTGATTACAGCTCTGTACAACACCTTTCTTCTCAATTTAAGAAAGTAACTGGAATGACTCCTTCCGATTATAAAAAGATGATCAAAAAAAGTCCGGAGGGTTGGAGGTGAGGATTGGGGATGGTTTAAAAGTTGTAAGGTTTGAAAGTTTGGGGATCGATAGGATTGGTTGACTTTTTTCTTTGTACATCCTACTTGGTACTTGGTACATTTTTAAGATAAAAAGCAAAAGCGTCGATTCACATCGACGCTAAAAAATAATGCAAGGAGTTGAAAAAATGTTCGTTTGCTGTACGAAATCAAAAGTAGAAAGAATCCCTCCTTTAAATGCAAACAAATCATTAAGGATATTTTAATTAAAAGGATAATGATTCTTGGATTGTTAATATTTTCTTAATATTCGATTTGGAGTAAAAAAATCTGGTCTTTTACTTTGGTCATCAGACAACAAATGACGATGTAGTAATGGGCTGTACTCTGTAATAGTTTGTGAACATCTGTATTTTAGGTTTTTAAGATGGGATCTATGGTAGATAGGTTTGTCAATAAAAGGCGAGCAAGGAATACAGCCCTTTGTTACACCTTGGGAAGCGTACCTTTTTATAAGTATTTGATGTGAATAATACCTAGAAAATCGAATACTAATATTTTAATAAATACTATCAAAGAATGATTTTCTGCTAAACCATTCTGTTGTTGTAAAATGCTTACCTTTGCACCAAAGTAAGAAATAAGTGAAAGCGAGAACATTAAAAAAAGACAAGGTCAATATCATCACCATGGGATGCTCCAAGAATTTGGTAGATTCCGAGGTGCTTTTGACCCAACTCAAAGGAAATGGCATCAATGCTAGCCATGAATCGGAAAAGGATGATAATAATATCATCATCAATACTTGTGGTTTTATTGACAATGCTAAGCAAGAGTCTATTGATACAATTTTACAATATGTAGATGCCAAAGAACAAGGTTTGGTTGATAAAGTATATGTGACGGGTTGTCTTTCTCAGCGTTACAAGGATGATTTGGAAAAGGAAATTCCACAAGTAGATGCATTTTTTGGGACGAGAGACTTGCCCGCGATTTTGAAAAAATTCAAAGCAGATTATAAACATGAATTGGTAGGGGAGCGCTTACTGACGCATTCATCGCATTATGCTTATATGAAGATTTCAGAGGGCTGTGACAGACCTTGCTCCTTCTGCGCTATCCCATTAATGCGAGGAGGACATATTTCTAGATCCATCGAAGATCTAGTCAAAGAAGCGGAACATAAGGCTGCCAATGGTACCAAAGAATTGCTTTTGATTGCCCAAGATTCCACCTATTATGGTTTGGATTTGTATAAAAAGAGGAGATTGGCAGATTTGATGCGTGCTTTATCAGATGTGAATGGCATCGATTGGATTCGCTTGCACTATGCTTATCCTACGGGTTTCCCAATGGATGTCATAGATGTGATGAAAGAAAGACCAAATATTTGTAATTACCTCGATATTCCTTTGCAGCATGGATCCACTTCTGTATTGAAAACCATGCGTCGTGGAACGACAAGAGAAAAGCAGGAAGAGCTGATTCACTCTATCAGAGATATTATGCCTGATATTGCTATTCGAACCACCTTGATTGCCGGACATCCGGGTGAAGGAGAAGCTGAGTTTCAAGAAATGGTAGAGTTTGTGGAGAAAATGAAGTTTGAGCGCTTAGGAGTCTTTACGTATTCTCACGAGGAAAATACCCATGCAGGTGCGATGGAAGACATCATCCCGCAGGAAGAAAAACAAGCGAGAGCTAATCATTTGATGGGTATTCAGGAGCAGATTTCTTACGATCTTAATCAAGAGAAAATCGGAAAGACCTTCAAGGTTTTGATTGATAAAAAGGAAGGAGGTCATTTTGTTGGCAGAACAGAATACGACTCAGTCGAAGTCGATAATGAAGTGCTTATTGATGCAGCCAAACATTACTGCAGGGTTGGAGATTTCGTTGATGTCAAAATCACAGACGCTACGGAGTTTGACCTCTATGGAGATGTTCAAGACACACAATAATCAAGGTTTAGAAATCATCACAATTAATTCATATTGTGGTGATTTTTTGTTTTCGGACAAAGTGTAATTTGCAAATAAAAAACATGAAAAAGATTCTCCTTTTTGCTTTAGCTATGCTGCCAATGATTTTACAAGCACAGTTTTCTTATGATCTTCAAGGCCACCGTGGTGCGCGTGGTCTGATGCCGGAAAATACTATTCCAGCGATGATCAAAGCTTTGGATTTGGGAGTGACTACGCTTGAGTTGGATTTGGCAGTGACCAAAGATGGAGAGGTCATCATTTCGCATGAACCTTATATGAATCCATTGATTTGTCTAACACCTGAGGGGAAAGAAATTCCTGAAGGAGATAGAAGTCATAATATTTATCAAATGACATTCGAAGAGGTGAAGCAATACGATTCAGGCTCGAAATATCATTCAGGATTTCCACAGCAAGTCAAGTTTCATGTGACCAAACCAAGACTGAAGGATCTTTTTGAAGTGGTAGAGAAATATGTAGCCGATCACGATTTGCCTCAGCCAAATTACAATATCGAGATCAAAAGCAGTCCTGAAGGTGATGATGTTTATCATCCTAGTCCGGCTGAGTTTTCGGATATGGTTTACAAACTAATAGATTCCAGTATTTCATGGGACCGAGTGAATATACAGTCTTTCGATTTCCGTGTTTTAAAATATTACAATCAAAAATATCCTGAGGTGACTTTGGCGATGCTCATTACTGACTCAAGGAAATCACAGGAGCAATTGAAGGAACTTGGTTTTCAGCCAGAGATTTATTCTCCTTATTTCGTGGCTTTGACAAAGGATGTGGTTAGTGATTTGAAGGGAAAAGGTATGAAAGTAATTCCTTGGACTGTGAATACCACTGAACAAATGCAAAACTTGCTAGATATGGGTGTAGATGGAATTATCACAGATTTCCCAAATTTGGCTCCAAAACGTTGATTTATGGTTTTTTTGATTGGATTAATAAATGAAAGCAATTTTATTTCATGCGAAAAATATTCATTATTATCTGCCTTTTAGCGACACTTTCATGTCAGTCAAAAAAAGAAAAATCATTTAATTATTCTCTAGAAACAAGCAGTCATAATTTGGTAGGCTCTAGTGATTTGATTTTTGACAAGCCCTATCATATTATTAATGACACATTGTTTAGTTTTGATTCGTATCAGAGTAAAATCACAAAAACTCCGCTAAATGGCGAGGAAGGCAATGAGCTTATTCTCTCTTTTAGTTTTGATGAACAACCAAGTACATTTTATTATATCAATTCGGATTCCATAGTTTTTTCTACTGGAAATACATTGTTTATATCAGATCAGAAAGGTATTCAGTACCACTCCATTAGACTTTTTAGTAAACTAGACAAAAACAATCAATATCTACTTCAGGAGAATCATATTTTCTGATTTTTCTCCGAGCCTCTTTGTGTAATAAAAATATTTACCCCTTTTTCCTAAAAAAAGCCAAACTTCGGACTTTCAGATTATATGCTTATTTTTGGCTTTTCTTAATCAAAAGCAAAGCATGAAGATTGTAGAAGTAAGCAGCCCTGCGCATCAAAAGGAATTTATAGAAATGGCAGTTCAGCTGTATAAAAATGAGCCTAACTGGATTCGTCCTTTGGATAAAGATATTGAGGGTTTGTTTCATGCTGATATTAACAAATTATTCAAGCTTGGTGGAAAAGCTAAGAGGTGGCTGCTTCAAGATGAAAATGGAAAAACCATAGGGAGAGTCGCTGCATTTGTAAATCCAAAATGGAAAGAGAAACAGCCTACAGGTGGAATGGGGTTTTTTGAATGTGTAGAAAATCAAGAAGCAGCATTTCTTCTAATGGATACTGCCAAAAGCTGGCTTGAGGAACAAGGCATGGAAGCGATGGATGGACCAGTCAATTTTGGTGAAAGAGACAAATGGTGGGGTTTGTTAGTTCAGGGTTTTTCGCCTCCTAATTACAATATGCCTTGGAACTTTCCATACTATAAAGATTTCTTCGAAGCTTATGGCTTCCAAATCTATTTCAAGCAATTCACCTACATGCGTCCTGTTCAGGGAGTAGGCTTTGATCCGAAGATGATAGATAGAGCAAATAAAATCATTGGTGATCCTGATTTTGAATTCAAACACATGACTGGAAAAGAGCTTTCAGAAAAAGCTCCTGAGTACTTTATGACTGTTTACAATAAAGCATGGGCGAGACACATGGGGAAAAGTTTGACCCTTCGGGAAACTCAGTTGATGTTTGGAAAAATGAAGCCCATCATGGATGGGAGGTTGATTTATTTTGGATTTCATAAAGGCGAGCCGGTATCTTTTTTTATAAACATTCCAGAGATCAATCAGCTGTTCAAATATGTAAATGGAAAAATGGATTTGATTGGAAAATTGAAATTTGTTTGGAATAAGATTTTCAATCCACCGAATAAGATGCTTGGATTGGTTTTCGGAGTTGTTCCTGAATTTCAAGGAAAAGGTGTAGAAAGTGCGATGATCATGGCTTATAATGAGAAATTCGCGAAGCATGATTCCTTTCCATATAAGACAATAGAGATGAACTGGATCGGAGATTTCAATCCTAAAATGATGCGTGTCTGTGAGCAACTCAATGCAGAGATTTATAAAACACACCATACATATAGGTATCTTTTTGACAGAGAAAAAACTTTTGAAAGACACCCGATTTTCGAATAACTAAGACTAGAAAAAAAATAGAATCACATTTTCCGTACAGTATGTGTCGGAAAGATAATTAATTAGAAAAAAAATAGAATGAAGAAGTACGACGTAACAGGCATTGGAAATGCACTTGTAGATATTGAGTTTAAAGTTAAAGATCAGTTTTTTATCGACAATCAAGTTGAAAAGGGCTTGATGACTTTGGTAGATGAAGACAGGCAGAATGCCTTGATGAATGTCATCAATACAGCGGAAGCTAAAAAACAATGTGGAGGTTCTGCTGCCAATACTGTAATCGCAGTGAGTCAGTTTGGTGGAAAATCCTATTACTCATGCAAAGTAGCCAATGATGAGTTAGGTAAATTTTTCGTTGCAGATATGAAAGAAGCAGGTGTGGAAAATAACCTGAATCCTGAAAAACTGGAAGAAGGAATCACTGGAAAATGTCTGGTGATGGTAACAGAAGATGCGGAACGTACGATGAATACTTTCTTGGGAATCACTCAAACATATTCTGTAGCGGATGTCAATGAAGCAGCTATCAAAGATTCCAAATATCTCTACATCGAAGGCTACTTAGTGACTTCCGAAAATGGTAAAGCAGCCATGCGTCATGCCAAGAAATTAGCGGAAGACAATGGAGTGAAAGTAGCCATGACTTTCTCTGACCCTGCTATGGTGAAGTATTTCAAAGAGGCATTTGATGATGTAATCGGTCATAGTGTTGATATGCTTTTTGCCAATGAAGAAGAGGCCATGCTTTATACAGGAAAAGATAATCTGAAGGAAGCGAGAGAAGAATTGAAGAAAGTAGCCAAACATTTTGTAATCACCCAAGGAAAAAATGGGGCGATGATTTATGATGGGGATACTTTTATAGATATAGAACCGTATTCAACAACTGCTATTGACAGTAATGGAGCAGGTGATATGTTTGCAGGAGCATTTATGTATGGGATCACTAATGGCCATTCTTATGCTTCAAGTGGAAAGTTAGCATCCATGGCAAGTTCAAAAATTGTCAGTCAATTTGGTCCGCGATTACAATGGCACGAGGCCAAAGACATATTGGCAAGGTTAAATCCTTAAAACAAGTAGCCCTTCCGAATTTGATTCAGAAGGGCTATTTTATTTTTAAAAGGGTAATTTACACTGCTTTTCAATGCTGATGCCCATGTTCTCCATGCACATGACCGTGCTCGAGTTCTTCTTCTGTTGCTTCTCTGACATCAAAAATCTCTCCATCGAAGTGAAGGTCAAATCCTACCAAAGGATGATTGAAATCCAACAAGATTTCTTCGCCAAGGTCTTTGATTACTTTTGCTTGCATTGGGAAGCCATTTTCATCTACCAAAGGAAGGAAATTTCCTTCTTCAAGCATATTCGGCTCAAATCCATTTTGATCATTAAACTGACTTTTTGGCAATGCCATAATCATTTCTTCATCTGCTTCTCCATAAGCATCTTCTGAAATGATGATAAAATTAAATTTATCTCCTTTTTCTTTTCCAGCGAGTTCTTCTTCGAATTTTTCAGGTAAACCACTATTTCCAAAAAGGAAATAAAAGGGATCTTCCCCATCTCTTACTTCCACACTGAATGGTGCAGATTCCACTTCTTCCTCGTCCTTGCTTACTTTGAGTTCATAGGTAAGCCCTACTACTGAGTTTTTTGTAATTTTCATATTGATTTTTTCAGACTGCAAAGGTACATTTATTTTAATAAATGGCCTGAGAATCATCTGATTTCCTTATTTGATTGCTCCGTTAATCATGACTACGAACATTCCGAGCATACTCAAAACAAAGGTTAAAAACACCAATCCATGTTTTTTCTTCCAAGTACCATAAACAGCCAAACCAAAAATGGATAAGAAAAGCAATCCGAAAACAAGGATATTCAAGAGGTACAAGTCCTCTGAGGAATGGAAATAAGGCGCTTCAGGATTGTCAATTTGCAGGTGAACTTCTTCTCCAAATAATTTTATTCCGATCCATTCTCTAAGATATGCATAAGTAAAAATCCCGGAAGCCGACAATGCTGCAAATGTGATAAAAAATCTATTCATAATATTCCTATGGTCAATATTCGGGAAATTGATTGGGTTTTGGACAAAAGCAGAAGCATGTGGAAATAAATCTCCTTGCTAAGGAAATTTAAAAATAAAAACACTTTGCCCTGAGAAAAGCACTATGTAATTTATTCAGGGCAAAGTGTTTTTAAATAACAATATTGACAATCTTTCCAGGCACAACAATCATCTTTTTAGGAGCATTGCCTTCCAGCCATTTCTGTACGATTTCGTCTTCCAAAGCTGCTTTTTCTATCTCTTCTTTCGTCAAACTCAAAGAAAGTGAAAGTTTTGTCCTCATTTTCCCATTGATGGAAACTGGATATTCATGGCTGTTTTCTATCAAAAACTCTTCCTTGAATTCTGGGAAACTCGCATAAATGATAGATTTTTCATTGCCCAAGATTGCCCACAGCTCTTCTGCGATATGGGGTGCATAAGGAGAAACCAAAATTGCAAGTGGCTCCAAAATAGCTTTCTTATTGCATTTGAGTGCAGTCAGTTCATTCACACAGATCATAAAAGAAGCTACTGAAGTATTGAAAGAATAATTCTCTAAATCTTCTTCAGTCTTTTTGATTGTTTTGTGCAATGTTTTCAACTCTTCCTGGCTTGGAGCTTCATTGGAAATAGACACTTCACCATTACTGTCATGGTAAAGTTTCCAAAGCTTCTTTAAGAATTTCGATACACCGTCTATTCCATTGGTGTTCCAAGGTTTGAATTGCTCCAATGGACCCAAGAACATTTCATAAAGTCTCAAAGTATCCGCGCCATATCGTTCTATAATATCGTCTGGATTGACGACATTATATTTCGATTTGGACATTTTCTCAACTTCCGCACCACATATATATTTTCCGTCCTCAAGAATAAATTCCGCATCTGCTAAATCCGGTCTCCAAGTTTTGAATTTATCTAAGTTCAATTGATCATTGTGGACAATATTCACATCCACATGCATAGCAGAAGTTTCATAATCATCCTTCAATCCCAAGCTGATAAATTTGTTGCTTCCTTTGATTCTGTACACAAAATTTGACCTTCCTTGAATCATACCTTGGTTAATCATTTTTTGGAATGGCTCTTCGATATTGACTACGCCGATATCAAATAAGAACTTCGTCCAAAATCTTGAATAAAGAAGATGTCCGGTAGCATGTTCAGCTCCACCGATATATAAATCAACAGCACCCCAATATTTGGCGATTTCTTGATCCACGAATTGAGTTTCATTTTTTGGATCCATGTAGCGGAAGAAATACCAACTCGAGCCTGCCCAGCCTGGCATGGTGCTTCTTTCCAATGGAAATTCACCTTCAGCTGTTTTGTAATTCCAGTTTTTTGCTCTAGCCAAAGGAGGTTCACCATCTTCGGTTGGAAGATATTTATCTACCTCAGGAAGCACCAATGGCAAATCCTTTTCTTCAATCAAATAAGGAAGTCCATCTTTGAAATAGACTGGAAGTGGTTCGCCCCAATAGCGCTGACGCGTGAAAATCGCATCACGCATTCTGAATTGAATTTTACCTTTCCCGATTTTTCTTTCTTCTACGAATTCAATGGCTTTGTCCATTGCTGCCTGCATTTCTAATCCAGATAAAAAGTCAGAATTGATGATGGTTCCACCTTTTCCAGGAAAAGACCCTTCTTCCATGCTTCCTTCAATCACCTGACGGATTTCAAGTCCAAAGTGCTTGGCAAAATTATAATCTCTCTCGTCATGTGCTGGAACAGCCATCACAGCACCTGTCCCATATCCTGCTAAGACATAATCAGCGATCCATATCTGAATTTCTTCTCCATTGAATGGATTGATAGCATAAGAACCTGTAAATGCTCCCGAAATGGTCTTGACATCTGTCATCCTATCTCTTTCTGAGCGGTTTTTGGCTACTTCTACATAAGCTTCTGCTGTAGTTCTTTGATCTTCTGTGATCAAGTCTTCTACATAATCATGTTCAGGAGCCAATGCCAAATAGGTGACACCATAGATGGTATCTATTCTTGTGGTAAAAACCTTGATTTGCTTGTCATGCCCTTTGACTTGGAAAACCATCTCCGCACCCTTGGATTTTCCAATCCAGTTGCGTTGCATTTCTTTAATTGGTTCTGTCCATTCAACGGTGTCCAAGCCTTTTAGTAATCTGTCTGCATAAGCAGTGATTCGCATCGACCACTGCATCATCTTTTTTCGTTCAACAGGATGTCCTCCTCTTTCAGAAAAGCCATCTTTCACTTCGTCATTGGAGAGCACAGTCCCCAAGGCAGCGCACCAGTTTACAGTGGTTTCTGCCAAAAAAGTCAATCTATATTTTAAAAGGATTTCTTGTTGTTTTTCTTGATTGAAATTATTCCAGTCTGATGCTGAAAATTCACTCGTGTCTTCATCACAAACGGCATTCACTCCTGCATTTCCCTTATTCTCAAACCTACTGATCAAAGAATCTATACTTTTGGCTTTGTCTTCATCCTTATCATAATAGCTCTTGAAAAGCTGCATAAAGATCCATTGGGTCCAACGATAATAAGCAGGATCCGAAGTTCTCACTTCCTTATCCCAATCAAAAGCAAAACCGATATTTTTCAATTGCTCAGTATATCTTTTGATATTTTGCTCAGTTGTCACTGCTGGATGCTGACCAGTTTGAATGGCATATTGTTCCGCTGGAAGACCAAAAGAATCATAACCCATCGGATGAAGCACATTGAAGCCTTGAAGTCTTTTGTATCGAGTAATGATATCAGAAGCAATGTAACCTAATGGATGTCCCACATGCAACCCCGCACCTGAGGGATAAGGAAACATATCCAAAGAATAGAATTTAGGTTTGCTTGCATCAACTTTGGCATTGAAAATCTGGTTCTTTTCCCAATATGTCTGCCACTTTTTCTCTATTTCCTGCGAGTTATAATCAGCCATTTTTGAATTTGCGCTTTGATTTTTGTGAATTGCTTGCAAAAATAGAAAAATATGCGGGAAAAGAGGGTAGGATCATCAATACTTCAAGGAGTATTTTGTTTAAAGCTAAATTGTATATGAAGTTGAAAAAATAGATTTGGCTAAATTTTACCAGAATCTGAAACGTTTTTCGTAAAGTCTGTTTCTGAAAATCCAGTTGTCCCAAATGTCAGGTGAAAGATAAATTTCTATTCCTAAGTTCAAGCCCATATAACCATCAAATCTTTCTGTAAGTCCCGAACCACGACGAATTCTACCTCTATTATTTAATATTTTTTGAATATCTGGCTCTCCATTATCTTCTCTTAAAAATTGTGGGTTTCTAACTGCTAATCTTAATCGATCTTGATTGTTTCCACTTTGATAATCTGCAACCAAATCTTGATAAAACTCACTGATATTGTATGCGCTGATGTCATCCATATAATCGGTTAAGGTCCATCTGTAATTCAACTCTAAGGTTAAATCTGCATAAACGCTCAATTTGTACTTGGCTCCGATCCCTGTTGGGAAGACAATGATATATTTGTTGTAGGGATTGTTTTCAATTTGAAGCGGTCTTAGATCCACCCAGATGCCATTTAATTCAGCTTTTGGATCGTTTGAAGATACACCTACACCAGCAAATAAGAATAAATTAAAATAGCTTCGCGTAATATTATAAACCTTTACAGGCTTCCAATGAAACTCCCCAATCATCGAAGCTTCCATATTCCTTGCTCTGAAATGAAGATTCCTAGGATATCTAAATGCTCTTGGATCTGAAGGTGGATCTTGACCAGAAATTTGATAGTATGAAAACTCTGCTCTTGCACGAATTCTTGTTCCAAGTGTTCTTCTTACTGCTATATTAGCATTCCAGTCAGGTTGAATACCTTCATTATATTTCCAAAGTGAATAGAGCTCACCAAAATATTGCGTAGGACCGGTGGAGACTGAGATTGACCAAGGCTCTTCAAATCTATACCTATACAAACTTTGCCCAAAAGCCTGCTCAGATACCATGAAGAGTATCAAAAAGAAAATGATATTTCTGAGCATTTTTAACATTTGAAAAATTCCTTAATTTAAATTTTTGTACTTAAATGATTTTAACATGTAAATAAAGCAATATTCTTTAGCTTTTCAATTTTTCTCCGCCAGTGATCACATGAATATCTCTCTGAGGGAATGGGATTTCCACTCCTTCTTCTGAAAATTTTTTGAAAATATCATAATACAATTCGCTCTTTAAAACTTTAGGCTTGTTAATGTAATCGGATGACCAAACTCTTAAGGTAAAGTTGAGACTACTATCTGCAAATTCATCAAATAGAACATCAGGTTTTGGACTTTTCAAAACCCCTTCATTTCTATCGGCTACATCTAACAAAATAGCCCTGATTTTTTCTGGATTTTCTTTATAAGATACTCCGACAGGGAAGTTAAACCTGATATTTCTATCATTATGTGATCAGTTGATGACTTGACTGTCAATAAATTGAGAGTTGGGTACAATGACCGAAATATTATCATTCGTGACAATAGTTGTTGATCGTGCTGAAATCACAATTACATCTCCAGAGATATCTCCAACTTCTATTCGGCCCCCCACTTTGATAGGCTGCTCGAATAGGATTATCAGCCCACTTATAAAATTATTGGTGATATTTTGAAGTCCAAATCCAATACCTACACCTAAAGCCCCTGCTAAAATACCAAAAGCACTCAGATCAATTCCACTTGTTTGAAGAATGGAAAACATACCGGCGAAAATGATAAAGTATTTGACAATAGTTGCTGCGGACTGTCGGGTTCCCGGAGTAATTGCATAACGCACCAAAACTCGACTTACTAAAAATCTTCTTACTATTTCTGATACAATTAAAAGTAAGGTAATAGAAACCAAAAGTGTTAAAATAATGCTGACTGTAATACTTGATTCTCCAATGTTGAAAAGTCTCAGATCTAGGATTTTATTCATGTATTCCAAAAAATCATCAAAGGTTGTTTCTTTTAAATCTGTTAATTTTTCTTCCATTATCAATTTTGATTTCTTCTTATCTTTTAAATTTAATTAAATTATCATATTAATCAATATGGCTAAAAGTTTGTTTGATATTCGAAAGAATATACTGTTTTGGATTTAGAATGATTCTCTTTTAAAATATTTGCCTGAAATTTAATTAATTTTGTATCATGACTAAGCAAAAAGAAGAGTTAGAACACCGCTTAAAATTAAGAAATATCAAATTGTCTGATTATGATGATATTAGAGAGATCATGGTCAGTATTTATAAAGAGCCAGGGGGGGCATGGACTAGACAAGAGCTAAAAAACCAGCTTAAAGTTTTTCCTGAAGGTCAAATTTGCATTGAAGATAATGGCAAAGTTGTCGCTGCTGCACTCAGTTTAATTGTTGACTATACCAAATTTGGAGATAACCATACTTATGATCAAATCACAGGATATGGCAAGTTTGATACTCATGATGCTGATGGGGACACCCTTTATGGCACAGATGTATTTGTAGACAAAGAGTATCGCGGGATGCGTTTGGGAAGAAGACTTTATGATGCAAGGAAAGAACTTTGTGAAAATCTTAACTTGCGTTCTATCATTGCAGGTGGTCGAATCCCAGGTTACTCAAAATATTATGATCAGATGACACCAAGGAAATATATTGACTTGGTAAAAAGCAAGGAGATTTTTGATCCTGTGTTGTCTTTTCAGCTGGCGAATGAATTTCACGTAAGAAAAGTAATCACCAAATACCTTCCAGAAGATACCGACTCCAGAGCTTATGCAACACTTTTAGAATGGATCAATATCTATTACGAAAAAGACGAAAAGCTGATTGGTAACAAAAAATCCATAGTCCGACTTGGTTTGGTGCAATGGAAAATGCGTCGCTTCAATGATGTCGATGATTTGATGCAGCAAGTAGAGTTTTTTGTTGATACTGTTTCAGGATATAAATCTGATTTCTGCCTTCTGCCTGAGTTTTTCAACGCGCCACTTCTAGCAGCTTTCAACGATATGGATGCTTCAGAGGCAATTAGAAACTTGGCGGACTATACAGATGAAATTGTCACTAGAATGAGAGACTTGGCACTTTCATACAATGTGAACATTATTGCTGGAAGTATGCCGGAATATGATGGCAAAAAGCTTCGGAACGTAAGTTATCTCTGTAGAAGAGATGGTACTGTAGATAAGCAGTATAAATTGCATATTACACCCGACGAACAATCATATTGGGGTTTACAGGGTGGAAATGGAATTAAAGTATTTGATACCGATGCAGGAAAAATAGGAATTTTGATTTGTTACGACGTGGAATTTCCTGAATTGGGAAGAATTCTTGCAGAGCAAGAAATGGATATTTTATTTGTGCCTTACTGGACTGATACCAAAAATGCCTTCTTGCGTGTCAATACTTGTGCAAAAGCACGTGCTGTGGAAAATGAGTGTTATGTTGCCATCACAGGATCTGTAGGTAATCTTCCGCGTGTGGAAAATATGGATATTCAGTATTCTCAAGCTGCAATTTATTCTCCATCTGACTTTTCTTTTCCTCATGATGCCACAGTGGCTCAAGCTTCTGAAAATGCGGAAACTACCATCGTTGCAGATGTGGATTTGGATCTTCTCACCAAACAAAGGAAAGCTGGAAGTGTAAGAAACTTAGATCAAAGAAGATTGGACCTTTATTCAATTCATTGGAAGAAAAAGAAATAAATTATGCAAAATTATCTCTCAGGTTTGACTGAGGAAATAAAAAATAAAGCAAGTGCAATTCGATTGATAATCACAGATGTTGATGGAGTTCTTACTGATGGAGGTATCATCTATGACGATAATCAACTTGAGTATAAGCGGTTTAATGTAAAAGACGGTTTAATAGTCAGTCACTTACGGAAAAACGGAGTCATGGTCGGAGCCATCACAGGTCGGAAGTCAAAAGTGGTAGAAGATCGATGTGAAGAATTGAATTTTGATTTTCATTATCACGGAGTAAAAGACAAAGGAAAGAAATTGAAAGAGGTGTTGGAAACTTTGGAAATACAGCTGTCAGAGGTAGCTTATTTAGGGGATGATTTGATCGATTTGCCCATCTTGACGCAAGTAGGGTTGTCAGTTTGTCCAGCCGATGCTTTGCCTTATATTCAGGATAAAGTCGACTTGGTATCATCTCTGAATGGTGGACAAGGGGTGTTTAGAGAAGTTGGCGATATTGTACTGATAGCAAAAGGGTTATTAGATGGAATTATTGAGAAACTAGTAAATCAAACTCATGAATAGAAATACACAGGTAATGAAAATCACCGAAAATGTGATTTTGGGAGCAGATAAGCCCGTACTTTTTGCAGGCCCATGTGCCGTTGAAAGTTTTGATATTTGCATAGAAATTGGTTCAAAAGTAAAAGAGCTGTCGGAAAAATTTGGTTTTTCTTATGTTTTCAAAGCATCTTTTGACAAAGCAAATAGGACTTCCTCTGGATCATTCAGAAGTATCGGCATGGATAAATCCCTGGAAGTTTTACAAAGGGTTGGAAAGCAGCTGAATGTTCCTTTAGTAACTGATATTCATGAAAGTTATCAAGCAGCTGAGGTAGCAGAAGTTGTTGATGTACTTCAGATTCCAGCATTTCTATGTCGTCAAACAGATTTGTTGTTGGCTGCGGGAAATACAGGCAAAGCGGTAAAAATCAAAAGAGGTCAGTTTATGGCACCGGAAGATATGCAGTACGCGGTGACCAAAGTGCGATCTACTGGGAATGAAAATGTTTGTTTGACAGAAAGAGGATTTTCCCTTGGATATCACAACCTTGTAGTCGATATGCGAGGGCTTCCAATCATGCGCCAATTTGCCCCCGTGGTTTTTGATATCACACATAGTGTGCAACAGCCAGGTGGTCAAGGTGGCACAAGTGGAGGTCAGCGGGAATTTGCTCCTTTTTTGGCAAGAGCAGCCGCAGCAACTGGAATTGATGGGTTTTTTATTGAAACACATCCTGAACCTGAAAAGGCACTGAGTGATGGACCAAATTTAATTCCTTTACACAAAATGGAAGGTTTTCTTGAGATGCTGAAAGAGTCTTGGGAACTTGGAAGAAAATATCAGGATTTTCAAGTGAAATAATATCAAATCATTTAAAAAAGGGAATTCAACTTGTTGAACTCCCTTTTTTTTTGGACTTTTAAAGATATGAAGAAGCTGTATATTTCATCCTTTGTGCTATTTATAGTCGTTTTTTTACCCCATAAATCCTTTTCTCAAAACCCTCAAGTGCTGATTTCAGGCTTTATCAGGAATCTAATAGAAATGGATAGTCCTGAAAATGGCGGTCAAGTTTATGATCAAGAATTATTCAGTTCTGTCGTCATCAAAAGATTTTATAGTGACAGATTTTTTAGTCCTACTTGGTCCAATGGCATAGTACTTCCTGAGATAGCTTATGAAATGCGCTATGAAATTCAGCAAATTAAATTTGACGGTCTCAACCCAACAGATTATCACCTGAATGCCATCAATGCGCTTTTTGAAAAATATGAAAATTCAAAAAATGCAAATGGAGATTTCTCACTCTCAGATTTTGCAGCTTTGGATGTGTTATTAACCGATGCTTATATCCTTATTTCCTCTCATCTTTATTTGGGTAAAGTTAATCCCGAAAACCTTAAAGCTGAATGGAATATTCAAAGATCAGCACCTGAGTTGTTGATTGATAAAAGGCTTGTTGAAGCCATTGTAAACGGGAATATTAGAAAAAGTTTTGAAGAACTTTATCCATCATTTTCTATCTATAAAAGAATGAGAGATGGGTTGAGGTTGATGTACGAGCATCAAGAAAGATTTGAAGAGAAATATATTGGGAAGTGGAAAAGGCTAAAAATAGATAAATCTATAAAAGTAGGAGAGGCTCATAATCAAATTGAAGAAATCAGATCTCGGTTGCAGTTTTGGAATTTTGTAGATCAGTATTTTCCTAAGGAAGAGAAAGTTTACGATAGCCTAATGGTAGAAGGAATCAAGACTTTACAAAGAAGGCATGGACTTGTGGCAGATGGGGTGATCGGACAAGAAACGATTCATGCGCTCAATCAATCTCCTGAAGACCTTGTTGCTACCGCAAAGGTGAATTTAGAAAGATTGAGATGGCTTCCTGCTGCTCTCAAAGAGCAAGAATTGATTTTGGTAAATACTGCCAATTTTCAGCTCGATTTTATTTCCAAGAGAGATACTGTTTTAACCTCAAAAGTGATCGTTGGCAAAAGCTATCATTCCACACCACAGTTTAGCGCAGAAATGTCTTACTTGGTATTCAGCCCTACTTGGACCGTACCAAATTCTATTACAAGGAATGAAATTATCCCTTCCATAAGAAAGAATCCTAATTATTTGGCAAGCAAAAATATGAATGTCATCACCAATTCTGGAGCCATTGTTAACCCTTCTACTATTGATTGGCAAAAAATTAATCCAAGGAATTTCCCTTACATGATCAGACAAGAACCCGGTGAGCAAAATTCTTTGGGATTGGTAAAATTTATGTTTCCAAATAAGTATAGTGTTTACATTCACGATACACCGAGTAGAAGCTTGTTTGCAAGGGAAGATAGAGCCTTAAGCCATGGATGTATTCGAATTGAAAAGCCCCAAGAATTAGCAGAGTTACTTTTGGCTAGTGATAAGCAATGGACCAGCGATAAAATCAAGGAATCAATGGGCCTAAAAAGGGAAAAAGTTGTCAACTTGGATAGAAAAATCCCAGTTGTAATTTTCTACCTGACTTATTGGGCAGATTCTACCGGGCATCAATTTTTCCGTAAAGATATTTACGATAGAGATTCTGAAGTATTAAAAGTCCTCAGTGAAGCCCCCAAAGAAAAATCAAGAATTTAGGATATTCGATTTTGTTAGATAATTGGGATCATTTCCGTAAATAAAAAGCACAGATTGTTCTTTAATCAGATCAATAACCATTGCCGTTTCTTCTTGAGGAAGTGCAGGACATCCTAGACTTCTGCCAAGTCGCCCCGTTTGCTGAATGAATTCTTCTTCTGCATATGCGGCTCCATGAATCACAATTGCTCTTTCTCTCGCTTTATCATTGAATCCAGCTTCCAATCCATCTAAGCGCAAGGAGTATCCATGTTTTCCTTGGTACGTTTCTCCTGTGAGGTAAAAACCAAGACTACTCATGTATGATGAGTTTGTGTTGGAGAAATTTTTGGCCATCAAATCCCCAGAGTTTCTTCCATGAGATACAAATCCATGATGAATAATCTCTCCGGAATTCATTTCAATGATCCAAAGCCTCTTTTGAGTAGATGGAAGAGAAAAATCTATAACTGCTAAAGGTTTACTTTCAGAAATACCTCTTTCTTTTCGTACTTTTTGATATCCCGAAAGGGCGAAATTTAGAATATTGACTGAAGGTAAATCATATCCTTTATTCAAAGGATTACTTTTGATATAGTCAACATCTAATAAAATATTTTCTTCAAGTTTTTTGGTATCAAATACATCATCAGCAGAAATTAAGTTGGTATAAACAGCCGAAAAGATAAATATGATAGAAAGGGTGATTTTTTTCATACCTCAGAGTAATGCAATTCAAATTAAGAAAGTTCCATTAAATTCATAATCAGTATATTGGATAAATTATTGTTTAACAGGTTGAATTTATAAGATAAAAAAAATAATTAACCATTTTTCCATCTTTGAAGAATTATTTCATCAATTAATTAGGCCTAAAAAGCAGTTTGGAACTGTTTCTTACCAAATGAATGTTTGATGTCGTAATTGAAAACAGCAGTTATCTTTACAAAAACATTCCAGATAAATACAAAATGAATTTATTCATCTGTTTTTCAACGTTTTAAAATTTTTGTTTAAAGAATTATATTAAATATTAAACAAAAATTAAAAAGCACAAGTTTACTAATCAATGAAAATAGCAGTATACAGAAAAGAGCACTTCAACTGTGCACATAGGTTACATAATCCTTCATTGTCTGAGGAGAAGAATGAAAAAGTCTTTGGAAAATGCAACAATAAAAACTATCATGGTCATAATTATGACTTAACTGTTAAACTTGTTGGTCCCGTTGATCCAGAAACAGGCTATGTTTTTGATATGAAAGTACTCAGTGACATTATCAAGATAAATGTTTTAAATAAATTTGATCATAAAAATTTAAACCTAGACACAGATGAATTTAAAGACCTTAACCCAACTGCGGAAAACATTGCAGTGGTTATTTGGAATATTTTAAGAAAAGAAATTGATAACAAATACGAATTAACTATTCGACTATATGAAACAGAAAGAAACTTTGTTGAATACGATGGGAATTAATATCAGCAGGGATATTGATGAGATTGGTGATGAACATGTAGGCACATCCTTTGAAACTCCCCTTCGTGAAGATGCCTTTGAAATGGATGATGAGCTTAAAATTGAGTTGATCGAAAAGCACTTCAGAGAAATCATGCATGTTTTAGGACTCGACCTGACAGATGACAGCTTGAAAGGAACTCCTAGGAGAGTTGCTAAAATGTATATCCAAGAGATTTTTAGTGGACTTGACCCGAAAAACAAGCCTGACGCTAAATTATTTGAGAATAAATACAAATACAATGAGATGTTGGTGGAGAAGGATATCACTTTCTTTTCCAACTGCGAACATCATTTCGTGCCTATCTATGGGAAAGCGCATGTCGCTTATATTTCTAATGGTACAGTAATCGGACTTTCTAAAATCAATAGAATAGTTCAGTATTTTGCCAAAAGACCTCAGGTTCAAGAAAGATTGACTATGCAGATTGGTAATGAATTGAAAGAAATTTTGGGCACAGATGATGTGGCAGTTGTCATCGATGCACATCACATGTGTGTTTCTTCAAGAGGTATAAAAGACGTGAATAGTTCCACAGTTACTTCTTTCTACAGCGGTAAATTTGAAAAAGAAGAGCATACTAGAAATGAATTTATGAAATACATTTCTTTATAAATAGATCATAAAACTAAACCAACAAAACTGGCCAAAACGTAAGTTTTGGTCTTTTTTTATATCATTTTTAACAAAACATTTTGCCTCAAAATTGATTAATTATATAAAGACAGTTGGAATGAAAAATAAAAACATTGTAGTCATAGGAGGTAATTCTGGGATAGGTGCTGAAGTTATTTCAAAGCTGGAAAAACAAGGAGCTATTGTCTATTCTTATTCAAAATCCTTATCAGGAGATTCTCACCTAGACGTTACTACGGACTTTAAGGACATACAGGGTTTACCAGAAATTATTGATGGATTGGTATATTGTCCAGGGACGATCAACTTGAAACCTTTTCATAGATTTTCAATAGAAGATTTCAAAAATGACTTTGAAATCAATTTACTGGGAGCAGTGAAGGTTCTGCAAGCTTGTCTCAAAGGCATGAAAAAGTCTGATACTGCATCTGTAGTATTGTACAGTACAGTAGCAGTAGGTGTTGGTTTAGGTTTCCATTCTTCTATCGCTAGCGCAAAAGGGGCAGTAGAAGGACTTACCAGATCTTTGGCGGCTGAGTGGGCTCCAAACAAAATAAGAGTAAATTGTGTAGCACCATCTTTGACCGATACTCCACTAGCAAATCAACTTTTGGGGAATGATGATAAAAAGGAAGCTTCAAACAAAAGGCATCCATTAGGAAGATATGGTCAACCTCAAGACATTGCTGCGGCGACAGTTTATTTACTTTCAGATGACGCATCTTGGATGACGGGTCAGATTTTGCACCTTGATGGAGGAATGTCTTCCGTAAAAGGAATTTAAGTAAGTTTTGTTTAAACAAAACAAGTATTAAAAAAGTAATAACTCAGGGTATGTTCCCTGAGTAACAAGTACAATGATTATGAAAACTCCACCGGAATCTTTTTTGATTTTCAAGGAAGAACTGAAGAAGGCAAGACTTGAGAAAGAGAGACTTCAAAAGGAATATGAGGCAAAACTATCTGAAATGAATCTTGAATTGGATAGGTTGAAAGAGCAGATATCTGCACAACAAGAGTTGATGAAAACAACCTTGGAGTACGCAATTCGTTTAGAGGAGAACTTAGATACCTTTAAGGTCGAAGTAGCCAATACACCTACGATGAAAAAAAAGTCGTTTCACTAACCATCCAATCTAACCTTCATTACAATGAACGCAACAGTAAATCTTATTGAAACAAATAATTTTGAACTGATATTTGAGGAAAGGGACGCCAAAGTATATGCAAGCCCGGAAAAAGGAATAGTTATCTGTGAATTGCTTTCTGATTATGTGCCCATTGACAATTTTAAAAGTATCTTTTTAAGAATTTCTGAAATTATCAAGCAAGGTGGCTATTCCAAGTTTATATTTGACAAAAGAGCTTTGAGAGCTTTTCACCAGCCGAGTATGGAATGGTATTTCCTACATTGGAAAAATGAAATGCTGGAATATGGAGTCTCACAGCATAGAAAAATTCTTCCAGCTGAAAAATGGTTTGAGAAAATGGTTATGATTGCCAAAGAACAAATCCTCAAAAATAATCCTGACAATATCATCGAGAAACTGGATATCAGATATTGTGATTCCATAGAAGAAGCGATTGCTATATGATGAAAGCTTTCACTAAACAATCCCTGCTAGAAGCTGATTCAGCCTTTAGAAGGGATTTTGTCAATGCGCTTGCGGGCTACAAAAGCTTGAACCTTATCGGGTCGAAAAGTCATGCAGGACAAACCAACTTAGCACCTTTTTCTCAAGTATTTCACATCGGAGCAAGTCCTCCATTGGTTGGAATCTTGTTTCGCCCACATACTGTAGAAAGACATACACTTGAAAATATCCTTGAAACCGAATATTTCACACTCAATCACGTGCATGAATCTTTTTATCAACAAGCACATCAGACTGCAGCGAGTTATAAAGTATCTGAGTTTGAAGCAACAGGGTTAAAAGAATCCTATAAAAATGATTTTTTTGCTCCTTTTGTAGAAGGTAGCCGAGTTCAGTTGGCTTGTAAGCTGGTCGAAAAACAAACCTTACAGGTAAATGGAACGGTTTTTATCATCGCTTCCATCGAAGAAGTTCATGTGGATGCCGAGGGGCTTAGAGCAGATGGTTCCTTGGATTTGGAAGCCTTGGGAACTGTGACGGTATCGGGTTTAGATGAATATTATGTAGGAAAGAGATTGGCTAAATTGAGTTATCCTAAACCTGGGAAGGATTTGGAGGTGTTGATTTAACTCGATTCCTTTTAGTGTTTCATTTATATTTTATTATCATTCATAAGATATATTTTTGATCTCTAGATTCCCCCTTTTCATCACTTTTAAGCTTATTTTGATAGCGTATTTTTTGATTATAAACTTTTATTAGTTTGATTTAAGTCCACTAATTTTATTTCTATGAAAAAGCTATTTGTTTTTGCGGTTTCAGCAGTTTTGTTAATCAATCTTATTTCATGTCAAGACTCCAAAGAAGAAAACACCGTTGTCAATGATATAGAACTTGCAATTATTGACAGTTTACAGATTGATCATCTTGGCGAACTCTATTTGATTGATCTGAAAGAAGATCGGTCAGAATACCTTTTGTATGACGTCTTTACAAATGATTTTTTGAGAGTGGACCCAGCTGGAAATATATTACAACAAATCAATCGAACCGGTGATGGGAAAGACAACTATCAATCGGATTATTTTATGACAGTTCAATACCTTGAGAGTGGAGATATTTTGATAGAAACGTTCGGTATGCAATTTATTTACGATGGCGAATTTGCATTGAAAGATAAACGGCAAACTCCTTTTAGCCCAGTTACCAACAGAATTATGGGGTCCACTGTTAATCTCCCTATTGGGGATATGATGTTTTCACATGCTTTTCATACTGAAGACCCACGGGAAGAGTTTTCAGAGAGTTTTTATGTTGATTATCCACTACTGACATCCTATAAACTTGATGACTTTTCGGTTATAGCTAAAGAAAAATTACCGAGGGAAAGTCAAATGGTCCTTAATCCGGGTAGTTATAATTTTGAAAACCCTCTTGCAGTTTATCATAACAAGGAACTCTATATCAACTTTACGTCTTCTCCAGAGATATATGTATATAACTTTCCTTCAATGGAGCTAAAAAGAACTATTGCCTTAAATCCAGGAGAAAATTACATGCAAAATTTACCCAGTGACCCAAATGAAAATTTTGGGAAATTCTTCAATAGATTAAAGTACTCTACATTTGAAGGTTTCAATTTTTCTAATGGATATTTACTCACTTGGTATAAAGGAGGAGCTCCTAAAGAAGAAGTCGATGCTTTGCCAAGAAACGTGGTAGGACAGCCGGAATTTTTAGCCTTAGAAAAAAAATACAAAAAGACTTATTATCAGGTTTTCGATGGAGATAAGAAAATCTGGGAAGGTGAAAAAGATATTAAGCTTACAAGTTGTAGAAATGTCTTATACAGTAAATTGAAAGAAGGAGAAAAAGCCGATGAAGTTGAAAAGGACTTTGAAACTTTTTATTTCTACGGTGTAAACATTGACTAACCGGTGACGTTCTTTGAATATGGCACTGCTGGAATTGACTGCTTCAGGACTCTATTGTCCCCAGGCTGATGTATTTATTGATCCTTGGAAGCCTGTCGATAAGGCAGTCATAACCCATGCCCATGCGGACCACTCCCGATGGGGGATGAAGCATTATTTAGCACACCATCATTCGGAACAAGTAATGCGGCTGAGGTTGGGACAGGATATCAATTTAGAGACGCTGGAATACAGGGAACCAATTCATATCAATGGTGTGCAGATTTCGCTCCATCCAGCAGGACACATTCCCGGTTCAGCACAGGTGAGGCTAGAGTACAAAGGGAAAATTGTAGTAGTCTCAGGAGATTATAAAGTGGAAGATGATGGACTTGCAGCGGCATTTGAACCGGTCAAATGCCATGAATTTGTATCTGAATGTACCTTTGGCATGCCAGTTTACACTTGGGAGCCGCAAGCGGTGATCATTGAAAAAATCAATGCATGGTGGAAAGCAAACGCCGATCAGGGTAGGAATTCGGTGCTTTTTGCATATTCCTTAGGCAAAGCTCAACGGGTTATCAATAATTTAGACCTGTCCATTGGAGAAGTTTTCGCCCATGGAGCCATATGGAATGTCAATCAAGCCTTAATCGCAAATGGGGTGAAAGTGAGAGATATTCCCAAAGTCACACAAGAGATTCCAAAAAGTAGATTCAAAGGATGCTTGATTATGGCACCGCCTTCTGCCATGGGAACACCGTGGATGAAAAAGTTTTCTCCATACCGCACAGGTGTTTGTTCAGGTTGGATGACCATCCGTGGGGCAAGAAGGAGAAGAGCTGTGGATACGGGATTTGTCTTATCAGATCATGCAGATTGGCCAGGATTAATTCAGGCAATTCAAGCAACAGAGGCAGAGAAAGTTTATCTCACACATGGAAGCACAGCTGTTTTTGAAAGATACTTGGAAGATGAGTTGGGTGTGGAGGCTGTGGCTTTGGAAACGCTTTTTGAAGGAGATAATGCAAGTTTCAACGAAGATTGATTTGAGCAGCCAAATATTCTTCCGAAAATTTTAGCATTTAATTTTACCAATTGTCATGGGCTGATTACCTTTGCGCATGGCAGAACAGATTTTGATCCTTGATTTTGGTTCTCAGTACACGCAACTCATCGCCCGAAGAGTTAGAGAACTCAATGTATATTGCGAAATTCATCCTTATAATAATATTCCTGAAATCACCTCAGACATCAAAGGGGTAATCCTTTCGGGAAGTCCTTGCTCAGTAAGAGACGAAGGATCACCGGATTTAGATTTAGATATTTTTAGAGGTAAACTCCCACTTTTGGGTGTTTGCTATGGTTCCCAACTCCTTGCGCACAAATATGGAGGTGAAGTGCTTCCTTCTGAAATTAGAGAATACGGAAGGGCCAATTTAAATCATATCGACACCCACTTCGATCTACTCAAAGAAATGAGTCATGGATCAACTGTTTGGATGTCACATGGAGATACTATCAAGGAATTGCCTGATGGATTTGATGTAATCGCAAGTACCTCATCTGTCCGTGTAGCAGCATTCAAAATTCAAAATGAAGAAACGTATGGGATTCAATTTCACCCAGAGGTAACACACTCTTCAGAAGGCAAAAACCTTCTTAGAAATTTCGTAGTTCAGATTTGTGGATGTGCCCAAGATTGGACCTCTGATGTATTTATCGATGCAACGGTTGAAGACTTGAGAACCAAGATCGGCCAAGACAAAGTTGTCATGGGATTGTCAGGTGGAGTAGATTCTTCTGTAGCGGCAACCTTGATTCACAGAGCTATTGGAGCCAACCTCTATTGTGTGTTTGTTGATAATGGTCTTTTGAGAAAGAACGAATTCGAGGAAGTACTGCATTCTTACAAAGACATGGGACTAAACGTGATCGGCGTAGATGCAAAGCAGCGATTTTATGATGCTTTAGCAGGAGTGTCTGATCCCGAATTGAAAAGAAAGGCGATAGGAAATGCTTTTATCGAAGTTTTTGATCTGGAAGCAAACAAGATTGATGGAGTCAAGTGGTTGGGTCAAGGTACAATTTATCCTGATGTGATCGAATCTATTTCTGTCAAAGGTCCTTCTGCAACCATCAAATCCCACCACAATGTGGGCGGCCTTCCTGATTTCATGAAACTGTCTGTCGTTGAGCCACTAAATACACTCTTCAAAGATGAAGTGAGAGAAGTAGGAAGAGCTTTGGAAATTCCTGAAACGATCGTAGGAAGGCATCCTTTTCCAGGGCCAGGACTTGCTATCAGAATTTTAGGAGATATCACAGCCGAAAAAGTAAAGACACTCCAAGAAGTAGATTACATCTTTATCCAAGGCCTCAAAGACCATGGACTCTATGACCAAGTTTGGCAAGCAGGAGCGATCCTTTTACCAATCCAATCTGTCGGAGTTATGGGTGACGAAAGAACCTATGAAAAAGTGGTTGCCCTTAGAGCAGTAGGTTCTGTAGATGGAATGACAGCAGACTGGATTCACCTGCCTTATGAATTTCTTGGTAAAATGTCTAACGAAATCATCAATAGAGTCAAAGGAGTAAATAGAGTAGTTTACGATATTTCTTCTAAGCCACCTGCAACGATCGAGTGGGAATAGAATTTAATTTCCCCAAATGAATTGTAAACATTTAAGCCAAAGCATCTGCTTTGGCTTTTTTCTTTTCTATGACCGTAAAATGGATTAAATTCGTAGCCAATATTACAGGAACGATATTTGGACTGCTGTGGACTGTTGACGGTGGACACCTGTGCGCCTGTTGACAATTATCAGCATGATTATTTGTGAATAATATTCATCCTGATGTCATAGCGGATAATCATAAAATGATATAATTGAGAAGATCATTCGTAAATATCTTTTCTATGTCCTACTTTTCTGATATCTACCACTAGTATTTCGTCGGCAACGGCGTATATCACTCGATAATCTCCGATCCGGATTCGCCAGTTCTCAGATATTCCACGAAGTTTTTTTGCACCGTTTGGTCGAGGATCTCCTGACAGGGCTAAAATGGCTTTGATAATTTTATTATTGACCTGTTTAGGTAATTTTGAGAGCTCTTTTGCAGCAGATTTACTTACAATAATCTCATATTGATTCATCCAATTTGCCTTCTTCTTTTAATGTCTTGATCAGATCCTTTAGCGGTATTTTTTCTTCGTCCTTTCTCTGCTCCGCTATCATATTGTCATAAAAATCTTCCCACAGTTTTCCATATATTTTTAAATCAATTTGAACAGCAACTTTTCTGTTCTTATTATCCGTCACATAATTTATTCCCTTCATGATCATTGCTTTTGCGTTATTAAAGTTAACGATTTATTCAAATATTTGATTCATCCTGGTGGAGTTGTTGCAGTCTATCCTAATTAATTTTGAAAATCGGATTCAATTTTTTTGAATACTAAAATTAACTATCAGTTCTCTAACCAGTAGCCAATATAAAACAATTTATTTCGAGAGCTACTGTGGACTGTTGATTTTCGACTGTTTTCTGTATGATCATGCCTGAATTTGAATGCTGGTGCCATTGCAGATAATCTTTATTCCATTTTAAAAATCCATCCATCCATCTGCTTTGGCTTTTTTCTTTTCTATGACCGTAAAATGGATTAAATTCGTAGCCTATATTACAGGAACGATATTTGGACTGCTTTTGACTGTGAATACCTGTGCGCCTGTTGACAATTATCAGCATGATTATTTGTGATAAAATTACATCCTGATGTCATAGCGGATAAGCATAAAATTAAATTATAAACACATGAAATACACCTTTCTTTTGATTTTATTTGTCTCTTTATTTTTTGTTGAATCTTACGCTCAGGATCAACTTGCAAGCTACAATAGAGCAAAAACCCTTATCGGTTATGGTAATTACAAAGAAGCCATGGACTTATTGCGCCCCTATTTAGACGAAACTCAATACGGTGAATTGGCAAACTATGCAACTTATCACTTCGCAGAAGCAGCGTTTCTAAATAGTCAATATGCCTTATCAAAAGCTACCTTGACACCACTCTTGGAAAAGAAGTCTTGGAACAAAATTGAAGATGCAAATTACTTGATGGCTTTGATCCACTTTGAAGAAGGGAACAACTCAGAAGCATTGAATACCATACTGCAAATCACTGATCCAGCAATCAAAACCGAAGCAGAAAACGCTTCATTTAAATATCTCAAAGAAGCCTCATTAAGTTATTTGGTTGGAAATATCAAAAAGTACGAAAGTAACAGAGGGTTTTTATTTGCGCTGAAAACACAGTTGGAAAGTCAAACAGTTATGTCAACAAATGACAAGTCGGTTTATAATCAGATCAAAGATGTTAAACTCGATCCCCTAGACAATACGCCTGAGCGCACCCTCAGAGTTAAGAATAATGGTGTGTTGGATGTGGCAATCGTCTTGCCTTTCAATTATGCAGGAGGAACCGGAGTGAGCAATATCAATGCGGGGAATTTTATTTTTGACTTATACCAAGGGATCGATTTTGCCATAAAAGGAGCAGTAAAAGAAGGTGTCCAATTGAATGTAAAGACATTTGATACAGAAAGAAACCCATCCAAAATCAACAGCATTTTTGCAGATCCATTTTTTGATCAAGTAGACCTGATCATTGGTCCGCTTTACCCTGAAGAAACCGACGTCGTAGCAAAATTTGCACAAAAAAATCAAATTCCTTTTATCAATCCGCTTTCTAATGTGGATGATAAACTGGATACTTATGAATTCGCGTATTTATTCCGTCCTTCGATTTCTTCGATTTCGGAAGGTGTATTTGAATATGCTAGGAAATTTATTCAAGGGAAAAGAATTGCTATAGGCTATTCTAATTCGACTAGGGACGAGCAGCTTGCAAAGAAAATGGTTTCAGATGCTACAAAATATGGCTTTCAGATTGTCGCTAATCAAGAAATTACAGATAGAAATATCAGAACCTTTTTTACTGACTTGAATCTCCGAAGTGGAAATGCGACCGCAAAAGCAGATATCATCATCATCCTAAGTGATGATCCAAATGTGGCTTCACCAACCTTTGGACTCTTGGAATCTATATCTGGAAATACGCCTGTAATGGTGATGGACACTTGGCTGTTTTTCAATTTTGCGAATTTTGAAATGCTCCAAAACCAAAATTTCCACTTTATTTCCAACAATACCATACGCTTTGCAAGTTCTCAGGTAGAAGAGTTCCGTGAAGCCTTTTTTGAAGAAAATCAAATCTATCCCTCCCTCAACGCACACTTGGGGTATGAATTGATGAATTGGGTGACGACCACAATCAACAGCTCAAAAGGATTTGATTTCAGAAAAAACCTGAATGAAATCGGAAGAAGCGAAGGAAGAATTTCCTACGGTTTGGATTTTAGAAATAGCAGAAATAATAAATTTGTACCCATTCTGAAATTGGAAAATGGGGTATTAGAAGAGAAATAAAATAATTTCAATGCAGATTAATAAAAGTAAAGCCTTATTTGAAAAGGCTCAAAATTATATTCCAGGAGGTGTGAATTCACCGGTTAGGGCATTTAGAGCAGTAGGAGGGAACCCTATTTTTATAGAAAAAGCAGATGGCGCCCATATCTTTGACGCAGATGGCAATAGTTACTTCGAGCTGATCAACAGCTGGGGACCAATGATACTTGGTCACAATCACCCAATGATCAAAGAAGCTGTCATCAAAGCGATGGAAAATGGAACATCTTTCGGTGCGCCAACAGCGAGGGAAGTGGAAATTGCCGAATTGATCACCAAGATGGTCCCCTCTGTAGAGAAGGTCAGAATGGTCAACTCGGGAACAGAAGCAACCATGTCTGCCATCAGAGTGGCAAGAGGATTCACCGGTAAGGATAAGTTCATCAAAATGGAAGGACACTACCATGGACATGGAGACTCCTTCTTAATCGCTGCAGGTTCTGGTGCCATGACCATGGGCAATCCCGATTCACCAGGGGTCACCAAAGGAACAGCCAAAGACACATTAATTGCTCCATACAATGATTTGGAAGCGATTGAGGAATTGATAAAAGTAAACAAAAACGAAATAGCTGCCTTGATTTTAGAGCCTGTTCCGGGCAACATGGGTTTGGTAACTCCGAAACCGGGTTACTTAGAAGGTTTGAGAAAAATCTGTGACAAAGAAGGAATCATATTGATCTTCGATGAGGTAATGACAGGCTTCCGCTTGGCAAAAGGTGGAGCGCAAGAACTCTTTGGCGTAACTCCAGACATGACGACACTAGGTAAAATTATCGGTGGAGGAATGCCTGTTGGGGCCTACGGTGGCAAGAAAGAAATCATGGAGTTTGTATCCCCAGCTGGTCCCGTTTATCAGGCTGGAACTTTGTCAGGTAATCCAATCGCCATGGCTGCGGGTCTTACGATGCTACAATATTTAGATACACACGATGAAGTTTACACAAGGTTGAACCAAATAGGAGATAAATTGGTCAGTGGAATCAAAACCTCTTTAGAGAAATTAGGTCTCAATTATACAGTCAATCATTTAGGTAGCATGTATAGTTTATTCTTTACGGATAAAGAGATCTTTGATTTTGCTTCTGCAAAACAGGCTGATACAGCGCTTTTTGGAAAATACTTCCAAGCCATGCTGCACAGAGGGGTGTATTTAGCACCTTCACAATTCGAAAGTTTATTCCTCTCCACAGCACTGACAGACGAATACATCTCCCAGATCGTACAAGCCAATGAAGCCTCTTTAAAAGAGATTTTGAGTTTGTGATAGATACTAGACATAAGAGGTTAGACACAAGATTTAAGACTCAGTTATCGTTTTATACTGGTTTAACCAAATAACCAATTAACCTATTAACCCAATTAACCTCTTAATCCAGTTAACCTTTTAACCAATTTAACCTTTTAACCCATTTGCCCAATTAACGCTTTTAACGTTTAACATTTTAACAACAACGCCATGCAACTCAGAATATACGGAATCAAAAATTGTAACACGATGAAAAAGACCTTTGATTTTTTGGAATCAGAGGGCATTGAATACGAATTTGTGGATTATAAAAAGCAAGCGCCAAGTGCAGCTTTATTGGTGAAGTTCGCAGACAAAGTGGGTTTTGAGTCCTTGATTAATAAACGCGGAACAACTTATAGAAAACTGGATGATGCAGACAAGGAAAAGTTGGAATCAGAAAAATCAGCTTTGGCTGTATTAGCAGAAAAAAGCTCCATGATCAAAAGGCCATTATAGAATTCCCAAATGGGGATTATTTGGTTTTGGGTTTTGAGCCGGAAGAGATTAAGGAAAAATTATAAATTAAAAAAAAGCTTTCCATAATGAACAGCTTTTTATTTTTTAAACTTAAACAATGTAATTCTAACCGTTTAGAATATTCTAAAAGTATTAATTAAATATAAATAAAAAAAATAAACAGATAGGAATTGATCTCTGTCTGTTTATTGAAATCTTCAATTATGTTGATCTTGTTTGTGCGTCTTTATGTAGACCGCATCTACACCTTCAATATTTTTTAGGGTGAATAATGAAAAGTTTATCTTGTTTAATCAGTGACCATCAGTTCAATCTGTTCAATCAGCGTTCTATTGGCATGTAGATGACACAGATATTGCTGGTTATCACCGACCTTGTTTGTGCGGCTAGGTGTAGATTCAATCTACACCTTCAATATTTTTTAGGATGAATAATGAAAAGTTTATCTTGTTTAATCAGTGACCATCAGTTCAATCTGTTCAATCAGCGTTCTATTGGCATGTAGATGACACAGATATTGCGGGTTATCACTGATCTTGTTTGTGCGTCTTTATGTAGACTGCATCTATACCTTCAATATTTTTTAGGGTGAATAATGAAAAGTTTATCTTGTTTAATCAGTGACCATCAGCTCAATCTGTTCAATCAGCGTTCTATTTGCATGTTAAAGGCATGACTAGTGAAAGAAATATCAATCCAATGCACTTATAAAATTTGATTGAAACCTAAAAAGCAAAATTCATAAACAGCATTACTTGCCTTGGCCTCAATAGAAAACTTTGTTGACGAATAAAAAAGGAATCAGCGCTAAAAGTACCGAAATTACTGTTGTTTAAAATATTTTGTCCTTGAAGAGATAGGTCCCAACGACTATTTTTGATTTTATATTGATACATCACATCTAGGAAACCAGTTAAGTCCCTACTTCCCGAAAGTCTGTTGTCATAATGCTCCCATTTGAAAGTAACAGTTTGGTTTTCTTTGATAAAAAGATCTAATGATGCCACATGGTTGAACTGTCTAATACTACCTAGACTCCTTTCTTCTACTTGAGAATTGATGAAATTTAGTTTGGCTATATATGTAAGGTTTGCTACCCTTGATGGGTTAACTTGAACCTCTACTCCAGAACCTAATATTTCAAATTTTACCGATGACAAGATACCATTTATAACCTGTTCATTAGTTTGAACTTGATAGTTGCCAGAAAGTGTCAGGTTTGTTTTGATCAAAGGTAAGTATTTACTTATTCTGAAATTTGTAAGATGACCTGTCCCCCTATTATTCATATCCAATGTCTGATAAAATACTTCTCCAGATGCTGCCACTTCACTTTCCATGATGGTATTCATTCTGGTATCTGTGTAGCTATAATTTAGACTTGAAAAAATGGAATTAATCGGGTCGCGATAATTGATCCCATAATTTAAGGAATGCCTTAAGACTCCTGGAACAGAAGTAGATCTTTGCTGAAATGTCCGGAAATTTCTTACTATAAATCCATAGTGAATATCATTGATTCCTTTAAAGTCATTTTTTCTTGAAAGTCTTAAGGTTGTATTCCATTTTCCAGTAAAAAAATACTTCATAAACAATTGAGGTTCAATGACCAATCTAGAAACTTCACTTTGCTCGGTTAACAGCCCATCGTTCACATTGATATTGAAATAACTCAGGGGAAATTTGAATTGTAAATTGAAACTCTCCTGTTTCAAATTTAATTGAGAATTTAAATAGGGCTTAAATTGGCTGTAGGAAAGATCATTGACAAATGGTTCTGGTACGATCATCTCACTATCTCCAACCATTGTTTCCAGATTGCTTTGCATACTTTCATTTTCATAAAGTAATCCTACATTCCCTGAATAAGACCAGTTTCTGGGCAAGCCTTTGGTTATTCCAATGGAATGATGCGCAAAAATGGACTGATAGCCAATTTCTTGATTCAATCTTTCATAGGGCATATTGTCGTTGAGCAATTCCTCGAAGCTACCAGGACTAACTTCAAAATTCTGATTTGTTTGCCTAAATCCAACATCAGATTTAATATTTAGCAATTGCTTTCCTAATGGTTTTAAAGTATGAAAACTATTGCTGATGGAAAGTAAAGGTAAATTAGCTTGTTGATCCCAATTGACTTCATTTAACCGACTTATGCCCAGCTCTCTATTATTTAGGATATTGATATTGAGGTTATTTTTGAGGTATGACTTTTTTTCATTCTTTATCCAAGAAATTTCTCCATCTAGGGCGCTAGATAAAAGTCTGTTTTGATGTGATTCTACAAGCTGAATAGTATCATTTGGTAAAAAATAAGCCGTATTGATTCCTCCCTGCTGTCTTTGGCTATCATGTAAATATGAAATATTGGTCCGTAAATCTGTTCCACCTTGGTTTCTCTTGAGTACATTAGCAGAAACCATCTGACTTTGGTTAAATAAAAAACGTTCTTTCTTGATAGATGGAGTCGATAGTGTGGGTAAACCAAACCAAGGTCTTAAATCTGCTTGTGCACCTATATTCTCCTGAAGCTCCTCTAGTGTTAAAACAGTAAGTTCTTGACCAATATCTTTTCCAGAATTATTTGTTTGTAAATTGTAGAGCATCTGTAAGTCATTTCGAAAAGTCATAGGGCTAAATTTTCCCTCATATAAAAATGGAGCTGCACCGATTCCAGCAGTTCCAGTACCTAACCAGACATTTTTTCGTGTAAGCTTTAAATTCAGTGAGGCTTTGTCAGAGAAAACAAGACTATCCAATACCCTAAGTGGTTGATGATTCTCTAAAATTTGTATAGACTCAACAGCATCTGCAGGAAGATTTCTACTCGCTAAATTGTATCTACCTTCCAGCAAGTCCATCCCGTCAATATAAAATTTCTGAATACCATTTCCTTCATACAGAATCCTTCCATTTTCAAGCACTTCTATACCTGGAAGTTTTTTAAGAATATCAGCAATTACTCTGTCATTTTGATTGGTAAAACCATCAACAGCATAACTTAAGGTATCATTTTTTAACGTTACAGGATTTTTGATAGATTTAAGGGTGAACTCAGGGATTTCTTGTATGCCCTCTTCCAATTCCACCAACAATTCCTGTGTCTTGTTGGGTATAAACATTTGAAACTCCTGTATGGTCAATGAACGAAAAAGCACGAGTAGACTATCCGAATCAGATTGTACTTTGATAGTAAAATTACCAGCCTCATCGGTAATCCCATAAGAAAGAGTGGAAAGACTTGTGGGATTTTTGACAAGAATATTTACTCCAAAACTTGATGAAGATTCCTTTGCTACAGTAACCTTTCCTGAAATGATGGATTGACCTATAGCAATAGTGCTGAACAATAGGAAGCTGAAGAAAAAGAATAGGAAAATTGCATTATACCGTTTCATTTATCAATCAAAACTAATAAATAAATAAGGCAATGGTGATTGATGTTTTCATTTAGAATCTCTTAATATTTGAATTTCTAATGGATTATTCTTTTGATCATATCGATTTTGAACTTCTTTAGCCTGATTTGGATCGGTCATGGTAATTCCAGCTCTAGCTAACCTTTCAAAAATATTTGTGTTAAAATCAGCTTCTAATTGGAAATACTTATTTCGAGTAGTTTTAATTGGAACAGGATTCATATTGTGATCTAAACTTTCTTCCATTTTTGAAATACCCACCATATTAAAACTATAGTGATTTTTAGTATCATTTAATTTTACAATTAATCCAGGGAGATTCCCAAAAACATAAGGGCCATCGTTTATTGGGATTTCTGTTGTAAACCAAGCCTCAAAATTCCTTCCTCCATAAGTTGTAATAGCTTTCTGCACTTTGAAACCCTCATATTCATCAAATTCTTCCAGAATTTCCCAATCTTCTGCGACTAATGTTCCTTCAAAAACAAAATTATCTGGTATTATTCGATCGTAATATTTGTAGGATTTGTTCTTCCAATCTTTAACTATTGTGTATTTAAACTTAGGCTTTTGTATTTGATTGACTTGACCAAGAATGAGACCTGGATTGGCAACGCCATTTTCTTTAGCAGCAGCTACCAGTGAATCTCTCTGCATTTGATAGTAATTCCTAAATTTAGACTTTTTATCTCCAACAAAAAGTACCATTAAGTCACTTGAGACGAAATCTAAATTTGTAGAATCAGATTTAAATATGACTTCATAATAAACCATATGAGTTGATACATAGTTCTGGTTTAATTCAGAAGAAGCGAAAAATGAAATTAGGATAATTAAAATTTTTGACATAGTTTCTAAATTTAAAGAGAGTGATTTTCATCACTCTCTATGAACTTTAATTTAAGGGCACAATAATTCATCTGCCTCTATGGCTCCATCAATTATTTCAAAGATGTCATCTCCACATACTATTGTTTCGAATTGACAAGAAGTTGTGACAGGAACACAGGTTGTTTCGTTTTCTTGAAGTGTCGCAAACCCCATTGATGCTCCTATAAATGCTAAACTTAGTGATAAAAAGATTTTCTTTTTCATTTTTTCATGTTTTATTAATAAATAATTATGATTATCCGCTTGTATACAAGTAGGGGCAAATGCTTGCAATAACCAATCTGTCAAATAGTTTTTCACCAAAGTATCTTCGGTTTAGTTTGTAACAGAATTCATTGAGATAGTTTTGAAGCATCTTTTCTGAAACCATATGGTACTTCTGCAGATCTCTTTTGAGGTTACTTATTGCTATATGTACCCATTTGAGATTGAACTTACCTTCTTTTGTGGAGGATAGTTCGCTTACATGGACATCGATACAATCTTCTAGGTTAGAATAAGTCGTACTTTCATCAGTCTGAACCACAGCTTTCTTGTCAATCAGGCCTTTTATCAGTTTTTCGGCTGTTTTTGCCTTCAAGTTATCTATTTTGACCATCTTGAAATATCTGCAGCTTTTGTCCTTTTCTCCGGTAATTAAGTCTTCAAGAATAGATGATTCAGCCATGACAGCAACGGAAGCTTGTTTTTGACTTCCGCGTCCTTTCTTCAGCTTCATCCTTTCCGAAGATTTTGTTGCCTTGCTTACAAAAGCCTCATCATATTCAACCATATCCTCTAGTTTATATTGGCTATCACGTTTACCCATTGCTTCTCGGAGCTTGTGGTACAGCCTGAAAACAGTCTCGTATCTACTATGCCCCATCTGCCTCTGGAGTTCCAGGCAGCTAAACCCCTTCTTGGTTGCACTTACAAGTGTCATTGCAAGCAACCAGATCCTTAATGGCAACTTGCTGTTTTCCATAACGGTACCATTCTTCAGGCCTGTCCTAAATTCACAATGTTTACATTGAAACATATTGAGAGAATTAAGCCAGTAGTGTTCTCTGGACTTACATTTCTTACAAATAATGCCTTCCCTTTCTCTTTGTTCCTTAAAGAAATGAATGCAACTTGCCTCATCTGGATATCTTTCATTGAATTGTAGGATAGTCATGGCTTCTTTCTTTATTTCAAGCCAATTAAACACTTAAAATACAGCCCTGAAAGTTATTGACACGTATTGTCAAAGTATAAAATTTGCCTACTTGTACGTAGGCGGATATTCATATAAATAATTATTTAAGATAATAAAAAAAATAATAAAGAATAATATAATTTTAATTTATTTTATTATGTTAATTCAAAAATTCATTAACTTTGGGTTGATTAAAATTTTCCAATTAAAAACATAGAATACCTCGATTTATAAAAATATTATTTTCTTATTTTAAGTTCAAATTAATAATCTTTTTTAAAATCCTATTTTTTTCTTTGTGTAGTTCAAGGTAGAAATTGATGGTTTTCTTGTTTTTTAAGATCATTTCAGTTGTAATAAGATAAATTAATTTCCTGAAGAATCATTTTGTATTCTTTAATTAAATCCGTATTGTAAATTGGATCTCCCATAATCTTAATCTGATTATTATGATCAATCAGAAATGTTCTCAATTTCTTATCTGATGTTAATAAATTATTCTTATTTTCAAAATTATACTCATCATCCCAAAGTATTAAACCTTTTACATTAATCAATGGCTCAAAATGTTTTAAAAACATCACTGAACCTTCTTTTGAAACGTTCATTATAAAGATAACCTGACCAAGGGAATCGTTTTTTGTAATTTCTTGGAGAAGTATATCCCTTTGGTTAATTTCATTAATTACACATTTCATACAAAACCCATCAACTATTGATATAATTTTTGCTTTATTTAGAAAAGTTAAGTTAGAAAAGTCAAAATCACATAATTCCCCTTCAATAAGCAACTTAAGATTTTCATTAAATTCAATACGAGGATATTTATCAAATTTATAATATGTGCTATCATTTTTCTTTTCCGAACATGAAACCCATATTGATAAACTAAAGAATAATAAGTACAAATATTTTAATTTATTGTTTTGTAACTACTCAGGTACATTATTTACTGACCAATATTCAAGTATTTGGAGTCTTGTTGCCCTCTGTGGTGTATTGATGCGTATTTGTATGTGAATGTACGAAAATCAGCTTTAAAGTTGGTTTATCCACATTTTTTTGTGGGGAAAAACAGCGTGGATTATTGGTATTCATGGGATTATGTGCTGATATTCAGGAAACATTTCTATAGTATATTGGACCACAGGGATACGCTTATTCAGGAACTGATCAAGATGAACCTCCAGCTTATGGAGCAGGTCAAGTCTTTAAAATCTAGGGTATCCGATTTGGAAAATGAGCTTGCCCGTTACCGTAATCCCAAAAACAGCCGCAACAGCTCGGTTCCCCCTTCAAAAGACGAGAACCGCCCCAAAAAAAATCAGAGTCTCCGTCAGGATACAGGGCGCAAAACCGGCGGTCAGCCTGGACACAAAGGCCATACCCTTGAAATGACATCCTCCCCGGACATAATAGAAAACCACATCCCTTTATTCTGTACCTGCTGTGGTGGTGATCTGTCGGCGGTTCCAGCAGAACTGTCCTCCAAAAGACAGGTCCTGGATCTTCCTGTGATTAAAGTGGTATGTACCGAGCATAGAATCTTTTCCAAAAACTGTTCCTGTGGAGAAAAGATCAGTGGGTCATTCCCTGACAATATCAATGCCCCCATACAGTACGGGAGCGGTGTTGAAACCATTGTCGGTTATCTGCATGCCAGACAGTATGTTCCCTATAGAAGGATGAAAGAACTTCTCAGGGACTGCTTCGGTATTAATCTCAGCGAGGGGAGTATCGATAACATTATCGGTAGGTTTGCCCGCAAGTCTGCACCAATATATGCAAAGATAAAGACGGCAGTCTCTAAAAGTCCTGTGATAGGAGCTGACGAGACTGGGGCTAAAGTGGATGGAAACAAACAGTGGGTCTGGACTTATCAGACCGAGGAACTCACCCTGTTAGCTATATCTGAATCACGTGGACTTAAGGCGATGAATACACATTTTCCCGATGGGTTCGGAAAGGCAGTATTGTGCCACGATGCATGGAGGGCATACTTCAACTATTCGGAAAACCTGCACCAGCTCTGTTGTGCACATCTGCTTAGGGAGCTCAACTACATTGTTGAACGCTATAAATCTAAATGGGCTGACAGCCTTAGGGCCCTGTTCAGGGAAGCTATCTCACTGAAGAGAAAACTCAAAAAACTATCAGATCCAGAGAATAGCAGGAGTATTGCTTCCATTGAAGAGAAGATGGATAACCTACTCGCCCAACCTGTAGAGTCAAAACATAAAGAAGCAGTATCCCTACAAAAAAGACTCCTGAAATACAGAAAGTCACTTTTTACTTTTCTCTATCACCAAAAAGTACCACCGGATAACAATGCCTCTGAAAGAGCCATACGCAACATCAAGGTGAAACAAAAAATATCAGGACAGTTCAAATCCAACAATGGAGCTGAAAACTTCAGTGTTATAAGATCCGTCGTGGATACCCTGATCAAACGTTCGGGAAATATCTTAGAAAATCTAAATCATATAGCTAATTTACAACCTGAGTAGTTACATTGTTTTTAATCATATTGAAAGTATCCAATTGGGGTTTCTCGATCAAGGAATGAAATGAATATCCTAGCATTGGTTTCGTCAACGCTGAAATAATCTATCTCAAAACCAACATTATAAATTTTTATGAGTTCACCATCTAGATTGAAGAATAAGAGGATTTCACTTCCATTGCTTATGGGCCTTTTGTTTTCATCAATTCTAAACCTTGGTTTGTTCCTATAGGCTGCTATTATATAGTTTTGGGTGATTTTTATTTGACTAAAAAAACCAAGTTTTCCATTTTCATTATCAAATTCTTTTTCTCCCAATATATTAAACTTCAAGTGCCCATTTTGATCAAATACCGTAATTAGATCGTGAAATGCGTATGACAATGCCATCATTTTATTTTTATGGGAATAATCAAAAAAGCCCCTTGTTTTTTGCCCTTTTAATTTTGGATGCTCGTATCCAAAAAATGATGTTTTACCTGTGTTTAAGTTATATCTACCTAATCTGACTCTTGCAGAATTGACATCTAATACTTCCAAAGCTACTCCAACAGCCATACTATCAGAAATAACTTCAAATCTAGTGAGAAAATTCTCATTATTAAATGGTAACGAGACACTGGGCTTATAATCTAAATCAAGGATAGCAGAATCAATTTTAAAATTGAAAATTCTGAGTTTAGAAAAGTCAGGCATCCAAAATTCATTGGTTTTATTGGAATTAGCTAGAAGTCCATACCTAGTGATTTCTCCTGGGCCTTCACCAAGAATGCCAGTTCTAGAAACGAATTCTAAGGAGTTTTTATTAAATAAAAGTATCCCTCTATCAGTGAGAGAGGACAAATCAGTAACAATTAAATAATCATCTTGAATTTCTAAATGTGGTCTTTTGATGATTTGCTCAATTTCAAGATCAATGATTTTATTACTCACATCAATCATTTCTGCCTCTGAAATCTTGAATCTCTTTGTTGGATCTTTCTCCTGACAACTAATTTGTAAGACAAGTAGAATAAAATAGATTAATTTGTAATAATATTGCTTCATCATTTTCTCAAAATCTTTATTCAACTAAAGTGGATGCTTGATCCCTGTTTAAGACAATTAGCTTTTCCTCCTCTGCTAAGACTAAGAAACTTCTAATTGGCGGAGCTATCTCCTTTCTTCAAATATTCTTGAATCAAGCCAAATGCAGACTCGTCCTGAGGTTGCGGAGCGGAGATTGTTACAAGCTTACCTTCCTTCTCGATAAGCGCATACCTCGGGAAACCTTGACCTATTTCAAACAGATCATTAAAATAAGTTTCATCTGATTTCTCTGCTTTTAAATGAACTCCCTCAATATGATATTTCTTGATGGTATTGGTCCATTTTTCTTCTGTGTCATAAAAGTTATTTTATCATATCAATTTTCTTTCTGTAGCAAAAGTTAATGCTGGCGTAAAAACTATAAATTCTGAGAAAACTATGTAACCGATAAATTTAAACGGTATTTCGCCAATGAGCATTAATATTTGAGTTAGATAGATAATAGGAAGTATGAAAATCCAATTCATAAAAAAATAATTTTGTGAGACATCCCAGTTTACTTGGTTCTTCATTGACAATTTAGTCCTATAGCCAATAATTGGATTTATAGTCTTTGGCCTAACAAAATAGATAAGAATGACTATTAAAGTAGTGACAATGTTTAGCACCAATATTGCAACTAGAAATTTATTCATTTTTAGAAATTAAAGAATTGAAATTTTAAATTCTATTATTTTTGAAATTAATCAATATGAACTACTACTAATTTCTCTTTCAACGAGAACTATGAAATCAAATATAATTATAATTTATTAAAAAAAATAAAATAAAAAATAGACATATGTAATTATCCCATACTAAATAAAGAAGCGCTATCTTTTACCTATTTTTGGGGGATTTCAAAGATTTTTTTTCAAAAGTTAGGTGTAGATTGCATCTGTTTCCACGACTAGGTGTAGATTGTATCTACACCTTCAATATTTTTTTGAATCAACTTTGAATAGTATTTTTCGTTTTTGAATCAGTGATCATCTGTTTGATCCGCTAAATCAGCGTTCTATTTGATCTTATACTTTAATCAATTGTTTTAATTTTCCCTGATACGATTGGTATTAATTTCTTTTAGCGGTATCATTTAGTAAGGATGCAGCCGCCATTTTTTCAACAAAATCTGATTTGGAAATCATCAAAGACATAATACTTTGAAAAGTGCGTTAAATAGCACTATCATAACTACATCTTGGTTTTCATTATAAAATTTTAACAAAAGGTGTGTTTTAAAGCACTATGACTTGGCTTAACTTGTGACGTGGCGGATTGTACTTTGTTCTTCGTATCCTTCAACCTGTCGTTCCCTGAAAATATAAATGCACATCAACACATTATAAAAAATACGAAAGACTCCTTCCGTTTTTATCTGCCTTGATAATATTATTGTTTTTCAAGTAACTCAGTCTAACTGAAATAGAATTTTCCAACTTACTGATATCTGATTTGGGTTCTAATTGCTGAATCTTTTGGATGATTTCAGATTTATCTCCCTTCTCAATTTCTTTGAGTGCAAACAAGATTTTCTTGTCTAATTTAAGTTTATCAGAATATTGGTCTGGTATAAAACTTTCATCAGATTTGATAATGTTGCTAGGGAAATTAACAAAATCCACACCTTCCAATGCTTTCAATGCAGTGTCTATTTTTTCAATCTCATTGATCAATGAGTTTCTTTTTTCTTTTAAAAACTTGATAATCTCTTGCTCAGATAGTTCGGTCATGTTGTATTGATTTAGAAAGAAGGTTTGAAAAGTTAAAATTAGAGAGTTTTTTAATTTAAATTAAATTTCAAGAATAAATTAATTAAAAATGCCACCTTGCATGATGAAAGGCTATAATATTGTTTAATTGCTTTTATATTGGTTTATAATACTCCCCAAAATTGAGACCAGAGGTTAAGTTAAAAAAAACCGTTTAAATTTAACCTTATGAACAAGCAAACAAGACGAAAGTTTTCTCCTGAGTTCAAGGCAAAAGTGGCCCTTGAAGCAATCAAGAATCAGTTTACATTGGCTGAATTGTCCAAGAAGTTCGATGTTAGCCCTGTGATTATCTCCAAGTGGAAGGGTGAGTTTTTGGATAATATGTCAGCTGTATTTGAAAAGGATCATTCAAAGAAAAAGGAAGAAGGCCCTGCCCTTGAGCAGCTCTATGCCCAGATCGGAGAGCTAAAAGTAGAGAATGACTTTTTAAAAAAAAGCTGCAAGAAACTGGGGATATGAAAGACCGGGCGACATTGGTTTGTTCCGATTATAAGGGGCTTTCTATAAGGAAACAGTGTGAAGTATTGGAGGTTCCCCGAAGCAGTCTATATTACAAACCAAAAGGGGAAAACGAGATCAATCTGAAACTGATGGGAATCATGGACAGGCATCTTACCGATCACCCTACTGAAGGCGTTGTGTCGATGGTCTATCTGTTGACAGGACTGGGCTTCGTTGTCGGCCCAAAGCGCATCAGGAGGCTTTTCAGGCTGATGGGCAGGGAAACCCTTTACAGGAGGAAGAACCTTACCAAATCCGGTTTGCGTGAATATATCAGGCCTTATCTTCTCAGGAACTTAAAGATTGAAAAGGCCCAACCAAGTGTGGGTAACCGATATCACCTACATTCCGATGCAGAAGGGGTTTATGTTCCTGACCGCAGTCATGGATGTTTACAGCAGAAGGATACTGTCATGGGGTATATCCAACAGTCAGGACGCCAAATGGTGTAAGCAGGTAATCGAAGAGGCCATCAGAGAAAATGGTAAGCCAGAGATAGTCAATTCCGATCAGGGAAGCCAGTACACATCAGCCTTATGGATCAATTACCTTGAAGGGCTGGATATCAAAGTATCAATGGACGGAAAGGGAAGGGCTTTGGACAATGTATATATTGAAAGGTTCTGGAAGTCGATCAAGTATGATTACATCTATCTGAACCCAAGCGAGGACGGTTATGACCTGCTCAAAGGTGTCAAATGGTATATTGAATATTACAACCAAAAGGTTCATCATACCACTAGGGAGAAGCCTGGGGAAAGATATTATGGGCCAACCCGAAAAGCAGCATAAAGTAAAAGTTAGTTGTCCTATTTCCCAAGGGTACCCTTGGGAAATAGGACAACTAAAGAAGTATTAACAAATAAATAAATTAACTTAGCAACTGATACTTTTGGTCCAACAAATGGGGAGTGTTATAGTTCTTATATAGTTAAATAGAACTGAAAAATGTTTATCCGTAAAATGTAATGCCTCTTCTTTCATAACGTGCAACATTCCAGATACTCATCTAGATAATTAACAAAATCACTTGAATAATTAATTAACAATGGGAAATATAGGTAATAATGATACTAAGCTATTTCATGCAATTGAAGACTTTTTTTCAAAAAAGGGCCATGAAGGTCTTGGAATTAATGCCATTTCCAAGAAATCAGGTGTGGACAAATCATATATATATAGAAAGTATGAAACCTTTGAAAACTTACTAGAAGCTTATTTTATACATAAAGATTATTGGTCCACAAGGGTAAGTGCTGTAAATGACGCTATCTCCGATGATGCTCCTTTTTCATTAAGGCAAATCATTGATTATTATTTGCATAAGCAATTTGATACAGTACTGACAGATAATCAATTTAAAAAATTAATGTTGTGGAGTGTTTCCGAGGAGAATGAGTTAATGAAATCATTTATTACCAAACGAGAAGAGGTAGGCGAGAAGCTCTTTGAGGCAGCCAAAGTAGAAATCAAAGAAACCGCAGTAGATTTTCGGGCTGTATCTGCAATCAATGTTGCTGCACTCTACTATTTGGGACTACACGCAGCTTCAAACAATGGCACATTCTGTGGTCTTGATCTCAACACAACAGAAGACCAACAAAAAATCAAAGATGCCATCTCCTTTATCAACCAAATATTCCTAAAATAAATAAGCCCCAAATTGGTTCAAGTCTATTGACTTGGACCTTAAATCACTGCTTTTTCAAACTGCTTACTCTTTTTAAAATTTGACACGGATCACCCTTTCTCCTTTAACCTTTTCCCTTTCGCATAATTATTTCCCTGCAGTTTTCAACCTGCCTACTCTTTTTAAGTTTTCTCCTGAAGTTTCAGATTCTAAAAGCTATTGCATTCAACTTCTCCAGAATTGCAGAATTGTGGAGTGTGTTCAGCTCCTTTTTCCCTAGGTTTCACCTGCGTTCAATAACCTTTTGTATTCAATCCCTCCGGGATTACTCCGCTTCTTAAAATTTGCAATTTCGAGATACAGATAAAATGGATTAGCAATCCCATTTCTATTGGTGATTAAAGTTTATTGACTTAGACAATAAACCCCAGTTTTTTCAACCTGCCTACTCGTTTCAATAGATTTTCGTTATTTATCTACATACTGAATCAAACATATCATTGTACGGTTTGACCAAAAATATTTCTGCTTAAAAAATTTGGATTTTTATAATTACTAGTTTTATTTTTCTTTCCTTTTTTGTGCCCCCCCATATAGCAACGATCCGTATGATTGGTTAATAACCTAGGATTTCCAGAAGCTCCTTTGCAGTATATCTATTCTCTTTTTCAACTAAGCACATTAATAGCAAATCATTGTAGGGTTCAGGAAAAAGTCTTGGATCTTGATTGACGAATTTTATTTTTTTAACGTTTTCTCTAAGCTCATTTAGTGAAAATTCATTTCTATCACCAAAAGGAAGTTTTGAACTTAGTATTTGATAAAGCATAACTCCGAAAGACCAGATATCTGAATATTCATCCATTTTCCCTTCTAAATAGACTTCAGGAGCAATAATTTCCGGAGTATAAAATGATTTGGTTTCAAAGGAGCAATTAAAAGGTCTGATAGAGTCTAAATCCCCAATCTTAAAATTAGGGTTTTGAAGTACTGAATCCACAAGAACATTTGACAGTTTGAGGTCACCGTGTAACATCTTTTTGGAATGGATATAATCAAGACCATGAAGTACTTGGATTATAAGTTTGTTGACAAAGTCAATGTTTATTTGTGCGGATTGTAGAATGTCACCTACCGAAGCGCCATCACAATACTCCATTTCTATGATTACTTCCTTCTCCAAAATTTTGAGATTAAATATTTTCACCAAGTTTGGATGGTCAAAAGCCAAAAGTTCGCTAACCTTTTCTGTTGATACTTGTCGGTATTTATTGATTTTATATTTTTTTTCAAAGGTATTCATATATTTTTTCTTTGATTGTGTTTCATTTTAAATACTTGTATATGATGTCAATAAAAATATTGTAAATGTAATTAAATAAAAATAATTATGAATATACGTAATTCTGCCAGTAGCCAAATTATATACTGACAGTTGGTGACAATCGATTGGTAATCAAGCTAAAGAGAGGTTACTTGGTCAAAACAAAGGTTCTGACCATGAATATTTTGAAGTTTGAAGAGCGCTTTCCAGATGAAGAATCCTGTATTAGCTTTTTCAAAGCTAAACGAGAGCAGGAAGGCGTGGTTTGCAAAAAGTGCGAGGAAAAAGAGCACTATTGGCTCCACAGTAAAAGTATGTTTCAATGCAAAAGTTGTGGATTCCGTACCAGTTTGAAAAGTGGAACTGTGATGGAAAATAGCAATCTGTCACTTCGTAAGTGGTTGATGGCCATGACCTTCTTTAGTGCCACTAAGCAGGGGTTTACCGCTCTTGAACTCCAGCGACAAATGGGGTTTACTCGCTACCAAACCGTCTTTGATTTATGCCATAAGATTCGTGTCATAATGGGTAAGCGGGATGATCAATATAAGCTCGAAGACATGGTAGAATATGATGAAGCTTACATCACCAAGTCAACCTCAGCCCAGAAAAAGAAGTCTCTCAATCGGGGCCGAGGAACCCAGCAGAAGTCCACAGTTGCTGTGATGGCTGAATCAACCATTCTGGAGGATCCTAAGACAAAGAAGTTATCCAAAAGCTGCCGATACTTCAAGATGAAGAAAATAGAGGACTTAAAGGCCAAAACGGCAGAGAAACTGATTAAAGACTTCATCAATAAAGATGCTGTTCTTCAAACCGATGACAGTACCACTTACGCTAAATTTGAGGACTTCGTGGATGTCCATGTCACCGAATTATCTTCAACAAAAGAGGGTAGATTCAACCTTAAATGGGCTCATACAGCAATCAGTAACCTCAAAAGTGATCTTAGAAAGTATAAAATGATATCAGAAAGAAGGCTTCAGAACTACATCGACGAGTTTTGCTACAAACTAAACCGAAGATACTTTGGAGAAAGACTCTTTGACCGACTTATTATTGCTTCTATCCAACCCTACTGGCAAAGTAGCGGATAATCATAAAAATAATTTTTATTATTAGTAATTTATATTATATTTATGAAACTTTAATATGAATATCCGCCTACGTACAAGTAGGCAAATTTTATACTTTGACAATACGTGTCAATAACTTTCAGGGCTGTATTTTAAGTGTTTAATTGGCTTGAAATAAAGAAAGAAGCCATGACTATCCTACAATTCAATGAAAGATATCCAGATGAGGCAAGTTGCATTCATTTCTTTAAGGAACAAAGAGAAAGGGAAGGCATTATTTGTAAGAAATGTAAGTCCAGAGAACACTACTGGCTTAATTCTCTCAATATGTTTCAATGTAAACATTGTGAATTTAGGACAGGCCTGAAGAATGGTACCGTTATGGAAAACAGCAAGTTGCCATTAAGGATCTGGTTGCTTGCAATGACACTTGTAAGTGCAACCAAGAAGGGGTTTAGCTGCCTGGAACTCCAGAGGCAGATGGGGCATAGTAGATACGAGACTGTTTTCAGGCTGTACCACAAGCTCCGAGAAGCAATGGGTAAACGTGATAGCCAATATAAACTAGAGGATATGGTTGAATATGATGAGGCTTTTGTAAGCAAGGCAACAAAATCTTCGGAAAGGATGAAGCTGAAGAAAGGACGCGGAAGTCAAAAACAAGCTTCCGTTGCTGTCATGGCTGAATCATCTATTCTTGAAGACTTAATTACCGGAGAAAAGGACAAAAGCTGCAGATATTTCAAGATGGTCAAAATAGATAACTTGAAGGCAAAAACAGCCGAAAAACTGATAAAAGGCCTGATTGACAAGAAAGCTGTGGTTCAGACTGATGAAAGTACGACTTATTCTAACCTAGAAGATTGTATCGATGTCCATGTAAGCGAACTATCCTCCACAAAAGAAGGTAAGTTCAATCTCAAATGGGTACATATAGCAATAAGTAACCTCAAAAGAGATCTGCAGAAGTACCATATGGTTTCAGAAAAGATGCTTCAAAACTATCTCAATGAATTCTGTTACAAACTAAACCGAAGATACTTTGGTGAAAAACTATTTGACAGATTGGTTATTGCAAGCATTTGCCCCTACTTGTATACAAGCGGATAATCATAAACTTTAATTAATAATTATGAAAAACGTAACGTTAAAAAAGAAAATTATGTTAGTAGCTTCTTCAGCAGCTATCATAGCCAGTACAGGTTTTACTTTTAATCAACCTGCTGAAAATGTTGTAGCGCCTTCCAGTACTACTGAGATGCCTCAGGTTTATTGGGGAACTTGTAATTCACCAGGTGGAGGTTGTTTTCTAATGCCAACCTTTGTTGTAACAAATTAAGAAAACAGAGCCCTCTACTATTAGGTCTGTGGGGCTCTTTTTTTCATTTTTTCTATAATATGTACTAAATTAATTTTCGTAATCAGAATTTTAAATACGATTTTCTTATTAATGTCTATGATAACTTTTAATCATCAAAGAAGAAGCTTCTGTTTAAGTATAATTTTTTTATTTTATGTTTCATTTTCGATTCTAGGCTGTTCGGCTTCTACAGATGATGGGGAAATATTTGAAGTTAAGGAAGGAGAGTCTATTGCAATAAAATTGGATCATCAAACTAGTCCGGCAGAACAGTATACCCAATACATCAAAGATTATAATGGCAAAGAAGTTTATGCAGTACATGTCAAAAACAGGGCAGCAATAAAGTTGTATGATTTGGCTTCAGGGGAGCTTTTTGAAGAAATTAAAATCCCTACTACGGGTCCTGACGCCATAAATAGTGTAGGTCATTTTTATATCCATAATCAAGACTCTATTTTTTTGAATCAGGGACTTTTATTCAAATTAGTATTGGTGAATAGAAGTATGGAGAAGTTAGATGTTTATGATTTAATGCCTGATGATATTGATTGGGATCCTAATACATATAGGACAACTTCAACTGACTTAGCTTCTTTAACTTTTGATATGAAAAGAGATTTTGTTGTTATTAATAATTCGATTAAAACTCAAACTATACCGTACTTATACCCATTAGATCCTAAAATGACAAATGTGGAAGGGTTAATTATTTCTGTCGATTTAGCTAGTAAATCCTTTTATAAGTTTGGGGATTTTCCTGAGGAAATGAAAAATAAAGTTTGGGGAGGATTTCTTTCATTATATTTCTTAAGAGAAAATTCAGAAAAAGGTGAGTCAATACTTTCATTTGCAGCATCGGAAAATATATTTGTTTATAACAATTCTCAAAAGTTCAATTCTATTTATTACGCTTCATCTAATAAAATAAAAAAAATATCACATTATGTCAAATCGGATCCAGTTCAAGAACAAGAGATGGATTATTATATGAATATGCCGGTTTATGGAGGTATATACCATGATGAGAAGAATGGGTATTTTTACAGAATAGCAAAGTATCCAAATGGGGATAACTATGATCCCTACAAAAGTGATTTTTTAGACCCCATGGCTAATCCGAGGGATTTTTGCATTATTGTATTGGATAAAGATTACAAAAAAGTCACCGAATTTGATATAAAGCAACCGAAAGATGGTGTCTATTATGATATGTGCTTTGCCAATGAAAATGGTCTGTATATACCTTATGTTGACTTGAATAATGAAGATGTTCTTTATTTCAAAAACTTCAAAGTTTATGATACAAAGTAGATTGAAGTGGTTTTCCTTGATATTTGTATTCTTGACAATGCTCGTCTCTTGTAGTTTGGATGAGAGCAAAAAGTATGATAATCAGATTTTTAAATTTATCATAGAAATAACAGGAGAAAAAGAACCTGAGGGAGAATTTATATTTGTTTCTGATAGTGGATGCAGAGGATGTAGCAATATGATTGCCTATGATCTAGCGAATGGAGAATTGTGCGAAGATATAACAATTATCATTGTAGACATCAAAAAACTGGGTGAAGCCAAATTGAAGTTCTATAGTGATGAGACCAAGGTTTATTACGACAGCTTGGATATAAAATCAAATGTGAAAATAGTCATTCCTTCTGGATTGAATTACTTTGTTTCCACCAAACATGATGTGATAGAGAATAGGGGTGTTATTTTTTAATTTGAGACTGTTCATTTAAGTGTGTCTGCTAACTTTACACAAGATGAACAAGAAAAAGACAATTGAGGATTTATTAAATGATCCAAAGATGAGTGACCGTCTAAAAGAGCGGTTATACAGCAAGAAGGGCTTGCTGGGCAAAGAGAGCCCCTTTAGTGAGATTTTACAACAAATGGTGAATACCATGCTTGAGGGAGAGATTGAGAGTTTTCTATTAGAAGAGCGGGCCTCTGGCCATGTTAATAAGCGTAATGGCAGGACTCCCAAGCGAGTGGTGAGCGATGCCGGTTTTCTGGATATTTCTACTCCCAGAGACCGTAATGGAGACTTTGAGCCCGAACTGGTAGGCAAACGTGAACGTGAACTGAGCAGCGGCCTTGATGATCAGATACTGGCGCTGTATGCGCAGGGTAATTCAGTGGAAGACGTAAGACGTCTGCTGGAGGAGATTTACGGGGTGAGTATCTCAGCAGGCCGTATCTCCCAGATTACCGATAAGGTGCTCCCTGAGATTCAGGAATGGCGTACAAGAAGCCTTCAAAGCTTTTATCCCATCGTGTACCTGGATGCCATACACTTCAAAGTACGCCAGGAGGGCAAATACATCAGTAGCGCCTTCTATACAGTATATTCGGTGGATTGGGAAGGGAATAGGGACGTATTAGGTCTTTACATCAACTCGGGCGGAGAAGGAGCTAAAAAATGGGGCCTGGTAATGGAAGATCTTAAATCAAGAGGAGTAGCCGATATTTTGGTGGTCTGCACGGATGATCTACAGGGATTTTCCGAACAGATTCAGGAAGTGTTCCCTGCTTCAGTTGTCCAAAAGTGCATTGTTCATCAAATGAGGAATTCGCTGAAATATGTGGATGAAGCTGATAAGAAGGCTTTAATAAAGGACTTACGTCAGGTATACACCTCCACCACTGAAGAAGGTGCGAAAACAGCATTGTCAGCCTTTGAAGCCACATGGGGCAAGAAATATAAGTATATAGTACGGCAATGGCGTGACAACTGGACTGAGCTGATGGCATTCCTGGATTTTCCTGTAGGGATGCGGAAGATGATCTATACAACAAATCCGGTAGAGGCCCTACATCGGATCATGCGAAAACTGATAAAAAGCAAAGCTGCATGGGCATCGGAAACAGCACTGTTAAAGCAGCTCTATTTATCGATCAGTCGGAACGAAAAGTCATGGAAGAAAAATGCAAGGGGATGGACTTCCATCCAGCGTGAAATCATGGAGCTGTACCCGGATAGGGTGCCACAAAAAAACTGAATTTTCAGCCTACTGTCTTAGTTGCCTTAAGGCAACTAAGACAGTAGGCTGAAAGAAAGATTAAACCTTAGACACAGTTTAATGAACTATTCCTTTAATTTCCTTGTTCACAGTTCCCATCAAACCAATTGGTTAAAGTCTATTGACTTGGACCTTAAATCTTGCAGTTTTCAAACTGCCTACTCTTTTTAAGATTTTTCTCGGATCACCCTTTTTCCTTTTTCCTTTAACCTTTCGCTTAATTATTTCACTGCAATATTCAAACTTTTTTAACCTTTAACCTTTCTTCCTTTTCCCTTTTCCCTAATTTCCCCAATTGGTTCAAGTCTATTGACTTGGACCTTAAATCTTGCAGTTTTCAAACTGCTTACAACTTTTTAAGATTTCTCCTGGAGCACTCTTTTTCCTTTAACCTTTTCCCTTTCCACTAATCATCCAAGCTTTTCTAACTTTTCAACATTTAAACTTTATCAACCTTCCAACCTCCCTACATCATCATTATTACATTCAATTAAACCCCCTAACCAAAGAACCAATAACTAACTTAATTGAAAGTTGCTAAAGTCGTCAGTTGACAGTTGACCGTTGACAATTCAAAAATTAACCATATACTCCGGCAAATTCGCCAAAATATCTTCTGTCATTTTTTTCAAATCATAATCATGTTTCCATCCCCAATCTTCTCTGGCCCTGCTATCGTCAATACTATCCGGCCAACTGTCGGCAATAGCCTGTCTAAAATCAGGTGCATAAGAAATACTAAATTTAGGATAATGGATTTTGATACTTTCGAAGATTTCTTTCGGGGTAAAGCTGATCGCTGAAAGGTTATAGCTAGATCTGATTTTTACTTGCTCCTTTGGGGCATGCATCAGGTCAAGTGTTGCCTTGATCGCATCAGGCATATACATCATTGGAAGCGCACTATCTTCTCTTAAAAATGAAACAAAATGTTCACCGGCAATGGCTTTGTGATAGATATCTACCGCATAATCCGTGGTTCCTCCGCCGGGAAGTGATTTATAGCCAATCAATCCAGGATATCTTAAGCTTCTGACATCCACGCCGAAATTTTCAAAATAGTATTCACACCATCTTTCTCCAGCTTGCTTGGAAATACCATAAACCGTATTGGGTTCTTTGACACAATATTGTGGCGTATGGATTTTTGGAGTATTGGGACCAAAAACCGCAATGGAAGATGGCCAATAGACCTTGTCCATCTTGTGCTCCTTGGCAAGCTCCAAAACAAAAAGAAGACTATCCATATTCAGTTGCCAAGCAAAAAGTGGATTTTTCTCTCCTGTGGCAGAAAGTACTGCCGCAAGATGATAGATTTGCTTTACATTTTCCTTCTTTACCAAGCTAGTGACTGCATCATGATTCATGATATCCAAAACAGCAGTTTTGCAATAGTCAAACTTTTCGAGGGCTTTGGGATTAATATCGGTTGCAATAACATTATCGCCTCCGTACTGTTGGGTAAGTGCAAGTGTGAGCTCCGAACCAAGTTGTCCGGCTGCACCGATGATAAGAATTCTGTCCATTATTAAAACTTTCAATCTATTAGGTTTCCTAGACCCTTTAGCTTTTGATATATTTGGGTATTGATTGAGGCAAAAATAAGGATTTCATTTTAGTAATCTTATTTAATTTCCATCGATGTCGATTACATTCCATATTTAAAACAAAATAATATGTTTGATTCTCTAAAACCCAAATTAGAAAAAGAGTTAAAAGAAATAAAAGAAGCTGGCTTATTCAAAAGTGAGCGGGTTATTACTTCTCCACAATCATCTGAAATAACCATTGCTGGTGGTCAAAAAGTATTGAACTTCTGTGCGAACAATTACTTGGGATTATCTTCCCACCCGCAAGTAATCGAAGCTGCTAAATCTGCTATCGATAGCCACGGTTTTGGTTTGTCCTCAGTGAGGTTTATCTGCGGAACGCAAGATATTCACAAGGAACTGGAAGAAAAGATTTCCAAATTTTTAGGGACGGAAGACACGATTCTTTACGCAGCAGCCTTTGATGCAAATGGGGGAGTATTTGAACCTATCTTAGGCCCAGAAGATGCCATTATCTCAGATGCCTTAAACCATGCCTCGATTATCGACGGGGTAAGGCTTTGTAAAGCCATGCGATTCCGCTATCAGCATAATGACATGGAAGACTTGGAAAAACAGCTTCAAGATGCAGATGCCAAAGGTGCGCAAAGTAAAATCATCGTTACAGATGGTGTTTTCTCTATGGATGGCACAATTGCGCAGTTGGATAAAATTGTAGCCCTAGCCGAAAAGTATAATGCATTGGTCATGTCTGATGAATGTCATTCTACGGGCTTCATGGGCAAGACAGGTCGTGGAGTTCATGAACTCAAAGGAGTGATGGGCAAAATGGATATTATCACTGGCACGCTTGGCAAAGCCTTGGGTGGTGCCTCAGGAGGATTTACCTCTGGAAAAAAAGAAATCATTGAAATCCTAAGACAAAGATCAAGACCTTATTTGTTCTCGAATACTTTAGCACCATCTATCACAGGAGCTTCGATAGCAGTGTTTGATTTGCTTTCTGAGACAACTGAATTGAGAGACAAGCTCGAGTCAAACACCAAATACTTCAGAGAAAAAATGACTGCAGCTGGCTTTGATATTAAGCCTGGTGAACACCCAATTGTTCCAATCATGCTTTATGAAGCTACTTTATCTCAAAAGATGGCAGAAAAGCTTCTGGAAAAAGGAGTTTATGTAATTGGCTTCTATTACCCTGTAGTGCCAAAAGGTCAAGCACGTATCCGTGTTCAGATCTCTGCAGGACATGACAAAGAACAACTAGATACTGCAATCAATGCATTCATAGAAGTTGGAAAAGAGTTAGGTGTAATTCAATAAGCTAGAAATATCCTTTTTGACAAAGACCTTAAGTTCATTGGCCTTGATGCTAATGAACTTAAGGTCTTTTTTTATTTCCAAGTCTTAATCAATATCCATTTAAATCCCCTATTTTCTAAAAAACACCAGGAGCTTCAGACCTTCTAAACCTAAGCCATTAAGATTTCTTTATCACCACGTTTAACAATTAACACTTAACGATTAACAACAAAGTTCTATTCAGATATAAAAACTATATAAACACTTCAATCTTCTAATCCTGAATCAAGACGCACTCGATGCTGAGCGGCTTCCTTTGAATCGGTTTCTTTCGTAAACCGTGATGGGTTCAAATTTCTCATCAATATCAACTCCTGTGAGATAATCGTTAAGGAATTCCCGAACTTCTTGGAAGGATAAATTATGCAGGATTTTACCATTTTTAGCCAGAGAAATTTGTCCTGTTTCTTCAGAAACAATCAAGATCAAAGTATCCGTCGCTTCTGACATTCCTATGGCTGCTCGATGCCTTAATCCAAATTGGGCAGGAACATCTCGTTCCGTTACTGGCAAAATACATCTTGCTGCTTTGACTTTCCCATTGTAAATGATCACCGCTCCATCATGGAGTGGGCTGTACTTGTTAAAGATCGAAATCAGCAATCTTTTAGATATAATGGCATCGATAAGATCACCACTTTCAGCATAAAACTTCAGTTCTGAGTTTCTTGAAATCACCATCAATGCCCCCATATTTGTGCCTGAAAGTGATTTAGAAGCTTCTATTATGGGGTTAATATTGAAAGCATGGGTTTCCCTTTTTCTCCAAAAAAGCAATTCCTGCCACACATTTTCATTGGAAAGAATAGAAGAACGACCGATGATCAGTAAAAACTTTCGGATTTCTGGGGCAAATATGATGATAGCTGCAATAACACCCACACCCATAAACTGTCCTAAGATGATGGACAAAAGCTCCATCCTAAGCGCACTTACCAATAAGTACACCAAATAGATTGACAAGAATCCCAAGAAAATCTTTATTGCGACACTCCCTCTTAGTAATTTGTAGATTTGGTACAATAGCAAGCTCACCAAAGTTATATCAATGATATTGACTATGGAGATTTCCAAAAATCCTATTTTGAAAAGTAAGTTCAAGGGTAGAGTTGTTTATATAATTTGACTGTTTCTATTGCTTCTTTAACATCATGTACGCGTAATATACTTGCTCCGTTGATCAAGGCAGCCATATTTAAAGCTGTTGTTCCATTCAGTCCGTTTTCAGCTGTAGTCTCTAACTTTTTATATATCATCGACTTTCTGGATAAACCCACCAGAATTGGAGCTTGAATTGTCTTAAAATAAGATAAATTTTTGAGAATCCAATAATTCTGTTCGAGTGTTTTTGCAAAACCAAACCCTGGATCAATTATTACATCTTTAATGCCAGCTTTCTTACATTCGTTCAGTTTTTCTGAAAAATATTTCATCATTTCCAGGATAATATCATCATATTCCGTCAAAGTCTGCATCACTTTTGGATTTCCCTTCATATGCATCGCAATATAGGGAACGTCCAATTTGCCAACAGTAGCAATCATATCAGAATCTAACGTCCCCGTTGAGATATCATTTACGAGAGCTGCCCCATTTTGGACTGCTTCTTTGGCTACTTTTGAACGAAAGGTGTCTATCGAAAGTATAGCTTCGGGAAACTCCTTGCTAATCCTATTTATTGCAGGAATAACTCTTTCCAATTCTTCTTCCTCACTGACTTCAGCTGCTCCAGGTCTACTGCTATAGCCTCCAATGTCTAGAATATCAGCTCCTTCGAGAAGCATTTTTTCACTTAGTTTTAGAACCTTTGAATTGTCAGAAAGTACTCTGCTTCCTTGGTAAAATGAATCAGGAGTAACATTCAAAATTCCCATGACCATCGGCTTATCCAATAAAAGTAGCTTTCCTTTACTGCGAAGTGTTATTTTTGAGGGAAATAATTTATCTTCGATTTCCGAAGTAGAATGTGTACTAGTATTCATTAAACCAAAATTGCTTTGAAAACGCAAACTATCAGCGAATATAATCAAGTTATCCACCTTTGTAAAGAACTTTTTAAGAAGAAAACAATTGATTATGGAACTGCTTGGAGAATTTTACGATTACCATCCATTACAGATCAAATATTTATCAAAGCACAACGCATCAGATCGATCCAGGAAAAAGGAAACCAAAAGGTGAATGACCCAATTGCAGATGAGTTTGTTGGGATCATCAATTATTGCATTATAGCCTTGATTCAGATTTCTTTAAAAAATGACGAAAGACTCGAATTGGCAGTGGAGGAGTTAGAGCCGCTGTATGATCATTGGGCAAGTGCTACGAGAAGTTTATTAGAAGACAAAAATCATGATTATGGAGAGGCTTGGAGAGACATGCGTGTGGCTTCAATCACAGATATTATTTTGATGAAACTATATAGAGTAAAGCAAATAGAAGACAATCAAGGAAAAACAATTGTATCAGAAGGAATAGAGGCTAATTATCAAGATATGATCAATTATGCGGTTTTCTGTCTAATCAAATTAAATTATCATGCTTAGAAACACCATTTTATTTATCATTCGCTTTTTAGTTGGAGGTTTGTTTATCTTTTCGGGTTTAATTAAGGTAAATGACCCCGTAGGTACGGCAATCAAGCTAGAAGAATATTTTGATGTTTTCTCTTATGATATTGCACCTTTCTTTGAATATTTTAAAGGCTTTGCTCTTGAAATAGGAGTGGTGATGGTCGTCGCAGAAGTAGTACTGGGTATCATGTTGATCTTGGGAGTACGCTTGAAATTTACTGTATGGGCTTTGAGCTTGATGATTTTGTTTTTTACATTCCTGACTTTCTATTCAGCCTACTTCAATAAAGTAACAGATTGCGGATGCTTTGGCGATGCGATCAAATTGACACCTTGGGAATCTTTTTTTAAGGACATTGTCTTATTAATTCTGATTGCAGTCTTATTTATTTTCAGAAACAAACTGGAAAGTAATGAACAAGCATGGGCAGCATGGACGGTGAGAGTTTCGCTTGTTCTTTCTGTAGTATTAGCAATTACGGCGATCAGGAATTTGCCATTTATAGATTTCAGAGCATACAAAGAAGGTGTTAACATTCCTCAAGCAATGCAGCCATCGGCTCCATTGGAGTACAGTTATGTCATGACAAAGGATGGGCAGGAGTTTGTATTTGATCAATATCCCTCAGATGAAAGCTATGAATTTGTCGATATGAAGCTGAAGAATGAGGATGCGCTTCCAAAAATTTCTGATTTCGCTGTATGGAACGAAGAGGGTGATTTTACAGCAGAAATTCTTTCTGGTAATAAGGCGGTCATATTGGTTACCTATTTATCGAAAATCAATACAGCTCATCTTCAAGATTTTGACGAAATGGTAGCGGGTTTACAAAGCTCAAACATAGAGGTAGTATTCGTAGCGGCTTCGTCTGAAGAAGAGATTCAAACATTTCTAGCTGGGAGAAATTGGGAAATAACTAGTTATCAAGCAGATGCTACCGTGGTGAAAACAATCATGCGTTCTAACCCTGGATTAATGCTCTTGAAAGAAGGATCGGTTTTGAAAAAGTATCATTTTAGAAATACACCATCGGCGGAGACCATCAAAACTTTATATTGATTTATGAGACCTCCACTCAAGATCGTATTAATAGGGATGCCAGGTTCAGGTAAGTCAACTTTTGGAAGAATGGTGGCGCGTGAGTTGAATTTTGTCTTTATTGATCTTGATCACTTGATTGAGAAAGGGGAGGGAAGATTGATCAAGGATATTTTTGAAGAAGAAGGTGAAGGGAAGTTTCGGGAAATGGAGACTTACTATCTCAATCAAGCTTTGGATAATGTGGAGGGTTTTGTTCTCTCCACAGGAGGAGGAACACCCTGCTTCAATGATAACATGGATTTGATAAATGAAAAAGGTATTTCTGTTTTTTTGGATGTGCCTTTGGAAGAATTGCAAAAAAGATTGACAAAAGATTCTGCGAGTCAAAGGCCTTTATTTTTTGGTATGAATACGGGAGAGATTACCCTCAAACTGAAAGATATGATGGCCATAAGAGGCTCGTATTATGATCAGGCAAAAATAAAGCTCAGTGGAGAAGATCCTTCCACTGAGCTTTTGATTTCTGAATTGATGAGTTTTTTTAAAAATTAAATCCAACTGTCAACATCCCCTGAGTCATCGTGTTACGTACTTCTGTAAATGGACCAATATTTTGGTTTGCGCTATTAAAGATAGAATAAGAATTATAAAGTCTATCTGAGATGGAATTGATTAAAGCAAAGTCAACATATATATTCCTCAATTTTACTCCAATGCCACCAGAAATTCGTTGTGTGCTTCTATCAAAGGACTCGTCTGTCGTTGGGTCGCCATAATAGGCATAGCCAGCTCTCAACCTCCAGATATCAAATCTATATTCGCCACCTACACGGTAATTGAGCGTACTTCCTAAAAGTGAATTGATATCATTATTATCAAAAGAAGTGTCAAAATCTCTGGAGTTAATTCTGTTTTGACTATAATCTACATAATCAACGTCAGCAGTTATAAATCCATTTTTACCCACAAAAAAGGTTCCTCCAGCACTTAGAATCAAAGGAGTACTCAGATTTGAAGTACTTGTGAAAAAGTCGCTATTTTCACTTACAGCTCCACCAAATTGTATTACACCTTGTTGATTGAAGAATTCACCCACAATATTTGCATCTACTTCTTTATTCAGCCTATACCAAGTGGGACTTTGGAAATTCAATCCAAAATTTACAGTTTCAATTGGTTTGTAAATAACTCCTATATTTAAGCTTGCTCCAAATCCATTTATTCTAGTATTATCTTCAATGGAATAAATTGAAGAGGTGACCCCATTATCATAAAAGAACTCTTCTCCATAAATTCTATTTTGGAAAAAATTCACAGATTGAATTCCTAACCCAGCGCCTATAAAAAGTTTATTTTCAAAGTTTGCCCCGTAGGAAAAAGAAGTTTGTGTAATTCCTCCTTCTGTTATGATTGTTTCATCAGAAAATGGTTCTCCAATTGTGTATTCAGGATCTCTGATATATCCAGAGGCTTGATTCCCTTGAACAAGCTCAATATCTAGCACCAACCCATCAGTCGCTCTTAAAGGAGGTTCTCCAAAAGCAGTATATTGGTTGATATAGAAATCTAATAAAGAATTTTCATTTTGAACTTCCGAGAAATAACCAAATTGATTGTTGAAGTCTGCTATTCTATTAAAGCTGATTCCAAAAGAGCCTCCTCGAAATGATCCAGGTTGCAATTCACCTTTTGGTCTACTGATGACTAAACTTAAGTTAGGGAGAGAAAAATTGGGCGTTCTATCGTCCTGTCTTTGTCCTAAGTATGTAGATTGAGCTTGGTTTGCTCCAAATGATGGTGTAATTGAAAACTCAGATCTTCTAAAAAAGCCAAGGCCAGCGGCATTGGAATGAATGTTTGATATATCTCCTCCTAAGGACATTTGAGCGCCTCCAATGGCATTGATTCTCGCTGAACCTGTTGATCTGAACTGACTGAAAAGCTGAGCATCCTCAACAAAACTTGTCTGACCAAAAGTATTATTTAAACATAGTCCCGAGGTGATCATCCCACATAACAACAATTTTTTTATCAAAGTCATAGATTCATTTTTGGTTGATCATTAAAGTATCCTGCAAATATGATACTTATACATTGTTTTTATTAACGTAAGAATAGAAAAAAAGATAATAAGGTTTGGCAAAAATTTAAAATTAACCACAAATAAAAATACCTAGACCATTTTTGGCCTAGGTATTTTTATTTGTAATAGAGAGAAATAAATCAACCTCCTCTACCTCCTCTTGAACCTCCTGAACTTGATCCACTGCTTCGGCTACCACCGCCAACACTACCACCACCAATACTTCCGCCAGAGCTTCTACTAGGTGGAGAATAAGTGCTTCTTGTTGGAGTCGAAGTTCTGCTTGGAGCAGAATATGAACCTCTAGAAGGAGCTGTTCTACTATTATATGATGGACTAGCGCTTCTATTATAACTTGGAGATGAAGTTCTACCAGAAGGCGTGGTACTGTAAGTTGGTCTTGAATTCCTTGTATTTGGAGCTACACTTCTGTAAGAAGGTGCTGCGCTTCTACTCCCAACCCTACTAGACCCTCTGTCCATTGCTGGAGAACCTATGTTTCTTGATGAAGGGAGAGCTGATCTTGTACTTGTGGCAGTTCTACTATTTGCACTATTGTAATAGTCGTTTTGCGAAGCACCAAAATCTGTTCTAGCATTTCTACTAGAAGGCGTAGAAGTCAATGTTCTTCCTGAAGATGTAGCATCTCTTCTAGCTGATGCTCTTGAGTTGGATGGAGCAGCAATTGTACTTGATCTAGAACCTGCAGCTCCTAAGGAGGAACCTCTTGTTGGTCTAGCACCTCTTACTATTTGTCTGTTGTTGAACTCAGACCCACCAGGTAAGATATATATTGGTCTTCCAAAACCTCCATAGCCTAAACCTGAATAGAACCCTCCAAAACCGAGTCCATATCTTGGGAAGAAAGGATCAAAGAAGGGATCATAAAATCCACCTCCCCATCCAAATCCTGGACGCATCCAACGGTTTCCAAATCCGAATCCCATTCCGATCGATAAGTTAAATCCAGGTCTAAATCCGAATCCCATTCCTGGCATCATTCCGAAACCTCCGCCCCAGAAAGGGTCATACATACCCATTCCCCATGGCGAAAATCCACCCATGCCCCAAGGAGAAAAGCCTCCCATCATCATTGGATTGAAGAAAGGATTTCCAAATCCTGTATTAAAATTATTTCCAGCATTGCTGTAATAGTTATTGTAAACATTAATATTTGGATTGTCAGTAGCAACCTCGTTATCATCAAAATATACAGTGCCTGTATCTCCTACATTTGATTCTGCTTGATATCTTGCTATATATTCAGGATTCACATTTCGTGCAGAAAAATTTTCTTGCTGAAATTCATCCTGAGTAGTCTGATTAAGCGTTTGAAAGTTGCTAGGATTGTTGTTATTCACAGCATATTCTGTCGCTATTCTTGCGTCAGAAGCCATGAAGTACAAATCATCAGTCTCTCCTCGCATGGCATTATAGCTAGTGCTACATGACGAAAGTATCAGAAGACTACTTGCACCAATTGTTAAGAATGCGTTTAATCGTTTCATTTTTTTGTTGTTTACTATCTCCCGTACTTATATACGTGTGATCTCTAAGAGGGTTATAATATTTTGGTTTATATTTGCCCATCAAGAGATGACAACGAATATAAATAGAATTTTGATATCAACAAATAAATCATGAGCAAAGGATTGCCTAAACGTAGTGAAGATTATTCCTTGTGGTACAACGAACTAGTTAAAAGAGCTGACCTAGCAGAAAATTCAGCTGTTAGAGGATGCATGGTCATCAAACCTTATGGATATTCCATTTGGGAAAAAATGCAAGCTCAGCTTGATTTGATGTTTAAGGAAACAGGACATTCAAACGCATACTTCCCATTATTTATCCCCAAATCATTCCTTTCTAAAGAAGCGAGCCACGTTGAAGGGTTTGCAAAAGAGTGTGCTGTGGTTACACATTATAGACTCAAGAATTCGGAAGATGGAAAAAGCGTAATCGTAGATCCAGAGGCGAAGCTGGAGGAAGAGTTAATCGTCAGACCTACATCAGAAACAGTGATATGGAGTACCTATAAAAACTGGATTCAATCTTATAGAGATCTGCCTCTTTTAGTCAATCAATGGGCAAATGTAGTAAGATGGGAAATGAGAACCAGACTGTTTTTAAGAACAACTGAGTTTCTTTGGCAAGAAGGTCATACGGCTCATGCTACGAGACAAGAAGCCATAGATGAAACAGTCCAAATGCTAAATGTTTATGCAGAATTTGCTGAAACTTTTATGGCCGTTCCAGTAGTAAAGGGAGTGAAAAGTGCCAACGAAAGATTTGCCGGTGCTGAGGATACCTATTGTATTGAAGCAATGATGCAAGATGGGAAAGCGCTCCAAGCTGGAACATCGCATTTCTTAGGACAAAATTTCGCAAAAGCTTTTGATGTGAAGTTTGCTACTAAAGAAGGAGGTTTGGAACATGTATGGGGAACATCATGGGGAGTAAGTACGCGTCTGATGGGTGCTTTAATCATGGCACATTCTGATGATAATGGTTTGGTTTTGCCTCCAAAGCTTGCTCCAATACAGGTTGTAATCATACCTATTTATAAGACTGACGAAGAGTTTGATCAAATAGCAGAAAAAGCTAAAGAAATAATCGCTAAACTTAAATCAAAAGGAATTTCCGTTCATTTCGATAAAAGAGACACGCATAAGCCAGGATGGAAATTTGCTGAATATGAACTGAAGGGAGTGCCTTTAAGGATAGCTATGGGGCCGCGAGATTTAGAAAACAATACGATAGAAGTAGCGCGAAGAGATACCTTGACCAAAGAGACTGTAGATTTAGCTCTAATTCAGATTGAAGATTATGTTTCTGAAATGCTCGAATTAATCCAAAAGACAATTTATCAGAAAGCATTTGACTTCAGAGCAGAAATGACTACAGAGGTAAATACTTGGGATGAATTCCTTGATTTAATTGAAACAAAAGGAGGATTCCTCTCAGCGCATTGGGATGGGACTTCTGAGACTGAAGAAAAAATCAAAGAGTTGACCAAGGCGACAATCAGATGTATTCCTTTAGATCAAAAAGAAGAATCAGGAAAATGTATCCTTACTGGCAACCCTTCCAAAGGAAGAGTGCTATTTGCAAGGGCCTATTAAAATCATAAAAAGAGCCCTTTGAAAGTGTTAATTTTCAGAGGGCTCCTTATTATTTTCTACAGGGGTGTTATTTCCTAGAGCTTATTGGGATATTATACCCAACAAAAATCTGCACCGGAAATGGTTTTGATTCTATAGTGATGTTAGGATTATTTTCAAGTGCTTCAAGATCATTTCTATAATTTGAAGATCTAAATGGGAGAAGTAGACCTAGATCCCAATATCTTTCTTCATATCTTCTGGAATTTAATTTTATACCAGGCCCAATACTCAATCCATAATAAGTGTTTTGATACTCCGGAATATTTTCAATATTTATTACAGCATTGTAGCCTAGCATTGCGGTCAGGAAGAATTCAGTAGTTTTTTCCGTTGGGAAGATATAATTCATTCCGAAATTTGCTCCAAGTCCAAGCGTATTGTATCCCAAACCTCCAAAAAGAGAGAGATGATCTTTGATATTATGATTTATTTTTAATCCAATGCCCCCATAAGGCAATCCTACACCAATTCCCAATGAAGTATTGCCTTGTGTTGAGCTAAGGTTTTGCGCCTTACTATTTAGGCTGAAAAGAATTGGAATTGTAAATAGAAGTATATATTTAGTCTTCATTCTTTATAAAATTATTTGTGGAAATAATTTGAAGGCATCTGCGAAATAGTTTTATTCTTTTCTTTGTCTGAATTATATTTCTTCAGACTATTAGAAATGAAAAAGCCAAGATCTTCTGCCTCATCTGAAAAATCTTTTGAATCCATTTCAAAAGGCTCTTTTTTGGCTATCAGCTTTTCAATTTTCTTTTTGCTTTTCACATTGTCAGGGGCGACAGGAATTAGCTTAACAGCAGCCTTTATGGCACCCGGTGTCGGTCTAACCTCCATTAAGTAAACCTTTCCGCTTTCTAAATTAGCCTCTACAAACGATCTGTTTTCAGAAGATGCCCAAAACATATGTTCTCCTGGCTCACATTCATAGATGAAATATTTCATCCCATTAAATTTCCCCAGATATTTTTCCCCATCAAAAAACTTGAAATTAATCAAAGCTCCAGTTCCATTTGACCTTACAAAATAGACGAGAGATTTGCCTTCGGAGGGAGTTTTAAGTTCCTGACTAAAACCTTGGATTGAGGAAAATAAACTGATTACTAATATTAAAATAGCCAGTTTAAGATAAGATAATTGTTTTTTCATAAATTGATAAATACATAGTTTATATTTTGAACTAAATATATTATAAAAAAACTATTCTAACAGTTTGTTTTTCTGTTGTTTAATAAATATTTTGATTGAGATTGCCTTTTGGCAAAACTGTAGTAAATCACATTTAGTATTTAAAGGAAAATGAATTAAGTTTACTATCGGCATCAAAAAACATTGATTATGACTTGGTTTATCCTTTTATCGCTTCTTTCTATTGGTCTTATATTGATCCTTACAGAGATCATTTTTGTTCCCGGAACTACGATTATTGGTATTTTGGGATTGATTTTTACTGGAGCTGGAATTTATTACTCTTTCTTAAAATTCGATCCTTCAATCGCATGGGTGATTTTAGGATTTGCCCTTTTAGCTAACTTTATGGCTATATTTTATGGCTTTAAATCTGGAGTCTGGAATAAGTTTGCCTTGAAAGAAGCTATGACTAGCAGATCATTTGACGGAAGACTGCTTGGATTGGAATTAGGAATGAAAGGGAAAGCTGTTTCTGATATCAAGCCCATTGGAAAAGCTGAGTTTTTAGAAAAAATTTATGAAGTAAAATCAGAATCAGGATTTATTTCTGTCGGTACAATCGTATTTATTACTAAATTGGAAGATAATAGAATCATCGTAAAATATTAAACTATGGAAATGACTAATTCGGCATTTATTTTATTTGCAGCCTTTGCCGGGCTGATACTTCTTTTTGTCTTTTTATATTTCGTACCAGTCAATCTTTGGATTACGGCCATTTTTTCAAATGTAAAGGTGGGCATTGGAGAGTTGATCGGAATGAGAATAAGAAAAGTGCCACCAAGTATTATTGTGAATTCATTGATTACAGCTACTAAAGCAGGCTTGGATTTGACTACTAATGATCTGGAGACACATTATTTAGCTAGTGGTAACGTACCCAATGTAATTAGGGCATTGATTTCAGCTGATAAAGCAAATATCAACTTAAGTTTCAAGCAAGCCACAGCTATTGACTTGGCTGGTAGAGATGTTTTTGAAGCAGTTCAGATTTCTGTAAATCCAAAAGTAATCAATACTCCAAATGTGGCAGCAGTTGCCGCAGATGGAATTCAACTTATTGCAAAAGCTAGAGTTACGGTTAGAGCAAATATTGCGCAGCTCGTAGGTGGTGCTGGGGAAGAGACGATTTTAGCCAGAGTTGGAGAAGGAATTGTAACCTCTATTGGTTCAGCTCAAAATCATAAAAGCGTTTTAGAAAATCCAGATAAAATATCAAAATTGGTACTTGAAAGAGGTTTGGACGCGGGAACTGCATTTGAGATCTTATCGATAGATATTGCTGATATTGATGTAGGAACAAACATTGGGGCAAAATTGCAGATAGATCAAGCATCTGCTGATTTGAAAGTTGCTGAAGCAAGAGCTGAAGAAAGAAGAGCAATGGCTGTCGCCTTAGAACAAGAAATGAAAGCCAAGTCTGTAGAAATGAGAGCTAAAGTAATTGAAGCGGAAGCAGATATTCCAAAAGCAATTGCAGATGCATTCAGATCAGGTAATTTGGGGATCATGGATTATTATAGAATGGAAAACATCAAATCTGATACAGATATGAGATCTAGCATTGCTGGTGATGAATCAGGTGGTTCAGATAGTTCAAAAGGAAAATTAACAGATAAATAAAATTAGAAGAGTGTAATTATTCTATTTAGAATTTGAAAAAGAGGAGAGAAATGTTTCGCATTTTCTCTCCTCTTTTTTTTCTGTAAACATACTTTTTGATAATTACGATTTACCTACCAAAATAGCTTTGTAAGTTTTTCAGCTTATTGTGAGTCAATCGTTTGATTAGAAATGAAATGTTTTTTGCTTCAATGATGTGTCAGTCTACATTTCAAAAACCTTAAAAGAGCTTTCAATTTTGTGCAGATTATAAAGTGTTATTTTATAGGGAGAAGATCTTACACCTAATCATTTATTGTAAAAAAATATACTTGATTCTAGATAAACCTTTTTGTATCAAAAAAAATCCCCTAATCAATTGATTGACTAGGGGATTTTAAATTTTATTAGATTTATCCTCAATCTTTATTCTCACCTATTTGAGATGGGATTTCAACACTTTCAGTAGTGTCATTTTTCTCTTTTTCAAGATCATTATTGATCTTTTTTTCAGCGGCGGCTTTATCGTTGGCATCTACTTTTTTTGTAAATGCCTCATAAGTAGTCTCCTTTTCAAAAGGTCTCTTTCCTATAAGTCTTTCTAAGTCCATCTGAAATAGAATTTCTTTTTCAAGGAGCTCTTTTGCCAATATTTCCAGTTCTGCTTTTCTTTCTGTAAGCAAATCTTTTGTTCTCAGATAAGCAAACTCTATAAGCTTTCTAACCTCCTCATCTATTGTTTCAGAAGTTTTTTCAGAATAAGGCTTAGTAGCTCTATATTCAGAAGCTTTGCTGTCATAGAAAGATACGTTTCCAATTTTTTCATTCATTCCATAAATAGAAACAATTGAATAGGCCATTTTGGTGATTCTTTCCAAATCACTCAATGCTCCTGTAGAAATTTTTCCGAAGATGATCTCCTCAGCCGCTCTTCCTCCAAGAGTCATGCACATTTCATCTATCAATTGTTCTGTTTGATAGAGGAATTGCTCCTTTGGTAAATACTGAGCATAACCGAGAGCGGCAACACCCCGAGGAACAATACTTACTTTCACTAATGGATCAGCATGTTCCAAGAACCAGCCAGCTACAGCGTGACCTGCTTCATGGTAGGCTACTATTTTCTTTTCTTCAGGAGAAATGATTTTGTTTTTCTTCTCAAGACCTCCAATGACTCTATCTACAGCATCCTGAAAATCCTGCATATCAACAGCTGCTTTGTTTCTTCTTGCTGCAATCAAAGCTGCTTCATTACATACGTTTGCAATCTCAGCACCAGCAAAACCTGGTGTTTGAGCTGCCAGTTTTTTTGCATCAATGTCATCCGCCGTTTTTATTGGGGTTAAATGAACTTTAAAGATTGCTTCTCTACCAATTATGTCTGGTTTGTCAATACTGATTTGTCTATCAAATCTCCCTGCTCTTAGAAGAGCACTGTCAAGTACATCAGGTCTATTGGTTGCTGCCAAAACAATTACACCTGAATCAGTTCCAAAACCATCCATCTCGACAAGAAGTGAATTCAATGTATTTTCTCTTTCATCGTTAGAGCCTGGCATTTGACCTTTTCCTCTAGATCTACCAATCGCATCAATCTCATCAATAAATATGATACATGGAGCTTTCTCTTTTGCTTGCTTGAAGAGATCTCTTACCCTTGCTGCACCAACTCCAACAAACATTTCCACAAAGTCGGATCCTGAAAGTGTAAAGAAAGGGACGCCTGCTTCACCTGCAACAGCTTTAGCGAGTAGGGTTTTACCTGTTCCTGGAGGTCCTACCAATAAGGCTCCTTTTGGGATTTTACCGCCTAATTTGGTGAACTTGGCTGGTGTTTTTAGGAATTCTACAATTTCTTGGACTTCTTCTTTTGCTTCATCAAGACCTGCTACATTATCGAAGGTGATCTTTACTTTATTTTCAGCATCAAATAGTTGTGCTTTTGATTTACCTACATTAAATATCTGTCCACCTGGACCGCTTGGCCCAGCCATTCTTCTCATCATTACCCAAAAAAGGATAAAGAGAATGATCAAAAATCCGAAACTTGAGAACCAATTTCCCCAACTTTCTTCGTTTTTGACATTATACCCAATCCTTTGATCTTCTGAAACTTTCGCCTCAAGCTCTTCAAAATCACTTGCGAATTTCTCTGCACTTGCTACTTCTACAGAATAATGTGGGCCTCCAGGATTGTAAAAAGGTCCATTTACATCTAATTCGGTTTTATATCTTTCGTTTTCAAGAGAGCTTTCTTTCAAAGTGATATCAACTCTATTTTGATTTCGGATTATTAACACCTTAGCCACATCATTGGCTAAATACATATCTTCAAATTTACTTTTGGTAATGTTGATTACAGAGCTTCGTTGGTTAAACCATGTTACCCCAATCAAAACCACTACTGCCGTAACTATCAGCCAAATTTGAAAATTTGGTTTTTGAGGTGGTTTTGGAATGAATTTTTTGCTTTTATTATTTTCGCTCATCGCTTGGTATTTAATGCTATTTTAACTTTTGTAAAACGAAATAAAGGTGTGAAAGTTCAAAACTTGAATTTAATCTACGTATGTGAATTTGGCATCTCCCCAAAGTTCTTCTATGCCATAGAATTCTCGCTGATCTTTAAGGAAAATATGTACAACTACATTGAAGTAATCCATCAAAACCCACTGATTGTTATTTTTACCCTCAGTTCTCCATGGTTTTTCCTTACAGGTTTTGATCACTTCTTCTTCAATTGCATCAGCTATTGCTTCAACTTGAGTATTTGAAGAGCCTGAACAAACCACAAAAAAATCAGTCATAGAGTTTTTAACTGTCCTCAAATCCATAATAACAATATCAGAGGCTTTTTTATCCTCCATTCCTTTTACAATAATTTTACTCAGCTCTTCTGCTGTCATAATTTTAATTTAATTTTACTAAATCTTTTTGGTCGCTAGGCTGTAACGATATATATCTTCATAGAAACACAAAATAACTATTAAAAATGTATAAAATCCTTGCCAATACAATATTTCTCGGTAAAGATATCATTAATCTGTCAGAGTGTCATTCTACAAATGAAATTGCCATGGGTAAAATTAAATCCAAAGAGGCAGCTGAGGGCACAATTATCACAACTGAAAATCAAACAAAAGGCAAAGGACAAAGAGGGAATATTTGGCAAAGTGAAGCTGGCAAAAACTTAACATTTTCTCTGATTCTTTCGCCTAAATTTATTGACCCTAGAGAACAGTTTAATCTAAATATCTTCATTTCGAATGCTATTCATGAAGTTTTGAGTCAATACACTAGAGATTTGAAAATCAAATGGCCAAATGATATAGTGCATGATTTTGATGGTAAATTAGGAGGGATTTTGATAGAAAATATTATTGGTCAAAAGGGAATTGAATTTTCTATCATTGGAATTGGCTTAAATATCAATCAATTTCATTTTGAGATTCCAACTGCCACTTCTTTGACCAAGTTGTCAGGTATTGAATTTGATAAATGGGAAATTTTTAAACTTTTAATAAAAAAGATCGAAACTAATTACCTCGTATTGAAAAATGGAAATCTTGAAAACCTGAGGAATTATTATATGCAGAATCTCTTTCGCTTCGAAAAATGGTCTCAATACTATGATAAGACTGAGTTTAAAGGGAAAATAATAAATGTGTGTGAAGATGGTCGTTTGGTGATACAAAAAGATGACGGGGAGATAAACTATTATAACTTCAAGGAGGTTAGTTTTGTGTAAAAGCCAAATTTTCTTTTGACTCAAAAAAGCTGTAAATTTGCATTCTAAATTTGATCATTAAATTAATAAATATAAATATGTCTGAAACTAAATCTGACAAATTCATCAAGTACAAGGTGAAAGATATTTCCCTAGCAGAATGGGGAAGAAAAGAAATTAAATTAGCAGAAGCGGAAATGCCAGGTTTGATGGCACTGAGAGAAGAGTATGGTGCTGCACAACCGCTAAAAGGCGCAAGAATTGCAGGCTGCCTTCACATGACTATTCAGACTGCGGTTTTGATTGAAACTTTAGTTGCACTTGGAGCTGAAGTAACTTGGTCTTCTTGTAATATTTTCTCGACTCAAGATCACGCAGCAGCAGCTATTGCGGCAGCTGGAATTTCGGTTTATGCTTGGAAAGGTCTGACCGAGGAAGAATTTGATTGGTGTATTGAGCAGACAATCTTTTTTGGAGAAGAAAGACAGCCACTAAATATGATTCTTGATGATGGAGGTGATTTGACGAATATGGTTTTAGATCATTACCCTGAATTAGTATCTGGGATAAAAGGTCTTTCTGAAGAAACCACTACTGGTGTTCACAGACTGTATGAAAGAATGAAAAAAGGCACACTTCCAATGCCTGCTATCAATGTGAATGACTCAGTTACTAAATCTAAATTTGACAACAAATATGGTTGTAAAGAGTCTTTGGTAGATGCTATTAGAAGAGCAACCGATGTGATGATGGCTGGTAAAGTTGCTGTTGTAGCTGGTTATGGTGATGTAGGGAAAGGTTCTGCAGCATCATTAAGAGGAGCTGGAGCTAGAGTTATCGTAACTGAAATTGATCCAATTTGTGCGCTTCAGGCAGCTATGGATGGTTTTGCTGTTAAGAAGATGGTAGATGCTGTCAAAGAAGCGGATATCGTAGTAACTGCAACTGGAAATAAAGATATCATTTCAGAGCCTCACTTCAGAGCTATGAAAGACAAAGCTATCGTTTGTAACATCGGTCACTTCGATAATGAAATCGATATGGCTTGGTTGAACAAGAACTATGGCAATACCAAAGATGTGATCAAACCACAAGTAGATCTTTACACTATTGATGGAAAAGAAATCATCTTGTTGGCAGAAGGTAGATTGGTAAACTTAGGTTGTGCAACTGGACATCCTTCTTTTGTTATGTCTAATTCTTTTACAAATCAGACTTTGGCTCAATTAGAACTTTGGACAAATACAGATCAGTATGAGCCTGGAGTATATGTATTGCCTAAACATTTGGATGAAAAAGTAGCTGCTTTACACCTTTCTAAATTAGGTGTTGAGTTGGATACACTTTCTGAAGATCAAGCCGAGTATATCGGTGTAACTCCAGAAGGGCCATACAAGCCAGAATATTACAGATACTAATATTATCTATTTTACCTATTGAAAAGCCAGGCCGATAAGTCTGGCTTTTTTTATTGTTCAAAAACAATCAACCTCCCATCAGAAAGCTGAAGACTGGCTTTTGAAACACAAGCTGAATCTGAAGAAAAAGTTAATGTATGTGCAAGTGACCTAGTGGGAGTCCTAAAAATCTCCCATGTTTCTACGCCAGAGCTTGCGATTACTTGACCTTCTTCTATACAGACATTTTGATATAGTCTTGGAGTGATTTGTGTCATTTTTAATGGTCTTCCCGTGATGTTTCTGCCTTCAAGATTTCCGGAGCTCGTAAAACTTATTAAAGTATCATTGATTATTTCTAGTCTATGATCGTATGATCCTGAGATTTTTGTGCTATTCTGAAACTCATCTACAATCAATAGATCCATAAAATTTTCCTGCCATAGATTTGAGGAGCTGATTGATGCTGATTTTGTAAATCTACGGTTCCCTATAATTTCAAAAGCCTTAATTTTATAATTATCATAAGACAAGAGGACTTCTTGATCTATCAAGTTTATCGTGTTAAAATCTAAAACGAGATTGCCACTTCTATTTAATTTTTGACTTGGGCAATTGGAGTTAACAGTAAATTGAAGTTCAACCTTTTTATCAATCTCATCAATCAAAATCGTTGGGCATCCAGGTAAAGTATCAGTTTGAGCATCCTGATAATCCTCAAAACTGAGAAAAACATAACTCAGACTTTCTTCTAATGCTAAAGATGTTTGAAATATTTCATTGGCTTCAGCTTGAAGATTTGTTGTAATATTCCTTTCAATATCATTTGTACAGGAATAAATAAAGAAGGCAGCAAGGAGTATAAAAATCTGGTTTTTCATCAGTCGATTTTATTTGGCGAATTTAGTCTCTTTAATAGACTAAAAAAAATAATGCCAAAAGGTATTAGGTTTCTTTCTTTTCCATTTTGGAATCGATATATTATCAGTCTAAAAACATAAAATCAATGAGCTATACAGAAGGAATGCTAAAGGATGGTGCCCTAAAAGGCAAAACTATTATAATTACTGGAGGTGGAACTGGCCTGGGGAAATCCATGGGACTGTATTTTTTGAGATTAGGAGCTAACTTGGTCATTACATCGAGGAAATTGGATGTCTTGCAAGAAACTGCCAAAGAAATGGAAAAGGAGACAGGTGGAAAAGTACTTGCTGTAGCTTGCGATGTGCGAGAGATTGATCAAGTAGAAAAATTATTTGATGAAGCTGATGCTATTTTTGGGAAAGTTGATGGTGTTTTAAATAATGCAGCTGGTAATTTTATCAGCCCTACTGAGCGCCTCTCCACAAACGCTTTCAACACAGTGATAGATATTGTCCTCAAAGGAACTGCCAATGTTACCATGACCGCTGGTAAGCGATGGATTGCAGCGAAACAAGCTGGGACATTCCTCAATATCGTCACTACATACGCATGGACAGGGTCAGGGTATGTTGTACCCAGTGCAGCGGCGAAGGCGGGGGTTCTTGCTATGACACGATCTCTTGCAGTAGAATGGGCTAAATATAAGATTAGGTCAAACGCTATTGCCCCTGGGCCATTTCCAACAGAAGGAGCTTGGAGTCGTTTGCTTCCTGGAGATTTAGTTAAAAAGTTTGATCCAGCTAAGAAGGTACCTGTAGGAAGAGTAGGTGAACATCAAGAGTTAGCCAATTTAGCAGCTTATTTGATGTCAGATTATTCAAGCTATGTAAATGGAGAGGTAGTTACAATAGATGGTGGTGAATGGCTTCAAGGTGCGGGAGAATTCAATAATCTGGAAGCAATTCCTCAAGAAATGTGGGATATGTTAGAGGCCTCTAGGGGAAAAAAGCACTAAGCCCCAAGCTACTTTGGGGCTATTTGAAGTCCAAATGGAAAATTAGAAACTTATAGGATTCTAAAAATCAGTTGAGAGACTGATTTTTTTATTTAAAGATATTTTATCTGGCTATGGGAATCAATGGAATAAAAGTCACGGAGTTAGATGTTTAATAGTAATCGAAACAAAAAGAGCTATTTGAAACTTAATTCTTATAGTATTTATTTTATGTTTATTGTTTATTTAATAAAGTAAATTTATGAATTATACACTGCACCAATTGATGATTTTTCAAAAAATCACGGAGACAAAAAGTATAACAAAAGCTGCTGAAGAATTACATTTAACACAGCCTGCAGTTTCTATTCAATTAAAAAATCTTCAAGATCAATTCGATATTCCTTTGACAGAAATCGTAGGGAGGAAATTAGTAGTCACCGACTTTGGAAGAGAAATTGCAGCCGCAACTGAAAAAATAATTGAAGAGGTACAGGGGATCAATTACAAAACGGCGGCATTTAAGGGGCTGATGTCGGGGAAGCTTAAAATTTCGGTGGTTTCTACGGGTAAGTATGTTATGCCTTATTTTTTGTCAAATTTTCTCAAAGATCATCCCGAAGTTGATTTAAAATTGGATGTTACTAATAAAGCTAGGGTTCTTGAGAGTTTGTCGGCCAATGAAGTCGATTTTGCTTTGGTTTCAATTTTGCCAGAACAACTGCAAGTTGATGGGGTTGAACTGATGCCAAATCAGCTTTATTTGGTTGGAAATCGAGATTTTTTACTTGAAGAAAAGGAGTACAGTGAAAGAATTCTTGAAGAAATAACTTTGATTTATAGAGAGGAGGGTTCAGGGACAAGAATGTCAATGGAAAAATTTTTAAACAGTAAAAAAGTATTGATTAGGAAAAAAATTGAATTAACCTCAAATGAGGCGGTAAAGCAAGCAGTATTGGCAGGTATAGGATGCTCAATCATGCCCTTGATAGGGATTAAAAATGAAATTAAATCTGGAGATCTTAAGATTATTCCTGTGAAAGGTTTTCCAATAAACACTCAATGGAATTTAATTTACTTAAAGAGAAGAAAATTTTCACCTGTCGCAAAACTGTATCTAGATTATTTAATTTCAAATAAGGGAAAATTGATTGAAAGATATTTTACCTGGAATTTATAACTATTCCCTATGATACCAATCTGCATACTTGTCACCTGTGATCATGTGGATAATGCTATTTAGAACAATTCGGTGACAGATGTCATTTCTGATAATCATTTGTCCTCTTTAAAAACAGGCGCTTTTTTATAAGGAAGAACGATCGTATTATCCCAATTTGCGATTACTTTATGGATGTTAAATTCGTTGAGAGAAGAAGTTTCTACAATATGCCATTTTGAATTTTCATCAGATCCTACCGCGATCAAATGCCCTTCTGTAGTCACCGTTCCTCCAGGTACTTTGCTTATGGTGACTATTGGAATCAAAACGTGAGTTTCTAGTTTGGTTTTCGCTTGCTCAATATCTTGTTTGATTTTATATCCCTGAAGGACGATACCTTTTGCTCTTTGATTGTCATGAATTTTTGAAAGTGTAGCCTTCATACTTTCTCTCCCTCCAGCTTGCTCAATCAAGTCTGGTAAAGTCAAATTCAGGAGAGTTTCATAATCATCACACATTTTGGCAGTAAAATATGCTTCTGTAGCATCAAGGGCTCCTTGTTCAGTTTGGCTATAGCCTAGTAGATTTGTTGAAAAGCTTATTATAAGTATTGACAATAGATGTAAAGTTAGTCTCATTGCTTAAAAGAGTTTTTAGATTGGTTCAGATTTTAAATCTAGGAAAAGATCTAGAAAATTATCAATTCTCCATTTCATTTTTATTTTCTATTTTTTGATTTGAAAAACAAATGATTTTTTTGTTGATAATATGATCAATTAATCCTTCAAAAAGTAAGTGGGGATATTAATTGACTTGCATTTTTTTGAATAGTAAGTTTTCACAAAACTTGGATGATTATAAACTCCAACAAAAATTCTATACATTTACAAATCAAAACCTTCCTATATTTGAAGCGTAAATACCCTTTGTGAAATCATTTATCAAAATATCACTCTTAGTTTTCTATGTGTTTTTCAACGCAGGGCTGAGCTATTCAATGCATTTTTGAGGTGACGACTTCCAAAGAGTAAATGTTTTTGCGGAATATAAAACCTGTTGTGAATCTCCTGAACCAATGCAAGGTTGTTGTGGTGATGTTTCAAGTTTAGAACTTCCAAATACTGATCAACAGATTTCTGATATTTTAGATTTTCATGCTTTAGGTATTGATTTTGTATTTCCGAATTTCCAGACTGAAATATCAACCTACGAAATTGCAATAGCTGATCAAACAGCTTTTGCTGACTCTTCACCTCCAAAATTTCACAACGCCTCGATTTATATTTTTTGTCAAGCTTTTTTGATTTGATACTCTTCTTGTTGCATTAACATAATGCATAAGGGATCAAAATTGGAGTATTCATTTCCAAAAGTGTAAACTTTTAAGTTTTGAAAGAAGCAATTTGAAGTTTCCAATTCAGCTCTTATCTTCTTATTTGCGATTTGATCCTTCGTTAAAATATCAATAAATTTCAAGTAGGTTAGGTCAAAGCTTAGATTTCGATGATTTCCCTTTGTCCTATTTAAGGGATTTAATCGCTAAACTCAGTTAAGAGTTTGAATTATCCCGATACATATTTCAATTATATTTTACGAAGTATAATTCAACTTTATTTCACTTCCCTTATTTCTCCGAAGGTATATATTAATCTTATTTCACGAAGTATATTATATAAAAAGTACACAATCAAACTTAAAAATATGAAAACCAACCAATATCTAGTCATCCTTTTCTCATTCATCATCCTTTCTTGTTCTTCAAATAAAGAAGAGGGGAAAGTAGAGGATTCAAATGGACACGCACATCATGACCATGCAGCAACATCAGAACCAGCTACCTCTAAGAGTCCTAGGACTTCGGCTATGGCTAATATCGGTTCTAATCACGTTCATTTGGACTATTCTGCTCCGAGTGTTAGAGGACGGCAAGTATTTGGAGGCTTAGTGGCTTTAAATGAGGTTTGGGTTACGGGAGCACATTCAGCCACCAATATTTCTTTCAATGAAGATTTGATTATTGAGGGAGAATTGGTTTCAGCTGGAAAATATGCGCTATTTACAATACCAATGGAAACTGGCTGGACTGTTATCTTGAATTCAAATTATGACCAACATCTAGCTGATGATTATGATGAATCATTGGATGTGATAAGGTTTGAGACTGAAAATATCCAACCAGAAGAAATGGTTGAACAATTGAGATTTGACGTGATCCAATCAAGTTCAAAAAAAGGAGAATTGAAATTTAGTTGGGAAAACAAGGGCTTTGTTTTAAACCTAGAAACCAAAAATTAATCTGATTTATCTGAATTAAAGGCACTAGAGGAGTGAATGCTTTCTTGAAGGGCTATATCTAACTTGAAAGCTTCCTCCTTAATTAATGCAATTAATTCGGGTACTTCTTCAGGATTTTGTTTTGGTTGTATGACTTCTAATATTCCCATAATATTAGCAAGTTTTGATCGCATCAAATGGGATTGATTGAATGTAAGTGTTTTTAAAAATTGGTTTTGTTTTTCCAAAATACCTTCTGATTTTTTCTTTTCTGAAACATCAAAAAAGCAACCAACCATGCTAGAAGCTTTTCCTTCATTGCTCCATTTGATGACTTTGCCATAACAAATCGTCCAGATTTCTTTGCCTGTAAGTGTTCTAACTCTCATTTCACTATGAAATGGGATTTTTCCAAAACTTGAAAAATGATCATTAAGCTGTAAAAGTACTTTTTGAAAATCTTGTTGATGAATATGTTTCTTCCATTTCACCTCATTTTTTCTCTTGATTTCATAATCGTATCCAAGCATTGTTCTCAAGGAAACACTGAGAATATCAGTGTCATTCTCGATATCCCAAATCCAAAACCCAATTAAGTTATCTTCAAATAGGCCCTCCATGATTTCATTTTTGATTTGATGTTCATAAATGAAATCAGGGAATTCTATTGTTTTTTCATTATTTTTTAAAATATCATGTCCAATACCATTTATTGTGAATTCTTGATCAATTCCTCTATCAATTGAAAATTCCCAACGCGTCCAATGAAAGTCCGATCCATCTTCATTGATTTTTCTAAGATCCATTTTAAAATTTCTTTCTCCTTTTTCTAATGTTTTACTCAATAATCTTTGATAATTTAGAAAATCATTGGGAAACAAAATTTCACCAAAAACCTGTCCAATTAGCGAATTTTCAAATATTGACAATTGGCTATGGAATTTGGAATTAGTTTCCAAAACCCTATTACCCGAATCAAGGCTTATGAAATAAAAATAATTGGAAGTCAATATTGAAGATTTGTTATATCCAATCATATCTTTTGTGGTCTTCATGTTTCGAAAATAATACTTAAATTAATAAGATTTAAACAAAAAGCAAAAATATTTATTTGAAATGCATTTAAATGAATTTGAAAATAATTAATATAATAATTTCAATATGGAATTGACTCATCCTCTTAACAGAATAGAATTTGGTTCTCCTGAAAATTTAGGAAACGTTTTATCTTTATCAGAAGCCAATGAATTGTTGACTGATTGGGTAAAAAATGAAAAGCTGCTTTTTCATATGAAACAAGTTGGACATTTGATGAAGCGCTTTGCTGAGCTCAAGAATTATGATAAAGGACAACAACACATGTGGCATTTGGCTGGATTACTTCATGATGCTGATTGGGATCAATGGCCTGATGAACATTGTAAAAAGATAATAGAAGAATTGGAGTTCAGGAAAATTGATCCAAGAATTATAAAAGCTATAGCAAGTCATGGGCCTCGGTATTTTGGTGTAAACCCTGATTCAGAGATGGATAAAATGCTTTATGCTTTTGATGAATTATCTGGCTTTATCCATGCTTACTCGCTGATGAGGCCACAGGGGTATGAAGGGATGGAAATCAAAGGCGTCAAAAAGCGGTTGAAAGACAAAAGCTTTGCAGCGCAAGTGAGTAGGGATGATATTTCTGATGCATCCGAAAGATCTGGGATTTCAGTAGAAGAATTGATACAATTCGTAATTGAAAATCAGCTAAGAGGATAAAAAAACAGGGACTATTCGTCCCTGTTTTCTTCATATTGTTTAAGTTCTATTTCTTCTTGGTTTTCATCGAAAGTATGCTCTTCCAGAGGTTTATTTACATTTCTCAGTTCTTCACGTCTTTCTTGTTCTGCTTTTACTTCACTGAGTGGTTTTAAGTTTGCTCCTGGTTGAGGGAGTAATTCTTCATCATCTTTTTCATAAGGAAAGATTTCCACAATTGGACTTTCTGTGACTTCTGGTACCCTGAAAGTCACAAGCATATTGTTCAAACTCTCAAATATTCTTTCGTAAGCTTCTTTCACATCGTGCGCCGTCACAAGCATGAATTGGGTTACTTTTTTCTCTTTCCCACTATCAGCATCCGTCACTATGTATGTGATTTTACATTTATGCCAAATGTCAATATCTTCATAAAAGAAAACATCCACAATATTACTTTTACTGATATTGGTCACTTGAAAATCACCTCGAATTACAGAACCTAGCATATCATATATTCTAGCCTCGGCTTCTGTAAATGAAACAGCATCTACTAAATATTGCTCTGATACATTTTTAAGTAAACCTTCTTCATTTTCTTTGGCGTACTTTACCTTACACAAGAACCAAACTCTCATATTTTCAATTTTTATTTTGTTTGCGAAGGTAAGGTTAATTGGCATAAGCCACAATCAATTGCTGGAATTCTGATTTCCTTTTTTTAAATGCTAAAACTTGATGATAGATTGCGTAAAGTTGCCCAAATTACGATAGAGCTTGATTCTCTATAAAAAATAAGTGTATATTACTTTTGAAATTCAGCTTATGTGGAATAATATATATTATAGTTTTCCTATTCAACTTTTCTTTCTTCATTTGAAGAAAAATATCCCGCTTCTTTTGCTATGGGCAATCTTATTATTGATCATTTTGGAAAAATTTGGCACTGTCTTAGGGATTCCCTTCTTGTTTCTAGATCCAGAATACCTAAATGAAGTTTCTTGGAAAGGATTTTTTTTGATGGGTGTAGCCTTTGGTGTATTTACCATGGCTTTTCATATGACAACCTATATTTTGGATGGCGCAAAGTTTAAGTTTCTAGCAGTTATTCCTCGCCCATTTATTCAGTATTGCATCAATAATGCCATCATTCCTCTAGTATTTTATATCGTCTATTTGTATAGATTTATAGGTTTCCAACTTGACAACGAACATGAGGATAGAATTGAGGTTTTTGAATATTTTTTAGGGTTTACTGGGGGTTCAATTTTAATATATGCGATCATTTTTAGCTACTTTGCATTTACGAACAAGGATTTGTTTGTGATTTTTGCTGATTCTGTTGAGAAAAGACTGCGAAAGACAAGGATCCCAAGGGCAAATATGCTCAGGAGAATCAAAGAGAGTAAAGAGACTAAGAACAAGGTTCTTTACTATTTAGATATAAGAAATGGTTTTGAACCCGTCAGGCTTGATTTAGCTAGATTCGAAGGGCATCAGCTTTTAAGGGTTTTTGATCAGAATCACCTGAATTTAATAATAATTCAATCAGTTTTGATCTTACTTATATTGTTTTTAGGTTTTTTTAGAGAATATCCTGTCCTACAGATTCCTGCTGCAATGAGTGCTACTTTGCTATTTGCTATCATCATGATGTTGATTGGAGCTTTGGCTTTTTGGTTACGAGAATGGCTAGCGCCGGTGATTATTATTTTCTTGTTGCTTTTTAATTTTCTATCAAAATCTCCTTTGTTGAATCGTCCGCATACCGCATTTGGTATGAATTATGACACTAAACCAGCTGTTTATAACTTAGAGAATCTACAAAATCTTTTGCATCCAGATAGTGTAGAAAAAGACAGGTCAAATACCATTCAAATCTTAGAAAACTGGAAGGCAAAGTTTCCATCTAAGACAGTACCTAGAATGATCTTTATCACGACAAGTGGAGGTGGTCAGAGGGCAGCACTTTGGACTCTCAATGTATTGCAACATGTAGAGAAAGCGAGTCAAGGCAAAGTTTTTAATCATACTCAAATGATTACTGGAGCTTCTGGGGGAGTTGTTGGCGCCGCATTTTTCCGAGAGCTCTATTTGAGACATCAAGAAGAACCAGGTATAAATTACCTCAACAAAGAATATTTACATCAAATTTCCTCAGATAATCTCAATCCAATCATATTTACACTTTTGGTCAATGATTTATTTATTAGAAATCAATATTACACATACAATGGTCGGGAATATTTACAGGATAGAGGTTTTGCATTCGAGAATCAATTAAATATCAACACCAAAGAAATTATGGATAAGCCTCTCAAGGCCTATTCAAAACCGGAGTACGAAAGCAAAATCCCAATGCTTCCAATTACCCCATTGATTACCAATGATGGGAGAAAACTCTACATCTCTCCGCATTCGATGTCTTATATGGGAATATCAGCTTCACGTTCAGAAGGAATTAATGAAAAAAGCCAAGGGATTGATTTTAGGAGGTTTTTTAAAGATCAAGATGCTGACAATCTTCGTTTTATAAGTGCCTTAAGAATGGGAGCAACATTTCCATTCATTACTCCACATATTCAATTACCATCGTTGCCTCAGATGGAAACAATGGATGCGGGATTGTCTGATAATTTTGGAATTCAAGATGCTTTGAGATTTATTTATGTGTTTCAAGATTGGATAAAAGAGAATACATCAGGAGTGACTCTAATTACCATACGAGATTCAGAAAAATTCACAGAAATAGATCAAAAAATTCTTCCAACTATTTTTCAAAAATTGTCAATTCCTTTAAAGAATATTTTAATCAATTGGGATAATATCCAAACGCTAAATAATGAGGTTTTATACAATCAGTTCAAGGAAAGTATGGAGTTTGATATTGAGAAGATTGAGTTTGAATATTCTACAAGTGAATTTCTTAGGGATAGAGGATTGACAGATTCTGTGGGTACCGTAAATCCCGCCGCTCAAGAAATTCAAAGAGCTTCTCTCAATTGGAGATTGACAGCCCGAGAAAAGGTGTCAATAATTGATAATATCAAAAGTTTTCAAAATCAAGCTGCCCTTCAAAGTGTAAGAAATATAGAATTTCTCAAACCAAAGGAAGATTGATCTAATCTACTTCAATTTCAGCTTCGAATTTTTCAAGTGCCTCTGGTTTGCCGACGGCATAGATAATATCACCCAATTTTAATTTTTCATCCCCTGTGATTTCGGAGATTGTTTTATTTTTTCTTTTGATTGCTACGATGTTTACTCCATAGTTATCTCGAATTCTTGCTTCTTTCATAGGTTTATTTATCAAATCGCCTGAATCCTTCTCTACTTTCAAGCTTACAAAATTGATATCAGGTAAATCAACCCTAAACTTAGAATTGATCTCGGTGGAAAGATTTCTAAACATCTCGTACTTATGAGATCGGACTTCTATGGTAAAGTCATCAATGTCATGCTTCGGTACCAAATATTTATCCAAAACTCTCGTAAAGATCTCTATGGATGTCTCAAACTCTTCAGGAATCACTTCATTTGCTCCAAGTTTGAGGTTTGCTTCCATTTCTCCTAAGTACCTTGTTCGAACTATGATGTATGGATTTTGGGTGATCAATCTAATTGCTGATATGATTCTTTTGGTTGCTTCAGGATTTGAAATTGCAATTACAGCTACCCTCGCTTTATGAATATTGACATGTTCTAAAACGGCACTATTGGCAGCATCGCCAAACATGATTGGTTCACCTTTTACTGACTCTTCTTTGACTGTTTCAGGATTAGTTTCAATGATGGAATATGGAATATTTGCTGATTTTGCTGCTTTTGAGAGATTTCTACCATTAAGCCCATATCCTATTATGACCAAATGATCTTTTAACTCCTTGGTTTCCAAAAGTACATTTGGAATATTTTCATTCCCAAATTTTCTATTTAACCTGCTTGGTAAGGGTAAATTTAATATTCCACAGGCGATCGTCTCCCTTTTTTTCAAAACGAAAGGAGTGATTGTCATTGTCAAGATGGATATAGCTAAAAAATATTGATAAGTAGAAGGATCGAGTAAATTATATTTCAATCCCTCTTTAGCCAAAAGCAAAGAAAACTCCCCAACTTGGAAAATAGAAAATGCTACCATAAAAGCTTCCTTAAATCCTTGGCCAATGGCTCTCACGGATATAGCTACTACTACAAATTTCACTACAAAAGTCAGTGCAGTAAGTCCAAATATTATTAGAAGATGCTCGTACAGAAATGAGATGTCAAACAACATCCCCACTGAGACAAAGAAAAAACTCAGAAATATTTCTCTAAATGGAAGTATTTTACCCGTGGCATGATGACTGTAATCAGATTCACTTATAATTAAGCCCGCTAAGAATGCTCCCAAACCAAGAGATAATCCTAAAAGCGAAGTGACATAGGCAACCGCAAAGCATGTAAGAATTATGCTCAGTAAGAAGAGCTCTTCACTACGTGTTTTGGTTACTCTATATAATAAATGTGGAATAATATATTTCGCTGTGACTATGGTAAGCAAGATCACCAAAGCTCCCTTCAAAGCTAAAAATAAAAGAGAAAGCAATACGTTATCCGATTCGCCAGCAAGCATGGGGGTGAAGAGCATTAATGGTACAATAATGACATCTTGAAAGATCAAAATTGCAAGCGTAGTTCTCCCTGGAATCGTATTAACCTGACCATATTCTTGAAGCAACTTGAGTACGATGGCAGTACTACTTAAAGCAAAGAGAAACCCAAAAAATACTGCCACATTCCAATCAAAGCCAAAACTATATGTGAGTAAAGTTGTGATCCCAATTGTCAAACCGACTTGCAAAGACCCTCCGATGAAGACAGCTTTTTTGATGGATAGGAGACTTTTTAATGAAAACTCCATCCCGATCACAAAAAGCAAAAGAATCACTCCAATTTCAGAAAGGACTTCTACAGCAGTAGATGCATTGACCAAAGAAAGCCCATAGGGACCTGCAATTGCACCTGTAAATAAAAACCCAATAATAGTAGGGATTTTCAATCTCATAAAGAGCAGGATTACCAAAGTAGCCAAACCGAAAATGACTACAATATCTGATAAAAGTGGGATCTCTACATTGGCAAGCGTGAAGTAATTCATAAAAACAGATTAATTTTCAATAATACGGATGATAAAAATACATCTTTCAAGAGTCTTAACCCAGATAAATTAAAATGCATTTCTGTAATTACAGAAAGTCTAGATTATTTGCCTTGAGAAAATAAGAGACATTAATTAATAAGCAAACCCAAATCGCTTGTAAATGAATGACATCAACCAAGCTGGGCCTATTAACAGAAATTGAATATCTTTTAAAAAAGAAGGCTTCTTCCCTTCAATCTTATGCCCATAAAATTGGAATATCCAAGCAGCAATAAAAATAGCAATCGAAATCACCCAAAGTGGAATTGGAGAAATCAAGTAAATAAAATTAGCAAGTGCCAAGCAAATAGCTGAAAAGAAAAACATGCCTAAGGCTAAAGGCGGTGAGATGGATACGTAATAAAAAAGGATTATAATTAATGTGATAGTTGCCCAATTAGCAAAACTTTCTAGGAATGGTAAAAAGTTCTCAAGTATCCCCGCAGGAATGCTAAAAATTAAGCCTACGATGCTAAAAAAGATAGCAGGCACACAAATCCAGTGAATGGTTTTATTAGTTTGATTTTGGTGACTTAGTCCATATTCGTGAAGTAAAGCATCAATTTTTCTCATCGAAGTATCCTTTTTGAGTTGAGGGTTGGAATATCAGGATTAAATTAATAAATAGTCTTCAATTATCTTTAAAAATAATCTAAATAATGCTGAGTTACTGGGAGCGAGAACATTTTCTGAAATACGATTTAATAGTAGCAGGTGCTGGAATTGTGGGGTTATCTGTTGCAGTGCAATACGCAATCAAATATCCTGAAAAGAAGGTATTGGTGTTGGAAAGAGGTCTTTTTCCAAGTGGAGCGAGTACCAAAAATGCAGGCTTTGCCTGTTTTGGGAGTTTGACAGAGATTCTCGATGATCTAAATTATCTGTCTGAAATAGAGGTGTCTGATTTGGTGAAAAAGAGATTCAAAGGTTTAAATTCGATTAGAGAATTTTTTGGAGATGAATCACTCGGATATCAAGCCACTGGAGGTTATGAACTCATTACTGAAAATGAAATCGATGCGCTATCTGAAATCGATCGAATCAACCAATTACTCTCTCCTATTTTTCAAAGGAATGTATTTGAAGTTTTTAATGATATCAAAGCTTATGGGTTTGGTCCTAAAGTTAGATCTATTGTCAAGAATCATTTTGAAGGTGAATTGGATTCAGGAATGTTTTTGGATTCACTTTGGAAAAAATCACAATCATTAGGTATAAAAATTCTTACTGGAGCAAACGTAAAAGCACTTGATCTATTTGAAAGAACAATAAGTGTAGAAAGCCCATTACCAGAGAATACTCCAGTTACTTTTCAAGCTGAACAAATAGCAATTTGTACAAATGCATTTACAAAAATCATAGTTCCTGATTTGGATATCAAACCTGGACGTGGATTGATTTTGGTGAGCAAACCATTAGAAAAAGAATTACCATGGTCTGGCTCTTTTCATTACGATAAGGGGTATGTCTATTTCAGAAAAGTCTATGGAAATAGACTGTTGATTGGTGGAGGTAGAAATATAGATTTTGAAGGGGAGCAAACAGATCAATTTGAAATCAATCCAAAGATCAAATCTTATCTTTTTGATTTAATCGAAAAAGAGATTTTACCCAATCAAAAATTTAGTTTAGAAATGGAATGGACTGGCATCATGGCTTTTGGAAAGACGAAGCAGCCTATCATCAAGATGATTGCAGAAGATGTCTGCGTTGGGGTGAGATTAGGAGGAATGGGAGTTGCGATTGGATGGGAGACGGCCACCGAGATGGTTAGTCATTTTTAAGAAGTGAAAAGTTCCAAAATTTTATTAATTTCAAGCTTCTAAAAATCCCAAAAAGTATTTAATGGCCAAGATACGTAAAGAACCTACGATCCTCGAATCGATATTTCCCATTCTATTTTTAATTGTTCTCCTTGTAATCAATATTTGGATTTTTGGTACAGATGGCCTAGATGGTTCTAACCAGATGGTGCTTGTAATCTCCTCTGCTGTAGCTGCATTGGTCGCTGTTTTTAGACTGAATATCAAGTGGGAAGTCCTCCAAGATGGAGTTGTAAAAAGCATCAGTTCAGCCATGTCTAGTATATTGATTTTATTACTAATTGGCTCGTTGGCAGGGACATGGATGCTAAGTGGGATTGTTCCTGCGATGATTTATTACGGGCTACAAGTATTGAACCCAACGATTTTCTTGATTGCGGCTTGTCTGGTTAGTGCAGTAGTCTCGATAGCAACTGGTTCTAGTTGGACTACAGTGGCTACAGTAGGTGTAGCATTACTTGGAATAGGAAAAGCATTAGGATTTAGTGAAGGAATCATAGCAGGATCAATTATCTCTGGAGCATATTTTGGTGATAAGATGTCTCCTCTTTCAGATACGACTAACTTGGCACCAGCCATGGCAGGAACGGATTTGTTCACACATATTCGCCACATGACGAAGACCACAGTTCCATCAATTTTGATCACTTTGGTTATATTTGGAATCATAGGTTTTACATCTGGTGCAGAAGGTTCAGTAGATCAAGTTAAAGGTATTTCAAATGTAATTTCAGAAAAATTCAACATTACCGGTTGGTTATTTATAGTACCTCTAGTAGTGATTGGACTGATTATCAAAAAAGTACCTGCAGTTCCTGCTTTGTTGGTTGGAGCGTTGTTGGGAGGAGTTTTTGCTATTATTTTTCAACCTCAAATAATTTATACAATCGCTGGGGAAGAAGGAATGGGTTATGCCTACAACGCTTTCAAAGCTGTAATGATGGCGCTTTATGGAAGTATTAGTGTGATCACTTCAAATGACATTGTCAATGAACTTTTGATCACAGGTGGTATGTCAGGTATGCTTAATACGATTTGGTTGATTATTTGTGCCATGATTTTTGGTGGAATTATGGAAGAAAGTAAAATGCTTTCAGTATTGGCAGAAGCAGTAATTAGAAAAGTCCATTCAATAGGATCTCTTATTGCTTCAACTGCAGCTACCTGTATATTTTTCAATGTGACGACATCTGATCAATATTTGGCGATTTTAGTTCCAGGAAGAATGTATGCTGACATTTATAGAAAGAGAGGTTTGAAACCTGAGAATTTGAGTAGGACGCTAGAAGATAGCGCTACTGTAACTTCTGTCTTAGTTCCTTGGAATACTTGTGGTGCCACTCAGGCATCTGTTTTAGGTGTTGCCACTTTAACTTATGCGCCATATTGCTTTTTTAATATCATTAGTCCAATTATGACGATTTTGTTTGGTTACCTAAAACTGGGAATTAATTACTATTCAAAAGAAGAAATGATTGAGATCAAAAAGGAGTTTTCAGTATGATTTTAAAGAGTATCACAAAAGATCAAGTAAATGAATTAGAATTAGGTCAATTTGATGGTGAAATTGTCCTCGTGAATTCTATGGATCAAGTTCAGGAGGTTGTTGATGAACTTTCAATGCATGACTTGATTGGTTTTGATACTGAGACTAAGCCTGCATTTAGAAAAGGGGTTTATAATTACGTTTCTCTTCTTCAGCTTTCCACATCTGATGTGGCTTTCTTGATCAGACTGAATGAAATTGGCTTGCCAAAGGAAATTCAAAAAATCATGGAAGATCCAAGTGTGCTTAAGATAGGGGCTGCAGTATTAGATGATTTGAGAGCACTAAGAAAGCATGCGGAAGACTTTACACCAGCAAGTTTTTTTGATTTAAACGATCAATTGAAAAAAGTTGGGTTCCAAAATATAGGTGTTAGAAACCTTGCTGCAATGGTTTTGGAAATAAGGATTTCCAAATCAGAACAAGTTTCAAACTGGGAAGCACCCACACTCACAGAAAAACAAATGCTTTATGCAGCAACAGATGCCTGGGTATGTTTAGAGATTTATAAGAAATTGCAGTATCAAGGTTATTTAGACGAGTTGTTTAATCGCTAATCTCTTTTGCCTGCTCAATTTCGCTTATTTTGATCTTAAAAAGATCATAAACTCCTTCTCTCACAAGTAAATGTATATTGCAAGTGTTGTCAAATGATTGATCAATGATTTCTAAATCAAGATCTTTTACAAGCCGCATCACATCATTCATAGCCAAATAATCAAATTCTATAATCACTTTTTTCTTGACTCTCGCTTTGACGATTTCATTGTTTTCAATGGCCACAGCAGCAGCGGTCTTGTAGGCAGTAATCAATCCACCAACACCAAGTTTTGTTCCACCAAAATATCTAATTACTACAATCAAGGTGTTTGTTAATTCTTTTGATCTAATTTGACCTAGGATTGGGTCTCCTGCTGAGTGATTGGGCTCGCCATCATCATTCGCACGATATTGATCTTTATTTTTTCCCAAAATATATGCGTAGCAATGATGTCTTGCGTCATAGTATTGTTTTCTGAGACCTTCTAAAATTTCTTTCACCTCTTCTTCATCAATTACGGGATAGGCAAATGCCAAAAATTTACTCCCTTTTTCTTTATAAAGTCCTTCAGATTTTCTCGATAAGGTAAGATAGGTGTCTTCCATAATTTTTGACCACTTGAGGATGATGTGGTTTTCTCTATTTCCTAGAATTTATCCAAAAATAACAAAATAGAAATTTTCTTCTGTCGCAATTCTTAAATATTGTTTTAATTTTGAACTGCATGAATCAATTTTTAAAACCTGAAATCATTTCATTGAAGGGAGTCGAAGACAACTCAGGAGATCTTTATTTTCTAGAAGAAAGTATGGAGTTGCCTTTTGCAATAGCGCGTTCGTTTTGGATTATAGATGTGCCTGAGGGAGGAAAAAGAGGTGTTCATGCGCATAAAGAAGAGACACAAGTATTAATTGCAGTTCAAGGCACTTTAGAAGTAAGTTTAGAAAAAGGTGAAGAGGTCATGTCTTTTTCACTCAGTTCTCCAAAGCAAGCATTAATATTGCCAGCGATGTATTGGTCAGAAGTTACTTTTAGTAAAAAAGCCATTCTCCTGGGTTTCTCGAACAGGAAATTTTCAGAAAGTGATTATATCAGAGATAAAAATGAGTTTAATGCACTTTAAAAAAGAAATAGATGATCAAGTAAGCCTCACTCTTGACACTTTTGAGCAGAGTTCTCATGATTATTTTTTGCAAAATTTCGTCCCTGTAGATGCAGTTCATTATTTGCATGGGAAAGTTATAAAAAAGGGTGTTATTAAGGGCGAGATTTTTATTTCTATCAATGTTGATTCCCAAGCAGAGTCTTTACCAAAAAGTCCTTTTGGAGGTTTTTGGATTGATGAAACTATTAATTCTGATATTATTTCTGATTTTATCAGGTTTTTAATAGAAAATTTAAAAGACCTTGGTGTCAAAAGTTTCAAGGTAACACAAGCGCCATGTGTGTACGGAAAGAAATCCGATTTAATCGGGTACCTATTATTTAGTCAAGGATTTGTTTTATCCAAAGTTCTGAATCATCAAGTATTAGCTGGGAAAAAGTCTATTAAAAGTACTTTTAATCAGCTTTATTCCAAATATCATAAGAAGGCTAAAGAACAAAAGTACAATATCACTACTGGAAATATTCAAAGCTTTAATTTTCTCCAAGATATTGCTTCGTGGAAAAATACCCGAGGGCATGAAATCTTAATGGAGGAGGATAAGTTGATTCAGCAAGTATCTAATTTTCCTGAGCGTTATTTTGTGATTACGATTCTGCATGAAGGTGAGGCAGTTGCACATGCCATTGCAGTCAAATTGACTTCAGATAGTCTGTATTATTTTTATTCCGCCATCAATCCAAAAAATCAACTCCGCCTAACAGGAGAATTGCTTATGGTCTATCTTCTTAAATTGGCCATGGAAAAGAAAGTTTCTTTCCTAGATTTGGGTTCTTCTGATTTGGATGGGAAACCAAATCATAAGTTGATGTATTTCAAGAATAAATTTGCAGATAACTGGTCAAATAAATCAACATGGTTTAAGGAAATTGAATCATGATTACTTCAAGTTTGGTTTCCATCATTTGTACAGTTTACAATCAGGAAAATTATGTGCTTGAAGCCTTAAATAGTGTTAAAAGCCAGGATTATAAGAATTTTGAACTGATAATTCTTGAAAATGGAAGCAAAGATAATTCAGCAAAACTGATTGAAAAATGGGTGTTTGAAAACGATATTTTGCCAATTAAAGTGATTTATGAAGACATCACACTGCCCTATTGCCAGATTTTCAACAAGGGGCTTGCAATCAGTCAAGGAAAATACATTATGGACCTTTCAGGTGATGATTTGATTTTGCCTGGGCATTTGATCAAGAGTGTTGCTAGATTAATTGACAGTCCTAATTCGGCATTTTGTTTTTCGGATGTTGAACTTTTTGAAAAAGGTGAAAAAGCAAAGACTTTCTATAAAAGAGACCATTATGGAGAATTGATTAATCAGGTTAAGGAAGGTTACATTTACAAAGAAATAATCAAAGGGAATCCGGTTTTATCTCCTTCATTGATTTTTGATGCAGAAAAATTGAAAGCTATAGGAGGCTATGATGAATCATTAGAATATGAGGATTTTGATGTTTTGGTGAGACTTTCAAGAGGATTTCCTGCAGTTTTTTCAGATCATATTGGCGTCAAAAAGCGGATTCATATTGAATCTTTTTCTTCCAATCAATATCAACCTAAAGTCTCAAAAATGCTGCCTTCTACGCTCAAAGTTTGTCAGAAAATTTTTGAGCTCAATCAAGATAAAGAAGAAAATCAAGCTATAATTTATCGTGTAATGTATGAAACCAAACATTCACTTTGGTCTGCAAACTTTGAGGTTGCAAATGATTTTATCAAATTGGCTCAAAAGCTTGGGAGTAAAAGTTTAAAATTTGAGTTTTTCAAAATCTGGGCAAAGTACAGATTTAATATATCTGGAATTTACACTGTCTTGAAAAAGAAATTTTAGCCTACAATTACTTCAACCATGTCAGACTTATTGAAGTATTTTTGAGCCACTTCTAATATGTCCTGAGCAGTAAATGTTCTTATGAAATCTAGTTTTTCTTCATAGAAAGATTGATCTAGACCAGCTTGATGAATACTCTTAAATCTTCCTATCAAATCAAAAGCAGAACTAAAGTTGGAAAGAAAGTTTCCTATCATATAATTCCTGACCGTTTCTAATTCGTTTTTTTCAACCAATTCAGTTTTGAGTAGATTGATCTCTTTGTAGATTTCTGTAATCACCTCATTGAGATATTGCTTCTGAACATCTGCCATGACGACCCAATAATCTGCATTTTTGAGGCTTCCAATGCTGCTATAAATTCCGTATGTATGGCCTTTCTCTTCACGAATATTTTTGATCAATCTAGACCCAAAGTAACCTCCTAAAATGGTATTGAAAACAGAAAGAGCTTGATAGTCAGGATGATTTTTTGGAATCAAATGACAGCCAATTCGGATGGTAGATTGGAGAGATTTTTCCTTTTCTTCATACAATCTATTTTTTTGAATATTATTGAATGCTGGAAATTCTCTTTCAGTAAAATTTACTTTCAAACTACCCAATGCATCAGCAATCATATTCAATTCAACTTCATCTACATTTCCAGTAAGGAATATTTCAGGGTTATACCAAAGTGAGTTTTCGTAATATTCTACTAAATCCTCCCTTTCGATTATTTGAACATCATATTCATCCGATATTAATCCGTAAGGATGATTTTCACCGAAAAGTTGGCTTCTAAACAGTTGGCTTGCTCTTGCTGCATTTTGCTCTTTTTGTAAACTGATGCTCAATGCTTTTTGAGATTTTCTTTTGGCTAATTCTTTTTCAGGAAATGTAGCTTCTGTAAGTAAAGTTCTAAAAACAGGGATGACTTCAGAAAAGTGTTTTTTTGTCGTTAAAAGCGCAATGCTGTTGTTTTCAAATCCTGAACTTACCTCTACTTCACTTGCATAATGATCAAAAAAATCATCTAATTCGGATGCAGAAAGATTTTTTGTGCCTTCCATGATCATATTGAGTGTAAAAAACGAGGTGAGTTTTTTATCCACTAAATCCAAAGATCTTTGTGTGTCAGTGTTGATCTCTAATCTGATCGCGTCAATATCAGGTGTAGGTATAAAATACAAATGGACTCCATTGTTAAGAGTCCGTTTGATTGGGTTTTGTAAGGATATATCTTCTGGTATTTGAAATTCAGGAGATTTACTTCTATCTAAAGTCATCGTTTTGAGATGTTGTATGCTAGAGAAAGTCTGAGTGTTTCTGCCAGTGGATTGTTTTGTACTTGTGGGACTAAGTAAGAGAAATCAAATCCTAGTGTTTTATAGTTGAACCCAACTCCCATAGTGAAGTATCGCCTTCCTCCTTTGTTTACATTTTCATAGAAATACCCTGTTCTCAAGGCTAATTTTTCGTTATAAAGATATTCAACACCAAAAGAAATCATCATCTCCTGCATTTCTTCACTGAAACCTCCTGGTGCGTCAGTGAAGGAGCCAAACATCCCCGCAATAAGTGGTCTATTTGGGTCTTTCCCATTTCCAGGTTCTATTATTAGATTTCCATTGGAATCTGTAATTAAATTTCCATTTTCATCTGTACTATAAATGGGAGGAGTAGGAACCATCAACTTATTGAAATCAAGTGCAAATGTGATTGAATTATATTCATCCATTTTGATTTGATAGGCCGTACCAATTCTAAAATTGGTTGGAATATAATCTAAGTCCTCAGCACTATTATAGGTTAGCTTAGGTCCAATATTTGTAATGGAGACTCCCCAAGACCAAACTCCTTCTTTGCTTCCTGCAAGTACATCTTTGGTGTAAAATAATCCCACATCGGTACCAACAGTTACACCAGGTCTACTTTCTGAACCACGTACGGAGGATATATTTCCTGATAAATTTGAATGTATAAATCTTGCTGAGATACCTAAGCCTAAATTTTCGGACAACCTTCTAGAGTAGGTACCACCAATCGCAATGTCTCTTGGCGTAAACTCTCCCAGTTCATTTCCCCTTTGGTCAGTTAATTGGATATCACCCATATTGAAATATCGTAAATCGAATCCAAAGGCTGAGTTTTCATCTATTTTTTTGTAGCCTGTCAGGTAACTGACTGACATATCATTTACTAATCTTCTTAGCCAAGGGGAATAAGAGAGGGAGAAGCCCATGTCATCTTTGATAAAAGCAAGTTTCCCTGCATTCCAATGTGCAGAATTTGCATCAGGTGAAGTAGCTACACCAACATCTCCCATGGCAGAATGTCTACTGTCTGGAGCAAAGTTCAAAAAAGGAACGGCAGTAGTAATTACACGTCTATTTGGGTCTTGACCTGAGATGATGGTCGAGTTTTGAGCTGTCGCTTCGTAAGTCAAAAGACATACCAAGGGAAGAAAAAGTGCTTTGAATGAATGGCTTACTGATATTTTCATTTAATGATTATTTTGCCGCTCTTTTTATCTGAAGTATTGTCAAATTCTGATACGAGCTGTAATTCGTAAATATAAGTTCCTTTTACGGGATATTTGGTCTTCGAATGGAAAAAAATCCACGCGAAATCATCCAAAATATAATTAGCTCTCACATAACGTTTGCTAGCTTGGTATATTTCATGACCTGATGTGGAGAAAACACGCAAATATAAAATTAAGTTTTCACCGGCTCTGTTATGCTCTATTTTAAAGTTACTTACCTCCTCGCTAGGATTTGGGTAAGTTGTGTTTTTTAGAATTTTCACCGAACGACTTCCATCTACGTGGATCTCTCTTTCTAAGATTGAGCGATTACCGACATTGTCCCATGCTTCGAGCGAAATGATATTTATTCCTTCAACTAGGCCTTCTATCGGAACTCTGATTTCACCTTTTGTAAACGTATTTCCTATAGAAAAGTATAAATTATTAATTGAAACTGGATCATTGTTATTAATTCTCAAAAGTATATCCTGACCAATATTGTTAGACGAAATATTAACCCCACTTGCATCGCTCAATTTTGCGAGTAATTTGATGTTATTTCCTTGAAATACTTCAAAATTCTCTCCATATTCATTTCCAAAAAGCATAGTTATTTCTGGTCCCTCCGTATCGAGTTGAGGTGCTGAATTTGTACCTCCAATAGTGATTTTTTCTGCTCCTATGGCCTCTTGTCCATTTTCAAGTTCTGCAAAAACCCGGATAATCCCCTCACCAAATTCATAATTGATATTTTGAGGAACAATAAGCTCCAACTCAAATTCACCATTGGTGATATCTCCAGATCCTTGAAAAAGTACATTTCCTTCTTCCATGAAACTTGTCGGCGTACTTTCATCTCCCAATGTTCTGAGCTGTTCTTTTTTATCGAATAAAGTCACTTTATAGGTTCCTGTTGCGTTGAGTACTCTCGCATTGGTTAGTGGGTCACTGATACTGCCATGAATTGCAACTTTTTGTAAGGCGCTCAAAGTGTCTTTTCCAACTTCTAATTGAATATCAATAATCTCTTTAATTTTTGATTCTAATTCTGGAGTCGCAAGCTTCAGGGATGGGTCACCAAGCAAGGAAAAGTTCCTGTTGAGCGCTCCATTGAGGCTATTGTTTTTGGTTCTTTTAAAAATCTCTCCAAGATCTAAAGTTTCCCCATTTTCTTTTTGAAATACGTTTTCAATAAAGGCTTTGTTCAAAGCAAAATTGATACTACTAAATACAGGCCTCCCTGTGGTTAAAAGTCCGATTACTCCTTTTTTTTCTGCGAAAAGCATTTCTTCAGCACCTGACCTGAGAAATGGGCTGTCATGTCTTCCAAACTCACAAGTGGCTGTTACAAATAATGGTAAAAGCGGATTTTCTATCCAATCTCTCAAGTCTGAAGTTTGAAAAACGCGCTCTGCGGTCAAAGTGGTTTCATTGCCATGCCCAATAAAATTGAAAATCAAGACACCCTCCTCAATGGTTTTTGTTAAGGCTTCTTTTGCTTGTGGGGATGATTGTCTTCCTGCAGTTCTAATTTGTTCGTATCTGTCTAAGTATATTTTTTCTAATAAATATTCTGGGTGATTTTGAGTTAAAAAATCCGCATGACTTTCGGCATCGTTCAAATGGATATTGTTATCAGCATCATCTGCAAATAGAGCTATTTTTCTTTTCCAATCACCTAGATTAGAGGATTTTAATTCATAAGCGATGATTTTATCTACCATTTCTCTTGCCTCCAAAGTCGAGATTGCTGGGATTCTGCCAACTCCTACTTTGAGGATTTCATCTCCATTACTGCTTTCTTCCCACTCGCCCTGACCAAAATCCAAAAATCCAAAATAGTCATCAGATGAATAGGTTGCCAATGGATTGAGACTATTTCGAGAACTGTATGAAGGTATTAAATTTGGTCTTCCTCCAGAGATTTTACCTTTGTAATCAAATGTTCCTTTTCCAAAAAATAATACGTTTTCTATCTGACCATCTAAGTTGTAATGATAAGACAGGAAATTTCTTATTGCAGTGATGTCATATGTACCATATCCAAACGCATCAAAAATGTCCTGTAAAAGAACCACTCTTGTGCTGATCCCGATGTTATTTTTATGGTTGGCAAGTCTGTCAGCTTCAGGTTTTAGTTGATTATTCGTAATAATCACTAGGGATTGACTTATTGGACTTGATCTTAATTCTAAATTGGCTGGTTTGAATTGAGATATGATTTTCGCCTCGCTAGTGTTGAAAACAACCACTTTTTCCCCTAATTGAATTGAAGTAGATGCTGAGACAAATCGAGTTCGATAGATGTCGTCTAAGATGAAAATATTTCTATCAGAAATTGGAGAGATTTGTATAAGATTATCAGATAAATGAAAGTAAATACCACTTGGTAAATCGGTATTTGGATAGGGGACAGCGATTGAAACAAAATCGATATAAGCTCCGCCATTCACATCAGAAGTTTGATAAGAAAGTTGAAAATTTACAGGCGAGTTATTTTCCAGATTTAAAGGTAATTTGATGGATTCCTCTCGTCCTTTGATCCCATAAATAGCATTTGGAATAGATGGAATGGTGAAATTTGATCTATTTTGACCATTTATCAAAAGATTGAATTGACTTGTTTGAAGAGATTGAGCCATTACTTTACTCTTTATCATTGCTTGACCCGAATTTCCTGCTGGAATTGAAAAAGTGTGATTATACGCTTGTCCGCTAAAAATTGGATTTCCATACCAATTCCTGCCCGAGGAAAGTAGGTTTGTGTCCTCTTCTTTTTTTACTATTATTTGGAATAAATTTCCTGAAGAATTTAGATGGGATTCTTGTGCGTCTGTAATTCTTTTGACTGGGGTTTTAGCTGAAATAAGATAGAAAACAGTATCTGTATAATAATGATGTTGATATTCCCAATCATTTTCTAAAGCATTGACTTGATGTGGTCCTTCGAGATAGAAAAATAATTCATCACCAATTATTTTACTTGGGATTTCTCTTAATGAAAGATCGATGCTATCTAATTTTTGAGGAAGTAAGCCTGCATTACCATAAATGCTGATATCAGTCAAAGCGCTTGCACCAAAATTACTAATTTGATTTGAAGTGATTTTATAAACACCAGATTCCTTAACTGGGAACTTAAAATACTGCTCTTGTGCAGCCAAATAATGGTTAAAAAAGAATGGAAGGAAAAGACTTATCAGAAACCTTCTTAAAAATATTTTAAACTTTGCCTTCATTACTATAGATCACTCCCTCCAATACAGAAAGTGCAATATAAGAAATAATTATAATGGGTATTCCAGCCAAACCTAAAGTTATTAAACAAACAAACCCAATACCCAAAGTAATGTATCTAAAGAGGTTTTTTTGGAATTCATAATTCTTGAATTTAAGAGCAATAAGCGGAATCTCAGCAACCAAAAGGAAAGACATAACTAAAGCTATTCCGATTAAAGTATATGGGTTTGCGATCAAATTTTCAACTATTGGAAATTTATGGACTAAAAACGGAAGTGTGCTTATCAGTAGGGCATTGGCAGGTGTTGGAACTCCAATGAAGCGATCAGTCTGCCTTGTGTCTACATTGAATTTAGCAAGTCGAAGGGCTGAAAATATCCCTATTAAAAATGCAAAAAAGGGAAGATACTCGGCATCTGAAAGGTCTTTGATCCATTGGAAAATTATAAATGAAGGTAATACTCCAAAAGTTACCAAATCAGCTAATGAATCTAGTTGCTTGCCGATCTCACTATGAACTCTCAAGATTCTCGCTACAAATCCATCTAAAAAATCAAAAACTGCTGCCAAAAAAATAAAATATGCGCCATATTCAATTTTTCCGGAAAGAACATAATAAATCCCCATCATCCCTGAGAGGAGATTCAAACTTGTGATTGCGTTAGGGATATGTTTTTTGATCATCAAAACTTTGCTCTTTCTCCTACAAAAGGATTATTGATTTTCTCAAAGCCAATGTTTGTTTCTGGCCCATGTCCTGGATAAATTGTCATTGTTTCTGGCAAGGTAAACATTTCAGTTTTGATGGCATTTAGTAAAGTTAGATGATCTCCACCTGGAAGATCTGTTCGCCCAATGCTTCCTTGAAATAGGGTGTCACCTGCTATGCAAATATTTGAATCTAAATTATAAAATATTAAATGACCAGGTGCATGCCCTGGGACAAATTTGATCTTTAGCGTCATATTACCAAATTCAATTTGGTCATTTTCATCAATAAATTTATCCGGCTCTGTCTCTTCGTAGGCAGGGAATCCATAATTGGAAGCATAGGAAGAAACTGATTTCAGCACAACTACTTCATTTTTATGCATGAGGAGCGGGACATTGTATTGTCTTTTTATGTAAGCATTTCCTAAAACATGGTCAATATGACAATGGGTATTGATTAAGTATTTGATGTTTAGCCCTTCTTTAGAGATGAAATTTTTTAAGGTTTCTTTTTCGGCTTTTTCGTAACAACCTGGATCAAGTATGACAGCCTCTTTAGTTTCATCAAAAAGTAGGAATGTGTTTTCCATGAAAGGATTGAAGGTAAATGATTTAATTTGTAACATAGGTTGAAACATTTTCTTGAAAGGATCAAAATAACAAAGAAAGAATTTAATTTTGGGTATGGAAGTAGATTTTTTACTTATTGGACAAGGTTTAGCAGGTACGATTTTGTCTTATCGACTGATCAAAGAAGGCTATTCTGTAAGGATAATCGATGAGCCTCAGGCAAATAATAGCAGCAGAGTTGCTGCAGGTTTGTATAACCCTGTAACAGGACGGAAAATGGTCAAAACATGGAATGCAGATTTGCTTTTTCCTGAAATCGAGCCGCTTTATGAAGAATTAGAGGGTTTCTTAGAGAGTAAGTTTTTATATAAAAAGCCTATTTACAGACCATTTTTAAATATTGAAGAGCAGAACGAATGGATGGGTAATAGTGAGGATGAAAAGTTTAGGGTTTATCTCAAGAAAATTCAAACAAATCCACTTTATGAAGAAGTAAAAAACGATTTTGGGGGAGTGATTTTAACAAATTCTGGTTATTTGGATATCAATACTTTGCTAGACAGTTATTCAAAATTCCTCAAACAGAAAAATGCTTTAGAGGAAGCATATTTCGATGAAAGTAAATTAATTATTGCTAATGAAAAAATTCAATACAATGACATTTCTGCTAAGGGTGTTATTTATTGTAATGGGTTGGGAACTATGAAGAGTAAATATTTTTCATTTTTACCTTTTTCACCTGTGAAAGGAGAAATATTGGATTTGAAGCAAGATTTTCAACCTGAAGAGATTATTAACCGGGGAGTTTTTAGAATTTCTTTACCAAATGGGCTAGTCCGCGTAGGATCAACATATTCTTGGCATGATTTGGATCAAGGACCAACAGAGAGGGCAAAAATTGAGCTTTACGAGCGATTAGAAAACCTTGTAAGAGTGAAGGAAAAAAAGCTAATCGATCACAAAACAGGGATTCGGCCAGCTACAAAAGATAGAAGGCCACTATTGGGAAAACATCCTGACCACGAAAGCGTTTATGTTTTTAATGGTTTTGGAGCTAAGGGCGTTTCTTTGGTTCCGTATTATAGTAAAATGATGGTGGATTTATTGAAAAATCAGAATCAACCCCAAAATGATGTTAACATAAGTCGTTTTTTTAAGTATATTTAAATTCTAAGTTGCCTTTGACTAATGAAAAATAAGATTTTCTACTACACATTGCTTTTTGGGCTGATAATGCCCGTATTTGTTGCTACTGCTCAGTTTGATCAAGAGAGATTTGGAAAGAATAGGGTTCAGCATAAAGATATTGAGTGGTATTATTTCAGTTCAAATAACTTTGAAGTCTATTATTATGATGGTGGCGTCAATAATGCTAGAATGGCTATTGATTATTTAGAAAATGAATTTGATCGTCTAACGCAGCTCATTGGGTATGTTGCGTACACAAAGCCAAAAATTTTCATCTATAATTCACCTGAAGAACTTTTGCAGAGTAATTTGAACCTTAACAAGGATGAATACACAGTAGATGGGCAGACTTTTTTTAGCAAACTTCTTGGAGAGGTAGCTTACACAGGGACTTGGGAAGCCTTCAAAAAGGATTTAATTTATAGCACATCTAAGGTTATTATAGAAGAGATGCTCTATGGAGCTACTATAGCTGATGCATTTCAATCAAATTTGATTAATAGTTTTCCAGATTGGTATATTGAAGGTGTAGCAATGTATCTAGCACATGGTTGGAATAGAGAAATGGATGATTTTATCAGACATTATTTTGTAGAAGATAAGAAGCAAAAAGTTCATAGACTTCAAGAAAAAGAAGCAGCTCTAGTCGGTCAATCAATCTGGAATTTTATCGCTGAAAAATATGGGAGGAGGTACATTTCAAGTATTTTGAATCTAAGTAGGATAAATAGAAATGAAGAAAATAGCATAGCTAATACAATAGGTCTCAATTACAAGATTTTTACAGAGCAATGGCAGCAGTTTTATGTTCAAACAAATGAATCTGTATTGACTACTTTTAAAGATTTTAATCAAAATAATGTTGTCAATAGAACTAAGTCAGGAGAGTTAGGAAAAATTAATGATATCAAGTTTAGTCCTGACGGAAAGCATTTGGCTTATGTAATCAATAAAGGTGGTAAATATAAAGTCCAAGTTCAAGAAGTAGCGACGAAGAGAGAGCGAACGATTTTATCTGGAGGAACACGTTCCGCTGATCAACCTGCTAACTTAACCAGTCCAGTAATTGCATGGAGAGATACTTTAAATCTAGCAATTGCAACATACAAAAGAGGAACTACATCCTTGATTTTAAGAGCTATTGATGGGTCAAATCAGGATAAAATCTTTCTGAGAAATATCACACAGATTTTAAGTTTAGATTACAATTCTACTGGTAGAAATATGGTTGTTTCAGCCATTTCAAACGGAAAAACAGATGTCTTTTCTCTAAATGTTCGAGGTGTAGGAAAGCGTCTCACCAATGATGCTTTTGACAATATAGATCCAATATTTTTAAATGATTCAACTATTGTTTTTTCATCAAACTTTACTGAGCTTCCAGACTCTGTTTTGACAAGATATCCAGATGTAAGGAAGCTACCAGATTATTTTAATCTGTATAAAATAGATATCACAGATTCTACCGAAGTAATATCAAAATTGACCAATAGCAATTTTATTAATGTTAAACCAACAGTCTTAAATTCAAATTTCATACTTCACCTGAGTGATCAAAGTGGAATTATGAACTTGATGAGAATGAGTGCCAATGGAGCGATTTCCAGTCAAGTGTCTTCTTTTGATAAAAGTATAGAAGCGTTCGACTATTCTTCAAGATTAAATAGGGTAGCGTATTCTTACCGAGACGGAAATCAAAGTTACCTAGTAGTTGAGCCTTTCAACAATACAGACCAATTTACTCCTAGTATTCCTCGAATTCAAATTCAACAAGCTAAAACTCTTAACGAAAGGATTACAAACCGAAGATTAGAACAACAAGAAACTCGAGTTGAGCCTAGAGATTCTAGAACAGGGATTACTCAAAAGTCTGAGGAAGTTAAAAGAGATTCAACTTTAAACATCAAGCTAGAAGATCTTATTGTAGGTGGGAATCAGCAAAGAGCTGTGAGTAATTCTCAGGCCAAAGTGACAGCAGTAAGTAATGATACCATTCCAGTAACGGGCAACATGACTGGTAGTATCAATACAGAGCGATTAAGATTTGAAAGAAGAGGTGGAATAGATACCGAGAATTACACGTTTGATACAGTTCCTGCTTTGGTTCAGCCTACTAATAGTCTTTCTCAACTTCAATCAAGAAATAATTTACTAGATAAATTTAGAAGTCAAAGTATGAGAAGAATGGTTACTGGTCCTCAAAAAATGACACCACAATTTATTACCAGTAGTTTAAAGACCACGTTTGTAGTTGATCCGTTGAGAGGTTTTGGTGCTAGCTTGAATGGTAAGATGTCCGATTTACTAGAAAACCATCTTTTTGAAGGAGGGATAATGACTACCTTAGATTTTAGGTCAGGGAGTGACATTTTCTTTGATTATCAATACTTGAAACAAAGGATAGATTTGAGAGGCAGGTTTGATCGTAGGACGATTCAGGTGACTGAGGGCGATTTGACTTTCCAAAAATATACGCTTACAAAAACTGAATTGGGCTTTTCTTATCCTTTCAATGTTCATAGTAGGGTGATGGTAGCACCATTTTTCGCCAAGAGTCAATATTTTAATTTAAATTCAGATTCAATTTTAAGAGGAGTAGTTCCTGAACAAAATAGGTTTGATGTCAATTATACTGGCGCTAAAGTGGAGTTTGTAGTGGATAAAACTCAGCAGCTTGGCTTGTATATGCAAGAGGGTTTGAAAGGGAAAATAGGAGCTGTGCATTATCAAGGGTTAAATAACAGTGAGCGATCCTTTACTAATGCTTATTTGGATTTAAGAAATTATCAGAAAATTCACAAGAACATAACATTTGCTACAAGATTATTTGGAGGAACTTTCTTTGGTCAAAATCCCCAAACTTATCTTGTTGGTGGAATGGATAATTGGCTTTTTAATCAATTTTACAGGCCTCCTACAAACAGGCCAGAAGCATCTCCAGTGAGAAATTCAGGAGGATTTGAAAATTCAAATATTCTTTTTGCTGAATTTGTTGATTTGAGAGGTTATAATTATGATGAGATCCGAGGACGAAATGTAATTACTTTTTCTTCTGAATTGAGAATTCCGTTATTTTCATACTTATCGAGAGGAAATATTACATCAAACTTCATTAAAAATTTCCAATTGGTCGCGTTCTATGATGTAGGCACTTCGTGGAATGAATCCCCACCTTGGGAGCGTGTGAATGATCAGAATACTGAGGTGATTGATACAGAAGGATCCCCTTTCTTGATTACGCTAAACAATTTTAACAACCCTTGGCTTCAAAGTTATGGAGCAGGTATTAGGACAGTTTTGTTGAATTATTATGTAAAGTTTGATTTAGCGCGCCCAATTAGAAACTACGAAACAGACGATTTGAAATTTTATGTTACCTTAGGGTATAATTTCTAATCAATTTTAATTTTATATGATTAAGTCAATGACAGGCTATGGTTTAGCCAGTTTTGAGGATGATACGTTTATATTAAGTGTAGAGGTAAAAACGTTGAACTCAAAGTTTTTGGATCTTTCGATCAGAAGTCCAAAGCAATTTTCTGATAAGGAACAAGAAATACGAAATATGGTAAGTGCTGTTCTTGAAAGAGGAAAAGTGAATGTTTCTATAGATTTTTCAAGAAAGGTAGGAGAGGATCTTCCGGTAGGGTTTAATGTAAGTTTATTTTCGAGTTATTATCATAAGTATCTGGAAATGTCCAATCTCGTTGGTGCAGATTCTAAGGATTTATTTAAAATTGCCTTACAATCTCCAAATGTGATGACTCAAGTAACTGAAAAGACATCAGCTGCTGAGGAATGGGAGGTAGTAAAAAAATATTTGAATATTGCGTTGATCAATTGTGATGGGTTTAGAAGAGATGAAGGAAACGTGTTAGAGAAGAAGTTCAAAGAGAATTTGAGTGTTTTAAGATCAGGGCTAGCGAGTATATCCAAAGAAGATCCAATTAGAAAAGAAAGAATTAGACTAAGAATCAGGAATAACTTCAAAGAATGGCTAGAAGAAAACGATTTTGATAAAAACCGTTTTGAGCAGGAATTGATTTATTACTTCGAAAAAGTAGATATCACTGAGGAAATTGTAAGATTAAGCACCCATTTAGATTACTTTGAGAAAAATCTAAAGGAAGGCACAAATCAAGGTAAAAAACTTGGGTTTATCAGTCAAGAAATCGGAAGAGAAATCAATACAATTGGATCAAAAGCGAACGATGCGAATATCCAAAAGCATGTGATTGTGATGAAAGATGAGCTTGAAAAGATAAAGGAACAAGGATTGAATATCATTTGATTTTAAATAAATACATAAAAAAACCTGCTAGAATTAGCAGGTTTTTTTATGTAGAGATCTTTTTGGTTTAACCCAATTTGAACCTGATTGGTAATCTCATTCTTACTCTTACAGGTCTACCTCTTTGTTTTCCAGGTTCCCACTTAGGAGCAGCTTTAACTACACGAAGTGCTTCTTCATCACAACCTCCGCCAATTCCTCGTAGAACGTCAACATCTTGAATACTGCCATCCGTATTTACAACGAACACAACATACACAGTACCTTCAATTCCCATTCTTCTTGCTTGGGTTGGGTATTTTAGATTTTTTCTAAGATATTCATTCCAACCTTCCATACCCCCTGGAGGGTTTGGAGCATTTTCCACCACATCAAAGATTGTTTCAGCTTTTTCTTCTACTGGAGCATCAGAAATTACAATCTCTTTGATGACAGTCTCCTCTTTCACATCCACATCAAAGTTTACTTCGATTTTTTCTTCAATTTCAATTTCATCAGGTATCTCCTGAATAATTGGTTGCTCCACTGGTGGTGGTGGTGGTGGTGGTTGTTCAGTGATAGGAATATCCAATAATTCTTCGAAATCATCAGTCACTTGTCCTAAATCTTTCAAATTCCTGTCATCAAATGACTTGTATTCGAAAGCAAATAGGACTAGACCAACACTTACAAGCAGACCCAAATTCAGGAACATTCCTGATTTTTTTGTCAAGTCAGCTTCTGGCGTTTTTTTAGCTTCCATGGTTGTTTACTTTATAACGGTTATTAATTTATCCTAGTTTGGAGGTAACAATTCTAGCTATTTATTTTTACTTATACAAGTTTAGAATTCTTCTTGTATAAAATATAAAAACAAATTATTCCAACGGCTCCTCCAAGTATATTTGCGGCAATATCAAAATAGTCAAAAGATCTATTTGGAACTTCTTGCTGCAAATATTCAACTAATATAGCAATAATAATCCCAAAAACTAAATAAATAGTAAATATTTTTAATTTTATTTTTTTTCGAGATGTATTTGCTACTCTTAGCCAGAGAAATATTAGGACAAAAAATAGACCAAAGTGTATTATTTTGTCTTTAAATGGAAATAATGGTGTGTTGGGAAATTTGTCTCCTGGACTCAACATGGCTATAATTACAAGTGACAGCCATGTTAAGGCAGGAATAAATCTAAATTTTAAAATATTATCAAGCACCTACAAGTTCAGCATATGCCTCAGCCGAAAGTAATTCTGAAGGGATTTCCCCTGAGAATTTTATTTTGATCATCCAACCTGCGCCATAAGGATCTTCATTGACTACTTCTGGTGCTGATTCCAACTCTTCATTGAATTCAATGATTTCACCTTCTAGTGGCATGAACAGATCTGACACTGTTTTCACAGCTTCGACAGTACCGAAAACATCTCCTGATGTGATCGTTTCACCCACTGTCTCTACCTCTACATAGACAATATCTCCAAGCTCTCTTTGGGCAAATTCTGTAATACCAATTGTTGCGATGTCACCATCTATTTTAACCCATTCATGGTCATTCGTGTACTTAAGTTCTTTAGGGAAATTCATATGATTTTTTTTTGACAGTCAAAAATACGAGGATTACTTTAATGATAAAATCTATTGGGCTAAATTAAATCTTAATTGACCACCAAATGCTGTAGAACTTCTTCTAAATGCAGTGGTAACTCTAGGGTCATTGATCGTTCTATCAAAATAGATTGTAATATTCAGATTTTGATTAATCACATAACCTATGGTAGGTCTGATTTGTATATTTAGATTTCCATTGGTAACTGTACTGCCTTCATCTAACTTTCTCTGAACTTGTCTTGTATCCACTACTCGTGTATTTATTCTAAGTTGTAAATCATTGTTTAGGACTTCTTGTCTTCCTTGAATTTTGAAAGGTATTTTTACTCCAGCTTTTGTATATCCCAAATCAAATCCGAAGTCTCGACTTCTTTGTTCTGTAACTTGAGCATTTGAAAAATTGAGACCGAGATTTCTTTCATTATTGTATTCCATTGAAATATTGAGCCTGTCTTTTGTTAAGAAATTAACACCAATCAAAGGAGAAAAACGTTCTGTAAGTACTACTTGATTCAGGATAAATATAGGAATGTATTGTCCAAATTCATTGGTTAGATTTGCACCTGGAATATCCTGAATTGAATTATAGAGTTCCAATCCATCTTGATAAAGAAGTGAGTTTGAAAAATTACTTACTTCATATGTCGATGAATATCCGTGGGTAATATTGATGCTAGAGAAGTATTCTTTTAAGGCAGGTATTTGAGTAAGTCCTTTGAAGTCTAGTCGCCAGTTTGGCAAAGGAATTTTTGGGAAAGGGTTTAGATCCATTGTTGCGGGGTCTTTTCCACCATAAGCGGCTAAGAAAGCTAGCCCAAGTACATCTTGTCCATTTTGAGAATATTCACCTCCTGGATTACTGGAATTTAATCTTGATTGAATTATCTCTCTGTAACTTTCAAAATTAGTAAATAGGGGAGAGTTGTTATTTTCATCATCTCTCGAAAAAGTAGTTCTAATCATCGAATAAGTTATGCTATAGCCCCCCATTCTATTCGGACTTATTGGATTATATTGTCCAGGATTATCTACTGAGTTTCTGAAAATCTCACTGTATTGCCCAGTTTCTCTTTTTCTAGCTTCAAACGTAAGCCTAAAATCCCTAAAAGGCTCTGCAATACCTGATATTTGAAGATTTTTTGTTTGATTTTGACTAAACTGCTGCGTAAGCTCCGCGCTTGGTGCCATCAGTCCATTATTTGCTAGCCCAAACCTTACATCAGGATTTTGACTTCCTAAAATAAAACCAAACCCAGGGTTTAAGAAACTTCTGTCTAAACCCAAAAGTCCAGTGTTTTCCATATATCCAGGCAAATATGTTCCTTCAATAATTGAATATCTAAAATTGATATCCTTTATCATTGTTGCGAATTTCAAGAGTTTATTAGTAAAAGGTGTACCAATAGTATCTTCTGCATTTAGAGAAGGTCTACCTGGAATAGATGGCCTTTTTGGTGCTGTGAGCGCTTTATATTTAGCACTTTTGTTATAAAGCTTTACAAAATCAAATTTACCAGTGAAAGTCCTGTCTCTGGTATTTTGAATAACATTGCCCAATGTATCACGTTGACCAATTGCTCCAGTCATCCAAGTATAATCAGCAGCATATCTTACATCTGTGCTAACCCAATCTAAGACTGGAATTTTATTGAACGGAATCTTATAGTTTACATCTACTCGATGATTATAATTGGTTGTTCTGCCGAGGTTTCTAATGTTATTTCTTATGGAATCTAACTTTGCGTCTGTATCTATTTCACCTTCTGGTTCATCGACAACTGCCAAGACCCTACTAGTAAAATCTATCCTTAAATTTTGTGTCAAATCCCAATTTACGTTGTAAAACCTATTTAAGAAAAAGCTTTTTTGGAAGAAAGGATCTACTCCATCAGTAGTAAGTTGATCATTTCTATACTGTGTCCGCATGAAGCGTCTGTCCATATCAATCCTCGCGGATACTGAGGTAGGGACGAAATTAATGTTAAAATCCTTTAGCAATTTGCCATAGGACCCACTTAAGAATTCTGATGATTTGAAGGGTTCAAAAATCAATGGTTTTGGCGAATAATTGTATGCAATATTCCCTACATAGGTCTCAAAATTATACGATTCAGTATTGATATTACTTTGCTGAACTGATCCAAATGCATAAGAGAAAGAAAAATTACTTAGGTCGTATATTCTAGAAGTCTCCTTATTTGGATTCTTATTTTTACGCACATTTGTGAATCCAATATTTCTTCTTTTGACTTGATCCAAAACTTGTGATCTGTAAAGTTCACGTTCTGTGTCGGAATTAAATTTGCCAAGGGCAATTTCAAATGGTACATCTGGGTTGAGCGGGTCAAATTCAGGCCTTGTACTTGAGTTTTCTAAACTGACATACATTGGAATACTTACATTCAATGCTTCTGGAAGTAGTTTCTCTACCGCTACATTTGCTGAGATATCATATTGTGTAGTTGACTGTCTAGCTCTTTGAGAAAGTCTTGTTTCTAATCCTCCAAAACCAATTGTATTGTGTCTTATTGAAGTGGAGATCGTTGCTAGATCGGCTATTTTCATATTAAGTATGGCATTTGCTGCCCAACCTGCAGATTCATTGAATCCAGTGGCACGAAGCTCATTAGCCCATATACAGACAGATTTTGACGCGGAACCTGTTTCTCCTGGATTCCTTACCCCAAGCATCATTCCTTGAACCATATTAAGTTCAGGCCTGCCGACTACAGTTACTTTATATTGTCTTACATCTTGCGTAAAAGCCAAATTCAGAGGCACTTGTTGATTGTCTCTAGCTACTTTTACACCTACGATTTCAGAGATCGCAATGTCAATCTCATTTTCTAATGGCCAAATCTGTCTTGGATCTCTAGTACCTTTTGGAGTAATCAAAAGAGGAACTTCAATTTCATAATAATTGTCTGTGTAATCTGTACCCAGTCTGAGGAAAGCTGTCAATTCTCCATCTTGTGCATCTTCACTATCGGCATGGAAAAACATTTTTAACCTTCCAAATTGAACCAAATCCTGTCTGGTATTTTTGAAAACAGCTCTAGCATCTCTCGCTTGGAGATCTTCCACGCAAAGACGAAGGGACTGTTCATTGAGTTGTCTTTCTACTGTAGATAAGTTATCTCTATCTCTGGTGATTCCTGGAGGAAGTACATAAGGGCTTTGAGTAGGGCTGCCTTGACTATTTTCTTCTATGTTGACTACGCCAACTGTAAGGTTGGAATTGTCTGGTTCTGGAATTTCAAAAAAACCTCTTTCAAATAAAGATTCTTGAAATACCCTCCATTGAGAACCAACTAACCTGAAGTTTGCCATTCTCATTACAACAGGCTGTTCAAAATCAGTCAAGTAAGTCCTCATGAAACGAATAGATTTGAAGCCTGAAATATCACCTTCAACTCTGTCTGGTGTTCTTACTGGAATTCTGAATAAATACCAATCAACCTCATCTCCGCTTTGTGTGCTCGTGACTTTGTCAACGATGTAATTTCTCCCCACTTCAAGCTGCCCAGGTCTTAAGTCTAATTCATATTCATAATAACTCTCTAGCTCATTAATGGTATTGTCATTATTTAAATCTTCATTATTTGGAAGATTTGATCCAGAGGGGGTATAAGGTAGGTTTTGGTTGGCCGTAATTGGTGTATTACCTTCCATTCCATTGAACTTTTTATAACGTTCAAGGATCTTTACGTTATTTTGATCAAAATTTTCATCAAGATAATATTGAAACTTATCTTCAGAAGGATCTTGTAAAATTCTATTTAATGCAGTTGGGTTTACATTTAGTCTATTAATAAATCTATCTCTAAAGTATTCAACTTCGTCTTCGCTTTTCAGTCCGTCAAGGCCAACATCTTGATTTTCTCTGGCTTCAGGAGAATTATCGAATGCAGGAATTAAAAACTGCTCTCTAGTAATTCTTCCCCATTCGGTTGATGCTGTTGCTAAAGGGTCTCCATCAGCAGGAAGACCATTTTCAAACCCATGCCTTCCATCTTTAGTCAAATCTTCAGAGACATCACCTAAATTGATTCTTAGCTTACCTCCCGTGGTATTGTTTTCGTTGAAAATCCCATCTAAAACCCTTCCATTTTCTCCTTGTATAAATGGGTCTAAAAGCCAAAATTCTATGTATTCGATATTGGTACGGTCAAAATCCACTTCTGTGGTAATTGCACGGGTGACACCTCCATAATTATTTCTTGGATTAGGCAGCAGACCTTCATTTGTAAGATTTGGATTGTAATTATACATGCCTCTTTCGCTAGGGAAATATGCCATTTCGAAAAGCGGTTCTGGAACTATTATTACATCCCGATCTCTACGTGGGAAAATTTCTTGTGGTATTACCCTTCTTACATAATGGTTTTGGCGGTCTTCTCTTGTGATATTAGAAGGTACACCAGGGCCTGATTCTCTATAAAAAACATTATCAATATTGTACCAAGCTACTTTTGCTCTTCTATATGCATTTCCCAAGCGATCTTCAGTCATGTTGCTTTGATCAAATGCATCATCTTCTGTTTTTGGTGTTGAAGCAAGATGCCAAGTTTGTGCAGCAGATCCACCTAAGTTGAAAGGGGTTATAGCTGATTCAAAATCATCTATATAAGCGGCTTGCTCACCATTGACTCTATTTGAAGTACCAGGGATTAGTTGGGCAAATTCCCCACTAAACTGTACAAGTGAATTTTCTTTTGTATCGGTAAAAGGTAGTGCATCAGCAAGTTTGGTTAGAAATCTTGATTCATCACTGAAATTTGCATCTAATCCCCACATGCTATTTCTTAAGGTTTCACTTCCTGCTGCAATCCTAGTAATATTTGGTCTTTCATTAAGATAGAGATACGTTGCACCCAAATTGAATTTATCACTAAAAATATAATCAAGTCTAGTTCCTAAAAGACTTCTGGTCTGGAAAGAAACCAAATCAGCTTTTTCAAAACTAATATTGATCCTTTTTCCCGATTGCAAAATCCCTTCATTGATGATGTTCAATCGGCCAATGTTATAATCTATAGTGAAATCTACTCCTTCTGTCAAAGGAATGTTTCCTGCCATTACGATGACAGAACCTGGAGAAATATTTAAGCCTGGAAGCATGATCTCAGAGGCAGATCCAGCAGTCAGTCTTCCTTCAATAAAATATTTGTTCAGTCTAGTAACTAGTTCAGCATCAGCTTGCGTCGTTCTATAGAGCGTGTCATAAACAAACTTGTCTATTAAGGCAGCTTCATTAGGTAAAAATAGATTTTCAAGTGTTTTTCCAAAAGGTTCAAGAACAGGAAAAACTACCATTCCTCGATCTGGAAATATTGTTATGCCTGGGATAAAATCAAAATTACCATCTGGTGAAGGATCATTTTGTGGATTTAAATTATCTAAACCTGTGAGTCGTATTAAAGGTCTGTTTTTAAGATTTTCACCTTCAAGCAAACTTGGGTTATCAAGGCCTGTTCGGTCATCTCTATAAATTACTTGAAGCTGAAAACCATCCTTTTGGATTTGGTTTGCATTGAGGTTGTAGACGTTTTTCATCATCAAATCCCATGTTGGGATTCTGGTGTTGATTCTGGCTGGTCTCAACATTTTCATAAAGATAATTTCATCTTCAGGCCTGTTTTGATAATCTTCAGAAAGCTCACCTACTTTATATACATTGCCATTGTAAGTATACTCATAAGAAACAGCCAATACTTCATCGTTTTGTAGTTTTCTGGACAGTGAAATATACCCTAATTCTCTATTGAAAATAAATTCTGTTTGAGCTAATTTTCTAGCCCCATTAATTTGTTCGAAATCTGAACCTCTTACTAAATTAAGGTTTGATTCGATTGCACTTGAACCCGTATCAAATGGTCTAAATGCAGGGTTACTTGAAAGATTGCTAAATAATAAATTCGACCCATTTGCAGCTGGCGCACCAGGTGTGCCTGTCCCAATATTAGGATTTCCAGGTTTGAAAAGTCTTTGCCCTTCACCTAAATCCATAAATGCAGCGAAATTTCTTAATGTTTCCGTATTATTTGCCCGGTTCATGATATAAACTTCAACTCTGGTGATATTCACTCCCGATAGGATTTGAGGAAGTCCACGTAGCCATCTTTCGTAATTATCTCTAAAGAAATGTGCTAAGAAAAAATGCCTATTTTCATCATAATCAGAACCTTGAATTTCAAATGCACGTCCTTGCCCCCCTCCTTCGATTACAAGTTCGTCACGTCTCCCTCTTTGTGTAGAAGCTACGCCTGTTACGAAAAGTTTCCCAAATTGAAGTTGGGTTTTGACTCCAAACAGGTTTTGGGATCCTTGTATCAAGCTATTTTGAACTGGCATACTTACGTTTCCAATTTCAATAGACTTGATAATGTCTTCCTCAAATCCTGTATATTCGACTTTGAGTTGGTTTTGAAAATCAAATGAATTGTTAGAATCGAAATTGGCACCTAATTTCATTTTTTGCCCAAGAGAGCCATTGACACTCATCTGGATCTGTTGATTGAAATTAAAGCCTCCATTCTGTTGTTGACGAATTGGAATTGAAGGGTTGTCAACTCTTCTAAAAATAGCACCAAGATCTAGATTCACATATCCTGTTGGTGTGATATTGATTTCATTACCACCAAAAATCCTATCAAAACTAGGACTTGTAGTCATTGGAGGTATTAGTCCTCTTCCGCTTACGGCACTTTCGCCATCGGCTCCTCGGGATCGATCTCTCCAATATTGTTGCCTCATTCGAAATTCCTCTAACTTTGAGTATTCATCAAAGTCATATACAAATCCTGAATTCACACTCGTGGAGTCTATTTGCTCCTGAATCCTATATTTTAAAGTTGAATCTAATTCTACTTGAATTCGCTCTTGTCTAGGAGAAGTAGGATAAAATGGAGATTGAATCCCGTTGTTTAAGAGCTGATTAGGATAGAGAGGACTTGTCCTAAGACTTGGCCAAAGTAAATAAGATGGTAAAATTCGTCTCTGATTGAGCGAATCAATTTTTGTTTTGGTAGTGTCTTGCTGAGCCTGCTGTGCGCTTGCATTAGGCAGTACGATTATTCCCAACAAAAACAGTGTAATTGTTTGGACAAAGAGGCGAACACGAACGAGGTGTAAAAAATAGCTAAAGCAAAAGTTCAATTGATTATCAATTAAGGAATTATGTTGACTTTAAAGATGCTTTAATTAAATCTTCTAATGAAATTTCTGAACCTGTTTTTTTCAAGATTGCTAAGATATTTTTTTCAGCAGTTGCTTTTGGAAATCCAAGTGTAATCAATGCCTGTAACGCCTCGTCTTTTACTTTATTGTTTTTGTTGAGAAATCCTGCGGAACTGGTAGATAAATCTAAAATTGAGTCTTTTTTGACTTTATCTTTTAATTCTAATACTATTCTTTGGGCTGTTTTGGCTCCAACTCCTTTTACATTTTGGATGGTTTTGAAGTCTTCTTGAATGATAGCTGTTTCTAATTCCTCTGAACTAAGGGATGACAAGATCATCAGTCCTGTATTAGGACCAACTCCGCTAATGGATATTAAATTGAGGAAAAGTTTCTTTTCCGCTTCTTCTTTGAAGCCATAAAGTGTATGGGCATCTTCTTTGATATGCAAAAAAGTGAGGAGCATTACTTGCTCCTCATCTTTTATTTTGGAGTAGGTTTGTAAAGAAATCTTCACTTGATAGCCTATTCCTGAAATATCAATTATTACAAATGTAGGGTCTTTGAAGACCAATTTGCCTTTGAGATATGAGATCATATTTTAACTTGCTGTTTGTGCATCAACTACTGCAATTGCCACCATATTGACAATTTCTCTGATTGAGCTACCAAGCTGTAATATATGAACAGGTTTATTCATTCCCAAAAGAACAGGGCCAATTGCTTCAGCATTTCCTATTTCGGAAAGCAATTTGTAAGCGATATTTCCAGAGCTCAAGTCAGGGAAAATTAAGGTGTTTGCTTTTTTGCCGATCAAAGAACTAAACGGATAATTTTCTTTTTGAATCTCTTCATTCAAAGCAACATTGGCTTGCATTTCACCTTCGATGATTAGCTCAGGATATTTTTTCTTCGCAAGCATGGCTGCTTTGGCTGTTTTTGTGGCCGTTTCTCCTTTCGCCGATCCGAAATTGGAGTAAGATAGTACGGCCACTCTAGGTTCAATATCAAAGAATTTCACGCCATTTGCGGTCAATCCTATAATTTCCACTAACTCATCTGCTGTTGGATCAAGATTTACAGTAGTGTCAGCAAAGAAATAAGGACCTTTATCGGTATTCATGATATACATCCCCGCTACTCTATCAATACCTGGCTTGACACCAATTACATGTAATGAAGGCAAGATGGTTTTTGGGTAGTCTTTGGTTAATCCTGAAATTAATGCATCAGCTTCACCAAGTTCTACCATCATGGCTCCAAAATAATTTCTATCTCTCATCAAGCGAACAGCTTCTTTTGGAGTGATGCCTTTTCTTTGTCGTTTTTGATAAAGTACAGCACCGTATTCTTGCAATTTATCAAAGCTTTTGTAAGTGTCAATTATGGTTGCTCCATTGAGATCTAGCTTATTTTCCTCAATTAATGCCATGATTTTGTCTTCGTTACCCAAAAGGATTGGAATAGCGATTTTCTCATCACGAATCATTTGTGCGGCCTTAAGTATTTTGACATTGTCAGCTTCAGCAAAGACAACACGTTTTGGGTCTTTTTTCGCTCTAGAGATAACTCTTGACATTAACCTTTGGTCGATTCCGATTCTTTCTTGAAGCTCTAGCTCATAAGCATCCCAATCCGTGATCATGGTTTTTGCAACCCCAGACTCCATAGCAGCTTTTGCAACAGCAGGAGCAATTGTTGTGATCAATCTTGGGTCAAATGGTTTTGGAATAAGGTAAGTAGGCCCAAAAGCTAGTTTGTTGTCTCCATAAGCTTTATTCACAATTTCAGGCACAGGTTCTTTTGCTAATTTAGCGATTGCTTTAGCTGCAGCCAATTTCATTTCTTCATTGATTGCAGTTGCTCTGACATCTAATGCTCCTCTAAAAATGTAAGGGAACCCAAGTACATTGTTTACTTGGTTAGGGTAATCAGATCTGCCGGTAGCCATGATAATGTCTTCTCTGGCTGCTTTAGCCATTTCATAAGGAATCTCAGGGTCTGGATTGGCAAGCGCAAATACAATTGGATTTGGTGCCATTACTTTGATTTGATCACCTGAAACAATATTTCCGGCTGATAAACCTAAAAATACGTCTGCTCCAGATAAGGCGTCTGTGAGAGTTCGGATATCTCGGTGCGTAGCAAATTCACTTTTAATATCATCTAGGTCAGGTCTGTCCATGCGGATTGCACCTTCTTTGTCGCACATGACAATATTCTCTCTCTTAACTCCTAGAATCATGTAGAATCTAGTACAAGAGACAGCTGAAGCACCTGCGCCATTTACGACAAGTTTGATGTCTTCTATATTTTTTCCAACAACTTCAAGTGCATTTAATAATGCTGCTCCAGAAATAATAGCCGTCCCATGTTGGTCATCATGCATGACAGGGATTCTCATTTCTTTCTTGAGTGTGGTTTCAATCTCAAAACATTCTGGAGCTTTGATGTCTTCTAAATTAATTCCACCAAAAGTTGGCTCTAAGGATTTTATTATCTGTATTAATTTTTTTGGGTCTTTCTCGTCAATCTCGATATCAAAGACATCAATACCCGCAAATTTCTTAAAAAGCACTCCTTTACCTTCCATCACAGGTTTGGAAGCCTCTGGCCCTATATCACCTAAACCCAAAACAGCTGTTCCATTAGATATTACTGCTACTAAATTCCCTTTAGCAGTGTATTTATAGACATTTTCTTTATCGGCTTCAATTTCCTTACATGGTTCTGCAACTCCTGGTGAATAAGCTAGCGCCAGATCCAATTGACTTGATAAAGGTTTGGTCGGAATGACTTCAATTTTCCCCGGCTTTCCCTGAGTGTGGTAATTTAAAGCGTCCTCTTTTCTGATTTTAATCGGCATAAAGGTTTATAGTTTGGTCTTAATTAACTTGTAGCGATTGCTCTGGTAAAATATCTGTTGCCAAAAGTAGCGTTTCAATTTCTCTAATCGCTTCTCTATGACCTTGGTTTGGAAAGTATACAAAACCCTCCATGTAATAGAGTTTTCCTCTTTTTGCATCTACGATTACGTAAGCAAGAAATGACCCTCCCATTGAAATGTTGGCAGTTTTCCATCCCCCGCGAATTTCAACCGCAAAGTTATCATTTATATTGAAGTTATTGAATACCGGTGTAGGATCTACTTTTTCGATTACCAAATAAGAGTCTTTGTTATCGGGATCTCCAAAAATATGTTTTTGAGTGATTTGATCTCGTAGTTTGATTACATTTTCTGGGAAAACTTGCTCTTCAGAGGTGTAATCTGTTTCGTAAAAGAAAAGACTAATGTCTGCTCGATCTGTCCTTGGTGTTGGCTGTCTTAACCATAAAAAATCATCCTCAGCTTTTGCAATTTGATAAGATGCAGGAACATTGATCGCTAGTCCCAATTTTTCTCCAGCAACTCTAGCTACTGAGCTTTTTCTATTTAAGATATTCTTTTCAAGTCGACCTCTTTCTCTTACTTGAAAAAGATTTTGAAGCTTATTTTTATTCTGTTTTAAATTTTTGATCAATTCTTCTTCATTATTCCCGAAAAGGTAGATCAACTCCTGACCGACTGCAAATTCATCTTCACTTCGTAGCATGTAGAGGTTTGGATCTTCTGCTGCTTTTTCTTTGGCTTCTTTACTGAATATTTTGTTAATATTTTGACTTCCAGCTTTTTTGTCATCGAAAGTGGTGACATACACGATGTTAGTTGCCATCTTTAGAATTCTTGTCATCGCACGAGGATCTACACGTTTGATCGAAAACATGCTTTCATCTCGAATTAAACCTTCTACATCTTCTAAAAAAACATCTTGCAGAGCATCGCCAACGGGACCTTGCCACTTGGTAGAATCTATCGCTAAAATAATTTCTCCAATTGCTCCTCTTGCTTTTGGTTTAGTGGAGTTTGAATCTTTGCCGTAGTCATCACAAGACCAAATTGTACCTGCTGATATTAAAATGATTACTATCGATAATAGATTTGTCAATGATTTCATAATATTTATGGGGTTGTATAGGGCTAATTTAAATAATTAGTTGAATAATGAAAAAGATTTTTACTATTTAATTAGTTTATCCTATAATTAATTTTTGACCTGGCTTTATCTGATTTGAATTAAGATTATTTAATTTCTTAATTTGATCTATTGATATCCCACTCAATTTTTTAGAAATAAGCCATAAAGAGTCTCCAGGCTGTACAGTATAAACTTTTGATCCGCTATCATTAGTCGCAATGGCTTTTTCTACATTGGAAACCGATGCGTTGGAATTATTAGAATAAATTTGGAGGGATTGTCCAATCCTGATTGTGTTTGAGCTCAGGTTATTCCAGTTTTTGATATTGGTAACAGTTGTACCATGTCGTTGAGCAATGCTACCCAAAACATCTCCTGATCTCACTTTGTAGCTTACAAGTGTACCGGGACTTGCGCTATTACTGGAGCCTGACTCTTCAATTTTTGCAGTTCTTAAAGCAACTATTCTTTCGTTTGTAAGTGCCACATCTTCTTTAAAAGACTGGAAGTTCTCTGCAAGCAATGCTGCTTTTGCAACTGGGACTTTCAAGGAAATATGTTTGTGAGAGGAAGGAATTAATCTGTTTTTGATTGAAGGATTTAGCTGTTCTAAATCTTCGACACAAATACCTGCTACAGCCGCCAACTGCTCCAAATCTAATTCCTGATTGAATTTGATTTTTTCATAATTCATCGCATAGGTTGGCTCTTCTAAATACAAATTGTGTTCGTGTGTATTTCGAAGGATATACATCATTGCTTGGAATTGTGGGACATAACTTCTTGTCTCACGTGGCAAATAATCATAAACTCCCCAGAAGGTTTTTTTTCCACCGGATCTACGTATAGCTTTTCTGACATTTCCAGGACCGCAATTATAAGCCGCTAAAGCTAATTCCCAATTTCCAAACATGTTGTAAAGGGATTTTAGATATTTTGCTGCTGCATCTGTTGATAATTCAGGGTCCATTCGGTCATCTATATCAAGATTTGCTTGGAGATTGTACATTCTGCCAGTAGCTGGCATGAATTGCCATAGTCCCATCGCACCCACTCTTGATTTTGCTCTTGGATTCAAACCTGATTCTATGATTGCCAAATATTTAATATCGTCTGGCATATTGTGCTCAGCTAAGACTTTTTCAAAAAGTGGAAAATAGATTGCCTCACGTTCCATCACCATCCTTGCATAATCTCGATTTCTCACAACAAAGTAATTGATAAAAGAAAAAATTCGATCATTGAGTTCAAAAGGCATCTCAGTTTCCATTTCTTTGATTCGCTCTGCGACCTGATCGTAAGTGAAATCAGGGATGTAGTCAAATTGATAAATAGCCTGAATAGTTTCCTCTTGGATACCTTGTTCACTAATTCCAAAAAGTTCTTGACCATGAAGCATAGAATAGCTAAACAAAACCGTCATTATGGTAAGGGAAATGTATGCGATTGTATTTTTCATAGTCAAGTTATTTTATTGGCTGCTTGTTGTATTTAAATAATTGGCGAAAGCATAAAGCTCTGCTTCTTTGAATGAATTCGCCATTATTTGTAATCCAATCGGCAATCCTTTACTGTCAACACCGTTTGGTATTGATAAAGCAGGTACGCCTGAGACAGAAGCTTGTACTGTGAAAAGATCTTCAAGATACATGGCTACTGGATCATTACTATGCTCACCAAACTTAAACGCTGTCGAAGGTGTAGTCGGCATAATAATGTAGTCATATTTGTTTAATAAATCCTCTGTAAATTCTTTAATTAGTCTTCGGACTTTTTGAGCCTTAGTGAAATAAGCATCATAATAGCTTGCACTTAAGACAAAAGTTCCAAGCATAATTCTCCTTTTTACCTCCTCACCAAACCCCTCTGTTCGGGTCATTTTGTACATGCTTTCAAGATTATGTGCATTCGGAGTTCTGTATCCATATTTTACACCATCAAATCGAGACAAGTTTGAGCTCGCTTCTGCAGTTGTTAAGATGTAATAAGTAGGTAGGATATATTTGAGTAAAGGGAAATTCACCTCATCTACTTGATGTCCTTCATTCTTCAATCGATCTAAAACTCCAAGAGTATTTTCTTTAATTTCAGCTTGCAAAGCAGGAGATTCGATTGTTTCCTTCAAGTAAGCTACTTTTACTCTTTTATCAAAATGCAATAATTCGCTGTAGTGAGGAACTGGCTTTTTGGAAACTGTACTGTCAAAATCATCAGATCCAGCCATGATTTCCATCACCAAAGCATTGTCAGGGACATTTTTTGAAAAAACTCCAATAGTGTCAAAAGATGAAGCATAAGCAATCAATCCCCATCTAGATACTCTGGAATAAGTTGGTTTGATACCAACCAAACCTGTGAAAGCAGCGGGTTGTCTCACTGATCCGCCAGTATCAGTTCCAAGAGATACGGTACATAAATTAGCTTGAACTGCAACAGCGGATCCACCAGAAGATCCTCCTGGTACACGACTTTCATCAGCTGCATTGAGCACTTTTCCATGAACAGAGTTTTCATTAGAGCTGCCCATTCCAAATTCATCACAATTCAGTCTCCCAATAATAATTGCATCTTCATCAATTAATCTTTGGACAGCTGTGGAGGTAAACTGTGATTCAAAGCGCTCAAGAATTTTGCTTGATGCATTTACCGTATGTCCTTGGTAGCAGAGTACATCTTTGATACCAATGACCATTCCAGCTAATCTACCAGCACTCCCGGAAGAGATTTTTTCGTCAACCTTGGAGGCTTGAGCCAAAGCAGAATCTGTATAAACTTCAACGAAGGCGTTTAAGTGCGCCTTCGTCTGAATGTTATTGAGATAATAATTAACTATCGCTTTACAGTCGGTTTCCCTGTTTGCTAGCGACTTTTTTATTTCGTCAAATGAAAGGAATTTTTCCAATGTTTGATTTTTTTAGTCTTTCTTCTTTTTGTCATCCTTCAGACCATCTTCTAGGTCGTTTTGGATTTCTTTTGTTGCGTCCTTGAATTCTCTAATACCTCTACCCAATCCTCTCGCTAATTCAGGGATTCTTTTGGCACCGAAGAATAATACAATTACCAAGATGATTAGAATCATAGATCCTGGACTCATTCCTCCGATAAAACCTAATGCTGTCATGATCTTATTATTTAGATTTTGAATATGATACAAAGATATAACAGTACTACGCTAACACAAAGTATTAGCGTCCTGTTATTCTTCTTTTTTTATAAATATACAAATAATTATTGTCTATTGTCCAGCAAGCCAGGTGGACGGATTCATTGGTTGCAAGCCTTTCCACGTTTCAAAATGTACTTCAGCTACACCATCTTTGTTGGTATATACTTGGCCAAGGACTTGTTTTGCTTTTATCTTATCGCCTGTTTTGATTGAAATCACTTTCAACTTGCTATACATTGTGTAATATTCACCATGTTTGACTACGATAGTACCACCATAGCCTGGGATAGTTCCTACTTTGATGACTTCACCATCGAAAACTGATCTGACATTAGAATTTGGAGCGGTTTGAATATCTACACCGTCGTTGTCTTCAACTATTCCTTTTAAAGTAGGGTGTGGATGTGTACCAAATTTTTTAGAAATGAACCCAGTCTCTACTGGCCAAGGTAATTTGCCTTTATTTCCTGCAAATGAACTTGATAAAGCTGCCGCCTCAGGTGTTAATGGTATGCTACTTCCGGACGCTTTGGTAGCTGTAGAATTTGATTTTTTAGCCTCTGCCTCAGCCCTTTTTATCTCATCTTCAATAGCCCTTTTAATCAAATTGTTTAGGTTTTCTTGTTGTCTTTTAGCTTGAACTATCTTTTTTCTAAGGTCGATTTCTTGACGGTTCAAAGAGCTTACAATGGTTTGCTGTTCTACTCTAGCTTGTGCAAGCTGTCTTCGTTGCTCTTCTTCTTTATTGATTACCTGTTGCTTTTCCAGTCTTTTTTCTTCCAAGCGTACTCTTTGACTTGCTAAATCTTCTGAGACTATTTTTATTTGTTCTACCTGTTTTTTTCGAGCATCTGTGTATTGCTTGAGATACTTCAAGCGCATATAAAATTGCTTAAATGTACTTGAACTAAAAATAAATGTAGTGATAGTCATCCCTTGGTTCATTTTGGATGAAGTGTAAACCATATTGGAATACTCTATTTTTAAGTTACTCAGATCATTTTCAAGTGATTTTATTCTTTTCTCAGTTTCGGCTATTTCTGTATCAATCAAAGTCACTTCTCTACTCAATGTTCTGATGTAAGTTACCCGAGTTTCTAATTGCTTATTGACAACACTCAACTGTCCTAAAGATGTTTTTTTTGAAGCTGCAGTTTGTTTTAGAATCTTATCAAATTCCAAAAGCTTCTTTTGCACTTCTGCTCTTTCCTTTTCCAGCTGCTCTCTCGATTTTTTTGTTTGAGCAAACGCATCACTCAAAAAGCTGGAATAAAAAATCCCAAGAATCATAAAAAGAAGAAATGCAGTTTTTTTCATTTACTTAAAACTGAAATGGGAAAGTTATTGGTGTATCTGATACGCTAATATTGGAAAGGTCAATATGAATTATTGAGTTTTGCATTTCTCCGTCAATGGAAAATGAAATTTTGTAAAGAGATGCATTTGGAAAAGGTTGATTGTTTACATCTTGAAAACTTGCATAATTTGCCAACAAAGCGCCCTTTTCATCCATAGAATTGCTCGTAAGCTCTTCTACTTTCCCGTGCTTTGTACTGACTTTTGAGTGATAACGTATATTTTCTCTAGTTTGGGTAAGTTCGAAGAATTGTCCAATTCTGATTAATCTGTCTCTATAGCTAAATTCCTCAGGTACATTTGCATAAAGCAAATTTTGAAATAGGCTTAAAGACAGATTTAGTCCGAATCGATTTTCAAACTCCACATAACTCATGTTGATGTCTTGCCCGTTGATTCTGTCTTTGATGCGAATCTTATCCTTAGTGATGATTCCTCTAAGTGCCTCGATTCCTAGTCCTGGGGTTACACTAAACCAAATCACACTGTCTCGTTTAGCACGAAGATTTAAAGTACCCCTTGTGGTCTTGCCACTTGGTTCTTCGATGACAATTCTTGCACGAGCATTCATGTAAGAAAAATTAAAGTAAGCAGGTTCAAATTCCTGCATGACTTCGTCTGAGATATAAAGATTTGGTTTTTTTGCACAACCAGAAGCTAGTAGAAAAAGAAGGATAAAACTTCCTAAAAGTATCCTAGTCATAATATCTTTGATCCTTTATTTTTTTGAATAGTAAATCTGTGGTTTCCTCTCCACCCTCTGCTTTTTTCCAAAAGCTAATTGCTTCATTTCTATTGCCTAAATGATAGAGAATATCACCATAGTGCTCTAACATGATCCCACTAGGAGAGGCTTCAGTTTTTAAAGCTTTTTCCATAAAAATTTTAGCATTTTCATAATCCTGCAATTGGAAAAGAACCCATGCATGTGTGTCGAGATAAGTGGCATTATCAGGATAAATCTTGACTAATTTTTCTGACATGGATTTTGCTTTTTCAAGGTCTTTTTTTGAAAGAGAAAGGAAGTAAGCATAATTATTTAACACATGTTCGTCATTAGGTCTTTCTTTCAGGACTTTTTCATAAGACTCATACGCTTCTTCTTTTTTGTCCAAGCTGTGATATACATCGCCTAATTGTCCATATATCAATAATTCAAGCTGTTTATTTTTACTTTGATTGAGTTTGAGAGATTCATTGAGCGATTCTGCAGCTTCTGTGCCTTTTTCTAAAGCAGATTTGGCTGTTCCATCAAAATACCAGAACTCTGGTCTTTCTGGAAATTCATCAACAGCTATGATGGTGTACTTTTCTATTTCTTCAAAATCACTACCAGTTTCAAACATGATGGTAATTATTCCCTGAAGCACTTGAGCATTGTTTGGATTGATTGCCGCAGATTTTTTATAGTACTCTAAAGCAGCAATTTTATCTTCATTGAAAAGTCTTCTGTCACCAATTACGGTCAAAACATTGGGATCATTGGGATTACTTTTTAACATGCTTGCCTCAAGTTCGTCTAAGAGGCTTTCTCTTTTTTCTGTTTTTATTTCTTGAAGCACATCTGAGAATGCTTGTGCTTTGACTAATCCATCTAAATCAGGGTTTGAGAATGCTTCCAGCATTAAACTCTCTGCAGTTTGTAGCTCCCCCAAATCTTTGTAAAGAGCATAAGCACCCATTTGTAAATCGGGCTGATTTGGATAAGTTTCAAGTGAAGTTTCGATTACTTTAATAGCATCTCTGGTCTTCCCATTGTTGAAAAGAATTTCTACTAACGCTAATACATAATTTGAATTTCCAGGATTTGATGAAATCAATTTTTCACCTTCTTCGATCGCTTTTTGAAGGTTGTTTTTTCGAAGGTAAATCCTTTGTTTTTGTGTCACAAGTTGCTCTACCACACCATAATATTCTTCTGCCCGATCCAAAGCGTCAAGGGCTAAGTCAAATTCATTTGCACTAAGATATAGAGAGGCTAATTCTAAGATGTAATTTTGATTTTCACCAGAGCTTTCCATTAAACTCTCAATGATTTCAGCTGCCTTGAGTGGTTGATTTTGCTTGCTGAAACCTTCTGCCATGAGGAGATTGTAGTACTTATTGTCCGGTTCAGCTTCTACAGCTTGCATTCCGTATTCTAAAGCATTCTCAACCTGATTTGCCTTAAGAAGGATTTCTGCAATTTTGAAATTGATCGCAGGTTCTTCAGGAGCTATTTCTCTTGCCTTTTGAAAGTAAAAATATGCCTTATCATAATCTTCCAACATCAAAAATTTCTGACCCTCAATAAATAGCCGAGTTGTTTTAGTTTCTTCTATGATTTGCTTTCTTTCTTTTTTAGATAATCTCTTTTGAGCCGTCGCTGTATTGAACAGGATGAAGCAGGAGAGGATGAAAAGAAATATTGACTTTTGTGAATTCACGCGATCTGATTTAATATGTGAGAAAGATTCAGTTACGAAGGCTGAAAATCTCTTGTTTCTTTTGAAAGTGAATGGGTTTTATTTAGTCTGTGGAACCTTATAACTTACAAACATAATGCCTTTTATTCACTCAGACAATTTGTCAAAATCTTAAACGTAAATATGGAAGAAATGGTGCGTTTGAAAGGATTTGAATTATAATTTGCCGGTACTTCCGTATCCGCCTGCACCTCTTTCGGTATCAGAAAGGCTTTCGGTTGACTCCCAAGAAATCTGCTCGTGTTTGGCGACGATCATTTGGGCGACTCTTTCTCCATCTTCAATGGTAAATGGCTCTTTAGATAAATTCACCAAAAGTACTTTTATCTCTCCTCTGTAATCGGCATCGATTGTTCCGGGACTATTGAGCACTGTCAACCCATATTTGAAAGCCAGTCCTGAACGTGGCCGAATCTGTGCTTCAAATCCCTCAGGTAATTCAATATATAAACCTGTTCCGATCAATTTCCTTTCCAAATAACCCAAAGTAATTGGCTCTTCTATATTTGCTCTTAGGTCAAGACCTGCGGATTGTGGGGTTTGATATTCAGGTAAAGAATGCTTGGAATTATTGATGACTTTTACTTTCATAGATAATTTGGATAAGTATGGAAGGAGGCTATTTTGATTTTCTTTTTAATAGAATAGCTCGAATATCTTTTTTTTCAAAAAGTAAAATTAGAACAAGAAAAGGAACAGCCATCAAATTTCTAAAGATAAATTGTAAAATGCTGTAATCGGATTTAATATAAAAACCCGCATAACTCAAGCCAGTTGCCAAAAGAATATAAAATAGAGCTTTCCCAGTTTTATAAGGTATAGGGAAAAACTTTTGACCAAAGAAATAGCAAACTGCGGACATGATGGAGTAGCAAAATAACGTGCTCAGTGCTGCTCCCATATACCCTATTTTTGGAACAAGCAATAAGATGGTCAAAATGGTAACAATAGCTCCCAAAAGTGTGAAATAGAAACTGTATTTAGTATGATCAGTGAGTTTGAACCAAATACTAAGATTAAAGTAGATTCCTAAAAATAAATATCCTAATAGCAGTACAGGAACAATATACATCACGTCCATATATTCCTTTTCTACTAAAATAATTTTCCCAATGATATCTAAATTTACGGATACGAGAATCATCAATGTAGAACAAAATACCACGAAAGCATGCATTACTTTTGCAAATAGCTCAGGGCTATTTTTGTCAGCTGCTTGATTGAAAAAAAATGGTTCTGCCGCAAATTTGAATGCTTGAATAATTAAGCTCATAAAGATTGCTAACCTGAAATTAGCACCAAATATACCTCCAGCCTCCCTCGAGCTAAGGCTTGGGTAGAAGTTCTCGGGAATTACATATTCGAATAGCCATCTAGAAAATACCTCATTTGTCACTCCAGCCAGCCCCATAAAAAGTAGAGGAATGGAATATTTCCACATTGGGGAGAGAAATTTCAAGTCTAATTGAAGCTTGAATGTTCCTGAGAAGTAGAAAAGCAATGGGATCATCAGTGCATTGGCAAATAAATTGGCAAGTAAGATATATTCAAAGCCCCAATCTGGGTGATAATACTTACTTACAAATTCCTGCAAGCCATTCAAATAATCTCCATTCCAAATATGAAATCCAACGGCAATAAATACAATATTGAATCCAACATTTAGAAGTATATTTCCCAGCTTAGACAGCGCGAAGGTTAAGGCTTTATTTTCAACTCGAAGCTTAGCGTAAGGAATTGCTAGGATAGCATCTATTGTTAGGATGCCAGCTACCCATTGAAAAAGGTAATGTTTTCCAGGGTAATCTAGCCATATACTTAGTTGCTCGGCAGACAAAAATATAATCAAGCCTAATGTCAGAGAGCTAATGATCAATAGGGTCTGTACTTGAGCATAAACTTTTTTCTGATCAAGGCCTTTGCCTGTATAAAAGCGGAAAAACGTCGTTTCCATACCGTAGGTAAACACGACGTTAAAAAAAGCAATTAATGCATAAATGTTAGTAAATGACCCTAATGCCTCTTTGTCAAGATAAATGATATAGAGAGGAAGAAGTAAAAAATTAACAGTTCTACCAAGGATGCTACTGATTCCGTAGATGGCTGTCTGTCCAGCGAGTTTTTTCAGTTGACCCATTCTAGAAAAATAAAAAAGGGGAATTATTCCCCTTTGAATATTGGTTTTCTTTTTTCGAGGAATGCTGAGGTTCCTTCTTTATAATCTCCAGATTTAACGCATCTTGCGAAGCTATTAGCTTCAGTTTGGTAGCCGTTTTCCTCAGGAATGAAAACTGAGTTCACACAATCTACAATCATTCCGATCGCTAAAGGTGCTTTGGTCATAATTTTTTTCAAGATTTCTTCAGCCTTGTTCATTGCTTCTTCTTTTGTAGCTAGAACATGATTGACAAGTCCAAGATTTTTGGCTTCTTCGGCACCGATCATATCACCAGTCATCATCAACTCGTTAGCTTTTCCTCTACCGATGAGATAAGTGAGTCTTTGAGTGCCACCGTAGCCTGGAATAATTCCAAGATTAACTTCTGGTTGACCGAATTTAGCATTTGCTGCGGCAATTCTCATGTGACATGCCATTGCCAATTCACATCCACCACCGAGAGCAAATCCATTGACAACAGCGATGACTGGCTTGTGGCAGTTTTCTATCAATCCGAAAACATCTTGTCCGTTTTCAGCAAATTTGCGAGCATTGAGCTCGTTCAATTCAGCTATTTCACTGATGTCTGCACCAGCTATAAAAGCTTTTTCTCCTGATCCAGTGATAATTACACCTTTGATTTCTTTATTATCAACGACTTCGTTAAAAATATTCCTAATTTCTTCAAGGGTGGCAAAATTCAAGGCGTTAAGCTTGGATTCTCTGTTAACTGTAAGGTAAAGAAGACCTTCCTTTTCTTCAGACAGAATATTAAGTGTTTCAGCCATTTGTTTCGGTGAATGTTGAGCATCAAATATACAAGTAGGACTAGCATTCCCCAAGTATTTGTATGGAAAATCGAATATTCGACAATTGAAATTTAGAGAAACTAAAAACCGTTCTTCAAATTACCTTCTGATTATGCTAATTTAAAATACTTTTATCCCACCGCTTCTACCTTTTTTTTCTATTTTTGTGTCTGTCAGAATGTAAAACTAAATCAACTTTATATATGTCATCAAAAACAAAAATTACTGTCGCTTATGGCGATGGAATCGGACCGGAGATTATGAAAGCCACGCTAAATATTCTTGAGGCTGCTGGCGCACAATTAGAGTACGATGTCATTGAAATCGGTGAACAGGTATATTTAAAGGGAATAAGCTCAGGAATGGAGCCTAAGGCTTTTGACTCTTTGAGAGAGACCAAAGTATTTTTGAAATCACCAATTACTACTCCGCAAGGTGGAGGGTTCAAGAGTTTGAATGTGACAACAAGAAAATCATTTGGACTTTTTGCTAATGTTAGACCCTGTAAGGCTTACTCCCCTTTTGTAAAAACACATTTTCCTAAGACAGATATGGTGATCATTCGTGAAAACGAAGAGGATCTTTATGCGGGGATTGAACATAGGCAAACACAAGAGGTGTATCAATGTCTAAAATTAATTTCACAACCTGGTTCTGAGAAGATTATTAGATATGCGTTTGAATATGCAAAGAAATATAACAGGAAAAAAGTAACCTGTATGACTAAAGACAACATCATGAAGTTGGCTGACGGTCTTTTCCACAAAACTTTTGATGAGATCGCAAAAGAATATCCTGAAATCGAAACAGATCATAAAATCATCGATATTGGATCTGCTTTGATCGCTGAGAGACCAGAGATTTTTGATGTAATTGTGACACTGAACTTGTATGGAGATATCATTTCTGATATCGCAGCTCAAGTAACAGGTTCTGTAGGTCTAGGAGGTTCTGCCAATGTCGGTGCTGAGGTAGCTATGTTTGAAGCGATCCATGGTTCTGCGCCTGATATCGCAGGAAAAGACATGGCTAATCCTTCGGGCTTGCTCAATGGAGCTGTAATGATGCTAGTACATATCGGACAGCCTGAGATTGCTGAGAAAATAGCGAATGCTTGGATGAAGACTTTGGAAGATGGGATTCATACAGGAGATATCTATCAAGAAGGTTTGTCTTCTAAGAAGGTTGGGACACAAGAATTTGCAAAGGCAGTTATAGAAAGATTAGGTCAGTTACCAGTGAATATGGTTCCGGCTGTATTTGATAAATCAAGTACAGATCCAATTAATATCAAGCTTGCACCAGTGACTAAGTCTGAAAAGAAATTGATTGGTGTAGATGTTTTTATAGACTGGGACAAAGACGGAAGAGATCCGAACTCTATTGGTGATACTTTGAGAAAGGCAGACGCTAATGGTCTAGTTCTTCAGCTCATAACGAATAGAGGGATTAAGGTATATCCTGGAGGAATGAAAGAAACATTCTGTACAGATCACTGGAGGTGTAGGTTCCAAAAGGCTGATCAATCACCTGTCACACATGCTGAAGTTCTTGACTTGATGGATCAGGTAGCCAAATTAGGTTTTGACTTTATCAAAACTGAAAATCTCTATTCCTTTGATGGTGTCAGAGCGTATAGCTTGGCTCAAGGTGAATAAAATGAAAGGATGAAGGAGGAATTCTGAAGGATAAATTTCAAATAAAATTAAAAACCGGGTAAAGATGCTCGGTTTTTTTATTTTGAAAAGGATGGGATTATTTGAGTGTTAGTAAAAAAGTTGTAGTTTTAATAAATCCTGAAGAATAAAGTTAAAAAATCAGGCTTAGCTAAGTATAGAAGTGTAGGTAAGCCTGAATTTTATCAGGGATATATAAAAGTTGAACCATACAAGAAAAGTCAACCGCACAAACAGCACATTTGGTTTTTGCCGACACGAAAGCCAACGCTGAAAAAACCAAAAGAGCTGTTTTTTGCCAACGCTCGGACAGAATACACGAAATTTGAAAACGATAAAAAAGAACTTAAAATAAATGGCCAAACAGAAAGTAAAGGAAAAAGCGATTGAAGAAACCTTGTGGCAATCTTGCGACAAGTTAAGAGGTTCGGTAGAACCTGCTGAATACAAACACGTAGTACTCGGTCTGATTTTCCTGAAATTCGCCAGCGACAAATTTGAGCAACGCAGAAAAGAACTGATTGCCGAAGGCAAAGAAAAATACGTGGAAATGAAAGATTTCTACGCTATGAAAAATGTGTTCTACTTGGAGGAAATATCTCGGTGGAGCTACATCATCAAAAATGCCAAGCAAAACGACATTTCCCTAAAAATTGATACGGCACTCAACACCATTGAGAAAAACAACCCTGCCCTGAAAGGTGCTTTGCCCGACAATTATTTTTCTCGTTTGGCATTGGACAAAACCAAACTTGCTTCCCTACTCGACACCATCAACGATATTGACACACTCAAAGACAACGGACAAGATGTGATTGGACGTGTGTATGAATATTTCTTGGGCAAGTTTGCCCTGAAAGAAAGCAGCGGAAAAGGCAAAGGCGAATTCTATACGCCCAAAACCATTGTGAACTTGATGGCGGAATTGATAGAGCCCTACAAAGGAATCATTTATGACCCTTGCTGCGGAACAGGCGGAATGTTTGTGCAGTCTATCAAGTTTATTGAAGCCCACCAGGGAAGCAAAAAGGAAGTTTCCATTTACGGACAGGAAAACACGCCAACGACATACAAATTGGCGAAAATGAATTTGGCAATCCGTGGTATTGCTGCCAACCTTGGCGACAAACACGCAGACACTTTTTCCAACGACCAGCACAAAGACCTGAAAGCCGATTACATTATGGCAAATCCGCCATTTAACCTGAAAGATTGGCGGGGCGAAAACGAACTCTTGGACGACCCACGTTGGATGGGCTATGAAGTGCCACCCAAAAGCAACGCCAACTACGGTTGGATTTTGAATATGGTGAGCAAACTTTCTGAAAATGGCGTAGCAGGTTTCATTCTTGCCAATGGTGCACTTTCGGGCAGTGGCGAAGAATACAAAATCCGTAGAAAGTTGATTGAAAATGATTTGGTGGAAGCCATTATCATCATTCCACGTAATACGTTTTATACTACCGACATCAGCGTAACGCTTTGGATTTTGAACAAAAACAAAAATCAACGCACGGATAACACCAAAGAGAAACCCAAAAACTACCGAGACCGCACAGGCGAAATCCTGTTTATGGATTTGAGGCGTTGGGGCAGCGAGTACGAGAAAAAATATATTGAACTCACTGAAGACGACATACAGCAAGTTGCACTAAATTTTCACAATTGGCAGCAAGCCGATTATGAAACCACCTACAAAGACATACCCGAATATTGCAAATCTGCCAGTTTTGAAGATTTGGAAGCCAACGATTTTTCATTGGTGCCAAGCAAATACATTGAGTTTGTAGACAAAGACAGCGGCATCGACTTTGACACGGAAATGAAACGCATACAGCAAGATTTCAAGACCCTGCTACAAGAAGAAAAAGAATCGCAGGAACAATTGATAAACGCTTTTAAAACTTTGGGATACAGTCTTGAACCATGATTATAAAGGATTATAGGATTACTTGATTATGAAGCATGAGGATTTGACATATAAAATTATAGGTTGTGCCATGGAAGTGCATAAGCATTTAGGAAATGGATTTCAGGAAGTTGTTTATCAGAGAGCTTTAGCTATTGAGATGCAAATGAAAGGAATAGCATTTAGTCGTGAACATGAAATGCCTTTGCAGTACAAAGGACATAATATTGGCACAAGAAGAGTAGATTTTTTTGTGGAGGATAAAATTATGGTAGAAATAAAGGCGATAATCAATTTAGAGGATGTGCATTTGGCACAGGCAATGAATTATGTGGAGGCTTATAACCTTGAAATCGGATTGCTAATCAATTTTGGTGCAAAAAGCCTTCAACACAAACGAGTACACAACAATAAAGTCTTAAACCGTGATTAATAAGGATTGAAAATATTACCATGATTAAAGAACAGGAAAAATCAAGTCATCAAGAAAATCTTGTAAAATCAAGGTTCAGACGCTTGGGCGATTACATACAATTGGTTGACAACCGCAACAAGGATTTGAAAGTGACAAATCTCTTGGGCATCAACATTACCAAAAACTTTATGCCTTCTGTTGCCAATGTTTCAGGCACTGACTTGTCCAAATATAAAATCATACAAAAAGGGCAATTTGCCTATTCTGCAATGCAAGTTGGTAGAGATGAAACTATTCGACTTGCACTTTACACAGATGATGAACCTGCGATTATTTCACCAGCTTACTTGGTGATTGAAAGCAAGGATGAAGACGAATTGATTCCTGAATATATGATGATGTGGTTTCAACGTCCTGAATCTGACAGATACGGTTGGTTTATTAGTGATAGCAGCGTAAGAGCGAGTTTGGATTGGGAACGTTTTTGCGAAATTGAAATCCCCATACCCGACATTTCCGAACAACGCAAATATGTAGCCCTGTACAAAGGCTTGCTCACCAACCAAAAAACCTACGAAAACAGTTTGGAGGATTTGCAGCTGATTTGTAATTCGTTTATGGACACTTTAAAGGAGAAGCATTTAAAACCGATTGGTAGCTTGGTTAGCTTAGTAGATAAAAGAAATAGTGACGGCAGAATAACAAATCTACTCGGAATTAACGTAGATAAGGTTTTTATGCCATCAAAGGCTAAAACCACAAAAGAAAATCTTGTTAAATATAAGGTAGTTCAAAAAGGGGAATTCGCATATTCTGCAATGCAAGTTGGAAGAGATGAAACAGTGAGAGTGGTTTTATACACTTTTGATGAACCTGCAATTATTTCACCAGCATATCAAGTCTTTAAAGTAAATGACGAAAAGGAAATACTGCCTGAATTTTTAATGCTTTGGTTTTATCGCCCAGAGTTTAATCGTTTTGGTTGGTTTATTAGTGATAGTAGTGTTCGAGCGAGTTTGGAGTGGGAAAGGTTTCAAGAAATCGAAATTCCTGTGCCAGATATTGAAGTGCAAGAAGCCATAGTCACCATTTACCACACCTTACAAACCCGCAAACGCATCAACGAGCAGTTAAAAGAAAGCATCAAACCGCTTTGCCCTGTGCTGATGAAAGGGGTTGTGGAGAGTATGGAAGTTGAAACAGTAGAAAGTTAGGAATTATGTTTATAAAAAGTATCCAAATAAAAAACTATAAGCTCTTTTCACCAGATGAGTTCTTTGAGATTAATGATTTAAACGTTCCTGATAATCAAAACAATGGTTCAGGATTGACGATTTTTGTTGGCGAAAATGGTTGTGGGAAATCGACTCTTTTGGATGCTTTTGCAATGCCCTATGTTTCTTACAAAACTGATTCATTTAATTTATCTGACATTAATAACCCCAACGAAAAAGTTGAAATAAATATTCTTACGAATGAAGTTTATTCCTACAAAGGAACTATGCCAAAAATTGAGTTTAAAGGTAAAGGTTTTGTCTTTAAAGGAGGCGTAAGAAATAGAGGTAACAAAGACTTTTTGTCTTCAATGGTTGTAACAGACCAACAGTATATTAAAGCAGATGGCGAAACGAAACCAAAGGATAACACGCCTGATTTAAGACTATCTGTCAACAATCCTTGGAGTGGCTCAAGGTTCAATGATATTGAATACCTAATTCTTGACAAAAACAGAACATTTCAAACACGAAAAGGCACATATAATGATACTCGCTTTGACAGGATAATGGAGGATTTGAATTATCAATATGTTCAAAAAGAAGGTAATCCATTAGATTGTAATGACACTTTAAAAGACGTTAAAAATATTGAAAGCAAAGGAGTAATTGCAGGTATTAGCGAGGCAATTGCTAAATTTTCTGAGATAAGTGGAAATCAATTAAAACTGAAATTAATTGATAATTGGAAACCTTTCGCAAATGCCTTTTTTGGAACTGATAAGGAGAATTTACAGTCCATTCATCTCAATCAACTAGGTTCAGGGTATGAAATGATATTTTCCTTGATCTACGCATACTATCTTTCAAAGAAAGGAAATAAGAAACTAATAGTCTTGATTGACGAACCAGAACTTCATCTACATCCAAAGCTCCAATCTGACTTTATTGATTTATTGTTAGAGTTTTCCAAAGATTCTCAAATCATATTAACTACTCATTCACCGCTGTTCATTAAGCAAGCTATGAGTAATAACAATGTTCAAGTTAGAATCTTAACGAAAACAGAAAATTCTGTATCGGTCGCAAGTCCCGAATTAGCTGTATTACCATATGTGTCTTCTAATGAAGTTAATTTTATTGCATTCAAACTTGCTACGGAAGAATATCACAATGAACTCTATGAAAGACTTATGCAGTTAAAAGCAACGAGTAATAGAATAAAGGACTTTGATATTTCTTTTTTTCAAACTAAAAAAGGAGAGCCAAAAGACTCACCTTGGATGGGGCATCAAAATGAGGTTACTATTCATACTTACATAAGAAATCAAATACACCATCGGGCAGATAATGGAGTGGCGGATTACAAGAATTTAGAGTCTTCAATTGAACAAATGAGACAGTACTTAATAGAAATTGCAGAAGAATAAAATATGACCAGCGACATCCTTATATACCAAAACCAAGAAGGGAATATCAAAATAGATGTACGCTTGCAGGAAGAAACCGTTTGGCTTACGCAGTCGCAAATGGGGCATTTGTTTGGCAAGGACAAACGCACCATCAGTGAGCATATCAGCAATATTTTCAGTGAGGGCGAATTGGAAAAAAGTTCAACTGTCCGGAAATTCCGGACAGTTCAAACCGAAGGTAATCGGGAGGTGGAAAGAGAGCTTGACCACTATAATTTAGATGTTATCATTTCGGTTGGGTATCGGGTAAAGTCGGTTCAGGGTACACAATTTCGTATATGGGCAACACAGCGGTTAAAGGAGTACATCATAAAAGGTTTTACGCTCAATGATGACCGCTTTAAGTCGGGCAGCTCAATGAACTATTTTAACGAACTGCAAGAGCGCATTCGGGAGATTCGCCTTTCGGAGAAGTTTTTCTACCAAAAAATCAAAGACATCTACGCCACCAGTATCGACTATGACCCGAAAGACGAAAAAACCATTGAGTTTTTCAAAATAGTGCAAAACAAATTGCTTTGGGCAATCAGTGAGCAAACCGCAGCCGAATTGGTGTACAGGCGTGTGGATGCCGGCTTGCCCTTAATGGGAATGCTATCCTACGACAAAAAACAAGTGGCGTCCATAAAAAAAGCCGAGGTAAGCATTGCCAAAAATTACTTGAATGAAGATGAAATGAGGCTTTTAGGCTTGTTGGTGGAGCAATATTTGGCATTTGCCGAAACAATGGCACAACAGCAAACACCAATGTATATGAAAGATTGGATTGAGCGATTGGACACCATTTTGCAATTGAACGGCAGGGAATTGTTGACCCACGCAGGAAAAATTTCGCATAAAATGGCATTGGAGAAATCAGGAGAAGAATATGAGAAGTTCAAGCAACAGCAAAAAGCCATTGAAAAAGAAGCCAGTTTGAAAGAGTTAGAGGAAGATATTAAAAAATTGAAGAAACCACCGAGAAAGTGAAGTTTACAGAAGCGAAATTAGAGCAAGCATTTATAGAGCTTTTAGGAAATGAAGGCTACCCACAATTTGTAGGCAGTAGTTTGGTGCGAACAGATGAAAGCGAAGTAATCATTGAAGAAGACCTAAAAACCTACTTACTCACTCGCTATCAAAATGCCAATCTCACCGAGGTAGAAGCGCAATCCATTATTCTGCAACTCAAAACGCTTTCTTCGGCAGACCTTTACGAAAGTAACAAAAAAATAATGCAGTGGTTGGCAGACGGTTTTATCCTAAAAAGAGAAGACCGAACCCAAAAAGACATACATATTTCGCTTATAGATTTTGCAGGCTTAGACCGTCAGCGACAAAGTAAAAATTTAGACATCATTGCCGCTGAACCCGAATTACAATATCCACCTGACACCAATATTTACAAGTTTGTCAATCAATTAGAAATTGTCGGCACGGAAAGGCGTATTCCAGACGGCATTTTATACATCAATGGTTTGCCTGTGGTGGTTTTTGAATTTAAAACAGCCATTCAGGAGAATACAACCATTCACAATGCTTTTGTTCAACTGACTACTCGCTATAAAAGAGATATCCCCGAATTATTTAAATACAATGCCTTTTGCATCATCAGTGATGGCGTGAACAACAAAGCAGGTTCATTTTTTGCCCCTTACGAATTTTACTACGCTTGGCGAAGAATTGCAGGTCTAGCTAAGGATGTAGATGGTATAGACAGTATGTTCACTTTGGTTCAGGGAATGCTGCATAAAAACCGCTTGCGGGATATTATTCAGAACTTCATTTACATTCCCGATTCATCCAAAAAAGACGAGAAAATCGTTTGTCGCTATCCGCAGTATTACGCAGCTCGCAGTTTATACGAAAACATCAAAAAAGCAGAGAAACCAGACGGAGACGGAAAAGGCGGTACTTACTTTGGAGCAACAGGTAGTGGCAAGAGTTTTACAATGCTTTATCTCACCCGTTTGTTGATGAAAAGCAAGCATTTTGAAAGTCCGACCATAGTTCTCATTACCGACAGAACCGACTTAGACGACCAACTTTCAGGGCAATTTACCAACGCCAAGCAATTTATAGGAGACAATGCGGTGGAAAGTGTAGAAAGCAGAGCAGATTTGAGAAGCAAAATGCAAGGTAGAAACAGCGGTGGCGTATTCTTAACCACTATTCACAAGTTTACAGAAGACACCGAACTGCTCACCGAAAGAACCAATGTGATTTGTATTTCGGATGAAGCCCACAGAAGCCAAACCAATCTCGACCAAAAAGTAAAAGTCACCAAAGATGGCGTGAAGAAAACCTACGGTTTTGCAAAATATCTGCACGATTCTTTACCTAACGCCACTTTTGTAGGCTTCACAGGAACACCAATAGATGCAACTTTAGACGTGTTCGGAAAAGTTGTTGATGCCTATACAATGACAGAATCGGTACGAGATGAAATCACGGTTCGTATTGTGTATGAAGGCAGAGCAGCCAAAGTTGCCTTGCACAATAGTGAATTAGAGAAGATTGAAAAATATTACGAAGAAGCAGCCGAAGCAGGTGCCAACGAATACCAAATAGAAGAAAGCAAAAAGGCAACGGCAACAATGAACGCCATTTTAGGCGACCCGGATCGTTTGAAAGCATTGGCAGAGGATTTTGTAAAACACTACGAAAACAGGGTAAACGAAGGAGCGACTGTAAAAGGCAAAGCAATGTTTGTTTGCAGTAGCCGTGAAATTGGCTACGAGTTTTACAAAAATGTAATCGCTTTAAGACCTGAATGGGCTGAAATTCGAATTGCCGAAGAAGGAGCTGTTTTAACAGACAAGGACAAAAGGGAAATCAAACCGATGGAGCGTATCAAAATGATAATGACCAGAGGAAAAGACGACCCAAAAGAAATGTATGACCTGCTTGGCACAAAAGAATACCGCAAGGAATTGGACAGGCAGTTTAAAAATGAAAAATCCAATTTCAAGATTGCCATTGTGGTAGATATGTGGCTCACAGGTTTTGACGTGCCATTTTTGGATTCCATTTACATTGACAAGCCTATTCAGCAACACAATTTAATTCAGACCATTTCAAGAGTTAACCGAAAATTTGAAGGCAAAAACAAAGGCTTGGTTGTCGATTACATTGGCATCAAGAAGGCTATGAATATGGCTCTTGCCAAATACAACAAAGGCGAAAGAGAAAACTTTGAAGACATTCAAGAATCGCTCATTGTGGTAAGAAACCATTTAGACCTTTTGGCAAAAGTCTTCCATAAGTTCGACAGCTCAAAATATTTCGGTGGTGCAGCATTGGAGCAGTTGAACACGTTGAATATGGCAGCTGAATATGTGCAGTTGACCAAAGACTTGGAAACCCGATTTATGGGCTTGGTAAAACGATTGAAAGCCGCTTATGATATTTGTGCAGGAAGTGAACATTTAACCCAGAAAGAAAGAGATTATACTCACTTCTATTTAGCTGTTAGGTCAATCGTTTTCAAACTGACCAAAGGCAGTGCACCCGACACGGCTCAAATGAACGCCAGAGTTCGGGAAATGATAAAAGACGCTTTGGAAAGTGACGGAGTTCAGGAAATCTTCAAACTTGGAGATGAAACCCAAAGCGAACAAGACCTTTTTTCAGAAGACTATTTGGCAAAGATTGACAAAATCAAGCTACCACACACCAAAATCAAATTGCTTCAACAACTTTTAGCCAAAGCCATTGGAGAGATGAAGAAAGTCAACAAAGTAAAAGGTATAGACTTCTCTAAGAAAATGCAAGCGTTGGTAGAACGCTACAACGAGCGAAAGGAAGATGACGTTTTACGAAGCGAAGTGTACGAAGAAATGGCAGAGCATTTGACTAACTTGATTTGGGAAGTACAAAAGGAGTTTTCCGCAGGAGACGAATTAGGAATTGACTTTGAAGAAAAAGCCTTTTACGACATTTTGAAAGACTTGTGCATCAAGTATGACTTCAAATATCCCGAAGACAAACTAATTGTATTAGCCCAGGCAGTTAAAGACTTGGTGGACTCACAAGCGAAATATCCAGATTGGAGCAAAAGAGAAGACATAAAATCTGCTTTAAAAGTCGGACTGATAATTCTCTTGGACGAACACGGTTATCCACCTGTAGAAAGAGACGAAGTATATAAAGACATCTTTGAACAAGCGGAGAATTTTAAGAAAAACAGAGTAATGACGAAATAATGCCAACGCTCAACAGCCACACACATTGCCAAGCCGCACCAGCCCACGCTGCAACCAAAAATTGCAAAAGAGTATGTCTTTGCCAACGCTGACAGACGACCGAAAAAAAAGTACGACCGCACAACATTGTATAAGCGTAATGTGGGCGAAAGTGGTGATATGAAAGTAATTACATTAAATAAACTAACTGCTAAACGGAAAGTGAAGTGCCTTGAAATCCCGCACTACGCTTATACTTGACCATTAGAGAAAATTGAAAAAAACCATGGAAAGCAATAATCTATATCACCACTTTTTTAAATATCTGTTTTTTGGCTTGGAAATAATAATGTTAAATACATCCATTTTGTCTTGGTTCTTTCCGGAGTTATTCTGGGTAAATGGTGAGAAAATGGAACAAAGCATCGTTACCACGTTAGTTTTTGGAATGATAGGAATAGTTTGCTTTATAATATTTATTGCTATTAAGGATAAATTTGTGATAGTAAAATTAGGAGGCCAAATTGTTACAATAAAAAATGGCAAGAACGAAAGAAAAATAAATTGGATGGAAGTGGAATCCCTTTCTCTCATACAGTTTGTTTACCCTCCTTTGTATAAATTGAAAGTTAAAGAGGATAATAAAGTCTATTGGTTTAACACGGAAAACAAATTTATCATGGCATCAGGATTTATTAAAGATTTAGAAAATGCACTTCTAGAACATATCATCAGTTCAGGAATTGGAAAAGGGTAGAAGAATACCCATAAAATAGCCAATGAATATATCCTTTTAAAATCTCACTAAAAACATTAATTCAGATAGTGTACATCAGAAATATTCTTTTTACTTATACCTTCTAAAAGCCTGCAAAGCACACATTGTTCCTTGATCCCATTGTAACTCTTTGTTGTCAAGCATTTTTTGAAACTCTGTTTCGTTTACCCATTTGACATCGGTAATATAATCCTCATCAGGATTTTCTGGTGGGTTTTCCATGATGGCAGGGTTCTCAGCAATAAAGTAATGAATTGGTCTGTTGCCAAAAACCCGTTCCGATGAGTACAGGTGATAAAAATTGCTAGACTCCATTGATACTTCTTCTGCAAGTTCTTCTATCGCATGCGTCAGGATATCTTTATCTATTTTGTCCACACCACCGCTGACAAATTTCCAGAATTTTCTTGCGTAGCTGTGGATATATTCTTGAATCAAAAAAATCTCTTTCGTCTCAGTATTGAAAGGATAAATAATGACAACCTCACGATCTTTTCTGCTCGGAATCTCTTGTAGCTTTGTTTGTAGTGTTGCTAACATATATAAAAATATGATCCTAAAATGATAGTGAATTGTCAATCACGAGCGCAAAAGTAAAGAGAAAATTTATGTAAAAGAAATTGAAATCCTAGATGGTGAGTAGGATTGTAAAATCATGTTGCCAGCTCTTTTTTATAGATTGGCAACTAATATTTACTGTTTTTAAATGAAATCAATTTACAATATGTCAGCAATTTACACTGGATTATTTTTAATTGGGCTTGGGTTTTTGGTAAAAGCCTTTCCAAATCTGATAGCAGGTTACAATACGATGTCTCAGAAGCAAAAAGAAAATGTAGATATCGAAGGCTTAGCTACTTTTATGAGAAACGCTCTTTTGTTTTTGAGACTTCAGTTTTTCAATTAAAATTTATTTCGGATTAGTTACAAAATGAAAAGATTGTTTTTATTGATAGTATTGATTTCGATCACTTTTTTTACTGAAGCTCAAGATGTCAGTGTAGAAAAGTCCACCGAAGAGTTGGTTTTTATGGGGATTTTCTTTGGAGGAGTATTTGGTGTTGGTTTTCCGTTTTTGATGGAGAGGTTAGGTGCCCCGATGATCGAGAAGCTCGTAGATTCAATCACACCAGCACTTGAGATGGATGAGGAAATAGCCTACGTACAAGCGGCAAATTTATTTCGTGGGATTGAAGGAGTAGGAGGGCAAGTGTTTCTGACAAATAAAAGGCTCATTTTCAAAGGACATAAATTCAATATTCAAAGCGGTCAAAAGAATTTCCCTTATGAGGATATACTTAGATGTGAACCTAGAAAGACTGGGGGGCTTATAGATAATGGAATGAGACTCCACACCAAGAGCGGAGAGCAGCATGATTTTGTGATCAATGAAAGGGATGGATTTATAGCAAGACTGAGACAGAGAGTCGAAGAAACAAAGAGTTAATGAAGTAAATAGTTGTTTTTTACCTTTTTACATAGCAACTTAGTTGATTGTTCCATTAATCAACTAAGTTTATGAGAAAGATCTTACTTCTAATCGTAATCGCTTTTTTTATTTCTTGTTCGGAAAAAGGAGCTCAATCAGAAAAGCGAACTTATACGAATGATTTCATTGAAGTTGGACAAGTCAAACTGGAGATAGACTCTTTGTCGGATTTTAATTTCCCAGAGTTTCAGGTGATCCAAGAAGATGAACAGGAAATGTTATTGGTAATGAATAGAGTTAATTTTTCCTTTGACTTTTATGATTTGGAATCTGATAAAAAAGTAAAAAGAACAGCTATTCAAAAAGATGATAGATTTCCAATAAGAGCATTATATGGCTTTTGGTATCATAATGTAGATTCGATTTTCTTATTTCGACAAATGTCATTGAATGAGATTTCATTGATCGATAGAAATGGAGAAATAGTAACTCAATATAATCCTCAGGAAATTGATAGGACTAGTCAGTCCTCAAGCCATGATGAAAAGTATGGTTAATCATTATTCGAGAGTCACCAATCCAACTATTTATGAAAATGGGAAACTGTATTTTTCTGACTTGACTTTAAATGGATTTTTGAATTCTGTTGAATCTATGGAATCTTTTCGTCCTGCTATAGAAGTTGATTTGATTGAAAATAAGGTGACTTTAATTGAAAAAATAAAAGTGCCGGATTTTTATAAGGAGAAAACTTGGCAAGCCTACTGGGGTAATTTTTCTAGGATAAAAAATGACGATTTATGGATATACTCTTGGAAGGCAATGGACTCTTTATTGATTTTTGACGAAAACATGAATCTACTCAAATCAGTGAATGCTAAAAGTGAATTCGCCAAACCACTCAATACTTCTTCAGGAGATCAAACTGTAGAAGTTCAATTTCAAGAGTCAATTACTCAAACATCATATACATCTATTTTGTATGATCCTTACAGGGAAGTTTATTATCGATTTGTTTTAATAGGAAGAGCTTTGGATGATTCTTATTTGGAAGATCAGTTTCCAACTTTGAAAAATGACTTTAGCATCATTGTATTGGATAAGGACTTCAATATTTTGACCGAAAAGAGATTCCCCAGCAAAATCCATTACCCTTATAAGTCATTTGTTGGGAAAAAAGGGCTTTACCTTTCCCGTACCAATCCATTTTACGAAGACATCAATGAAGATGAGGTTGTTTTTGATGTTTATGAATTTACATGATTTCATTATTAATGTTGTTTAGTAAACAATAATATTGTTGTTTAGTAATTGATAATATGCTACCTTTGGAGAAAGTTATCTTTATGATATCCAAAGATTTGCTTAGAGAAGTTGCCAATAACCAAAAGAGTGATTTGCAACGTAATGCCTCAGTACTAGAGAGGTCCGAAATAAAGGATTTGCCTTTGCTTCGAAGTCATGCTCTGATCATATCAGGGATACGTCGATGCGGGAAAAGTACGCTTTTGGTTCAATTGTTAAAAGAGAGCTTTCCTGAGGCATTTTATTTAAATTTTGAAGATCCAAGACTATATGGTTTTGAAGTTGTAGATTTTCAAAAAATAGACAAAATCATAGAGGAATACGAGGTGAAGGATATTTTTTTTGATGAGGTTCAAGTGGTAGAAGGGTGGGAGAGATATGTGAGGCAAAAACTAGATCAAGGCGATTTTCAAATGGTCATCACAGGGTCTAATGCTTCTTTACTCAGTCGGGAATTAGGGACAAAGCTTACTGGCAGGCATGTGACAAGAGAATTATTTCCTTTTTCATTTGCTCAATTTTGTGCTTTTTCAGAGCTTAAAATGTCTTCTGAAAGCACATTGGACTATTTGAGCTTAGGCGGATTTCCAGAGTATCTCAAAAGTAGAAAGCAGGAATTGCTCCATCAGTTTTTGGATGACTTACTATTAAGGGATATAGCTGTCCGATATGGTGTGAGGGATATAAAATCCCTTCAAAATCTAGCTGTATATCTTATTTCTAATGTCGCCAAATCAGTGTCAGGGAACAACCTCAGGAAAACACTTGAAATCAAGGCTACTAGTACAATAATGGAGTATTTTTCCTATTTGGAAGAAAGTTGGTTGTTCTTTTTTGTACCAAAATTCTCTTATTCACAGAGAAAGCAGTTGATAAATGCAAAGAAAGTCTATGCTATAGATACAGGTTTGGTTACTGCAAATTCAAGGTCGTTTTCAGAAGATCTTGGGAGAAGATTTGAGAACATGGTTTTCTTGCATTTCAGGAGATTGTATCCTGAGATCTATTATTTCACCGAAAAGGGTGAATGTGACTTAGTTGTTTTTGACAGGAATGGATTGGTAGAGTTGGTGCAAGTTTGCTATGAGCTCAATCCAGATAATCTTAAAAGAGAGTTGAACGGACTCTGGGAAGCCATGAAGTATTTTGATAAAAAAGAAGCGATTTTGGTCACATTATCCCAAGAAGATGAATTTGAAAAAGATGGATATAGGATAAAGGTAGTGCCATTTCATAGCCTAGCTTAATTGGAGATTTTATGATAAATTCAATTGAAACCTATGTGTTTAAACCAAACTCAAAAGCCGGATTTTTGGAAGAGCGATTTAATTTGATAGGCTGGATCATTTTGCTCATCAGTATTCTCTTTTTAATAATTGAGATTTCGCATATCAACTGAAAGTGATTCTCGTAGATTAATTGTATTTAAAGAAAAATGGAAGTTGTAATCCTGTTTTTACGAGTTTTTAGTGAAAATTGAGAGACCAAGGCTACCTAAAAAAGACCTGTCAGGTTTTCAAAACCTGACAGGTCTGGTCTCCTGATAAAATAAAGAATCTTCGAGGTTTTTTGATTCCGATAGCTATCGTAACCCAAAGGTCAAAAAAAAGACCCCAAAAGTCTTTCAACTTCTGGGGTCTCTGTCTTGGTACTTTGTACTTTGTACTTGGTACAACAATTAAGAATCTTTCTTAGCCATTCTTGCTCTTTCGTTCTCGTCCAAATAGATTTTTCTCATTCGGATAGACTTAGGCGTTATTTCAAGATACTCATCTTTTTGGATATATTCCATGGCTTCTTCTAAAGAGAATTTCTTTGGAGGGGCAATTCTGGTGTTGTCATCAGAACCTGAAGCACGCATGTTGGTCAATTTCTTACCTTTCTGAACATTGACTACAATGTCATTTTCACGGGAATTTTCACCAATTACTTGTCCTGTATAAAGCTCATCTCCAGGCTCAATAAAGAAAGTGCCTCTATCCTGAAGTTTGTCAATTGCATAAGCAGTACAAGGGCCACCTTCCATAGAAATCAATGAACCATTGTTTCTTTCAGGGATATTACCTTTGAATGGTTCGTAGGAAGAAAATCTGTGGTTCATGATCGCTTCACCTTGTGTAGCTGTCAAGACATTGTTTCTCAAACCAATCAATCCTCTTGAAGGAATTCTGAACTCAAGGTGTTGAAGATCGCCTTTTGGTTCCATGACAAGAAGTTCGCCTTTTCTCTGCGTAGCTAGCTCGATTACTTTTCCAGCAGTAGTTTCAGGAACATCTACAACGAGTACCTCAATTGGTTCATTTTTGACACCATCGATTTCTTTGAAAATCACCTGTGGTTGACCTACTTGAAGTTCATAACCTTCTCTTCTCATGGTCTCGATCAAGACTGACAAATGAAGAATACCACGTCCATATACCAAGAATTTGTCTTCAGAGTCAGTTGATTCAACTCTCAAAGCCAAGTTCTTTTCCATCTCTTTCATCAATCTGTCTCTCAAGTGACGAGAAGTCACAAATTTTCCTTCTTTACCGAAGAAAGGAGAGTTATTGATCGTGAAGAGCATGTTCATGGTAGGCTCGTCGATAGCAATTCTTGGTAGTGCTTCTGGATTCTCAAGATCAGCTAAAGTGTCGCCGATTTCAAAATCTTCGATTCCAGTGACCGCACAGATATCACCTGCAACAACTTCTGATACTTTATTTTTGCCAAGACCTTCGAAAACATGAAGTTCCTTAACTTTTACTTTTTTGAAAACACCATCAGCTTTACATAAAGTTAATTGAGAGCCTTCTTTGATCGTTCCTCTTTTGACCCTACCGATTGCGATACGACCGACAAAGTTGGAATAATCAAGAGAAGTGATTTGCATCTGAAGTGTTCCTTCGTCAATTTTTGGTGCAGGAATATGCTCCAAGATCGCGTCTAAAAGTGGTAGGATAGAGTCAGTCTGAGTTTTCCAGTCAGGACCCATCCAGTTGTTTTTGGCAGAGCCATAAAGAGTTTGGAATTCTAATTGTTCTTCGGTAGCGTCCAAGTTGAACATCAATTCAAAAACAGATTCCTGAACTTCATCAGGTCTACAGTTTTCTTTATCTACTTTGTTGACTACAACGATAGGAGTCAAGCCAAGAGCAAGGGCTTTGCCCAATACGAATCTTGTTTGTGGCATAGGGCCTTCAAAAGCATCCACCAAAAGGATTACTCCATCAGCCATTTTCAATACCCTTTCTACTTCACCACCAAAGTCGGCGTGACCAGGAGTATCGATGATATTGATTTTATGATCTTTATATCTTACGGATACATTTTTGGAAAGAATGGTAATACCTCTTTCTCTCTCCAAGTCATTGTTATCCAGGATTAAATCGTCAAACTGTTGATTCTCACGAAAGATTTTAGAAGCATGGATAATTTTGTCCACGAGGGTCGTCTTGCCGTGGTCAACGTGTGCGATAATCGCGATATTCCGAATATTTTGCATTGTAAAATTGAATTAGGGTGCAAAGGTAAGAATAATATTTGGTTAAAATCTGATGAACGATGAAAGTCTCAGAGATTTAAAGATTTATTCATTTTGAATTGCTTTCAATTAAATTCATTATTTCTCTTTTGTTGTTTTATAAAAGGTATATCTTTCGTCCCTACGAGACTTTTGGGAGAAGCTGTTTTGGATTCCCCTTCCATGGATTGAAATCCACGGGTAAGATGTCGGTCGTGCCCGCCCGGATGGGCCGCTAGCACTGGGGGTAAGATACGTAGGAGCGACCAATGTCTTAACAACGGGTTTTATTTGGTTGGGAATTACTCCCCATATACCTGGATCAAAGCCTCTGTATCAGCTACGCTTTTCTCTACAATCCTAGGAAGGATAAAAATGCTTACAAACAAAAAGCATAAACAGATCAAAAGTATACTTTGAAAAACAGAAGGAAATACTCCCTCTTGACTTGCTGCTTGTCTATAAACAAAAATATAAGAATGTGTACATGTCATTAATCCAAATTGGATATACTGGAAAAAATTGTTAGATGCGATGTAGGAGGCATAGTGCTTGTATTTTTTGTGTTTGCGCCAGTATCGAATGACAATGCTAAAGAAAGTGATTAATATAAAACCTATTATCATCGCTATCCATGATTTGGAATCTTCAAACCAAGTTGAGGATTGAAATAAAGTCAACAAAACAAGTATAGGATAGATAATTCTATAGCTGGTCAATAAGCTTTTGAGTTCCTCCCAATAATATCCTCTCAGCCTCTTTTCAATCATACCTTTGTAAGACTCCTCTAATCCCGCAAACCCAAAAACCCCAAAAGAAGCATGGACTTTTCGGAAAGCATCTGACAAGCTGAGTGTCGGATTTTCTTCCATCAATTCTTCAACTCTACAAGCTACATGGTCTAAGATTTCATATTGCACATCGATTTCTGTGTAGCCTTTGTAAGAAATCAGTTTTTTGAGTTGCTCGATTTGGTCTTTATCTAGCTTCATGATTTGATCAACTTGAAGGTTTTTAGATTGATTGAACTATAAAGAGAGAGTGAATAAAGATTCAAAATAGTCGAGTATATAAGCATCATAAGCATAGCCCAGTTTTGGAGTCCGTTGTTATTCAAAATGATTGAGGATGACATGAAGAAAAAGTTACTGAAATTTAAAACTAGTTGATATCTACCCAAAGCAGCCTGTAAAATCACATTTCTTGGTCGGTGATAATTAGGGTCAATGTTGAAAGAAAAATAATTACCTGAGTGATAAAGTAAGGCTGTTATAACCCCAAATACTGGCAAAAAAGCAAAAGCCATCATCACATCAAGGCTTATCGTTTTATAAACAACAATCAATAAAACTGTGTAAGTGAAAATCCCAAAAACTCTCCAAAAATCCATTTTCCAGAATTTCAGTGATTCTAATTGAGAGTTTTTTAACTCACTGCTGACTGAGTTTAGCAGCTGTTTTTCCATTTCTCTTACTACTGACCAAGCGAATTCCTCATCTAGTAATTCTTTTCTTTGATCAAATTCCTCCGGTTCCACTTGTTCTAATGCCGTGACATAATGATCCAAGAGCTCATCATATATTTCTACATAAGCAATCAAGCATCGATCAAGTCGGTCTTTGATGGTTTGGATTTCTATTTCAGAAAGGGTTCTCTTCATCGGATTATCGGTTTGATTCTATCTCTTGAAACCTCAAAACTGGCGATCTGGAAAAGTATCATTAAAGCAGTAAGGATGCATATGCCATAGATGTATGGAGGAGTGAATAAGAATCCAATTTCTGAACCTGTGAAATCTCCTAAATAAAAGACAAGTAAAGGAAAAAGAAGTAGGATATAAGTCAAAGCAGGAAAGATCCCCCAGCCTTTTAAAGAACGACTTTGAATTCTAGCAAAAGTGGGTTTATCATCTATATGTTTTCTATATTGATGTTTAATAGGTCTTTTGGGATAAGAAAATTGGATCATAAATGATTCAAAAGACATCAATGAAAGAAAAAAAGCATTTAATAAATGAACGAGTTTCCCAGGCTGTGGGAACAACTGTGGAATAGATATACCTGCAATTAAAATTAAAAAAGTGAATGGTATTCTTTTCAAGCTAAACATCTGAAAAATTTTATTTTTTAATAAAGATGGGTATTCAGACCTCAATTCATGGATGTAATTCTTAGCAATTTCTTTACAATACCCTATGGTAAATGTTTGGTCTAAATCCTTTAATACCTCCTCCATCGTTTTTTCATCTTCATGTTCCAAAGCAGTCTGATAATGATCCAACACTTCATCTCTTACTTCAATGTAAGGGATCAATTTGGCATTTATATGATGATGTAGTTTTGTGATGTCGTTTTCTCTTAATTTCATACCAAAGCAGTTTTTGATTTTATTTTCCAGACTTCCAATAATGAAACTGTATAAAGTGTAAGCAATATTGTGATCATAGCCGCTCCAGCGGGTAAATAGGGGAATAAATCAATTTGGGAGAAAATTAATTTTGGAACATAGACAAAAAGTTGCGCCATCAAAATGGGAAAATACATGCGTTCAGTGATTGGTAGCGCCAAGGAAGAATTGATCGGGATTCCTATGTTTTTAAATGTTTTTTTGATAGGTCTAAGCTTTCTGAAATTTTGATATCCGAAAGCAATGTTAGCTAGTAGCAATAGAATCATGGGGGATAACAAAAGAACTCCCAATTCTTTTTCACTTCTTGCTTGAGTAGCTACATAAAATACCAAAGCCATTATCCCTGCTAAATAGAACCACCTTGATGTACAAAAGTATTTTCTTATCACCATCCATTGGGTTTGGTGGATATCTTCTTTGGCTTTTTTATTGAATTTATACTGCAAAGCATGGCAGTATCCATAAGTGAATTTCTGATCCAGTTCAAAAAGTTGTTCATGGAATTCCGCTTCAGAAAACTCCTGCAAATGGCTGATATAATGGTCATAGATCTCCATAAGAATTTCAGCTGAGGAGATTTCTTTCCTCATAATGCTTCTCCTGATTTCCTGTAGTTCTATTTCTGTAAGTTTACGCATTCTTTTGTTTTTTTCCTTGGGTTGAAACCCAAGGTTAATATATCGGACGTGCCTATGGCACATGTTTTAGGATCTAATTGTCATAATGAAAGTTTTTAAGCCAAGCCCGGCTTCCATTCTGGGTCTAGGATTCTTTGGAGATTGCCCACGAAACTTTGTAGTTCTGTCATTTTTGCGCTGACTTCCTTTTGGCCATTTTTGGTGAGGCTGTAGTATTTTCGTACCCTATTGTCCACTTGTTGGATTTCTGTGGTTAGCATTCCTTCTGCTTCGAGCTTGTGCAGGGCAGGGTAGAGGGCTCCTTCGGTGATTTTGATTTCACCTTCGGTAAGTTCCTTGACCCTTTGGGTTATTTCATAGCCATACATTTTATCATTTTCCTCAAGGAGTTTGAGGATGATGGTCTGAAGGCTTCCTTTGATTAAGTTGTTATTGGACATAATGATTTTGATACATCAGTAAGTCAAATATATAAAAAAATTATATACATAAGAAAATTGGGTATGTAATTTTATATCTGAGTGATAAGAAAAAGGATGATTTTTAATTGTTGCACATTTTAACCTTTCGATAAAAGTGAATGGTAGTGAAACTGATAAACTTTCATAAAATTTTGATCTGACTGATATAATTATCATTTTGACCCTATGGATTATCAGCAAATCATAGAAGAAGTATATCAGGAAGTGCAGGAAGAAAATCAGCGGGGGAAAGTGGCCACTTATATCCCAGAATTAGCCAGTGTCAATCCCGATCAATTTGGGATTGCTTTGGTTGATTTGAAAGGGAATGTGTTTGGAGTTGGGGATTATCAGGTGCCTTTTTCCATCCAAAGTATCAGCAAGGTCCATACACTGACAATGGTCTTTCATGTCTTCAATTCCAAACTTTTCACTAGAGTAAATGTCGAGCCAAGTGGTAATCCATTTAATTCGATTGCGCAGCTGGAATTTGAAAAAGGAATTCCTAGGAATCCTTTTATCAATGCTGGGGCTTTGGTGATTACAGACGCACTTTGCAGCAAGTTTCAAAAACCAATAGAGCAGATTTCTGATTTTATCAATGAAATATCAGGGAAAAATTGTGTGAGTTTCAATGAGAGTGTCAAAAAATCAGAGCAAAATCATGGGGAGCGAAATACTGCTTTGGCCTATTTTCTAAAGTCCTACAAGAATTTTAACAACAATATTGATGAGGTGTTGGATGTCTATTTTTCCCAATGTGCCATTGAAATGAATTGTGTAGACTTGGCAAAATCTTTCTCTTATTTGGCAAATGATGGTTTTTCTATCTTTGCTAATAGGGAAATCTTATCGGAAAGTCATGCAAGAAGGGTGAACGCACTGATGTTAACTTGTGGATTTTATGATGAAGCAGGAGAATTTGCATTTCGAGTAGGCCTACCCGGAAAAAGTGGAGTAGGTGGTGGTGTAGCTGCAGTGATGCCTCACAAATTTAGTATCGCTGTCTGGAGTCCCGAACTCAATGAAAAAGGGAACTCAGTAAAAGCTATCAAAGCATTGGAGCTTTTGACTGATAAATTGTCTTTTTCTCTTTTTTAAAAAATAAAGGCTTTGGAATTCAATCTTCCAAAGCCTTTTCTATGTTTCATAATCAAAATTCATCAATTCTTTCTTTCAATCCTTACTTCTACTTTTCGGTCTTGGTCATTGCTAGATCGCTGGAATCCTCTAATCACTTGACCGCCTGATTCAAGAGTGATATTATCCTCTGAAATTCCAAATTGCTGAATCAGTGCTTCGCTAATTGCTTTTGTTCTTTCTTCTGCTAGTTTCAGGTTGTAATTGATATTTCCTGTATTATCAGCATAGCCTGTCAATGTTAGCTGGTAGTCTTCATTTTCCTTTATAAAATCTACCAAGTTTGCCAATTTTTTGAGTTCTTCTTCGGCTGGGACCCTTTGGTTGATATCGAAATAGATAATTTCTTTATACCTGAGTAATCTCACTAAAGGATCACTTTCTAAAAAAACTGTATCTCTCAATATCTCTCTTGGTAAGCTGTCTATTTTGGCAATTTTCTCAGATAATTCTTGCTGTGATCTTCTTTCTAGTTCTCGTGACTGATTGCTTATTCTCATCTTAAGCGAATCTTCATTAACAATGCTTTCTTCCAATCGTAAATTAGCAAGACTATCGATGGAAGTAAGGCTATCTGGAGCAATAATCGGTTCTTCAAGCGAGGTCCTGACAGTGTCTAGTTCAATTGTTGTAGTTTCTTTAGGAAGGTCGGGTTGAATTGATCTTGATACTGCTGCGCCACCAAAGAAGGCGCCGATTGATCGGAATAGATTTCGGTCTTTTTCTGGGTTAACTTCCTTGATTTCAGTTTCTATTACTTTTTCTCGTATGATAGTTTCTTTTTCAACTGAACCATTTCCTTCACTAGCTTTAGTGCCCTTACTTCTATCGGGTAGGGAAGGTGCCATACTTCTGCTTCGCATGTAGATAACCTCTCTTGGTAGCCTGCTTAAACTATCTCTTTCAGATTGCAATCTTCTCGATTCAGTTTCCAATCGGCTAATCCTATCTTCTTGTTCCTTTATCTTATTGAGATTATCTTGTTCCCAAATAGGATTTGTTTTTTGAGTTGAATCAACTTTTCTTTCCATTATCCTTCCTTCCACAGCTCCTTCTTTAATCAATCTTTCCATTGGAATCTCTTTGCCCACAGAATCTATCCTAGAAGCTGCATTTGTCTCAATGACAATATCTCCTTCAGAGGTTATTCTCGAAATTGAGGCCATTGATCGTGAAATGTTCGTTGGACTTATGAGGCTATCTAATGAAGTGTTATCAGTTCTCGGTTGAATTTTATAATCATTTCTAAGTTTAGAAATGCTATCTATTTCAGTCTCAAATTGAGTTTTTCTATTTTGAATGCTGTCAAGACTGGATTTTATTTTTGAAAGAGAACTTTCAGTCACACTCAAAAGAGAATCTTTTTTGGCTTTAACCAATACTGTGTCTGTTTTTAGGTTTTCGAACTGATCATTGACCTGATTTTGGATATCAAGATAGTTTCTTTCATCAATTCTACTTTGCAATATTCTCTCTCTTCGATCAGCGATCTGTTGCTCCCAAGTCAATATTTGCGTTCGGTAACTCAAACTATCAAGTCTAAGTTGATCGACAAGTTGAATATTGGTGTAATAATTATAAGTGTCTCCAACTTTTGCCACTTCCATAGAATCAGATTCTGAAGCTGTCTTTTCTTCGGGTAAAGTTTTTTCTTCAATAGCCTTAGTTCCATAGTCAGGATAGTAGGTACTCAATGTTGGAGCTTGGAAGGATTTTTTGCTAGCTCCAAAATTGAATTTTAGTCCTACTCCGTGATAAATCACCCAATCGTTGTTACCACTATTCTCACCTCTATTTCGTGTAGCAGGATCAATTGTGTTGGGTCCTGGTTTTGCGGCGTAAGCTTGAAAATCGTTGTCATAACTTTCTCTGTAAGTGCCATCCACATCATCGAGGTATCCTGTAAAACTGTGAATAAAGTCACTTTGAGCGAATATTTCCAATCTTTGTCCTAATCTCAATCTTATTCCGAGACCAAGATTAGCATAAAAAGCCCATAGATCATAGCCATCAGAAAGTTCCGTTCTCAGTGGAGGTAATTCTGTTTCGTAGCTGCCATTCCCAACTGTTGTAGGATTGGTGTAATCGTATCTGTTTCCATTATCATCCAATAAATCACCACTGATATCAAAATCTAAAAGACCAAACCCTAAAGTGAAGTAGGGAGCGAGTAATGATTTGGATGATAATAATTTGTCGTTGTCTGCTTTGAATACAAAAGAAACTCCCATATCTCTGGTGTTATTCTGGAAATTCAAGGCGCGATCAAAATTTCTTCCTGAAGTAAGCAATTCTCCATTTCTTCGAATGTACCGATCGCTCATCGAGAACTGATATTGACCATAGCTAAACTGAAGCCCAACGGTAGGACTTAATTTTCTCTCAAGAGAAATTTTGAAGGAGTATTGGTCAAAATAGTTTTCGTTGAAGTATAACAAATGATGGATTGCATCGAAGTTAGAAAAACCACGAATTCTATAAGGAGTGAGGTCACCATAATAATTGGAATAGCCACCACTGACTCCGAGTCTCCAATCATATTCCTTTTGCTGGGCAAAGAGGAAAGGGATGGAAAGGAAACTTGCGAGGATTATAAGTATCAGCTTTTTCATCAAATTACCTCCTGTTGTTTAGCCCAACCCACAAGTTGAATTCTAAGCTTAACCCGACATAGGGCTGGATGTAATTTGTGTTGCTACCTGAATTGACTTCTTCCATATTGATCATCACTGCACCTGCATTGAATCGCATCACATTGAATATTTTATAGCCCAATCCAGCGTAAATTGGAAGGTTGACCAAAGGGCCAGAAATTTGATTGCCTGATTTAGACTCGAAATTCTGCAAAAATACTCCAGTTGAAATAGAGGCATTTCCTAAGAATTTCCGGAAAGTTTTATTTCCCAAGGGAAATGAAAGGCCTAAGTATGGACCATTGAAATATTCTGTTGAAGACAATGTTCTTTTGACGGCAAATGATCCATAACCAAAATTCAATGGCAGCGTATGTGGTTTCTTTTCTGTAGGATAGGCATTTACCGTTCTTTCGTCTACCAAAGCCAAAAGGCTTCTTGATAAAAATTGGTCTACTTCATTTTGAACTGTCCCTACTAATTCATCAATGTATGCGTTGGCATAAACTGCTTTTTCATTATCCTCTTCATTTCTTCCGAGAATATTGAACCTAGCTCTTCTGAGTTTAAGCTTGTCTTTTTGATCCAGTTTTTGCTTGACTAAATCACTAAATCCTGGAAAATCTCTCCCCAAAAAATGTCTGTAATCCAATAAACCATTCTCAACAATCTGATTCATCTGTGCGATCATCACCTGATCATTGCTATAAGATTTTATTCCTCCAGAAGCGACTTCAAGATTGGCATTGATGTAGGATTCAAGATTTTTGTTCAAAGCAGACTTCACTTCATCCATCTGTTCTTCATCTGCTTTTTCAAAAAAGGAGAACTCAAGATTGTATTCAGTATTGCTTTTTAAAGGTGTTGCAATAAATAATTCATATTGGTTTACTTGAAAGTCAAATGCTGTTTTCCAAACATATTCCTCTGCTTGTTTATCATTTTTCCCAGGTCGATTAACTTTCACCCTTACAAATTCTATGTTTGTCGGTAAGGTTCCTTTGATATAAAATGGCTCCTCCGAAGGAAGGGGGACTCCAGAATTGATTTGATTAGAGATCACATCGTAATTCACAGATTTGATTTGCGCTGAAATTTGATTTGAAATAATAAGAGCTAGAATGATTGTAAGTATTTTTTTCATAACAATATGTTTCTTAGAAAATTCATAATTGATTAAAAACTAAAGTATGCCAAGCATCTCTTCCTTCAATATACTTAATTTAAACTAAATTTGGCCTTTTCTGTTCACATTTAAGTCGTTTATGTAGAAAGTGATTTTATATTCAACTTTCAGACTGTTTCATTTTTTAAATGATAAAAAGTGGAAGAAAATTGACTACGGGGTGTATTTTTCGATTTTATCCATAATCCAGACATCTTTGGTTTTTCGAATTTGCATTCGATAATAAACCAATACTTCATCTGCCCCTGCATTCAAGACAGCTTCTTGTGCTTTTTGCGCAATTTCCATCAGCTCTTTTTGTTCTCCTTCCATTACGGTTTCAAAAGGCGTAACCACGTATTTTACTCCAGATTTTTGGATTACTTCAATTGCTTTATCTACAAGATGATAGCTGTCCAGATTTTTGCTTTTAGGGACAATTTGAATACCCATGTTGATGATATGCTTATGATTCATATTTGAATTGTTTATATGGTTTGTTTTCGCTAAATGCTGATCGGTTTCGATCGTTAAATGTCCGATTTTGGTCAATTTGAGATTTTGCTTTTATAATGCTAAAGACAAATTCAAAGAATTTTCAAAATGCCTTAGCCCATAAAGAGCCTATTCTATCACATAGAGAGCTGCTTTTGTCACCTATTTTTTAAAATTACGATATCCTCATATATAATTGTATGATTTAGATCGTTTTTTGATTGATAATCTCCCAATTTACTTAGATGAAAAATAATGAAGAAAATTAATCAGTTTTTCTGGTTTTGTAGTGGAGCAAATTTTAACATCCTAAAAAGAGCCCCAACTGAAAATAATAAATATTTTGGAATAGGAGGGGCTATTTTTTTTACGGGTATCTTGGCTACTATATCTGCTGCCTATGCCCTATTTACAATTTTTCAATCCATTTGGTTTGCCCTAGCATTTGGGGTGATTTGGGGTTTGATGATTTTTAATTTAGACCGATTTATTGTTTCAAGTATGCGTAAAAGAAATCATGCTTGGTCAGAATGGAAAATGGCACTTCCAAGATTAACGATGGCAATCATTTTAGCTTTGGTGATTTCGAAGCCTTTGGAATTGAAAATATTTGAACGAGAAATCAATCGAAAATTGGATGAACAAAAAACGTTGATGATAGCAGAAAGTAAAGAAGCTCTCAAAACGGGTTTCACAGAAATCGATGATTTGGAAATCCAGAAAGACAGTTTGAAGTCTGAAGTAAATAAAGCAAAAGATTATCGAGATAAGCTTCAGCAAGAATATGACTTAGAGCGTTTTGGTACAAAGACTGATGGGACGAGTGGAATTGTTGGTTTAGGATCTAATGCAAAAAAGAAGGAACAGCAGCTTGATGCAGCACAAAACAATCTATCTGAGTTGAGTTCAAAAACTCAAGAGAAAATAGATGAACTCGACGAAGAGATCAAAAGAATTGTGATGTTGAGAGCGGCAGAATTCGAAAAAATTCAGCCAAATATTGATGGGTTTGATGGATTGGCTGCTAGAATTGATGCTTTAGCAGTCCTGACATCAGAAAGTAAAGCTTTAAGATTAGCCAATTTAATGATCATTTTACTTTTTATCGCTGTAGAAACAGCACCTATTTTTGTCAAAATAATTTCTCCTAGAGGGCCTTATGATGAGCTTTTAGACCTTGCTGAAAAGGGGGTAGAGGTCTATGCGAATGAAAAAACCGTAAAGTTGGTAAGCGAGAGCGAGGAAAGGTTGAAAGAAATGAAAGTGAAATATGAAATTTAAGAGCCAAGAAGTAAGAATCAAGAGCTAAGAAATGAGATGAAATTGATTAAGGCTCTAATATTTTCTAGCTGAGTTTGGTGATTTGATTGAGTTGGTCCATGGTATTGCTGACTGATTTCCATTCGGTAAAGCTAATTATCTTAATAATTCTACTTAGTCTTTTACCTGGGTTGATCATACTTTCAGCAAGGCCTGTTATGATTTGATCTCTATGAAGAATACATTCTTTTTTATTGGTATGAAGAAGGTATTCATTTGCAAATTTCCAAGCACCGTCTCTTGCAAGTTTGATGCTGAAATTGACCAAGACTTCATCTTTACCTTTGGCAAAATGAATGAGGAACTTAAAAAGGGGAGAAATTTTTCCGATATTATTTTTAACCCCATCTACCAATTCTGACAAGATTTCATTGATCTTATTGAAGTTATTCAGGATAGAATGAATATTTTGGCCATTTACAGATTCGACAGCAGCGATGCCTAAATCTAAATTGATGTGAGCATTAATGCCTAAAAGTAAATGTTGTAAGACGATGTGAGAAGTGCTTTTGCTTGAATCAAAAGCAAGTTTCCAACTCTGTGTTAATGTTGTTCCAGCGTGATAGGACTCGTATGCATCAATAAATCTTTTCGCAAATATGACATCTAGTTTTTCCATTCTAGGATTGTCTTCGAACTCTTGATTATTAATACCTTCTTTGATCCGAATTGTAACTTGACGGTAGAGAATCGCAAAGTATCCTATTCTTGACTCTTTTAGTGTACATTCGGATACTATTTGATCCATTCTCAAGATGACATCATCAATTGTTTTCACAAGTTTATTGAATTAAAGTTTCCAAAAAATCCCCCACATAATAGGCAACTAAGGCAGCAAGAAATCCTAATGCTAATGTCTCTCCAATGCTTTTGAAAATATTAGTTTGATTGACAAAGCTCTTCAGCCACCCAACTACTGCAAAGGCAATTCCTGTGAAAATGCTTGTCCATAAAAACACATTGAAAGTGGTCTCTTGAAAGAAATCATAGACATAGATCATCAGCGGGATAAAACCAATCGTAATAAAAGATATCAAAGTAGCTAAGCCAATTTTGAATGGGCTTTTGGTTTCTTCCATCATATTGAGCTCATCCTTCATCATTTCATTTACCCATCGGTCTTTGTCAGCTGTAATGACATTGACCACTTGCTGCAATAATTCGCCTTCAAAGCCTTTTTCTCGATAGATTTCTTCGATTTCATGGCGTTCTTTTTCTGGCAAATTATCTACTTCCCAATATTCAACAGCTTTGTGTTTGTCGTAATTTTCCTGATCGGACTTGGAAGAAAGATAGGCCCCAACAGACATGGAAAAACCATCAGCAAGTAGATTTGCAAAGCCTAAAATGATGATAATGGCAGGATCTAAGTTTGCTCCTACAGCTCCTGCAACCACTGCAAAAGTCGTCACTGCTCCATCTATTCCACCATAGACAAATTCCCTAAGGTAATTCTGTAAGCCTCCGGCAATCGCGATTTCTTGGTGTAGTTTGTCTTCTTTCATTTTAATTCTGATTTTTAAAAATTACGAATTTTCATTTATCAATCCTCTCTTTTTTCTTCATACCAAGTTTTATGGACGATTTTCCATTTACCATCGATTTTGATTAAGGTCAAGTAATCGAAATAATAGATACCCGGCCAAAAAAGCTCTGTTTTGGCTATGGCGGTGTAGCCTTTACGCTCAATTTGGAGAATTTTATTGGTGAATAAGGCTGGATTTCTTGGTTCTCCTTTAGCCGTCCCTGATGCCCAATCTTCATAAGGTGTTACCGTAAAATTTTCTCCTCGATAGCCAATCAATCGTGCCGAAGGATCAAAGGCATGATCCAATTTGTCTCTGTTTCGCTCCATCATGCCTTCAAAATAGAGGCTGATTGTTTTGCTAATCTCTTGCTCTTCGGAAGTAGTTTGTGCAAAAGCTTGCACGGCGAAGATTGAAATGATAAAAAGAATCAGATTTGCTTTCATACTTTTAATTTAAGTAAAAAAGTAATTTTTCTGCTATAGGACATTAAAAATACCGTAATTTGGAATACGTCTTAGTCTAATGACATCTTAATTTAATTGGAAATGATAAAAGTGAAAAATATAATCATCAACACCCTTCTGATATTTATCGGGATCGTATTGGTCGATTTTTTAATCGAAGTCTTGTATAGAGGTACTGATTACCAAACTTGGTTAGTTTATATTACGGACTTAAGAGTTTGGCTGACACGATTGCTGATTTCTATTGCATTAGCTTTTTATAATCTATTTAGAAAGAAAAAAAGGGAAGAAATTCAAAAAGCAGATTAACACTTATTTCAATTCATTTTCTTCCAATACCTCCTCACCAGTTTTTGTTGGAATTAGGTTTTCCAATTCTTCAGTTGTAAACAAACGGGAGCGAATCATAAACCGGATTCCCATTGGGATTTCTATTGAAAAACTACTCCCTCTACCAGGAGTCACGTCCAAAGTGAGTTGTGTATGCTTCCAGTATTCAAATTGATCTTGATTCATGAAAAAATCACAACCATAGACCTCACCAAGCCAAATATCACTAGCTCCGACTTTGAAATCGCCTTTTTCAAAACACATGGGAGAAGAACCATCACAACAGCCTCCGCTTTGATGAAACATTAAGTCGTTGCCAAAGCGATTTCGAAGTGTATCTATTGTTTCAATTGCAGCTTCTGATAGAATTACTCGGGGGATATATTTTTTATCTGTCATATTGATTGAGGGTTTTCAAAAGGGTTAACATGTTGTAAAGTAGGAAGGTCGTAAAGTTTTTCAAATAGCGAGACGTTTTGTTAAAAACTAGAGTTTTCTAATTGTATGCCGCTAGCCTCTAATTGAAGTAAATTATCAGCCTATTTCAACATTTTTTCTCATACCATTCAATTTAAACTTTTTGAAGCTTAATGTAAAAACAAGAAGCAAGATATTTCTACCGTGCTTCTTGCAACTTATGTCTTGATTTTTAAGTCTCAAGTCTTACATCTTTCTACTAAAAGAATCCAAGTTTATTTTTATCATAAGAAATCAACATATTCTTGGTTTGACGGTAATGGTCAAGCATCATCAAGTGGTTTTCTCTACCAAATCCAGATTTCTTATATCCACCAAACGGCGCATGTGCAGGGTAGTTATGATAGCAATTTACCCAAACACGGCCTGCTTTGATTGCTCTAGGGACTTGATAAAGTTCATGAGCATCTCTGGACCAAAGTCCTGCACCGAGACCGTACATGGTATCATTTGCGATAGCTATGGCTTCCTCAGTTGTTTTAAAGGTAGTGACAGACACTACTGGGCCAAAGATTTCTTCTTGGAAAATCCTCATTTTGTTATTTCCCTTGAAGATCGTGGGTTGAATGTAATAACCTGTTTCTAAACCAGAGTTTAGACTTGCTTTATCACCTCCGCAAAGTACCTCTGCACCTTCTTGCTTTCCAATGTCCATGTATGAGAGGATTTTTTCATACTGATCATTTGAAGCCTGTGCTCCCATCATGGTGTCTTCCGCTAGCGGATGACCCATTTTGATTGCCTTGGTTCTTTCTACGACTTTTTCCATAAACACATCATAGATATCCTCATGAACTAAGATTCTTGAGGGGCAAGTACAGATTTCACCTTGGTTGAGTGCAAACATTACTGCGCCTTCAACTGCCTTATCAAAAAATTCGTCATCAGCATCAGCGACAGATTTCATAAAGATATTTGGAGATTTACCACCAAGTTCCATCGTTACTGGGATTAAGTTTTCAGAGGCATATTGCATAATCAATCTACCTGTGGTTGTCTCTCCCGTAAAGGAAACTTTTGCTACACGTGGAGAAGAGGCGAGAGGCTTACCTGCTTCTGGACCGAAACCTGTAACTACATTTAATACGCCTGGAGGCAATACATCAGCAATCAATTCCATCAATACCATGATACTTGTTGGTGTCTGCTCGGCAGGTTTTACCACAGTACAACATCCTGCAGCTAATGCTGGTGCAATTTTCCATGTAGCCATCAGAAGTGGGAAATTCCAAGGGATAATCTGTCCGACAACTCCAAGAGGTTCGTGGAGTGCGATACTTACTGTGTGTTCATCATGTTCTGAAATTGTACTTTCATCTGCTCGAATCACACCGGCAAAGTATCTAAAATGATCAATTACCAATGGTAAATCAGCTGCTCTAGTTTCTCTAAGTGCTTTGCCATTATCGATAGTTTCTACTCTTGCTAGCATTTCTAGATTTTCTTCAATAATGTCAGCAATTTTATTGAGAAGTTTACTTCTTAGAGCAGGTGTTGTTATAGACCAAGAAGGGAAGGCTTCATGTGCAGCATCAAGTGCCAAATCAATATCAGCTTTATTTCCTCTAGCAGCTTTTGAAAAAGCCTTACCATCGATTGGGGAAATGTTATCAAAATATTCTCCAGAAGATGGGGCTACAAATTTACCGCCTATAAAATGATCATACTTTTCTTTGATTTTCGGCCTTTCAACAGGCTTTGATTGAGATAATGTTAATGTTGACATATATTTTTTATTTTGGGTTTTTCTCAAATGTCTTTAATTTATTCTTCAAAAAACCAACTTATTCTATCATAGAATCCACCTCTGTTGATTTTTTGATTATTTAGTATGGAAAACATGGTTTGAAGTCTGATTTGGAGTTTTAAGGTGATTAATTTCTATAAATCGTTCTTTATTAATAACTTTAAGAAAAATCCAAAATAATTAGCATGCATAAAAATTTCATATCGGGCGTACCTTGGAGGGCGGAGAGAGATCTGAAGACGCTAGTAGAAAACAGGACTACTTACACTTTGGATGAGTGTGAACTGAATATTTTTGAGACACATCAAGAAGCAAAGGATGTTAATTTAGTTTTTGGAGACTTGGTATTGACCACTATGCTAAAAGGTAAAAAGATCATGCATCTTTTTGATAAACCAGGTTTTGATTATTTGCCAGGAGAGTCTGTGATTGTACCTCCCAATGAGTTGATGAAAATTGATTTTCCAGAAGCAAATTTTGAAAACCCGACCCAATGTATCGCACTATCAATCTCAAAGGAGATGATTGATAATACTTTTAATTTACTCAATGAAAGATTTCCAGATAAAATGCTTACACAAGAATGGGGTCTAGATTTGTCTAATTTTCATTTGATCAATACACAAGATTTGTCTGAAATCATCAACAGATTTATCAAAATAGGTGTAAAAGAAAGATCAAAAGAAAAAGATGTGATTGCTACACTAGCTTTAAAAGAATTATTGATAAGATTGACTCAGACGCAAGCAAGAGAAATATTGCAGAAAACATATAAGCAACTTTCATCGAATAATAGATTGGCCCATGTAGTTGATTTTATAAAATCAAATATTCGAGAAAACTTATCCTTGGATCAGTTGGCTTCGAAGGCCTGTATGAGTAAAGCCCATTTCTCAAGGTCATTTAAAAATGAATTAGGTCAATCTCCAATGGAATTTATTTTAAAGGAAAGACTTCATTTAGCAAAGAATTATTTACGAATGGCCAACTATCAGATCCAAGAAGTGTGCTTTATGGCGGGGTTTAATAATATCACATATTTCATTCGTGCTTTTAAATCAGAGTTTGGAATTACACCAAAGGCTTTCCAAAATTCTCTTCAATAGACCAAGTTATCTATTCAGAAAGGTCTTATTCAAAAAAATATTTTAGAAGTTTTATTGCTATTTATTATGTTTTTGTTATGTTTAGGGAAATTTGGTAGTGAAAAAACAATAAATGTTAAAGATTTACCAAATGAAATATGGCTGCGGTCAGTTACAAATAAACCCACTCAAGGAGTCTTTTACATAGACTCCTTTTTTTATGGTTAAAATTTTAAGCTGGTTTTATTGATTTGTTGTAATTTTTTTAAAAATGGGTTGTTTTTATACCCTAATTATTGAAATAAGGTATTTTCGCAAGTAAGTTAGTGAGAAATCGACCTCTTATGCTTCAAATTAAAGATATTTTGATGCATTAACACGAAATTAACCTTCATTGTTACAGGGGCCAAAAGAATAAGATTAAGGGGATTGCTCCAATTGTGATTAAAATAGAAATTGGGAGACCCATTTTGAAATAATCCTTGAATGCGTATCCCCCAGGTCCCATCACGAGTGTATTGGATTGATGACCTATACTCCGAAGACAATTATTTCTTGCATTGTGTTATTTTGAATTAATTCTAGTTAAAAAGAAAATAGACCAATCACAAATAGAAAATTATTAGCCTAAAGCAACATCCAAAATCATCATGATCGTAAATCCAGCCATAAAACCCAGAACTGCTAGATCTGTATATTTATCTCTTTGAGTTTCAGGAATTACTTCTTCTACTACAACGAATATCATGGCGCCTGCAGCAAATGACAGTGCATAGGGCAAAATGTCTTGCATATAAATCACTGCTACTGCTCCAATAACTCCAGCAATAGGCTCAACTATGGCAGAAAGCTGACCATACCAAAAACTTTTTCTTCTACTAACTCCATGTCTTCTTAGGGGCATAGCAACTGCCATACCCTCCGGGAAATTTTGTATTCCTATCCCTATAGCAAGCGCTATGGCAGCCGAGATGCTCGCACCTTCCATCCCCATCGAAGCTGCTCCGAAAAGAATTCCTACAGCTAATCCTTCAGGAATATTATGTAAGGTGATCGCCAAAAGTAACAATGTGGATTTATGCCATTTTGTAGCAAGTCCTTCTGTTTCGTCCTTATTGAAATTGATGTGGAGGTGAGGCATAAATTTATCCAAAGCAAAAATAAAGAGACCTCCTGTCAAGAATCCTACAGCAGCAGGAATCCAAGGTGCTGAAGGGAATAACTCCTCTGAATGCTTAATGCTTGGTGCTAATAATGACCAAAAACTAGCCGCAATCATTACTCCGCCAGTAAATCCAAGTAAGGTGTCAAAAACAGACCTTTTTATTTCTTTGAAAAAGAATACCAAAGAAGCTCCAAGCGCAGTGACAATCCATGTAAATGTCGTTGCTAAAAAAGCAGATTTAACTGGACCAATTTCCTCTGCAAAAATTTCAAGTGATTCTAACATAGGTATAGGTTTTTACAAAAGTATCTAATTTTTGAATCAAAATCAATGGATATCCTATTTTGTCGAATTTCTAGTATCATTTAGTGCCTTAAATACGGCAAATTCTTTTTATGATAATGTGCAAGGATAAAAGTATTTGAAAATTTTATTTAGAATCTTGTGGATAATTATCAACAGCTAACGGTTCATGGCACATCAAATAGAGTATTTAGATTACTTAAAGTGGCTACTGATGTAAAAGCAGATATACATATTATTTCAAATTACCTGTGATTGAAAAAACGAAATTTCTACCGGGAGCAGCCAAGCCTGAGCTATAAGTTCTGTAACGAACATCAGCGATATTTTCAACACCGAAGTTTAAAAAAAATGAATCGGATAATTGATACTTCCCTTTGATATTTAAAGTTGCCCATGAAGGAGAGTATGGATTTCCATTTTGGTCATTAGCATAGAGCTCAGGTTTACCAATTTCTTCCAATGGAAGATCTTCAAATTTCATTTGTCTTGCATATTCAGCATAAATCTGACCTGACCATTTGTTTTTTCTATAACTAAATCTAGTAACTCCATATGCTGGTGGTGCATGTCTAGATGGGCTGATTTGACCATCATCAGTTTCCTCTTCGCCTTTTTGAATATTGTATCGAGAAGATAAAGAAAAATTATAAGGAAGCTTAATTTCAATCGCAGCCTGAACCCCGAAAATTGTTGCTTTCGCAGCATTTTGTAAAGCGTAAATCCTGCTGACCTCTCCATCATAAATTAGGCTATCTTGACCATTCAAAGTAAAATCTCTCCTCACAATGGCGTTTTCAAGCAAGGTATAATAGGCAGAAAAATCCAACATCAAGTTTTCGCCTAGAACTTTACTTAACCCAACTTCAATATTATAAGCATATTCAGCATCTAAATTTGGGTTGGGGATCAAAACTGTTCCGGGTTCAGAATCGAAAATCTTTCCAATGTCATCTACATTTGGAGCTCTGAATCCTGTAGAAGCATTGACATGAATAGCATAGCTATCAGAAGGAGTTAAGACTAATCCCATATTACCTGTCAGGGCTGTATTCCTTAGCTCAGCGTCATCAAATGGGAGCGGGTAAAAGTCTAAATTGTTGCTAAAATCTGCATCTAAAGAGAAGTTGTTTACCCTCAAGCCAGATTGAAACAAAAGGTTTTTATTTATTTTATTTTGAAAACTAATATAAGCAGCGCTTGAGGCCCAAGTCGCCATTGGATATCTTGATGGTCCGACGGAAGTTTCTTCAGACTCTATATTTTCATTGATTCCTGTAGAATTAACATCATTTAGAATCCATTCTATGCCATAGAAAAGCTTAGATGAGGAGCTTAAGTTTTTATAAAAATCTAAATTTGCAGACCAAGCTGCAACTTTTTCAGTTCTAGTTCTTCTAATGGGATCGTTGAAATTCCTGTCTATTCTACTTTCTTCAAAATGTTGTAAAGCTAAGCGTATTGAAGCTTCATCGAAGAGTTTGTTTTTTTCAAGATATGTGGCTTGTAGATTACTCATCATCCATATTTGAGGACCATAATCCCATTCTCCACTTCTAGGCTGACCATTTGGTCTAAAACGAATGTGCCTGTCAAACCGAGAAAAGTCAGAGGTTTCCGAATAATGAAATCCATATTGGAAATCCCATTTTTGATTTGGTTTAAATAGGATCTTTTGCATCAAGTTTGTTTGGGAGAAGCCACTTGGTTTTTGTACCCTTGGATCAGGGTTTGTTAATATTTGATCTTGGTCATTGATTCTGATGACATAAGTTTGTTTTAGGTATTCATTTGGACCGTACTTACCCATTTTCAAATCGCCATAATTGCTTCTTGTGAAACTTGTAATTGAAGCCCATTTTTTACTACTTAATCCTATATGTAGATGTGCAGTTTGCTCTTGATTCGCTGTGGATGTCCTCAAGGTACCGCTTCCAGTGAATTCAAGATTGTCTGAATTGGCCAATTTTGGAGTTAAAGTGCTGAAACTCATCACTGCGCCTATCGCATCACTGCCATAAATAATCGATCCAGGTCCAAATAGCACTTCGGTGCTTTCTGTCGCAAACGCATCGAGTGAAATTACATTTTGTAAATTCCCACTCCGAAAAATTGCTGTATTCATTCGCACTCCGTCAACAGTATACAGTAATCTATTTGCGGAAAACCCGCGAATCATCGGACTTCCACCTCCTTGCTGACTTTTTTGTATAAAAACTTCCCCAGAAATCCCAAGTAAATCTGCGGCTGTTTGGGGGTTGAGTAATTCCACACTTTCCTTGTTTATGCTACTTATCTTAGCAGGGATTTCTTGTCTTGATTGGCTCCATCGTGTGGCAGAGACTACAGATTGCTGTAAAGTGATTGAAGATGGTTTTAATAAAACAAGAAAGTCTTGATCTTCAAGTTGCTTGTACGAAAGAGTTTGGCTGTTATAGCCGAAAAGTCTGATTTGAATCTTTTCTACTCCTTTTAGTCTGGAAATATCTGCTTTACCATCAGAGTTGGTATTGATCAATATTTTCATCTCTTGATTAAAAATCGAAACGAAGTCTAAGCGCTCACCTGACTCTTTGTCTTTTATAGTTAAAGTTTGAGCCAGAGAGGTAAATAGAACAGAGAAAAAAACTATCAGTAAGCTTAATTTTTTCATTTTTGCTGCTTTCAAAATCGAAAGTACAGTAAAGCAGTGATTTTTATTAGATGTTTCATACGAGCGGATGAAATTTAACATGTGAAGCAAAAAAGCTAGACAGAGTCTAGCTTTTTTGCGAAGTAAAATTATGCTCTTCCTTTGAGCATTAAGTCCCAATACATAAAAGGAAGACCATATTTTTTCAAAAGCCACATGCTATATTGTTCTTTTGTGGTATCTACAAATTTGCTGATAAGTGGATCACTGTCTCGAATATTATTGTATTTGAATTCAGCCAAAACCATTTTACTATACCCTGTCACCAAAGGACAAGAAGAATAGCCTTCATAAATTTCCTGATCCAATTCGCCGTTTTTTATCAAATGATATAAATTTCCACTGACTATAGGTGCTTGTTTCCGTATAGCAGCTCCAGTTTTAGCTGTTGGAAGAGCTGCTACATCGCCTAAAGAAAATATATTTGGGAATCTTTTGTGCCTTAAGGTATTGATATCGACATCTACCCAGCCTTTGTTAGGGCCTTCTTGAAGTGAGACTGCTGAATTTCTTACAAAATCAGGGGCCTGCTGTGGAGGTGCAATATGAAGCATATCATATTTTATCTTGATTTCTGTATCTCCATTCAACTCTTCCCCAATGGCTGGTTTTAGATTTTTCGCACATTCTTGGATATTGCTATTGACATATTTGAAAGTGATTTCTTGTTTTTCACTATCAATTTTAATTGGAGCGTAGTACGTTTTTAAAATTATATCTCTCTCAGCTATTATTTTATTCAATGTTTTCGCAAATTCTGGAACTCCAAAGATTACAGTACCAGGAGTGGCGAAGATTACATTTGTTTTTTCTCTCACTTTTATATTTCTGAAATGCTCTTCAGCCATATACATGATTTTTTGTGGAGCACCGCCACATTTGATTGGAGTCGTTGGTTGTGTAAAAATGGCATTACCTCCTTTGAAATTCTGAAGAATTCCCCAAGTTTTTTTTGGATCTATGTAGTTGCTACAAACATTGTCTTTTTTAAGGGCTTCAGAAAGTCCAGGTAGTAACTCTGGAGCCATGACCAAACCAGGTGCAAGAACTAAATAGTCGTATGTTATATCTCCCGAAAACTCAGTTTTTACTAAATTATCAAAAGGAACGACATCTGTCGCTTTGTCTTTGATCCATTTTACTCCTTCTGGGATATATTTCGCTTCTTTTCTTTCTGTATCTTCAAACCTAAATGCTCCTGCACCTACAAGTGTCCAGGCGGGTTGATAATAATGCTTTTCAGAAGGTTCAAGAATGGTAATTTGAAGCTTTTTGTCTTTTTTGCGAAGCTGTGCAGCTACTGTGATACCTGCTGTGCCTCCACCTATAATCAAAATTTGAGTGTGGTTCATGACTAGTTTTCTTTTGATATTCGTCACAAAATAGACTTATTTAAAGCAAAAAAAAGGTGATGATAGTCACACAAAGCATAAAAAAACCTAACCAAAAAAGCTGGTTAGGTTTTTAATTTGATCGTTTTCAGATTACATATTGTCGTCTGGAGCTTCGATTTCTATATCAAAATTGATCAACTCTGGTTCGATTTCTAAAAGGTCTGGAGCATCTTCGTCCGAAATAGCTCCTCTTTCGACAAGTTCAGCGATCATATCTATTTGTAAGGACATATCAATACCTTCATCATGACTCTTTTGAAATTTTTCCATCAACTCTTCATTAGAAAGTTCCGCGTATCTGTCTCTTCTCGCTTGTTTTAATTTTTCTTTTTTCTCTTCAAGGAGTTTTTGCTCTCTTGCTGCCATATTTTCTTTCCACTCAGAGATGTATTCATTAGAAAGTGTAGTTCCGAAAAATGGTGTTTCATCCACTGGAATTGTTTCTTGACTACCATCTTCATGTATTATTAAAAATTCTTGATCACTTTCTTCCAATAAATATTCATCGCCAGTTTCTATATCAACAATTTTATCTTCTTCATAAATATATCTCTCTTCAATAGATTTTTCTTGTTTACAAGAAAATAAGATAGAAGTACTCAATAATGCTATAATTAACTTTTTCATTTCTTGAATATATTTTGATTAGTATAAAGTTTTATTTTCTTTTTTAAGCCAATTTTCAAATACGATTTTTGCTTCATCGGCTAATATTTGTTTAAAAGGGATTTTTCTTTGATGATAAGGTAAATCTAATTCATCATAGATAAACTGATCATCAAATCCAGCCTTTGCGGCATCTTTTTTTGAGTTGGCGTAAAATACTCTTGCTGGTCTCGCCCAGTAAATGGCTCCTAAACACATTGGGCATGGTTCGCAGGAAGTATAAATGTCGCAGTCTTCAAGTTGAAAATTATTTAAATTTTTACATGCGTCTCGAATGGCCATCACTTCAGCATGAGCTGTAGGGTCGTTTGTTGAAGATACTGAATTTGATCCTTTTCCTATCACTTCTCCATTTCGCACAATAATACAGCCAAAAGGACCTCCTTTACCTAAATCCATTCCTTTTTGGGATAATTCTATGGCCATTTTCATAAAAATTTTTTGCTGTTCTGTCATCTTTTGTGAGTTGAATTCTGATTTTTTATGTAAAACAATCATAGCATTGTACGGAATTTTTATCAACTGGTTACTTTATTTCAGTTGAATAGTAAGAAAAAGCAAGAAAAATGAAAGAATATTCTGAGAAGAGCGGTTTGAATTTATCAATTTTAAAAATAAAGTTTCTAAGAGGGTTTTAAAAAATGTAGGGAATAGGGTGTTTTAGCAATTATGCTATCCATTTATTCAAGAATTGCAAAAAATTATCTTTGTAATTGTCACTTACTGTAATGGTGGTGTTTCCAATATTTACAGCATTTCTTGCGATCGAGTCAATATGATCCAATGAAATAATAAAGGATCGATGAATTCGCATAAATTTTTCTGATGGTAGCATTTCCTCCATCGTTTTAAGGCTCGTGAGTGACAGAATTGGGTTAGGTTTGTCGATAAGGTATACTTTAACATAATCTTTGTAAGCTTCCACATAGGTGATTTCTTTGAGCATGATCTTCACCAATTGATATTCCACTTTCAAAAATATATAGTCTGCATTTGCAGGAGAATGTGGCTTTGCATTTTTCTCCTCAAAATATTGATAAGCTTTCGTGGAAGATTTTAGAAATTCTTCATAGCTGAATGGCTTCAATAGGTAATCCAAAGCATCAACTTTGTATCCCTCAATGGCAAATTGGTTGTATGCCGTTGTGAAAATAATTCGTGGCTTGCTATCACCTTTTTTTCCATCTATGATTCTGGCAAACTCCATTCCTGACAAATCAGGCATTTGAATGTCTAAAAAAATCAAATCAATTTCATTCGAATTTACATAGCCTAAAGCTTCAATTGCATTGTCGAAAGTAGCATCAAGGTCAAGGAAAGATGTTTGCTTGATGAATTTGGCTACCAATTGTAAGGCTAAAGGTTCATCGTCTATTGCAATGCATTTGATTTTCATTAGAGATTTATTTTAAGATTCACATGATATTCATTTTCAGGATTTTCGTCCAAGATATCAAGTTCATAATTATTGCCATACAGCAAATCTAACCTTCTTTTTGTGTTTTGAAGTCCAATCCCACTAGCGTTTCCTTCAGGTGTATTTTCATTTGATTTGAAAATACCATTTTTTGTAGTTAAGATCAATTTCTTTTGATCGACATGGAGCGATATACTGATTTTGCTTTCCATTTGTGAGCTAATTCCATGTTTAAAGCAGTTTTCAATAAATGGCAAAATCAACATTGGTGCAATTGAGGCATCTTCAAATTTTTCAGGGATTTCTATTTCTAAATTTACCTTAGACGAAAGTCTCAAGCGCATTAATTCTATGAAATCTTTTATGAAGTCAATTTCTTTAGAAAGAAGAGTGTGTGTTTTTTCTGTTTCGTAAAGCACATAGCGCATCATTCTACTAAGTTTCAACAAAGCTGTTTTGGCTTTTTCTACGTCAATATTGGTCAAGGAATAAATGTTATTCAGTGTATTGAAGAAAAAGTGTGGATTGATTTGAGCTTTCAAATACGTCAATTCAGAGTTGATTTGTTGTTGCTTTTGTTCAATTCTCAACTCTTCTTCAGATTGCCATTTTTGAACCGAAGCAATACTTGTACTAATACCCACTGCCATGTAAAATATGAGAAGTTGCGAAATGTCCCAATAGTAATTTCTAGGTCTTGGAGTATAAGGGACATCAGGTCTGAAGGCCTTGTGCATCAATTCTGGCATCTTAGTCCAATCGTCATAAGCAATTAATAATCCCACATAAGCTAGACCAGCAATTAGGTTGATAATTAAAAATAAGGGGATCTTATTTTTGAAAAGAACTTTGGGAATTAAATAGAAAAAGTTAATGTAAAAAATACTAATTAATAAAGAAAAATTGAGTGATTGCTTCAGCCAAAAGGCTATTGGACGCTCTACGCCAGCAGATAGTGGAGAAAGTACGAAGATGACCAATCCAAACAAAGCCCAACCAAGAATATGGATGATTATCGAGAGTTTTCGTTTGTAGTTACTGTTTTTGTTCATGCTTTAATTAGGCTTAATTCCTGTAAACTAAAATAAAATATTGTTTTTAACCTAATAAGATCTGCCAGCTTATTAATTTTCATGTCGAAATGGCGAAAACAGAAGATTAAACTTTTTTGAAATTGATTAAAATCCCTTCATCAGGTTAATTTTATTATTGGTCGATGAATAATACCTTTCAGTCTATTTGATTTTTTTTTGATTTTAAGTCAATGTTCCTTTGTTGTCGGAAACTGTATTTACAGCAGCGGAGAAAATAATTTAAACATTGTAAAGCCATTTGGACTTTATAAATATCTCAAAAATTATTTCTCTTTTTTCATAAGTAAGAATCTGAAATTCAATTTATAACAAGAAAATGAAATACCAACTCTTAATTTTAGCACTTTTAGTTTTTCTAACGCCTTACAAGGAATTGCAGGCGCAGTCTACCACAACAGAAAAGCCAGTTTACAGAATCAGTGGTAAAATCTTAGATGCTGAATCAGGCGAGCCTATTCCTTACGCGGCCGCAGCACTTTTGGATGCAGAAAGTATGCAAAACACCACTGGTGCAGTTGCAGACTTAGACGGAGAATTTGTAATCACAGGATTCAAAAACGGAAAGTATATACTACAATTGAGTAATTTAGGTTTTGAACCTTACAAAACTCAGGTTATTGAAATTACCACTGGAAATACGAATGTGAACCTTGGTGAGATCAAGTTGAAAGGTGAAGCAATTGGACTTCAGGAAGTGACTGTTCAAGGTCAAAGAGCATTGATAGAAGAGAAAGTAGATAGAACGATTTATAACGCTGAAAATGACAAAACCACTATTGGTGGTGATGCAAGTGATGTGTTGAGAAGAGTACCAATGCTTTCAGTAGATTTGGATGGTAATGTTTCGATGCGAGGTAGTTCAAATATATTGGTTTTGATAGATGGAAAGCAATCAGCAATCGTAGCAAATAATCTTGCAGATGCATTGAAGCAGATTCCAGCGGAAGAAATCAAATCTGTAGAAGTAATCACTTCGCCATCTGCTAAGTATGATGCAGAAGGTACAGGTGGTGTTTTGAATATCATCACAAAGAAAAATAATCTTCAAGGAGCATCTTTGAATATCAATAGCAGTGCAGGATTAAGAGGATCAAACCTTGGTTTGAATGCTAGTTTGAAAAGAGGGAAAATGGGATGGACGCTCGGTGGTTACGGCAGAAGCGGCTATAATATCTTGGGATCTTTTGAAAATACCCAAACGCTTCTTAATCCTAATGGAAGTGATGTGAGAATTCAGCAACAAGCTGAAACAAGAAATAATATGCTTTTTGGAAGGTATAATCTTGGTTGGGATTATGAATTGAACAAATATAATTTCTTAACAGCATCTGTAAGTGTTGGAGTTAGAAATATGAGAAATAGACAAGAAGGGCTTTTAACCAATACTTTTATTGAAGATGTTTTAGCGAATTCGTTGTTGAGAGACGTTAATGTTGACAACTTATCTAATAACGTAGATTTCAATTTTAATTACACCAAGACATTTGAGACTCCTCAAAAGGAATTCAGTTTATCAGGACTTTATAGCAGAAGTAATAACAACAATGATTTTGTGAATAGCCTTTACAATGGAACATTTACAGATATTGCTAGCAGAATAAAAAATGAAAATCTAGGCATAAATGAAGAATTTACTGTTCAGTTAGATTACGTAACTCCTGTGGGAAATTCAGGGACACAAATCTTGGAATATGGTGCTAAAAACATCTTAAGGAAAGCAATCAGTGATTTCGCATACTTTACAGCTGAAGGTTCTGAAGGAGAATTTCAGCAGGTAGATGACATTGCTTTCTCCAACGAATTCAATTATGATCAGAATGTCTCTGCAGCATATGCTTCTTATACACTTGGATTCTTAGAAAATTATACTGTAAAAGGCGGATTGAGATATGAATACACCAATATCAATGCTGATTTTAAAAATTCTGATTTGCCAGCAGATATTCCTTCTTATGGGGTATTTGTACCAAGTTTCAACATCGGTAGAAAGTTAGCAAATGGGAACATGCTGAAGGCAGCTTATAACAGAAGAATCCAAAGACCTTCTTTGCAGTTTTTGAATCCTAACATTAATCAGGCAAACCCACAGCAACAGTCTCAAGGAAATCCATTACTTGACCCTGAATTGACAGATAATTATGAATTGGCTTATAGTACATTTATAGGAGGGAGTTCTTTAAACTTTACTTCTTATTTCAGAAATACGACAGGATCTATCCAGCCAGTAAGAACGATCAGTGATAATGATGTGATTTTCACAAGCTTTGAAAACATTGGTAGTGAAAAAGCAATAGGTTTCAGTGTGTTTTCAAATATTAATATATCAGGGAAATTCTCTTTGAACGGAAGTATTGATACCTATTATGCAATGCTTACTAATGGCTTAGATGACCCAATGTTTGCGGCTTCAAATGAAGGTTATGTAGTCAGTGGTAGATTATTTGGTAACTATACACTTCCGAAAAACTGGCAGCTTCAGGCTTTCACTTTTGCAAGAGGCAGAGCAGTTCAGTTGCAAGGTTCAGCGGGCGGATTTGGAGTCTATGGAATGAGCATCAACAAGCAGTTCAATGAAAAACGTGGTAGTGTAGGTTTTGGAATGGACAATTTCTTTACTAAAGAGTTTAGAATCAAAAATGAATTGATCACTCCGACAATCATGCAACAAAGTACGGTTGGTATGAGAAACATGAACTTCAAAATCAATTTCTCTTACAGAATCGGTAAACTTAGTGTAGAAGGAAGCAGAAGAAAGAAAAGAGGAGTAACTAATGATGATATGAAAGAAGGTGGTGAAGGTGCTGCTGGAGCGATAATGAATAATAACTAATAAGAATTTTAAATTCTTATTTTATCAAAAAAAAGTCTGCTGGAAACAGTAGGCTTTTTTTTATCTTTACATTCAATTCTAAAAAAAAGTATCTTTATCTATTAAAATAATCAACCATGGATATTCAATCGCTTAAATTAGACTTGATTAATTGGCTAACTAATTTACAAGATAAAGCCATTTTGAAACAACTTCAAGGTTTAAAAGAACAAGATAAGAATTCAATTTTAATGAGTGCAGATCAGGAAAGTGAATTAGAAAGAAGAATTCAGCATTATGAAAATGGGGATTCAAAGTTTTCATCTTGGGAAGATGTAAAGCAAAGAGTCAAAGATAAAGCTAAAGATGTCTTATAATTTCAGATATTCTGAAGAAGCAGAAATAGATATTTTTGATTCATATCTTTTTTATGAACGTAAAAAGCTTGGCTTGGGAGAAGATTTTTTAGTGGAACTAGAATATGCTAAGAGGGCAATTTTGATTAGCCCTTTTACATACAGAGTAGTTTTCAAAAATAAAGTCAGAGTGTTTATTATTCAAAGATTCCCTTATTCTTTATATTATATCATAAATGGTTCTAATGTAGATGTGATTTCTGTGTTCAATACAAATCAAAATCCAACGAAGTGGAAAGAAAGATTGGGTTAAATCGATATGTTATCTGGGATTAAAAAAGACCTACTTCTCAGCAGGTCTTTATTAATTCTATTTTTCGAGATACTTCTTATTTCTTATACATCACTTGCTTTACAGCATCGATGGTTCTTTTTACGTTCGGGATAGTTACATCAATGTAAGTTGGTGCATAACTCAATGGCACATCCATCGAGTTTACTCTAACAACAGGTGCATCAAGGTAATCAAATGCATTTCTTTGGATATTGTAAGTCAATTCAGAAGAGATGGCAGCAATTGGGTTTGCTTCTTCCACTACAACGCATCTGTTTGTCTTCTTAACAGACTCAAGACATGTAGCGTAATCAATTGGTCTCACAGTTCTCAAATCAATCACTTCAGCTTCAATACCATCTTTAGCAAGTTCTTCAGCAGCTTCCAAAGCTACTTTCATCATCTTACCAAAAGAAATTATCGTTACATCTTTTCCTTTTCTTTTGATATCAGCAACTCCGATAGGTAACAAATATTCGCTTTCGGGAACTTCACCTTTGTCACCATACATTAATTCTGACTCCATGAAAATTACTGGATCATCATCTCTGATTGCTGCTTTCAATAAACCTTTTGCATCGTAAGGATTAGAAGGAACTACTACTTTCAATCCTGGCGTGTTTGCAAACCAGTTTTCGAAATTTGAAGAGTGCGTAGCACCAAGTTGTCCGGCATTCCCTGTTGCACCACGGAATACGATAGGTACATTGTATGCACCACCAGACATGGCATACATCTTAGCGGCAGAGTTGATGATTTGATCAATTGCTACAAGAGAAAAGTTGAAAGTCATAAACTCAATGATTGGTCTAAGTCCATTCATCGCAGCGCCTACTCCAAGACCAGAAAATCCTAGTTCAGCAATAGGAGTGTCATATACTCTCTCTGGACCAAACTCGTCTAACATGCCTTGGGATACTTTGTAAGCTCCGTTGTATTCTGCTACTTCTTCACCCATGAGAAACACGTTTTTGTTGCGTCTCATTTCTTCTGACATAGCTTCTCTTAATGCTTCTCTGAATTGTATAACTCTCATTTTTATATCAAAATTTTCGTGCGTAAAAATAGAAAGTAATCGTTCAATTACAAAACCATATCAGGAACTTCCAGATATATTTTCAACTCAAAACCGATTGTTTTTACCTTAAAATTGAATTTATTCTGGTTTTATTACGCTTTTACCAGATTCGATCCAGTTGTTTAGACCTCCTTCCAGCATAAAGACTTTTTTGAAACCCATCTCTTTCATTTTGGCAGTGGCTGGAATCGTTCGTTTGGCAGATCTGCAATAGACATAGTATGTTTTCTTCTTGTCTAAGGTGCTGATTTCCTTTTCAAAATCATCACCCAAAAAGTCTGCAAACTCAGCGCCTTCGATATGACCATCAGCTACTTCCTCGGGAGTTCTAATATCAAGAATTACCGCTTTTTTGCTCTTTTTGGTAGCTTTTTCGAATTTATCAGGAGTTAAAGCTTTTACTTCTTCCTGAGCAGAAGCGTTGTTGATCTGCAAAGTGAATGTGAAGACAAAGGCTAAAAGGATGGCTTTTGAGAAGTTGTTAAATATGTTTTTCATGATCGTTTTTATTGGTGATTCATTTGATTTACTTTAGCATAGTATTGCATCAAATTTACAAACTTATAACACATCAACCTTGAAGAAAATTGCTTTAATTTCAGATTCTCATGGATATATGGACGAGGCGATTGTAAGCCATTTGCAAGATGCAGATGAAGTTTGGCATGCAGGAGATATTGGCGACTTGGAAATTTTGGAATATTTACCAAAAGAAAAAATCCATAGAATCATTACAGGAAATATTGATGACCAAACTGCTCAGGAACGCTATCCCGAAGAAATTTGGTTTGAAGTAGAGGGTTTGAAAGTTGGGATGCTTCATATTGGGGGCAAACCACCGAGATATGCAAATGGTGTGAAGGAGAAAATCCAAAAAAATGGTGCAAAGTTATTTGTTTGCGGTCATTCACATATTTGCAAAGTGGAATTTGATCCGAAAGTAGATTGCCTTTATATGAATCCAGGAGCTATTGGAAGACATGGATTTCATGTGATTCGGACCATGTTGCTTTTTGAAATCAATCAGGGAAAATTACAAAATCTTCGTGTTGTTGAACTTGGCAAAAGAGCAAAATAAAAAGGGTAGCAATCTGATCGCTACCCTTTTTATTTCTCGAAAAAAGAAACGTTGAATTCCAACTTAGAAGTTTTTCTTCAACTCTTCGATGTCCACATTTTTGATTACCGGCTTGGCACTCAATTGCTTAATCTTTATAACTCTAGTAGTCTGAGCTTGTCTCTTTCTTTTTAATTTTCTCTTTAATGTAGTAACAGCCATTGTCTTATCTGTTTATATGATCTCAAATGAAGCGCAAAATTAATGGATTATTTTGAAATGACCCTACAACCTTCAGAATATTTTGTAATTCATTTTGTCAAAGTTAATCATACAATACAAATGATATTGTAAATTTAGATTCAATTGTTTCACTTGATCTGTTAACTTTGCCCAAAATTCAGAAATCAGCATGGCAATTCAGAAACCTACTTTACCTAAAGGCACGAGAGATTTTGGTCCGCTTCAGATGGCTAGGAGAAATTATATTTTTGATATCATCAAAGATACTTTTAAGCTTTTTGGCTATCAGCAGCTTGAGACTCCTTCAATGGAAAATCTCAGTACGCTAACTGGGAAATACGGTGATGAAGGAGATCAGTTGCTTTTTAAAATTCTGAATAGTGGGGATTATTTGAAGGATGTTACTGCTGCTGACTTGGAAGCAGGAGCGAGTGCTACTTTATCAAAAGTTTCAGAAAAAGGACTTCGTTATGACCTCACAGTTCCTTTTGCGCGCTATGTGGTGATGAATCGGAATGAGATTTCTTATCCATTCAAACGATTCCAAATTCAGCCTGTTTGGAGAGCCGATAGGCCGCAAAGAGGGAGATATAGGGAATTCTATCAGTGTGATGCAGATGTAGTTGGGACGGATAGTTTGGTTTGTGAGTTGGAGATTTTACTGATGATCAAGCGGGTATTTGCTCAGTTAGGTTTGAAGGATTATGCGATTAAAATCAACAACAGAAAAATTCTCACAGGCTTAGCAGAAGTAATCGGTTCAGCAGGGCGAGAGTCAGATTTGTGTGTCGCAATTGATAAACTGGATAAAATTGGTTGGGAAAAAGTACAAGAGGAACTTGTTCAGCGTGAGTTTTCTTCCGATGCTATCAGCAACTTAAACCCTATTATAGATTTAAAAGGATCGAATGCTGAAAAATTAGAGTTTTTATCTTCCTTCTTGGCGAGTTCAGAAACTGGACTAAAAGGAGTAGAAGAATTAAGAGAAGTTTTTGACCTAATCGAACAATATGGAGACACGGAAGATTTTATTGATTTTGATGTGGTTTTGGCCAGAGGCTTGTCTTATTATACAGGTGCGATTTTCGAAGTAAAAGTAAATAACGTATCCATCGGCTCGGTTAGTGGAGGCGGAAGATATGATAATTTAACAGGTGTTTTTGGTCTTGAGGGGGTTTCTGGAGTTGGTTTTTCCTTTGGAGTAGATAGGATTTATGATGTTTTAGAGGAGTTGGATTTATTCCCGTCTGATCAGCTGAAAGGAACTCAGGTTTTGATTACATACTTTGATGAGGAGGGTAAAAAATATGGTTTGAAGGTGCTCAATCAATTGAGAAGCAATGAAATTCCAGCTGAACTTTATCCAGATATTTCCAAAATTAAGAAGCAATTTACTTATGCTGACAAGAAGCAAATTCCTTTTGTGATTGTAATTGGATCTGAAGAAATAGAAAAGAGCGAAGTGAGTTTGAAAAATCTAATTACTGGAAACCAAAAAGCTATGTCACTTAAGCAGGCAATTGAAGAAGTAAAAAAAGGAGTTTGATAAATCAATCAACTTCTAAAACTGCATTGACAGGAATATGAACACCGCCTTTAAGCGTGATAAACTCTTGGCCAACTGCCCAAATTGTAGAGTAAACCATAAATATTCTTTCATCGGCTGTTTCGAAGGTGATGTTCACTTTGCTTTGCAGTAGATTACCCAAAGCCTGAGCTCTAAAAAGTTCATTCCATCTTTTTTTGATTTCTACATTTGTCGATAAGACTTCTCTTTTGTTGAAATTCAAGTTTTTGATATCTTCTTTTTCAATTTTTTCAATAGTTTTCATCGCCTTTAATCTCCTTTATGTTTAGATATACTGATTTAATACTGTGAAAATCTTATAATGGTTTCATTTTTGTTGAATTAATTTTAAAAATAAAATTATATTTTATTTTTATTGTTTTTATGATATAATATATCGAGTCGCTAACATTTAAAACTCTAGCTAAAAAGATTATATTTGCAGTCAAAAATAAGGAACAAGAATATGTTTGATTTTATGAATATCATGAATAAGGTGAAAGAAGCTCAAGCCAAAATCAAAGAGACTCAGGCTAAGCTCGTGCACCTTACTGCAGAGGGAGAGGCTGGTGCAGGAATGGTTAAAGTAATTGTCAACGGTAATCGAAAAGTAGTTTCCATAGCTATGGATGATACGCTAATCAATCCATCAGACAAAGAAATGCTAAGTGATTTGACCGTGGCAGCGATAAACAAAGCAATGGAAGCGATCGAAGTTAAGATTAAAGAGGAAATGAAGTCAGCTACCGAAGGAATGATGCCAAATATTCCAGGCATGGATTTAGGAAATATGTTTTAATGCAGAAGGCTGCAATAGTTATATTGAATTATAATGGGGAGGAAATGCTCAAGCGTTTTCTTCCTTCTGTTTTGGAGCATAGTTATTATCCAGTGATTATTGCAGATAATGCAAGTACTGATAATTCGCTTTTATTTTTGGCTCAAAATTATCCATTGCTTCAAGTTTTAAAACTTGAAAAAAACACAGGTTTTGCAGGTGGATATAATGAAGTGCTTCTGCTGCTCCAAGGGCATTATGAATATTATATCTTACTCAATTCTGATGTCGAAGTTACTCCTTTTTGGGACAGAAAACTGATTGATTTTTTAGAACAAAATCCGAAATATGTGGCTGTTCAGCCAAAAATTCTATCAGTTCTTAATGAAGGTTATTTTGATTATGCAGGTGCAGGTGGTGGTTTTTTGGATCATTTAGGTTACCCCTATTGTCGAGGAAGGATTTTTGATTCAATAGAAAAAGACAGTTCACAATATAATGATACAGTAGAAGTAGATTGGACTTCAGGAGCATGTATGGCTATCAAAGCTGAAGTTTTCAATAAATTTGAAGGCTTTGATGATCGTTTTTTTGCACACATGGAAGAAATTGATTTATGTTGGAGAATCAGATCTGCGGGATTCAAAGTTGCTTATTTTGGAGAGGTGGAGGTTAAGCATCTAGGGGGAGGTACCTTGTCAAGATCAAGTCCTAGAAAAACATTTTTGAATTTCAGAAACAATTTAATCATGTTGCATAAGAATTTACCACTTGAGGAGTTCAGAAAGAAATATTTCGTAAGAATTCTTCTTGATTGTCTAGCAGCAATTGTGTTTTTGTTTCAAGGAAAGAATAGAGAAAGCAAAGCAATTTTCGAGGCACACTATGATTTTCAGCGTATCAAAAAAATATCTAAGGTAAATTCTATGGCATTAAACTTGTCGTCAAAATCTGTCAAGAAAATTGACTCTATTGTTTGGCAATATTATGTTAAAAACAAAAAGTTATTTTCTGAACTTTAATCGAATAAAACAGGATTGTTCATCTTTCTAAAATACTTCCTGATTTTCATCATCATTGCCATGCTGACATAAATAATCACAGGCGAACCTAAAGTGATGAAAGAGCTGTATATAAAAAATAGTCTAATGCTATCAATTGGAAAGTTGAGTTTTTCCCCTAATCTAGAGCAAACACCAAAGGCACGGTCTTCAAAGAAAAGTCTTAGTTTATTCATAATAATTGGTTTTCAACTAGTTTGAAATAAATGTAACAAATAAATTGCAATAATTTGATAATCTATTTTAATGCCAAATGTTTAAAATCACGCAAAGTATATTGACAATCGCATTTTTAATTGTTCTTTTTGGCAACTGTTCGCCAAAGCTAAGCAAATTTGATAATTTGTTAGACGGAATAAATGCAAAACCTGAGGCATTGACTATGCATAGAGATTCTGTAAGGTTCAAATTGGATGGCGCTATTCCATTACAATATCTCAGAAGTGATGTAAAAATTCTTCTTTATCCAGAATATAGCTATGGAGAAGGTGCATTGAGGCTCTCTGAAATAGTTGCTTTTGATGGTGCTTACACGAAGGTTAATAATGAGGTTAAAGTAGAATCTAATTTTGTTTTCCCTTATCTACCAGGTATGGAATCGGGTGAGTTGATTCTCAAAGGCCTTGTTATGCAAAAAGGTCGTGCTAGAAATATTACTTCAAAAAAAGTGGCTGATGGATTATATACAACTCCACTTTTAGCGAGAATTGGTCAAGTGACTCCTGATGAGCCAATTCCATCAATTGGAGTTTACATGGAATCTGATTTTTCCCAAATTCAAAGAGAGGTTTCTCAAGAATTTACTGTTTCATTTCCTTTGGCAAGTAACTTATTGAAAGATAATTCCTTGGATAATTCAGATGGTTCGCCTATGATATCTTTGGTAAATCCAGGTAAGGTTCTCAAAAAAATCACCGTTACAGGAATACATTCATTGGAAATTCAAGAGCTTGATGATACAGATGTTGCTTTACGAAGGAGCGAAATAGTCGGTCAAAAATTAAGAACTCTAATTAATAATCCAAATATTCCAGTCATCTCTACCATAAGGCGACAGGATTGGTTTGATTTTAGGATTTTGCTTGCAGAATATGATGGAATCACACCTCAGCAAAAAGAAGAATATTATAAAATTATTTTAAGTGAAAAGGCTTTCGATACGCAACTCAGGGAGATTCAGCGATTGAAAACTTATAACCAAGTGTCAAGAGCACTTTTCCCGAAATTAAGAGTTGCAAAAATATCGGCTGTGTATGAGAATACAGGTTTTTCTGATCCAGAAGTTTCAGCGAGTGTATATAAATTATTGAATGAAGGGAATTCATTAGAAGGGTTTTCTAAAGAACAATTAATTTATGCTGGCCAAGTCGCAAAAAGATTAAAAGAGAAAGAGCAGATTTTTTCGCTTTTAAATGAAACAGATAAATCTGAGCTTTCCTTAAACAATCTTGGCGTAGTCTATCTCAATCAAGCCCAACGTGAGTTGAATTTGCGAGAGAAAAATCAACTAATAAGCAAAGCAATTAGTCTTTTTAGAGAGGCAAATAGATTAAACCCTAATTCCTATTCTTTTTATAATTTGGGACAAGCGTATTTATTGAGAGGAGATTATTTTGAAGCTTATGTTGCCATTTCTGAAGCATCTTCGCTTGAAAGAGATGAAACTAACGAGTTTTTAAGATTTAATGAAGGGCTACGTGGAGCTATCGATATCATTAATGGAGATTATAAGCTCGCAACGATTAGATTAAATCGAGCTCCTGAAAATGAAAGTAATTTGTTTAATAAAGGACTAGCATATTTTTTGGCAGAGGATTTTCGAAATGCTTTGGAGGCCTTCGAAGAAAGTGTCCAATATAATCGTGAATATGGCTATGGTTTTTATGGACTTGCTATGGTAGCAACGATTACTGATGATAAGCAAGCAGTTTTTGAAAATCTTTCAAAAGCTGTAGAAAGAAGTGAGTATTTACGAGAAAGGTCAATGACAGATTTGATTTTTAAAAAATTCAGATCAGATCCAGAGTTTCTGGAAGTATATAAATAGGACTTAAAATGAAACATATAAAGCTACTCGTAAGGGTGGCTTTTTTTATTTCGTCAAAAATATGCTGCGTGGACATTAACTTTTTGTTTTTTTTTAGAATATTGAGAGTAAATACCGAAAATCAAATACTTTCTCAATTCTAACAGTTCTTACATGACAAACAGAAGATCATTTCTAAAAAAATCCTTTTTATCTACATCTTTATTATTGCCAGGAGTTTTAGGTAGTGCATGTGGAAGCGAGAAAAAACTTGGGGAGCATTTTAAGCCTTTGATCCTTTCTACTTGGGAACATGGAATGGCTGCAAATGATGTGGCATGGGATATTTTATCTAAAACAGGGGATTTGGTAGAGGCGGTTGAACAAGGTGTGAAGGTGACCGAGTTAGATTTGACCAATCTTTCCGTAGGGTTGCAAGGTTTACCAGATAGAGAAGGTTATGCGACTTTAGACGCTTCCATAATGAAAGGTGATGGTTCCTGCGGTACTGTGGCCTTTGTCAGAAAAGTCAAACATCCAATATCACTTGCTAGAAAGGTGATGGAAGAGACGCCACATGTAATGCTTGCAGGGCAAGGTGCACTACAATTTGCCATGGAACAAGGTTTTCCAATTGAAGAAGAAGTGCTTAGCCCAAAAGCAGAAGCACTTTATAATGAGTGGAAAAAATCATCTGAATACAAGCCAATTATCAACATTGAAAATCATGATACTATTGGCATGATTGCATTGGGAGCCGATGGGAAATTAGCAGGTTCTTGTACTACTTCAGGTCTAGCTTATAAAATGCATGGCAGGGTAGGCGATAGTCCAATAATTGGGGCTGGTCTATTTGTAGATGATGAAGTAGGTGCCGCTACAGCTACAGGATTGGGAGAATCAATTATTCGAATTTGCGGAAGTTTTTTGATCGTCGAACTGATGCGTCAAGGAAGAAGTCCTCAAGAAGCATGTGAAGAAGCAGTAAGAAGATTGATAGCCAAAAACAAAAATATAGATGATATCCAGGCTGGTTTTTTAGCTATCAATAAAGACGGGGAGTATGGTGCTTATTCTGTTCGACAAGGCTTTAATTTTGCAAGGCATCAGGCTGATGGTAGCGATTTGATAGATTCTAAGTATAAGTTGTGATCCAATGACAAAGATACTTTTGGAAGTGCCCGTATTTACTATTGAGGCTGCACTTTTAGCAAATCGATTTGGTGTAGATCGTTTAGAGTTGTGTTCTGATTTTGGAGAAGGTGGAGTTACACCAAGTGTTGGAGCATTGGCTTTCCTGAAAGAAAAAATGAAGACTCCAATCTTTGTCATGATCAGACCTAGAGGAGGAGATTTTGTATATACCGAGGAAGAAATAGAAGTGATGCGTAGAGATATTCAAATATTATCTTCTTACGGTGCTGATGGTTTTGTTTTTGGTGTTTTAGATGAGAAGGGGAATATTGATAAAAGGGCTTGCGAAGTTTTGATTAAAGAATCTAGGGGAAAACCCTGTACTTTTCACCGTGCTTTTGATGTCTGTTCAAATCCATTTATGGCATTAGAAGAGATTATTGATTGTGGGTTCAAGCGAATATTGACTTCAGGAATGCGGAATTCAGTTTCAGAAGGGTTAAAAATAATTTCTGAATTACTTAAATTGGCTCAAGACCGAATTATTGTAATGCCTGGAGGAGGTTTGAAACCTTCAGATGTTGAAAAATTGAAACCTTCAAAGCGTTTATTAGAAGTGCATGCAAGTTGCAAGAGTTATAGAAACTCAAAGTCAATTTACACATCAAATGACCTTAATTTGTCTCAAAATATCGATACGTCTAATAAAGTTTTGACCTTAGATGAGAAGGTGCTTTCAGAATTTAATAAAGTTCTTTAGAGTCAATACTTTTTTATAATTCTGAAATATGGAGATATAAATATTGAAATCATTGAATTTTGTATTTTTTCCAAATTAATGTTTTGAATGGTAATTTATTTTAGCTATTTTTAAACTCACATTTAACTCAAAATCAAGATGGTAAAAAGTTTTCAAGGAGTAAGAGTAGTAGAATCAAAAAAGGCAGCAGCACCAATTTTAGTTCAGGATCACATGTCAACGAATTTGGTGACTTTTTATCCAGAAGATACCATTGATCATGTTTTAGAATTATTAACTAAAAGGAAAATTTCAGGTGCTGCTGTAGTAGATCAAAGTGGACATTTAGTAGGGATAATATCAGAAGTTGATTGTCTCAAAGAGATCATCAAAGGGAAATACTCCAATACTCCTAAATTCCCAGGTACAGTAGCTGAACATATGACAAAAGATGTGATAACCCTGAAGCCGGATTTAAGTCTTTTTGATGCAGCTCAATTGTTTTTGGATAAAAAAATTAGAAGATTTCCAGTAATGAAAGATGAAAAGCTTGTGGGACAATTAAGCTTGTCTGATGTGATTCGTGCGTTTCCAAAGTTGAAAGATACTACATGGTAAAATTTTTGATTACTAAGGAAGGTTTTAGAAAAAAAATTACTTCTCAGCTGCTAGTGAAAAACTAAATACAGAACCTTTTCCTAATGTGCTGCTTACAGAAATTTTGCTCTTATGAGCTTCTAAGATGTGTTTTACGATAGCCAATCCAAGTCCTGTGCCTCCCTTTTCTCTTGATCTGCTTTTGTCTACTCTATAGAATCTTTCAAATATTCGCTTCAAGTCCTCAGGAGGGATACCTTTTCCATTGTCTTTCACATCGACAGTTTGTTGGTTTTTATTTGAATTTAAGCGAACCTCCACTTCTCCACCTTCATGATTATACTTGATGGCATTCGAAATAAGGTTTTGACAAACACGGAAGATTTTATCTCTATCAGCATTGGTTAAGAAAGACTTTTCTTTGTCATAGTAAAACCTGATCAAAACATCTCTCTTTTCAGCTTTGTGTTCCAATTCATCTATCACTTCAAGAAGGACATCCTTTAGATCAAATTTCTCAAAATGAAATTTAATCACTCCACTCTCCATTTGGTTTAGTGTCAAAAGATCTTGAACAAGTTTGTCAAGCGAATTTAGACTTTTGGCCGCTCTCTTGAGAAATTTGTATCTAACTTCTTCATCATCTACTGCACCATCAAGTAGCGTGTGAATAAATCCCTGTGCGGCAAAAATAGGAGTCTTCAGTTCGTGTGAAATATCCGCAATAAACTCCCGTCTAAATTCTGCATTTTTTTGTAGGGTTTCAATCTCCTTATTTTTTGAAAGTGCGTAGGAATTGATAGTCTTATTGATTTTTCGAAGAGGTGAGATTGAAGTCTTAGTGGACTTATCTGCGATGGTAGAAAGATCTTTTTTTTGTATTTTTTCTAAAACTGTGTAGATATTACTTATCTCCTTGAAGATTAAAAATTCCAGTGTGATGTTCATCAAAATATAAGAAACTGAAAAGGAAATTCCCCCAGCTACTAACAATAAAGTAGCCGTAGCTTCATCCATCAAAAACAAAAAAGCCACAGTCAGGGCAGAAATAGCTATTGCTAAAATTAGAGAAATACCCCGTGATGTGGTAAACATGTGTTTAAAATCAGTTCAGTTCGAATTTATATCCTACTCCTTTTACAGTAGTGATGTAATCGTCACCAATTTTTTCTCTCACTTTTCTAATGTGGACATCAACGGTTCTTGCTAAGACAAAAACATCTGCTCCCCAAATATTTTGTAAAAGTTCATCTCTACTAAATACCATATTAGGGTTTTTTGCAAGGAAATACAAGAGTTCAAATTCTTTTTTTGGAAGGATGATTGTTTTACCGCTTTTGTCGATAGTGTAGCTAGTTCTATCAATCGTAAGGTCCTTGATTTTGATTTGGGTGAGTTCTTGTTCTTTTTTGGATTCTCTTCTGAAAAGCGCAGCAATTCTACTCATTAAAGCCCTAGGCTTGATAGGTTTCGTGATATAATCGTCTGCCCCTACATCAAAAGCCGCAACTTCAGAATATTCTTCCGAGCGAGCAGTTAAAAATATAATAAAAGTATTTTTTAAATCTGGATTTTCTCTGATTTGCCTACAAGTTTCAACACCATCTTGGTTCGGCATCATGATATCTAGCAAGATGACATCTGGTTGAAATTTGGCGGCTAGTTTTACGCCTTTAATCCCGTCTTCTGCGGAGGCTACTTCATAACCCTCTTTATTGAGATTGTAAGAAAGAATTTCAACAATATCTGGCTCGTCATCTACTACTAAAACCTTGACTTTTTGTTTTTCGCTCATTTTTGACAACAGGTTTATTAAGCTATCGTGATGCTAATTTAAAAAAAGACCTAAGATAAAATCACTTTTAATTATTTGCTTCACACAAATACAATAAAAATTTTTAATAATCGACTTTAATATTATGAAAATGTTATCTCAGGATAAATTAATTATTACGTAAACCAGTGGCTTTAGTAATGTCCATGTTGAGCGCACCAACCATAAGCCTAGCTTTTATTTTCAAAGGGATTTTGTTCTGATCATCAGAAACCCATATAGTCACAGGGTGCTCTCCTCTGAAAAGTTTGTTAGAGGGCATAATTGGAGTTAAAACGAATGTTTCAAAGTCTCCAACTTGGGTGGAAAGCCTTTCTTTTCCCTCGAATATTAATTTTAGGTTATATATTTCTTTATCAAAAAAACCAGTTAGCGTGATAATGTCACCTTTTTTGAATTTTTTCATGTCCATCGTTCTTAGATAATAAAATCCGCTAACTATATCTTGAACATTTTTTGGTACATCATAACTTTTAGTTTCTACAATTTTTTTATTCTCTCTATCATAGAGACGCATCATGGCTTTCCCCTGGTCATGGTCAAAAACTACTCTTTCATTTTTTCTGTATTTCCCTTCTTCAATAAATCGGTAAGATTGATGAGGAATTATTTTCACTGTATCTAAATAGCTTCCCCATGTATCGTTTACTTTAAAAAGTTTGAAAAGACCCAAAGTTTCTCCAGTTACATCAATACGATATACTGGTCGGCTTTTAATTGTATTTACATAAGGATTGATTTTCATCTTGGCTTCAGCGGCATCAAGAAAACCATAGCTAACTTTAAAAGTAAGTTCCTCTCCATTTTTGAAGGCAGTATTTTTTTGCTGAGCAAAACTGCTTATTGCTGTTATGCATGAAAAAATTGCGACAATTACTGACTTTAATAGCTGATTTTTCATTAACTTAAGGTTTCAGAATAAATCTTTTCAAATCTTATTCCAATATTTACGAGGAATAAAATATAAGTTGATTTTCTACGCAGCAAATACATACGCAATACCTCGATAGAGTGTTCAATCATTTGAATCTCCAAGTATCAATTATTATTTTCACAAATTCAAATTAGATAATTAATAATAAAGAAATATGAGCGCAAATACAGAAAAACTTAAAGCACTTCAATTGACCATAGATAAATTGGAAAAAACCTATGGAAAAGGGACAGTGATGAAGCTTAGTGATAATAAAGTTCAGGATATCCCTGCGATTTCTACTGGTTCATTAGGCTTAGATATGGCACTAGGTATTGGTGGAATTCCAAGAGGAAGAGTGACGGAGATTTATGGACCTGAGTCTTCTGGTAAAACCACATTGACTATGCATTGTATAGCTGAAGCTCAAAAAGCTGGAGGTTTGGCTGCGTTCATTGACGCAGAGCATGCTTTTGATAAAGCTTATGCAGAAAAGCTTGGTATAGATACGGAAAATTTATTGATATCTCAGCCTGACAATGGTGAGCAGGCGTTGGAGATTGCTGAGCATTTGATTCGCTCTGGTGCAATTGATATTATTGTAATTGACTCTGTAGCTGCCTTGGTGCCAAAAGGTGAATTGGAAGGCGATATGGGTGATAGTAAAATGGGTTTACAAGCTAGATTGATGTCTCAAGCATTAAGAAAGCTCACAGGCGCAATAAATAAAACTGGCTGTGCTTGTGTATTTATTAATCAGCTTAGAGATAAAATAGGGGTTATGTTTGGTAGTCCTGAGACAACTACTGGTGGTAATGCCTTGAAGTTCTATGCTTCGGTAAGGTTGGACATTAGGAGGATTGGTCAAATCAAAGAATCAGCTGACAATATTCTTGGAAACAGAACTAAAGTAAAGGTGGTGAAAAACAAAGTAGCACCACCGTTCAAAGTGGTCGAGTTTGACATCATGTATGGTCAAGGGATATCTAAAGTAGGAGAAATTATCGACCTTGGAGTTGAATTTGAAATCATCAAAAAAGCAGGATCTTGGTTCTCTTACGAAGGAAATAAGCTTGGACAAGGTAGAGATGCAGTTAAATCCTTGCTTTTAGACAATCCGGAGTTGATGGAAGAATTAGAAAAGAAAATCAAAGATAGAGCCGGTTTAAATGGCGAAGCTTTGAAAGTAGAAATTGAGAAAGAATAGATTTTAATTTTCTGCACAAAAAAAAGGGAGTTTGACTAGATCAAATTCCCTTTTTTATTGATTTTAAAGTATTGATTTTTAAATATTTAAGGATAATTTTTAGAGGGGGTTATTAGATTATAATTTGGCGATTTTTTTAAATTTATTATCTTATTAGACCCCAGAACCTATGAAAAATCTAATAAAAAAAATTACCGAATTCGGCATATGTTTAATTTGCTTTAGTTCTTGTTTTACTTTCACCAAAATTGAAGAAAGCAAATCAAAGGATTTTGAAAAAAAAATCACCTCAGAAATGTTTGAGAAAAACAAAAAGTATCAAATTTTAACAAAAAATCAGAAAGAATTCAAAGTAGTAGTTAAAGAGGTTTATGATGAGGGAATCTTGGTTAAATTAATTGTTGACAACAATGTAAATAGGGAATCTAACAATTTAGGATTGTTTGAAATTCCTTACAGCAGAATGGAAGAAGTAAAAGTGTCTAAATTTCGACCCTTAATTTCATTGGGAATAATTCTAGGTATTTCAACTGGATTTACAATCTATCAATTAAACAATATGAATTTTAATATTGGCTGGTAAGTCTGTGATTCGATCAGCTTGATTAATTTCAAATCAAGCTGATCGAATTGCTTCTACAGGGTCAAGTCTTGCTGCCAATGTGGCGGGTACTATTCCCGAAACAATCCCTATTACTGATGAAACGCCAAGTCCAAGAATGATATTTTTAATGGACAGTGTTAACTCTAAAGAGCCAAGTTGAACAAATGTGATTAGGTAGACTAAAATAATTCCAGTGATTCCTCCAATCAAACTGAGGAACATAGCCTCAAAAAGGAATTGATATAATATGAAATAATTCTTTGCTCCAAGGGATTTTTGAATTCCAATGATATTCGTTCTCTCTTTTACCGAAACGAACATGATGTTAGCGATTCCAAAGCCTCCAACTAAGATAGAAAATCCGCCAATTACCCATCCTGCACCACTGATAACATCGAAAATCGAACCGATGGTATTCATGATAAACTCAGATTTGTTGAGTGAAAAATTACTGTCCTGAGTTGGTTTTAATCCTCTTTTGGCTCTTAACAAGCCAGTGACTTCATTTTCTAAAGCAATCATTCCAGTGTCATCATCCAAACCTTTCATGGCAATACTTGGTCCTAAGCCATATCTTCCCACATTATATATTTTTGAAAATGCTCCGAAAGGAATCATGCAAGCTTCATCTTTTGTGGGAGTATCAAAAAGCGCTTCCCCTTCTTCTTCGAATGTTCCTATTACAAAGAATTTTTGACCTCTGATTTTCATTTCTTTCCCGAGTGGATCTTGGTTTGGAAAGAGGGTCTGAGCGATCTTAGTGCCGATAATCACGACATTTCGAGCGCCAGAAATTTCAATTTCAGTGAAAAACCTTCCAGCACCAATCGGTACATCATATACATCTTTGTAAGAAAAAGTCACTCCTTTGACGTTGCTACCGCTAAAGCTATTATTTCCAAATTGGACTGTTGTATTAGCATCTGCAAAAAGTGTTGTTCCTGCTGAATTTCTAAGATTGTCCTTTAAGAATAGGTATTCTGAATAAGAATTATTTGGTCTTCTGAAGTAAACCCACCATGGAAAATCGGGTCCACCTCCAGCTGAATAGTCAAATTTATCAACGGTCATGACATTGCTTCCTAAGAAGCTTAAACTAGACTTAATGTTTTTTTCCAAAGAATCCACTAAAGTGAACACAGCAATGATTGCAAATATGCCAACTGTCACGCCTAGTAGAGATAAAATCGTTCTTGTTAAATTGGCTCTTAATGCTTGAAAAGCGAATCTCACACTTTCCCAAATGAGTTTGAGTACTTTCACAGTAATAATTGAGGGTTAAAAACTAATTGACAATATAGGTAGATTTCGTGATTTTTCTTGTTATCTTTGCACTTTTTACAATCTATTGTAAAATTAATCTTAAGCATACTACATTCATTCCATATGAAGTTATCCGATTTTAAATTCGAAGTCCCAAAAAAGCTCATAGCCTTACATCCAGCAGATAATAGAGATGAATCTCGTCTGATGGTAGTCCACAGAAAAACAGGTGAAATTGAACACCGACTCTTCAAGGATATTACCGATTATTTTGGTGAAGGTGATGTTTTTGTGATGAACAATACCAAAGTTTTTCCTGCTAGACTTTACGGAAATAAAGAAAAAACAGGTGCCAAAATCGAAGTTTTCCTTTTAAGAGAGTTGAATCAAGAATTGAAGCTTTGGGACGTGTTGGTCGATCCAGCTAGAAAAATCCGAGTAGGAAATAAGCTATACTTTGGAGATAGTGATTTGGTAGCAGAAGTTATTGACAACACTACTTCAAGAGGAAGGACAATCAGGTTTTTGTTTGATGGCTCGGAAGAGGAATTCTACAAAACCATTGATACATTAGGAGAAACGCCTATCTTGAAAGAATTCATTGATAGAAAAGTTGAGCCTGAAGACAGAGAAAGATATCAAACAATTTTTGCTGAGCATGTTGGTGCAGTAGCTGCTCCAACAGCAGGCTTGCATTTTACGCCTCACTTGTTGCGAAGATTGGAATTGAAAGGAGTAGAAGTTTCTCCAATAACGCTTCATGTAGGTTTGGGAACATTTCGTCAGGTTGATGTTGAGGATTTGACCAAACATAAAATGGATTCTGAGAATTATGATATTCCGCAAAAGACAGTTGATCTAGTCAATGAATCTTTGGATAATAAAAAAAGAGTAGTAGCAGTTGGTACCACAGTTTTGAAAACCATAGAGTCATCTGTGACAGCTAATAATAGGCTGAAAGTTAGCAGCGGATGGACTGACAAGTTTATCATTCCTCCATATGATTTTAAAATCGCTAATACACTTATTACTAACTTTCATTTGCCAGAATCAACTTTGCTGATGACAGCATCGGCTTTTGGTGGTTATGATTTGATCATGAAAGCTTATAAAGAAGCAATCAAAGAGAAATATCGCTTCTTCTCTTATGGAGATGCAATGTTAATCTTATAATAACAGAAAGGCTCCTCGTGAGCCTTTTTTTATTTTTATAATTTCCCCAACTTGCTACTCAAAATAGATCTCAAAAACATTATGAAAAAGTATGCAATTATAGTTGCGGGAGGCAGTGGAACAAGAATGGGAGCACCTATGCCAAAGCAATATTTAGAAATTGGTGGCAAACCCATATTAATGCATACATTATCGCGATTTTTCGAAGCTGAACCCAAAGCAGAATTAATTCTTGTCATTCCTGAAAAGGATTTTTCACTTTGGAAAGACCTCTGTGTTCAGTATAAATTTTTCATACCCCATAACCTGGTTTCTGGAGGAAATAGTAGGTTTCAGTCTGTAAGAAATGGATTGAATTCTATTACAGAAAATGAAGGACTTGTCGCCATTCATGATGGTGTTCGGCCTTTTGTAAACCCTGAGGTGATTCAAGAAAGCTTTGAAGTAGCAAAGGAAAAAGGGAGTGCCATTGCCGTGGTTGCTCTAAAAGACTCGATTAGAAGATTAACTGATGATGGCAAATCTGTCTATCAGGAAAGACAATACTTCCGCTTAGTTCAAACTCCACAGACTTTTCAAATACGAAAAATCAAAAAGGCCTTTGATGTGACGGAGCTGCATACTTTTACTGATGATGCAACAGTTTATGAACACCAAGGATGGCAAGTATCTCTTATTGCAGGGAATTTAGAAAACATTAAAATTACTACTCCAGAAGATATGGCTTATGCAGCTTACTTGTTCAAGTAAAAAAATAGCACAAGAAAATTCGCCGATAAATTTCTCACGTTCACCGAATATTTACTTGCTCTCACCTAATTTGACTCCTTGATTTTTGTTTTCTCTCTTAGTTTTGAGCATCATTAACAATCAAAACACATACATCATGGCAAATCAGAAATTTTCTACTCAAAGTAATAATTACACACTAGGGATTATCTTGGTTGTGGTAGGAGGTATCATATTATTGAAGAAATTAGGGTTTTTCTTACCTTTGTGGCTTTTGAGCTGGCCGATGATCTTTATCGCAATCGGATTGGTAATCTTAGTAAGTCAACAATTTAAAAGTGGCTCAGGATATTTTTTCTTGTTGTTTGGTTCTTATTTCATGTTGAAAAAACATGTTGATTTACCAGATGGATTTGAAGGGTATTTTCTTGCTGGGGGGTTGATCGCAGTTGGTCTTTATTTTATCCTCAATCAAAAATCAGTTAAAATCCCTGATTATAATCAATCTTTTAAAAATGAACCTTTTGGCTACTCAGCTCAAGAAGCAGAAGTTGTTGGAGATGAGAATGCGACAAGTTCCGAAAGCAATACAAATACTGGGTTTGATCAGCCTGAAATTCTTACATCGCAAGCATTTTTATCTGGTGATCAGCGTAGAGTTTTATCGAAAAACTTCAAAGGAGGGAAGATTTCTGCTATTCTTGGAGGGTCTGAGATTGATCTTTCTCAAGCGGATATGACTGAAACCGCAATGCTCAATATAGAAGTAGCATTAGGGGGTGTGAAGCTGATTGTGCCTCCTCATTGGAGCGTTCAGGTCAATGTATCTAATGTGCTAGCAGGTGTGGAAGATAAGCGTCTTTATTCTCATGTGACTCCAGACCCAAAGAAAGTATTGAAAATTTATGGTTCAGTAATTCTTGGAGGTTTGGAGATTAAATCTTTCTAATCCAACTTGTAATTGTGATAAGCTCAGCTCTCAGTTTCAAAGATAAAACCTGGTATAAAGCCATTCTGATCATCCTCATTTGGGTGATTGGAGTGGCTTATTTGGTTCATCATTATCATGCAGGTTATCTAAATGCTTTGCTTGATGTTGGGAGTCATACTTTTTTTATCTTAATAGGTTTTTTCTTATTGGAAAATATATTTCGATTCTTTACACCTCAGGAGAAACACTTTCTGATATTTCTAGCTTTTCCCTTGATACTTTCTAGTCTTGTATTCTTTTTGGGAAAATTCACTTTAGTGTTATTTTTAAGTGAGAATAATAATTACTTATACTTTTTTAAAGAGATCTATTTATTACGTGTATTTGTCATTTTTCTAATCATTCTTAGTTATGCACTTTTGCTTTTATTTCATTCGAAGTTGGAAAGTCAGATCAAAGCTCTTGAGCGAGCAGATCAGATGGAACGTTTGGCTAGAGAAGCTGAACTATATCAATTAAGGCAACAATTACAACCTCATTTTTTATTTAATAGCTTGAATTCTATAAGCTCTTTAGTCAAAAGAAAGCCAGAGGAAGCAAGAGAGATGGTGTTGCAACTATCGGATTTTTTGAGGAAAACGATTCGGAAGGAAAATAATAGGTGGATCAATGTTTCAGAAGAATTGGAATATTTGCAGCTGTTTGTTGGGATTGAAAAATTAAGATTCGGACATCGTTTATCTGTAAATTTCAAAATTGATTTAGAGTGTGAAAAGTTTATTTTACCTCAACTATTGGTCCAACCACTTCTTGAAAATGCTGTGAAGCATGGTCTTTATGGCGTGCTAGGTGATGTTTTGATTAGTGTAGTTTTTGAAAAGGAAGATCAATATCTGAAAATAAATATCTCAAACCCTTTTGACCCTGAAGCAGGACAAGCTTCTGGCGAAGGATTTGGTTTGAAAGCAGTGAAACGAAGATTGTTTTTGCTTTTCGGGAGGCATGATTTACTTCAAGTAAAGGAAGCTAAAAATCTTTTTGTTGTTGAACTTAAAATACCACAAAACTATGATCAATATAGTAGTCATTGATGATGAACCGCTAGCAGCAGAGTTGATTCTAGAGTACCTTTCGGGTTATAAACAGACCAACGTTTTAGCTGTCTGTCATGATGGATTTGATGGGCTGAAGACGATCAAGGAATTACAGCCTGATTTGATTTTCTTAGACATCCAAATGCCAAAAATCACTGGCCTTGAAATGCTGGAATTATTGGAAAATCCTCCTTCTGTGATTTTTACGACAGCATATGACGAATATGCAGTGAAAGCTTTTGATGCTCAGGCAATAGACTATTTGTTGAAGCCATTTTCAAAAGAACGCTTTGCCAAAGCAATTGATAAATTTCTAGTAATGGGAGAGACCCTCAAGGATCTAGGAAAATATAATTTTTCTAAAATGGAAGCTCCTGGCGTTTCAGAGAGGATTGTGCTTAAGGATAAAAATGATATTAAAATTATTCCTTTTTCAACAATAAAATACCTCGAGGCCAATGATGACTATGTAAATATTTACACAAACGAAGGGAAGTTTTTGAAGAATAAGACAATGAAATTTTTCGAGCAAGTTTTAAATTCTGATGTTTTTGTGAGAGTTCACCGGTCTTACATTGTGAAAGTAACAGAAATCACCAAAATTGAAGGGTATGAAAAAGACAGTTTTCTGATTATACTTAAATCAGGAGAAAAAATTCCAGTTAGCAAGTCCGGCTATCCAAAGTTAAAATCAGCCTTAGGGATATAAAAAAAGAGCCTTTCAGGCTCTTAATTTTTTTAGTATTCATCTTCATTAAAGAAGAAGTCATCTTTTGTGGGATAATCCGGCCAAATCTCTTCGATATTCTCGTAAGGCTCACCGTCATCCTCCAATTCTTGAAGGTTCTCTACGACTTCCAAAGGCGCACCCGAGCGAATCGCATAATCAATTAATTCGTCTTTGGTTGCAGGCCATGGAGCATCTTCTAGGTATGATGCAAGTTCTAATGTCCAGTACATAGTGTCAATGTTTTAATGTTTACCGCCTTAACGGGTTGCAAAAATAGAAATTGTTTTAAATTTTCAATCTTAAACTCAATATTTGTTTGAAAGTTCCTTCAATATAAAATTTTTCACATCTATTTTTCTTCTGAAAGCACTGATTTTTCTTCTTAGCATGATTTCAAAATCTGGTTCGTTGCTTTTGAAATTTTCAGCATTCTCTTTTACTGTTTTTAATTCACTTTCATCTCTGTGAATTAAGTCTCTTAAGATAGAAGATTTGATTTTATTTTGCTCCGATTCAGAAAGATCTCTGAAATTAGAGTTTTTGGATAGAGCAAGTTTATTCAAAAAGGATTTTTCAAAAACGATTTCAGAATAGTAAATGAAATTTCTCGTGATCAAATTCGCATCCCTTGGTCTTGTTTGACTTAAAGGTTTCCATTCGTTTTGAAGTTTTCTTGCTTGTGAGACAGTCATTGGAGAGGTGTCCTGATGTGCTAACTTCTTCATTTCTTCCGCAAGGGATTCCATTTTTAAGAGCACTTCTCTTGGATTCAATCTAGGGCCAGACTGCATTTCTCTCTTAAACCTGCTGAAGATTCGATTGTTCAATTTTGAAAATTCATCCCAAAGGGGTTGTCTTTTTTCAGCTGGGACTTTTCCAGACGCCTTCCATTCTTTTTGGATTTTCTTACTGATTTCAAAAGCTTTTTTTGCATCTGGATTATTGAAAGCTTGCTGCGCTTGTCTCACTAAATCTTCATAGATCTTGATGTTTTGCTCAGCCTGAACAGCCATTTCTTCAAAGAATGCCTTTCTATTATCAAAGAAAGTATCAACAGCTTTGTTAAAAGCATTTTCAATTTCTTCTTCAAATTCTTTTTCTACTGGGCCAGTCTTGATCCATCTTAGCTTTAGATTTTTGAATTCTTCAGTTGTTTCTTTCCAATCTGTATTGTCTTTCAAATCCTCAGCTTCCAAAATCAAACCTCTCTTGATTTCTAGATTTCTCTCCCTGTTTTTTTGGATGATTTCTTCAAGATAGATTTCCAGTTTGTTGAGTTCTTCGATCAAAGGTACAAAATCACCCAATGCATCATATTGCATCAGTGAATCTCTCAAATGAATCAACTTCATCAGGAAGGATCCTTTGTTCTGATTTTCTTCAATGTCTTTCTTTAGATTCTCTACTTTCTCTTTGATAGTAGCAAATCGATCTTCAAAGTACTTAAGGGTTGACGCTTCGTCTTCTTTCACCTCACCAATCACACGATCAGCTTGATTCAAAAATCCCTTTAAAAATACCTTTTTGTCCTTAATGTATCCGTATGGATGTTCCATTTTGATTTAATAGGTTGTAGATTTTTTCTTGCTTTCTGCAAATTAATTAATTCAAAACCATTTATCCTAAGAAAGCCCTTTTTTTGCATCTTTGTCTTTCAGTTTATTCATTTTAATAAAAAAACTACACAATGAGCGGAGAAAAAATCATATTTTCAATGGCGGGGGTGTCAAAGATTTATCCTCCTCAGAAGAAAGTTCTGAAAGATATTTACCTATCATTTTTTTACGGAGCTAAAATTGGCGTTCTAGGTCTCAATGGATCAGGAAAAAGCTCCCTTTTAAAGATTATTGCGGGAATAGATAAAGAGTTTTTGGGGGAAGTTGTTTGGTCTCCAGGTTATTCCGTCGGAATGCTGGAGCAAGAGCCTCAGTTAGATCATGAAAAGACGGTGAAAGATATCGTGGAGGAAGCAGTGTCCGAGACAGTCGCTTTGCTGAAAGAATTTGAAGCCATCAACGAGCAATTTATGGACCCTGCCTTAATGGAAGATCCAGATGCAATGGATAAGTTGATCGAGAAGCAAGGAGATGTACAGCAAAAGCTTGATGCTGCCAATGCTTGGGAGTTGGAGACTATGTTGGAGAAAGCTATGGATGCTCTTAGACTGCCTCCAAGTGATGCTATTGTCGGCAATCTTTCTGGTGGTGAAAAAAGGAGAGTAGCGCTTTGTCGACTTTTGCTTCAAGAACCGGATGTATTGCTTCTTGATGAACCTACCAACCACCTCGATGCTGAGTCAGTTCTTTGGCTTGAGCAACACCTCAAACAATATAAAGGAACTGTCATCGCGGTAACTCACGATAGGTATTTCTTGGATAATGTCGCGGGATGGATTTTGGAATTGGATAGGGGAGAGGGGATTCCTTGGAAAGGAAATTATTCCTCTTGGCTAGATCAAAAGCAAAACAGATTGAAACAAGAAGAAAAAACCGAATCCAAAAGGCAGAAAACGCTCGAGAGAGAATTAGAATGGATCAGAATGACTCCGAAAGCCCGTCAGGCCAAAGGAAAAGCGCGTCTAAGTGCTTATGATAAACTGATTAGTGAAGAAGGCAAGGAAAAAGAAGCAAAGCTAGAACTTTATATTCCACCAGGATCAAGATTAGGGGCCAAAGTGATTGAAGTCAATGGAGTTTCTAAAGCATTTGGGGATAAATTATTATTTGAAGACTTATCTTTCAACCTACCTCAAGGAGGAATTGTAGGAATCATCGGTCCGAATGGTGCTGGCAAATCCACCCTCTTCAAATTGATCACTGGGAGAGAAAAAGCGGATGCCGGTAACTTCGAAGTAGGTGAGACCGTGAAGCTCGCTTACGTAGATCAAGAACATGATACTTTGGATCCAAATAAATCGGTTTATGACTCGATTTCTGGTGGCAACGAAATCATTAAACTTGGAAATAAAGAAATGAACTCCCGAGCTTATGTAGGAAAATTCAATTTCACTGGTTCTGATCAGGAGAAAAAAGTAGGCGTACTATCCGGTGGAGAGCGGAATAGAGTTCACTTGGCGATGACACTCAAAGAAGGTGGAAACCTTTTGTTGCTCGATGAGCCTACCAATGATCTTGATGTCAATACGCTGAGAGCTTTGGAAGAGGCTTTGGAGAACTTTGGTGGATGTGCGGTAATTATTTCCCACGATAGATGGTTCTTGGATAGGATTTGTACCCATATCTTGGCATTTGAGGGAGATTCTCAGGTATATTGGTTTGAAGGAAACTTCTCCGATTATGAAGAGAACAAGAAAAAACGCCTCGGGGATTTGACTCCTAAAAGGATTAAGTATAAGCCTTTGAGGTAATAAATTTGTCAATTGACCATGGTCAACAATGCATAGCAGCTCCACATATAGTATTCCTATTATATTGAGTGGCTACTGCTAAGAAAGCGTGTTACAGATAATTTGATTTGGTAATTGCATTTAAAAACCATCCTTAAACTTTTGAGTTGAGGATGGTTTTTTTATTTTAGTAAATCAAAATTGATCAGATGAACAAAAAAATATTAAATATCGCCATTGCTATCCATGCAGCTATTTTAGCACCGCATTATTTGGGTTTTGAATACCTAGGGAGTATCAAAGGGGCGATTTGGGTTTCCTTGATCTTTCTATTGCTGGCAAATTTTCTCCATATGTTTTGTATTGAGTGGAAAAAGCAAAAAGAGATCAAGTCCAAACAAAAATTATAAGCTTTTTTGAAATTTCACTTGAGGAATATTTTTCATTAGAGCAGGTTTGAAAATCATTTTAAAACTTTTTTAAATCACTAAGTTCTTTTTTGTTTCTTTACTCTGAAATCCAAGCAGGAAATATATGAGGACTATTTTGCTAAGGCCGGGGGCTGAAGAGTTGAATTATGAGATCAGGGGTATTGTCAAAAAGGCAAGGCAAATAGAAGCTTTGGGGCAAACAATCACTTGGGAAAATATAGGAGATCCAATTCAAAAGAATAATAGAATCCCAACTTGGATGAAAGAGATTGTCTCTGAATTGGTTAGTCAAGACCATACTTACGGCTATGCAGATTCTAAGGGAGTGTTAGAGACAAGGAAGTTTTTGGCAAATTTGAACAATCAGAAAAAAGGTGTTCAAATCACTGCTGACGATGTGCTTTTCTTTAATGGACTTGGTGATGCCATCGCCAAGCTTTACCAATTTTTAATTCCTACAGCTAGGATTATCGGTCCTTCTCCTGCTTACAGTACGCATAGTTCTGCAGAGGCAGCTCATGCCAATACTGCACCGATTACTTACAAGCTTGATCCAGATATTCAGTGGCTTCCTGATATGGAAGACCTTTATAACAAAGTCAAGTACAATCCCAGTATAGTAGGGATACTCATCATCAATCCCGATAACCCCACCGGAATGGTCTACCCCAAAGAAGTTTTGGAGGATTTTGTCAGAATCGCTAGGGAATTCAAGCTACTCCTGATTGCGGATGAAATTTACCAGAACATCACATATAATGGCCTCCAAGCTGTAGCATTATCTGAAGTTGTTGGCGACTTGCCTGCGATTTCCATGAAAGGAATATCCAAAGAATTTCCTTGGCCAGGTTCTCGCTGTGGATGGATGGAATTTTATAATCGAGATGGTTCAAAGGAATTTAGCAAGTATGTGCAAACCCTAGAAAATGCTAAAATGATAGAAGTTTGCTCAACTATATTGCCTCAGCTTTCTATTCCTAAAATTATGTCGCATCCCGATTATGCGGCATATCGTCAAGCTGAAAACTTCAAAATTGGCCAAAGAAGTAAGCTGATGGAAGAGTTACTTTCAGATATTCCTGGTATTAAATTTAATCCTACACAAGGGGCATTTTACAATACTATTGTTTTTGAAGAAAGCTATCTCAGTCCAAATCAGTTTTTGCCAATTGAAAACAAAGACATCAAAGCTTTAATGGAGTCTTGGCTGCATGAAGAAAATATGCCGATGGACAAAAGATTTGTATATTATTTATTGGCTTCGACAGGAATCTGCGTGGTCCCAGTATCTTCTTTTTGTTCTGATCTGAGAGGGTTTAGAGTGACTTTGTTGGAAGATGATGAGGCTACTTTTAAAGATACATTTACTAGACTAGCAGATGCTATTAAGATCTATTTGGGGTTATAAGACTGTTAGTACATAAATGCAATTTTTTTGACAGGAAGGAAATTAACCAGTAAATAAAATGTTATGAATTCAATAAATATAAAAGAGGAAATACGGTCTCTAATTGAGAAAGAAAATGATAGTCACGTTCTAGAAGTGGTAAAGAATTTACTTACGAAATCCAAATTAGATCCAATTCTTAAAGAAAAACTAGCCTCAAGAGCTCTAAAAGCTGAAAGAGATATTGATGATGGAAATGTTTTTACTCGGGAAGAGTTAGAGGAAAAGCTGGATAAGAGCTTAGGTCTATGAAAATTATCTAAACTGAACAGTCCTTTCAAAGCTTAAAAGAAATTATTTAATTTTAGTGTTTAAAAACTACGTTCGTTCGTTACTTTTTCTCTTCTGCTCCCTCTACACCTTGGCTTTTTTTGCGAGCAAGCTAAATCCTTACATTTATCAATTCCCAGTCCGCCACATCGCCCTATAAAATGATTTCCTAAGCTCTTCTGGCGATTCTTGGAGGGTGATGCCTTCATGCTCTCGAATGTTGAGTGGAGTAGGAGGTGGAGCAAACTTCTCTTCCAAATCTTCCACAGGCTTGTCCAGCAAATCATTGAGTACAGGCTGCCCTGCATCGATCCAAGCGCTGTACCAAAAGTCAGCAATCATCTTAATAGAGCGCTTCATTTGCCTCTCTATTTGGCCAGCAAGCATGTCATTATAGGCTTTTGTGAACTCCTTCGAATAAACCCTTGTATTGATGCCGCCTCTTTCTTCAAAACTGAATTTCTTATCCTCAGGAAATCGCTGACTAAGAATTTTCTCAAAATTTAACACAGAATCCAAAGCCAAATGTGCGCCGATGATCGCATCCCAAGCTTCAAGTTGGGTATTGGGAATATATTCAGCTTGTCCTACAAAAAAGTCAAAATCGTCTGAAAGCAATTCTGGAACTCTACTTTCCCAAAAGGCGTGGATTCCATATTGATTGGTGAGTTGTCCGTTATAATTCTTGGTGGTGTGCAAGGGAACATTAATGTCTCCGATATAATGGCCTAGGTCAGCAGCAAGTCTTAGAATGGCTTTTTGGTCCTTTTTTTTGAAAGCTTCTGTCAATTGATTCTTGGTATTGTAGGCATTCCAAGGGCCGATGCCGTGTTTTCTTAATTCCTCTTCGCCAAATTTCTCCACAGCCTGATTCCAATATCTCGGCAAAAAATAAACCGCACTATCGCCGTATACATCAGCATCTAAAAAATGCTTTTCAGCCTCACCCTTTACTGCATATCGTCTTCTGTCAGGGTTTACTGCATTTTCGGTGATGAATTGGATGTTTGATTTGAAAAACCCGATCATCTCTGGAGGAAGTGAGAAAACCGCCAAGCGATTGATCCTTTTGTGTGCAAAAAATCCCCAAGCCACAATGTCTGTGCTTAAGAATAAAAAGATTGCGATAAATGCTAAAAATTTTTGCATGATTAAAAATAATAAAAAAATCACAATTCGGATAATAAAAATAATGCTACATTTGTGATTCTAAGGCGGTATTAGAATTAAATTAACCGTGATTTCTCAGCTTTACGAGGTTTAGTTAAGAAATCCTATTGCGTTTAAAAATTAATCCATTAACTTTGCACTCCATTTAGGAATAAGGGGATTGTTAAAAGAAATTAAGTAAATTAAGATATGGCAAATCACAAATCGGCACTTAAAAGAATTCGTGCAAACGAAGCCAAACGTCTGAGAAACAGATATCAGGCCAAGACAACTAGGACTTTTATCAAAAGATTGAAATTGACTACAGACAAAGTAGAAGCTCAAGAACTTTTGAAAAAAGTAACTTCTATGATTGATAAATTGGCTAAGAAGAATATCATTCACAAGAATAATGCTTCAAACAAGAAATCAAAATTGACTAGATTAGTCAATTCTTTAGCTTAAAATTTAAGCGTTTAAAATATATGAAAGTCCTGATTCATCGATCAGGACTTTTTTTGTTTCTCAAAATTCCTTAATTTTAATTCATCCAATTTACTCACTTTTAATATTTTAACTTTTATGGATGACTATCTATCTATCAAAATATCAGCCTTAGCAGAGGAGGACAGGCCAAGGGAAAAATTACTTTTAAAAGGCAGAGCGGCATTATCAGATGCGGAATTAATAGCTATTCTAATTGGTTCGGGTACAAGGTCGCTGAGTGCTGTCGATCTTTCGAAATATATCTTAGCATCTGTCAATTATGACCTAGGGTCTTTAGCGAGAATGTCCATCAAAGATTTGCAGCAATTCAAAGGAATAGGTGAAGCAAAGGCAATTAGCATAGTCAGTGCCTTGGAATTAGGAAGAAGACGAAAAAATGAAACCCCTCAAAAACGTCAAAGAATAAATTCCTCCAAAGAGGCTTATGACCTGATGAAGCCTGACTTGATGGATGAATCAGTTGAGTCATTTTACATCATCATGTTAAATCGTAACAACCAATTGATCAAAAAGCAATTGATCAGCAGAGGAGGGACTAATGCCACTGTAGTTGACCCTAAGGTTATTTTTAAATATGCATTAGAAGTTATGGCAAACTCGATTATTCTGGTCCACAATCATCCTTCTGGAAACCTAAAACCTTCAGAACAAGATAAAAGATTGACACAAAAGTTGGTAGCTGCGGGAGAAAGTTTGGATGTAATGGTTATGGATCATGTAATATTCGCAGATTGTGGCTATTTTAGCTTCGCAGATGAAGGAATATTATAAACTATGAGTACAAAAAATATTTTATTGACTATAGTTACGGTAATTGTTTTGGCAGCCGTTATCTATACTTTGACCAACGCTGATGACCCTGAAGTTTATGTCGAAAACATTGAGAAAGAACGAGAAAAGCAATTTAAATTTTTAAGATTCAATCCCGAGTCACCTTTGGATACAGAACAAAAAAATAACTTAGGAGCTCTAAGTTTTTATCCCATTGACCCAGCCTTCAAAGTCAGAGCGAGGTTAGTTCCTGCCGAAGACCGAAAGGTTATCACCATTCCAATGACTGACGGATCTGAGGAGAAATACATCAAACACTCCTATGCTGAATTTGATTTGAAAGGTGTTCCGCAAAAATTACTTTTGCTGCAGAGCATCAATGAAATCGATAAACGCAATTTCTTTTTAGCTTTTGCAGATTCCACAAGTGGATTAGATACTTATGGTGGAGGTCGCTACCTTAATCTGAGACAAGATGGGAAAAATAGTGTTTCCATAGATTTCAATTTAGCTTACAACCCTTATTGCGCCTACAACCCTGATTTTGCATGTCCTCTTCCTCCCAGAGAGAATTTGATGGAACTAGGAATTCTTGCAGGTGAAAAAGATTATAAAAAGGAGTAAGTTTTACAAACCTTCCTATAAATATAAAGAAAAGTAAAAAAATAGCTTCTATTGCCTTCCTGCCTATTCCAATTCTCTTAAATTTGTGCCTTATTCTGAAATAACTTGAATTCATGAAAATTTCTATAAATAGACTGAAAGATTTTATACTGCTTGATCAATCTTCTGAGGAAATCGCTTCGCTGCTGACCGGTTCAGGTCTTGAAGTAGAAGGAATTGAGCGTTTTGAATCGATCAAAGGGGGCTTGGAAGGGATTGTTATCGGAGAAGTTCTAACTTGCGAAAGACATCCAAATGCGGATAAGTTGAGTGTTACTACAGTGGATATAGGTACCGAAGTGGTGCCAATTGTCTGCGGAGCGCCAAATGTAGCGGCTGGACAAAAAGTGGTAGTAGCCACCGAAGGTTGTATGTTGTATCCAAGTTCTGGAGAACCTTTTCAAATCAAAAAAGCAAAAATTAGAGGTGAAGTGTCTAAAGGAATGATTTGTGCCGAAGATGAAATTGGTTTTGGAGAAAGTCATGCAGGAATCATGGTTTTGGACACAGACTTACCCAATGGGTCTTCAGCTGCTGACTATTTTAAAGTTGAGAAGAGTGATGTTTTGGAAATTGGGTTAACGCCAAATAGAGCTGACGCTGCATCACATCTGGGTGTAGCGCGCGACCTAAGAGCACTTCTGAACAAGGAAATTTGTCTTCCTTCAGTTGATAGATTTAAAGTAGATCATACCCAGTTATCTATACCTGTATCAGTAGAGAACGCTGAAGATTGTCCCAGATACTCAGGATTGACAATTTCTAATATTAAAGTTGGACCATCTCCAGCTTGGCTTCAAAACTATCTGAAAGCGCTTGATTTAGAGCCAATCAATAATATTGTTGACATCACTAATTTCATTCTTCATGATTTGGGTCAGCCGCTTCATGCTTTTGATGCAGAGCAGATTAGTGGAGGAAAGATTCATGTCAAGAAATTGGCTAAAGACTCAAAATTCATCACACTTGATGACAAGGAAAGAAAACTTTCTGGCGAAGAATTGATGATTTGTGATGAAAATGGAGGGCTTTGTATAGCAGGTATTTTTGGAGGAAAAGGCTCTGGTGTTTCAGATACTACGACAAAGATTTTCTTAGAAAGTGCTTATTTCTCACCAGATATCATCAGAAAAGGAAGTCAATTCCACGGACTCAAAACAGATGCTTCCTTCAGATTTGAAAGAGGGACTGATCCCAATATGCCGATTTATGCATTAAAAAGAGCAGCGCTTCTGATTCAGGAATTAGCTGGAGGAGAAATTTCATCTGAGATCATTGACATTTATCCGAATCCAGTTGCAGACTTTGAGATCGATGTGTTGTACAAACATGTGGATAGATTGATAGGAAAGCATATTCCAAAAGATCAGGTTAAATCCATCTTAAAAGGGCTGGAGATAGATGTGATTAACGAAAAGGAAGATGGATTTACAGCGATTGTGAAGCCTTATAGAGTTGATGTGACCAGAGAGTCTGATGTGATCGAGGAGATATTGAGAATTTATGGTTTCGAAAATGTAGCCTTATCAGAGAATCTAAATGCAGATTTTCTGGCAGAGCATCCAGTCAAAGACTTGAACAAGTTGCAATACAGATTGAGTGAAGTACTTTCTGGTCTTGGTTACTTTGAGATTATCACCAATTCATTGACCAAACCTACCTATGTAGAGAAATCTGCGCATCTAAAATCGGAAGACAATGTTGTTATTCTCAACAAGCTGAGTGAGGATTTGGGTGTGATGAGACAAAGTCTTCTTTTCACAGGTTTGGAAGTTTTGGCACACAATATCAACAGAAGGCAAAAGGATTTGAAATTATTCGAATTTGGATCCGTTTACTTCAAACAAGTAGAAGGCTATAGAGAAGAAAAGAGACTTTCACTTTTCTTGACAGGTGAAAAAACTGCGGAGAGCTGGTTAGAGCCGTCCAAAGACGTTCAATTCCCAGATCTATTTGCTGTAGTAGAGCTGATTTTAGAAAAACTTAATATCGACAATGCCACTGTAGAAATTGTTCATAGTGCCCCGTTTGATTACGCTTTACAGCTTAATTTAGGAACCAAAATATTGGGAACTGTTGGGATGTTGGATACATCGGTCAGCAAATTAGCGGAAGTGAAGCAGCCCGTTTTATTTACCGAACTCAATTGGGATTTGCTTTGCAAAAAGTCAAAAGGCTTGAAGAAATATCAAGAAATCTCCAAATTTCCGGAGGTAAGAAGGGATTTGTCTTTGGTGATTGATAAAAAAGTTACTTTTGATGAAGTAAAAAAAGTAGCTTTAAAGGCTGGTGGAAAGTTATTGCAGCGCGTTGGTGTGTTTGATGTTTACCAAGGAAATAAGATTGAAGCAGGCAAAAAAGCTTATGCTTTGAGTTTTTATTTGCAGGATTTGGAGAACACATTGACAGATAAAATTATTGATAAGACCATGAGCCGACTGATTCAAAGCTTTGAGAATGAGACTGGTGCTTTTATTCGAAAATAAAAAATGATTCACGAAGAACTCCAACGACTAGAGAAACTTGCTGCGCAGGTTAGTAAAAAGCTAGAGCAGATAGAAGAGCAAAACCTGATGCTCAAACATGAGGTAGATTTCTTGAGATCCAGCATCAAAGAGAAAGATGCTGCGTTGGAGGATTTTAAAAATCAAATTAAAATTACTAAACTTGTAAACAGCATACCAGTGGAAAACATTGAGTCTGCCGAGTTGAGAGAAAGGATCAATAATTATATACAGGAAATCGATAATATAATTGCCTATTTGTCTGAATGATATGGAAACACTTTCTGTGAAAATTAAAATCGGAGATCGCGAATACCCGATGAAGGTAAAAGTGGAGGATGAGGCGAAAATCAGACATGCAGGAAAATTGATTAATGATAAAATCAAAAGATATAGAGAAGAATTTGGCTTGGATGACAAACAGGATTTATTGGCTATGGCAGCATTTGACTGCATGGTGGAATCCATGGAACAAGACAAGGTCAACTCTGATGACAGCGAAATGATAAAGGCAACTATTGCCAAAGTAAACCGTCAGTTAACAGATCTTTTATAATTGGAACCATAAACTCAAAAAGGCACTTTTTGCTTTCCTAGAAGGTATTCTTATAAAAATAACCTATGGGAGAATCATTATACATCATCATTTCAGGTCTAGTGGGACTTGGAATAGGAGCCTTACTTGTAGGCTTTTTTCTGAAAGGAAATAATAAGAAAATCGAGGAAGAAGCTAAAGAAAAAGCTAAAATCATCTTGCGTGAAGCAGAGATGAACGCAGAATCTTTGAAAAAAGACAGGATTCTTGAAGCCAAAGAGAAGTACTTGAAGCTAAAATCTGAATTTGAAGAAGAGGCTAACAAGAAAAAAGCAATTATCATCACCAATGAAAATAAGCTAAAACAAAAAGAACAAGTACTTTCAAAGGAGCTAGAGCAAATCAAGCGTAAAGAAGCAGAGCTTGATAGTAAGAAGGAAAATCTAAGTGCTCAGATGCATGCTGTTCAAGTGAAGAAAGATGAGCTCGACAGGGTCACCAATCAGAGAATTGCTGATTTAGAAAAAATCGCAAATCTAACCAAAGAAGAAGCTAGAGAGCAATTGGTAGAAATGCTGAAAGATGAAGCTAATACAAAAGCTTCTTCACACATCAAAGATATTCTTGATCAAGCAAAATTATCCGCAACTAAGCAGGCCAAAAAGATCGTGTTGGATACCATTCAGCGAACAGCCACAGAGCATGCTATTGAAAATTGTGTGTCTGTATTCAATATCGAAAGTGATGATATCAAAGGTAAAATCATCGGTAGAGAAGGTAGAAATATCAGAGCGTTAGAAGCTGCTACTGGAGTTGAAATTGTAGTAGATGATACGCCTGAAGCGATTATTATCTCAGGTTTTGATCCGGTAAGAAGAGAAGTTGCGAGGTTATCGCTTCATAGATTAGTGCAGGATGGTAGAATCCACCCAGCAAGAATCGAAGAGGTAGTTGCAAAGACAGAAAAAAACATAGACGAGGAAATCGTAGAAATAGGAGAGAGAACTTGTATAGAACTTGGAATTCATGGCCTTCATCCTGAGTTGATCAGAATGGTGGGAAGAATGAGGTTCCGTTCTTCTTACGGTCAAAACTTACTTCAACATTCCAAAGAAGTAGCCAAGCTTTGTGCTACCATGGCAGCTGAAATGGGCTTGAATGCTAAGATGGCCAAAAGAGCAGGTTTGCTTCACGATATTGGTAAAGTTTATCCTGAGGAAGCAGAATTGCCTCACGCAATCTTGGGAATGGAGCTTGCCAAAAAATACAAGGAACACCCAGAAGTATGTAATGCTATCGGAGCTCACCATGATGAGATAGAAATGACTTCGATGATTTCTCCAATCGTACAGGCATCTGATGCGATCTCGGGCTCTAGACCGGGAGCAAGAAGAGAAATCATGGATAGCTACATCAAGAGATTGAAAGATCTCGAAGATTTAGCACTCAGCTTTGATGGAGTAAATAAATGTTTTGCTATGCAAGCAGGACGTGAACTTCGTGTTATCGTAGATGCTGATAATGTAAGTGATCAGACAGCAAGTCAGCTTTCTTTTGATATCTCTCAGAAAATCGAAAAAGAAATGCAGTATCCTGGTCAAATCAAAATCACTGTAATCAGAGAAATGAGATCTGTGAGTTACGCTAAGTAAGAGCAGATAAATGAATTTAAGCAATTAGATTACCGAGTTGCTTGAAGCATAAAACTAAAAAAGGTGTAGGGGAGATTCTACACCTTTTTTAGTTCAGGTTCTTTTCCTATTTTAGTGAAAATTTAAAATCTCCATTTTCATCAACCACCTTTTTAATGTTCTTCTTTCATCACATTTTCTTTAGCATAGGAGAGGTTTTTTATTCTTCTTACAAAAATCTAAAGGTTCGATTAGCTAAGAAAAAATTATCTGAACAAGATAAAAATATCTTAAAAAATCTCCTTCCCTACTATGCAAAATTGAATGCAAGCCACAAACAAGAGTTTATAGAAAAGGTAGAGTGGTTCATTGCTGAAAAGAATTTTGTACCAAGAGGGGAAATGACGATGGTTACTCAAGAAATGAAGCTATTGATCTCAGCCACAGCAGTGATGGTTACATTTGGGTTTCCGGGAGTGACTTTAAAGCATTTCAAAAAAATACTAATTTATCCTGATTCCTATTATTCGACGATCAATCAGCAATTTCATCAAGGAGAAGTCAATCCAAAGTTGGGAATCATTGTATTGTCTTGGGAGAATTTTGTAAGAGGATTTATTGATCTGCAGGATGGGATAAATCTAGGGATTCATGAAATCGCCCACGCGATGAAGCTCGAAAATCAAATTCATTATAATAGTGAGAGTAATTTCTTCAATCCAACACTTTGGGGACGATACGCTGAAAATGCAGCTATGGAAATAGACAAAATCCTAAATGGAGAAGAGACTATTTTCCGCTCCTCTGCAGCCAATAATCAACACGAGTTTTTTGCAGTTGCATTGGAAGTATTTTTCGAAAGGTCAGTCGAACTCAAAAGCTACAATCAAAGACTCTATCAATCTTTGGTTTATTTGCTCAATCAAGATCCACTGGTTCTGGCTCGAGAAGTTTAACCCAGTTTGTTTACAAACGGTATTGCCATCTTTTTGAATTATTGTGACTTTTGAAGTTCTAAATTCTTCCTTTATGAAATTATTCAAAAGCTTACTATCACTCGCTCTATCGTTTCTGTTTATACAAGTTTCTGCTCAGGATATTAAATCAACTTATAAGACAGAAGTAGAAAAACTCGCAAAGAAAAAAGAAGTTCAGGATGCTTTTGCTTATATCCTTGAGATTGATGAGCAAACGATAGCTGACATGATCACTTTGACAGAGATTCCTGCACCATCTTTTGAGGAAGCAGAAAAGGGATTGGTTTTCGCAGAAATGCTTCGGGATGCTGGTGCTGATTCAGTTTGGATCGATGAGGTGGGCAATGTCATCGCATTGAGAAAAGGTAAGAATTCTAATAAAACCATCGTGATAGATGCACATTTGGATACTGTTTTTCCGATAGAAACTGATATCACTGTAAAACAAAGAGGTGATACTTTATATGCCCCTGGAATAGCTGATGCAAACCGTTCTTTGGCTATGTCAATTGCCTTGATGAAAACGTTAGCTCATGAAAATATCAGAACAACACATGACTTATGGTTTGTAGGTTCGGTTGGAGAAGAAGGACTTGGAGATTTGAAAGGGATGAAACACCTTTTTAGAGAAGGAGGACAGAAAATTGATGCTTTTATCGCAATTGATGGTGGAGGAATAGATGGTATCGTCAATGGAGGAATTGGCTCTCTTCGGTATAGAGTTACTTTCAAAGGTTCAGGAGGGCATTCCTATGGCGCTTTTGGAATAGGCAACCCGCACAATGCCTTAGCCAATGCGATTTCTAGTTTTGTTCCGAAAGCCGATCAGTTTACCAAAGAAGGAATCAGAACAACTTACAGCGTGTCAGTTCTAGGAGGAGGAACTTCAGTGAATTCTATTCCTTATGAATCTTGGATGCTCGTCGATATGAGGTCTGAAAGTCAAGAAAGACTACAAGGAATCAAGAAATTATTTTTAGAATCAATTGAAGAAGGTTTAGAAAAGGAAAACAGTATTATTCGCAGAGGAGAAGCTCTGACAGTAGATATCGAAAATGTAGGAGATAGACCTAGTGGAATTACCGATCCGGGTAATCCATTGGTTCAGCAGTCCATGGCTGTTGCGAACTATCTGACAGGCAATCAACCAAGGTTAAGTTCCAGCTCTACAAATAGTAATATTGCTGTTTCTTTGGGAATTCCCGCAGTAACAATAGGGAGAGGAGGGCAGGCCGGAGGCGGACACAGTCTAGATGAATGGTTCCTCAACAAAGATGGCTATCTCGGGCTTCAGAATGCTTTATTATTGATTTTATTGCAGGGGGAATATTGATAAATGATTTATATGATTATCCGCTACTTTGCCAGTAGGGTTGGATAGAAGCAATAATAAGTCGGTCAAAGAGTCTTTCTCCAAAGTATCTTCGGTTTAGTTTGTAGCAAAACTCGTCGATGTAGTTCTGAAGCCTTCTTTCTGAAATCATTTTATACTTTCTAAGATCACTTTTGAGGTTACTGATTGCTGTATGAGCCCATTTAAGGTTGAATCTACCCTCTTTTGTTGAAGATAATTCGGTGACATGGACATCCACGAAGTCCTCAAATTTAGCGTAAGTGGTACTATCATCGGTTTGAAGAACAGCATCTTTATTGATGAAGTCTTTAATCAGTTTCTCTGCCGTTTTGGCCTTTAAGTCCTCTATTTTCTTCATCTTGAAGTATCGGCAGCTTTTGGATAACTTCTTTGTTTTAGGATCCTCCAGAATGGTTGATTCAGCCATCACAGCAACTGTGGACTTCTGCTGGGTTCCTCGGCCCCGATTGAGAGACTTCTTTTTCTCTGCTGCGGTTGCCTTGGTGATGTAAGCTTCATCATATTCTACCATGTCTTCGAGCTTATATTGATCATCCCGCTTACCCATTATGACACGAATCTTATGGCATAAATCAAAGACGGTTTGGTAGCGAGTAAACCCCATTTGTCGCTGGAGTTCAAGAGCGGTAAACCCCTGCTTAGTGGCACTAAAGAAGGTCATGGCCATCAACCACTTACGAAGTGACAGATTGCTATTTTCCATCACAGTTCCACTTTTCAAACTGGTACGGAATCCGCAACTTTTGCATTGAAACATACTTTTACGGTGGAGCCAATAGTGATCTTTTTCCTTGCACTTTTTGCAAACCACGCCTTCTTGTTCCCTTTTAACCTTGAAAAACCTGATACAGGATTCTTCATCTGGAAAGCGCTCTTCGAACTTCAAAATATTCATGGTCAGAACCTTTGTTTTGACCAAGTAACCTCACTTTAGCTTGATTACCAATCGATTGTCACCAACTGTCAGTATATAATTTGGCTACTGGCAGAATTACGTATATTCATAATGATTTATTCAAAAAAGGAAAATCCCAAGCTTTAATGAACTTGGGATTTTCTTTTTTTAACAGATATTATTTATAAAGCAAAAACTATTTAAAAGCCAAAATAGGCCTTATATAGCCATGTTTCTATTTATTTCACGATGTGTATTCTATCTTAATTCGCTGCGCTTTTTTCAATTTTATTTCCTCTCCACCTCTCTTAAGTTCTCCAGTTTCTTATTTCTCAAGAATCCATTGATGTCTTCGAAGTGTTCTTTGACACGCTTGTTGCCAAATTCGAATACTTTGGTTACTAAGCCATCCAAGAAATCTCTATCGTGGGACACAATAATCAATGTTCCATCAAATGCTTTCAAAGCATCCTTGATGATGTCTTTGGTTTTCATATCCAAATGATTGGTAGGTTCATCGAGAATCAAGAGATTGACAGGTTCCAGCAAAAGTTTGATCATGGCCAATCTGGTTTTTTCACCACCAGAGAGCACTTTGACTTTTTTGTTGATGTCATCGCCTTTGAACATAAATGCTCCCAAGAGATCCTTGATCTTGGAGCGGATTTCTCCTACGGCGATCTGATCTATGGTTTCAAAAATTGTCAGACTCTCGTCGAGAAGTGAAGCTTGATTCTGAGCAAAGTAGCCTATCATGGCATTGTGGCCTAACTCACACTTTCCTTCGTAGTCGATTTCTCCCATGATGGCTTTGATCATGGTGGATTTACCTTCACCATTTTTCCCTACAAAAGATACTTTTTGACCTTGCTCAATGATCATGTTGGCATCTTTGAAGACCACATGATCTCCGTAGGATTTAGAAAGGTCCTGCACGATGACAGGATATTTTCCTGACCTTGGAGAAGGGGGGAAGCGTAATTTCAAAGCAGAAGAATCTACCTCATCTACCTCAACAATATCCAATTTCTCCAACATCTTCACGCGAGATTGCACTTGTAATGTCTTGGAATAGGTTCCTTTAAATCTTTCTATAAATTGAGTTGTCTCAGCTATAAATTTTTGTTGCTCGTCAAATTGCTTTTGCTGCTGCTCTCTGCGCTCTTTTCTTAGTTCAAGGTAATGGGAGTATTTGGCTTTGTAATCATAAATACGGCCCATCGTCACTTCAATAGTCCTATTTGTGATGTTATCCACAAAGGCCCTATCATGGGAAATTACAACAACAGCTTTTGCTTTTTCTGTTAAAAATTCTTCCAGCCACTGAATGGACTCAATGTCAAGGTGATTGGTAGGTTCATCCAAAAGTATCAAGTCTGGTTTTTGCAATAAGATTTTAGCAAGTTCAATTCTCATTCTCCATCCACCGGAGAATTCTGATGTTGATCGTGTGAAATCAGGCCTTTCGAAACCTAATCCTAAAAGTACTTTCTCTACTTCAGCTTCATAATTTACTTCTTCGATGGCGTAGAATTTTTCGCTAAGCTCAGATACTTGCTCGATGATTTTATAATACTCTTCCGAATCATAATCAGTTCGTACAGTTAATTCTTCGTTGAGCCTATCGATTTCTGTTTTCATATTGAGGTAAGAAGCGAAGGCTTTGGAAGTTTCTTCCATCACAGTGCAATCATCCGCGGTGAGCAAATGTTGTGGCAAGTATGCAATTACCGCGTCTTTCGGAGCAGAAACCCCACCTTTAGTCGGCTTAGATACTCCAGCGATGATCTTAAGCATCGTGGATTTTCCAGCTCCATTTTTACCCATGAGGGCTATTTTGTCATTCTCGTTGATGGAAAAAGAAACGTCACTAAACAATGCCGAGCCTCCATGCAATACCGCTATGTTATCTACAGAAATCATAATCTCAAATTTGAAGTTGCAAATGTAAGGAATAGATGACTGAAAAATTGGAAGTTTTTAAAATTACTCAATGATTGATAAGGTTATTATTATTCTAACCTTTCTAGACTTGAATGCTTGATTAAAAAATCAAAAGATGGTCTTCGGAATGGTCTTTGTTTTATATCTTATTGATAATCAAATTTTAAAAAAAAATGGATAACAGAGAAAAATTAGAGAAGATGGACAGGGCTTTGAGATTGATGCAAGATCTAAGACATAGCCAAGTTGCCATGGTTGAAAAATCTTCTAAGCTTCAAATGGATGCCATGGAATTCAACTTTTCAGAAATGGAAAAAAATATGGGCGATCTTTTTAGCAGATACAATGAATCTCTCGATTTGATCGATACTGAGATTGAACGCTTCGAAATCAAGAGAAATCAATTTGAACAAAAGTATGGTTTAGATAAAATTGAATAAGAATAAATTTTCCTATAAACATAAAAAAACCGTTTTGATTAAATTCAAAACGGTTTTTTTTAAACTATTTAGTTTTAGATTAAGCTTCTACGCCCAATGCTTTTGCCATTACGGCTCCGATTTCAGCTGGTGACTCAGCTACATGGATGCCATTTTCTCTCATAATTCTCATTTTTGCGATAGCAGTATCATCTGCTCCACCTACAATCGCTCCCGCATGTCCCATCCTTCTTCCAGGAGGTGCTGTTTGTCCAGCAATAAATCCTACTACAGGTTTTTGATTTCCATTTTCTCTGATCCATCTAGCAGCATCAGCTTCATAGTTTCCACCTATTTCTCCGATCATGACGATGGCATCAGTTTCAGGATCTTCCATTAATAATTGTACTGCATCTTTTGTAGATGTTCCGATGATAGGGTCACCACCGATACCGATCGCAGTAGATACACCCATACCAGCTTTTACTATTTGGTCAGCTGCTTCATAAGTCAAAGTACCAGACTTAGATACAATACCAATTCTACCTTGTTTGAAAACGAATCCAGGCATAATACCTACTTTGGCTTCTCCTGGAGTAATTACACCAGGGCAGTTAGGGCCGATAAGCGTAGCGCCTCTTTCCTTGATATAAGGTTTAGCTTTCATCATGTCAGCGACAGGAATTCCTTCGGTGATTGCAATGATAACTTTGATGCCAGCGTCTGCAGCTTCCATAATTGCATCTGCAGCAAAAGCAGGTGGTACAAAGATAATAGAGGTGTCAGCACCAGTTTTAGAAACAGCCTCTTCCACGGAGTTGAAAACTGGCTTTTCTAAATGTGTTGACCCACCTTTACCTGGAGTTACCCCACCGACTACATTGGTTCCGTACTCGATCATTTGCTGTGCATGGAAAGATCCTTCAGATCCAGTAAAACCCTGCACGATCACTTTTGAATTCTTATTAACTAAAACACTCATGTTGCGATTTTTAAAGTTTGCACAAAAATAAAGGAATAAGCCCTTACATAAAAAGAAATTGGAAACAATATCCATTTAATTTACACTCTGCATATCTTTTTCTATTTTAGACGGCGCTTAAGACCCAATATGAAAAAAAATGTACTCGTAATATTCTTCTTTTTTGTGATTGATTTGGCTTTTGCACAATCATTTCAATTCAATCGGCAAATAAAGGGAGTTGATTTACCTACTCAAAATGTGTCTGGAATCATTCAAGATGATCAAGGATTGATGTGGTTTAATACATCTGATGGGATTTTTTATTCGGATGGATTTGCCACTTATCCAATTCCAAAAAGGATTTCTAATCAACTTACCAATAAAGTCCGATTGTTGATTGATGATGATGGAATTGTATGGATTGCCAACCAATTGAAAGAAGCCAAAGCATTCACTTATCAAAATGGAATATGGAAAGAGCTTTCTTTTCCAAAAAAAATCACTGATAGAAAAGGATTATCTTATTTGGACTTTGCCGTTTTGGGTAAAGGAAGTGAAAAGAAATTCATTGTTCTTTTTCCAGATGAAATTCATTTCTCAAAAAGCAATTCAGATGTCTGGAACTCCACGAAGTACAATTTTTTTAATGAAGGATGGTTACAGTCAGTTTATCAACATGAAGGCAAAAGCTATTTGTTCTTTGAAATGAACATGTTTTTGTTGGAAGAGAATAGCTTGATTGAGATTCAATCAGAAGGGTTGGAGCTAGATTCAAAGATTTTTCATGTCTCTTATTGTACGAGTGAGAAGAAATTTTACTACTTAGGAACTGATTTTTTAGCATCTGGTGATAGTTTTATGGAAGTAGATGAGATCATTCATGAAGGTTTTGTGAAATATATATATAGTGCTGTAGATTATAGTTTTTTGCAAGTTGAAAATGGAAAGGTTTATTATTTCTATAATTCACAGTTGTATAAATACAATCCTATAACCAAACAAAAACAAGAAATCAGTGCTCAAGAGGCAGTAAAATCTTACAATATTTATACAGCATTTGTTGATCGAGAAGGGATAATTTGGATAGGAACTCATAGAGGTTTGGTTAATATCAATTCACTGAGATTTTTAAATTTCAATTCAAATGTCTTAATGGATGATGAAGTGACTGCTTTGGTAAGGCTTGGTGAGAATAAGTATTTGATTGGCTACAACAATGGGCTTCAACTTTTAGATAATGGACAAACAAAATCGATAATTCAAGACGAAGCCCTTCAAGGTCAGCCAAGAAATCGAATCACTAATTTTTCTATGGATAAAAATGGGATTGTTTGGTTTTCTTCAAATTTGGCAGGAGTAGGGAGGTACGATACTAAAACTTCAACAGTTAGTTTTGAAGAAAGTCCTCTTGGCAAGTTTGTGACATCAGTAAAAGCAATAGGTGATAGCCTGATTATAGTGAGTAGAGATAAAGTTTATCTTTCTACTATCAAAAATAAAACAGGCCATTTTACAAATGATATCACAGAAATTATTTTAGAAAACCTCAGACAAGAAGAGATTTTTCTTAGGAAAGTAGGCAGATTAAATGATGGAAGATTGATTTTTATGCAAGGAGGGAATCCCTACATTCAAGAGATTTTTATTGAGACATCTGAGTATATCAATTTTATTGGTTTTGATTTTTTACAATTTGATGATAAAATGCTTCTGGCTACAGAAACTGGTCTTAAAGTATTTGAAAATGAAAAAGTAAGCCCTTATGCTATCAATGACCAAACTATAGATAGACCTATTTATGCCTTACATCAGGATATTTCAGGGAATATTTGGGTTGGCACGGATCAAGGGGTTTACATGATAAGAGGCTCTCAAATCAGTAAATTTGATGAAAAAAGTGGTCTTTCTGGCTCTGAAATCAACAGAGGAGCACTTATAGATGGTGAAGATGGTCAAGTGATGATAGGTTCTCAAAGAGGACTTTCAGTCTTTTACCCAGATGAAGATGATCAAAGAAAAAGCAAGCCAGTCACAGATATAGTTGGGATAAAACTTCTAAATAAAAATGCCAAATTCCCTGACTCAAGAAGGATTCAATTTGAGAATAATTCCATTGAGATTACATACAGAGCAGTAAGTTTTTTGCAGACATCAAATTTGGTCATTAGATATCAACTTGAAGGCTTACATGATACTTGGCAAGAACTTGTCAATCCCCGAACAAATGTGTTGACATTCAATAATCTTCCACCAGGAGAGTATGTTTTCAAAATGCAAGCGAGTTTAGGAAGTGTTTTCGATGATGAGGTTATTTCAAGCAAACCTTTTGAAATACTTAAACCTATTTATTTGCAAACTTGGTTTGTTTTATTGCTTCTTTTGATTTTTTTGGGAATAGGTTTTTTGCTGAATGCATTAATGAATCAATGGAGGAAACAGAGTATCCTGCGGCAAACTATAGATGAAAAAACTAAGGAAGCATTTATAAGTGAAAATCAATTTAAAAATGTTTGGAACAGTTCTGCGGACGGTTTGATGCTGTCAGCAGAAGGTGGGAGAATATTGACGATAAATCCAAGTTTCTCAAGATTAGTTGGGATTTCAGAAGAGAAGCTTTTGAATTTATCTATAAAGGACTTGTTCACAGATGCTGATTTCTATCCTAAGCAAAAGAATCTCATTTTAAATAAATTGGGAGATTCAAAGGAAATAGGCTCCGTTTTCGAAATGGAAATGCCACTTCAAAGTGGAAATAAGTTTATTGAACTTTATGTGGCAAGGATGAATACAGAATATGACAATAAGCCAATAATTTTGTCTGTATTTAGAGATGTGACAGATAAAAAGAATTATGAAAACGGGCTTCAAATTGCGAAAGAAAAGGCCGAAGAAGCTAATAAACTTAAGTCTAACATTCTTTCCAACATGAGTCATGAAATCAGGACTCCATTAAATGGGATTTTGGGAAGTACAGAAAACATAATGGAAAATTGGGAAAATGATTCCAAATTAGTCTCTCAACTGGAAATTATTCATGAATCTGGAGAAAGACTTTTAAGTACAATCAATAGTATTTTGGACTTGGCAAAGATCGAAGCCAACAAATTTGATTTAATATATAAAGAGACTGAAATAAATGATTTCATTAGCAAAATCCTGCTTCCTCTCAAAAATATGGCAATCAATAAGGGATTATTGCTTTCTACTAAATATGAAACCAAATCCTTCACAGCAAAAGTAGATCAACGCTATCTGGAAATGATTATAAATAATTTGGTTGGAAATGCAATCAAATATTCCGACGAAGGAATGATTTTCATCAAAGTAAAAGAAGAAAATGATAAGTTGAGGTTTGAAGTGTCAGATAGTGGGATAGGGATGAGTGAGGAATTTATGGAAAAACTTTTCCGTCCATTTGAGCAAGAAAGTGAAGGATATGGGAGAAGATACGAGGGGTCCGGACTAGGATTGACCATAACAAAAAATTTAATAGATCTATTAGGAGGGGAAATTTATATAGAAAGCACCAAAGGAAAAGGGACTTATGTGAAAGTCATTTTGCCATTGCTGAAAAATTGATTTTAGTAAATGATATAATCTTGTAATTTGCACCTGCAATAACCACCGCCTATGTTTCCATTAAGGATATTAATTACTGAAGATGACCATGTCTCAGCGTTACTTTTGAAAAAAGCGCTAGAGAAAAATAACCATGAAATTATAGGGATTTCAGATTCTGGAGAAAAAGCCCTAGAAATCTTAGCCGAGCATCCTGCTGATATCGTAATGATGGATATCAATCTTGCAGGAGAACTCGATGGGATCAAAACCACAGAGATTATCAATGAAAAATATGATATTCCAGTAGTCTATTTGAGCGCAAGTTCAGATGCGGAGACACTTACTAAGGTGGTGGGTACAAATCCTAGTGCCTATGTAATCAAACCCTTCAACATCAGGGAGTTGAACATGGTGATTGAGTTGGCAATATTCAAAGATAGAAAGGAAAAAGAACTCCAAAAATTGAATAATGAGCTTGAGGAAAAAGTGCGGCAAAGGACTGCTGATCTCCATGAAGCAAATAAAGAACTCACAAGAGCTTTAGAAAAGGAAAGAGAAATAGGGGAGTTGAAATCTAGAATTGTTTTGAACGTATCTCATGGTTTCAAAACTCCTTTGACATCAATTTTGAGTTCTGCTCAACTTCTTCAGATGTATGCTGATAAGGATCATCCATTCAAACCAAAAATTATCAAACATGCTTCAAAAATAGAAAATTCAGTTAGGAGTTTGAACAGTTTGTTGACTTCTGTGCTATTCTTTGGAAAAGCAGATGCTAATAAAATTGACTACAACCCTAAGAAAATGTTTACAGCTGCTTTTATCAATGAAGTGGTAGATGTGGTAAGAGCAGGTGCTGAAAATGACGTCAAAATCAATTTAAATATTGGTAAAATCCCTAAGACAATCGTGTCAGATGTTGATTTACTATATCAAGTATTCGAAAACCTACTTTCTAACGCAGTAAAATACTCAAAGGATGGTCAAGAAGTAGATTTTTCTATTTGGGAAGAGGATGGAATGATCAAATCCAAAATAGTAGATCATGGAATTGGAATTCCTAAAAAGGAACATAATCAATTATTTGATAGATTCTTCCGAGCTAAAAATGTGGGGATAATCGAGGGTTCTGGACTTGGATTGTCTATTGTGAAAAAATGTATAGATGTCCTCAAAGGCAAAATCGAATTTGATAGTGACGCAGGTAAAGGAACAACCTTTTACGTGAGTATTCCGATAAAAAAATAAATATGTTATCAGTAAAAAATTTAAAATTTCAATACGATTCTTCAACCAAATTTCAAATTCCTGACATCAATCTGGCTGCAGGGGATGAGCTTTTGATTCTCGGTAAATCTGGAAGTGGGAAAACTACCGTACTCAACATTTTGGGAGGACTGCTTAAGCCGCAGTCTGGAGAAGTTTTACTCGGTGATACCCTTCTCAGTTCTCTTCAAGGTGCCAAATTAGATAAGTTTCGTGGAAAAAATATTGGGATTGTTTTTCAAAAACCTCACATTCTTGCTCCACTTACCGTAGAGGAAAATCTCAAATTGGCAAATTTCTTTGTTGGCGAAAAAGGGGAGCAAAATATTGCTTTACTCAAGGAATTAGGGATTTTGGATAAAAGAAAGTCAAAAGTAACTACCCTAAGTGAAGGAGAGGCGCAGAGAGTTTCTATTGCAAGAGCTTTAGCAAATCAGCCAAAATTGATTTTGGCTGATGAACCCACAGCGAGTTTGGATGATGAAAATGCTGCGATAGTTATTAAACTTTTACAAGAGCAAGCAAAAAAATTTAATGCAGTGTTAATCATCGTAACACACGATCAGCGTGTGAAAGATCATGTTTCGAAACATATAATCATGGGAGGTCTATAATGAATATGATCAAGTTAAGTTGGAAATATTTAGTAGCTAAACCCCTGAATACAGGTTTAAACATCCTGCTTTTGGCTTTAGGGTTAGCGATTATTACCGTTTTGATTTTGATTGAAGATCAATTTGAAAACAAAATGACTAAAGATGCAGAAGGTGTTGATCTTGTAGTTGGAGCCAAAGGGAGTCCACTTCAGTTGATCCTTTCGAGTGTTTATCATATTGATTATCCCACGGGAAATATAGACATGAATGACGCTAAAGCACTGTCTAGAAATCGTCTTGTGAAAAACATAATTCCTTTGGGAATGGGAGATAATTATCAAGGTTATAGAATTGTTGGAACAAATCATGATTATTTAGAACTCTACGATGCAGGTTTTGATAGTGGAGAAGCTTGGCGTAAACCTTTTGATGTAGTTCTTGGATTTGAAGTAGCCAAAAAATTAGGTTTAGGACTTGGAGACACCTTCGTGGGGTCTCATGGTATTGGAAGCAGTAGTCACGAACATGATGAACATCCATATAAAATCACGGGTATATTGTCAGAAAAAGGAAATGTCTTAGATAAGCTGATTTTAACTAGTATCGAATCTGTATGGTATTCCCATGATGAAGGCCATGACCATGAAAAATTTGAGGCTGATGTGAGTATTACTGGATTTCCTGAGACAGAAGAGGATAGGGAAGTGACATCACTCTTGTTACAATATAGAAACCCAATTGCAGCTGTCCAATTGCCACGATTTATCAATAGCAAAAGTGCCCTGCAAGCAGCTTCTCCTTCCTTTGAGATAAGTAGGTTGTTTGAATTGCTCGGAGTAGGAGTGAAATTGATTCAAGGATTGGCTATTGCAATTATCATCATTGCTGGCTTAGGGATATTCATCGCTTTATTCAATTCTCTAAAAGAACGAAAATATGATTTGGCTGTGATGCGAACTTTAGGAGCTTCAAGTGCTCAATTGTTTATTCACATCGTATTAGAAGGAGTGATTTTGACAGTTTTAGGAGCAATAGTTGGGATTGCTATTGGGCACCTTTTCTTGGCTGTTCTCGTTATGCAAAATGAACAAGGAGCGATTAGCGGATTGAGTGCGGCAGTATTCTTGCAAGAAGAGCTGTGGATTGTGGGTTATGCAGTGCTTGTCGGGTTTATTGCTTCTTTGATCCCTGCTTGGACCGCGTATCAAACAGATATTGCAAAACAGCTTACAAAGTCTTAAATCGCATTTATTAAAAATTGAAAACACAAAGAGAATTAAATCAAATGAGGTTAAAACAAACAATATTAATTATAGGACTGCTATTCAGTACTTCCATCGCATGGGCACAGTCATCACCGAATGTTTGGAGAGAGTTGTCTGAAGTGACATATAAAATTGGTGAAGACGATTTTGGAGAATTATATATTCCAGTATTTAGTTCAAAAATAAAAGGTCTTGAAGGTAAAGTAGTAGAAGCAGATGGGTATATTATTCCGTTTGAGGGAATGTTTAAGCCCGAACATATAATACTCTCTTCTTTGCCTTTGGCTGAATGCTTCTTCTGTGGGTCGGGTGGTCCTGAGACAGTAATGGAAGTGATGATGAAAGATCCTATTAAGTACACTTCAAAAAGGGTGAAAGTAAGAGGGAAGCTTACGTTAAATGATAAAGACCCTGAAAAACTAATGTATATCTTAGTAGATGCAGTGTTGTTAAATTAAGAAATAATTTTCAAGTTTATAAAAAAAAATGGTCAGCGAAATATTTTTCCTGACCATTTTTTTTGGGTTAAGTTTCATTTAAGAAGTGTGCATTTTTTCCATCTCAACAAAATCAGCCATCAATTTTTTTGTTATAGACCCCACTTGACCGGTTCCTATTTTATGGTCGTCAACAAGAGTGATAGGTAATATTTTTTTTGTGGTACTTGTAATGAATATTTCATCAGCTGAGAGAAGTTCCTCAAAACTTATTGGTCTAATTTCAGTCTCAGGCGCAAGTTCAAGAACTCGCATTCGGGTAATTCCATGAAGAATATGCTGGTTTGGAGTTGATATCTTACCCTCTTTGATGATAAAGATATTGCTTCTTGAGCTCTCCGAAATCATCTCATTGAAATGATAAATGACATCTTCTGCACTTTTAGCTTTCCAATCAGTGCTAAGCCAAACAGGATAGGCATAATTTGTCGTTTTTATATCAGCAATGGCTCTGACATGTTCCACACTTAATAATTTTACTCCTTTTTCGTATTTTTCTTGACTTGGGAAAAGAAGGTCTTCGCAAAAAATAAAAAGTTGTCCATCTGATGGAGAAAAATGGTTTTCAGATACTCCACCCGTCAACAACATTCTTATTCCACCATTTTCCAGATTGTTTTTTTGAATTAATTCTTTAATGATTTCAGCTAATTCAGGTTTGCTGAATTGTAAGTTGAGGTGAGTTTTTGCAGCTGACCGAATGAATCTATCCAAATAGTCAGATAGAAATAATGGGACATAATTTGATGTCCTAAAAAAATCAAAAATTCCATATCCTCTGATCAAGCTGATGTCCATGGGATGAATATGTGCGGCAGAGGAGTCGATTATTCCGTTTTTGGCAAAGCAATATGGTTTCATGAAATATATTTTGGTTTTTTGTTTCAAATATAGTTAAAGATGTATATTTGCAATTATGTTGCAAAGAATAAAAAGAATCTCAACTCAATCAGCAGATCTTATGGGTATTTCTGCTTCTCTACTTTGTTTGATTCATTGTTTGGTATTCCCTGTTTTTATCTCACTAGGTTTTATTTTTTCTCCAAGTGAAAATCATATTCATGATCATAACCACGAACATGTCCATTTTGATTGGCACATTTTGGATTATTTATTTATTCTTCTAGCAATTTGGGCCGTCTATAATGCCGTTAAAAGTACGCAATCTAAAAGTATAAAAATAGCACTTTGGATAGCTGTTTCTATTTTTTCTATTGGGGTCATTTTGCATGAAATATTTGATTGGATGATCATTATTTCATTTTTATCATCTGTTGGTTTAGTTATTATTCATGTTATTAATTGGAAATTTCACAGAAAATGTAATGTTATTGTTAAATAATTTCTTTTTTAAGTGAAATTATTTTTTATTTGTATTCAGAAATATAACAGCACTAATGAGACTTATCTATTCTTATTTTACTATTTTATTCTTTTCATTAATTCTATTTTCTTGTAGCGAAAGAAAAGTAAATGAAAATCAGGTTCTTAAAAATGAGGTGATTGCAATTCATGATGAGGTGATGCCTTACATGGGAGAATTAAAAACTTTGAGAAAAAAGGTTAATGAAAAAGCAGAGATTTTAGTAGAAGAAGATTCTTTGTCAAATTCAGAAAAAGTTATAGAATTAAGAATTTTAGCAAAAAATCTTGATGATGCTTTTGAAGGTATGTTTATTTGGATGCGTCAGTTCAAAAATAGCTATGAAGAAATGAATGAGGAGGAAATTGAATCTTATCTACTTGAACAGAAAAAAATGGTCATTAAAGTTAGAGATGATATCAATTCTAGTATGAAAGCCGCTAAAGATGAATTAGAAGAGGTTTAGAATTATTTTTTGAGGTAACGTCCAACTTGATTGGCATCAATAATTCCTTCTTCATTACCCCAAATATTGTAAATGTAAGTTGTGATTTTTGCGATCTCCATATCCGTGAGTTGACTATTTGCTGGCATAGGTTGGTTGTAAATCTCTCCATTCACGATAATTTCACCTTTCAATCCATTTTTTATAATTGAGACTGTTCTTCCTATATCTACTTTCATATAATCAGATCCTTTTAGTGGAGGGATTAGTTTCCCTAAACCTGTACCATCATTTTGATGACAGTTACCGCAATAATTTTCATATAAAATCTTCCCTTCAATAGCGTATTGAAGTATTTTAGTGTCTTTTATGTCGGAAAGACCTCGGTTAATTTTGTCTTTTTCAGGACCGCATGAAAAAAGACTAAATGAAATAAATATAAAGTAAATGCTTATATATTTTTTCATTAGTTGTTTAACAGTTTTGGGATGTCATTTATCAATCGATCTACTTGTACTTCTTTGGTACCATCATACACGCCTCTAATTCGCCCTTGTTGATCTACCAAAACGAAGGCTCCAGAATGTAAGATTCCTCCTGGTTCTAGCTTATCCTCCATGGCTGTCGTCAAATAGCTTGTTTGACCTATTTCAAAAATTTTCTCTTGATCTCCAGTTAAAAAATGCCAAGTCTGATCATTTTCAACACCGATTTTTGCGGCGTAATCTTTCAAGAGTTCTTGAGTGTCATGCTCTGGATCTAACGTATGACTTAAGATTAGAAATTTAGATTCATTTTGAAATTTTTCGTAAACTCTCAGCATCTGAGTTTTCATGATTGGACAGATAGTCGGACAGGTTGTAAAAAAGAAATCTGCCACATATACTTTCCCAGCTGTGGACAAATTGCTGATTTCTTTTCCTTCTTGATTAATAAAACTAAAATCCGAAATCTTATGATAAACAGTGTCCTGAACAGTCTTACCTTCTTTTTCTACTTGATCAACATGCCAATTTCCTAGAATAGGCAACTCCTTTTCTGATTCTGTTTCCTGAGTAGAACATGACCAAAAGAATAAGCTAAAAATTACTAAGGGTATATATTTCTTGAATTTCATCATCATATTTAATTTTGATTCTTTTCTCTTACTTTTTTGTAAAACTTAATTCCGATCATCATCAATGCGCTCAAACTAAACAGTCCAACTATTCCCCAAACAACACTAATCAGACTTTTGAGGACGATAAGGAATACTATAGCAAATAACAATAGAGTTGCTACTTCGTTCCAAATCCTCAGTTTGGTAGAGGTCCATTTGGAAGGTCCTTTTTGCAAATCTGAGTAGATTTTTTGGCAATAAAAGTGATATAAGTACAATAGAAAGACAAAGGCGAGTTTGGCATGCATAAATCCCAATTGCATATATCCCCAACGATATGAAAGAACCCAAAAGCCAAATATCAGAGTCAAAATTGCGGAAGGCCAAGTGATGATGTACCAGAGCCTATTGGCCATTAGATTGAGTTGAGGAACGAGGATTTTTCGTTCTTCCTCTGGTTTCTCCCAAGCTTCTGCCTGATAAATAAACAACCTTACGATATAAAATAAACCTGCAAACCAAGTAACTATAAAAATGATATGAAGAGCTTTGATATATTCGAAGGCCATTGTTCTTTTTTTCTGCTAAATTAAGGCTTTAAATCTAAACAACCTTAAAAACATGCCCACTAGATATTTGTTTTATATCATCACTTTGATTGTTGCATTATTGATTATTTGGATTGGAAAGGAGTCATTTACTCAGCCTGGTGTTGGAGATCTTGATTTGGAATTTGAAGAAACGGCTTTTTACAGAAATGAAAATAATACAGGTCCTGTGGTGCGTGTCTATGCGGTGTATGCGGCAGACACTTTATGGAATGTTTTAGAGCAATACGGTCAATTTATGCCACATACCAAATATGGAAATACAAAAGTGTTTTTCTTTGAATCGAAAGAAAATAGCCCACAAGATATTTATCCTGATGAACCTTATTTTGATGAAAAGTACAATCAATACTGCATAGCAAAATATGAAAAATCAAGTATGGGAGATATTAACTTTGTAAAAAGACCTTTTCAAAAGTAAACTCAACTAAAAATATCAATTTTGAAAAAGAGGAACAGACATTCGGCACAAGTATATATTGATGGGGTCTTGACTGGAGATAGAGTGATTTTAAGTCAAGCGATTACTCTTGTAGAAAGTGCCTTGTCATCGGATCAAATGCTAGCTGAAGAAGTGATGTCAGCTGTTTTGCCTAATACTGGTAAATCTGTTAGGATTGGAATAACAGGAGTGCCAGGAGTTGGGAAAAGCACTTTTATTGAGCGATTCGGACAATTAGTTCTTGAACAAGGTTTGAAGCTTGCAGTTTTGGCTGTTGATCCAAGCAGTCAGTCTAGTAGAGGAAGTATTTTAGGAGACAAAACTAGGATGGAAGTACTCTCTATGGACAAAAGAGCCTATATAAGACCAAGTCCTTCCGGAACCACATTAGGTGGCGTAAGTGCAAGAACACGAGAGGCAATGTTACTTTGTGAAGCTGCTGGTTTTGATGTGATTTTTATAGAAACTGTAGGGGTGGGTCAGTCAGAGATTGCTGTCAAAGGTATGGTAGATTTCTTTTTGCTTTTGATGCTTGCAGGTGCTGGAGATGAATTGCAGGGGATAAAAAAAGGGATTATAGAGATGTGTGATGCTTTGATTATCAACAAAGCTGATGGCGAAAATAGAGAGGCTGCGAAAAGAGCCAAAAGAGAATATGCCAATGCTTTGCATTTATTTCCTGCTAGAGAAAACTCTTGGCTTCCTCAAGTACTAACCTGTTCAGGATTGGAAGGAGATGGATTAGAGTCAATTTGGGAAATGATCGAAACCTATAAAAATAAAATGATTTCTAACGGATTTTTCGAAGCTAATAGAGCTGAACAAAGAGTCAGGTGGATGCATGACCATATTGGATATTTACTTGAATCATCTTTTTATCAAAATGAAGTAATCGAAAGAAGTATCCAAGAAGAACTTTTAGAAATCAAATCGGGCAATGTATCTGCTATCAAAAAGGCGAGAGAACTTGTTCAGATCTTTATGAACCAAATTCGACCCGAATGAAAAAAAATGCGCTTCTTAATAAGAGCGCATTTTGAATTTTTTCTTTAAGTCATTGACTGAGTTTCTAAAAGCAGTATCAGTTTCCATTAGGTCATTTACAGTTTGTACTGCATGGATCACAGTACTATGATCTCTACCGCCAAAATGATAGCCAATCGATTTTAAAGAGTGATTAGTGAATTCCTTTGAAAAATACATAGCAACTTGTCTTGCAGTTACAATTTCTTTTTTTCTTGTTTTGGCTTTTAGATCGTCTAATTTGATATCAAAATAGTCAGAAACAGTTTTTTGAATAAAATCTATCCCTACTTCTGTTTCTATATCTTTGACGATATTCTTCATGATCTGCTTGGCCAAGGTCAAGTCAATTTCAACTCGATTAAGTGATGCGTGCGCTATAAGAGAAATCATCACTCCCTCTAGTTCTCTGACATTGGTATCTACCGTATAAGCCAAATATTCAATCACATCATCAGGTATATAAATCCCTTCGGATTGCATTTTTCTTCTGATGATTGCTACCCTTGTTTCAAAATCAGGCATCTGCAAATCTGCTGTGAGTCCCCACTTAAACCTTGATAGCAATCTTTCTTCTAAACCTTTCAAATCCCTTGGAGGACAATCTGAGGTCATGATGATTTGCTTTTTGTTCTGATGCAAATGATTGAAAATATGGAAAAACATCTCTTGTGTTCTGTCTTTCCCAGCTAAAAATTGAATGTCATCAATGATCAATACGTCCACTTGCATGTAAAAATTAGTAAAGCTTTTCACATTTCCATCTTTAATGGAATCCATGAATTGATTCACAAATTTCTCAGAAGAGACATAAAGTACGAACTTCTCCTCAGGACCGTTTTTGATTTCATTCCCAATGGCTTGAACCAAATGTGTTTTTCCAAGCCCAACACCCCCATAAACCATCAAAGGATTGAAGGAAGTAATTCCAGGTTTTGTGGCAACTGCAAATCCTGCGGATCGGGCTAGTCTATTGCAATCTCCTTCTATGTATGAATTGAAAGAATAGTTGGGATTTAAATTGGATTGAAGAAGCATATCACTATTGAGTGATTGCATTTCAAAAGGGCTTCTGCTCTCTTCCATGGGAGCAGGTTTCTTGGGGTTATTGACAGCAGCATTTCCTTGTGGATAGCTAACCATATATGGCTGGTTCTGTGAATTTCCTCTGTCAACTACGACAGCGTACTCTAAACGACCGTTTTGACCTAAAGTAGTTTTGATTGCTAGTTTGAGAACTTCAACATAATTATCTTCTAGCCATTCATAAAAAAACTGGCTCGGAACCTGAATTGTTAAACTACTCCCTTCTAATCTTGCAGGATTGATTGGTTTGAACCAAGTAGAGAAACTTTGTTCGCTGACGTGTTGCTCTATAACACGTAAGCATTCTTTCCATACTGCATTAGCCTCTGAACTCATTAATTCCTGTAAAATAATATAAATT